>JAEUJZ010000039.1 GCA_016794505.1 Myxococcales bacterium
TCGACACTCTTGCGTCGCAGCTCGGACAGCAGGCCCAGCACGTACATCGCGAAGCTGGCTCGCTGGCGACTGTCCCAAAGATGCTGGCCCAGCGCAGTGAGGTATTCGGAAAGGCGCTCGCTGACTCCGTCGGAAATCGGGACGTTCATGCCCCCTTAGATCACGCCCAACGCCCCCTCGCAAATTCCTCTATATGAGCCCGCCACCGACGGCACTAGCGAACTCAAGGGGTGGATGACGCAGTACTGCTAATCGGATCGGCAGGATGAGTATGTACCAACGCCAGAAGTGAGCCTTGTCCTGTTGGATGCTCTGGATTGGCCGAAGATGTTAGATCGCTGGCTAGAGACACTCGATCTGCATTAGAAATTGTCAGTTCAAATCGGATATCAGAGGCTTCTGGTCCTCCGATAAGCCACCCACTCCGTTCTTGAATCTTAGCCGTCTGCTGGTCCTGCCTATCTGCTTCAAGATCAAATGATCTCTCCCATGCATATTGGATACCTGGCACGATCTGAGGGGGGAGGGCGATCGCTTGTGGCGTATTTCGTTTATCCATTTTGTTTTGATGCTCTACCATTCGGGTCGATGTAGATTATGGGATTTGCACGCGTATATAGATAGGCGTTTGACGTATCGCGTAGCCCATCCGGATCCGCCGCTGTCCGAACGATCTGTGCCCGAAGGGATTTCGCAGGCGACGCAGCAAGAAGAAGTGCTGGCCAGAGAATCTGACTGCGAGAAGACACGGTGGCTCCGGGCCCCCCGAACGGTGGAGTCAAGGTTAGCGTGTTGAGGAGGGTTGAGGGGGCTTGGCGGTTTCCACGGGGCGCTGCCGTTTTGAGGTCGGTGTTCTGGGAGCTCCACTCAAGTCGATCTTGAGCACCAGTGCATTGAGAAGCACGTTCTGTCCATCTGGAAGAGCCGTTGCGTCACTGTTAAGGGAGCAGGAGCGGTGCGCATCGACCTTGATGGGTGTAGGAAAGTAGCAAGAGCGGCCCGAGATCGCGTCGAGGGCTTGGCCGACGATACAGGTTCCGAAGTGCTCTTTCAGGTCAGTCGCCAGTAACCGCGGCCAGTCCGCCAGATGGAAGACGATCCGCCGTGGCTCCGAGGGCTCCTGCTTGCTGATTCGCACGGAAGTCACGATGCGGTTCGTGTAATAGAGTTCAATGAAGTCGGAGCCCTCCTGGGTTCGCATTGGTGGCAACAAGCGACGAATGGCGGCCAGATCCAGCTTGGTGTCCGCTGCCGCCCTACACAGCTTTTGCACAAAGGAGTACAGCTCAGATGAGGCGGCAGCGCGACTGAGCTCTTCTACAGAGGGTGACCTAGCGTGAGCAACATCTGCGTGATGCATGAGCACGAAGCAGATGGGAACAACCAGCTTGATGTGCTTCAAACTCCCCATGGTACGGTCTCACCGTATGGAACTACCGTCTTCGCTTCAACAACTCTTGCGTCACCGCCGTGCCGACTTGATCGGCCGCAGCTTCGCGCGGGAAGCGTCGATAGTACTCTGCTGCCAAGTCGGTGAACTTCCTTTCTGCCGCCTGCAAATCGACACGCACCTTGGCACGTTCGGCTGGAGCCAGGGGACGGTAGAGGTTAGGTGCGTTGAGGTCGAACACGATTCCTTCCTTGTTCGCCTTTCTGAGCTCACCTACCTCCTCCGCTGCCAGCGCGTGCGCTGAGCTGATCTCCGTGCGTGGATTAAGCTTGCTAGCCTTGTAAGCTTCTACGGCCCCTGCAACCTCAGGCTGAATGTAATTATAAATAGCCTTCGCAGTATTGAATTCAGCGGTTCCCTCGATGAGTTTGGGAAGCGCTGCGGCGCGAGCAATGACGCTATCGATGCGCCCGGGAGGTTTGTGATATTGCCGACGGGGTCGTAGGTATAGTTCAGATCCTGAAGGATTTCGCTGCCGCGTGTGGTGAGAAGACGGATCAAACGGAAGGTCAGCGGATCGTAGATGTAGGCGGTGCTTGTGCCGTTGCCGTAGAGGAGGGCGGTGCGCTGGCCTTTGGCGTCGTAGTCAATGACACGTCTGGTAGGACGGATAGTGGCCGGGCATGTCATGCCAGGGGGCGCCGGGGCGGAAGAGAAATCAGAGGCTCAAACAAGCTCCACTGTTCGTCCGTGAGGTCCATGGTCCGGACTGCTCACAATTCACCCACCCCCGTCCGCTTTCCCTGCCGAGCCCGTTTCGCGGGTTTATGAGATGGGTTCTAGGCATGATGATCTTATCGTAGCGCTGAACACTTAACGATATATTAAGTCCCACTTTTTTACGATATATCCATCATTTCGAAAGCTCTCTAGAAATTCTGAAAATGATTGGCTGCGACGATACCTGGCAAGAAGACGAGAGGACTCCTCTTCACTCCGAATCCGTTGTTGATCCATCGAAAGGAATGGGCTTGCAGTTGGCCAGGGTTCAAGTGGGAGTTCACCGGTGTGAGTGATCGCCCCTGGGCGTTCAGATATTGACAGCAGGATATCGCAATCGCCAAAGTCACAGGGTTCGATTATGTAGTACCAATCCTCTTTTAATTCATTTAAATGATTTGAAATATATCGCTTAATGCGATATGTGAGTAATGTGGCTAACGTCCGAGTTTCATTATTTGTCAAAGGCATACCGCTATGTGTTATTTTGCGCAGTTCTGGCGCATCATACGATTGCAGATCCAGCGCTGCGGGAACGTCCTTCGATGGTAATGAATGATAGGCATTCCCCATTTCATGGATTCCTGAACGCAGGCAAGCCGTCGCGGTGGGCAGGCGCTGCGCCGCAAGCTCGGTAAGCCCGAGCAATAGCCATGCTCGCGCACCCGCTAAACGCTGATGGGGTGGACTTACTGCACTTGGCTGCTGCGAAGCTCGGATGTACGCCGTCTCAGCCAAAGAGCGGCCGTTGCAATGGCGCTCCTGACAGATCAACCACACGCCAGTGCCGATCGAAACCACCGGAGATACGCAGCGGCTAGGTTTGTAAGTAGCAATCCTTTCGTTGATCTGAGGCTGCGCGATTAGCGAAGGCGAACTTGATTGTGTTTGGGCTGGGCTGTTCAAGGCAGGGGCATGGCTCTGCGCTCTTGGCCGGCATGCTCCCCAGGATATACACAGCGCGAAGAACAAGATGGCACGCCGGTTCATGAATCATTTCTCCAGTGAAAGGTGCCTGGCTAGAGACGGGTCAACCGAGAAGCACTACCCGAGTATATAACCAAGTGGAACTCACGTGCGATGACACTCAGGGTATAGGCAACCGCTTTGGATTTCGACACTTTGCCGATCACGTGAGCTAAAGTGACATGGGAAAGTCCCTGTCTGATTTCTTGCGGCACTGACTGTCGCAATGTATCTGGAGATAGTGAACCTGGGTTGTTGTGCAGATTTGATTCAATTTCTTTGTATTTTTTACTGAGAATCTCATGATAGCGAGTTTGCAGTTTTATGATATTGTTCGGATCACGGAATAGCAGATCTGACTGCTTGGTTCGCAGCGCTAAAAAGTAGCGATCGTTACCGGCACGAACGAGGCTAATTCGCTGGCGTGAATTGACAAGTTTTGACAAATCACTATCGCTGAATCCGGTGCTACTAATCGGATCGGCAGGATGAGTATGTACCAACGCCAGAAGTGAGCCTTGTCCTGTTGGATGCTCTGGATTGGCCGAAGATGTTAGATCGCTGGCTAGAGACACTCGATCTGCATTAGAAATTGTCGGTTCAAAGCGGATATCAGAGGCTTCTGGTCCTCCGATAAGCCACCCACTCCGTTCTTGAATCTTAGCCGTCTTCTGGCCCTGCCTATCTGCTTCAAGATCAAATGATCTCTCCCATGCATATTGGATACCTGGCACGATCTGAGGGGGGAGGGCGATCGCTTGTGGCGCATTTCGTTTATCCATTGGTTTCTGCGCAATATTTGCGAAATTCCGAACGCGTGCTTCCGAACTATCGACAGGGCTACCTTCCGCTTGTTTTGATGCTCTACCATTCGGGTCGATGTAGATTATGGGATTTGCACGCGTATATAGATAGGCGTTTGACGTATCGCGTAGCCCATCCGGATCCGCCGCCGTCCACCTCCCCAACCACGCCGCATAGTACCTCGCGCCATGATAATAAAGTCCAGTCTCCTCATCCCGCTCTTTCCCCGTAAACCGATATCTCTTCGGCGTCTCGGTCTGATTCCTCACTGCCTGATACGCCGTACTCCCGTATGGATAATATTCTTCATACGAAATAATCTGCCCACTATCGTCCAGTTCCAGCGTGGCGGACTGCAAGTGATTGCTGAGCTGATAACGAATGAGCTGGGCTGGGGAAAGATCGGTACCGACGGTGCGAGTCTCGACGATTGCGATGCGGCGCTGGTCGTCCATGACGTGCAGCGTCTCGCGCTCTAGGGTGACGGTGGTGCCGTCGGCGGCGTACTCGCGATAGATTTCGAAGGAGCCGAGATAGATGCGCTCGTTCTTGCGTGTGCCGTCGGGGCGTTCCGTCACTTTGCGGAGGCGGTGGCCTTCGGCGTCGTAGACGTAATAGGTGATCTCGGGCGTGCCGCCGCCGATGACTTGCTTGGCGCTGGCCTGCAGGGCGTCGTTTTCGTCCCACTGCAGAAGCGACAGGTGCGGCATAGCGGTCATATTGCCATGGGCGTCATGGCTATAGCGAACGGTGTCGGCGCCGATGGTGGTCGTGCTTAGGCGGTTGCTGGTCTTGCCGGACTCAAGCAGGCTGGGCTCGTCGTAGGCGTAGTCGCGGGTCCAGCCGGGCAGCGTCGGGTCGGTGCCGCGATGGACCATCTTTAGGAGGTTGCCGACCTCGTCGTAGAGGTACTTCTGCAGGTAGCGACCCAGCGCATTGCCGTCGCCGGGGTGCAGGATGCCGACGCGCGGGGCGTCGTTGCTGCTGGTGGGAACGCAGGTCAAGCCGCCGCCTGCGAGCTGGCCCAGGTGCTCGCGGCCCGAGGCGTCGATGAGCTGATACAGCGCGTCGTAGGTGTAGTCGGCGCTGGGCTCGACCCGCTTGTTGCGGAAGAAGACGGTCTGCTGCGCGTCGTCGCGCAGGTTTGTGATATTGCCGACGGGGTCGTAGGTATAGTTCAGATCCTGAAGTATTTCGCTGCCGCGCGTGGTGAGCAGACGAATCAAACGGAAGGTCAGCGGATCGTAGGTGTAGGCGGTGGCGATGCCGTTGCCGTTGCCGTTGCCGTAGACGATGTTGGTGCGCTGACCTTTTGCGTCGTAGTCGATGTCGCGGATGAACTCGGTAACGGTTGCGGCGCCGCGCAGGTTGGCATCGACGCGCTCAAGTAAGTTGGCTTCGTTGTAGCCGGGGCGGACGATGCTGCCGTCGGGAGTCGTCAGGCGGATCGGGCGACTGAGCGCATCGAAGGCGGTGCTTCGTGTGTACGCGCTGCTCTCAAACATCACGGAGCCCGAGAAGTCGAGAGTCTGTCGGTACTGTGTGGCGAGGCGTCGGCTTTCGCGCAGCAGGTTGCCTTTGAAGTCGAAGGCTTCGTGCGTGACCACTCCGGCGCCATCGAAGAGCTGATAGAGCTTGCCGCGCAGGTTGCTCGCCTCGGGGTTGGCTTGCGCTTCGCCATAGCTGCGCCGCTGGACGAGGGTGTCGGGGCCGCTGCCGGTGCGCAGGTGCGTATCGGTGGGTCGTTCCAGCGCGTCGTATTCCATGCGCCGCACGTGCGCGCGGCTGTCCCACGCGTAAAGCGGCTTGCCCGCGACATCGTTCAGCATGAAGCGCTCGCCGGCTTCCATGCTGGCGGTGTGGATCGGTTTGTTGAGCAGATCAAAGTCGCTGCGCAGGACGGCACGACCGCGAGCGTCGGTCACCTGACGCTGGTTGCCTTGGATGTCGAAGCGAGTTTGGGTGAGCTGAAGCTGCTCGAACGCGGGCGACGAAGCGGCTTCATCGCTGAACTTGCGCTTGTTGTGGGCCACACTCACAAAGCTGCGGCCCAGCGAATCTAGATGAAGGACCGCTGGGGTTTTAGCATGGACAGCCGCCTTGCGTGCCGCGGCTTGCGCTGCGGCTCCGAGCGCTCCTCCTTGACGCTGCGTAGACCAGGTCGGCAGGTACATCGCATCGGGCAGGCGCTGGAAATAGGAACCGACATCAGCATCTGTCTTGGGATCGGTCACAACGCATGTGTCGTTTGCATCCCATTTTTCCTGACGCCACGGATCGAAGACGACTTTTTCCCAGGTGTGATCGGGGTGCAGGGTGGCGACAACGCGCTCGATGGGATCGCAAAAAAGGACTGGCGATACGCCGACGCGAACGTCGAACTGGAAGCGATGGGTGTCCGAAAAGAAGGGCTCGAACTTGCGGACGGGCTTGCCCTTGTTGTTGAAGACGGTCCAGCCGCTGCCGACCCAGCGGGGGTTTTGCTCGGGGCCGCCGGGGACCAACGGGCCGGGCTCCGCCTGCATCTTTTTCTGTAGCTCGCGCTCGAAGCCGTCGGAGTACGAGAAGCTGTGCTGAACGTTGGTGAGCGTTCCTGGGGCGAGATCAGCGTCGTGGGTCTCGCGCGCCAGTGTGTACACAACGGTGGGCTGCGGTGATAGCGTGGCCTTGCTGCGGTGATACGCGAACAGATCGTAGACTAGGCGCGTCGTCGCCTTCTTCAAGATCGAACGCGGATCAGCGAGCGGGTTGGCCAGATGCGTGTCGATGTCGGCCGCCGAGAGATCGGGCACGAAGTCTTGCAGGGAATCGCCGAGCGGCTCTTCGGGCTTGCCCAGGACGGCGGTGCCGACCAGCATGCCGAGCGCGTCGAAGGCGAGCTCGGTGCGGTTGCGGTTGGGATCCATGACCCGCTTGGGCTGCAGCACGCGATAGTCGAGGCCCGAGGCGATGAGCGCTCCGGATGCATCGCGAGTGCCGGCCGTGACGCGATTTCCGAGGGCGTCGCGCGTCTCTTGGATCAGCAGATCGTAGACGTCGTAGCGCACGAACGAGCTGTGCCCGAAGGGATTTCGCAGGCGACGCGGCAAGAAGAAGTGCTGCTGCGCTTCGCTGAGCTCCGCTGCCGACGTGGCGTCTGGATCTTCGTGGAAGAACAGCCGTCCCGAAGGAACCCACCAGCTGTTGTCGCCTTCGCTGTGGATGTAACGACCTTCGCGTTCGAGCCTGTCGGCGGTGACGCGAGTGCCATAGACCTGCGCGATCAGGCCCGGTGTCAGTGCCAGCTTGTGCACGATGGCAGGAATGGCCCGTGATTCCAGTCGCCCCAGAGCAAGGTCCGCCCGAAGATCGTCGCGTCGGTAGTACGTACGTTCGTTGGCGATGAGTCGCTTCTGCAGGCTGCCCGCGGTTGGTGATGTCTCATACGAGATCGGTGTAGCAGCCAGTGCGGTCGTGCGGAACGCATCGAGCTGAAAGCGCTCTTGGCCTGCCGGCAGAGTCAGGCCCGTGAGCTCAAAGCTGCGGTTCTCGCTGGGCAGAGGCGTGCGGTACGAGGCCTCTTCATCGACGACGTTTGTGAAGTCGTGCTCGGCGTAGGTGATGAGGATGCGTGCCTGTTCGGCCTGTTGCTCTGGAAGAAGGGAGGAATCGGGGCGGCGCCTACCGTAGCCAACCGCGGCGCTCTTGCGGACGTTGCCGAACGCATCGACCTCCAGCGTCAGCTCGTGCTGGGTGCGCGGGTCGCTGGGGTTGCGCTCGTAGTGATAGGTGATGGCTTCGCTGGGATGAACGAAGTACACGCCGTACTGCGTACCGATGTGGGGCTGCAGACGGTCGAGCGCGTAGCTCCTCTCCGCGACGCTGTAGGGATTCTTGCTCGCGGGCGAGTCATCCAGCGCATAGATCTCTTGCCGCAGGATCGATCCACGCAGCGCGCGTGCGGCTTCGCGCATTTCTGCTGCCGCCCACGTGGAATCAAGCGTGGCATCCGGCAAGAGTTGGGCAGCAAACTGCGCATCGCTTAGGCCCGGCTCGCGGTAGTACTCCGCGGCGAACTGCCGCGTGATTCCCTGGCTGTCAAAGAACGCTCCGGTGTGAAACCAGGTGCGAGTGAGCATCGGCGGCACATACGAGGCTGCGTCGATGTTGCTGGCCGGCAGGGTGCCCGCGGCGGTCAGCGCGGCCAGGAACTCGGTATCGATCTGATCGACGCGACCAAAGCCACGGAACTCGCGCTCGACGCCATCGAAGAAGCCGTGGTGATAGGTGTAGCGAGTGACGAAGCGATTCTGGCTGATGCGATCGAAGGTCTCGACCTGCTCCACGACATGAACGGGGAAGGACAGGCGCGTGATCCACGGCTGCCCCGCTGCTTTGTCAGCCAAGTAGAAGCGCGTCGAGGGGACATACGACACGCGGGTCTCGGCCCCCAGGTTGTTTTCGATCGACTCCAGAAGATGAGGTTTCCTCCCGCCCAACAGATCGATGTAGGCGAGCGGCCGCGTGTGGCTTTGGGGATCGGGGGATGAAAAGACCAGACAGGCCGTGCCCTGACCCAGCAGATCGACGACGCTGAGGTGAGCCAGCGAGTCGACGGGGGGCAGCGAGTCGATTCGGGTCGGCGCCGACAGCGCGTTGCCCGCGTGGTTGAAGTACAGCCGCACGCCATCACGGCCGAAGTAGATCAAGTCGGTGGTGCCGGTTCCATCGATGTCGGCAGTGCGAATGCGGCGAGGATCAAAGCGCTCGGGCAGATCGAAGCAGGCACTAAGCTCCAGCGTGACTTTGCCGCCAAAGCGACCATGCCCCAGATTGGGCCAGTAGCAGACCTCGCCGTTGCGCACGCGAACCAGGTCGCTTAGGCCATCGCCGCTCATGTCAGCGGTCAAAAGGACTTCGCTGCTGCTGGCGAAGACGATGGCGGGACCTCTGCGCTCGTCACGGGTGACCGCGATCCGCTGACCCGCGGTGAAGCCTTCATCGCCGCGTGAACGGAACCACAGAAATGCATCGTTGGCAGTGATCAGGACATCGGCCAGACCATCGCCATCCAGATCGAGGATGCGCAGGTTGGGATCCTGCCAGTCGATGCGTGGCACGCTGGACAGTGCGCGAAAGGGTGCCCAGCCGTCGTCTTGCGTTCGCGCGAACAGTCCGGACAGCGGCGGCGTGTACATGACCAGTTCCAGCCGGCCATCGCCATCGACATCGGTTAGCTGCTGCGCACCGCCGTTCAGATCGGCGGCCGCGGGTAACGACGGCAGCGGCAGCGGTGGACCCAGGCGACCACTGCCCAGGTTTTCTTTGAAGTACCAGCCGTGCTCACTGGGAATCAGTGATCCCGGGATCCCTTCGCCGTTCAGATCGACCCACTGCGCGCCGGTTCCTTCGACGCCGCCCGGAATACCGGCCAGACTTTCGTCCGGCACAAGCTGCACCTGGCTGTGAATGATGGGGCGAACGTAGCCGAGCTCAAGGGGGGGAATCGTCGCGCGCAGATAGGTCACGCCATCGGCGTTGCGCGTGTAGCCAGCCTGGATAGCGTTCGTCAAGTACGTGACCGCCGGCCCTTCCTCATACGTGAGATCCGTCGAGCGCACCAAGCACGGAGTCGTTCCCAGCTCGGCCATGCGATGGAACATCAGGATGCGTCGACACAGCCGATAGGTGCGGACTTCAAACGTCGCGCGATGGTTGGAAAATGGATCGCGGCGAACGCTCCACGGATGGACCTCGCTGGGGGTCGGTACTGCGGCGTCGTGCTCGCCGTAGTCAAAGACCACTTCAAACAGATAGTCGCTGTCGAGGGGAGGGATCGGCTGGTCGCGATCGAGAACGGGGATGCGGTTGCCGTATTGAATGCGCTTGATGTAACGCTGGGCCGTTGTGCGCAGCGCTCGCGAACCATCCGGCATGGGCGCAAAGCGGTGTGCCTCACGGACCTGCGTACCTGAAATCCCGACGCCGTCTTCCGCTTTGTACACGTACCGAACGACGTTGCCGCGGTCATCGCGCGTCTCTTCGAGGAGCCAACTGAACACGCGATCGGGATGCTCCGGATCGGCGATGCGAGCGCTTTGGCTGCGACCATAGACCTGCAGGCTGTTCTCGCGGCTCAGCACCCGCCAGTGGGTGTTGCCCGTGGTGAGCTGCGTCCAGCGCTCAATGCGCGCAAACGCCCCTTCGGTACGCGGACGATAGCGCTGGATGCGATAGCCGCCCCGTTCTGTGACATCGCGCTCGCTGCTCCCGCTGCGACGCGCGGGCACCAGATCTTCCGCCCCAGCCAGCACGAAGACATCGCGGTCGTTGGTGTCGTCATAGCAAGGCAGTCCCTTGTCCGTCTTGCGCGTGATCGACGGCAGGGACAGCGACCAGCCGATGCCAAACGGGCCATTGCCCGAGCCCGAGTCATAGCGCAGGGCCAGGTCCAGACTGAAGCCTGCGCGACCGGCCGAAGTCGCGATCGGAATGCTCAGCGAGCAGGTTCCAGTGACTGGATTGGTCTGGAACTTCTCGCCGATGCCACGAATGGCACCGCCACCGCGGGGTAGGTTGATCGCGGGCAGCTGCATGGCGGAGGACGGCCCGCTTGGTGCGCTGCCTGTCGCCTGCGTCTTGGGACCGCTCGGCTGCTCCGCCGCGGTCTGCTTAGCCCCGCTCACCGCTTCTTTGCCGTTCTGGTTCGCAGGCGTGGAGCGTGGCTCCTGACCCGAGCGCTCGTCTCGATCTCGCATCACGGACTCCTCGGCGCGGACAGGTTCGTCAGCGCGTGCATCCTTAGAAGCTCGGCTTGCTCTTGTAGATGACTACGAGCGCGATGTTCTTGAGGTTGTCGGGCGTGAACTTCCTAGCGCCAGTTCCAATGCCAGCCAGCTTCCACTGCCCAAGGCTTTGGCTGTTCTCAACCACCGGCAAGGCGATACTGGTCTTGAAGGCACCCGGCTTCAGCGTGATGCCATTTACAGTCATCGACTGCCGGCTGACATCGTCAACGGGGTTCTCCGTCACGTCGTAGTGCAAGTACACGCCAGTGACCTTCTTGTCTGTGATGCCAGGGAGCCGCCGCTTCTCAACGGAGAAGTTGAGCCCATCGCTCGGCTTGTTCATGAATGCTTGCCATTCGACCGGGAAGTCGTAGGCAAGGTTCAGGATGGCCGCGCGCTCGCGGGCCTGCTTGCTGATCATGGTCTTGACGGTCTCTGCAAACGCATCGCCACCAGAGCGCGCGGTGTACTGCAGAGTCAGGATCACATCGGTCAGAGCCTGCCGATGCGCCGGGCCGTCGACGCCATTTACTTCCAAGCGCCAAGTCGAGACCGCGCCGGTTCCTTCGAAGGGCAAGAAGCGCTCGTCTTGATAGTTGAGCTGGAACAGGCCGCTGTCATTTACACCACGCGACAGAGCCACCTGCTGGTTCGGGCGCCAGTCGACACGCAGCAGGTGCGCGGCCGGCTGACTGCCCGGCTGCGACGGCCCGTTGACAAGATAAGAGACGGTTCCTTTGTCCGGGGCTAGGACCGTGCGGTGGCCAAGCTGGGTCAGTGTCGCGTTGAAGTTGTCATACGGGCCAATGACCGCAGGGAACGACAGCGAGACGGCTTTGACCTGCCGAGCGTAGTGACCTGGGAAGTCCGCATCGAACAGTGCCTCGCTCAGCTCGAACTCGCAGCGACCGCGCTCTTTCAACTGCAGCAGCGCCAGCGGATCGACCAGCGCAAGCGAGATGGTTCGTGTGATCTCCAGCCGCCGCTGGTTCGCTTCGATGTACGCCTTTTCCAGTCGATCGATATCTAGCTGAAGTCGCTCGCCTGCGGTCAGTCCTTTTTTCAAGCTGTCCCAGTACGCCGCGCCGATGTGCTGAACTTCGGACTCTGGAAGTCCCAGCTCAAACTGCATCGCGCGCTGCGCGGCCTTGGCGTAGTCCAAAGCCAAGTTGTACGTCTGGAAGTACACCGTCGACAGCTTGCCGATCATGAACTGGTACAGCTGACGGCTGGTGAACTTCGAGTTCATGAACGTATCGATGGACTCGTTGTTCTTGATTAGGCGCTGCTGCACCTGGATCTCTTGCTCGGCCACTTCGACTTGGATCTGCGCGGCTTTGATCTGGTGGCCGATCTGCGCCGTGTCACCCGCGGCCAGCGTCTTCTGCAGCTGCCAGTCCTGAGCGCGACGCTCCCAGGAACCGAGCGTCCCGGCCAGCGAGCTCTGGAAGTTGGCGGTCTCTGCGAGCGCTCTGAACGATGAGACGAGGCCAGTGATCCCTGAGCTGATCTCCTTTCCGCCGTATGTCATTGCGAAGGGAGAGCCGATATTGGGCCCAAAAGCTGCAATTGACGCAACGATACTCAGGACATTCGAGACGGTTGAGAACACCTGGCCCGCAATCATCGCGCCGATCTGCGTCTGTTCATGGGCAGAAAGGCCCGTCGAGATGAGCTGTGAGTAGTGCGACTCGCGCGTCTGTGCGTTCTTCAGCCCCTCCTGCAGTGCGGCCAGGGACTCTTGCGCCGCGTCGGACTGCTGCTGCTTGATCTTGAGCTGCAGCTCCAGGATCGAGCGCTCTTGCGTGTTGCGCAAAAGGCTCAGTTCTTCGGCGTCTTTCTTTTCAAGCGCAGCCAGCAGAGATCCCCCAAGTCCGGTCAGGCGCGTCGTCAGCTCGCGTGCGCGAGCGAGCATGAACATGAAGCGATAGTGCGGCACGGGCGCGTTGAAGTCGGCCAGCGCCGCCGAGAGCCCGGCTCCCGATGCGAAGGCCGCCACCAGTGCATTGACGTCGATCGGGGGAGAAAACAGAGCCAGCGCTTGCTTTACGCCGTCGATGTTTAGGCCATTGCGGATCTTGAACAGCCGATCCCCCACGCGATCCCAGATGGCACTGAATTGCTCGTTTTCTGGGATGTAGAAATAGGGGTTAAAGAGGCTGTCGTGCGGAATCGGCTTTAATTCCGCCTCTAGGTACCTGGACACGGGCGGCACGCCGTTTTCCAGCTCCAATATCTCGTCATTGATCTTCGGCAAGATTGTGGGATCCGCAGGATCCGTGATCTGCTTGTACGTCAGCGAGTCGGGCTTAGACATCGCGCGCTTGCCCAGCTCTTCAGGCTTCTTGCCAAGCAGATCAGCCGCGAGCACATACAGCATCGTGGCTTCGCCGATGCTCTCGCGCGTGTACTGCCGGAAAAGCAGATCCCCCCACGTGAGCAGGTTGTCGATGTAGCTCATCGCGAAGGCCTTGCGGTACGCGATGGGACGAAGCTCGGCGATACGGTGGGGATCAAACGGGTCGTCTTTGTACGCCCGCACCTGATCGTCCAGCTCCTTCAGTTGGCGATCGTTTAGGAACTCGATGTATCGCCAATAGATCCGGTTCATGGCCGAATCCTTTTCGTCACTGGTGGGATCGAAAACGTACTCGTACCAGAGCTTGGCGTCGGCAAAGCGCTGCTGTTGCTTGAGCGCCTGCGCGATCAGGTACGGGATGTGGAAAAAGATCTCGCGATAGTAAAAGCCGTTGGCGCTTTCGAAATCGAGACCTACCGATCCATTATCACCGGGGTACTTATCGACGACAGCGGGAGCGTTGACGAACAGCTCATCAGGAGCCGGCGGTCTTCCCGCAGGCATCACAGTAGACAGCTTGGTAAAGCGCGGCAGCTCAGGCAGCTTCTGTGTTTCAAGAGACAACAGCTTGGGAATCCCACCGGCAAACAGCCTCCGGCCAAACTGCTCGGCGGTGTGGCTGGTCAGACGGGTGATGGCGTACTTCACTTCAGGGGCCAGCAGCAACGCATACAGATCGGTAGGGAGATCCGAGATCTTCTCAAAGAGCTGGAAAGGGTATCCAGGATCTGGACTGAAGGGCGCCGCGGTCCCGCTTGAGTAGTGCGCAGTAAAGGCGCGGTTGTCGTTGCGCACCCCAAACAACCAGACGACGCCGTATCGCTCAAACGCTGCGGTGACCGACTGGATGCTGGGGGCCTCGTTGAAGTCACTCTTCCAGACATCAGACACGCGCTGCGGGTCTTCGGTTGGTCTATCGATGACAAGAGCATCTAGCTTCGTGGGATCGAAGTTGCTGTAGCTGTGCGTGTACCCCTCGGAAAACAGATACAGCGTGCCGTCCGGTCCATACGCGGCTCCGTCCACGGTCTTGAGCAGCGTCGGGAACAGACAGGGCTTGCCCCAGCGGTTCTTCACTTCGACATAGTTCTGCGAGCCCTCTAGTGGCAGTTGAACCACTGCGTACGAGTCGCCCGCGAAGTAGTAGAGCTTCTTGTCGACCCCCGTGAACACCGCGGCGAGCTTGGTTGCACTTCCGGGAAGCGCCAGCGTGAGAACCGAGCGGAACGATCCAGGCGTTGGCATCGGCATCGATGTCTGCCAGTCATAGACGAGCAGTTTGTCATCGCTGCTGAAGCCAATCGCCGCGGGGGGCGAGCCAATCACAAAGACGGTGTCCAGCGAGGACAAAGCATCGAAAGGACTGCTTCCCATCGTCGTCGTTGCAGCGCGCAGATCAGCCAAGGTGGCGACAAGCACACCCAGGCCGCCCATGCCGTCGGTGACCAACACCGCGGTATTCATGACCCCTGGTTGCTTGAACGCGCCCACCAGCGTTCGTGGCGTGGTTGACGACGTAGATGTGTCCCAGTCCATGGGCGTGGCAGCAGGGTCAACGAGCGCGCTGAGTGGCGGTGCGCCGGTCTGCAGGTCGGCGACAAACTTTTCGCGAATCGCCTGATAGTTGCCCGTTGGGTACGAAAAGTACTTTGTGTCGAGCACGAAGTAGGTGGTCTGGTCCACCGTCGAGACCACTACGTTGCGAATCCGCTGCGCTGGATCGTCCTGGAACACGCCGAGCGGTCGCCCCCACGGCCAAGCTGGATCATCGACAAACGTCGGGCCGATCCACGTGCCCGAGCTACCGGTGCGGCGGTAGCGATAGAAGCACAGTGCCGGTGCAGCCCCATGCGTTTCCGAGGTGAAGACGAAGACGTCCTTTTCCTTGGGTGTGATGAAGGCAGCAGAGACGCTGGCAAACGCTCGGTCGAGGATCTTTCCCGGCGTTGTCGTCGCGACGTTCACCGGACGGCAGAGGAAGGTGCCGCCTTTGGCGTCGAAGCTAAGCCAGGTGCCAGTGTCCTTCTGCGTGTGGGCTCCCCACGGAACAACCGCGCTGACTTCGCTTTGTGAGATGCCCAGGTGCGTTGGGAACAGCGAGCGCGAATCGATGGGAAATGCCCCCTTGGTCCAGCGCCATCGTGGGTAGGGCGCCACCTCCAGATCCAATCCTGCAGTCAGCCGGCCAATCTTCCACTCATCGATCGAGTAGCGAAACGACAGATAGATGAAGTCATCATCGGTGCTGTTCACCGGCTGAGGGTTGTAGGCGACGAGCGTCACCAAACTCGCAGCTCGCGCCGACAGATAGCCATAGGGAAACGCAAACGGCATGGACTCGGGGTCGGCCGAATTGTCGGGATTGATGCGAACCGTCTGCGGCGCCACCCATTCCCTGTTGAAGTTGTAGAACGAGTACTTGACCTGCAGCTTGACCAGATTCACCGACGCGTTCTCGCTGCTGTACGTGCCATCGCCGGTATCGAACGAGGTCTGGTTGTATGGCTTGGTCTCGATCCAGAAGATGAACAGCCGGTTGAACGCATAGACCGGCTGCACGCGCGCAGAGTTGATGGTGATGCCAAGCTTCTGCCACGGCGCCCAGTCGATCTCTTCCGTCCCCGTTCCCGATAGATCTCCCACGCGGTAGTAATAAATGGGCGGGTCGGCGCGCGAGACTCCGATCATAAAGACCGCCGTGCGCTCGGTGGCGCCCTCGGAATAGGTGTATCGGTAGCCGCCGACAATGCGCAGGCGCGAGATCTCGTTGAGCGCTTCGAGATAGCGCTGATAACTCTCCTGCACCGAGATCGCTGTGATCTCGTCTTGCATGAGCTTCTCTTCCAGCTCTTCGAACGCTGGGCTCTTCTCGGGCCGCAGCTCGGGTCGGATGTAGTTTTCGGGATGCAGGAAGACCTTTCGGTTGGCTTCCCAGATCCGGTAGTTCTTCATCCACGGCCACCACACTTGCAGATGGCTGCGCAGTTCCTTCTCTTTGATGGGGTCCGCATCCAAGGTCTCAAGATGGACGAGCGCGCGATGGTAATAGAGCTGGACAGCATTGATCGCTTCGACGATGCGCGTGGTGTCGGCCGATGCACCCATCTGCACATCGATGAGCAAGCGCTGGTACAGCTCGTCCGCGTTGCGAAGCGCCTGCGAGTGGACGAGATACGCGGACAGCGCATCGCGCAGCGCCGCTTGTCGCGGATCATCGATCGCACGTGACACCGCGGGCCAGTCTCGGGGACTGGTGGCAACTTTGATCAGGCCGTACAGATAGTCCGCGGCCAACTGGAAGTTCAGCGCGCCCGAGCCAAACGCCAGATCCCAGAACTGCGACTTGATCTTCGTGGGGGTTGCGCCGATGCGCTCGCCCACCTCGAAGTAGCGAGCCAAGCGCTCTACCGTTCGCCCGTCGAGAAGAGAGCTCGCAGACAAAGAAAGCAGGCCCAGCAGTGTGGTGATCTCATCGACTGGCCATGTGGTCGCACGGGCAAGCCCCGACACGCGATCCATCGTTGTGTCATCGAGGTAATCAAGCAGGGTCGTAAGCTGCCCCGAGAAGTCATCAAAGAGCTGCTTAATCTGAAAGAAATCGGGCAGTGCGCCGAGCTCAAAGTCATAGCGATCGACGAACTTGCTGTCATTGGCGAGCGGGTATCCCGCATCCGGCTGCAGCAGGCGGAAGTCAGAAATGCGCACGTGCTGCGCGCCCTTGAACAGATACGTGCGGCCCTCAAATGCTGCAGCAGCGCCAAGATCAGCGCGGAAGTCCGTGCTCCCATGTGGCCAGCTCGCGCCGAGGTTCGATGCGAGCGTGCGCGGGAAGCCCTCGTCGACATATTGCCGATCGCCACCGGAGTACTGTGAGTACTGCGTGCCGGCAAACAGGTAGAGCGTGCCGTTCGGTGCAACCAGTGCGGCGTCGAGCTTCTTGGTTGCAAGCAGGACGTTCTTCACCAGGCCCCAGCGACCAATGATCGGCAGCGCGGTGTCGGCATGATCGCTGGCGACGTACTGGTCTTGAGCGAAGTAGAACGTCGTCGTGCCAATGCGCAGCGCAGCATCAATGCCGCTGTTTAGAATCGGCGCGAGCGTCGCCGCTCCGATTTCGCTGGCGAAGGTCGTCGCAATTTTGTGCGGATATCCTTCGTCCACGTACTGTCGGTTGCTCGTCGAGTAGCGAACGTATTGATCGCCGCTGAACAGGTACAGCGTGCCGCCCGCCGTCAGCAGCGCGGCGTTGACGAACTCGTTGTCCCACAGCTTGTTGTCAACGATGCCCCAGCGCGTATTCAGGGGCTGCAGCGAGCTGGGGTTGGCGGAGGAGACGTACTGCTGCGGTACGTGGTCATCGGCAGGTTGTACGGAGAACGCATGCAGGGTGCCGTCCGTGCCCGCGAAGGCAGCGCGCAAGCCCGACTGCAGTGCAGTTGGCAGCCCGGCAAACAGCCCA
The DNA here is from genome assembly GCA_016794505.1 of Myxococcales bacterium. Classification (GTDB taxonomy): domain Bacteria; phylum Myxococcota_A; class Polyangia; order Palsa-1104; family JAEUJZ01; genus JAEUJZ01. The sequence goes on from JAEUJZ010000039.1 coordinate 17,526, forward strand.
TCCGCGGTCGTCAGATGCGCGATCGCTTTGGGATACCCCTCATCCACGAAGCCGGTATATGCGCCGCTGTAGCGCACGTACTGGTCATCGCAGAATAGGAATGTGAACGTCGTCATTCCCAGTCTGTACGTGAAGCCCGCGTCGACCCGCTTCTGCGCCTGGATCTGATTTCGCACGTTGGCCCACTGCGGCAGGATGGGCGCAGCGGTCGCGTTCTGCGAGCTTGTGTACGTGCTGCCAGAGAAGACGTACGTCTGTTGTCCGTCGTAAAACAGCGCAGACCCGAGCGCGCTCCACGTGCTGGGCATGCTGGGCTGCAGAGTCTCCGTGCTCCAATTCGTCGCGATCTTTCGCGGGTAGCCTTCATCAACATAGAAGGTCGCGCTGCCTGGCTGCACGGCGCCGCTGTAGCGCACGTACTGGGTGTCGCAGAACAGGTACAGCTTGCCGTTGTCGGCGCGATAGGCGCCGTCAACGCGATCGAGATCTTGGAAGCGGTTCTCGACGGTGCCCCAGCGCGTGGTGAGCAGCACATCCGCGCCCCCAGAAGAGAACGCGTAGCGTGTGTTGTTCCACACGTGGACCTTGCCGGTGTTGTCGCGGCACAGATCGTAGCCTGCTGCCTGTAGCTCGTTCGGCAGCGTCACCGAGATTCCTTCTGCGGCCCAGCTTGTGCTGATCAGCCGCGGATATCCTTCGTCGACATAGAAGTCGGTGGCTCCGGGGCGCAGCGTGCTTGAGTACTTGATGAACTGCTTGGCGCAGAACAGGTACGTGCGACCATCGCCCATGTTCAGGCAGGCGTCGACGCGTCCCAGGTCGGCAAATTGATTAAATACTCGTCCCCAGACGCTGCGGATCGCGACGGGCGTGCTCAGCGTAGTGCCGCCGGCCGCCCGCGATGCGTACTGAGCGCCAGAAAAGACATGCAGACGACCGTCCGGGGCAACAAAGGCGGCGTCGATGCGAGTGAACGGAGAGTACTCAGAGAGCGTGCTCACCTTGGACGGGCTCTTCCACGACCCGCCGCTAAACTCGCGGCGCCACTGCTCGCCACTTGGCAAGCGGTAGAAGATAAACAGCTTGGTGACGCCGGCGACCACTTCGACATAGCTGGCGTCTACGCCGGTAATGCTCGATGACGCGCCGCCCATGGGGTCATGAATCGAGAAGCCTTTGAACCACGTGCCTTCCTCCATGACGCCTTCTGAGAGCGACTTGGGATAGCCAGGATCGACGCTGGTGAAGGCGCCGCTGTAGCGAACATACGAGCTGTCTTTGAACAGATACAGCCGCTGTTTGCCATCGTCAGGTGACTTGAAAAACAGCGCGTTGTCGATCCCACTTCGCATGGCCGTGGGCAGGTTGCCCCAGCGCGTGCCGATGCTCAGCGGATGGCCTTCATCAACGAAGTCATAGGGTGTGGTTGAGTAGCGAACGAACTGATCGCCTCGGAACAGAAAGGTCTTTCCCGTCGAATCGACGAAGGCCGCATCCACTTGGTTCTGCGACTGGATGTTGTTGCGGACAAGGGCCCAGTCCGTGGCGTTGCTGCTGGGAGTCGCGCTGGGCGAGACATCGACGCGGGCATAGCTTGTACCGCTGAAGAAATAGATCTTGTTGTCATCGCTGCGCAGCGCCGCCGAGATGCCACTGCCAAAGCTTGCCGGCAGCGAGTATCCGACCGCTTCTTGCGGCCAGCTACCCGCGATGGTGCGTGGATAGGACTCATCGACAAACGTCTGGGCCGGCGATGTGTAGCGCACGTACTGATCGCCAGAAAACAGGAACATTGCGCCGCTGGAATCAACAAGCGCAGCGTCGACAACGCCGCTCTGTTGGATCGTGTTGCGGACGCGCGCCCAGGCGCTCTTGACGCTCGCCAGTACACCACTTGGACTCGCGAACTGACTGCCGCCGAAAAAGTACAAGTCGTCGCTCGTACCGCCGGGAGCGCGGCCCACTGCGACTGCGGTAATCGGCAGCGGCAGACCCGCTGGGATGTTGCCCAGCCCCTCTAGCGTGTTCCAGTTCGTGCGCGTGGCACGCGGATACCCTTCGTCGACATGGGTGTAGTCCGCGCCCGAGTAGCGGACGTACTGGTCGGCGCAGAACAGGTACGTCGTGCCGTTGTACGAGAACGCTCCATCGACGCGGTCATTGTCGATGAACAGGTTGCGCACGCGACCCCAGCGATCGCGAATTGGCAGCATGGTATCGGGGGCCGCTGAGCTGGCATAGACACCGCTTTTGAATGCGTACAGCGCACCATCGCTGCCTGCCAGCGCCGCATCCAACCCCGACGGAAAGCGTTTGAGTACGCGCAGCAGTGCTTCGCTTTCGGGAATGTTGCCAAACGTGATTGGGAAGCCTTCATCCACAATCGAATAGCTGGTCCCGCTGTACCGGGTGAGCTGGTTCTGTCGCGTCAGGTATGTCGTGCTTCCCAAGACAAAGGCTGCATCGACGCGCTTTTCCTGGAACAGGTGGTTTAGGACCAGGCCAAAGACCGGCCGAATCTTCTGCAAATTGTACCGATCGGTCGAATGCGAGAAGGAATGGCCTGAAAAGAAATAGTACGTGTCATCGGTATCGCGGAAGGCCGCATCGACCTTGCTGTACATGGCCGCTGGCAGCGGCGAGATGCCTTCGCTTGCGAAGCTTGTGCGAAGCGACAAGGGATAGCCTTCGTCGACGAACTCCGGTCCCGTCAAAAGCGAAGACGGATTGCTGTAGCGGTAGAACTGGTCGCCTGCAAACAGGTACAGCGTGCCGTCCTTGGCGGTCAGCGCAGCATCGACGCGCGCCGTCCCCTGCAGGGTGTTGCGCACCTGGCCCCAATCGGTAATCGGCTTGGGGGCACTGGTCGCAGAGGCCGTCGCCGTCACGTACAGATCACCCGCGCACAAATGCAAAAGGGGCGAGCCATCGGCGGCGCGATCACTGAACACCGCATCGAAGCCACTGGTGAGCACGCGCGTGCGGAATGGATCGGTCAGCGTGACACCGGGAATGGCGTCGAGCGTCCCGGTTCCGAGCAAGCGATAGTCGCCCTGCGCAAAGGTCGCGTAGCGCTGGCCGCTGATGATCAGGTAGTCGCCGCTTGGCAGCGTGGTCAATGCATCGATCACGCCCCCGGTCAGAAAGGGCGCTGCTGGGGCATCGATCGCCGGCACTTTCAAGGTCTCAGGAAGGCGGCGATGCACCTGCTGATTGTTCAAATAGACGCGCGCTTCGTCCGCGCTCATCGCGGTCTTGCGCAATAGAAGCGCAAGCTGCTGCATGCGACGGAAACACGAGGCAACAAACGCCTCGGACAGCGCCGGACGCGACTGGGCTGCGGTCGCAAAAAGGGGCAGCGCCAACCCCGCCAAGGTCTGCGTCGTCGTCTCATCGGGCGTGCCGAATGCCCAGGCAAAGACCAGCTCGCTCACGTCTTCGGCAAGTCCAATCAACCCAGACAGGCTGCGCATCCAGATCCGCTGCTGCTGATCCGAGATCGTCGACAGTCGCTGCCCGAGTTCGTTGGCTTCGCTGGTGAGATTGGCTTGTGCGCGCTGGTATGCAATCGCTTTGGCGCTGAGCACCGCAAACGACGCGGCGAAGTTCGGCAGTGCAAACTTGTCGACGTTGGTCGCGTCTTGGAAGAACGGCTTGGCCTCCGTCGTCACGCGATAGGTTGTTGGGCTGGATGCCGGAACTGCTTCGATGTAGCCGTGGGCTTGCAACACTGCGAACAGCGCCGCGACATCCGCAGTGTCCACGCCGGTCGCAGCAAACGCACTTTCGTCGAAGCTCGCCGCATGTACGCGCAGAGCCAGTGCCGAAAAGATCGCCTCTGCCTGCGCTTGAAAGTTGGGAATCGTGTACTTCGCCGCGTTGTTCGCGTCGGCAAAAAAGGCATCCACGCCAGGCGCAATGAAGGATCGAACTTCGAGCTCTCCGTCAACGGTCACGCTGAATCGATCGAGATAGCCGTGTGACACCAGCAGCGAAAACAGCGGATCGAGATCCGTGAACCCAAGCGCCGCCAAGTCGCCGGCATGGATCTGCAGGCGCTCACGGACACCGGCTGCCATCGCTTGACGCAGCTCGCCTGCCATCGGCAACACCCGCATCAAGGCCCGACCCGGATCGCCAAATGTTGCCAGCACGCGCATCTGTCGCAGGGCATCGAACACCGCTTGTGCGCCTTGCGCTGTCAGCGATCCCGTCTGCAGCGTGCTCGATGTCAGCATCGAGTCGCCTAGCGCCTGACGCAGATCGGCAAGCGCGGCCTCAATGGCGTCATCCGCCAGGACCTCGTCAATCGGCGAGCCATCGGCCAGGCGCTGACGCGCGGCGTAGTGATCTTCCAGACAAATGAAAGCGAGCTGCCGCGCCGAGATCTGACGCTGATCGAGCCAGGCTTTGACGCGAAGGATCTTCTGCAGCGCGTCCATCGTCTTGCGCGGCGGAGCGTCCGGCTGCATCAGAAGGGACAGCGGAGCCAGGGCGGCTGTGGTGTGAAACGGCAGAGAGACGTTCAAGTCTTCGTGATTCGAGACCGTCCACTGCGCCCCCAAGACATCGAGCAGCAGCACGACTTCCTGCACGCTGAGCCCGAGCAGCGTCGACAAGCTGACGATGCGACGCAGGGCCGAGAAGTACGCAACCACAGCGGCATAGTTCAGCGCCGGCCGCGCGAAGTTTCGGGCCACCAGCGCTGACTTCAAGAACGCAAAGTCCGCACCCGAGATGCGCAGCGTTGCCTGCAGTCGCTCGTCGAGCGCGTCGACTGACGTAGCGCTTGCGACATGCGCCTGCAGCATCAAGCGGAAGTCGTTGTTGAAGACGCGGTTGAACAGATCCGCGCGCTGCACGCCATCGCCAAAGCCGTATGCCTTGGGCGTGCTCCACAAGCTGCACAGCTCATCGATCGGCAGATCCTCCGACTGCTTGCGGATCTCTAGCGCGATGGCCAGGGCCTGCAGTCCGTCTTCATCGATCCGGTTGCCACACGCGGTCTGCAGCAACTGGTCGAGTTCTATGAACGAAAGCCCCAGCCGACGCGCCAAGCGGACAAAGCGCATCAGGCGATCGAGGTGCGCATCGGTTAGCTGCGATCCGTCTGCGAGCTTCAGCGTCGGCGATGGGATCGGCGGCATCATCACCGGGGGCGGTGACTCGTCCAGCACGATGTAGTTTGCGCCTTGATTGACATAAAAAGATTCGGGAGCCTGTGTCTCAGAGGGCGCCAGGTCCTGACGGACAATCTGCTTCAGCTCTTTCAGCGAGATGCCAAGCTTGTCCTTGATCAGCGCGACATCAGAGCCGCGGATCGTCGACAGGTCGGTCACCCCCCAGAGCTTCTTGAGCTCTGCGCTGGTGTCGTGCGCCGTGCTGTACATCGCGTACTCTTCGACGCTAAACCCCAGACGCAGCCGAGCCGAGAGATGCGCGTTCGCAGTCGTGCGATACAAGCGCTGCAGCTCGTCGAGGCTGGTGCCTAGCTTTTCCGCATAGATCTGCATTCGCAGGTGCTGTTCGGAAAATGGCAGCGGCGGCGGATAGAGGCTGTCGGTCAGCGTCGCAGCGCCAAGCCCTGTCCCCATGACCTGATTGGCCACGGTCAAAAACGGAATCTCGCCAAAGGTGTTTGCCTGATCCAGGCGGATGTTCTGAACGTCGGGCCGACGCGCGTGAAAATCCTGAGTTAAATCGCGAGTGATTGCATCTTTAAGCTGCAGAAGATCAACCAAGTACGCCGATGGAGAAAGGACCGATCGGGCCTCATTTCCTTCAGCAATATCAATGGGGCCAAACAGCGTCGTATAGCTACTGGGCAGTTCTTTGCTCATGGTCTACCTATCGAAACCGCGCGCTGCGGTAATGGGGTTCATTGCGTTGAATGTCTTGAATGTATTGGGGAAGAAGCTCGCTGCGCCGATTGCGCGCCGCATCCTGTACGGCACGCCCAAGCGCCTCTTCACCAGGAAACAGCTCACTCCAGCGCTGCGCAAAGTCCATTTGCGACAGGCCGGCGATCTGTATCGCGGAATGAAGTCCGGCACGCAGAAGCCGCAGAGCACGGGCATCTTCCGACGGTGGAAGAATGAACAAGAGGCGTTGATAGGCCTTCAGGCACGGCAGAACCTCGGCCCGATCGTCATTCGCCCAGTCCAGGCGATCCAGCTGGCCAATATCTCGAAATGAGATGGCTCGCCAGTCGATCCCCTGGTTCTTGTTCAGGAATTCAGTGAGCCGATCGATGGCGTGATCACTCAATGAAGACTGCATTGACATCGCTCTCCCTTCAACCCAACGTGGGCAATCCAGGCACTGGACTGCGAAAACACGGCAGCCTCACGAACCAATCGACTTGTCGCCAAGCCAACGGCCTGCCCCCCCTTTTGCCTACGTTTTGGCTTACTCGACTTTAGGGAAGCACTTTAGGAAAACTGCAAAATCAACACAATATCCTATTCGATAAGCCGTGATGATCATACGGATCTTCGCTGTCCGTGGAGTGAGCAGTGCGACATCGGCATCCAGCGCAGGGTGGCGCAGGCTCGGCGCCGCGACACGGGGACACCTACGCGGCGCACGCGGCCCTTTTCATAGACGGTAGCTCAAGGGCTCTAGGCAGCGAACCGCGGCATGTCTAAGGCGAGTGTTCACAGGGTGGAGGCAACCAGTGCTGGGAGAGCGACGTTGGGTGGTCAAAGTCTCAGTCTGGCCGCTATGTAGCAGGCGGATTCTAAGGATCGATATACATGTTGTTTGGGTACTTAAGGCAGTTCGCCTTCACCCTGCGGCATCTGTATAGGGCCCACCTTGGTACCCCCAGTTGGTGAGAGTGAACGTCGGGCCGACGCTGGTGCAGCCTCCGAGCGCGTTGACACGCGGATAGCCGACTGTGGCCCAGACGGCGCCTGGGTTTAGAGCACAGCTATTCTTGTAGTTCTGCGTCGCTGTCGCGTCACCAACGTACTCTTCGCAAGAGTTGGGCCCCTTCGGAGCAAGTGGGCGGTAGTCGCAAGAAGAAGCATTGGGGGTGACTCTTTCGTCCGCGGTTCCGCTGCCGCCGCCGCAACGCATGGCGCCCGAGAACACCAGACGTGACAGACCCAACGCAGCGCAGGACAAGCTTCGCATCGCGATCTCCTTCGTGAAGAGTGGAGCAGGCACGTCGCCGCCGAACAAGGGACTGCGGCTAGGCACTTCTGTCGATTACGATCGCTCGGAACCCTGGCGGCGTGAGCGTCGGCAGATGGTCAATCGATGGGCGGAGCGAACACGACCCATGTGTGCAATGACGATGTGCGAAACGTATGGCGCATCTGCCAAGTCGGTCGTTGGAGTTTGACCCGTGCGCCAGGGCCGGAATGTCCGGTACGGCCCATCACACATCCCTCGATCCTCCTGTGGTGCGCACCCTGGCCTCTGGACGGTCGCTTCGTGCTGCGTCCCGTCCGTCCGAAGTCACCGAGCACGCCGGGCGGCGATTCTACAGAATAGTCGTCGACTCCCGCCCCGATTGCCCGATAGATTCCAGCCCTCACAGCGACACAAGACCCCTTCCTGCAATCCTCTCATCCCCGCCCCCCGCGTCACGCGATCGGCGTGCGCAGCGCATGCGAGAGGCACTGCCAAGGGCAGCCGATCGGGCCACATTTCCGGCCCTTCTGACAACAACTCGCACCCCAAGCTCAGGCCCCCTGACAACTCCCGTCAGCGACGGGGAGTGCATTTTGTTCTTGCAGGGGACCTTGCAAGAACATTTTGTTTTTCTCGTCGGTAGATGCGTGTTGTAGAACGCTGTATTCTGGGTCACCAAAAGCCTTGGTTGGCCAGCCGGCCAGCGGTTCAGCGATCACATCATGGGGAGCAATCGATCTATCAAAATACTCACACTGCGACCGCGACATAGATGTCAGATATTGTGCGGAGAATTTATCCGATTAGTTGGAATAATTTAAATATGGATTATGAATCGCTTTCGTGTTTTAGGGAGACAGCATTGCCTGTTAGCCAGTCGGGGGCTTTATCCCGGTCTCCGTACGCGAGCCAGCAAGGTTGTACGCCCAATGCGGCGGCGAGCCGGGCGATTTTCTCGGTCGTCGCATCGTGCTGGCCGTTCTCCAAGCCCGAGATGGTTCCCGGCGAAACACCAGCCCGCTGGGCCAGTGCGCGATGGGTTAACTTGGCCTCTCTACGGGCCAATTCCAGACGGGCACCGAGCGAACGATCACGCACATCGCTTCGTACCACAACGAACTGGAAGGCTCTGCCTTGACACGGTATCGATCAAAATATTGATCCGAATAATATATTGATCAATTCTGCATGGGTTCGCTAACCAAGGAGGAACCCATGCCCGCACAGAACCGCCCACCGGTCATCGTTGCCAAGCTCGACCTTTCCGACGAGCATCAGCGCGCTATGCACGACTGCATCCGACGTACTCACTCGGGGCGTTGGCCCCTTTGGCAGACGTTGTCTATGAGGCAGGTGGGGTCGTACATCTTTGAGGCGGCCCGCTGCCTGCCGCGGTCTCGACGAGCCTCTAAACGAGCGAGGTTCTGCCTGCTCCGCTGGGAGCCGGCCATGTGCGCGCTGGTCTGGCACGACATGCCGTCACGAAGAGCAGCGCTCGCGGCGCTCAACGCTGCGGCAGAGGCTGCTGTGCCGACGCTCGTACACGCTGCCTAGCGTGATCTGCTGGCCATGTCGCGGGGAAGGAGCCCTCGGGATCACCTGCCACCGTTTCCATTGCTCGCACAGCTCTGGTTGTAAAGACGCCAGCCGGGCGCATTGGCCAGCGCCGGCCGATCATGTTGGCGCTCGCTCGCTTGCGCACGCGTGACGCATCGGCGACGATGAGTCGGTTACGGCTATTGGGGGGGCCAAGCCATGCGTTGTGCCGTGTCGTGTGCGGTCTGTGCCAGCGCGCTTCCGCAGGGGGGGCGTTCCGATTGCCGCTATTGCGGCGCGCGGTGTCGGATGCGAGCGTACCGAATCCGACTCGATGCCGGAGGCTGTCGGCGCGCGGATGCGCAGCGTCGGCAACTTGGCGGGCTGAGAGACGCGCTGAAGCAGGCAGGGCAAGACAAGGCGGCACTTCAGCGCAGCCAGAACGAGGCAGCCGAGTGGGCCGTGCTACTTGAAGCCGAAGAGGCCATGCTTCGCGCCGAACTGACCCGGCTGCGGCAAGAGCTGCAGGAGACGCAGCGACAAGCCGCAGAGGCGGAGGAATCAAGGGCAGCCAAGCACGACGAAGCGATGGCGTCCAAGCTGGCCGAGGCCGAACGCCTGCGCACGGTTGCCCAACAGAACGCCCGCCAAGCGCAGCGTCAGGTTGAACAGCTTACCGAGCAAGAGAAGAAAGCCCGTCGCCAGCTTGGGCAGATGCACGGCGAACACCAGCGCACGCAGGAGCAGCTTGTCGAGATAGCCCAGGCGCTGCAGGTTGCGCAGGCCGCAGTGGCCGACGAGAAGAAGGCATCCGCCGCACAGTCGGAGCGCTTGGCGCTGGCCGAGCAGGAGGCAAAGCGACTGACCGCGCTCGTCGAGAAGCAGCACGCCGAGTTGCAGAAGCGACGGGAAGAGCAAGAGCAGATTGTCCGTGAGCGCGCGGACTTCCGCCGAACCCAGGAAGCCCTGGCTGCAGCAGAGAGCGCTCGGAAGACTGCCGAGGAACGCTTTCAGCTTGAGTGGGCCGCCAAGTCCCGCCTGCTGGAACACCGGGATCGGCTGGAATACGAACGGGCCGAGCTCTACGCGAACGACAAGCGGCTGCGGGCGAAGCTACAGGAGGTGCGTGATGCATGCGACGGCCTGGCGAATGAGCGCGATCGCCTGCTTCATGAACTCCGGCGGCGCCCCAGTGCGGGCCCAAGTCGTCAGATGACGGAGCCCCGCAGCCTGGCAAGCACCCACCTTCAGAGCGAGTTGAACGCGGCCCGCATTGAGATCGCCTCGCTGCAAAACCAAGCCTTCGCAGTGACCAGCAAGCTGATGGCCGCCGAGCTGGCCCAGCGTCGTGCGGAAGGACAGGCGGAGCAGCTACGGTCCGAGCTAGCCGCGGCCCAGGTGCAGATCAACAGCCGCGCCTCCGAGGAGAACACCCGCATCGCCCTCGCGGTCATGCAGGCGCTGGGTCAGACGGGCGTGGGGGTGGCGGTCTCGCTGCTCCGAAACAAGTTTCTCGAAGAGGAATACCTCGCCAAGCTTGAAGAAGAGCAGAAGCGCCCAAAGAAGCCGTAGCTTCGCCAGCGTCGGCACGCCTGGCCGGCGCTTCCCGCTGGGGGATGTTCCGCCAGAGCCGATCCCCTGACGGAAGGAAGGAGAACGCTCAGCCTCGGGCGAGCAGGTCGGACACGCTGCCGGGATGCCAGCGACCGCCGGAAGGTGGGAGCAAGCCTTCACGGGTGAGACACGCGGCGATCTGACGAAAGCTGTGGCCATCACTGCGCAGGGTCTGAGCGCGTCGGAGAGCGCGCACACGGGTCTCTTCCATACCGTGGGTCAGCAAGGCGCGCACACTCGCCGCATGCCAGTCGCCGCCGCGGGCTGGAGCGTAGCCGTCGCGATCTAGCACGGCGCCGATCTTGCGGAGGCTCAGACCGCGGGCGTGTAGATCGCGGGCACGCTCGGCGGCTTCGTCCTTGTCGCAGATCATCACCCTCGGGATGCTGCGCTTGTACGGTCGGGGCGTGTGCCTGCCCGCGCGTTGCAGCAGCACACTGACGAAGCGACACCCCCAGGTGCCGCCGCCCCGCGCCGGTACTCCGTCGGCGTTCAGCGTGCGAGCGATCGCGCTGCACCCCATGCCCGCCTCGCGCAATGCGATCATCCGTCGGAGAGCCGCTTGTTCAGTCGGGTCTTCCTCGACCACGCGGCGCCCTTTATCGTCCAATTGGCGAGATACGCGATAGCCATAAACCGGGGAACCTAATACGATGCCCTTCTGTTTTAAATACTGCATCGCTTCCCTGGTACGCTCCGAGATGATTTCACGTTCAAACTGAGCGTAATTGCCAAGATTCATCAGGAGCATCCGCCCCGCCGCCGTATGCGTATTGGCCATGCCGCACAGCGACAGCAAGTGAAAGCGATCGTGGCGAAAATACTCGTCGACCAGCAGACATAGGTCTCGGAGCGACCGCGACAGCCGATCGACCTTGACGACGACGAGCGTGTCCGCTTGGCCTCGGGAAAGCATCTTCAGCGCCGCTTGCAACCCTCGCCGCTCCAGCGTCCCACCCGTCACCCCTTCATCCGCCTTGATATCGAGGAGCGTAATCCCCTGCAGCTGACAATACATCGTTAGCTTATCGCGTTGTGCGTCAAGACTCACCCCCTCGCACGCTTGCTCCTGTGTGCTTACGCGAATATAACCAACGGCTATCTGTGAACGCTTCTCATGGCCTGTGTGAGTTTTCATGCCCAGCGTCGTATTTCAATTTATTGGACCGTGGTGCGCAAGCGAGGATCCTCCTGGGAGTCCATCCCGAGCGGCACGACGCAGGGACTCACGGACATCTTTGGCACCAGCGAACAGGACATCTGGGTGGTGGGCCGATCCGGGACGCTCTTGCACTGGGATGGCCAGCGCTTTTCGCCTAGCTTGGTTCCTGGCTTGGGCAGCCTCAACCTCTGGTCGGTCTGGGGTCGAGCCGCGAACGACTTCTGGGCCGTGGGCGATGGCAACACGGCCCTGCACTTCGATGGCACTTCGTGGCGATTTACCTCCGTCGGCCTTGCCTCCTCGCGAAACAGTGTCTGGGGCAGCGCCAGCAACAACGTGTTCACTGTAAGCAGCGGGGGCTTGATCCAGCGCTGGGACGGCAGCCAGTGGCAGGCTGCTGTCAGCCCGACGACCATCGATCTCAACGGCATCTGGGGCAGCGATGCCACGCACGTCTGGGCTGTGGGAGGAACCCCAGGCCGCGTGATCTTCTACGACGGCGCCACCTGGTCGCTCGCCGCGATGCAGCCGCCCGGTCCGCCACTTTACGTCAACAATGTCCACGGCAAGGATGGCAACGATCTGTGGGCGGTTGGCTCAAGCGGCACGCTGATGCATCTCGATTCGGGTGGCTGGCAGATCCTGCCCACCGGCACCACTCAGCACCTGCGCGGCCTCTGGTACAGCCAAGCCAATGAGATCTGGGCGCTGGGTCTAAGCGGTCAGATCCTGCGCTGCGATGGCAGTCAAGTCACACGTGTCAACCCCGGTCTCGCCGTCAACCTGCGGACGGTCTGGGGCGCTAGCCCAAAGGACATCTGGGCGGCGGGCGAAGGCGGACAACTCTCGCACTGGGATGGCACGCGCTGGGCAGCGGTGACCAGCGCCAGCACTCGCGCGATCCACAAGCTTTGGGGACGCAGTGCATCTGACATCTGGGCGGCAGGCGATGGCGGTCAGATCATGCACTGGACTGGCAGCCAGTGGTCTGTCGTCTCTGCTGCAACGGCACAAGCGCTGCGCGGGGTCTGGGGAGGCAGCGGTCAGGATGTGTGGTTCGTGGGCGATGGCGGAGTGGCGCAGCACTGGGATGGCATGTCGATCCAGCCAGTCAACAGCGGCGTCACAGCCCGGCTCAACGACCTGTGGGGCAGCGGTGAAAAGCGATGGGCTGTCGGGGAGAACGGCGTCGTGCTGCAGACGAGCGGCGGTGCGTTTTTGCCGGTGTCGGGCCAGGTCAGCAGCGCGCTTTACGCCATCCACGGCAGCGGCCCCTCCGACATCTACGCGGTGGGTGCAATGGGCACCGTGCTGCACTTTGACGGGACAAGCTGGGCCGTCGAGGTCCACGCGGGCGGAGCGACCCTAAACGCGGTGTGGGCGGCGTCGCCTGACTTGGTGTGGATCGCGGGGACGCAAGGCACGCTTCTTCGGGGACGATTCGGCATGCTGGTGCTGATGCCGGCGGCGGTGCCATCGGACCTACGCGGACTTTGGGCCAGCAGCTCTGGCCTGGGCTATGCGGTCGGAGACAACGGCTACATCCTGCAGCTTCGCCCCTAAGCGGCCAGAGTTGCAGCGCTCAGCGGCGGCTTCCGCGACGCGGCAGAGCGATGAGTACCACGCCAAGCGCCGTCGCTAGGCTGCCAGCCGAAAGCAGCCCAATTCCCGGCGCGAGGGTGCCGTAGTACTCGCGGCAGAGCACTCCCATCGGCGGCTCCTGGATGCAGACATCTCGTATGGCCAGCGCTGAGGCCCCAAAGCCGATCATCAGGCCCCCGCCAGCGATGAGCACGCCGCCGGTAATCAAGCGCCACAGCGGCCGTCGCTGCACGAACGGCAGGCGCCGCAGCGTGACATCCCAGACGGTGGTCTGTCCTTCGGCGATTGCTAGATCGGCGCTCGCAGCTTCGTAGTCCGCGGCTTCAATCCGCACGCGCTGCGACCCAGCGAATGCCGGCATAGAGTATGGGGTCCGCCCGAGTGCCAGCGCGCCTCGATATGCTATGGCACCGACGGGACTTGAGCGGATCTGGAGGCTGCCGCGGGCTCGGTTGAGGCCACGCAGCAGCACTTCTTCCACCGCGCTCAACAGTCGGCTCTGCATGTCGTCTGGGCTGCCGCTCGGCCAGGGAATGCGGGTCTGTGCCGCTTCCTCTGCCGCTTGTACGTCGATGTGTGTGATCTGCAGCGAGCCAACACTCGCGCTCTGCCCCCCGTCGTCAACCCGCTGCAACAGCAGCACATGTTCGCTGCCCTGCTGTCGTGCTTGCGCGAGCAGGCAGTGTACCTGGGCCTCACAAGTCGTCCCCGGATCCGAGCTGTCCAGCGTCTCGCGCAGCGGTACCAGCCCGGTCCGACGCACGGCTCGCACCACCGCGCGCATGAGCGGGTCGGCGTGGGCCAAGTCACTGTCGACAAGCCGTGAGACGATCCGCGCGCGGGCTGGCGTGGTCAGCAGCATGGCCTGCGATTCCTCGTTGAAGCGGACCTGCAGCAAGCGACCGGGCAGCACGTCTACCGGGCCGCTCATGCGATGACCGCGCTGTTCGACGCGCAGCGTGTGGCGACCCGGTGGCAGCATCAGCGGCGCATGCAAGGGCAAGCTGCCAAGTAGCAGATCGTCGACGAAAACCCAGGACCCATCGCTGGCCAACAGATCGACCTCGCCGTGGCTGGGGCGATCTTTGGCAAAGCTGTGACGAATTTGCTCAAGCATCTGCCGATCCGGCTGACTGGCTGGATCGGCGACGAAGCGACGCCAAAAATCGAGAGCCTGCAGGCGCTGTCCGCGCAGCATCGCCAGCCGTCCAAGCTGAAACAGCAGATACGGCTGCGCTTGCTGCTTCATCGCTTGTTCTAGCAGGGCCCGCGCTCCGTCGAAATCGCGGGCTTGGATGGCCGCTTCGAGCATTGGCAACACACGCTGTGGGTTGGTCGCCGCTTGGAGCTCGTGGGAACTGCGGGCGGCCGTCGGCAGCGTCGATCCGCGTGGGCTGCGCTCGCGTGCTGACAGCGCATCAGGCCACGCCAAAAGAGCCCACACCAGCGTCTGTGCCAGCCAGCGCACCAGACGAAGTGGGCCCTCGTATTTCATAAGCAGGCCCCCACCTGCGTGACCTTGCCGGCCCGGACCACGACGGACTCGCCGCGCTCCGCGACCTGCAAGACGTGCTGGCCGGGAGGCATCCAGATCGTGGTCTCTTGGCAGCGCCCGGCCTGCTTACGACGCATGACGATCTTACCCAGCCGAGGCTGCAAGCGAGCCAGCGCCTGCTGCACATGACTCTTGCGCTCGGGCGAGAGTCGAACCTGCGGCAGGTTGAGCTTGTCGTACCAGGTCATCGCCTCGGGCCAGCGCTCAAGTGCTTCGTAGGCTTGGGCCAGCTGATAGGCCACCTCGATCACAAGCTGCGCACAGGGCTTGGCCCGCAAGCGATTGTTGGCGCACAGAGCATGTGCTTTCTCGAAGTTCTTCTGGGCCGCTCGATAGTCGCGTCGGCGAAGTGCCGCGCTGCCCGCACTGGCGAACTTTTCGACCTCGCTCTCGGGCAGGCGCAGGGTCACGGTGCGACCGCTCTCTACCAGAAACGTCTGCTCACCTGAGAACGATGACAGGCGATGCCCACCGCTCGGCAAGGTCAGAGCGGGAACCGGCGTCACTTGCCACGCACGGCTATCCATCTGGAACCAGACACCGGGGTTGGCCTGTACCAGCACCACCCCTGAGCCACCTGCGCGAGGCAAGGGCGGAGCACTGCGCTCGGTCGCTATGCCGCTGCTCCTCCTCGGCGGGGTTGGCGGGGTCGGCTCGGCCGGCAGCGTCGCGATGGGCTCGGCGTGAAGTAGCCGCGTCAGCACCACCTCGGCCCGAGCGCGCACCGCCGCATCGCGATCGTGGGATAGACGACGGAGCACGTCTAGAATCGGCTGCCCCTTTGCTCCAGGCGCCAGATCGCCGCAGACCTCGACGACGAGGCGGCGAACCAAGGGCTCGGGATCTTGGGCCGCACGCCACAGCAGGCTGGCCGCGCGCGGCACGGGCAGGGTGGCTGCCGCCTCAATCGCCGCCATGCGCTGCTCGACCAAGGACACCGTGATCAGCGCCGTCAGATCCGGCGGTTCTGCCAGCTTCTGTCCCAGCTGCAACAGCGCGCCGTACGCCCGGATCGCATCCGGTCCACCTTGGCGCATGGCTTCCTCAAGAACCGCTACGGCACGGCGATCGCCACGCGCCGCCAGGCGGCATGCTGCAGCGAGGCGTACCTTCGGGCTACCGTCAGACAGCAGCCGCACTTGCAGCTCGGTTCCACCGGACCCGCTTTCCAGGATCAGGCTGCGCACGGCCGCCGATGCCGAAGCAGACAACGACAACAGGCGCGCGGCCTGACTCTGATCTCCCAGGTGCAGCAGCAGGCTGCGGGCTGCCGCTTCGGTCTCTGGCGAGGAGCCAGCAAGCAGCGCATTGACCCGCCCGGTCACGGCCTGCGTGAGCCCCGGACTTCGACGCAGATCGTTGGCATGCTGCAGCAGCCCCAAAAGCGCTGCTTGCTGCACCGCCACGTGCGAGTCGGCCAAGCCCTGCAGCAAGGCCGTCAGCGCTGGCTCATCACTGCGTCGTCCCAAAGAGCGCACGCTGCTGAGCCGCACCGCTTCCTGATCGTCGTTTAGCAGGCTGCTAAGCAGCGCTGTAGCTTCTGACCAGCTGCTGTCTCGCAGCACCTCACTGCCGGCCTGACGCACGTGCCAGTCAGGATCGCGGATGGCTTGCCGCGCCCACATCGCGCTCTGCACTGCCATGATGCGAGGATCCTTGGCCGCCAGCATCAGCACGGCAGCCGCCGCGGCAATCTGCAGGCTGGGCGCGGTGGTTGGGGCCAGTAGCTCGCGCAGCGGCAGCAGATCCTGCACGCTTCCCACTGCGGCGAGCCCTTCGAGCGCCGCCACCCGCGCCGGAAGATCGGCCTGGCTGTCAGCCAGAACGTAACGGAACAGGTCCGTTGATCCGGTCCCCGCAAAAAAGGCCAGAGCCCGTGCGGCAATCAGCTGCTGCGGGTTTGGACGAGACGCCAACTGGGTCAGAAATTGGCGTCCCTCTTCTTCGCCCAAGCGAGTCAGAAATCCTGCACTTTCGATGCGTTCGTTCTGCGCGGTAGCTCGCCGCATGCGATCGACAAGGATGCGGGTCGCCTCGTCACTTCCCGCCTGAGCGCGAACGTACAGAGCTGGCAGCAACACTTCGTTCGCCAGTCGCCCCTGCGCTTGCTGCGCATCGAGCACGGCGATTGCTTCTCGCGCACCGCGCTCAGCAAGCAGCAGCGCGGCGTGCGTACGCAGGCTCTCGTTTTCGCTGCGCAGAGACTGCTGCAGCACGCTTTCGCCCGCGCGCTCACCAAGCGTCAGCAAGGCGTCAGCCATCGCCAGTCGGGCTCGCTCGCTGGTCTCCTGCGCGAGCGCCTGCTGCAGCGAGGCCAGGACACTGCGCTCTCCGACCCGCCCCAGAGCCGCGGCGGCCTCCTCGCGCAGCTCGGATTCGGTGGCCACAAGGAGCTTCAGCAGGCCATCGCGCGCCGCCGCGCTGCGGGCAGCCGCCAGGGCCTGCGTCGCAGCCAGTCGAGTCGGCAGGGTTCCCGCTTGGCTGCGGCTGAGCAAGACCTGGGTGGCCTTATCCGCCGCCGCCCGCACATCGCTGAGCGCAACGGCTGGGGGACCGCGCCGACGCAGCAGCCAGCCCGAAACGAGCAAGCCCAAGAGCAGCAGGCTGACCCCCACCCCCACCGCGATTCGCCTGAGCCCTCGGCCTTTTACACGTGGTGGCGGCACCGTCGCTGCGATGCGGGTCGGCTGCTCTTCTCGCGCCGCCGCGATGGCTTGCCGCGGATCGAGCCGCATCAGCTCCTGCTGCAGCACCTGTTCAAGCTCGTGCATCGATTCAAAGCGGGCCGACGGATCTTTGGCCAACAGCCGCAGCACCACGGCCTCTACGTCGGCTGGGATTCCCGCCGCGGGTGCCCGCTGGCTTGGCGGCTGCACGGCATCCTGCATGTGCATGGCCAAGACCAGGATCTGTGTCTCAGCCACAAACGGCGGCGTGCCCGTCAGCATGTGATAGAGGATGCAGCCCACGGCGTACTGATCCGTCTTGGGCGTCACCGGGCGATTCTTGGTCTGTTCGGGAGCCATATAGGCCGGCGTCCCGACGATTGCGCCTGACTTGGTCAGTCCACTCGCCGCCGCGCCCTGGCCCGCCCCTTCCAGCTGGGTACTTTCGCTCGCGTCGGCTCGCTGCGTGTCCTTGGCGATACCAAAGTCGACAATCTTTACGAAGTCATCGCTGCCTTCCTGCGTCACCAGAAAGACGTTGTCTGGCTTGAGATCGCGATGGACCACGCCATGACCATGTGCGGCCTGCATACCACGGGCGATCTGCATGGCGATGCGCAGGCTGCGCACGAGAGGCAGGGGGCCCTGCTTCAAGTCTGTGGTCAGCGTCCGTCCCTGCAGAAGCTCCATCACCAAATAGGAATGACCCTCTGCCGTCACTCCGAAGTCGGAAATAAAGACGATGTTGGGATGCTTTACGCGCGACGCGATCTGCGCTTCTTTCAGGAAGCGTTTCTTCGATGTGGAGTCCTGCGGTCGGCGCAGAACCTTGAGCGCGAACTCGCTCTTCAGCAGCGAGTGTTCGACGCGGTACACCACGCCCATGCCGCCTTGACTCAAGCGCTCGACCACGCGATAGCGCTCGCCGATGACGTTTCCCACCAGCGGATCGGCGCGGCTGGGACCGTGGCTAGAGGCGGGCGGACCGTCGGTCATCGCCCCGCGATCATATCACGCTCGCTACGACGGCTGCGGGGGCGGGCGAGCTGCTTGGCGACGTCAGCGGTTGGGCAGGCACAGCCAGGGGTTGCCAGGTGGCCCGCGCTTGCGGCTCGCACGGCCTCGCGCTCAACAGCGTGCAGCCCCGCCGCCGAGCGCGTTGCCTGGCTTGTTTTGCCTAGACGCTCTCTCCTAGAATGATCAAGGGGCCATGTATGATTGGAAGCTCCGTCGGTGGCTATCAAATCGTGCGCCTGATCGGACAGGGCGGTATGGGCGCTGTCTATGAGGCGCTGCAGGTCAAGATTGGCCGCCGAGCTGCCCTGAAGGTCCTCCTTCCTGAGCTAGCCGACGACAAAGAGCACGTCGCCCGCTTCTTCAACGAAACTTCCCGCCTGATTTTTCGTCGAGATCTCGCAGGGTTAGGTGGGCCAGGGAATGGGCAGGGAATGGCGGACTTGGGCGGCGAAGCAGCATCGCTTTCGCTGGAGCACCGTGCTCGACTCGCTGGGAGCCAGTATCGCTGATCCAGCATGGCGGTTGCCGCCACAACTTCGTGGCGCAGGTCTCCGGCAGAAAATGGAGTAGGGGCGGCGGAGACTTCGGCACTCTGGATACCAGAGTCGCTATCGCCTACGGTTCATGGAGGGCCGCAGCGGCCTCGCCGCCCTGGCCAGGGGACGGAGAGTTGTGCGGCAGTGGTGATGCGGACAGGGACTCGGGCTTCGGCGTCGCGACTTCGCAAGTTCGCTCGGCCGAGGCTAGAGCCTTGGACGTGGGTGGAAGCGACGACCGCTGCCGCACGGACAGCTCTTGTGACGCCTGGCCCAGCGAGCGGTCAGGCTGGACTGTCGTGAACGAGCATGCGGCGAAGAGTGCGGTGCGCTCGATGGGTTGCCCTTCCGTTCACGTGCCTGCGAGCGTTCTCCTGCGAGATCCTGACGGGCGGGCTTCGCATTCCGGCCCACGCTGGATGTCGAGGTACTTGCCACAGACTGTACTTGGTGGGGCGATGCGGGGCCTTGCGCGGAGTGCGCAGCGACATGCGACGGCGCGGGCTTCGCATTTCCGCCCGGTCGAAACGTCGTGGCAGTCGATGCAAGGCGCTCCCTCGGCCCAGCCTGCAGGGTCTGGACGGAGGGCACGGGCTGCGCAGGGTGCGAGACCTGCGCAGCGTCGCTCGCGCCGGCTTGCACGTTTCGCGACGTGGGCCGGGACGAGGACAGATTCTGCGCGGAGCCGTAGCTGCGCGCAGAAGAATCCCGATGAACAGATAGCGAACTCTGAACATGCGGGTGGGGCTGCGCGGGGTGCGAATCCCGAGCAGCGTCGCTCGCGCCGGCTTGCACGTTTCGCGACGTGGGCCGGGGCGAGGACGGACTCTGCGCGGAGCCGTAGCTGCGCGCAGCAGAATCCCGATGACCAGATCGCGAGGTCTGGCCATGCGGGTGGGGCTGCGCGGGGTGCGAATCCCGAGCAGCGTCGCTCGTGCCGGGCTGCACGTTTCGCGACGTGGGCCGGGGCGAGGACGGGGGCTGCACAGGGTGCGAATCCCATGCAGCGTCGCTCGCGCCGGCTTGCACGTTTCGCGACGTGGGCCGAGGCGAGGACGGATTCTGCGCAGAGCCGTAGCTGCGCGCAGGGGGCTCTCTCAAGCTCACGGGCACGTTTCGCGGCGTGCGGTGAGTCGAGAGAGTCTTTCGCGCGGGCTGCGATTCCCGCGCGGAGCTTAGGCGCGTCGGTTCAGGACGCGCGGAAATTTCGTCGAGGACGCTCTGGCGCGTCCGGATGTTCTGGGAGGACCGTTCGGAGTCCTTTTTCTCATCGTTAGGAAGCACGTCACGGGACTCCGCCGCAGACTCCTTTTTCCTCACACATCCGCGTCGCGGACAGAGGGAATGGCGAGCATCTGGGGGGCAATGCCCCGCTGCGATGTCCAATGCCTCGGTGCTTCCGGTCACGTCAATCAGCCTGACTACGAAACCCGAGCTGCGCAACCTTTATTTTGCAACACAACGGAATGTCTACATTCTTTGTCGCCGAACTGGGAGCGCCTTTATATTGTCAATGGGAAGGTTGTTCATCTTGATCTCATACGGGATGGCCTCTTCAAAACTCCCGGCCTCGCCCATGTCAGGATATGGGTAAACGCTGGAAATGAATCGAATTTGATACAGAGTCGCCAATGGCACCGATGGGGGCTCAAACGGCTGCAAGCTGAAATATTCATCTGTAGCCCGGCGCCGATTGATATCGAGCCGCCCTCTGCTCCGGCCCTTTGCATCCCTACCAACCGGCACAATTGGGAACCAAACGTAATCCCGACCGCACCACAGTCCGGCGCGGTAACCGATCGCGTTTTCGGGGGCTTGTCGCCGCAGCCGCTCCTCGAAGGCAGCCAGCCAAGCGGCAAACCGGGTTTGGATGCTGCGCTCGTAGCTCGTTCGCTCGCGGTTTCGCCGCCGAGCCTCGCTGTGGTGCGCGCTTATCCGGCATTCATCGCTGCAATAGATCGCGTCGGCCCGCTTGTCCGGAGCCACCTCTTTCTGACACATCTTGCACAAGATAACGTGGCTCATCGTGAAACCTCCGAGGAAGACACTATTGTACGTTGTGTGACGCTATCTGCGTTCGTGTCTGCGTGCTGCTCGTCTCGTGCTGATTCATAAATAGCGCAGGATTTATTCACGTGATGGATCTGCGACCGAACGCGAGGCGTTGGTTATTCGTTCAATTCCCGTTCGACATAGGTTCAGCATCCGTTCAGGATCCGTCAAGACTCAGTCTGCGAAAATCCTGTGCACCGATCGATTTGCAGAAAACTTTCAGATAGATAGCGTGATTAAATAGACATTTCAGGAACGAATCCCGAACGCCTACAGTCCGCGTATTGAACGGGTCGAGCACCCATGCTGAACGTCTGCTGTACTGCTCACGAACGTCTGCTGTACTGCTCACGGACGTCTGACGTACTGCTCGCGCAGGGCTGCGTATTCACTGTCTGCTTGGCTGCGTGCCGATGCGGCTTGCTGTGATGTGGACTGCCGCGTTGATGCGGCGATGCGCCGATGCTTCGACCCAAGCCTGCTTGCAGCGGAGAACGGCCCGGTGCTGAGCGAACGCGACGGCAGATCACCTCGGCCCGAAGCGCCATCGTCGAGCTTGGTCCTGAGCCGGCATTCTCGGCACATGCCATCCATCACGCGAACGACCGAACGCGAAGCCTGCCCGGCCGAACAGCGCCGCGTCCTCGGCGAAGGGCGAGTGCTCTGGCGACGCGGACACGCCGCTTCCGTCACGCGAACGCGAACGCCAAATCGATCCCATCGCAGCCTGATCCGCAGCCGGTCGCGCTGTCACTGGCGCAGCCAGTTCTGCCGCCAGCAGCGCGCCGCGCCTGATGTCAATTGCGCAGCCCGTTGCGGAGCCAGATCCGCAGCCATTTGCGCAGCACAAACGCAGCCATTCTCGGATTCTCAGCGCATCGGAAAAACTGGATCAAGGGATGAAGAAGACTCGCACTCTGCGACGGTGTGTTTCTTGCAACGTGACACCTTAGGATGGCAGCGCAAATGGCACCGCACGTGGCTGCGGCAAGCGCGCCCTGATGGCATCAGGAAGGGCTGCGTAGGGCGCTCCGCGACTGGCTGTGCCGCTGAGTACCCAAGCTGCTGAACAGAAGGTGTCCGCGCTGTGGCTCAACGAAATGAACGCGAACGCGACTCAAACCCGGTGCCGCGGCTCGGCGCTGCGACTCACGCCTTTGGCTGGCGTGCTCCAGCCGGATGTCCGCTGCGGTCCGTTAGCTCTGCAGTTTCTCGGCCAGCATCATGCGCAGCTTGGCCAGATCGACTTCAGAGAGATTGGCGCGCAGCAGAGAGGCAAGCTGCGGCACATATGCAGAGTCGTCTGCACGAGTTGCCAGCAGATCGGCGACGCGACGCAGGCCGACGTTGGCGACGCTGCTGGCGTCGGCGTAGTGACGTGCGGTGGTGGTGAAGGACGAGTGGCCCAGCGCCGCGGCAACGTGATGCGCGGTCGCACCTGCATCCAGCGCCAGCGTTGCGTTCAGGCCGCGCAGGCTGTGTGGGCAGACGCGCGGAAGACCCAGCTGCTCGCAGAGGATTCGCAGGCGATAGCGGATGAGGTCGCGCGTGTGCTGCGCCTCGCCCGGGGGACCGAGCAGTGGCGCATCGGGCGGCTTGTCCTTGGCATGCCGAAGCAGGATCGCACGCAGGGTGTCGGGGACCTGCAGGCGCCGACGCGCGTTGCTGGTCTTGCCGAACGGGACCCACAGGATGCGTCCCTCGTCGTCGAGATCGCGGGCCACGCGGACCAGCGCCTCGGTCGGGCGCAGACCCAGAAAGATCTGCATCAGGATCGCGGTCGCGCCTGCATCCAGCGCTTGCGCGCGCTCCAGAGCGGCAGCCACGAGCTTGCGCGCCTCATCGATGCGGAGCTGCTGCTTGCCGCGTCGCGCGCGGCCGATGGGGCGGACCTCTGCAAACGGGTTGTGGCCGACGTAGCGACGGCTGATCGCCCACTTGTAGAAGTGCTTCACGCGGCGGAGCAGCAGGTGATGCGAGTCGTTCGCAATCGGCTCGCCGTTGGTTTTCTTGCGCCGCGTCTCGTCGAGGTAGAGCTGCTGCGCACGTTCGGCATCGATCGACGACAGCGCGTGGTCGAGCGGCAGGAACGGACGCAGCATGCGCCCGACTTTGTCGGCGGTATCCTGCGTGACGCCACGCTCGACGAGGTTCTGCAAGTATTCATCCAGCGCATCGCCAAACCGTCGGCCTGCATGGCGCTCCAGTTGGCCCGCGAGATCGGCCCGAAGTGCGAGGGCCGCCTCCAGTGAGTCAGCGACCATCGCCTTGCGCTGCACGCCATCGAGCAGCACAAGACGCCACTTGTTCCCGTTCTTATAGGGACCAAGCACGCGCGCAGTTTTGGGCATGGCGTGCTCATTTTCGCACGCGTCGCCGTCGCTGAGAACCGTAGTCGTTGCGGATACATGCGCGGTCTGGGTACGACGTCGCCGTCTGCGCTGCGCCTTGCGCACCGACTCGGCGAGCGCGGCTAGGTCTGGGCCTTGCGAGATGCGCTTCATGACCGGCCTCCGCGTGTTCGTAGCGCTGCTTCGATTCGCGCAGACCAATGAAGCAGCACCGCTGCAGCCAACAGCGACACCGCCGCCAGCGCAGCGAAGAAGCGATGATGCGGCCAGCGCGCCCACAGAAGTCCGAGCAGTCCTGCCGCGAGATTTCCGATGGCACCGGCCGCAAACCACAGCCCAATCGCTTGGCCGCTGCGACCCGCAGGCGCGAGGCGCGTGACCAGCGACATCGTGAGCGGCCCAAGGAATAGCTCTGCGATCGATAGCAGGACATAGCAGCCGAACAGCCACGCGGGACTTACTCGCGCAGCGTCGCCATAGCGCAGCGATGCAGCAGCGAGCAGCGCGAATGCGGCGGCTGTCAAGACGTAGCCCCAGACCATCTTCAGCGGCGTGGACGGCTCGGCATCGTAGTGGCGCAGCCAGCTTGCAAACAGGCCCCAGCATGGCAAGAGCACGATCACGAGCAGGCCATGCAGCGACGCAAAGTCCGTCGGGCCGATCGAAACTGAATGACCATTCAGTGTGATCGATCGCGCGGTGTTGGATTCTGCGAACAGCGCCAGCGATCCGCCGGGCTGCAGCGCGGTCAGCCAGAACACGACGGCGAGCGCGGACAGCAGCCAGACTGCATGCCATCGATCGCGCGTATGCGCATCGCAGTGATCTGCATGATGCGTGCTCGGGCGTATCGCTTCGGCCTGAGCCAAACGACTGGCCAACATCGCCAGCAGCAGCGCTCCGAGCAGCATCACCAGCGTCGCAACGGTAAACAATCGCGGCCAGTGAGCACCCGCCCACGCGCACTCTGCGCACAGCGGGCCGACGATGCCGGCGATGTTGATTGCGAGGTACTGAATCAGGAAGCTGCGATTTCGCTGCGCGTCATCGGTGCCGCAGCTACCGATCAGCGTCGCCATACTCGGGCGAAACAGACTGTGACCTGCGATCAGCACGACCATCGCGGGCCACAGCAGCGGCGTGATATCCGACGCCAGCAGTGCATTGCCCAGCGTCAGCAGCGCAGCGCCAAGCAGCAGCCCCGTCGTCGGACCGAGCTTACGATCGGTCAGCATGCCGCCGGGAAGTCCGCCGACGTACGACAGCGCGTTGAACAGACCGAAGATCAGCAGCGCCGCCGACTCAGTGAAGCCGTGGCGGTGATGCAGGTACAGAACAAACAACGGCAGGGTCGCGGTGAACGCGAACCGCTCGCAGCCCTGCACGACGCAGAGCAGCGTCAGGGCACACGTCGGGCGTGTGGACATGGGTGTCCCTCCAAGGCGCAGCGCGTGGGGCGCTGCCGGATGCGTCGCCTCCGCGTTGAGCAGGGGCGCTATGGGGTTCGGTTAGTCGGCGGTGTCGGCGGGTGGATCGCTATCGGTCGGCTTCGCCCAGCGACGCTTGCCGCCGCGCGCACCGATGCGCGACATGTGCTCGCGATCGGCGCTGACGTTCACGCCGCCGATGCGGCCTGCGATGCGGGCTTCTTCCGACGTGAACTGATGGGCGGTACCGGCGGCCTGGGCGGCGCGACCGCCTTGGCTGGCAAGCTCGCGGCGACGCTCGACGGAGAGCAGGGCGAATCCACGCTTGCGGCGCGCGGTCATGGCAGGCCGGCTCGTCGCGCAGAAACGAGAGCGACGAGTGCGCGCGTGGCATCTTCATGCGGGGGGCAGCAGACAGAGCAATAGATACACGAGGGGCGTTCGGGCATCGCGGGGCCTCCAGAGCGCGCAGTGCTTGAGATCAGATCGCCCCGGCGATACGCTGCGCGCCGTTCCGCGGGGCTTACCGGCTACCGAGAACACGGCCCGCACCGTCTCGACCA
>JAEUJZ010000040.1 GCA_016794505.1 Myxococcales bacterium
TGGTCGAGACGGTGCGGGCCGTGTTCTCGGTAGCCGGTAAGCCCCGCGGAACGGCGCGCAGCGTATCGCCGGGGCGATCTGATCTCAAGCACTGCGCGCTCTGGAGGCCCCGCGATGCCCGAACGCCCCTCGTGTATCTATCGCTCTGTCTGCTGCCCCCCGCCTGAAGATGCCAAGCGCGCACTCGTCGCTGTCGCTTCTGCGCGACGAGCCGGCTCGCCATGACCGCGCGCCGCAAGCGTGGATTCGCCCTGCTCTCCGTCGAGCGTCGCCGCGAGCTTGCCAGCCAAGGCGGTCGCGCCGCCCAGGCTGCCGGTACCGCCCATCAGTTCACGTCGGAAGAAGCCCGCATCGCAGGCCGCATCGGCGGCGTGAACGTCAGCGCCGATCGCGAGCACATGTCACGCATCGGCACGCGCGGCGGCAAGCATCGCTGGGCGAAGCCGACCGATGGCGATCCCCCCGCCGACACCGCCGACTAACCGAACCCCACACCGCCTTCGCTCGACGCGGAGGCGGCGCATCCGGCAGCGCCCCACGCGCTGCGCCTTGGAGGGACACTCATGCCCACACGCCCGACGTGTGCCCTGACGCTGCTCTGCATCGTGCAGGGCTGCGAGCGGTTCGCGTTCACCGCGACCCTGCCGCTGTTTGTTCTGTATCTACATCGCCACCACGGCCTCACTGAGCCGGCGGCGCTGCTCGTCTTTGGTCTGTTCAATGCGCTGTCGTACGTCGGCGGACTGCCCGGCGGGATGCTGACCGATCGCAAGCTCGGCCCGACGACAGGGCTGCTGCTCGGCGCTGCGCTGCTGACGCTGGGCAATGCGCTGCTGGCGTCGGATATCACGCCGCTTTTGTGGCCCGCGCTGGCCGTGCTGACCGCTGGTCACAGTCTGTTTCGACCCAGCATGACGACGCTGATCGGAGCTGCATCGACGGACGACACGCAGCGAGATCGCAACTTTCTGATTCAGTACCTCGCGATCAACGTCGCCGGCATCGTCGGGCCGCTGTGCGCAGAGCGCGCATGGGCCGGCGTTCACTGGCCGCGACTGTTCACGCTCGCGGCGCTGGTGATGCTGGTGGGTGCGCTGCTGCTGGCGTCGCTGGCGAAGCACTTGCCACAGTCCGAAGCGGCGCGACCGCACGCGGTTCACGGAGATCATCGAGACGCGCATGCGCGCGATCGATGGCGCGCGGTGTGGCTGCTGTCATCTATCGCCGTCGTGTTCTGGCTGACCGCGCTGCAGCCCGGAGGATCGCTGGCGCTGTTCGCAGAATCCAACACCGCGCGAACGATCACACTGAATGGTCATTCATTTTCGGTTGGCCCGACGGACTTTGCGTCGCTGCACGGCCTACTGGTGATCGTGCTGTTGCCATGCTGGGGCCTGTTTGCAAGCTGGCTGCGCCGCCACAATGCAGAACCATCGACACCGCTGAAGATGGTCTGGGGCTACGTCTTCACATCGGCGGCATTCGCGCTGCTCGCTGCCGCATCCCTTCGCTATGGCACTACTGCGCGCTTGAGTCCGGCGTGGCTGTTTGGCTGCTATGTCCTGCTGTCGATCGCGGAGCTACTCCTTGGGCCGCTCACGATGTCGCTCGTCACACGGCTCGCGCCTGCGGGTCGCAGCGGTCAGGCAATTGGCCTTTGGTTTGCGGCCGGTGCCGTTGGAAATCTCGCAGCCGGACTGCTCGGACTTCTGTGGGCGCGCTGGCCGCATCATCGCTTCTTCGCTGCGCTGGCAGCGGTGTCGCTGTTGGCTGCGGCAGTGCTGCTAGCGCGTAGCTCGTATCTGGAAGCCATTCTCGCGGAGCAGCGCAGCGACGAAAAAGGAGGTCGCCTATGAATCGCCCCACATCGCACGACACACTGGCTGCGCTCGCGGCCCGCAAGCGGATGACCTCGCCGAAGCGGTCGCGTCGCGCGCTCGCGGCGATTGAGGTTCTCAACGCGAAAAAGCTGAGCGATGATCAGACGATGGCCTCTCCGCGTGTCTATGGTCCGTACAGGGCGCGAAACGGCTACCGCATGGTCTTGGTCGATGGCACCGCGCGCAAGTCGATGGTGGTGCCGACGCTGGCCGCCGCCGATGCGCTGCGCGCCGACCTGGAACAGACGCTGGTCACGCGCGGTGCCCGCCTGCTGTCCGATGCGCTGGCTGAGTATCAAGACTTCCTGCTGCACGTTCGCGGCGCCGTCACCGCTCGCAGCATCACGCGCGCCATCGAGCGCTTCCTCAGCGAGCACACCTCACTCGGCGTCATCACGCCGGCCCGCGCCGCCGCGCTATACGAAGCTGAGACGCGCCGAATCCTCGACGGCAAAGGCAAGCCAGTCGCCGCCGCGTCCCACCGCACCGTGCTCGCCCAGTGCAAGCGTTTCTATGCCTGGGCCGTCGACAAAGGCTACGCTGCGCAGAACCCTTTTGTCGGAATCAAGCCCGTCGGAAGACCCAAAGTCGGTAAGTCGCAGCTTCGTATCGACGAGGCCCGCCGCTTTGTTGCGCTTGCCCTAGAACGCGCCCAAGCCGGCGACCGCGCAGCGACCTGCGCGCTGATGGCGCTGATGCTCGGCATGCGAGCGAGCGAAGTCCTGTGCCGCATCGTCCGCGACCTCGACGACGCTGGGCGCGTGCTGTGGATCACCCGCGGCAAGACCGACAACGCGCGCCGCCGTCTGCATGTGCCCGATGTGCTGCGTCCTCTGTTGCTGCGTCTTGCCAACGGGAAAGCACCCGACGAGTACATCTTTGGCACCAGCCCCGTGCATCCAGACAAGCCGCTGACCGATGCGTGGCTTTGGACGCGCATCCAGAAGCTCTGCAAGGAAGCAGGCGTGCCACGCGTGTCGACGCATAGCTTGCGAGGGCTGCATTCGACGCTGGCATTAGAGGCCGGAGCTACGTCGAGCGCGGTTGCCGCAGCACTGGGGCATGGGAGCTTTCAGATCACGGCGAAGCACTATGCTGCGCCGGGGACGATGGACAGGGTGCGGAGCAGGGTGGTGGAGGATGCGTTGGGGGGTGGGCGGCAGGCGAGTTTGCTGGAGCTGAGGGATGTGGATCCAGCAGAAGTAATGCATGCGCTGGAGCGGTTGCCGGCCAACCTACGGGACGAAGTGCGGAGGGCCATTACCCGTTCCGCGAAACGTGAACCGGATGAGCCAGCCTGAACACTCGATTTCCGGTCGAGCGAAGGGCGCTATCGCAGGCAGATGATCCCGCCGGAACCACGAGCACACATCAGCTTGCGGCCCCCTCCATCGGGGTCGAGGAAGCGGAGGGTCCGGTAGTAAGGAGCTCCCGCCCAGCCATTTCGATCGCTGAACTCGGTGTTGAGGTAGCGTGCCCCAGTGAATCGACTGCCCGTTGAAAATTCGCAGTACACCCCAAACGTTCCACGGCCACAGAAGTCGGCTTTGCCGTCGTAGTCCAGGTCTGTAAGGGTTATCGTGCGATAGTATTCAGGTCGGTTGCCAGAGCTCGCATCGTCGAAAGCGCCAGTCCAGAGGCGAGCGCCGGTGAAGCTAAGGCCACTTGAACGAGAGCAAATCATCCCCGAGGCACCGCGCCCGCAGACATCGGCACGGCCGTCAGCATCCAGGTCGGCGTACGCGAGCGTTCCATAGTATTCGGGTCCGTTGTTCCACCCATTGGCATCGCTAAAGCTCGCGTCCCAGAGAGCCAGGGACGCGAACCGA
Organism: Myxococcales bacterium; assembly: GCA_016794505.1. Taxonomy (GTDB): domain Bacteria; phylum Myxococcota_A; class Polyangia; order Palsa-1104; family JAEUJZ01; genus JAEUJZ01. The sequence continues at coordinate 3,710 of JAEUJZ010000040.1, forward strand.
GAGCCATCCGAAGTGGCGCAGAGTAACCCGGCACTGCCGCGACCGCAGATGTCCGCTCGGCCATCGGCGTTGATATCGATAAAGCGAATCGTTGAGTAATACTCAGGGCCGTTATTCCACCCGTTGGCATCGCTAAACGATCCTTCCCAAATGCTTAAACGGCCGAATGTCGTGCCAGTAGAGAGCGCACACTCGACACCAGCCGAGCCGCGTCCGCAGACGTCAGCTCGGCCATCACCATTGATATCTGGAAAGGTGATTGTCCCATAGTACTGAGGCCCGTAGTTCCACCCGTTGAGGTCCTTGAAATCTGGGCTCCAAACGCTGTGCGGGCCAAAAGACGTGCCGTTGGAGAGCGCGCAGACGATGCCGCTACTGGCTCGGCCGCAGACATCCGCCTTGCCATCTCCGTTTACATCGGGATAGGCGATCGTCCCATAGTATTGAGGCCCGACATTCCATCCATTGGCATCGCTAAACTCGCTATGCCACAGACGTGTGGCAGAGAATCCGCTGCCAGTGGATAGCCCGCAATTGATGCCATAGCCTCCTCGACCGCAGATATCCGCGCGGCCATCTCCGTTTAGGTCTGGGTAGCCGATTGTACCGTAGTAGTGCTCGTGGGCATTCCAACCGTTGGCATCGCTGAACGACGCATCAGCCAGATAACTCTGACGCTGCATGACCAGGTGGGCCCAGTCGCGAATACTCGGGACGCTGACGTGAATGCCCCCGCTGAGATCCAAGTACCAGGCACTGTTCACCCCTGCGAGCGTTGCCCCGCGAAAGCACGGTCCCCCCGAGTCACCGGGCAGGGTCATCTGATCGAGTGCGTTGCGCTGGGTGTCAAAGAGGAAGGGGTCTGAATTTGCGCGGGTGGGCAATACGCCACTGCGCAGCTCAGCGGATCCCTTCAAACACCAACCACCTTGGCACCACTCGCCGGTATTACAGTCCGTGTCGAGGCTGCAGGTGGCACCGACCGCTTTGGCTCCGTAGCCATAACAGGTGACGCTGCTGCCCGTGATGTCCGACGTGGCTCCGGGATGCAGATGCACCCGCGGGGTGTCTTTGAATGGCCTGCTTAGGTGCGCGAGGACGGCGTCGGTTGTTGGGTGCGCGACCACACGGTCTATCGTCCGGTACTGATTCCCCGATGGTCGGAAGCTGGCTACCGTCTGACCAGTAGAGAGAGCGCAGTGGGCTGCGCTGAGAACCCACTCCGGATCGATGACCGTTGCAGTGCAGTTGCCTAGCCAAACGATGGACCTGGATTCATCGGGGGCCCCGCTGCTCCACGGTGACACAATCGTCCCATTTCGGATTTCAGACTGCAGCTGGCCTAGCGATGTGTCGTCGGCTGGCGCGGTTCCGCAGCCCACGGCCAGGGTCTGCAGACCGATCGCGAAATAGTGCACGGTGCGGCGTAGGTTTTTGAGCATGGTGTTGTCCTCCCAGTTCGGTTGGTCAGCCCTGGATAGAAAGGCGGGCTCCGATCGGGAGGACGTGACGATGGGGTGAGCTATGCAAGAAAAGTGAACGGCGCGGCCGGAGTCGCGAAACAACCTGGCGAGGCGGATTTTGCGCATAGCTCTAGGCACACGAACGTCCTCCTGATGCGCCCTGGGAAGCCCGGGGCTCGGCAATCAATCAATCGATCGGGAGGAACCATGCGAACGCTCAAGGGTTACATCTTCTTACTGTTGGTCGCGATGCAGGTCATAGGCTGCGGCAACTCGCCATCGTTGGCCGATCCCGCAGGGCTTGACCCATCTGCCCCAATCTCAGCGGAGGCCAGCGCGTCCGGGCTGGAGGGGGGCGATTCGACAACCACAATGAGCACGCTTGAAGTCCGGATCCTACACTCGCCAGACGCCAACAGTGGCTGTCGTCGGTGTGTCATCTGTGAAAAAGGAGGCAAGCACTGCGGCAAGCCGGTGTGCTGTGACATCGACGACTAGCAGCGCTAGCTACTGACACGACTCTGCGCGAGACAGCCACTAACCCCCGCCTATGCAGTGCAGCTCCGTGACCCCCTGCCGTAATTCTGATGCTGCAGGTGAGCCGCTTGTTCAAAACGTTGCCATCAAGCACAGCAGTCAAGTTTCTACGCATAGCGATTCTCCACCCTGCGTCTCCCTAGAAGGAACGGTACTCAGAAAAGGAGACACCATGCGAACACACTCTCTGGCACTGTCGCTCTCTCTCGTCGCCTCCGCCTGTGGCGTCACGATGGCCCCTGATGGGCACGATCAGAACCAACTGCAGGTAGAGGAGACGGGCTTCACCGCCTTCAAATCCCAGGTATTTCGCGAACCAGAGACTGGGCTATTCATCGTCGATGGCGACGTGCCAATCGAGGGCGAGCCTGCGCTGCGCCAGTACTACGCCCGCTCCAGTCAGTCGGAATCTGAGGGGGGCGAACTTGGCCAACGCAAGCAGGGGCTCACCGTCCATGCGCCCGGTGGAGCTTTGGCTCGCTGGAGCGACACCGAAAAGCGAGCATTGACCTACTGCGTCAGCACTGCATTTGGTGCGAACCGATCCGCCGTCGTCGCAGCGATGGATGACGCCAGCAAGGAGTGGCAGAAAGCGGCAAATGTTCGCTTCAGCTACGCGCCTTCTGAGGATGCCGCATGCAACTCGGCCAATCCCCGGGTCGTCTTCGACGTTCGGCCGATCAGCGGCGCGCCGTATCTCGCACGCGCATTCTTCCCAGACTCAGGCCGCTCATCGCGCAACATCCTCATCGATGCGACTTCGTTCGCGGTAGCTCGGCCGCTTACACTGACCGGAATCCTGCGACATGAACTAGCACCAAACGCCCCGCGGCCCGTTTGAGGGAGAAATGATCGCCTCCGATTTAGGAGGGGGCTGCGGGGGCGGCGCGGATAGCCGAGGGTGGCGCAGGTGATCGCGGTGTACTAAAGGGTTTCGCCCTCATGTTGCGG
>JAEUJZ010000030.1 GCA_016794505.1 Myxococcales bacterium
AGATTCAATATCGTGATAAATCTTGACCAGCCGTTGACCCTGCGATGCGCAATATGACTCAATCGCGTGCCGTTGCGCATCAAGCGACAATCCATCATTCGCCTGCATGTCGGTGCTAACCCGAACATACCCCACAGCCAGCCTGGCACTCGTCAATTGCTGAGAAACGACATTACCGCGCGAACTGTACCCACTCATCTCGCCTGTCCCTTTCCGCGTGCGCAAAAGTGCGCCGCTGTGGGTACAGGCTTAAACCCCGTTCATGTCCCCCACCGAAGCGGCCAGTGTGGGGCTGGGCAGGGTGAGTGTCGGAGGGGAAGACGTCAGGGTGCCGTTGCCGTTGTTTAGGAGCGACAGCGCGCGGCCATTGCTGCGATCCAGGTACACAAGATCGCGCACGCCATCGCCGTTGAGCTGTGCGCCGAACAAGCGGCCATCCAGCGAAAAGCTTCCGATGTTGACGGTGCTTTTGGCCGTCGAGGACTGCGCCAGCGACAGATACGTCGATGCGCTGGCGCCATGCAGGGCGGCCACGTCAAGTGTCTGGTCGTTGTTCAAGTCGGCCACAAACAGCGCTCCGGGCGTCTCTGTGTTCGTCGGCAGCAAGGTATCGGCGACGAAGTCGACAGTGAGCCAGGCAAAGCCGAACAGGCCGTCGCGACCTGCGCTCATTCCGGCTTTGCGGATCTCGACTCGTGCGGGTCCAGCCTGTGTCACGACGGGAACCTGAACCGTGGCCACGTCCTGCGCCATCACGTTGACGTTGCTGCCGGGCATTCCCATGAACGTGACCGTCATCCCTGGCTCAAAGCCGATGCCGCGTAGCGTGACCAGCGGCGCGCTGCCAACGGTCACACTGCGCGGAGAGACCGAGACCACATCAAACGTAAGCAGCGTCTCGCAGGTGCCTTTTTGCAGGCTGCAGGCTTGTCCAGCAGGACAGGTCGGTGGACAGCCGCCCATATCGGCCGTGCCTGCGTTGACGCAGCGCTCAAGGACGTCATCGCAGACTTGGTTGCTGCCGCACAGGTTGGCATTGACGCGACAGTTGTCGGGATGATTGCCGCGCAGCGGACGAAACAGGGCATCACACGAAAGAAGGCACAAAGGAAGGAGCCAGCAGAGTGCGTGTTTTTTCATCGAAGTACCTGGCGCATGCGGCGAGCTAGCGCATCGGGTTAGCGGACAGGATTCGCCTGATTTTCCGTCGGTGTCGCAGGCACGAGCTGTTTTTCATATTCCGTGATCGTCTTTTGCCGGCCAGGCAGCGCAACCAGCACCGCACCGCCGCCAAGCAGCACGCCACCCAGCACCAGCAGCGCGACGCCTGCTGGCTTGGTCTGATAGATCTCGCGGCACGTGCCATTGGGCGAAATCGGAGGATCCAGACAGCTGCCATGCAGGCTCAGTGCGCCGATCCCCAAGCCGCCCACCCCAAGCCCCAGAGCCATGGCGGCAGCGCCCAAGCCGATGCGCAGACGCGATCGCGGCTCGCGCACGATGCGCGTCCGCGCAACCAGGATCTCTTTGGGGGGCGGCGGCGGCTCGTTCACGGGCAGAAGCGGCGCTGGGGCTGGCTCAGGCAGATCGCGCAGCACGGCTTCGGCGGTGGCCACCTGTCCTGCACTCACGGTGACTTGCAGCGTCTCGGCTTGATAGCCCTCGCGGCGCAGCGTGAGGGTGTGCGTCTCGGCATAGGCGGCGCGCTGATACGGCGTCACCCCCAGGCGCTGTTCGCCTTCATAGATCTCGGCTGCAGTCGGCGTCGACTTCACCACCAGCGTTCCACGCGGTCGCGCGATGCCCTGGGTCAGAGCGGTCTTGGCAAGCTGCCCCGCAAGTGCGCTGCTGGCTTCCGCCGTACACGCATCGCAGGTCTGTTCCGCAAGCGCACCCACGATCCCGATCTTGCGATCGAGGAACGAAACCGACAGGCGACGCGAGCCGGGTTTTTCCTGCGCCTTGGCCTGCACGCGCAGCGCATAGCTGACCCCATTCTTTTCGGCCAGCGTCGCCAAGCACTGCGCATCGTTCAAGCAGCCTGCGGGCTGCTGCGCCTGGGCCAGAGCCACTTCGGCGCGCAGCACGATGTAATTCGAGGCCTGCAAGGCCTGCTGCACCGCTCGTTCAAAGCGGCCTGCTTCATCGGCCGACAGATCATCTTGAATCAGCAGCACCGCCGGAAGCAGTGTCACCAACACCGCGCCCGAGTCGGCATCCATGCGCATCTCGGCTTGATGGCCGGCGCGAATCGCGACCTTGCCCTGCAGGCGTTTTTTGCCTTGCTCCATGGCGATGCGATGACTGCCTGGTTCACACAGAAGCGGCAAGGGCAGGGGCAGCGTTCCGACGACGCGGTCATCCAGCAGCACCAGCGCGCCGCGTGGACCGAACAGCGCCACGTGTCCTGCAAGCAGCGCGGGCGTGTGCAGCACCCGCTGGGCATGCTCACGCGCGTGCGTCGTCTTTTCATCGGATGCGCTTTGCACTTCGGGGGCCGCGAGATAGCGCCGGAACAAGTCCTGCGCCGCCACGCTTCGCCCTTCCGCTTGCGCCAGCAGTGCCAACAGGTTCAGCAGCATCGGCTCGGCTCGCTCGCGATAGGCCGCGGCAAGAGCGGCGTGCGCATCGCCAAACCTCTTTTCTTGCTGGGCCTTGGCCGCGCTGCTCAACAGATCCTCGCGAGACGCGGCCCGTTTTCGCGCCGCGATCTGCCCTGGCGCGCACACGCAGGCAAAGACGAAGAGCGCACAAAGAAAGGACCAGGCCCTGCTCTTGACGACGAACCGCATCCCCCATCCCCCCAGGTGACTATCGACACGAACCAAAGGTCTTGGTCTCACCGGCCTCTACCTCAACTGCTTGCGCTTCGCCGTCGATGTCGATCTGGGTCATGCCCGTCTTGACCCAGCGTCGAATGACTTGGCATTTCTTGCCGACCTGCTTGGAGATCACGATCAGCCCCAGGCTGGGTTTTAGCTTGGTCATCGCTGCTTGCAGCGTGGCCACTTGATCGGTCGACAGCTTGATCACCGACGCCCGCGCCACAAGCTGCTCGTATTCCTGCATGGCATCGACCCAGAAGCTCTTCGCTTCATAGGTCTGTCCCAGTGAGACCGTGCTTTCGAACGCCAGCTTGGCGCACAGCGGGGAAGCCGTGCTGGTCTTGGCGCACTTGGCCAGCGCCTTGGCCAGGCTCTTGCGTGCGCGCTCGGTGTCTTTCTTGGCCAGCGCTTGCTGCACTTTTTCAAAAAGCTGACTCGCGGCATCCGCGCTTTTTCCGCTTCCGTTCGTCTGCTCTGGGGCGCTGGCTTCACCCTTCTGTGAACGACCTGTGCCTTGGTTTTCCGTCGCTGTTGTGTTTGATGGCGGCGCTGCGCTCGCTGCCAGATCCGGGGCGTTGCTTGCCGCATCAAGCGGCGCTGTGGCAACGGTCACACCGCCATCGCGCACGTCGCCTTGGTTGGCTCGCGAAGTCGGCAGGGCGGTCTCTGCACGTGGCGCGCTGCGTGCAAGTGCCTGGGTCTCGCGCGGCAGAAGGACCCGCGACAGCAAGACCTGGGCACGCGAGCGCACCAGTGGATCGCCATCTTGTGATAGGCGTCGCAAGATCGATCGCGCCTCTGCGGTGGCCGCGCTTGCCGCACTTGCGCTTGATGGAGACGCCGTGTCTGGCGATGGGCTCGCGGTGGCGGTGCTCGCTGCAGGCGTTGCCGCAACAGGAAGCTCTGCGACGACTTCGGCCACGCGTTGTCGGATGCGCGGATCGTGGTCTTGCGCAGCCAGCGCCAGCAAGCCCAGGGCTCGATCCGGCGGCAGAAGCGCGCTGGCCTCGACGGCGGCCAAGCGGTTCTCGATATCCGATCCTTTCAGGGCCGCGTCCATGCCCGGTGGTTCCGCGTCATTCGCACCGATCTTGCGCAAGCTGGCATAGGCCGAGATCGCGTCGGCTCCACCCTGTGCCAAGCCTTCTTGCAACACCTGCTTCAGCGGCTCTTTTTCTTGCGCGGATGGAGGCGAGGAAAACAGACTGGCCAAGCGCACCGCTGCCGCAAAACGCACGCCATACGCGGCATCGCGCACCAGCGGATTCAGCAGTGCAGCCTCGGCAGGCGCCTTCTGCACGGCGAGCTTGCGCAGCAGCTCATCGGTCGAGGTCAGGAAGCTGCTGAACAGCGCTCGCTGTCCCTGATCTCCCAGGCGCAGCAGCAGCCCACTGCTCAGCAGCTGTTCTTCTTGTGTGCCCGACTTCAGCGTCTCAGCCAGCCAGCCTGACAGATCGTTCACCAGCGAGCTCAGCCCGCTAGACGCCAGTGGCGCGGCGACTTTTTCCATCGAGAACAGCGCCTCTTTGCGGACCTGCGCATCGCTGTCACGCAGCGTCCCCGCGAGCGCCGCAAGAGCAGGTTTCTCGCGCTTGCGACCCAGAGCGCGCACAGCACTGCGCCGCACGCGTGCATCGCCGTCTTGGCTCAGCTGTGCAAGAAGCTGCACGGCTTCCGGCGCGTTGCTGTCCCCCAGCACATCCGCGGCGCCGCGACGCGTGATCCAGTCATCGCTGGTAATCGCGGCCTGCGCCCACAGAAGCCCGCGCTGCGACAGTGCCGTTGGCTCGTGATCGGCGATCTGCACAATTGCTGCCGCCAGGCTTTGTCGCAGCTCGGCTTCTTGTGCGCGCGTGAAGTGGGCACCCAGGCGCCGAACATCCTCGCGCTCGCCAAAGAACGCCAGACCTTCTGCGGCTAAGCGCAGAGCCGCAGCGGACGCCCGTCGATCGCCGATCACCTGACGCAGAAGTGCCAGCGCGGCGGCATCGCCCTGAACCGACAGCAAGCGCGCCACGCTGAGCTGATCGGCCTCGCGCTTTTGCAGGCGCGCACGCAGGTACGCTGTGCCTTGTGCATCGCCCTCTTGCGCCAATAGGCCAGCCGCCCGCAGAGCGCGATCGGGCGTCGTTCCCAGCTCGGCCCGCAGCGTTTCGTTGGCACCTGGATCGCCGCAGTGCAGAAGCCGCGCCCAGAGCGAAAGCGCATCGGCACTGCTGGTCTGCGAGGCATGCTGACGCAGCACAGGCAGTGCGCTCGCTTCACCGCGCTCGCACAACACATACGCCGCGCGAAGCTGCAGATCGCCGCGCTCATGCGAAAGCGCATGCTGCAGAAACGTGCGTCCCTGCGCATCGCCCAGGGCATCCAGCGCCGTCGCTGCCGCTACTCGAACCGGCACCGGATGCGCCCCCGCAAGCAGCGGCTGCAAGCGGGGGATCGCTTGACGATCAGCAAGCCCGCCTAGGGCCAGAGCAGCCTGCGCCCGCACGTCGTCTTGCCCATCTTGCAGAAGCGGCTCGATGTCGCTGCGCGCAATGCCATCGCCGCCATGACCCAAGCGCTGCAGAGCCCCGCGGCGCAGAGCCGGCGAAGCCGACGTTAGATCCGTCTTCAGCGCCGAGACAGCTTGCGCTCGCAGCGCCAACAGCTCGGCACCGCTTATGGGGGGCCCGCCCTCGTCCTTGTCTTTGGTCAGATGCAGCAAGGCGTATCCCAGCCCCGCGATCGAAAGCAAAAGGGGCGCAACGATCAGCGCCTGCGTCGAGCGACGCAGCCCACGCAGGCCTTGTCGAGGCTGCAGCGATGCAAGCTCGGCCTCTAGCGCCTCTTCGACTTCGTGCATCGATGCAAAGCGGGCCGCTGGATCTTTGGCCAAGAGGCGCAAGATCAGCGCCTCTAGCGAGCCAAGGATCGCCAGATCCGGGCGCCGCTTACGCGGAGGCAACGGGGCTTCCGTCAGGTGCTTGAACAGAAGCTTCGAAACGGTGGGCGCCGTAAACGGGACCTCGCCCACCAGCATCTCGTACAGGATGCAGCCGAGCGCGTACTGATCCGCGCGAGCGTCGATCTCTCCGGCGCGCACTTGCTCGGGCGACATGTAAAGAGGCGTGCCAAGCAGCGTGCCCGGCAGCGTGTAGCGCTCGCCCGCGCTCAGGGCCGAAGGCGCCACGCTGCGATCAAGTGAAGGCGTATGTACCGACGCAGACGATCCAGATCTGGCTGATGAATTCGCAGCCTGCGCCGCCTCGGCCGCGCCATCCGCAAAGCCACTGGCCGCCGCTCCTTGCTCGGGAACCGCCACCGCCCCCTGCAAGAGCGCGATGCCAAAGTCGACGATCTTAACGAAGTCTCCTTTGCCATCGTGCTCCAGCAAAAAAATGTTCTCGGGCTTGAGATCGCGATGCACG
>JAEUJZ010000060.1 GCA_016794505.1 Myxococcales bacterium
CACCCGCCTCAACCGCGACCCCGTTCGCATCCCCTGGCTACAAAATCGAAAACTCGTGCTGAATTTGGCCCCCAAAAATCCCCGCCCTTTTCAGCACACATCAACGATCCCTTGAGACGGGGGGAGGGCGGTTGGTGCTAGGCTGCCTTGGTCCAGAGGCCGTGCCTCCCGGCACCAGGTAATGGCTGCCGGTGATACCGTCGTCCTGGATGAGATGCGGCAGGCATTGTCCCCGTTGAGGCCCCCATGGCACCGTCAACGGAGTGTTTATCACCGCGCCGCCCACCACCACGGCTTCCGAACCCGACACCGCCACAAAGTGTTTGCCTGCTTTGGCAACTGGAACGGGCCGCCGGTAGCGAGCGCGAACGACATTCCGGCGTTGCTCGAAATCAGGGTGAAAACGCTGTGAGTCTGATTGTGCGCGGTGAAGTGGGACATAGCGCTGTCAGGGGTTGTGGATCAGCCGCGAGGCGTCACTGCCCGGTCAATAGCTTGGTCGTCAGCTAGGGGACGTCAGGCCACCAGGCAAACTGCGGCAACGCCGTTGCTCGTTCTTCAGCTATGTCGAGCCCAGGCTGCCAGTGCTTGACTCATCAGGTACGGCCCGCAGAGCAGTACCGCGAGCCCGCAGACGATCGCGCTGGCTCCGCGTACGGACAGCGGCAGGGCTGTGTTCGCCATGAGCGATCCAGATAGCAGGATCGGCAGGGCCACCAGCAGCATGCGAGTCCAATACACGGGCCGAGCGGCGGCAGCGATAGGGTCAAGGCCAGGGTTCATGGCCGGGTTCACGGTCTGTGCATTTTTCTCGACCGTGGTTGATGCTGCTGAGCCCATCGTAAGCGCGGTCAGCCAGTCCAGATGTCTGCGACGCGAAAGAAGCGGGACCGCAGCAGCCAGCGACACCGCCGCCAGCGCCGCGAAGTATCGGTGATGCGGCCAGCGATCCCAGCACAGGCCCAGCATGGCCGCGAGTCCGTTGCCTAAGGCGCTACCCGCAAACCACAACCCCACTGACTGCGCAGCCCTGTGTCGGGGGGCCAGGCGAGTGACCAGGGATACGCCGAGGGGAGCGAGCAGAACCTCTGCAAGCGAGAGCAGCGCGTAGCAGCCGATGAGGCAGGTGCTACTGACCCGGCCCGCATCCCCACCACGCAGGCTCGCGCCGGCCATCAGAGCAAACGCCGATGCTGTCGCGACGTAGCCCCAGACCAGCTTGCCTGCCGTCGAGCCAGGTCTCGAATGCGACCTCCCGTGCAGGTACAGAAACGCGGGCAGCATCGCGATCACCATCAGGCCGTGCAGGGATGCAAGAACGCCAGGGCCAAGCCGCAGCGAGTGCGATAGCAGAGTGATTTGCTGCTCTGTGTTCACGGCGGCGAACACGGCGAGCGAGCTACCCGCTTGCTGCGCCGTCAGCCAGAAGACGACGGCGACCGAGCAGAGCAGCCACACCGCGGCCATGTTGCCGTGACGCGCTGTGGCGGCCGGTGGCGGATGCGTGCCATCGGTGTCAGCACCATCGTTTTGTAGACGCGACAAGCTGAGCCGCAGCAGGCCAGCACTCAGCAGCGATGCCATCGCAGCGCCGCCGAACAGCGTCGCCCAGCCGCTCGCCACATGCGCCCACTCTCCGTACAGCGCACCCGCGGCATAGCCGATGTTGGCTGCGAGGTAGTGCCAGAGGAAGCCGCGCTCCCGCGCTTGTTCGTCGTCGCCCATGGCTCGGGCGATCAGGACATGCAAGCCCGGGCGGAAAAGGCTGTGCCCGACGACCATGAGCCCAAGCGCAGGCCAGAACGGCAACGCGCGATCCACTGCGAGGGCGGCATACGACAGGGCCAGCAGCAACGCTCCCAGCGTCGTCGCCAGCCGCACGCCAAGCCTGCGGTCGGCGAGCCAGCCGCCAGGAAGGCCACCCAGATACGACAGCGCCTGCACGATGGCGAGCACCATCAGTGCGGTGGGCGTGGGCAGCGCCTGCCGCTCCTGCGCGTACGGCACAAACATCGGCAGCATCGCCAGGAACGCGAACCGCTCGCACGCCTGCACGGCACAGAGCAAGACCAACGACCACCGACGAGAAGCAGAAGAAGAAACGGGACTCGATATCATGGAAGGCTCCAAGCGCAGTTGCGTTTATGAAGCCCCGCGAATACTGTGCGCCGCAGTTCCACGGGGTGTTGACCCACTACGGGGAACTTGGCCTCCGGCGTCTTCACCACGACGGGGGCCGTTTTGCTTTTGCGCTACCGACCGCGGTTGTTCGGGCTGGTCGGCGAGCGGCGGCGATAGTGCTGGTCGTAGCTGCCGTTCAGTAGCTGCTGCACCTGCGCCGGCCACCAGTGCGTGTTGCCGCGCGGCGTCACGAAGCCGCCCTCGGACAGCAGCTTGGCCAGCACCGGGTAGCTGGGCCGCGT
>JAEUJZ010000067.1 GCA_016794505.1 Myxococcales bacterium
CCATCCGCGTGATTGGCGGTTTCAATCGGAGCGTCCGCCAACCGTTCCTGATCGCGGGAGCTAACCCCCAGAGGTAATGTCCGCCGCACCAAGCCTGCGACGTCGCACCAGAACAGCGCATGCTACCCTACGATTTTCCGCGACTCCTTGAGCCGCTCCACTGCCGGTGAATGAACCCTCTCTCGTCTGAACGAAAAAAGTTCTGGACACGGACGGATCAAGGAAATTTTCTGCCCCGTCGAGAAGGCTTAATCGGCGGGGCGTAAGATCGGCCAGAAAGCCTGTGCGCGGCAGCACATCTGTAGCCTCTGGGAAACCCTACCGCAGTTCAGGTGGGACCGCCTCGCTGGTGGTCTGTGTGGCCGATGAGCAGAGAACCTGAGACCCTCCCGACAGGGTCACGACATGCCGCCACATAGCCTCGCTACTACCGTTATGCCGATAATGTGCCCCTCTCTATCCCTCAAACTCAGCCTCGTTCTGATTCTGTTCCTGCTTCAATTTCTGCGTGATGGTCTCAATACGCTCTTTCCCAATAGCCAGCAGGTACTTTTCGCTGGCCTCGTCGAGCAGGAAGCCGATGATGCGCCAGATGGGGGGCGTTGGAAGGCGCGAATGCGGGCGGTCGATGAGGCGCCAGCGTGAGGCGAGGGCCGAGGCGTAGGCTTGTTCATCGACGGTCTGTTCAGGGTCGAGCTTGCGGGCGCGGCGGCGCATGTTCCGGGCTTCCTGAATCGCGGCCCAGTCGTTTTCGACGCGCAGCTCGCGGCGCTTCAGCGCAATCAGCGGGTCGGTGACGGCGTCGTAGTTGGCGGTCGTCGCGTGGGCGAGGTACTGGCCCGGCTCCATCAGGCGCAGCAGGCGTCGAGATAACAGGTCGCGCTCGTTGCTGACGCCGTCGCGCTGCTGGCGCAGCGACTTCAGCTCACGCAACAGCGCCTGCTCTTGCTGCGCCGCCGTCCATGCTGGCGTACCGTCGCTGCCAAGTGCGGCCAATTCGATCCGGCGCAGGGCCTCGCGCAGCTCCTCGTTCGCCGCCTCGACGCTCTGCCGCCGTTCGCGTTCAAGTTCCAGCGTCCGCTCGGCGGAGCCTACCATCGCCTTCGCTTCCTGGCTGACGCGCTCCTGCGTGCTGCTCAGCGCCTGAGCATGGTCGCGCTCGCGCATTTGTGCGAGCCGACGTGCATCCGCAACATGCCCCTTGTGCTCGTCGCGGCTGCGCTCCAGCTCCGCCTTCTCCGCGGCCCACTGTTTCCGCTCCTCCGCGATCGCGGCAAGTTCCTTTTTATACCCATCGACAGTCTGTCCATGCGCAACAAGCTGTGTCTGTAGTGCCGAGATCTCCGCCTGCTGTGTCTCTACCTTTGCTCGCAGCTCTGCGACGACACGCCCAAGCTCTGCCCGCTCGTTCTCCAGTTCCTGAATTCGCTGCTGAGCCTCCCTTTGTAGCTTCTCGATGGCATTCAGGAACCCCTTGGCGAGTTCCTCACTCTTCCTCCGTAGTTCTTGTTGTTTGGCCTCTCGTTCCTTTTTCTCTGCCGCCCATTCCTGTCGTTCCGTCGCAACCCCCGCAAGCTGTTTGCGCTGCTCATCGACCGTCTTCGCCTCCGCCGCGAGCTGCGTCTTCAGCGTCGAGATCTCCGCCTTCAAGGTCGCAATCTGCGTTTCCAGATCCCCGACGCTGCGCTGAAGCTCTGCCCGCTCTTTCTCTTGCGCTGCAATGCGCTGCTCGACCGCCTGCTGTTTCTTGTCGAAGGATGCCAGGATCTCCTTGGCCAGCTCTTCGCTCACCTTCCGCAGCTCTTGGTGCTTGGCCTCTCGTTCCTTTTTCTCAGTCACCAGCGCCGCGACCTGCTCCTTTTCCTCGGTCAGTGACTGCCGCAAGCGAACGATGGAGGCTTGTTCATCTTCCAGCTTGTTCTGCGCTTCACGCTCGGCGTTCGCCGCAAGTTTCGCCTTGGACTGCCACTGCACGGCCTCCTTTGCTAGCGCGGTGTGCTTCTCGGAAAGCGACTTGTGATCTTCACGCAGCGTCGATAACTGGCGATTCAGCCCATCGCGTTCTCGCTCGCGATCTGCGGCCACGTTGTTCGCGCGCTCATTCTGTTTCCTAAGCTCCGCACACTCTGAATCCAGCTCTGAAACCCGGGCATTCAGAGTCTGGCGATCCTTGGCGTGGCTATCCATCAGCGACGAAAGCTTGCTGTTCAAATCTTGCCGTGCAGCGTCTTTATTCTGAAGTTCCTGATTCAGCGTCCGCAGTGCCGTCTTCTTGCCTTCGAGCTCGTCCTGTAGTTCGCGCCGTTCCTCCCCGCGCAGTCGTCGTGCTCGCTCCAGGTCATTGCTCAGCGAGGTGACCTGCTGTCGAAGATCCCTGATCACAGCGTCGCTAGCCGCGGCAGTAGCGTCCGATCGAGCCGATGCCCGCTCCGTCTGCGGCGCGCTGGATTCGTCATCACGCCACCGTCGCCTATTGCCCAGAACGGAACCGAGCAGCAAGCGTGGCCCATAGGATTCGCGCCGGACTTCATCACGCCGAGATGTCCAGCGTCGGTCGTGATCCTCCGCGCGCGGGGCGCGTGGTGGACCATCGTCCTGACGAGGATCGCGATCGGCGTGCGGGGTCTCGCGGGGCGAAGCAGAGGACTCGTGCGGTTTCTTGGGCTCTGCCTTGGCCTCTTTTTCTGCCTCGGCAAGCTGCTTCTCTAGCTCGGTGACTTTCTGTTCGGCGGCCTGCGCTCGCTCCTGCGCTGCGGTCACGACATCGCCGCCCTGCGCTGCGCGCTCGCGCTCGCGGATTAGCTCGGCGCGAAGCTCAGCCTGCGCGTTCTGTTGGTGCGTCAGCTCCAGCGCCAGGGCTTCGGCAGCGGCTTCCAGCTTGGCGGCGTAGGCGCGCGTCTCGGCCAAGAGGCGCAGCGCCTCCGCCAAGGTCTTGGGCTTGCGCAGGCTGACCTTCCGCGGCAGCGGGACCGTGCCGCGCAGCCGATGGACGCGCTTGTGCCCGGGATGGCGCTGCGACCACTTGCGGCAGACGTCGGAACAGGTCCGCCGGTCGGTGCGGAGGATGATTGGAATGCGGACATCGCACACGCGGCAGTAATAAACTCGCCGACGCGCGTCACGTTTTAGCCGGGACATGCGAACCCCCCGATCTCAAGATACAGCAAGGACTGGGAATAGCTGGGACACAGCGTGGACCCCGAGATAGCCCCCTGAATCCATTGGGATTTTTCCGCCCAGGGGTGAAATGGGGTCGGTTCCAGGTGGGACGGGGGGCGGCGCAGGTGGGGGCGGAGAGGCGGGGTGCGTGGGGGCGGGCGGCTGGCGGTTGGCGTTCGATCCGGCTTCAGCGCCCTGATACCCAGGATGCTGTGGACAGCGCCGCAGCGGTCAGCGGGCTTGGCCCGCGCGCTTCTTCCGCTCTTCCAGGGTCGCGATCAAGATGGGCACGGTCACGCGATCCTTGGGGCGGCCAGCCGCGGCCTTGACCGCGATCAGCGTTGGCAAGTCGAGCACACGCAAGCGCAGACCGCCGTGTGGGAACTCTTCGGTGTGCGGCAATAGCTCGTCGTAGCCGCGCGCTTCCGAGACCTCGCAGAGCACGTCGAGGCGCCCCATGCTGGTCTGCATGTTCAGGTGCCCGTGGCCGGAAAGGTCGCTCTCGCGCGGGGGCAGGCGACGCTGCGCGAAGTCGGGATGAAAGTACGCACCAAGCTGGCGCAGCACATCCAGCAGCTTGGCGATGTTCTCGGGTGTGCGGCGGTGGACGATGTCGAGATCCAGCGTCGTCACCGGAGCCCCATGCAGCACACCTGCCGCGCCGCCGATGACGATGAACTCGACACCAGACTGACTCAGGACTTCGAGCAGCTTGGTAATCTGCTCCGCTGGCACCGCCATTTACGCCACGCTGCGCGCCGCCCGCAGGCTGGCCGCCATCGCGTCTAGCTCGTACGCTGTCTGCACCGCGCGATGCAGACGCTCCATCGGCGACAGTTCGAGCATGTTTCCGATCAAGCCGCGATCGACGTCAGCCACCGCGGCCAAGACGTCGGGATCGTGCTCGGCCAAGAAAGCCCGAACCTGCGCTATCGGATCGTCGCCCATGGGGCCAACCTGCCATGAATGGCCGACGGCGGCAACCGGGAAGGCTGGACACTGCGGGGCCAGTCTGCCGCCCCTGCCATTGTGCCGGGAACAGTCGGGTCAGCATGGCGACGACGGCAACCCACCCTTTTCAAGTCAGGGTGACAGCCCGCAATGCCTTCCGTAGAATCCGCATATGAAGGGCTCGTCTACGTCTGCCCAACCCAACCGCGCTAACCTGAGAAAGCTCCTCGTCGCAGTCCTGCCGATCGACTCCGACCTGGAGGCGTTCTGTCTGGACTACTTTCCAGACACAAAGCAGAAGTTCTCCGGTGGCATGGATCGCACTCAGAAGCTGAATCTGTTGCTCGAGTCAGAGGACGCACAAGAGATCATCCAAGCACTGCAGAGACAAGAGCCCGAGCGATACAAGCGCAACGTGCAGCTGATCGCAGAATGGGAAGTGAAGCTAGGCGACCCAGCGAAACCTATTCCCGCTCGGGTTCAGCAAGACGCCCCTCCCGTCGCAGCCACAACGCCTCGACAAGCGCAGAAGCCAGCGCCATCACCGACGCAGCCCTCCGCCGATGTTGTCATCATCACTGCGCTGAAAGAGGAATACGACGCTGCTCGGCTCGTGAACGAAGGCGCGCTGAATGACTGGACGGTGGACCTCAGTGTGATGGGCCGTGAGCTGGCGTCTCGCGACTACGCGATCACGAATGGAGCGGCGCTGCGCATCGCGATGACCTGGGTGACACGCATGCGCGGCGTCTCAGTGGCGGCGGTGGCTCCGACGCTGATCGACAAGCTGGGCGCGCGTTGCCTGGCCATGTGTGGGGTCTGCGCTGGGCGACGCGGCAAGGTGCAGCTAGGCGACGTGATCTTCGCCGAGTTGGTCTACAGCATCAACATGGGGGCACTACAGATCGAGCGCGATGCGCAAGGAGTCGATCACCGTCGGTTCCAGGCTGATTCCCAGCCCTTCCCAATCGACGATGCACTCCTGCACCGCGCACAGGCGTTTCGGGTCGATGGGGCTGAATGGATCAGCGAACGACCGCTGACGCTAGAGGCGCAAGGCAACTGGGTCTTGGCGCAGCTTCTTGCTGGCAACGATCCGATGACGCATCTGGACTCTGCACAGCTCTGTCCGGACTGGAGTGATACGATCGAGCGACTGGAACAGCGAAAGCTGGCCAGCGTCGAGGGAGCACTGCTTCGAATCACCGAGCAAGGCAAGGCGCACATCAGCCGGCTGCTGTTCAAGAACCGCAACCAACTGCCTTGGACACGGGACTTTGCACTGCACATCGCTCCCATGGCCACTGGCCCCGATGTCATGCGTGATCCAGGGCTTTTTGGAAAGCTCGCGGAGTCGATGCGAAAGGCACTTGGCGTCGATATGGAAGCAGCAGCCATTGGCCAGATTGGCCATATGCGCGGCCTGCCTTGGGTGGTGATGAAGGGCGTGATGGATCACGCGGATGACGACAAGGATGACCGCTTCAAGCCATTCGCGGCGCGGGCATCGGCGGAGTGTCTAATTCGGTTCTTGCGAGAAACCGCTCCCATCTGGCGTCCGGTATCGACGTCTGATTCTGGAAGATCTCCACATGCCAGCTCGGGGCCGACGATGGCATCTGCTGCTACAAAACCCTCTCCCCCGGAAGAAGCGGTAGCAACGTCTTCTGTTCAGGCGATAGAACGCTCTGTATCAGCCTCTCAGACCAGCCCGATTCTGGCTGCGCCCTCTGGTGCAGCTTCAGACCATCGGCACGCATGTTTCGGATCTTGCGCAACACTTCCTGTTCATCGGCCAGCGGCACCAACAACCGCCGTCCGCTCCCGTCGGTATCATGGCTGAACTCGTAGCCATACGGCGCGGGGCCAAGCCGCACTCCCTGCTTCATCATGTGCTGCAGCGCATCGCGCGTGCGCTCGGAGATCACTTCCCGCTCGAACTGGTTGTAGTTGGCGAGGTTCATCAGCACCATGCGTCCCGCTGCCGAGTGCGTGTTCACCATGCCGCACAGCGACAGCAGGTGATATCGCTCGTCGTTGAAGAAATCCTCGACGAGCGCGCAGACGTCACGCAGAGACCGAGAGAGCCTGTCGAGCTTGGCGACGAGGAGTGTGTTGGCGCGACCGCGCTTGATCAGCTGTAGCGCGGCCTGCAAACCTGGGCGCTCCAGCGTGCTGCCGGACATCCCCTCATCGGCTTTTATGTCGATGAGTTTAATCGCATGCAGCTTGCAATAGGTCCGCAGCCTATCGCGTTGTGCGTCCAGACTCACCCCCTCGGTGGCCTGCTCCTGTGTGCTTACTCGGACGTATCCGATGGCCGTTTTGGTGGTGTTTGTAGGGGCATGTGTTTTCATGCCGGGGTTAATAAGGTTATTTCAGGGACCTAAACGGCGACGGCACCGTTGAGATCGTTGTGTCGTTGAAGGATGCGGTGGATCGCATGGAGAGTGTCAGCGTGTATACAGTGCCAGGCTCGGGCACCAACTGCTTGCCGTGGCCGACGGGTCGCGGCGACTGGTTGCGGACGGGCTGGGCGCGCAAGGGCTAGGGCAGCGCGTTGGGCTGGAACGCAGCGAAAGAAAAAAGGAACCAGCGAGCCGTCTCTGCGGACCACGGCTTGCACCGGGCCGTGTGTGTCCATTGCACCCGCGCAAGGCCGATCTGCTGCGCCGCAGACTGGGCAGCATCGCGGCACACGCAGGCTGCGCTCGGCTCCCTTTTTAGGCAACACATAAACGGCCCGGCAAAGAACGCGAACCAGGGCAACGATACGACCGGCAGGAATGATCTCTGTGACGATCGTCTGCAGCCTTCCGGGTCCCGACGGTACGCCCCTTCCTCTCGGCGCAGGCGCGACCGTGCGCATCATCTATGGATCAGACTCGCGACCTCAGGCTGCACCAGCGATCGCAGTTCGGGGCGCAGCTAAGGCAGGGCGCGCGTGTTGATGAAGGGACTGTACGCGCGGCAGGGCTGGCCACGCAGCGATGGGCAGGCGGGCCGTGGCGTCGGCGCAGTCAGGCCCGTTAGCGTCGGCAGAACGACGCTAGAGGCATGCGCACGATCGTGCGCGACACGGTGCGCGGTGCCGCTCGGCAGCGGCAGCAGCTTGAACTTCCAGGCGGCTCGCGTCCCGCCGGGCGTATCGACGATCAAACGCAGCCGCGAGCCCTTGCGAAACGCGTGAGCAAAGGCGGGCACACCGACGCGGACGAGCGACCAGTCAGTGCTGCCGACGCGCGCAAGCGGCTGCACATCCTCGTGCAGGTGCGTGTGCTGCGGCCATAGCACGGTGGCGTCCGCCGCTAGCTTGCGCTGCGCCGCGCGCAGCCAGCCGCTCTGCACGAACATCTCTTGCCCGTCGGGACGAACCTCGGACAGGGTGACTTGCAGATCGGCATCCTCGGCGGTTGACTGCATGTACAGATCGACGCTGGCCGTACCCACCATCACCTGATCCGCCACAAGCTCGGCCGTTTCAAACGACAGCGCCTTTTCGCCCTGCGGGGGCTGCCAGCGATACCGCGGCAGGCGCGCCCAGACATCGCCCCCCGGAGCCAACACGCTGCGCTGGCCGGCATCCGGGTCGTGGCGAAGCTGACTGGCCGACGTGGCTTCGCTCGGCTGCATCAGCGAAAGCGCGCCCGATTCGTGCAGATACAGGCGCTGAGGCTGCGTCTCGGGCAGCGGCCAGCGGGCAAACTTCTTTTCAAATGCCCAGTCCGGCGCCCCCGCAATCCCCGAGGGTCCAGCGCCTTGTTCAAACAGGATGCGGACCATCGGCTCGGACTCATAGGCAGCCAGGGCCGACTCATACGTTGCGTGATGGGCCAAGCGATCGGGTGGCAGCTCGATTTCGGCATCGAAGACGCGCGACATCAGAAGCGGCGCAAGCTGACGCAGCTTGGGATCGATGCGAGGCACGCGGCGCGCGACGTATAGATCCATGAAGATCTGCCACTCGACGAGCAAACCAGGCGCAAAGGCATCGATGTGGACGCCGTTGTATGCCGTCACGCGCACGGTCTTGGATCCGGTGAAGCGGTTGAACAGCGACGCAAAGAACGGCCCGGTCTGCTCGTCTTGCCAGGCGCTAGCCAAGTACACCGGCACGTTGATCTTGGGCACAAACGTCGTCGGAGTCAGCGGATCGCCGATGTCATGGCGGTAGTACGGGTTCTCGTTGATCTGCGCCACCAGATCGACCTTCTGCCCGTGCAAAAGCTGGTTTTCGCCGCAGGTCGTGTCGCCGGCCTGCACTTGATCATCTTCCCAGCCCTGGCCATAGGGAGCGGCCTTGTCCTGCACACCGCTGATCCAACCCACGGCAAAGCCGGTATTCAAGAGCCCCCCCGGCATCAGCGTCTGGTACGTGTCGCCCATCACCGAAAACGGCATGATGGCGGCCAGGCTCGGCGGCTGCTGCTCGGCGATGAAGAACTGGCTATAGCCAGGGTACGAAAGCCCGGTGGTGCCGACCTTGCCGTGCAGCACCCATGGCTGCGCCGCAACGGTCTCGATCACGTCATAGGCATCCAGCCGCTGCAGCGTATCGAAGAAGTCGAAGGCCCCGCCCGAGCAGCCAGTTCCCCGCATGTTGACACCGACGGTGGCATAGCCCATGACCGCCGCGATGAGCGCGCTGGGATCGGCCGGCGGATCGCATAGGACGGGGAAGGTGCCGCACAGGAATGCAAACTCGTCCCGCTGCGTTCCCGGCCGCGAGGGATCATAGCCCGAGTAGTTCACCACCGTCGGATACGGCCCTTTTTCAATCGGGCCGGGCAGCGTTACATAGATCGAAAGTAGCGTGCCGTCGCGCGTGCGCAGATAGCCATGCCCTGGAGCCAAGCGCTGGTTGGCATAAAAGTCGGGCTCGGGCTTGCTTTCGGCGATCGAGCGGACGCGCAGGCCGCTGACCTCGCTCTCGGGCAGGCCGCGCACCGATGCCGTGCGAATCGTGTAGCCCGCTTGCGGCGCCAGCTTGCGAAAAACGAAGCTGCCCATGCCATCGACCTGGCCGCTTTGCAGCCGCGTACCGCGCGCATCGAACAGCGCTATAGCCGCACCGGGTGGAGCATGCGTCACCTGCAGCTGCTCGACGCTCTCGCGCACCTGAAACGGTCGGCTCGCCGAGGAGTTGCGCAGGTCATCGGCAAGCTGCGGATCGCAGCCCGCAAGCGATAGGCCGAGCACACAGGCCACGGGCAGGCACCAGGCCGCCACATGCAAGCGCTGCCGCGACGAGGAACCAGCGTGCCTATTCAAGAAACATAGCGATGGGACAGGGAGGGTTCGCATGCCCGGATTCGTAGCGCCGTTTTCGCACCAGGGTCTAGCGTTTTTCCGGCCCATGCCAACCGAGGTTCGCGCCCCCTGCGAATTTGCCGTCACGGGCATGGGAAGCATCTCGCTCGGTGAAAGAGGAGCATGCAGCGCCGTTGTGAGGGAATCGAACACGCGATAGCATGACAACATGAGCTTTTTGCATGCTGACTATCGCAAGTGCCTCGATGCATCCGAGCAAGTATCCTGGGCGCTCTCGTCTGTGGTGCCGCCGGACTCAAGGCTGGACTTCAGCAAACCATTCATGCCGGAGGCCATGTTCCTGGCTCATGGGCTCGACTCGCTGACCAGCGACGAGAAGCTAAAGCTTAACCAGATCTTCGGCCGAGCGTACGGCTACCTCTTCTACTTCGTCGAAGCCTATATCGTCGCAGCGACGATGGAGCATGCGCGTGCGGAGCTTTATGGCGATGAACATGCGCTGCGGGCGCTGCTTCGCTTTACCGAGGAAGAGGTCAAGCATCAGCAGCTTTTCCTCAAGTTCGGTGACCTCTTCGAGCGCGACTTTGGCAGCGCGGTGGGTCTCACCGACTCACCGCAAGAAGTCGCGTCCTATATCTTGAGCAAGAGCCCGATGGCGGTGCTCTTGGTTACGCTACACCTTGAGATCATCACCCAGGCCCACTACGTCGACGCAATCAAGGGCCATACGGGCCTTGACCCGTTGTTCGTAAGCCTGTTCAAGCATCACTGGCTTGAAGAAGCGCAGCACGCCAAGCTCGACGTCCTAGAGCTAGAGAAGCTGCGAATGGGTGCCGCCACCGAGCAAATCGAGACGGCCATAAAGGAGTATGTCGAGATCCTGGATGCCTTCGGCGGGTTGCTCGCTCGCCAAGCGGCTCTGGATGTCACGAGCCTGGAAGCGGCGATGGGCAAGGCGTTCCCGGAAGAAACGCGCACGCAGATCGAGCATGCACAAACACGCAGCTACTACCGCGCGTTTCTTTGGTATGGGCTGACCAATAGCCTATTCCAAGAATATCTCGCCGAGCGCTTTCCCTCGCTGCTGGCCCAGTGTGGTGAGCTCGCCGCGCGATTCGGACAGGGGAGGCTGTGATGCTGGCGCGTCCCCTTGCCGTTGAGTCCGTTGCCCCGACCAACCCGCTGAATGAGACGATGATGAGTCGACTCGCGCGTGCCCTGGGACCGCAAAAAGGGAATAGCCTGGCATCGGCGATCTTGGCGACGATGGGCATACCGTGCCTGGAGACACCGCAGGATCTCTGCGACTTCTCAAATCATCTGATTGGCTATGGTGGCCTCGCGGAAGCCGTCGGTCGTTCCCTAAAGGTCATGGCGCTCCTGCGAAGCGCCATCGATCGTCCGATCGCAGCCCGAAAAGACGGAACCAGGACGGCATAGGTCGCAGGAGCGCTGCGTCGATCCGCGAGCCCGCGACGCGTCCCTCGTGCAAGGATCGACCGCAGCACCACAGGGTCCGTCTCGGCCCGCACGGCCGAGCGTGCTATCTTGCGCCGCGTGTTTCGGCTGCGCGGCGTTCGCAAGCGCCACTACAACCCGCTTTCGCCCTGGGTTCTCGACGGCATTGACCTAGACATCGCTGCCGGCGAGACCGTGGGTCTGTGTGGCCCTGGGGCCAGCGGCAAGAGCCTACTGCTCAAGATTCTGTGTGGTCTGGTGCAGCCAGAAGAGGGCGCGGTGCAGGTCGATGGCGTGCTGCTTTCCGCTGCCGATGTCGATCCACAGGCGCGGCGACGCGTGCAGGCCAGCATCGGCATGCTGTTCCAGAACAACGCTCTCTTTGATTCGCTGTCCAACGTCGACAACGTCGCCTTTCCACTGCGCCAGCGCGATCTGCAAGCTGGGCAGCAGCCCGACGAAGCCCGCATTGCCGAGCGGGTCAGCGAAGCCCTTCGCGGCGTCGGTCTGTACGATCACCGCGACAAGATGCCGAGCCAGCTTTCTGGAGGCCAGCGCAAGCGCGTGGCTTTGGCCAGGGCTGTCGTCGCCCGGCCGCCGATCATCCTGTACGACGAGCCCACCGCAGGCTTGGATCCCGTGACCACCGCCAAGATCTATGACCTGTTGCGCCGCGAGCGCGCGGCGACGGGCGCGACGGTGATCTTGGTATCAAGCGACATTCCGGCCCTGCGCGAATTCGCGCCGCGCTTGCTGATGCTCTATCGTGGTCGGCTCCGTTATGACGGCCCGGCGCACACAGTCGAAGAATCGCCAGATCCCGCGGTTCGCCAGTTCATTCGCGGCGACCTTACGGGTCCGCTGTAGCGATCGACCTGCGCGCAGCGTCGCAGCCGGCATAGACCCGATGCCGGGCATGGGCGTTGTCAGACCCCCGTGCTACAAAGGTTCTCGCGTGGTTGGCGGAATGCATCCACGCAGTCCTGATGCGGTCGCCGCTGCCCTCGTCGGCAAGCGGCCCGTCGAACGGTCCCTGTCCTGACGCATCCGCGCGATCGGCGCGGCGCTCGTTTGGCACATCGAGTGTCCCTGCGTCATGACTCAAGGCAGCATGCCCTGCCTGGAAAGCACTGTGTTTGTGGTGGAGAGGAGGAAGGAAATGAGTCGAAAAATGCTGGATGGATCCCAGGCCAATGGTCTGCGCGCTGCGATCCTGCGCCTCTTGGCGGCGACCAAGAGCCAGGAGACCCAGCGCGTCGTCACTGTGCAGGATCTGGCCCCGGCCAAAAGTCCTGGCAGCCAGGCCCAAGCCGGCGAAGGAACCAGCGACTCGGCGGCCAGCGTCGAGTGGTCGCTGCGCATCATGTCATAAGACGGCCGGACCGCCCCGCAGCCCCGTCGTCAGGCTTGCCAATGCCCAAGACGCGGGGTGCGGGGTACCCCCTCGCCGCCGAACATGCTCAACCTGATGCAATTTTGGTATGGTTCACGATATATTTTTCATGTGATAAACCCTGATTCTTCGCCGCCTACTCGGGCCAACTCGTCGAAACTGCGATTGCTTCTTTCGGCACTGGGTCTTGTGACCTGTCTGCAGGGCCCGACGCCGGCCCAGGCGGACGAAGCGCTCGACGCCGCGCGCAAGCGCTATGAAGTCGGAGAGCGCCACTACGTCGAGGGCCGCTATTGGCAAGCGGGCAAGGCGTTCGAGGAGGCCTATGGCCTGTCGAAGCGCGGCGATCTGTTGTTCAACGCGGGCCGCGCCTATGACCGCGGCGAGTACGCGGTTCGCGCCATCGAGGCCTATCGCGGCTATCTGAGCTCGGTGGGCGATGCCCCCGATCGCGGCCAGATCGAAAAGCGCATCCAAGAGCTGCAGGCCTCGCTGGCCAAGCTGATGATCGTCACCGACGAGAAGGCCTATGTCCTTGTCGACGGTCACGAGATCGGCCGAACGCCCATGCAGGTCGCTATTGACATGGACAGCGGCTATCACCGCCTGACCGTGCGCAAAGACAACCTGTCGTGGAGCAAAGAGCAGCAGTTCAACTCCGGCGATACGTACCGCTTTGAAGTCACCCTGACCGATCGCCGGAACGACCCCGGCGGCCTTGAGAGCGGCACCGAGGATGAGATGGCGCGGCTGCGCACTCCGCCTCGCCGCTGGGCCGCTGTGCTTGGGGCCGGTGGCGCCATCGACGTAGCCGGCAGCGGCTTTCCCCCACACCAGGTGGCGATGACCTTGGGCATCGACTATCGGGCTCGCCTGCGTTCGAACTACGCCGTCGACGTCATGATGCGCATTCCGTTTGAGCTTGCCGGCGGGTGGCGCAATGCCGGCTTCCTGCTGGGGATACGCGGGGCGCTGATGCCCGCACCACGGCTGCCGCTTGAGATCTTCTTTGAGCTCGGGGCAGGTCTGGGCGTGCTGGAGTCGACGGTCAAAAAGCTTCCCGACGGCAAAGGCGCCTGCTCGACCGCCGGTTCGCTGAATCCCTGTTCACTATACGGCGTACGACTTCAGCCCGTGGTGGGTGTCGCGTATCGCATCGTGCCGGCATTTGAGCTGCGCGCCGAGATCCTGGGGCTCGATGTCAACCTGACCAGCCCGGTGGTCGATCCGCGGCTGCGCTTCATGGCCGTCGCCGCCTATCGTTTCATGTAGCGAGCAAGCAACGCCGACTGGCCAGCTCGCCATCCTAACGTTCGCGCCGCAGGAAGGTCTCGCCCACGTGATTGGGCTCTGCAGCGTCGGTGGCTCGACGACGGCGTGGGCCGCGCTCACCGGCTAGGGCGGCAGCGGGCAGCACGCGTTCGCCAGCTGGATGTGCCGTGGCGAAGAAGCTCGGCCCGACGAAGGCCCGAGGGCGATGCAGACACGCGACTTTGCACGACCCGCAGACCTGATCGACAAAGGCCACCAGCGCCGATAGCACCGAGCGCGCCAAGACCTCGGCCGGGGCCTTGTGTGGACGGCACATCGTCGCCAAGACGGTGGTCATGCGATCGCTTAGCACCGCTGCATCGCGCGGCTCTTTGTGCAGGATGTAGTCGCGGAATAGCCCGGCCAGGGCATGAGCGGCCTGCTGCACTTCCTCTTCGCGGGGCCGCATGTCACCGGGCAGCATGCCGACGGCGCGCTCCAGCGACAACAGAGCCGCCTCGGTGAAATCCAAAAGCGCCAGATCGCGGCCGTGAGGCGCCTCAACCTCGACGAAGAAACGCGACTTGATGTACTGCCGGCGAAGTGGATCGCCAAGCAGCACGCCGGGCCCCGGATCCGCGCTTTCGCCCTCTGCGGTCAGAGCCGATCGCGCCATGATCACCGAGCGCTCTAACAGCACACGCAGAAGCGAGCTGTCCGCTGGCGCGTCCCGCGTTGACTCCGCCGCGGCCATACACAACCCAGCCGCCGCCGCTTCACCGCGCAGCTGATGCCAGATCGCCATGTGTGAAGCCATCGCGACCAAGCGATCGCACAGCCCGCTGCGCTGCGCCAAGGCAGCCGCAGCCTGCGTGTACCACGCAACGCTTGGCTGCCGTCGCAAGGGAGGCGGATGGGGCAAGCTGGCCATGTCGGCACCGTCGACAAACCAGGTCTTGTCGTACGGTCGACGCTGCATCTGCGTGCGCAGCTGGGCCAGCGTAGCCCGCGTCGCTTTGGCGATCAGCGGCAGCGGGGCCGCATCGCTGCGGCCAAAGAAGCGCAGCACAGGCTTTACTTCCTCGGGGATGTCGGGGTGCTCGCGCAGCGTACGCTGCACCAGCGCATTGGCCTGATCGATGCGGACGCGCACGAACTCGACCCCGGCTTCGGCCATGAAGCGGCTCAGCAGATACTCGGCCTGAGCGTTGGTCTGTCGCGTCGCGATGTGGCCATCCCGCACGCCGTGCTGCGCCGAGATGCACAGCAGCGCAAGCGTGTGCGTGCCGTCTAGATTGCTGCGATCGGCCAGGATGAAAAACGTGCTCTGCCCGTCACAGCTGCTGATATGCGCCGAGGTCAGACCGGGCAGCCGCGTGCGACCTTCCATCGTCCGCGTATGCAGCCGCATCAACATGCCCTGCAGCTGACGGTGCTGCGCGGCATCGCTGGCCTCAGCCCGCAGCGCCTCCATCAGCTGAAGCGCATCGCGTCCGCCCTCTTCCGAGAGCGCGTTCAAAATCTCAGGGTGCAGCGCGGACAAGTCGGGGCGACGCAGCACGCGCTCATACGCCACCGCAGCCGGCACGCCGCCCGATCGACGCCGATGTTCTAGCTGCTGAAACAGCGGCTGCAGCATCTCAGCCGGCACCGATTCCAGCGCAGACACCAGGGCATCGCCATCGTCTGGGTTTGCCTCGGCGTGAAAGATGAACTGCGCCAGCGGCTCGGCCACCAGCGACAGCAGATCATCGGCAGGCACTACCTTGCGCAGCCGCTCGCTATACGTCGGGTCGGCCGCGAGCAGCACAGCCAGTGCGCAGGCGCGGACATGGCGCTCGCGTCGCGCGTCGGCCACCGCGTCGATCAACACGTCGCAGTCACGTCCGACGCCCACGATATGAAACAGGCTGACCATCAGATCGCTGTCCGACTCGCGCAGGCGCCCGCGCACGATGCGATCGATCAGAAGCCGCCGCAGCTCCACCGGGCTGCTGCGATCGAGTCGCTGTTCCAGCTCGGCCCGACTGACCGGAGGATGGGCGAACAGCTCATCGAGAATCATGCGCGCGTCAGGCGATGGATTGGCGGGTCGGCGAGGCATCTTGCGGGCACTTATAACAGAGCCCCTGCAGCGGTACAGTGCTTTTGCTGGGATGCAGCCGCAGCTGCACTGCGGATCGTGACGCTGCAGCCCGCCCACCAGCATCTGAACGCCGTCTGCGAGCGACGAAAGACAGGATCCCGATGCTCAAGAACTTCTGGTACGCCGTCGAGATATCTTCTGCAATAGGCTCTGCGCCCACCAAGGTGCGGGTGCTCGGGCAGGATCTGGTTCTGTATCGCACGCGCAGCGGACGTGTCGCCGCGCTGTCGAACCTGTGCATCCACCGCGGTGGCTCGCTTTCCGATGGCAGCGTCGAGCCGCTCGGCCGACCAAGCCAAGCCCAGGGCGATGGCGATGCGCGCGGCGAACACGACTGCATCCGCTGCCCATATCACGGCTGGAAGTTCCGCCCCGATGGCACTTGCGTCGAGATTCCCGCGTCTGCGCCCGATCTGCCCGTGCCCAAGCGAGCCCGCGTCGATGCCTATCCCGTCGAAGAACGCTATGGCTTCGTCTGGGTTTTCTTAGGCGATCTACCCGCCGCTGAGCGCCCGCCTATTCCCGAGCTTCCTGAGTTCGCAAGCCCAGAATTTCGTCCGCTGTACGGCGAGTTTTACTGGAACGCTCACTACTCGCGCGTCGTGGAAAACGGCCTGGATATCTCGCACACGCCGTTTGTGCATCAGAACTCGTTCGGCAATCGCGAACAGCCCCAGATCCCCGAGTACGAAGTGCGCCGCGCAGACTGGTCGGCGGCAGCCACGGTCGTGCTGACCGCGCCGCGCCCCAAGGGCCTTTGGGGCTTGGTTCAAAGGAACCGCGGCAACCAGGTGAAAGCCAGCGTCGCCGTCTACATGCCGCACATCACGCGCTTGGATCTAGAGCTAGGGAACGGCTGGCGCACCATCGTCTTTGACGCCAATGTCCCCGTCGATGAGGGCACCACGCGCACGCTGTGGCTGCAGCTGCGCAACTTCTTTCGCGCCGGCTGGGCCGATGGTGATGCCACGCGCCGCATGCTGCAGATCTTTGAAGAAGACGCGCCGATCGTGGAAGCCCAGCGCCCCGCGCGCCTGCCGATCGATCTGAGCGCTGAGCTGCACGTAAAAAGCGATCAGTTGGCCGTCGCCTATCGCACGCTGCGCAAGCGAGCCTTCGAATCCGGCTGGGGCATCGATACCGCTGCGCTGCGCCGTGACTTCACGGGGCAAAGGGAAGCTCTCATCCCTTGCCCCACCCGTCGCGATCCCAGCTTGGCCAAGGCCTGGGTGTTCCCCGAAGTACCGACGCTGACCATGACGCCCACGTCCCCATCGCAGAACGACGTCGAATAGTCCCGGCCGGATTGCCGCAGCCCGCGCGATTGTTGGTACGATGCGGCGCATGACGAAAGCGAACTCTGGCGACGGATCCAACAAGAAAAGCTCCACGACGCGGCCGACGATTACCCCGCGCAAAACACGGGGCTTTGCCCCCGACCTTTTGAAGGGTCGCGTGATCTTGGTGACGGGCGGCGGCACCGGGCTCGGTTTCAGTATGGCTCAGGGCTTGGGCCTGGCTGGTGCGCATCTGCTGATCAGTGCGCGCAACGTCGACCGCCTCGGCCAAGCCGCCGACACGCTGCGCAGCCAGGGCATCACCGTCGATACCATCGGCTGCGATGTGCGCGACGCCGAGCAGGTCGCAGCCATGGTCCGCCGCGGTGTCGAGCTCTGCGGCCACATCGACGGCTTGATCAATAACGCCGCTGGCAACTTCCTGTGCCCCTCGGAAGATCTGACACCGGGCGGCTTCGACGCGGTGGTCAAGATCGTGCTCTACGGCACCGTCCACTGCACCCTCGCCGTCGGTCGGCACCTCATTGAGCGCGGTGCCCCCGGCAGCATCGTCAGCATCCTGACGCCGTATGCCTGGACCGGCTCGCCCTTCGTGTTGCCGTCCGCTTGCGCCAAGTCCGGCGTCATGACCATGACCCGCTCGCTGGCCATCGAGTGGGGCGTGTATGGCATCCGTCTAAACGCCATCGCGCCCGGTCCGTTTCCCACCGAGGGTGCATGGAAAGCCTTGGTCCCCGATGCGGGTCTGCTCGACGGCATGATTGAAAAACGCATCCCCATGGCCCGCGTCGGCGAGCACAGCGAGCTTGCCAACATGGCCGTCTTCCTGATGAGCGATCTATGCCCCTATCAGAACGGCGACACCGTAACTCTCGACGGAGGCGGCTGGCTGGCCGGCGCCAGCGAGTTCGGCGAGTACGGTGCGTATCCGCGCGAGCCCATGAAGCAGCTTCTGCGCGCCATGCGACCGCCTAAGAAGTAAGCCACCCACGCGGCGCGCGAACAGCCGCCTTCCAGGCAGCCCCACTGAAAGGATGTCGCCGCACAGCGCTGCAGCGACGACGCGCCGCCAAAGAACTCCTCCTGATATCGAGAAACGAAGCCGCTTGTCCACGCGATCCGCAGAAGCGCGGGCGACTTCTTCATGCGCTCACCGCGTGTTCACACGCCGGGCTGCGATCCACGTGCAAGCGCGGCTGGGAATCGGCCCGCTCGTCGAGACAAAGCGCTCCGCACGTCACGCACATCGCTCGCGCTGCGACGTCTATAATCGAAGCGAACTGTCATGCGCTTCTTCCGGCAGTCCCCTCAGGGAACCATCCCTGCTACGCAGCAGGCGCAGATCGACACCGCCCCTCCTCCCGACTTGCATAGCGCAGCATCTGCTCCTCTTCCTGCCACCCGTCTGGTTGTCCTTTGGTCCGCCCGTGAACCAGAACGTGCCGGAGAAAGCGCGCTCTGCTGCCCGGCCCGCATCCAGATCTTTGGCCGCGCTCCGCAGCTTCAGCCTGGCGAACACGCGCTCTGCTTCGCCCCGCGCCGACCGAGCCTGCGCGATGCGACCCACGATCGCGGATCGCCCGCAGCAAGCGATCTGCAAGGCGAAGCGCTTTCGCGTCGACAGCTAGAGTTCAGCTGGCAAAGCACCGAGCTCTACGTGCGCAACATCGGGCGCTGTCCACTGTGGATCAACGGCTTTCTGCAAGGGCGTGCGCGCTTGCAGGCCGGCGATACCCTCCACCTGCAGAATCAGCTCGTGCTGTTGGTTGCGCCGCACGAACCTCCTGACTCACTCTGGTCCCACTCCGGCATCGCGCCCGAGATGCCTTTTGGCATCCCCGATCACGACGGCTTGGTCGGAGAGTCGCCCGCGCTGTGGCGCCTGCGCAGCCAGATTGCGCAGCACGGCCCCAGCGACGATCACATCTTGGTGATTGGTCCCAGCGGCGCCGGCAAAGAGCTGGTTGCACAAGCGCTTGTTCGGCATTCCGCTCGCGCCAGTCGTCCGCTGGTCAGCGAAAACGTCTCGACCCTTCCCGGCTCGCTGGCCGCCACGATGCTCTTCGGCAATCGTCGCAACTTTCCCAACCCCGGAATGGAAGAGCGGCCCGGCCTGATCGGTCTTTCCGAAAACGGAACGCTGTTCCTCGACGAAATCGGCGACATGAGCAGCGAGGTGCAGCCGCTTCTACTACGCGTGATGGAACGCGGCGGCGAGTATGTACGCATCGGAGATGAGACCAAGCCGCGCCGCGCCAACATCCGATTTATCGCCGCGACCAATCATCCCGAGCGGCTGCGTCCCGAGCTACGCCGCCGCTTCCTGCGCGAGATTCACCTGCCCGGACTCGAAGCGCGGCCCGAAGACATTCCGCTTCTGGCTCGCCACCTGTTTCTGCGACAGCTTCCGCAGCGCAGCGAGCTAGCGCGATACTTCACGCAAGCCCAGCTGCGCATCGACCCCCGACTGATTGAGCAGCTTGTGCGCCATCGCTACTCAACCCACGTGGCCGAGCTCGCGTTTCTTCTAGAGCAGTCCGTTGGCTGCAGCCCCGGCGATATTCTGCTTCCGTTGACCAAAGAAGCGCTGTCGCTTCGCGCCAGCCCATCCCCCACAAACCCGGCAAACCTGGCAGACCTGCCGCCCACTCGCGATCTTCGGTCTAGCGATGACAAGCTGGTGCCAGTGACAAAAAGCGGAACGCTCCCAGGTGCCCACGAAGCCCAGCAAGCTCTTGATGCGGCCTCGGGCTCCGTCGTGCAAGCCGCCAGACAGCTCGGGCTCAATCGCCACCAGTTGAACCGGCTGATCCGCCGTCACGCGCTGGTCCTGAATCGCAGTACAAAAAAGGACTCCGTTACAGACTCCTAATTCGTTCTATGAGCCCTTTCGCAGATCTTCGGATCGTTCCTGCAGGCTCTCACATACCACCGCGACTTTGTTCTGACTCGCCATCCGCCACACCCAAAGCACCAGCCCGCACATGATGGGGTACGTCAGCAGCAGCAGTCGCCGCGGTGGCGATTCCATCAGCGCACACACGACGATCGAAGAAATCGGAAAGACCAGCGCCCAGCGTAGCGACCGCACCAACTGAGTGGCCATGATCGCAAGCGTCCCGCCCCAGATCGTCATCTCTAGGATGTGCACCACGCGAAAGGGCATGACGATCAAAAACGTACCGACCAAGCGCAGGCACAGAAGCTCCGCAAAGTTGATCAGCATCAAGCTCCACATCCAGCGATGAAATGGATTGATGCGCAGCGAGAAGCGATATCGAAAGCCCAAGAGCAGCGTCGCCAACAGCATCAAGCTTGAGATGCCCACACCGTACTGAATGATGCGCGCCTTCTTCGATGCGATGTACTGCATGATCAGCCACAGAAGCAATGTGACGATCGACATCACAAGGACCATCGCCCTGGTAGCATGGCGCGCCGCTCCTGGGCCCTGATCGTACTCAGCCCGCAGTGCCGCCAATAGCTGTCCCATTCCGTCATATCGTCGGCTGGCTTCGCTCGCCAGGCCGCGCGCCAAGATGGCGAACAGCCCTGGCGGAACGCCGCTTTGTGCGGCTGCGGCATCGCCCTCCAGTCCTGTCAAGCGAGTCATACTCTCTGTCCCTGCTCGACACGCTGGAACCACATCAGGCAAGTGGCCACACAGCGCTTCATACAAGGCCGCGCAGAAGCTCCATTGATCGCTGGCGGCGCTCGATGCCCCGCCGCTGCGCTGCTCAGGGGACATGTACCCCAACGTTCCGGCGCGCAGGCTGCCTTCCGCATTCCGGGAACTCTCGCCAGCACCGCCATCCGTCCACCCTGGACCCTGCACCACACGCGTGCCCAGAGCCACGGGTGCAGCCGCTGCCGCTGCTCTCGACTCTTCTTCTTGGACATCCGTTCCCAGCGTGGTGTGCAAGCAGGCAATTCCGAAGTCAGCCACTTTGGGCAAGCCATTCCGACCCACCAAGACATTGTCTGGTTTGAAGTCGCGATGGATCACGCCCGCTTGATGCGCCGCCAGCAGTCCTTCCCCCGCCAGCAGGTACATGCGCAGCACATCGCGCCACGAGCGCGCCATCGACGACTGCCAGCGTCGCAGCGTGACTCCGTCGACGAACTCCATGGCCAGATACACTTGTTCTTCCGCTTCCCCGACCTCGTGTACAGCGACCACATGGGGATGTGCCACGCGAGCCAGCGCGCGGGCTTCCCGCAACGTCCACTCGCGCTGCCGCCGATTGGCTCCTGGTTGGCGATGCAAGATCTTCAGCGCCACCTTGCGATCCAGATGTGGATCGTACGCGGCAAACACGGATCCCATTCCTCCGACACCTAGCTGCTGCAGGATCGTGAAGCGTCCAAGCTGCGCCGCTCGCCACGGCTCACTCACCGTCGAAGGATCCGGCGGGTATGGAGGCGGCAGGGTCTCGGCCGAGGACTCCGTTTGGCTCCGCTCTAAGACATCGGAATGATCCATGAAACGGGAAGCTGGGGACACGATTGCAGAGTATCTCTCTGTCGACACTTGGCCACCTACAAAATGGCGCTGCGGACTCAGACTGCGGATCCCATGCAGTCCCCCGTCCGGTTGCTACCTAGTACAGAGCTAGGGGCGCACGGACTCAGGCTACCTATGGCAGGGAAGCGCGGCGTGTCCGCTCCGCTGTTCGCTGCGCTGCGCACGCTGAGCGAACAGTGTGCGCACAGCTGTCCCGCAGGGCACCCCCCACGCAGGCCCAAACAGGACGCCGCTGCTCTCGGCCGGCCGTCGGTCCGATCTGGGAAGCCCCACGCGGTGGAAGCCTGGTCAGAGTCTTGCAGGAATGATCGCCCACTGGCTCGCCGCACAGGCAGCCCGCAAGTGGAGTGGATGCGCGTGCAAGCCCCAGCCATCGAACAGTCCATCGACAACTATGTCCTTCTGCGGCGTCTGGGCGACGGCAGCATGGGCGCCGTATACGAAGCGCGACACACCCAGATCGAGCGCAGAGTCGCCATCAAGATTCTGCACAAGGAGCTTTCAGACGATCCAGAGATTATTCAGCGCTTCACCAACGAAGCGCGCATCGTCAACATCATCGGCCATGCCGGCCTGGTCAGCATTACCGAGTCCGGGCAGACGCGCGACGGCAGCCGTTACATCGTCATGGAGTATGTCGACGGCATCAACCTGCGCGACTATGTGGCTGGGCACGGTGGCCGTCTACCCGTCGAGCACGTGCTGCGTATCACGCGGCAAGTGGCGTCGACCTTGGCCGCAGCACACGCCAAACAGATCGTCCATCGCGATCTGAAGCCCGCCAACATCATGCTCGTGCGCGAAACCAGCGATCGCGAAGTCGCAGGCGGTGATCCAGCGGCTTCCTCGGCTCAGCTTCCTGATGCGCTTCCTGAAAAGCTTAAGATCCTCGACTTCGGAATCGCCAAGATCATCAACAACGGACTCGGCCAGACGCGAACCGGCGTCGCCATGGGGACTCCGATTTATATGTCGCCTGAGCAGTGTCGCAGCGGCCGCAATGCCGTCGACCGCAGCGATGTCTATGCGCTGGGCGTCATCGCCTATGAGCTACTGGCTGGAGCCCCGCCCTTTCAGGGGGGAGCGGCCGTGCTCATGGCAGCGCACTTGATGCAGGATCCGCCTCCTCTTTTGGATCAGGCGCCGCAGACTCCGCCCGCACTGGCCCGCCTGATACACGCGATGCTGGGCAAGAGTCCCAACGATCGCCCAAGCGCAGCCGAAGTAGCCCGCCTGCTTGCCGAGCTAGGCGGGGCACGCACCACCGCGTCACAGGCCTATGCCATTCTGCCAGGAGAGCGACAGAACACAGCGCACTCGATGGACTCGCTCGGCGAAGAGGCGCAGTCACAAGCCGATGCGCAGTCCGCGCTGCATTCCGTCCCCCTGCGCCTGCGCGGCAAGCTTCTGGCAGCGAGCGCCGCGTTTCTGCTTCTGCTCGGATCGCTTCTGGTCTTGCTGCTGTGGACGCTCACGCGGCAGCCCGTGAGCCCTCCGACCCCTCACGCCCAGCGTCCGCGCAGCTTGCCTCTTGGGCCGATTGGCCAGGCCAGCTCAGACCCAGCCAATCCCCAAGCCAGCGACGGCGGAACGGCCGCAGATGCGGGCGCGACCGGCCAGGGCGCCGTCGGATCCACAAGTCACAACACGCGCACCACAGGCTCCTCGCTTGGTACGTCGACGGCTCCAACAGGCAGCCGCAGCAAAGCCAACCCCAGCAAGACTAAGAAGAAGAAGCCGAAGGGATCTCGCCGTTCCACAAAATAATCGTGCGCACGCTGCGCGTCGGTGCCTTCGCCGTCGCACCGGAATGAAGCGGTACATACCCCAGAAATTCCCGCGGGCGCAGAACCAGAAAGTTCCGCTGGTCGCGCAGGACCAGCGCCACCTGCAGGTGAATCCCGTGTCCGGCCAAAAGCGGAATGATCTGTTCCTTCATTCGACGCTCTGCTTCCTTGGGCCAGGGCTCGCCCGCACCGCTTATGGCTTCGTCAGCAAACAGCTTGATGGCGATGCCAGAAACCGGAATCTGCGCCTGTCCGCCCAGCGCCGCACCATCGCCTAGCTGCCACGGTCCCAAGCGCACGCTGCGTGTGCTCACCGTCCGCATCATGTTGATCCGCTGCACAGAGACCCCAAGCTCAGGAAAGATCTGATCGAAGATCCAGTGCAGTGCATACGTCGTGCGCAGTCCCAGCATGCTGCGGACATCCGACAGCGTCTCGGACCAGCTCGACAGCAAGGCGGCATGGCGCTCGGGAAACTGCCCCAGCACAAGCTGAGACAACAGATGATGGGCAAAAAAATTTAGGAATCCCGTCAGCGCCCCTTCGTGCTGCCGTTCGATCACCTGCTGGAAATAGGAAGGCAGCGGACTCTGCGCGGCCAGTAGTCCGATGTTCAAGATCACATGGACGCGGCGCTGCGGTGGACGGGCAAAGTGTACCGCCTCGATCACACTCGTCTGATGGGCGCTCGTGGCATGGCTGGCGAACTGGATCTCGGCTTCGCGGTAGCCTAGCGCCCCCAGAGCATCCAGCAGTGCCGACAGACCAAAGCGTCGAGCCCGCTCACTGATGGCGCGCTGCATGCGCTCGGACTCCGATTCTGCGCTGGCCTGTATGCTTCCTGCGGTGGCCCGAGATGGCTTCGCATGGCCGTCGCTGCGAACCTCTCTTCGCTCGCTGGCCATGACTACCGATCACTCCCTTTTAGGAAGCGCACCAGATCAATACGGCACAGCTGAACCAGGGTCTCGTGCTCGATGTCCTCGCCGGCTGACTCACTTGCGGGGCGAGGCTTCAGCTTGCTGGCATGCGCCAGCACCGAAAGCAAGTACTCGCCAAACAGCGACGGAAAATATCGCAGCGGATCAAACGCGGAGAGCGTCTGCCGGATCTGTTGCTGCAAGATCGCGGCCCGCCGATACCGCTTGGCCTGCACAAGCTGCACAAAGCCCGCGAGCTGATCCAATAGCTCCCGCAAGGGGGGCGCGATCGCGATCGCCAAGATCGCTTCCCCATCCGCCCTGCCATCCGTTGATGGTTTGCGCGTCGCCGCAGGCTCCGCCCGAAGCTCCGTTGACGTACCCAAGCCGGCTACCCAGCCATCCGCCGCCACGGCCCGATCCGCGTTCCCCGCGGCTTTCTCGTCCCCGTCGGACTCTGGCGCGTCGTCGTCGTCCGCGTCCTCGCTGCCGTCCGCCGTGTCCGAGGCCTCCGTCTCGCTGGATGTCCCAGAGTCCTTTTTCTTCTTCGATGCGGATTCCTTTTTGTCTGCCTCGTTCTCTTCCGCGCCATCTGGGCTCGTCTCGGAATCCCCCCCAGCCTCTGCCTCGGCACCCTCAGATCCTCCGTCTGCCTTTTTTTCGCCGTCGCCGTCGCTATTGCTGTCACTGTCACTGTCACTGTCACTGTCACTGTCGCTGTCACTGTCGCTATTGCTGTCGCTGTCGCTGTCGCTGTCGCTGTCGCTATCGCTGTCGCTATCGCTGTCGCTATCGCTGTCGCTATTGCTATCGTCCCCCCCACTGCTGCCACTCGATGTGCGGTCGGCATCCGCTGGCGGCGGCGAGGCCGGAATCTGACTCGCGCCTGACAGGTTCCAGCCCGAGCTAATTGCGCTCTCGCGCGACAACACTTCCAGAATGGACTGCAGGTTCAGAAGCGGCTGCCGACAACGAGCCGCAGGCAGCGCCTCATCGAGCACCGTAAGAAGCTCGCGACAGCGCGACAGTGCCTGCAAGTGTACGGGCTGCTGCCAGGACTCGTTCCAGCGCTTCCAGACTTCGTCCTTTTGTCGTTCGTGAAAGCGCACCTGCGTGATGATGCTGTCGAACAGCCAGCGCAGCGAGACATCGGCGTGACGCTCGCGCTTGTGCGCCGGCCCCAGGAACGAAAGGTTCTTGCCCACGGCCCGCTGCGCACACTCCAAGATTGTGGTCAGCGACGCAATCCCGCGCTCTTGGAAGACGCCGAACAGGTAACAGCCCAGCGTCCGCGCATCATAGATCTCTTGCTGCCAAAGCTGCTGCGCT
The DNA here is from genome assembly GCA_016794505.1 of Myxococcales bacterium. Classification (GTDB taxonomy): domain Bacteria; phylum Myxococcota_A; class Polyangia; order Palsa-1104; family JAEUJZ01; genus JAEUJZ01. The sequence continues at coordinate 25,489 of JAEUJZ010000067.1, forward strand.
CGCTCGGCCGCTTGCACATGCTTGCCCTGGCCAGACAACGTCAGAATTTCTTCCAGGCTCCGATCTTCAAAGCCAAGCTCACGCGCCCCCGCAGCGCTCAGCACCCGTTCAAGCGGCTCAGTGGTGATCATCTGCTTCCTCCCATGCTCGGACCCGGCACCCCTGGCAGCGGCTTTTTGAGCATGTTGTCACGCATGCTCACGGTCTGCTGCACCGTGTCTAGGATGCGGACCGTGCCGCCATACTCACAGGCCAGCGTGGCGCTCTGTTCCAACAGCGGAACGCCGTGCAGCGTCACAAAGTCGACTTCGTCAGACCAAGGCTGAGGAAAGCGCGGCGTGCAGGGCTTCTGCCCGCTGGGGTTCTGCGCCTGCGGGTTTGCCACCGCCGTACAGCCATAAAAAGGAGGAATGTTGAGAAGCGGCAGGCAGTCATCGACGGTCGCCAGCGAGTTCTGGCGGCTGCTTCCCGCTCCTTTTTCTGAGACGAACAGGCTTACTTCACCGAGACCACACGAGCAGTGCAGCTTCGCTCCACCACAGACTGGGGCAGGCATGTCAGACTCCTACTTTCCCGGCCAACTGCCGCAGCAGCAGCAAGCGACCGGCGGGCGTCGCGACTCGGTGACACGCAAAGTTCAGCTCATCCACCAAGGAAAGCACCGGATCGGCCGCCCGCCGTGCCAACTGGCCGCTGCGCAGCTGCTGTTCGCACCACCCAAGCTGTATTCCTTTTTCATTCCGTCGTGGCAGGCAGGCCAGCACCTGCACGTGCGTCGGTACATAGTCCACGCCCAGTCGGCTGCGGATCCGCTCGCGAATCGCGTGCTCGATCTGCAGAAAGAACGTCTGCGACTGGTGGCGCAGGTGCGGGCCAACAAAGACCAACAGCGTCGACGTACCTCGGTCGCTGGGATCGGCGACGACCGCCGCCCCCGCGACATACGGAACCGCCGCCGTGACCTCTTCCACTTCATCGCGGGCATGCGATGCGCCGCCGCGCGATGGAAAGCGTGTCCCGCCATAGATATAGCCCCCGGCATGCTCATACAGCAGCAGCCCACAAGCCCCCGGCAGCGGCCGCAGGATCCCATGGGGTCCTTGTGCCGACGCATCGTCGTTGCGCGGATCGCCCAGCAGAAAGGGCCGTCCCGGTGCTGGGTACACGATCTGCGGCAGCTCTCCACGCTTGCGCAGCGAAAATACCAGCGCCCCCGCGCAGGCTGCGTCATAGTGCCAGGACAAAAAAGGAATCCCCCGCAGCCGCGCTTGGTCGATGAAGTCCTGCCACACGATATCCCCCAGGCTCTCGCAGACCTGGCTCACGCACAGCCGGACCTCATGCAAGGGCCGCGCAGACTGCTCCACCCAGTGATCGCGCAGCCGCTGGTTCACCAGCAAGACGTCGATCGTCGGTACCGCTCGCACGCGCGTGGGCAGCTCGACCAGCGTCGCTGCCGACACATGCAAGAACGTCGCGCCGTGCAGCAGCACGGTCAATAGCAGCATCGGCTGGTACTGCAAAAAGGAATGTTCTGGGGCGGCCAGTATCCCGCTGCCCTGGTGCAGGCCTAGGATCAGACCGTCATCCAAGGCTCCCAAATACACGGCCTGCGCCGCCACGGCCTGCGCCGCCCACGCCGGATCGCGCAGCGGCGAAAAACACAGAAGCGCTGCCGAGCGCGGCGGGTACGAATGGGAAGCCCCCGCCTCCTGCCGCACTCCGTTTCGCAGCTCAGCAGCGGCCGAAAGCGCCGCAGAAAGCTGCGGCCCCGGACTGGCTGGCTCGGGCAGGACGGCCTCTTCCAAGGGCACCTCTCCTGCATGTACCCACTCGCGCAGAAGCGGCAGATAGCGACGCGCAGTCACCACGTGTTGCGGCCGCAGCGCCCGCAGGCGCTTGCCCAAAAAGTCCGCGCCCAGCGGGGGCAAGACGCAGGCGACCAGGCCCAGCTTCAGCGCGGCGCACAGCGCCACCAAAAGCTCGGGCCCCAGGGGATACAGAATGCAGATGCGCTCGCCCACTTCTGCCCCCCTTTTTTGCCAGGCATCGGCAAGGACACTCGCCGCCGCATGCAGCTGCGAATAGGTCAGCGCCTGCAGTCCACGCCCTGGTTCCGAAAATCCGTCCGCCGCGTACAGCAAGCAGGGCCGATCGGCCGCGGGTCCCAGCGCATGCCGCAGTACGGCATCATGGAACAGGTCATACCCCACGCTAAGCTGCGTCTTGGGCGGACTCTCGGCTTGCTCGGCAGCATCGCGAAACAGGGCGCGAGCAAAGCCCAGCGGGTCCGCCAAGCTGGCCTGCAGCCACGCGCGCTGGCGCAGGATTCCGTCCCCGGTAGGTCGCAGGACCTGACGTACCTCTTCGATCGTAAACGGCATCTGCGCGGCCTCGCTTCTGTGCCCATTCCTCTGTTCAAAGACTCAGGAATCAGTTGCGGAATATCCGACACTCCCGTACCCGCTCGGCATCGACGCCCAGTCGTCCCAATGGAACGGTGATTCGCCAGGGCAGATCCGGCTGCAGCCAGACCTTCCAGCTTGCGGTCGGCGCCGTATAGAAAAAGTACAGAGCCAGCGGACTGCTCTTTTTGCTCTTGATCCAAAAAGCGCGCGAACCGCGCTTGCTCGGTTCGATGATCAGCGAACGCAGAACGCTGGCGTCCGGCTTGATCACCAGCGCCGAGACACTGGCGTACGACTCGCCGCGAAACTGTTGTTCGTCGACGCTGCGCACCAAGACGCGCAGCGGTCTGCCCTGATTGCTGTCGTCATCGGCTCGCAGCGAAATGCGGATATAGCCCGGCAAGCACCCTGCCGACAAAAGTGCGCACAGAAAAAGGAATGTCGACGGTACGCCGACCACCCTCCGTCCACCATCGACTCGGCGCTTAGGGTACTCGGACACGGAACAGCTCCCATGGATCGGGGTGTACGACAAAGCGGATGGCCTGGGTGTCCTGTCCGGCTTCGCCATGGATGTACCAGGTGCTGATTCCCGATGCATCCAGCGTCGAGCGCTGCAGCAGTCGAAACAGGCTCCACGCCGAGTCCGCCACTTCCAAGGTCTGCGTATGCTTGCGGCCCGTGCGCGCCACCACGCTTTCGATTCCCAAGACCGCGGCCCCTTGCTGCCACCAGTCAATCGAAAGCGGCGTCTGGCTCGCTTGTTGATTGAAGCCATAGGCGGCGGCTTTTCCCACCTGCAGATAGGCCAAGGCCGCTTGCGCATTCTTGCCATCCGCGATCTGTGGACCGGGAACGCCGCGCAGCCCAAGCTGCAGAGGCTGGCGATTGCCTTCGCTGGAAAACAGCGCTCGCGACAGTCGCGCCAGGCGGTTCACCGTCGGCAGAAAGTCTTTCGGCAGGCGCAGCGTGCCCAGGGCCCCGGCTCGCGCGCCGTACGTCCCGCCTTGCTCCAAGACCGCTGCGGCATAAAGCGTCCGAACGTCGTTGAACAGCGGCCCTTTGCGTTCGCTGATCAGATCTAGCTCGGATGGCGCCACCTCGCGCTCGGCCCCCGGATTGAACGGAAAGCGCGCCAGCATGGGTTCGATCTGACCGTTCATGGTGTCGCGCCAGCGGCTCGCCATGACCCGCTCGATCTCGTCAGCTCCCGCGTGGTACGCCGCCAAAAAAGGAGCGAGAAAGGGGCGCCGCAGGGACCCGGCAATTCCCGCCTGATCCAAGAACTGCTCGGCTTTGCGCAGCGCCGAGTCCTCTTTTCCTTCATGCATGGCGAGCGCACTCTGCCCAATCGGCGAAAGCACCGCGCGCAGAGCGGCTCCACTTTCGGCAGCCGCCGCAGCGCCCCCAGCGCCCCCAGCGGTGCGATCTAGCTCTTCGATCAGCTTGCTTACTGCGGCCTTGTATCCAGCAAGTCCTTCCGGCGATCCAGAAGCTGCCCCCGACGATGACGCGGCACTGGGCGTAGCTGCGCTGCCCGTGCCGCTTGCCGCTGCTGCTGTTGCTGCTGCCGCTGTTGCCGGCGCCGTCGCTTGCGCCTTGCCATCGCCCGCAGGCTTCTTGTCCGCCCCTTGTACGTCGCGCGTCGGCGGTCCGCTCTTGCTGGCAACCAACTCAACCAGCGGCTTGAACTCAGCGATGCACTGGGCCAGCGGCTGCAGGTAGGGCTCGTCCAGTCCCGGCAGCGTCGCGTTTTCGGCCACCACGTGCAGTCGCGCCACGAACGGCGAGCCCGGCTTGATCAGATCCAAAAGCTCACTGTGCAAAGCTGACGCAGAGTGTCGGTTGATTTGATAGCCCAGGTGATAGTTCAACAGCGCAAGGCAGTACCGTCGCGAATACCCCGACAGCTCACTCTGCACCAAGCGCGACAGCTCGATCTTTTCTTCCGCGGTCAGGTTGCGATGGCTGCTCAACGCCTTCTTCAGCTCTTGCACCAGCGGCAGCACTTCGCGCTGATACACGACGCGGTTGTAGATATCGGAAAGGCCGGCCGCAGGCAGCTCATTTCCCGTCAGAAGAGCTGCCAGCTTGGGCGTAAATTCCTCTTTGCTCCACAGCGGCAGCGATGCGCCGCGCGCTCCACCGCGCACGGTGTGGTCCGTCTGTTCCTTTTCATTCCTTTTTTTGCGAGATTCCTTTTTTTCGGCACGGCCAAGGCTTAGCCGTTCCTGTCGACTGCATGGCCGGCGATTGGGGTATCGGCGCGACGGCGTACCGCAGCGCTCGCGTACCGTCTGCGTCCGGCGGGATGTTGGCTCGTCCGCGCTGTCCCATTCACCGCGCAGACCCCAGGGTGAAAAGGTGCGCTTGCGGCTGCGCGAGAGCAGGTCTAGCCAGTCCCGCGCTTTGATATCCAGCGCGGCGCCGTCCCCCGGAAAGATGAAGTGCCAGGCCGAGCCATCGCTGGCACTCGGCGAACCCGCGGTCGCTGGGCTGCCTTCGTTCAGCCAGCGCAGAAGCTGATACAGGCTCTTGGTGCTCGCCTGTTCGACCTGCAGGCTGGACACGCGCACCATCTTTAACACCGGATCCAGCGAGTCCTGCGAGTCGGTAATCCAAGGATGCGGCGCGAATACGCTGTGATCGCGGCCAAACAGCTTCAGCATGTCGAGCGGTGATTCCTCAGCTAGGTTGCGATACATCTGGCGCAGCAGGGCGGAACGCCGGACGTGCAGAAGGGCCTCTTGCAGACGCGCGCTCTCGTTTTGCAGCGACTGCAGCTCGCCATGCGTGATGAAGGGACGCTGGATGTCTTGCTGCACGCGCGACAAGTACCGCTGCCACGGACCCAGATCCGAGACCATGTCGCGCAGCTCGGACTGCGGAAGCGGCGGCAGCGCCACCACCGCGACTTCGGACCACGGGCTTGCGCTGTACTTGATGTAGTCCAGCAAGGTGTCACGTGGCACCGCAAGATCATTCGCCCAGTCTGTCGGCTGCGCTGCGACCAGGGCACCCAGCGTGTTTTCGCGCGTGGCATACAGCGCAACCAGCGCTTCCAAGATCTTGTCGCGAGCCCGCTGCCGAATCGTCCGCTCTAGGCTCGGCAAAAGGTACGCTCGACGGATGCCTTCGACGAAGCGCCGCTCGCTCTCGCGCTTGTCGGGGCGATACAGAAGTCGCAGCGGACGAAAGCGTGACTCCGCCGCTTGCATGGTCAAAAGAGACTGCCGCATCCGCTGCTCGGCCCGCCGCACCACATCGGACTCACCACTGCTCTGCAGAGTCAGTGCGCGATCGACGCTCTGCTCAAAGACATCGGCGGCGCTGCTGACCTCATCGACATAAGCGCGATGACGACGCGTGATCGTGGACAGCACACCCAACCCCAAAATCAGAATAAGCCCTCCCAAAAGGACATGCAGTGGGCGCAGTCCCAGGGGCCGCAGCCAGCGCGTTAGGAAGGACCCCAGAACGACACCGCGCTGGCGGGGCGGCGGCTCAAAAGGACTTCCCACTTGGGCGTCGTTCTGCAGCGTCGAAAAATAGACGCCTTGCACCTCGGGTCGCTGCGATACCACCGAGCCTTCGACCAGCGCCGACACAAAGTCTGCCGTCGGACCAAGCAGCTGATCCGCGGTGCGCAGAAACTCCAGCATTCCCTCAAACGACGTCAGGGGCTGCGTCGTCAGCGCGCGGGGCAGATGTCTCTCGTACGCGGCAAGTCCGGTGGCCAGATCGCTTCGCGGATCGGTTCCGACCTCAAGCAAAAGCGGGATCTGTTCCTTGTGTAGGAATCGGGCCAAGTCACTGTAGCCGCGTACGCGATCCATGAAGGTCAAACAGATGCGCACGCGCGGCGATGCATCGCACGCATCCGCCAAGATGTTGATCTTGCCGCGCAGTAGTTGAGCCTGACTGCGCAGCTGATCCGGCGATGCAGCGCTGAGGCTGGCGGCCTGCAGCACAACCACCACCGTAGGAATCTGATCGACATCCATGTTTCGCCACAGTCGCTTGAGCGCCTCGTTGATCCCGCGCGATGTGGCGTCCTGCACGATGGCGGAAAACTCTTGCACGACGGTGCGACTGCCCAGATAGACCTGCATCAGCGGGTCGGCGGTATAGCTGGGAACGAACTGGCTGGTCTGTCCCTGCCAGTCCACTTTGCGACCGATAAGCGCGCTCTTGCCCGAGGCATTGTTGCCAAACACAACGAAGTGCGGATAGGTCGGGACCGCGACGCGGACTGCGCTGGGCAAGCGCGAAAGGAAGCTTGCCCAGATGGTGCGCAAGCGCAGCGGCGCGATGGCGCGCGGATTGCTGGGGCCGCTGCCAGCCTCGCTGCGCTGCCGCAGACGCCACCACCAGATTCCCAGCGCGATACCGGCGGTAAGAACGATCACTCCCAAGATGGCGATGGCGTAGAGCACTCGGGACGACGCAGCAGCCGCCAAGATTACAACACTGGGATGAAGCGCAGCGGGCACCGTGTCCTCCTAGCGACCGGCGGCGACGCGCCGCAGCCCAGACAGAGTGTCCTCCATGCGACCGAGAAGTTCCCAAATCGAGCCCCCCGCAGCGTGACGCAGAGGGTGATACAGGGCTTCATCGGCCGTCGGATCCAGCGCATGCACGCGCACGCGCAGGGCCTCGATGAAATTTCGCACCATGCAGGCTCGGTTTCCTAAGTCGCTCTGCACCGCCCGATCGAGCTCAGCGAAGATCTCATGGGGGGGACGAATCGGAACATCGGCCAGATCCATGGGGGGAACAAAGGAATCTGCCGCGCTCCCCGATCTGGCTGCAGTCTGGCCGCGGGCATCCCCTGGGGACTCCGTGGCCGCAGACCGCTCGCCCTGGGCAGCATCTGGCAGCGGTTCTTCTCCGGGGACACGCGCAGCAGTCGAGCCGTCCCCCGACGCGCCAACGGACACAGCCCGCGCGGGATCCGCGCCATCGTTTCCTGCCCGGCCCGCCGGGATGGTGCTGCTCGCAGTCCCCTGCGGACCGCCGGTCGCTGGATCGTTCCTCAAGATCCGCTGCAGCTCATCCATGGCTGACTCCTGGGTGAAGCTGCGTCCCCACAGCGGTCGCACACGCTCGCTAGCCAGGAGCTCACTGAAGTTGATTTTCATCGCCGTTCCCCCCGGATGGCGTGTTCTACACGTTGGTAAAAAGGAGTACGAAGCCGACCGCCACGCCCAGTGCCGCCAGTGCGACGCCGTACGGCGCCATGCTGCGCCAGTCGATGCGGCGCGGCGGTTCTTCGAGCAGCGATCCCGGCGGTGCGGGAGCCGCACTAGCCCCTGCTTGGCTTTGCGTGCTGCCCGTCAGCGTCCGCTGTGGACCCGTTCGCGGCAGGCTCAAGGATCGGCTGCGCCGGCTGCTGCGCTCGGTCTGACCTTCACGCATTCCGCGTGCCGCCCGCCGCCGCTTGCGCCGTTCTGTCGCTGACATCGAGGTCGCGGCGATCTGTTCGGATAGCAGCGTGCGATAGCGCTGCACCTTGCCGCTGCTCTCACCGAACTTGCCAACAAAGCCCGCCGCCAAGCAGAAGTACAAGACCTCAAACACCATCGGCGGAGTGTCCTGTTTCTCAAGACGCTCATCGACAAAGTCGTAAAAGACATCGCCGCCATAGTTGATCTGGAACAGCTCGGACTGCAGAAGCGACCAGCGCGTCTGCTGTTCCTTGGCCAGACGGCTCATCACCATCTCGTCACACAAAAGGACCAAGGGGAACATGACCAGGTAGGTCTCGTTTTCCGTCAGCTCGCGGTTCAGATGTTCGCGCAGCGCCTCCAGCTTGCTGCGCAGCTCGCTCTGCAAGCGCTGCAGCGTGCCGGGATCGACGGGCGCGGCGACCGTTCGCTCGCCGAAGCGAGTTGTGTCGACGGCCAGCGTGCGATCGAGCAGCCGCACGATGTCGCTACGCATGGCGATGATCAGGTTCCAGTGGCTGAGCTTCATCGTCTCTGCCGCCTTCCTTCTTTCAGCTCAGCCGGGTCGCTATGGCGAACCACTTCCGAGCGCCCTTCGTAGTTCCATGCGTCCAAGAGCTGTTGCAGTTGCGAGCAGAACGCATCCCAAAGTGGCGCTTCCTCTAGCGACGGCGCCGAGAGCAGCAGGTGATAGATGTGGCGCATCCCCGCACCGCGCAGACTCTCATCGGGAACCGCCTCAACACGCAGGTCCAAGAGCCGCGCCGGAAAGCCGCGGAAGGGTCCAGACTCTGTCGTTTCAAGCAGCGAAAAAAGGGCCCGCAGTTCATCCAGACTTAGGACCGCTTTCATCTTGAGCGCCAGCAGCCGCCGCAGCGCAGCAGCGTCGCGACCTAGCTGCGGCTGATGGCCCACTCGAACCGCACCAAGCACTGACAGCTCGATTCCCGCGACGCTGCGATCGGGCAGTGTAAAACGCAGCGGACCGTGCAAGTGCATGGCCAAGCTTGGCTGGTGCCACTGGCCTTCGACCAAGATCTGCACCGGATCCAGAAGGGCGCTGGGAATGCGCAGGATCAGCGCCGCTAGCTCGTCGTCCGCGTGCGAGGGATTGGCAGAAATAGGAATGTGTTCCAGCTCATAGCTGGGGGCAGCCTGCTGCAGCGTTGCCACCGGAATCGGAATCAGGCCGTCGGCCGTAATGCGATAGACCCCATCGATGGTATGCAGGCGATAGCTGGCATCGGCGTGTACGAAGTGAATGGGATACGTATCCTGCGTGCCATCACACAGGATGGGCTGCGCCGACGAGCGTCGCAGGTTCATCATCGGAACGACGAAGGGCTGGAACAGCTCGCGGAACGGCGCCGGTCGCCGCGGCCACTCTGGCGCCATGTCCAAGCAGATCGTGAAGCGGCTCCACGGCCGGGGCGAGGGCGGCACCGCGATCTGCAGGCAAAGCTCCTGCTGGGGAAAGTGAAAGAAGCTGCGCACTGCGGACAGCGGGTTGCGCTCATCGGCTGCGTACGGCTCGTCGAAGCTGGGCCCGAACTCGACCGCGCACGCAGGACCCTCGCTGGCTTCGCTGACCGGAGCGTCGTACACCACAAAGGCCCGCCGCAGATGTGCCCGCAGCTGCACAAATACTGTGAGCGCCGCCAGATAGTCGTCCAAGTAGTGCAGGCCCAGGCGCAGCGTACCGACGGCATCGGGGCGCGGCAGGCGAGACTGAAACGTCAGCGCCAAGCGCAGGCCCTGCGGGGCACGCACGATCTCGCAGCGCTCAAGGGACATCGGAACCACGCGCAGCTCAGCCAGCGTCTGAAACGAGGCGACAAAGCCATCGACTGTGGTGGCCTGCACGGCAGAGCCAGCCGGCAGCACGACGGTGTCGCTCAGGCGTGCCGTGACGTGCGCCTGCAAGAGCGCCATCGCCGGCAGTGGCCGCAGCAGCGGCTGAAAGTAACTCCCCAAGAGCCGCCGCCAGGTTGCGCGCACGTTGTTGTGCAGCGCCTGCCGCGTTCGCACCGCCGAGAATGCCAGGACCTCGATCAGCCGCTGCACGTCGGGATCCTGCGCATCGACGCGAGCCAGAGGCTGCTCGCTGGCATAGCGCCGCCGGAATGTGTCGATGGCACGAAGCTCGGCTAGCAAGCTCTGCTCGAAGGACTCTTCAGGTACCATTCGCGCCTCCTGCACCTACCGGCACTCCGTCCCCCGGCAGCCCTCCACCTGGGAGTCCTCCACCTGGGAGTCCTCCTCCTGGGAGTCCTCCACCTGGGAGTCCGTCTCCCGGCGCTCCGCCACTTGGGAGTCCTCCTCCTGGGAGTCCGCCTCCCGGCCCCCCTCCACCTGGGAGTCCTCCTCCTGGGAGTCCGCCTCCCGGCACTCCTCCACTTGGGAGTCCTCCACCTGGGAGTCCGTCTCCCGGCGCTCCTCCACTTGGGAGTCCTCCACCTGGGAGTCCGCCTCCCGGCCCCCCTCCACCTGGGGTTCCGTTGTTGCTGCTTGGGGGGGCACCGGGCAGACCGTCTTTCGGGGGCGTAGTCGATCCGGGATCTCCACCGGTCCCGTCGGTCTTGCTGCCTGTTTTGCTATCTGTGCCGCCAGACATGGAGCGCAGCAAATCCTTCATAAAATCAACGAGCTGCTTTTGTGCCAAGAGCGCATTCTGACCATGATTTAACATCGAATTGACGACCGATTCATGCACAGGAACCTTTGGCATCGATGTCAAATTAAACGTGCTAGCTGTTTCAAATGGATGCTTATCCTTGATCATCATGCTCTGAATTTGACCACTCATCAGAGCCATAGTATCCATTGGATTTAACGTAACAGATAAAGCTTGATTGATATTTCCATAGGTCTTTTCTAATACCTTACGAAATTGGACCGCATAATCACCGGTCAGCAAAGAGCCTTTCTCTTTCATCTCATCCAGCAACGTCCCACCACCGCCACCACCCGGCGGCATTCCGGGGGTGTTGGGCGGCATTCCGGGCATGTTGGACGGCATTCCGGGGATGTTGGACGGCATTCCCGGCATTCCCGGCATTCCCGGCATTCCCGGCATTCCCGGCATTCCAGAGTTACTGGGTGTACCGGGCATTCCCGGCATTCCCGGCATTCCTGAATTAGTAGGCGTTCCAGGCATTCCCGGCATTCCTGAATTAGTAGGCGTTCCAGGCGTTCCTGAGTTTGCCGGTGCGCCTGGCATGCCGGGCATTCCTGAATTAGTAGGTGCGCCAGGCATTCCAGACTGACCCCAGGTCGACATCTGGTTTAGCTGCTGTGCTAGTTGTTCGAGATTGGCTGGTGGTTTCAATGACAACGGCCCTGCGGGCAAGGCTGGACCGCCACCCGAGGCACTGCTCGGAGCAGCGCCCGGCGTCGTCGCCGAAGGCGCCGCTGCAGGTGCAAAGGGATTGCTCTCGACTGACGGGCTCACAGGGGGGGATGCTGGGCTGCCGCCTCCCGACGTGCCGCCTGACCCGCCGCTTGGCGGCGCATCCCAGCCAGAGGCTGCCCAGCTACTCGACGGGACAGCACCCTGTCCTTGCGGGGGCTGAGCCGCCGGGTCGACGAATGGCGAAGCGCCCTCGGCCGCGGTGCCCGGCAGCGACGACAGGCCCGTGGGTGTCACGGCAAACGGATCGGGGGCGGGCGGCAGGTTTGGGCTGCCGCCCAGGCTGGGCAAGCTGGGCAGCGGAGGCGGCGTCCCCGACGGCACGCCCACAGGGGGCGGCGTTCCCGAGAGACCCACCGAGTTCACGGGCGCCCCGGCACTGGCGTTCACCCCCGGTGGCCCACCGACGGCCCCCCCCGTCGCTGCTGCGCTGGATGCGCCGGCTGTCGCTACACCACCTGGCAGATTCGCTGCGGCCTGACCTGTCGCACTGCTTCCCTGCGCCGCTTGACCCGGCGCGCCCGCTCCCGACGGACCGGCGCCCGGCGGCGCCTGACCAGGGGCTGCTTGGGCCTCTCCCAGCGTGCCCGGTGTGCCCGGTGTCCCCCCTGGATCGGACGGGCTGATCGCCCCCGGCTCCCCCGCGGGAGTCGATGACGGCGAGCCTTCCGCAGGTGGCGTGCCCTCGGCAGGTGGCGCGCCCTCTTTTTCACCGCTTTGCAGAAGCTCATCCAGCAGAAACTCTGCCTCGGCCGGCAGGATCTTGAGCGCCCCTTTGGCAGCCGTTCCCAGCGGGCCCAGCGCCGTGAACGTCGGGCCAAATACCTCCTCGATCGCCTTGTCGATGCCGCCGTCGTCCTCGGGCTGTTGCTTGGCTGGCGGCCCGCCGGGCTGGCCGTTTGGCGGCGTACCTTGCGGCGTACCCTGCGGCGTACCTTGCGGCGTGCCTTGCGGCGTACCTTGCGGCGTACCCTGCGGCGTACCCTGCGGCGTGCCTTGCGGCGTACCCTGCGGCGTGCCTTGCGGCGTACCCTGCGGCGTACCTTGCGGCGCGCTGTTCTTGCTCTGCAGCGACTTCGCCAGATCCAGCACCGTGCCGCGTGGCAGCAGGCTCTGCGTAATCTGGTCCGTGGGCATCACCCCCAGCGACCACTGGTTGCGCATCAGCGTGCCCAAGTTCAGAAGCGAGTTGATGGTTGCCGAGTCCGGTCCCGTCGTCGACGGATCCCCGGCAGGCGCCGCCTGGCCACCGGGCTGGCTGCCTTGGCTGGGTGCGGTTCCCGGCATCGCCCCAGGGCCTGCAGAATTCGGAGTCGCAGAATTCGGAACCCCAGAATTCGGAACCCCAGAATTCGGAACCCCAGAATTCGGAACCCCAGGCTGACTGGGCGGCGGAACGGCCGGGGCCCCTGGCTGGGCATTGGTGGGCCCTGGCGCTGCCGACTGGTTCCCTGGAGGCGGCGCACTGGACGGGCTCTTGGCGTCGGTCTGCGTCGGAAGAAAGCCGGGCGGCAGCAGCGAGCGCAGAAAGCTCTTGAGCTGCGGTGAGCTGGCCGCTAGCTGCTTGATTCCCGGTACCTCACCGAGCACCGTCAAAAGCCCGACAGGGCCCAGCAGATCAGACATGCGCTGCAGCAGGTCCGGGGTCATCTTGCCCGCAAACTCGCTCCGCGTTTTTGCGTCGATCTTGCCAATGACGCTCTGCACCGTTGGCAGTTCGGAATCGGACGACGAAGGCGAAGCTTGCTGCTTGCCATCGGTCTGGCTGGGCGCCCCCGGCTGGGACGGCGCGCCAGGGGTCTGGCCCGGACTGCTCGGAGCCGAGCTGGAGTCACTCTTTTTGCCGCCCTTCGTGTTCGTGTTCGTGTTCGTGTTCGTGTTCGTGTTCGTGTTCGTGTTCGTGTTTGTCTTGGCGTTCGGGTTCGGGTTCGCATTCTTTTCGTCGGTGGGTGGCGGAGCCGCGCCGCTGTCATCGGTCAGCTTCTTCTTCTGCACCTTGCTCAAGATGACAGCCAGCACCGACGAGTTCTCCTGCAGGAGACTGCCACCCATCGGCGCACCGCCGGTCTCTTTGGGCGGGATCATCTTGTCCATCAGCCCGCCGATGGCGTCGGTGTCCCCCGGCTTTAGGCCCGGCATGAGCGTGGTCGTGTTGTCTTCCCCACCCAAAAGCGGCGTCTGCAGCAGCTTCAAGCAAGCCATCGTGATGTCGCCGATGGCCTTGCTGCCGAGCCCCATAAACCCCATCAGATCGCCCGCCGTCAGCGTTCCTGACTGCAGCTTGCTCGCGACATTCCCCGCAACCTTTAGGACTTCGACGGCGAAGTACGCGCTGAACGCCACCGCCAAGCCATAGGGGAAGCACAGCAGCAAGAGCGGCATCATCATGTCGGTCGTCGACTTGATCATGTCGGCCTCGACCTTGGCCCCCGAGCTGTACATCTGCAGCACGTTGCCGCTCTGCAGTCCTTTTTGCAGGGTATCGAGAGCCTCGGCCCGAAACGGACTTTCGATGGGAAACACCGGACTGACATAGTTCGCCCAGGTGTTGAAGCCCGAGTTGACCGTGTTCAAGTACGACTTGGCACCGTCGACAAACGGCTGCGTTCCCTGCCCGATCAGCGACTGCGTATTGGGGGGCAGGCTGGTGCTGCCCGCGCCAAACGCCTTGCCGCCTTTGGTCATGTCGCTGGTCGGGCCCCACATTCCGGCCGCGCCGACATTGAGCAGTGTGCCGCTGTCCGCGCTGCCCGCGTTCCCACCCATGCCAGCGCCGCTTCCCATGCCATTGAGCGTGCCGGCGCCCGACAGAGCTCCACTGGCGGCCATCGGCGCGGCGCTTGCGCCCTTGGCTGCGTTGACACCGCTTGTCGAGTTGCTCGCGCCGGTCGGCGGAATCGGAATCGCCGACATGATCAAAGACGGAGTAAGCACCGAGATGGTCGGCGCATTCAGGCTAATCGACACCGCGGTGGCGCTGACATCCGAGCCGAAGAGCTGGACCCCAGTCGCCGCACCGCAGACCGCGACTCCGCCGCCGATCGCCAGCATGTTGATGCTCTGCATGGCGTTGGTCGATACGGAAAGCCCGGTGGTGGTCACGCCATTTATGCCGCACAGACTCAGCGAGGCCGGGGTGAACAGCGACAGTCCCGCCAGTCCATTTACGCTGGTCGAGCCGATGCTCTGGAACGAGCTTCCCACCGTCGAGTTCATGCGGATGTTTTCCGCCTGCACGGTGAAGTTGCGGGCATCAATGCTGACGCTGTCGGCGGTCTGTCGGATGACGCTGTCGCCCTGCGCGCCGCTCACCCGCGTCGTGATCGTCGTGCCGTCCATCGTCAGCGACTGCTGGTTGATGCCCAACGAGTCCATGACTTCCAGCGTCAGGCCCTGCGTCTTGTCCATGAACATGCGCAGGTACAGCGGTCGCTGCGCCGTGCCCGAGGCGCCGCCAGCCGTCGAGCCAGGCTGACCGCTGCCGTCCGTTGGCGTCGAGGCATTGCCTTGGGGAGCGCTCTCGGTCATGGCCGCAGGCCTCCCTGCGGTCCACTCGGAGAGCCCGGTGTCGTTGGTGTCGTTGGTGTCGTCGGTGTCGTCGGTGTCGTCGGTGTCGTCGGTGTCGTCGGTGTCGTCGGTGAGCCCGGTGTCGTCGGTGTCGTCGGTGAGCCCGGTGTCGTCGGCGTCAGGCTGCCGGGCATGGCTGGTGAGCCCCGCGGCGGCACCGCCGGCATGCCCACGGGCAGGACCAGCTTACGGCCCAGCAGCGTCCCGGCGCTGAGCCCCGCGGGCGGCGTACCGACCTGCAGCAGCATATTGCCTTCAGCAATTTTTAAGACTTGATTATCAAACTGATTCAGACGTTCAATCTCGAACACAGGATTCATATTTTCATACCAATGAACCATGCTCGTACGATTGATAGGTGTCTTGCCAAGCAGCAAATGATCGCCCTGTGCGTCCTGCGGCAACTGCGCCGTGGCGCGCCACTCGCGCATTTCGCAGATCATGGCGCGATTAAAAAACATATTCACCAACACTCGTTCATACTTGTATAAAGGAAAATAAAACTGTCCCGGAAGTGTATTTGGATTGTAGGGTGTCGTGATCACCTGATTGGCAAAGACCGGGATCATGACTTTATATCGCGGAATTTGGCTCAATAACTCAGGATAGTATTGATATGTCTCTTCGATCAGCGTTCCCGCTTCACTGACAACCCGGCCTTCGATGGCCACCGGATAGCGCGGCAGGATATAGGGTGGCAGACGCAGCTCGGTATCGCTGGCGAGCTCCATCCACACGCTGGTGCGCAGATCAAAGGTGGCCGGAACCAGCCCGTCATAGACAGCGGCCACATCGCGTTCCTCTCGCGCTGCCGACAGACGGATGCGATAGACGCGACAGGCTTCCAAAGCGGCCTCGGTGGGAATGGCGATGTCTTCGGCTTCGAGGTCTTCTTTGTCGATCCGAAAGTCGATGCCCACACCGGGGTAATAGGGCTTGCTCGGAAATGCCCGATAGTGCATGACAAACTCGGGCTTTGGCATACGAAACGCTGTGGTGCGATCTTGAACTTCCTTATCAAAGTCACGAATGATCATGGTATTGAATACATGATCCTGGCGCAGCGTGGTGACTTTCTTTAGGTTATCAATCACGCGATTGCGAACATCCTCGACAAAATCATTCAGGACATTTTTCTGATATCGGGGATATTCGGGGTAATACGTCGCCAGTCCTGACAGATCACGCGGAATTAGATCAAAAACAATTGGGCGTGGTTTACTACCGTGAATTTGGTAAACTCTGCGATTGTAATCATAGATAAAAATCTTATCCATCTCATCAAAGCGCCACATCAAAAGATCGTAAAAACTGGCGCGTTCGCTGGGGCGATGTTCGCTGTCACAGCCAAGAAAGATCATCGGCTGGACCTGCCCAACTTCCAGATCGGGATATTCAATGACGATATGCGTCGTGCGATAGCTGTCGATGACTTGGCGCAGAGACTTCTGGGTGAATAGCTCGCAGGGGAAGTGCTGGCGCCACAGCACCTGGGCGGCGTCGGCAAAACGGACGATATAGCGGCGATAAGAAAGCGGCGCATCGCCGAGCTTGGCCACGTGTTCCGACAGAGCGCGCTCGCTGACCAGGGCGTGAAGCTCAAGCGGCACGGGCAGGCTGTTGATGTCTTGATCGAGGCGCGCGGCTTGGATCGTCAGGCGCAGCTTGAGCAGATCCGCGGCCCGAAACAGCGTCAGCAGGGCGTCGCGCTGCTCACTAGCCAGTGCGATGTCGTCGGACACAAGCACGCTGAGCTCACCCGAAAAACCGCTGTGCCGCAGATCCAGCGTCAGGTTCTGCACATTGTGACCGGCGAGCACGATGGGCGTCGGCGCGGTGACCGAGCTGAATTCCACACGCAGCACCAGGCCGTCGCGATACAGCGGGGCTTCATCGGCCAGTGCCGCGGCAAGCGGCCGCTCGCCGCGGACGGTGTTACGGGGCACGATGCACCTCCTGCAGGCTGCCCAGATCCACCTGTGCGGCGCCGCTGACCAGGTTGAAGCGCACACCGACGACACAGGGAACCTCACCGCGCGCTGTGCGCAGAAGGCCGCGCAGCACGATATGCAGCGTCAGATCGGCATCGCGTCCCAGCGCTTTGATCTCGCGCAGACGAAAGCGCGGCTCGTATTCCGCGATGACGTGCTGCATCTCGCGCAGGATCGAAAGCTGCGCGCCTTTGCGGCTCTGCTGTCCCAAGTAATCGCCGATGCCGAAGGCGCGCAGCGGCGATGCATACTCGGGCCGGGCATTGAACAGCGCGCTCAAGTTGCGCACGACACTGGCGGCGGTGTCATCGACCGGCGGGTTTTCTAGGAAGCGATTTAGGAACGACATCGCTCACTCCTAACGCCAGTACAGAAAGACGTTGGCGCGCTCTAAAGCGGGATGGACATAGAGCGCCAGCGAGCTTTCGCGCAGCACGTGATCCCACTCGTCGCCGCTCTGCAGTTGATAGAAGTCCACTTCCGGCCCAAAGGTGTGCTGAAACGGCGGGCGCTCGACGTGCTTAAACGGCACGCCGCGCAGCACCAAGCGATGCACCAACGCCAAGCGCGAAGTACACGAGACCTTGACGTCATCCAGCGCGATGCGCCCGTGCAGCGTCGGTCGTTGCACCAGCAAGTAGACCTCTTGCGCGTCTTTCAGCTCGGACGGCAAGCCGCTTAGTGTGAACAGGCCGTTGCTGCGCTGGAAGCGCAGGTGCGTCGAGCGCGCGTACACCGGACGCAGCGCTTGCTGCAGCAGACGCAGCACCGTTCCGAAACAGCCGGCCAGGTTGTCGTGCAGATACGGCAGAACCGGCTGATCGGGAATCACTTCGTGGAAGCAGCAGGCTTCCAGATACAGCTCGCGCAGCGCCGCATGAACGTCATAGGGATGCATGGGAATGCGATTCCGCAGATCGGCCAGCAGGCACTGGCTGCGGTACAGCGCGGCCAGACAGCGGCGGATGGTCGACAGGCGATCCGGGCGCAGAAACGTATCCTGAAGCTGGGCCGCTAGCTGTGGCTCAAGTGCGTTGATCTGCGCTTCCAGCGCGGCCAAGGCTGGCTGCAGATGCGGCGTGCTGCCGACGTGCAGAAGCGGCGGGATATAGCTTGTGGACAAGGCCCAGCTCCCGGCGACTCCTTTTTCAAAGTCGCCCAGCCGCAGCACCGCCCGCGAGCCATCAACGCTGTCGCTGATCGAAAGCACGGCGCGCTGCACGATGCGTTCAACGACGCGCGGATCGCTGTCATAGGTGCGGTTGCCTTGACCGGACACGGCATCGGACAAGACATGCAGATACACGCTGACGCGCGTGGCCGACGTCGCAACCAGGGACAGCGAGCCCAGGCTGCAGTTGCCCGGTACGCTGATCGGCGTGCCATCGGGAAGCACCGCGGAGAGCTCGCCCAGCGAGAGCACGCCGTCGCGCAGCAGCGACTCGTTGTAGCTAAGTTGGGCCAGCCCATGCATCGGCAGCCCAGACATGCGGGCTCGGAATTCAATCGCCGCGTCGGTTAGCTGCTGCAGTGCAACAAAGTGCTCGGGCAATACGGTCTGCCCCAAGAACCAGCGCACAGGTGCGATCTTCAGCGTGCTCATTCCGATTTCGATCCCCGCTTCATTCCCAGCTCACGCGCATACGCGATACACGGGTAGCGATATGCGGCACCCCGCTGCGCTGCCGTAGACCACGGCCCGCAAGCGCAGCGGGGGCCTCCTCTGCGTGCTGTCTGCATCTGCGTGAGCACACGATGCAAAAGCGACGTCACAGCGCCATAACACGTGGCACCACGTCGTGCCACCGATCCAGGCATGCCCCAGACCGGTCCGAAAGGCCGCCTGTACGACCGCTAAGTGCGGTCATGCGGCGGGTCGAGTCCGCTTAGGTCGTCGGACCCGTGCGGCCCCAGTTCTTGGTCACCTTGCGCGTCGAAGACGTGGCGAACAAGAGCGGCTGCACGATCGGCTTGGGCACGACCTCCAGATCGAACTCATAGTTGATCGGCGACTGCACGGCTTCATCCGCTTCGGGATTGATGGTCATCTTCAGATCGGTACCGTCCTTCTTGATCTGTCCTTTGACCCCGGTGGCCGTGGCATCGGTATTGGCCTGGGCTGAGTTCGAAAACGCCGCGTAGTACTTTTTCGCCAGC
Organism: Myxococcales bacterium; assembly: GCA_016794505.1. Lineage (GTDB taxonomy): Bacteria > Myxococcota_A > Polyangia > Palsa-1104 > JAEUJZ01 > JAEUJZ01. The sequence continues at coordinate 44,468 of JAEUJZ010000067.1, forward strand.
GGATCGTATTCATAGATGACAAAGCCGATCTCGACATCGATGTCGATCATCGATGCGTACAGCAAGGCGGAAAACGCTTGCTTGCCGGCGATCGAAAGCAGCCCCTTGAACACCAAGGGATCAGTGTCCCCCATGGTCCAGGCGATGTTCTTCAGTACGGCCACCACATTCAGCGCACCTGCCGTCGCTGTGGCCTGCGTGGTGATGCCGCTGGCCGCCGTGACCGCCATCGGGCTGTTCACCGTGAAGTCGGCCGCGAAGCTCTCGGTTCCGATCTTCAGCATCGTCAGAAAACCGATGGTCTTCTGAAAGTCCTTTTTGAAGTTGAATCCCTGCGCTGGATCAAGCTCACGCGTAAACTCTGGCATCGAAGACTCCTGTGATGGGGACTAGCCCAAGCGAGACTCAAGGCGCAGCTCGACATCCATCCCTTCAAACTGCACGTGTGGCAGGATGGATATCTTGCAGTCGTAGTACCCCAAGCGTCCGGGCTGGGGGTTGACCACGACCTGCGCAGCACGAAATGGGAAGGTGCGCATCGTCGTATCGTCCGGGCGCACTTCCGTGGTCACGTACTGTTCGAGCCACGTCGAAAGCACGCTCTGCACGTACCCAGCGGTCGAGATGTCACCGATGTTGTCGCGCATGATGCTCTTTACGTAGTGAGCGATGCGCGCCACGGAAAACGTATACGAGAGGTTGCACACGAGCTGTGCATTCTCGGAATCTTTGGGGTCCTTGAACTTCTTTGGCCGCTTGATCGACTGCGCGCTGAAGAACGTCGCTTCACCCGCCCCCTTGCGATAGACCAAAGGCATGATGCCGTTCCGCGAATATTCCAGCTCGCGATAATCGGGAATGCAGATCTCGACGGGAATCCGCATCTCGTCTTGACCGCGGACGTTGTACATGTCAACGGGCAGACCGGTCACCAGGCCGCCGCCTTTGGGACCGCGAATGTACTGGCACCAGCCACTGGTTTCGAACGAGCGGATCACGTTGCGCGCAAAGAGCAGCGCGGCGTTGCCCCACAGATAGTTTTCTGATTTGCCATCCGCGGTCTCATGAAAGGGCAGACCCGAGCTGGGATTGGTCTCGGGATTCCAGGGCAGACGCACCACATACCGCGGGAAGGTCAGTCCCAGGTACGCAGCTTCTTCCGCCTCGCGCAGCGCCTGCCACTGAGCATAGCGCGGCTGGCTGAGCAGACCGTCGAGATCCTTGATGGCCTCGACCTGTTCCAGGTTGTTGCAACCCAGGAACTGTGGCGCGATGGCTGCGACAAAGGGCGAGTGGCTGGCCGCTGCGATCTTCGACATGCTACGCAGCCAGAACAGATCGCGAGCCGACGTCGTGAACTCATACAGTCCCAGCAGGCAGCCATAGGGCCGACCGCCATACTGGTCATATTCCGCGATGTAGACCTTTTCAAAAAAGGACGATCCAAAGATGTCGCTGGAGTTGTTCTCAAAGTCCTCGAACAGCTCATCTTTGCTGACATCCATCAGCTCAATCGTGACGTTGGACTGAAAGTTGGCGTGCTCAACGAGCTGATCAATGCCACGCCACGTCGCTTCGATCTGCTGAAAGGCGGGATGGTGAAAGACCGCGTTCAGCTGCTCATTCACAACTGCATCGATCGTGCGCACCGCGTCCATGACGCGGCCCTTTTCATAGCGCCCACCGTCGTGATCCGTGTTGTGCAGGATCGCGGCCAGTCCCGACAGCAAGCGATCTTCCAGGCTGACCTGTTCATTGATCTCGGTGAAGTCGGACCGGATCATTGGGGTCAGAGTGACCTTGCTCGGGTCCATCTCCATGCTGTGTACCAAGCGCGTAAGCAGGCTGCTGCCGGGCTCGGCTGTGTTCTTGCTTTGTGCCATCGATCACTCCTTGCGAGTTGCGGAATTCACACCGAACTAGGAATTGGGTTTTGCGGCCGGCAACGCCTTCTGCCTGCTGGGAAGCTGGTAGCTTGAAAGCCCCTCCAGTTCCTGCTGCAGCTTCTTGAGCTGCTCGGGATTGCTCCAGATTTCTTGCACCAGGCGACGCAGATCTTTGCGGTTGTCGATGTTCGCCTGTACTTCCAGAAGCAGCTTGCGCAGAAGCAAGAGAGCCCGGACTTTGGGAATGTTGTTCGCCACAGCTTCCGGGCTGAGCGACTTGCGATTGGTGATCGGTAGCTGAACATCGAGCTGCTCTTCGCTGCTGGGCTCGATGAAGTTCTGCACCTTGAAGTTCACCGACATGCGCATATTTTCCATGACGCTGTCGATGTTCTTGCCGTCCAGCGATCGCAGGCGACGGCTGTCCAGATCCACTTCTCGATCGACCGAGGAACCCCCAGAAAGGTCGGCCAGGATCATTAAACGGAATGGCAGTTCCAACATCTGCGCCGAGCCGTTGATCTCGGTCCGGTATCGCAGGTTGATGCGTGAGCGCGGAATTTCATCTTGGATCGACACGCGAACACTCCTAGCAAGAGGGAACGCCGCATTCACACCGGATCACCCGGTCCGGTGACTGGCGGCTGCAGGCTGCGGCTTCCCGCCTGTGCAAGCAACACGCCAGCGCACGGACGCGATCCGTCCTGACACGTGCAGCCGCATTCCGCTGAGCGTGTCCCTTTGTACGCTCAGTCTCTCGCGAATGTGCGCGATCTAGCTCGCGGCTGTGCGCGCACGCGTGCGCTCTGCGCGCGAGCAGAGTGCGCGCAGCTCTGAGCCCTGTGCGCGCATGCTCGCCAGATTCTATCGGTCACGTGCGCGCAGCACAGGCACGACCGCACAGCCCAGGCTTCCGCAGCGAAGGCTGGCACGTTGGCTGCTGAAAGCGGACAGAAAGAAAGGATTCCTAACGCCATGGTGCTGACGTGAGCTCTCCGCGCGAATCCCTTGCCCCTTCTGCTCGTACGGTGCCGAATCGCTTGGCCGAAGCCTTTGATCGTTCACCCGCTGAGTGCATGGCCTTGGTGATCCTGTGGTCGGCACGAGAACCGCACCGCACGGGCGAGGTCGCCTTTCTTTCCGAAGACAGTCCGGTTTGGTTGTTCGGCCGCGATCCACGAACCGCACTGCAGGAACGCGAGCGTTCCTTTTCTTTTCCTATCGGGCCCCATGAGCTGCGACCTGAGCGCGTCCAGTCGGTCCTGCATAGCGAAGGTGGGGGCGATGAAGCGAGCGAGCCAGCGGGGCCGCTGCCCAGTCAGTCCAGCATCCCTCGCCTGCTAGAGCCCATCCGCGGGGGCGCCGAGGTCTGTTTCCGCAGACAGCGTCCCGAGGGACTCGACCCCGAGCCGGTGCCCCCTTGGCCCATCCTGGGCGAGAGCATCTCGCGTCTGCAGCTGACTCTTTCGCACCGCGATGATGGCCTGTTCGTACAGAACATCGGCCGCTGTCCCCTGATGGTGAACGGCCGCACGATGCAGGCGGCGCAGATCCAAGTGGGCGACACGCTGTATCTGCGCAATCAGCTTCTTCTGCTGTGTACGCGACGCCCGCTCTGTCTGCCGCGGCTGCGGGCGTATCCCATCGACCGCGTGCATGCCTTCGGCGCACCCGATGCCGATGGGATGATCGGCGAGAGTCCGGCCCTGTGGTACCTGCGTGAGCGCATGGCAGCCTGCGCGCGGAGTGATCAGAACGTCCTCATTATCGGTGAGAGCGGCAGCGGCAAAGAGCTAGCGGCGCAGGCCATACACCGCCTGTCGAGCCGGCGTGAGCGCCCGCTGGTCGCCGATAATATCTCGGCGATTCCGCCCAGCTTGGCGGCCGCGCTTTTGTTTGGCAACAAGCGCAACTTTCCCAATCCCGGAATGGAGGAGCGCGTGGGTCTGATCGGCGCCGCCGATGGATCGATGCTCTTTCTCGACGAGATTGGCGACATGCCAGAAGAAGTCCAGCCGATGTTCCTGCGCGTGGCGGACCGGCGCGGCGAATACTTTCGCCTGGGCGAGGAAGGCCGCTTGCGGCGATCGGACTTTCGTCTGGTCGGCGCCACCAATCGCCCGGAACGGATTCGCTATGAGCTGAAGCGCCGCTTCCAGCGCGAGATCCGCGTTCCCAGCCTAAACGATCGCAAAGAGGACATTCCGATGTTGATCGGACACCTGCTGCGAAACCAAGTGCGCCAGGGGGATCTAAATGCCCTGGCCTTCTGGGATGAACGAGCGCTGGCGGCACGGGTACACCCCCTTTTGATCGAGCAGCTTGTGCGGCACACCTATGTCACCAACGTGTCCGAGGTCGAGTTTCTGCTGGGACATGCGATGTCCGAGAGCGGGGGCGAGGTGATTGCGCCGATCCGCGGGCCGCTGCCAGGACACGGCGCGACACGGCAGACTCCGACGGGATCGCTGGCTTCTCCCGTGACACCGCGGCGGCGGTCTTTGTATGTCCTTCCGGCCCCCGAAGAAGCGCAGCGGGCCCTGGATCAGGCCAAGGGCAATATCGCTCGCGCGGCAACCCAGCTTGGCATGAGCCGCCACCAGCTAAATCGCATGATCCGCCGACATTCCTTGAACACCAAGAGTGGCAAGCGACATTCCTTGGGGCAGAAATCGGAATGACCTGTGATTCCTGTTACCAACCGGACTTCGGCCATGTGATCTTGCGGGATACCTTGCGCGGAAGCTCGATGGTGAAGCTGGGAACATCGCCCGAGGATGCCAGCACGGCGAGCGCGTTCGCTCCGACATGCAGCCGAGAGCCGCGCGTCAGGGCCTGCTCAACATCCAACGGATAGGGCCCCTTGGCAGCAGGCTCGCGGCGCAGGACGCGATATGAACCCTGCTCGACCACTTCAACGGTCTGACCGAGCCATGCAGAAGCGGCCAGCCCCAGGTAACGCAGGCGCCGTTTGTCATTTTTGTCAGCAACATCCACCCGGATTACAGAGAGGACGGACACCGCGATGTTCCCCGAATCAAGCGGGGCTGCCAGGATGGACTCACAAGCAGGATCGGCCTGATCCAGCTCAAGGACGACGGGTGCCCCATCCGCAAGAACCATCTGGATTCCTTTCCACAGGCTGCGGGCATCCGGGGAATATCGCTCGCCGCCTTTGACGTTGAGCCCGCCGTTAAGCTCTAGAAAAAGGAGGATGGCGTCCCGCAGATCGGCAGGCAAGGTCTTTTGCCCGCGCAGCCAGACCCGCAGCAGAGGTTCGGGTATCGGTTTCCCGGCCGTGAGAAACTTGGCCATGGCGGCTGACTTGTTGGGGGTCTGCTTCTTGAGTGCGCTCCTCCACAGCTTGGCATACTGCGCAGCCAGAGAGCGCTGCGCGCCGCCATGCGCGGCGAAGACCTGCTCAATCAGAAGCTTATCATCGAGGTCTGAGATTCCTTTTTTGCCACCGGCAAGGACTTTGGCATAGAGCGCTTCGAGTGAGCTCCCATCACTCGGCGCACTTGCGTCTTTCCCGGTCTCGGATTTGGCCTCAGATTCCGATTTGGCATCGGGCTCAGGCAGCGCTCTGGCTGAGTCCTTGCCATAGAACACCAGCCACGCCGCATTGTCTGGCCCCCCAAGATCAGTGCGGCTGTAAAATTTCTTGCGGTCGCCGATCCAGGAATAATAGACGGCGGCATACAGAGCCAGCCAGGGTGCGGTGTTCGCGGGTACCCAGCCTTTTTGCACGGCAAGCTGCGCGTGACTGCGCGCTACCCGCAAGTAAACCGGAGTCAGGCTGCCGAAGGGCTTTGGACGGGCCAGAGGATGCAGCCGAACCACAACCTCTTGCTCGTTGAGCGCACGAAAGGCCCCCATGACGACGCTCGGCCCGGAAGACAGCCCGCTCAGCAGAGACGAAAAGCAGGCATGCAGAGAGTCATCCACGGCGCGCACACGCAGCAGAGCATCCAAATCGGAATGATCAGGGGGGTGCGGAAACAAGGGGCTCACCGCCGGGCTGGCTGCGGCCGTCTTGTAGGCGGCCAGCGCCTTGGGCAGCGGGGCAAATTCCCGCTCGCGCAGCGTCGAGACATCCAGCAAGCCATTGGGATCAAAGGTCGGTGCCATCGTCTGTACTCACAGGGCTCACTGCTAGCGGTACCAGGGTGGAACGAGGCAGCGCTGGGCCGTCCTGAAGAGCCCGCCCGAGGGACTGCCGGACTAGGAAGCAGCACACATGCCAAGCCCGGCAGCGCGGCGTGTCGTGCATTTCTCGTCGGAATAAGCCCGCGCGCCCAGGTCAAGCCTGGCGGAACCGCTGCGCGCACATGCGCGCGAGCCAACGAGCGCGGCTGCGCGCAGGGCGTCAACGCGCGTGCGGTCGAGCAAAGGCGCCTTCGCCTGATGGGTCTACGAGGGCGACGTCGTTTCTCGTCGAAGAATGCCGCTGCTCGATGGGCTGGGACTTAGACGCGAGTCGGTCAGCACCTGCGCCACGATGGCCTCATACGGCCGCAGCAAGTAATGGCGCCCATGCACGGGACCGGGCTCGGCACAGGTCGAAAACAGCACGCTCGGCCGCTCGCCGGGGACGTTGATCGGCTGCTCTTCGGCTGAGAAGTTGCACAGCACATCAAACCAGCGATCTCCGTCGGCGCGGCGATACCCCAAGACCGCCTTGGGCAGCTTGCGTTCGCTGTGCAGCGTCAACGATCCGCTGCTGAGCGCTGGCTCGCTGGCCCGTAGGTGCAGGATGCGGCGATAGCAGTGCAGAAGCGAATCGGGATCGGAAAGAGCTGCCTGCACGTTCACCTGCTTGTACTGCGGGTGCAGCGGCAGCCAAGGGGTCGCCTGCGGCGCTGTGAAGCCAGCGTTTTCTCCGTCGGTCCACTGCATCGGCGTGCGCGCTTCATCGCGATTCAGCAAGATGCCGCGCTTGCGCAGATAGCGCGACAGGCGAGTCGGCACGAAGCGATACAGATGCGCCAAGGGATCGATGGCCTTGCGCGGATCCAGATCGAGGTTGGCCATGCCGATCTCTTCGCCATAGTAGATAAACGGCAGCCCGCGCGTCGTACACTGCAGCGTCGTCAGCAGCTTTTCGCGACCGAGGTGATAGTCCAGACGCTCGCCGCGCCGCGGTCGATCGTGATTGCCAAAGACATAGGTTGGCACCAAGGGCGGCGGAAACTCGTGTTCGAATTCGCGGATCAGCGCGCGAAAGGCCGAGACGGAAAACTCGGTGCGCAGCGACTTGAACAGGAAGACGGTGTGCAAGCCGTCGCCTTCTTCGCAATAGCGGCGCAAAAGCTCTGGCGAGCCGAAGACCTCGCCGACCAAAAAGCGCGGCGGATTATCGAACTCGTCGACGACTTTTCGCAGCTTGCGCGCGAACACCAGCGTCTCAGGATGGTGCAGCGTGTGCGCGAACGACTGCAGGAAGCCGTCGGGATTGTCCTCGCTGGGCAGCAAGCGCGGCGAGAGCGGATTGTCGCGGAAGTCCGCGTCTTTGAAGAGAGCGTGGAAGACATCCAAGCGCAGGCCATCGAAGCCCTGGGCCAGCCAGTGCCGCACCATATCGAGCATGGCCTGAACGACCGCCGGGTTGCGATAGTTCAGGTCGGGCTGAAACGGCAAGAAGCTAGCGAAGTACCACTCGTCGGTGCGGGGATCGTAGTGCCAGCCGCGCTGCCCAACCAACGAGCGCCAGTTATTCGGCGGAGCACCGCCGCCCGGCTTGCGCCCTTTGCGCCAGATATAGAAATCGCGGCGTGGGTTGTCGCGGCGCTCGCGCGACTGCACAAACCACGGGTGCTGATCGGACGTGTGGTTCAGCACCATGTCTAAAATGACGCGCATGCCCCGTCGGTGCGCTTCGTCGAGCAAGCGGCGGGCATCGTCGCGCGTACCGTACGCTGGATCGACGTCGTAATAGTCCGAGATGTCGTAGCCGACGTCGCGCTGCGGGCTCTTGTAAAACGGGCACAGCCACAGCGTCTCGACCCCGAGGTCGCGCAGATAATCGAGCTTGTCGACGATGCCCGGCAGGTCGCCGATGCCATCGCCGTTGCTGTCGTAAAACGAGCGCGGATAGATCTGATAGACCGTCGTGCGCTGCCACCATGGCGGTGCGTTGGGCCAGGGCTTCATCGGTGCTTCACCATACTCCCGCGACTAGGTGGCGGTCTACCGTCCCTATTTCGCGACGAGAACCTCGCCACAGAGACCCATGCGCGCTTGACGCTGGGCGTGCTTAATTGATATATATGCACATTACAAATCATGAAAGCAATCGTTTATCGTAGTTATGGTGGGCCAGAGAAGTTAGAGTTGACCGATATCGCGCAACCTAGCCCTGGACCAGGGCAGTTGTTAATCAAGGTACACAGCAGCAGCGTCAATCCTATTGACTGGAAGCTCCAAAGCGGCGCGTATCGCTGGGTACGTCCGGTGCGCTTTCCTGCCACGCCGGGCTTTGATGTGGCCGGCGAAGTGGCCGCGGTGGGCGCGGGCGTCGACGACTTTGCCGTCGGCCTTCGCGTGCATGCCCGCATCGCCGAAGGCGAAGGCCGTGGACTGGCCGAGTACGCCGTGGCTGGCACCGACGTCAGCGCGCCGATACCGACGGGCATGGACTTCGGCCAGGCGGCCGGCCTGCCGCTTGCGGGCATGACGGCGCTGCAGGGCCTGCGCAACGAGTGCCGCATGCCGCTCGACGGAGCCAAGGGGCGGCTGCTGATCGTCGGAGCCTCAGGCGGTGTCGGCCATCTGGCGCTGCAGATCGGCAAAGCTGCTGGCGCGCACACCGTCGGTGTCTGCAGTACGCGCAATGTGGACTTCGTACGCGGCCTGGGCGCCGATGCCGTCATTCAATATGATCGGCCCAACCCATATAGCGATATCGAACCATTCGACATAATTTATAATTGCGTATCTGGCGATCCGGGACCTTGGCTGCCTTTGTTGAAGAAGGGCGGCAGCTATGCTTCATGCATGCCCAGCGCGATGACCTTTGTGCGCAGCATGGCTAACCCGCTTTCCTCGAAGCGCGTGCGGGCGGTGATGCTCAAGCCCAGCGGCGCTGACCTGCGCATCTTGAACCGCTTGTTCGAGGCTGGGAAGCTGCGCGTGGCCATCGACAGCCGCTTCCCGCTTGCCGAGACGCGCAAAGCCTGGGAGCGCTCGCAAGCCGGCCGCGCCGTCGGCAAGATCCTGGTCGATGTCGTTTCGGCGAGCTAGCTGCGAGAGGACGGCGGGGCCTTGGGGCGCCTGAGAGCCCACAGCGGAATCAGCCGCTCGGAGTTGCCCAGCGCGTCGGCCAGCGTGTAGCGATCCAAGCTAGCCAGGAACGCTTGGCGGGCTTCGACAAGCGGTCGAATGAGACCACAGGCCGGCACAATCGGGCAGGTGTTGCTCTCGCTATCGAAGCACTCGACGATGTGGAAGTGAGGCTCGGTCTCGCGTACGAGGGTTCCGATGTTGATCTCGTCGGGGCGGCGCCCTAAGCGCAGGCCCCCCATGCGACCGCGCTGCGTCTGCACATAGCCAAGCTGCGTCAGCTTGTGCGCCACTTTGCTGAGGTGATGAAACGAAATGCCATAGGCGCGACTGATGTCGATCAGCGACGGCATCTTGGCCTGGGGCAGCGCTTGCTGCGCCCCCAGGTACAGCAGGATGCGCAGCGCGTAATCACTGAACATTGTGAGCTGCATCTCTCAGTAGTTTATGCTGAGATTCCCGCGTGCAGATCTTGGCTGTTTCGTATGCGCTGTTGCTTGCGACAACCGCTTTGCTCTGCCGACTGCTGCCAGCGCCGTTCCGCCCGGCCTTGCTGGCCGTCGCCAGCCTGACCTTTTACGCGCTGGGCTCCTGGCGGCACGCGCTGGGTATCGTCGGGCTGATGAGCGCGGTGTGGCTGGTCGCAGCCTTCCTGCGCGAGACCTCGGCCGCCGCGCAAACGACGCGACGCCTGGTGACCGCGCTTGCGATCAGCGCCTGCGTCGTAGTGCTCGGCTACTTCAAGTACCGTGGCTTCGTGGAAGACTCGCTGGCATCGCTCTTGCGCGTGCTGCGGCTCGATACCTTTCTGCGCGAGCGGCCCGCCGCGGCGCTGGCCACCTCGCCGGCCATCCCACTTGGCATCTCGTTCTTTACGTTCGAGTTCATTCACTATCTGGTCGATGCCCATCGCCGCGCGCTGCCGCACTCGGCCGACGATGCATCCCCCACATCGCTGCGTGCGCGCCTTTCCGACTTCGTGCAGTTTGCGGCCTTTGCCCTGTTCTTTCCGACGCTGCTCGCCGGACCGATCAAGCGCTATCAGCAGTTTCAGGCGGCGCCGCGCGTTTTTGCCAGCGATGTCGCGTTCGGCCTGAGCCGCATCCTGCTGGGCCTGTTTAAGAAGCTGGCCTTGGCCGACAGCGTCGCGGGCATCGCGCTGCGGCTGTCGATCCCCGATCAAGTGACGCCGCTTGGGCTGTGGCTTGCCATGTACGCGTACGCAGCGCAGATCTATTTCGACTTTTCGGGGTATTCCGACCTCGCGATCGGCGCGGGGCGCCTGCTTGGATATCGCGTGCCGGAAAACTTCGACTGGCCGTACTTGGCCGCGGATCTGCCGAGCTTTTGGCGACGCTGGCACAGCTCGCTGTCGGGCTGGATTCGCGACTATCTATACATTCCGTTGGGCGGCAACCGCGGATCGGCGTGGCGCGTGGCGGCCAACCTGATCGTCGTCATGGCTCTGTGTGGGCTGTGGCACGGTCCCGCTTGGCACTTTGTGATCTGGGGGGTGTGGCACGGGCTGGGCTTGGCTGCGACGCACCTGTGGCGACGCTCGACCGACGGCGACGCCAACGAGCAGGCGCAGACGGGATGGCGCCGCATCCTGCGCATCGCGGTGACCTTTCACTTTGTCTGCTTTGGCTGGCTGTGGTTCGCGGCCCCCAGCGCAACTGCGGCGCTGACCGGCTTGGCGCGGATGTTCTTGCTCGCACGCTGACCGGCTGTACACGCACGACCCCGCGGCAGCCCTGCCCAGCATCATCCCGAGGAGCGCAGAAATTCGACGCTGCGTGCGCGGAACCGATCGAGGCTGGCTAGATCAAACAGGTGGCCGCAGCCGACGAGCACTTCAAGCGTGGCGTGGGGCATGGCCCGCGCTCGCTTCAGCGTCGCGCGCCAGTCGAACAGCGGATCGTGCTCGCCGGGGCAGACCAGCATCGGCGTCGGAATCACTGAGAGCTCGGCGGCGCTCAGTACGGGCAGGCGCTGATCGTCCGGGAACAGGTGCTCGATCAGCCGCGTCACCCACTCAAGGACATAGGGCTCGGGTGGGCTGCCTTTGCCACACATGCGCAGCGCCATCTTTTCGCGATGCCGCGCATCCTTGGTGATGCGATACCGAATGAAGTCAGCGAGCATCGGCAGCGCGGAGAGGATCTGCGGTCGGGACAGGCCTCCCGGCACCGCGATCACAGCGCTGCGAATACGGGCAGGATCCCGCTGCGCAAGCCGCAGCACGCAAAGCCCACCGAGCGAATAGCCGATGCAGTGTGCCTGCGTGATTCCCAGCCCATTGAGGACGCCTTCCAACCAGCGGCCGAGTGTGTCGTCTTGCAAGGAAAGTGCGCGCGGCTCACTGCGGCCGGCATGACCGGGAATGTCTGGCGCGTGGACGCGGAACCCAGCCGCGGCGTACCACGCGATCTCGTTGCGCAGCACCGCGGCACTGGCGCTGGCGCCATGCACCAAGAGCAGCGGCGGTCCAGATTCTGGACCCAGGCTGACGACGCGCGTGCGAATGCCGGCCGCTTGTACGTCACATTCCCGTCGCTGCGGCCCAAGTGGGATCAGGCCCTCATCGTACAGGCGCAGGCAAAGGTCACGACTCTCGCTGGACTGAAATGGAACGCTCGGCGCTTCGGGCTGCATGTCACCTTGGACAACCGGATGGCCGCTGCGTTTCCTCACTGTCCGAGCCGCGTGACGGATGCATGCAACACGTAGTAGGCAGGCAGCGGCAGCAGCGCGGCACCGAGCAAGACGGCGACCCCAACCCGATCGCGCCACACCGGCCGAGCGAAGCAGACCAGGGCGGCAAGCAACGTACACAGCGATGTCCCAATGAGCGTGAAGTAGATCAACAGCTCGATGATGTCGCCCAAGCCATAGGGCTCACCGGGTGCGACGGGCAGGCGGTGATACAGCGTGCCGCGAAACAACAGCCCGCCGCCGACCAAGCCAAGCTGCAGGCAGGTTAAGGCGCTGGCCACGACTCGCACCCAGCGATTTTTCGTCGACGATTCCATGGCGTTGTGACAACGCGGGCGACCTCGGACCGGACGCATCGGCTGCCGATGTCGGGGTCTGCTGCGCTGCAGCAATCATTGTCACCGGAATCGCGGCATCTGGGCCACGACAATGATTCCGTGATTCTGTGCATCATGGCACCGCGTGAAGTGCGTCCGTCCTTGCTTCACTTCACCACTTCGTCCGGCAGCAACGTGAGCCGTCGGCAGTGCGCGACACGCGCGATCGGACAGGCTGCTGGCCTATGATGAACCGATGAAGCGTCCCCCTGGCCCGTCGAGTCCGGCGCTGTGGCAGACCGCGCAGTGGATGCGCCATCCCATCGAGTTCCTCACCGACTGCGCGGCCCGGTACGGTGACCTCTTCCGTTTTCAAATGGCTGGCTTCGGCACGGTCGTGGTCATCGCCAACCCGGATCTGATCCGCGAGGTGTTCCTGGGCAGCCCGGATGTCTTTTTGGGCGGACAGTCCAACAACATGCTGCGGCCCTTTGTCGGCGATCATTCCCTGCTTGTTCTCGACGGAGATCCGCACGCACGACAGCGCAAGCTGCTGGCCCCGGCTTTCCATGGTGAGCGCATGCTGGCGTATGGCCAGGCGATGCTGGATCTGGCCCAGGCGGCCATCGATCGCTTCGCGCTGTCGCGGCCGTTCGCGCTGCATCCCGAGATGCAAGCCATCACGCTGCGCGTCATCTTGCGCACGATCTTTGGCATCGGCGACGGGACGGCGACCTCCGGGCAGACAGTAGCGGAAGAGCAGGCCCAGTCCGAGCACCTATTTCGGCTGCTGCAGACTGGGGTCGAGCTGGCGTCGAATCCGCTGCTCATTTTTCCCATCTTGCAGCATGAGCTGTTTGGACTTTCGCCGTGGGGTCGCTTCAAGCGCCTCGCGCGCGAGCTTGACGATCTGCTGCGGGCCGAGATCGACCGACGCCGTCAGCGCAATGAATACCAGGGGCGCAGCGATATCCTGTCGATGATGATGCAGGCCACGGACGAGCAAGGTCACGCCATGAGCTTTGCCGAGCTGCGCGACGAGCTAGTGACCATGCTGGTCGCCGGTCATGAGACCACGGCCAACGCGCTCGGCTGGACCGTGGCCTTGCTGCTGCAACACCCCGCGCTGTACGACGAGCTAGCACAGGACATCGAGTCGGCTCGCGATGCGCAGGGAGCGCTCGATCCCGAAAAGCTCGCCAAGCTGCCGCTTCTGGATGCGACGATTCGCGAGTCGTTGCGCCTGCGGCCGATTGCCCCGCTTGTGGCGCGGCTCTTGGCCAAGCCGCTTCAGCTTGCCGGCTATGACATTCCGGCGGGCTGGGTGGTGGCGCCGGCCATCAGCTTGGTGCATCAGCGCGCAGCGACCTATCGCGATCCGCTGCGCTTCGATCCGCACCGCTTCCTGCGCGAAAAGCTGCCAAACAACGAGTGGCTGCCCTTCGGCGGCGGCAACCGTCGCTGCATCGGTGCAGCCTTTGCAACCTATGAGATGAAGATGGTGCTTTCGGCCCTGCTGTCGCGCACCCGCATGCGCCTTGCACCGGGTTACACCCCGCGCACGATTCGCCGCGGCGTGGTGCTGACCGCATCCGAAGGGGTCCCCGTGATCGTCGAAGAGCGACGCGCTGCGGTGCGCTTGGACCACAGCGAAGGCATACGCAAACGCGTGATCGCAACGGGCCCTTGTTAAAAAAGGAACGAGGCTAACGTTCCCTGTGGAGTGACATCATGATTCCGGTTTCGTACTCCTTGCGCGATATCAACCCAGATCTCATCGAGGCTTGGCGTACCTGCTTCGGTCGCGAAGAGAATATCGATGTATCCTGCGGCGACATCTTCGAGCACCGCGCCGATGCCATCGTGAGTCCGGCCAATAGCTTCGGGTTCATGGATGGCGGCATCGACTTGGTCTATAGCCGGCGCTTCGGCTGGGATCTGCAAGCGCGGCTGCAGCGACTCTTGCAGACAGAGCACGACGGTGAGCTTCCGGTCGGCCAAGCCGTGATCCTCGAAACGCTGGACAGCGAGATTCCTTTTTTGATCAGCGCACCCACGATGCGCGTCCCGATGAATGTGGCGGACACCGTAAACGCCTATCTGGCGTTCCGCGCCGTCCTGCGAACCGTGAAGCAGCACAACCGTACCGCTGCCCAGCCGATCCGCAGCGTGCTCTGTCCAGGGCTTGGCACCGCCGTCGGCCGCATGCCGCCTAAGCGCTGCGCGCGACAGATGGCAGCAGCTTACTTCTGCGCCGAAAAAGGCCAGACTCCGGTATTGCCAGCGCTGGGTATGGCCGTGGATCTGCACTTCCGCTTGCTGGCATAGGCAGCCAGTTCCAACGCCGATACGCAGCGAACCTAGATATCTACATTCGTTCCGCTGCCTGATTGTTCACTGCGATCGACAGCAGGTTTCGCTCGGGTGCTCGGCGATTGCTGCGCCCGCCACGGGCCCGCGCGATACGATGCAGCGGTCCGATCACACGCGGCAGATCTTCGTCGGAAATCCAGATTTCCAAGCCGGCTGGCCGCACGCATCGGAAGGAGGGGTGGATGCGCACGCTTCACATCGGCCTTGTTGGAACGATCGCACTCGGCGCGGCCTGGGTGGGCTGTCAGCCACGGAACGTGATCCCGAGTCTATCGAGCACCAGCAGCACCGTGGTTTCGACCTGTGACAAGCTGCCCAACTGCGGCCAGTGCGTGTCCGATGCGCGCTGTGGCTGGTGTAGCGGCGAAAGCCGGTGTGTATCCAGCGACCGCGGGCCGACCTGCCAAAGCGGCTGGATCGCCAAAGATCCCGAGCAGCTTTTGTGTCCCGCGGATCGTCCCAGCAAGTCATCGCAAGGGGCCAAGTAAGGCGGAAAGGAAGCGCGTGACATGTCGTCCCAATCTTCTCAAACGAACGTCCGTACCATCGTCGGTGCCGCGACGTACGAGCGAATTCGCGGATACCTGCAGCACACGATTCCAGGGGGCGAACGCGACAGTCCGAAGTTTGGCACCGTGGACGATGCACTCGTCGATGACTTTGTGGTCTTGCTGTGGCGCGAACATGCGCAGACCGCGCGCAGCGTGGGTCTTGCCGATCCGCCGGCCGGCTTCCTAGAACACCAGGCTGCCGCCGTTCCGCGCGGCGCACAGCGCCCGATCGAGCAGAGCTTTGCCAGTCCGGCGGATGAGGAAGAAGGCTCGGTCCTACCGCGCTATTACATCGTGCATGCGCGCCATCATCGGCATGGTTTTTCGGACTTTGTCGGCACGCTGCCCATGGTCCGCATCAGCCTGCCTCTCGACGGAGAGAACTATCGCTTGAGCACACCGATCGGCGATGTGCTGGCCAGCGATCACCTGCTGCGCAACCTGCGCGATGTGGTGGCCAAAGCCTATCCCTGCGAGCGCGCCGAGCTCATCACGCCGGTACGGCGCGAGGGCGTGCGCTTCGCTGCTATCTCGGTGCTGCTGGCCTACAAGCACTTCGCGGACCCGCAGCCTGCGTACTACGTCCTGGAAGCTGGCTTGGCTCAGGGGGGACCGCGCATGAGCTATATCGCGCCGAGCATGGCGCCGATCGTGCGGCGCTCGGACTATCAGCCAACGCAGTTCGCCAGCACCACGAACTTCTATCGCGGCGATCTCGGCATGGACGGAAATGAACCGACGGTGCTGACCATCGAGTCGTTCACTGCCGATCCACGCAAGGAAGCGAGTGCGCAGCCCTATATCACCATCAGCGCGAACTTCGTGCGCGTCAGTCGCTTTGACAAGCGGCTGGATACCACCCCGCTGCAGCGATACCGCGAAGCGGTCGTGCGCATCGCTGCGCTCGCCGAAGCTATGAACCAGCGCGTCGCGGACCTGTCCTTCTTGCAGGGGCTGTTCGCACACGACGGCAGAAGCCTGGACTGGCTGACGTCGCCGCCGCAAAAAGCGAAATAGGCGACTGCCTGGCTGTCCTACGATCACGGCCTAGCTGCCGCACGCTCTGCTCTCGCCCGAGCACCACGAGCCCTCACACACGAGCGATCCGCACGCGAGCACCTTGAGTAGCATGAGATCATGCACAGCCCTCTTTCATCGGATCCAGCGCCGCATACCACGGTGCCCATCGTGGATGTCGCAGCCCTTGTCGATCCAGCCAGCAGCCCAGCGCTGCAAGCACAGGTGGCCGCCGCGATCCATCGTGCGTGTTGCGAGCACGGCTTCTTTTACATCACCGGCCATGGCATCGATCGCGGCTTGCAGCAGGCGCTTTACGATCAGTGCCGCGCCTTTTTCGATCAGCCTCTTCAGCGCAAGCTCGCGATCCATATGCGACACGGTGGCACGGCGTGGCGCGGCTATTTTTCCGTCGGGGAAGAGCTGACATCCGGGCATCCCGATCAAAAAGAAGGCCTGTACTTTGGCCACGAGCTAGCACCCGACGATCCGCGCGTGCAGACCGGGATACCACTTCACGGTGCCAACCTGTTTCCCGCAGAGCCTAAGGCGCTGCGCCCCCTGGTCTTGCAGTACATGGCTGCGCTCACCGCGCTGTCACACAGCCTGATGTCTGGCATCTCGCAGAGCTTGGGCCTGCCTGCTTCCTATTTCCACACGCACTACACGCGGGATCCAACCGTCTTGTTTCGCGTCTTTCATTATCCCGCGCAGCCTGTCGCCGATCAGACATCGTGGGGCGTGGGCGAGCACACGGACTATGGCGTCCTGACCATCCTGAAACAGGATCAGATCGGCGGCTTGCAGATCAAGCGCGATGACCGGTGGATGGATGCGCCACCGATTGATGACACGTTTGTCTGCAACATCGGCGACATGCTGGAGCGAATGACGCGTGGCCTGTACCGCAGTACGCCGCACCGCGTCCGCAATACATCCGGCCAAAGCCGTCTGTCTTTTCCGTTCTTTTTCGATCCGGGCTGGGACTGTCCTGTCACGCCGCTGCCTGTCACGCAGGTCCTGGATGCCGCGCAGCCAAGCTCTGCGCACGAGCGCTGGGATGGGCAGGACGTCCACGCTTTCGCCGGCACCTATGGCGAATACTTGCTGGCGAAAGTGAGCAAGGTGTTTCCCAATCTGCGAAGTGCAGACGCGAACGCTGCCGCGCGCTAGCTCGACGAGAACCGCGACACAAAACTGTCACACGCCTGTCACGCAAATGGCACGGCGAGGGCAAGGCCGCTCACTAGAGTAGGGACCAGACTGCTTCTAGGAGTTTGCGTGTCCCGTCTTCCCTTGTATCTGCCACGCGGCGCGCGGAACGTGAGCACGGCACGCGCTGTGCGCTGGCTTTCTCTTGGGCTTGCTTCCGCCTTGCCGTGTATGGCCCTGGCCCAGAGCCCGGCTGCGACCCCGCCTGCTGAAGCGCCGCCACAGGACGCATCGCCGACGCGGGATGCGCCGCCATCTTCTACAGCTGCACAGCCCGCCGCTGCACCAGGCCCCGTTTCTGCCCCTTCATCACCCAGCCCGAGCGAATCAAGCAGCGCGGCTGCACAGCCGGATGCGAGCCGTTTCGGACGCATTACGGGAACCGTGCTGGATGCGCTCAGCAAGAAGCCCCTGCGCGAGGTCTATGTCGGCATCGACGGCCTGGAATATCAGACCGCCACCGACGCAAGCGGAGCCTTCGTTCTGCCGGTGCCCGCTGGCACATACAAGCTGCAGATCGCGTTCGATCTGTACGAAGTGCTGGCCTTTGAAGTGCGCGTGCAGGAAGCGGCGACGTTTCGCTTCGATGCCCCCATTCTTCTGCGCAAAGACAAGCAGCAGCAGGTGGAAAAGACCGTCATCCGCGAGCCTGGCCGTAGCAGCACAGAAGCCGCCAATCGTCAGCGCCAAGACTCGGCCGCGGTGTCCGATATCGTCAGCGGTGAAGAGATCAAGAAAGCTGCGGATTCCAGCGCCTCGCAAGCGGCCTCGCGCGTGACCGGCGCGACCGTGGTCGGGGATCGCTTTGTGTATGTGCGCGGGCTGGGCGAGCGCTATTCCAACGCGCTGTTCAACGGTGCGCCGCTGCCAAGTCCCGAGCCGGATCAGCAGGCCGTTCCGTTCGATGTGTTCCCCGCCAGCTTGCTCGCCAACCTGCGCATCGCCAAGAGCGCGACGGCGGACATCCCCGGCGACTTTGCTGGCGGCTCGGTGCAGATCAATACGCAGGAATTTCCCAGCCGCTTTCAGCTGAACCTGGGACTCAGCGGCGGCGCCAATCTGCAGACCGCATTTCAGCCGGCGCTCGGCTACAGCGGCGGACGCAGCGACTTTCTTGGCATCGACGACGGCACGCGACGCATGCCGGTGCGACAGCCGGGGCAGTCGGATCTCGACTACTACAGGAGCTTCCCGAACATCTGGAGCACGCGCAGCACAACCGGCGCGCCGAACTATGGCTTGTCGATGTCGCTGGGTGGCCAGCGCGAGATCGCCGGGCGTCGCTTGGGGTACTTGGCTGCGCTCACGTATGGCGCCGACACGCAGACACGACAGGAAGAAGTGCGCACGTTCTATCTGGATGCGGATGCGCAAGGCCGACCGGTTCTGCGCAGCAACATCGAATACGACAACGGCGCATTCAGCGACGGTACACCACGACAGACATGGCGCACCACACGCAGCGTGCAGTGGGGAGCGCTGGCCAGCATGAGCCTGCAGCTGGCACCGCTGCATCGCGTGTCATTGACCGGCCTGTTCACCCAGAACAGCGATGATGAGGCGCGCGTCTTCCAAGGCTTCAATACGGGCAGCGATCGCGAGGTATCGTACAGTCGCCTGCGCTTTGTCAGCCGCAGCCTGCTGTTCGCGCAGCTTGCCGGAAACTCTATCGTGCAGAACCGCCTGGGCTCGGGCACCGTCGACTGGAACGGAACCTATGCCTGGGCTGCGCGCGGAGAGCCAGACAACCGCGAAGTCGCGTATCAACGGGGCGTCGAAGGCGGAGCCTTCCGCCTCGCCAACTCGGGCACCAGCGGCCAGCGGTTCTATTCGCAAAATGGCGAGCACCAGATCTTCGGCGCGGTCGACTACAGCCAAGCGTTTTCGGCGTGGAAGCAGCGACCCGCACGCTTCCGCGTGGGAGGCGCCGCGCGTGGCCGCTTCCGCGAGTTTTCGGCCACACGTCATCGCTTTGGCTATACCGGCGTCGGCGCGCTGGATGCCAGCTTGCCGCCGGAAGACCTGCTCGGTGGAGACGCGCTGGGCAGTCCTACGGAAGCGCGCGACCAGACCAATCCCTTCGATCGATACCGCGGGCAAATGGGAATCTATGCGCTGTATGCCCTGGTCGATCTGCCGCTTCTTCCCCGCATGCGCGTAAACATCGGCCTGCGCACCGAAGTCAGCCAGCAGCAGCTTGTCTCGCGCACGCCGGATCTGCCGCAGACCGACACGACGATTCACCTGGACAACGTCGATCCCCTGCCCTCTTTGAACGTCGTGTATCAGCTTCCGTCGTCGATGTATCTGCGCGCCAGCGCGTCGATGACCCTGGCCCGTCCCGAGTTTCGCGAGCTGGCGCCGTTTCAGTTCACCGACTTTTTCGGCGGCGAGACGGTGCAGGGAAATCCCGATCTTTCGCGCACACGCATCTTGAACGCCGACGCCCGCTGGGAGTGGTTCATCGGCCCGGTGGATCTGATCGCGGTGAGTGCTTTCGCCAAGTACTTCGATCAGCCGATCGAGACGATCATCCAGGGTGGTGCCGACATCATCCGCTCGTTTGCCAATGCCAAGAGCGCATACACGCTGGGCGCAGAGCTTGAAGCGCGCAAAGAGATGGTCTTTGCCGGCGAGGGCCCGCGCGGCTTCTCCCTCGGCGGAAATCTGACGCTGCTGTATTCGCGCGTCGACTTGTCGCAGACCGGCGGTGCGCAGACCGATCCCAACCGACCGATGCAAGGGCAGTCGCCGTTTGTCGTCAACCTGTTCGCGGAATACGAGCGCGCCGACTGGGGCACGCAGCTACGCATCTTGTACAACGTGTTTGGCGAGCGCATTGACTCCGTTGGGGCCGCAGGTCAACCCAACCGCTGGGAGCAGCCGCGGCATCAGCTGGATCTGGCCTTTTCGCAGCGCTTGCCCAACGGCTTTGCGCTGCGCGTTTCTGCCAAGAACCTGCTCAACTGGCCGGTGCAGATCGTTCAGAAGGGCACTGTGCAGGCCCTGCGCGCTGCCGATGCGCCCGAGGGATATGTCGAGGGCGTGACCTTTCGCTATCGCCCCGGCGCGACCGTCAATCTGTCCCTTTCATACAGCCACTAACCACGATGCAAGGAGAGCGAGCGATGAAAACCCTAGCCCGGATTCTGCCTGCCGCTTTGTTGTTGTTCGCCGCCTGTGGCGAAGCCGAAATGGGAATGTCACAGCCCGAAATCGGAACCTGCCAGGGTGGGCCCGCAACGATCGTGCGTGGTGCCATCACAGCCAGCACCACATGGACCGCAGGAACGCGCTATCTGCTGTCGGGACGGGTCGATGTCACAAGCGGCGCCACGTTGACAATTGAGCCCGGCACCACGGTCTGCGGCGACGCCGATCAGACGATGATGAACGTCAGCTACCTAAACGTTGCGCCCGGCGCCAAGCTCATTGCCGACGGCACAGCACAGAAGCCCATTGTCTTTACCAGCAGTCGAGCCATCGGCACGCGTCGTCCGCAAGACTGGGGCGGCATCGTCCTTCGCGGCTATGCGCCCATCAACAATCCACCCGCGGCAGGCATGGGTCCCGAGACCACCTGCGCCGAAGCGGAAGCCAGCGCTGGCAAGTACGGTCCCTGCGGCAGGCCCAACGCCGCAGACAACAGCGGCACGCTGCGCTATGTGCGCATCGAGTTTGCAGGCCGCGAGTTCGCGCCGGACAAAGAGCTAAACGCACTCAGCCTGTACGCCGTCGGCTCGGGCACGACGCTCGACTTCATTCAGCTACATCGTGGATCGGATGACGGCGTCGAATTCTTTGGCGGCACGGTAAACCTGAAACACGCGGTGGCATCGGCCATCCAAGACGACGCGTTCGACTGGGAGTTCGGCTGGAGCGGCCGCGGTCAGTTCTGGGTGTCGCTGCAAGACAGCAGCATCGGCAACCGCGGATTTGAAGCCGACAACAACCGCATGAACGCAACGCTCGATCCGCACAGCAGTCCCATTCTGTCGAACGTCACGCTGCTGGGCCTGGGGCGCGGCGTCCCGGCGGGCGGCAGCGACAAACGCGAAGGCATTGCCTTCCGCTCAGGGACCCACGGCAGCCTGAGCAACTTCATCATCGCTGGCTTCACCGATGCCGGTGTCTCGTTTGAAGAGGCCACGATCAGCCAAACCAGCGCCGGCAAGCTTAGCCTGACCAAGACTCTGTTCTTTGGCAACGGCCCTGCCGGGGATGCCAAGAACATCTCGGACGTAAAGATGCTGGGCGCCACCGCCTTCGACGTCAAGGCGTGGATCTTGGGCCAGAACGGCAACAGCGAGACCGATCCTCTGCTGAGCGATCCGTTCAACACCAGCGCGCCCAACTTCCTGCCCAGAATCGGCTCGCCGGCTCTGCAAGGTGCCAGCGTTCCCGCGGATCCATTCTTCACGGCGGTTGCGCACTATGGCGCCTTTGGCAGCGAGGACTGGACCGCCGGCTGGACGGCCTACCCCGCCAACTAATCCGCTCGGGAGTACCGACGCAGCGCAGGCAAGCGCCGCGATTCGGCGATTGCTCTTTGTGGGCAGGTCTCTTCTCATTCCTGCGGTGCCGCGCCGTTCGATGAAAAGGAGACCCGCATGTCCGTCCACGCCCCGCTTTCGCGCAGCCGTTTCTTCGCCCGTGCGTTCGTCCGTACAGCCCTGGCGCTTGCGCTTTCTGCCTGCACACCCCCGGCCCCCTCTGCGACCTTGGTCGGCTATGCGCGGCTGCCGGCAGCGACGCGTGCGGCGGGTCCGCCCTCAGGCGCGCGGCTGGGCAGTTCCCTGCTCAATGGCCAGCGTCTGCCCATCCCCAGCCAGCCGGTTCAGGGTTTTTCAGCGCTGGTTTCCGCAGACAACGCAGGCAGCTATTTTGCGCTCGCGGACAACGGATATGGCGCCATCGAAAACTCCGCTGACTTTCACCTGCGCATCTATCGCATTCGGCCTCAACTAAGGACGAAAGACGGAGGCAGCGGCAGCATTCAGATCGAGAGCTTCATCGAGCTGGCCGATCCCGATCAGCACGTTCGCTTTGCCCTGCGCAATGCCTTCACGCGCGAGCGGATCTTGACCGGTGCTGACTTCGATCCTGAGTCGCTGGCTCGCGCACCGGATGGCACGTTCTGGCTCGGAGATGAGTTCGGTCCGTTTCTATTGCACTGCGATGGCAACGGCAAGCTGCTGGAAGCGCCCATTCCCGTGCAGCCGCCGGGTCAGGCCGAGCTACGGTCGCCGCAGAGTCCGCTTAGCGAAGAGAGCAGCGCGCTGCGCATCTTGAATGCGCTCGATGGCCATGCTGTCTCTGTTGCGCCCGACGGTCGCGGCCGGCGGCCGGTGTTTTCGCCGTTGTACGCGCTGCTGGCCGATGGCGATGACACCACGTTCGTGCCAAGTCGCGCCGCACCGCCGCCTGGCTCGGGGCTATCGCCAGCAGCCAGCGAGATCCTCCACCTCGCATCGATCCGCAAGGCCGGCTATGCGGTCGTGACGTGGACCGTGAACGACGCATCCCGAATGCGTGCGCTCATGCAGCAAGGCATCGATGGAATCATCTCGGATCGCCCGGACTTGCTGTGGCAAGCGGTGCGCCGCTTCGATGCCAACCACGACGGCACGCCTGACTTTCTTTTGCCGGATGGCCTGATCGATCGCACGCGCTTTTCGGCTCAGGGTCATCGTGGGGGTCGCGATCTGCGACCAGAGAACACGCTGCCCGCGATGGAGGTCGCGCTGGACTACTTGATGACGACGCTTGAGACCGATGCCGGCATCAGCCAAGACGGAGTCGTCATGCTCAGCCACGACCCGCATGTGCAAGCCCAGAAGTGCCGCCGCAGCAACGGGATGCCGTACCAGGAACACGACGAAGTGCTGATCAAAGACCGAACCGCTGCGCAGCTTCAGCGCGAGTTCATCTGCGACAAGCTCTTCCGTGGACCGCAGCAGCAGAATGATCCAGGCCTGTCACCGGCCAGCAGTGCCTTTGCTCGCACGATCGGACTGCCCCATCTGTATGCCATCCCGACCGGCCAACAGCTGTTCGACTTTGTCGCCGCTTATGCCCGCTATTACCGCGAGGGCGCAGGCCAGCCGCATCCCGACGCACAGAAGCGCGCACGCAACGCCGAGCTGGTGCGCTTCAACCTAGAGACCAAGCTCAACCCGCGGCGCGAATTCAGCGCTCGCACCATCGCTCCAGAGCCCTTCGCCGGCACCGTCGCGCGGCTGATCGAAGAAAACGGAATGAGCGATCGCGCAGACATCCAGAGCTTCGATCTGCGCACGCTGATCTATGTCCAACGCCATCATCCCGCCATCCGCACGAGCTGCCTGTTTGGCGACTTTCCACGCTTCGCGCAAGGGACGATCAACGGCTCCGATGACGGCACCAACTTACAGGGTGAAGACGGGAACAACACGCCCTGGTTGGCCGGACTGTACTGGCCCTATCGCATCACTGCGCAAAGCGCGCCGCAGCGTGTTCGGCCAAGCGGTGGCATTGAAGCCATGACGTTGTCCAGCGACGGTACGCGCTTGATCCTATTTCTGGAAAAGCCCCTGCACGGCGAGTCCGGTTTCGTGCGTGGCTTTGAATTCGATCTCGCAACCAAGCGCTTCTTATCGACGGAATATCGCTATCCGCTGGCCAGGGGCAGCACCTCGGTTGGCGAGCTGCATGCGCTTTCCGAGAGCGCCTTCTTGGTCATCGAGCGCGACGATACCGAGGGCCGGCTCGACGGTCGCAAGCACATCTATATCGCCGAGCGCGGCCCGCCGGGTCATCCCCTGCGCAAGCGATTGCTGGTCGATCTGTTGCGGATCGAAAACCCGCACCACGTGGCCGATCCAAGTCAGCCCGGAGACGTTGGTGTCGGGGCCCGCTATGCGTTCCCGTACTTCACGATTGAGTCGGTGTTGCCGCTGGGGCCACGTCACATTGCCGTGCTCAACGACAACAACTTCCCGTTTAGCGTGGGGCGTCACCGCGGAAGCGGCAGCCCAGATGACAGCGAGCTGATCGTGATCGAGCTCCCCAGATCTCTGCCACGTTGACGTTGTGTGAACACAGGCTCTCGCTGCGCCATGCACGGTCACCCGCACGTAAATAAATCGTTGCCAAGATGTGATGTCTAGACAGTCCGCATGCGCGAAACTGAGGCGTCGTCTTCTGCATCGTCCTGCCCCCTTCATCGCGCCTAAACTGCTCCATCCCGAGGCCCATCCATGACCCGTCGCACGCCTGCATCTCACGCCCCAGATCCTGAAGACATCGGCTGCAATCCTTCGACGAATCCGACGCTGGCATCGCTTATGCGCACGCGGATCCGCCGTCGGGATCTGCTGGCTGGCTCGCTGGGTCTCGCGGCCAGTCGGTTCTTTTCGGCACCGCTTTTTGGCTGCGCCAATCCATCCGTGCAGCCTGCCGATGGAATGCTGCGACTCAACTTTTCAGCGGTGCCCAAGAGCCTGCTCGATCGCCTGGTGCTGCCCGAGGGCTATACCGCCACAGTCCTGTATCGCTTGGGGGATCCCATCGCTGAGCATGTCGCTCCATACAAGAACGATGGCAGCGACTCGGCCGACTCGTTCGCGCAGCGCGCGGGCGATCACCACGACGGCATGCACTTCTTTGGTCTGACGGCCCGTGGAACGTACGACGAAAACGAGAGCCGCCGCGGCCTCTTGGCCATCAACCACGAGTCGATGACCGCCGCCTATCTGCACCCAAATGGCCAGACCGTCGTCGACGCCGCCCGGTCTGTGACCGACGAGGTGATCAAAGAACAGCTGGCACACGGCGTCAGCATCATCGAGATCGAGCGGCGCGAAAGCGGCTTTGTGTACAAGCAAGACTCGCCCTGGAATCGCCGCATCACGGCTCTGACCGACATCGAGATCTCGGGGCCGGCCGCGCGGACGCCAGGGATGATTACCGCGTACTCACCCGATGGCAGCCGCACACGCGGCACGCTGAACAACTGCGCCAACGGCAGGACGCCGTGGGGCACCTATCTGACCTGCGAAGAAAACTGGGCGGGATATTTTCGACGCCTGGCAAGCCAAGACGATGCGCAGCGCAGCGACAAGGAACGCACGGCCTTCGCCCGCTATGGCGTGACGGGTGAAGGGCGCGATCTATGGGCGACGGTGAACAGCCCCGATCCCAGCGACACGCGCTTCCGCCGCTTCAACGCCATGCGCATCGGGGCATCGCTCGACGGCAGCGATGACTTTCGCAACGCCCCGAATACCTTTGGCTGGGTGGTCGAGATCGATCCGTTCGATCCGAAGAGCACGCCCAAGAAGCGCACCGCACTCGGCCGCTTCGCACACGAAGGGGCGGCGCTCGGCCCCGTAGTTCCGGGCCAGCCGCTGGCCTGGTACATGGGGGATGACTCGCGCGGCGAGTACCTGTACAAGTTCGTGTCGTCCGCGCCTTTTGATCCCGCGGACATAGGACGAGGAGCTGCGGCCGGCGACACCTATCTCGACGCGGGCACTTTGTACGCAGCCCGCTTCAACGCCGATGGAACCGGGGTCTGGTTGGCGCTGCAGCCGGGCAAAAACGGCATCTCTGCGAGCAGTCCCAACTACTCTTTCGCCGATCTGGCCGACGTGCTGATCCACGCCCGCTTGGCTGCCGACACGGCGGGCGCGACCAAGATGGATCGGCCCGAGTGGGCGGCGGTTCACCCGCTAC
Source organism: Myxococcales bacterium (assembly GCA_016794505.1). Lineage (GTDB taxonomy): Bacteria > Myxococcota_A > Polyangia > Palsa-1104 > JAEUJZ01 > JAEUJZ01. The sequence goes on from JAEUJZ010000067.1 coordinate 70,535, forward strand.
ATGGCGAGGTCTATTTCACGCTTACCAACAACTCGCTGCGGACACGCTCGACAGCTGATGCTGCCAACCCGCGCTATTACAACGATCGCAAGTTCGGCAGCGTGTCGCAGCGCGGCAATCCCAACGGCCACATCCTGCGCTTGCGCGAAGACGGCGACCACGTCCGCGCCGAGACGTTTCGCTGGGACATCTTCTTGTTCGGGGCCAGGGCCAGCAGCGACCCATACAACGTGAATGTGTCGCGACTCAGTGAGGAAAACGCCTTCTCAAGCCCCGATGGTTTGAGCTTTAGCAGAAGCGGCCTTCTGTGGATCGAAACAGACGATAGCGCCATGGGCGATGTCTCAAACTGCATGCTGCTGGCCGCGATCCCCGGTCGCGTCGGCGACGGAGGTCCGGTCAGCATCAGCAACATCGACGCGCAGGCATCCAGCGTCATCGATTCCTGGGCCGGAGCCGCAGCGACCCACGCCACCTTGCGTCGCTTCTTGGTCGGCCCGCGCGAGTGCGAAGTCACCGGTATCACGGAGACTCCCGATGGCCGCGCGCTGTTTATCAACATCCAGCATCCGGGCGAGGACACGCCCCCCGATCTGCAGGATCCACGCACCTTTGGCAGCCACTTTCCTGACGGAGGCAGCGCAAGACCGCGCTCAGCCACCATCGTCATCACCAAGAACGACGGCGGCCCAGTTGGGGCGAGCCGCTAAGTGAACGACACGGCACCAAGCCAGCGAGCCGATCGTGCGACAATGATGCACGCGCACGATCGCGCCGCGACCGCTGGGGGGGTGACCGCGATGATTGAAGGGCTCTTTACCGAAGAGGAATTCGCGCGTCTTACGACGTACAAGAAGAACCCTAACCGCTCTCTTCTGCTGTCGCTTGACCGAGCGCTCAAGACCGCGCAGGCAGCCCTGGCTACAGCCGACCAGATCGATGCCGTGCAGGCGCTGCTCCGCGACATCCACGCCTTTCAAGAGCGCTATGCGCGGCTCGCCGCCAAGCTGCGTGACAAGTCGCTGTACCGCAGGCGCAGCACGATCATTGCGCAGCTTGAACGGCAAGCGAAGACCGCGCTCAGCGCTCTGCAGCGTCAAGCTGTCTTCGAAGCAGCCGCGCTGCAGCTGTCCCAGCAAGATCGCCAAGGTCTGCCGAAAGACGTCCTGTCCGAAACGGAGCCGTTCACGCAGGAATTCGCGTTGGAATTCGCGCTGCGCAAAGCCAGGGACGGAAGTGATCTGAAAAAGGTTCTCGACCGCGTGGGGCGCGACACGTTTGAGCTTCTGGCCAAGGATCTGCATGCTCGACGCATCGAAGCGCTCTTGGGCCCAAATGATCTGCAGTGGTTCGCTGCGTTCTTGATCTCATCGAGCCTGCTGCCGCCCGACGGATCCACAAACAAGCTGCTGCGCTGCTGGCGACCCAACAAGGTCAAGCAAGAGGTCCTTCGCTGCTTGAGCCCCATGGTCACCAACAAGCAGATCGCGCTCGCGCTTTTGCGCAAGAAAGTCCGCATCGTCGTCGTGCCGCGCAATCGCTATCTGACTGATCTGCCGATGTTTGCGAACCTAAAAGACCGCATCTGTCGCGGCGGCGGTCGAGTGTGGAACAGCACGCGAGGAGTCGGCGACGTGTCGCACGGCGGCTTTGCCTACTTGGCCTGCACCGAAGAAAACTTGATGGGCTATCAGCTCGATTCGTCGCTCAAGCGGTACTACCCGCACAAGAGCACGGCATGTCCCGCCAATCACACGCTCGATTACGGCAGCGACCGCAGCTATTACACGCTGACTGAATGGGGCTCGCCGATTATCTATGACGAAGGGTATTCGACGACGATCCACGAGTTCGCGCACATCATCCATCGCCAAGCGATGAGCAACGAAGATCGCACGATGCTGACCACGCAGTATCAAAAGTGGCGGCGCGGCATGACCGAGCAAGACTTCGCCGAGCGCACCTTTCGCTTGCCCAACCTCAGTCCACAAGAGAGCACGGCGCGCAGTCAGCTACACCGCGGGCTGGCCTTGCACCGCATCTCGACCCTGATGAAGCGCCGCAACCTGACGGCTCTTGAAAAAGAGGATCTGGCTGACTTGATGGTGCAGCACGTCTTTAGCAGCGCATCCCACACGCCCAAGCAAGAGCTGCAGATGGGCTGGGAATGGGTCGATGGACCGATTGGTCTCACCGACGCGGAAAAGCAGCGACGTAAGAAAGACGAGCAGCGGGACTTCGAGATGGGCAGGAAGATCCCCGCCGAGCAGCGCGATGTCGAGATCACGATCCTCGGCAAGAAAGTCAAAGTGCGTGAGACCGAGACCGTGAGCATGCCGCGCTACATGGCCAGCCTGCCGCACGACGGCTCGCCTCGCTGCTACGCATCCAGTCACGTCGAAGAGTACTTCGCGCAGCTTACGTGCTGCTGGCTGGAAGCAAACGGCGGCAACGACTCGTATACCAGCAAGCCACGCAAGAACAGCCAGGCGTGGATCCGCGAAAACGAGCCGCGTCCCATCGTCGAATTACTAGAGCGCCTGTATGGCAGCGCGACCGTCCCCAACACCAACCCACTGAGCCGACCGCTCTAGCGCGCCAAGACGCGCTGTGACGGCGTGCAGCACGCTCTTTCGAGAAAGCGCAGCCCGCCGCCAGCGCGCAGTGATATAGGTGCAGCGTGAGCTCGCAAGAACCTGCCCCTGCTGCCCCTCCATCGCCCCCGGCTACACCCGATATCGAATCGGGTCCCAACCCTCAGCTTGCTGCCGCAGCGGCGGCGCTAAAGACGGGGCACTTTGCCGCGGCCCGCGCGCTGCTCGCTCTGCCGGCGATGCCGGGGGATGATGCGCAGCGCAAGCGGCTGTGGTGGCGCATGTCGCCGGATCCCATGGTCGCCGGACTCATCGCGCTGTGCCTGGCCTTTTTCACGTATATCGCGTTGACGACGCAGCACTGACCGCGCACCCAGTCGCGCCCAACGCATCGGCCCGCGAGCTACTGCGCAGCGAATCGCAGGGCGAAGTTCCATTTTTCATTGTCTTGACTGTAATTTGGATTACTAAGAATATTTGTCTCAATGGCCTCGCCGTCTGAGCCTCGGCGGAAGTTCCCCGATGTCGTCCCCGCCACCAAGGTCCTTTACGACGGTGCCCGCCCCCGGACCATCCAGGTCCGCACGTGCCGCTTGGTCACTGGCAGTGGTGCGGCGCGTCGAGAACATGTCTTTACACAGGGCACCATCCGCATCGGCAGTGCGGCCGACAATGACCTCGTCCTCAACGACGAGACCGTCTCGCGCGAGCACTGTCGCATCGTGCAAGAAGAGAGCGGCTATCTGCTGCTCGATCGCGGCTCGACGAACGGCACCTTGGTAAACGGCGTGCGAATCCGTGAAGGCTATCTGCAAAATGGCTGCTCCTTGACCATCGGTCAGACCGAAGTGCAGTTCTTCACGGCCCAGGAAAAGGTCGAAGTCATCCCGTCGCAGAAGACGCGCCTTGGCGACATCATCGGCAAGAACGTCAAGATGCGCGAGCTTTATGCGGTCATCGAAAAGATCGCGCCCAGCAGCGCCACCGTGATCATCGAAGGCGAGACCGGCACCGGCAAAGAAGTGGTGGCACAGACCATCCATCGTCTGTCACCGCGCGCTCACAACACGATGATGGTCTTTGACTGCGGCGCCGTGCCCAAGAACCTGATCGAGTCCGAGCTCTTTGGCCACGAGAAGGGCAGCTTCACAGGCGCCATCATGACGCGCCAGGGCCTGTTCGAAATGGCGCACGGCAGTACGCTGTTTCTCGACGAGCTGGGTGAGCTGCCATCTGAGCTGCAGCCCAAGCTGTTGCGTTCGCTCGAACAGCGCGAGATCCGCCGCGTCGGCGCGACCCGGTCGCTCAAGGTCGACGTACGCATCATCGCCGCCACCAATCGCCAGCTGGAAGAGGAAGTTCGCAGCGGTCGCTTTCGCCAGGATCTGTTCTATCGCTTGTCTGTGGTGCGCCTGTATCTGCCGCCTTTGCGCGAGCGCATTGATGACATCCCGCTGCTGGTCGAGTCGTTCCTGCAAGACCATGCATACAACCGCTTGGCCGATGGTACGCGCAAGGTCACGCGCGTCTCGGGCGAGGCCATGGATCTGCTACTGTCGTACAGCTGGCCGGGCAATGTGCGCGAGCTCATCAACGCCGTAGAGCGCGCCGTCAGCTTCGCTGCATCTGGGATCATTCGTCCCGAGAACTTGCCTGATAGCTTGCGCGGCGAACCAGCCCGCGAGCGCAGCGGCCCCAACAGCCTGGGCTCTGAGCGACTGCCCCGCTCACGCAGTGGCAGCCACCCCACGGTCCCAGAAAACACACGAAGCAGCGATGGGGCGGCGCGCCCTTCATCGCCTGCTCTGCCCACGCTGCCCAACCTGCCAGTCACGCCACCGCAGACCGATCTGCCCTTCAAAGACGCCAAAGAGCTGTGGGTCGCCGCGTTTGAGCGCGAGTACATCGAAGCCTTGCTGCGCAAGAACCGCGGCAACATCTCGCATGCATCACGCGAGGCCGAGATCGATCGCAAGTACTTCCGCAAGCTGATGCGCAAGTACGACATCGAAGGTCACCGCGACGAGCTTCTCGACGACGAAGAATAGGAATCCCCGTCCAGATACACAGCGCAGCAGCGCGAGCGCCGTCACGCCCGCGCAGCGCTAGCGCTTCTTCAGATCAGCGAGCTCGGCTTCGGCTTTGGCGTGCCGGATCCGCATCGCTTCTAGCTCTTGCTGCAGCTCAGCGATACGCAGCACGGCGGGCTTTAACGCAGCACTCAGCTGCTGCTCGCGCGCTTCGCGCTGCTTTAGCTGTTCCCCCAGACGCTCAACGTCTTTGCGCAGTGCCTGCTCTGCTGCAAGGCGCGCGGTCTCGCGCTCTTCTAACTCGACGGCGCGGCTCTTGTTTCGCTCAGCCTGTTTTTGCACGTCGACAAGCTGCTGACGCAGGGCTTCCACATCGGGTGGCGCATCGCTCTTTTTCGCTAGGCGCTCGCGCAGCTCGCGACCCATCTCGTCCAAGCGCGACCCCAGCGTCGCTCGTTCCGTCTTGGCTTCCTCTAGCAGCTTGCCCAGACGCTCGGATTCAAAGCGAAACTCTTCGCGCTCTTGCTTCGCGCGATCTTCGGCCGCCTGCGCCTTGCCCACTTCCGAGCGCAGCACCGCTTGCTCGTCGATCATCCGACGAATCTGCGCCCGTGCTTCAAACAGGTTGTCGAGCGTCGTCGTCATGATCGACGCGTCGGTGTCGACCTCTTCGGGGTCGGCGTCCATAAAGATCTGCATCTGCAGGCCGCCGCAGCGAACGATGTCTTGGTGCCGCAGATTCTCTTTTTTGATCGAGCGCCCGTTGAGCAAGGTGCCATAGCTCGATCCGAGATCTTCGATCTCGTACGTCCCATCCGGCTGCCGCCGCAGCGCGGCGTGATGACGCGAGGTGCGACGGTCCTCGCTGCGTACTGTGTTGTCTTTGGCACGACCGATGCGCAGCGGCTGGCTCCCCAGACGCAAGTCGAGGATCAGCCCCTCCTCAGTCGAGATCGAGAGACGCGCGGGCATACGGGCATGATAGCGTGAAATCCAACCCCCTCGCATCAATCACTTCTTGGGAGAAATCGCTTGCGAATCCTGCGGATCGATCATGTCGCACTTGCAGCGCCCGACATCGACACGGCGCTTCCCCTATGGGTCGACGTCTTGGGCCTAACTGCCGGACCACGGGAGTATGTCCCGACGCAGCGTACCGAAGCAGCCTTCGTCTTGACCCCGGCGCAGGGCGAAGCTTGTGTCGAGCTCATCGCGCCCAAGCCGCGCGGTCAAAACGCAGGCCTTGAGAAGTTCCTAGAGAAGCGCGGAGGCCTGCATCACATCGCCTTTGCCGTCGAGGATCTGCGTGCGGCGCTGGACGAGCTTGCGACTCGCGGCGTGCCCCTTATCGATCGCCATCCGCGCCCAGGTGCCCGCGGTCATCACGTGGCCTTCCTGCATCCCAAGGCCATGGGCGGCATCCTCATCGAGCTGGTCTCGGCGTAGCGCGGCCTCGGGCGGCCTAGCGTACGGGCCCCGCGATGCCCGCCTTTGTGCGGCGCGCGGTTCAACATGCCTGGTTGTTTCACAGCAAGACACAGAGAAGTTTGCGTACCATCAAGCTGTGAAAAAAGGTTCTGGCAGCAAGCAGGGGGGCCCGACGTCTGGAACCTCGAATGGAGGGCCGCAGATCAAGCCAGCGCCGACGAGTGGCAAGAGCTCGCCTGCAGTCACGCAGAACCTTGACCTCTCGCGGCTGGATGACAGCGGAGCCTTCGACGATGTCGAGACTCGTGATGCCGAAGCGGCTTCGTTGGATGCTGGCTGGCACCACGATCTGCTGGATGGCGATGACGCGATTGTCGAGGAAGAAGCGGCCTCTGGTGCGCGAACGGCCGAAGGGCCGATCCCGACTGCGCAAGCTGAGCTAAGCACGCGCCTGGACGTCAGCGATGCCGTGCTGGAAGAGATCAACCTGCCAAAGCACCTGGCAGCGATGGCCGCAGCGGCTGCTTTTCAGCCCTTGGTAGAGCCACTGTTCGACAACCAGCCGACACAGCATGCGCCAGAGAATCTGCGAGATGCGCTGCGCAAACGCGCGCAGGCAGCCGATGTAAAGACACCGGTTGCAGCACCTGATCAAGCAGCCGGCAAGGCGACACCGATCGCGAATCCGAAACCTGCGATGCCGATCGCGGCTCAAGCGGCTCAGCCCAAGGCGTCGGCGGGTGCGACGGCTCAAGTCAGCGATCGTCCCCAGCAAGCGACGGGCTCGCCGCGGCAAGAGCGGCCCCTGCCCGATGCGGCACAGAGACCGGCGCCCCTGGCCAAGCCTGCCCACGCTGCGGCAACGTTGATCCTCGAAAAGGCTTCACCTGCGGCAACGTTGATCCTCGAAAAGGCTTCACCTGCGGCAACGTTGGTCCTTGAAAAAGCAGATCCGACTGCCGTGCTCGCCGAGACCAGACACCTGCCAGCGGCAAAGCCTTCACCGCCAAGCGATGCAGCGCCCGCGAATGCCACGGTACGCGAGACAAAAGTCCATGCTTCAAAGCGCGATCACGCGAGCGGACTGGCACAGAAAAGCGTCGCGAACAACCCAACGATCGTGGCGATGGCTCCTCTTGTCCCGATCGCTGTGCAGTCAGAGACCAAGGTAGCTCTGACGAGCGCGGACCTCGCAGTCAAGCCGGTCGCGGGAACCCGCGCGAGCCCGACCAGCAGCAAGCCAAACGCTGCGGCGGCCGTGCCGGTGCCGGCTTCGTTGTTGAAAAAGGACGTGGCACCAGCGAGGCCGGCCGGCGATCAAAGAAGCGCTGAAACCCGTGGCGCCGCACCCCTGCTGAGTGGGGCCACGTTCGTTCAGCCTCCGACCAAAGAGACACCTCGGACTACGTCTGCCCCGCGAGTACACAGCGCAACGCTGGACGCCCCTGCGGTACTGCGCAGACCCGAGGCGGGAAGCGGCCAGGGCGGCGGTGGACGCGACGCGCACGGTGGCGGAAGTGCGCCTTCGGGATCCGGAGAGCCCCCGCAAGAAGTGCTGCGGCGCAGCATCGAGCAGCGGGTGACGCAGCGGGCCCGCGACTTCACGTTGCCCGCGCTACTCGACCTGCTGGAGATGCTGGACTATCGCCCTGATGAGATCGAGTTTGGCGGCGTACTTTCCTACTCGCATCCGACGAGCTTGATCCAGTCGATCCGATTCATCACGGCACCGCGGCGCATGGCGCATGTTGCGCTCAACATGGGCCTGCTATCCGCGCAGAGTCCGCTGCCTTCATATTTTCTCAAGTATGCGGAGCATATGGATGGTGACGCGCTCATCGACTTTCTGGGCTTCTTCGATCATCACCTGCTGAAGCGGCGCGCTGCATCTCTGTATCCCGAGCGAGATCGCACGCTGTTCGCAGACTGGTCGGAAGCGCAAGCGCAGCTCTTGCAGCTGGTGGGTCTGACCGCACCCAGCACCCTGTACTGGCTGTTTCAGCGCGTCTATCCCGAGCTAGGCATCGAAGTGCGCCGCTCGACCGAGCGCAAGCCGCTTTACGCAGAGGGAGTCGTTCTTGGCAACGCGAAGCTAGGCGATGCATGCGCCTTCGGGGGTGGCACAACCGTGCCTGTGGGTGGGCTGGAAGTGACGCTGTATAGCGAGGAACAGAGCACGCCCACCGGGCTCGCGTGGCCCGTCGAAGCATCGCAAAGATTGCGCGAGCAGATCTTCGCTGCCCTCGGCGAAACCGAGGTCTATCTGACCGTGCATCTATGCATCTTGGAACAGACCAGCTGGCTGGCGATCGAAGACGCGCGGTATCTGGGATTTGAACCACTTTGGGAAGATCTGCGCGGCGATCTCACGCAGCTTGCGCTGCCCGATGCAGGTGCCGGCGGCAGCAGCTCGCGCGTCGCTGCGCAAGCCCATGAAGCGGCCCTGGCAGCACGCAGCCGAGCCAGCGTACGCATCCATCAAGTGCAGCTGTTCTCGGGCCCGATCAACCGCGGTAGGGAACCTGTCGGACAGCTCGCTTCAGCGATCGCGTAGCCAAGTCCGTTGCTTGTTCGGGTTGCAGATCCGTGGAGCAGAAATTCATGCGTGAGATCGCCCAGATAGCGCACAGCAGGCCAAGTTGTTGACCGTCCATCGATATCTGTGCGACGCTGTGCGGTGCGCATTTTCGTCTGCAACCACGTCGGTAGGGGGCCGTTGCGCTGGCTAAGGCAAGACTTGCGGACCATCTGGGATGTAGGTCTCTGCCAACAAGAGCCATGGGTACAGCGCTAATGCTACCGCCGCATTTCGAGAAAGGAACGAATCGTGCCGATTCAAGATGAACTCCCGCGTTCGCGGCTAACTCTGACGTATCGCACTACCATCAATGGCGAACCTGAAACGGTGGATTTGCCCTTCCGTTTGCTCGTGATGGCGGACTACTCCCTGGGTTCCTCCAAGGACCGCAAGAAGGATCTTGAAGCACGCGAGCTGCGCTCTCTCAACGGCCGCAATCTCGACAGTGTGATGAAAGATATGAACATGTCGATCGACCTTGAAGTCGACGACAAGATCAGCGGAGGCGACGACGCAAAGCTGCCCGTTACTCTGCCGATCACCAGCATGAAGTCGTTCTCTCCCGATGAGATCGTCAACCATGTGCCCAAGCTCAAGGCGCTGCTGCTGCTGAAGAACCTGCTGCAGGAGCTGCAGTCGAGCATCGACAACCAGAAGGAACTGCGGAAGCTCATCCAGGAGCTCTACACAAAGCCAGAAGTGTTCAACGCGCTGCGCAGCCAGTTGAAGGAGCACGATGGCTTCAAGCTCCCGGCGCGTTCCACCACGAGCCCGGCGTAAGCCCGATGCGTGGAGAGTCATCCATTCTGAGCCGCAACGCATTTTCTATGGAGTGAGCGATGCCCGAGATCACGACCGATAAAGCGCTAGAGAGCCTACTTTCCAGCGTTCGCTTGAAATCTGATACCAAGAGCTATGTCCCGATGATTCGGGACAACTTCAAGGAAGTGAAGGATCAGGTCCCTGCCGAGGACCGCTTCGTTTCCAGCTTAGCTGCTCTGCTTTACAACCTGGATGCTGAGCAAGCCGGCAAGAAGTTTGAAAAAGGCAAGGTCCTGGACCTGCTCGCGCAGGTGGACGAGCTGATCAACGTGCAGATGAACGAAATTCTGCACAATGATCGGTTCCAGAAGGTCGAAGCAGCGTGGCGGGGCCTGGAAGACTTGGTGCAGCACACCAACTTCCGCGCCAACATCACGATCGACCTTCTCGATGTCGAAAAGGATGAGCTGTACCAAGACTTCGAGAACAACTCGAGCAACGTCTTCGGTGGGGCTCTTTTCGAGAAGATCTACATCAAGGAATACGATCAGTACGGTGGCCGTCCGTTCGGCGCACTGGTTGGTCAGTACGAGTTTGACAACACGCCACGTGACCTGTTTTGGCTGCGCAACATGGCCAAGGTCGCGAACGCAGCGCACACTCCGTTCGTCGGTGCAGTGTCGCCTTCGTTCTTCGTGCCCGGCATCAGCGATGTGAATGAGATCGCGGCCATCAAAGACTTGGATGGTCTTCTCAATCACCCGCGCTTTGGCAAGTGGCGCGAGTTCCGCAACACCGATGAAGCCGCGTACATCGGTCTTACGTTCCCGCGCTATGTCCTGCGCTTGCCCTGGCACCCGGATACCAACCCCTGCGTGCGCTTGCACTTCAAGGAAGAGGCCAGCGGCGACGCGAAGAAGTATCTGTGGGGCAACACCGCGATCCTGTTCGCGCGCAACTTGGTGAAGTCGTTCGAAAGCTCGGGCTGGTGCCAATACATCCGCGGGCCCAAGGGCGGCGGCATGATTGCTGGTCTGCCCGTCGACACATTCAACCTGCGTGGCCAGGATGAGATCCGCCCGCCGGTTGAGGTCACCATCCCGGACTATCGCGAGTTTGAATTCGCCAGAGGCGGCTTCATTCCGTTGGTCTATCGCAAGGACTCGGCGGACGCCTGCTTCTTCAGCGCGCAGTCAGCCAAGGCCCCCAGGAAGTTCAAGGATCCGAAGGACTCCGAGAACTCGCAGCTGGTGTGCAATCTCGCCTATACGTTCTCGATCACGCGCATCGCGCACTATGTGAAGAGCATCATGCGCGACAACATCGGCAGCAGCGCCGATGCGGTCTATATCCAGCGCGTGCTGGACGGCTGGATTGGCGGCTACGTGACCCAGGTCTCGAACCCCGACGATCTGACGCTGCGCGTGTATCCATTCAAGGCCTCGACGGTTGAAGTCAACTCGCGTCCTGGCGAGATCGGCTGGTACGACTGCACCGTGGCCGTGCTGCCGCACTTGCAGTTCGAAGGCATGAATGTCGAGCTGCGGCTCGAATCGCGCCTGGGATCAGCAGCCTAGTCAACGGCGCCAAGGTTCCCCTCGCGGCGCTGGGCAACGCAGCCTAGCGCCGCATCAACTGACTCAGATCCGCCCACGTGGCGTAGCAGGAGATCGAAATGCCCCAGTTTAGTGCGTCCCTGAGCATCGACCAGGGCTTTAACTTCCGCAAAGACGTCAACACCCCTGTTGGCTTCATCAAAGCACTCAAGGTCAACGGCAAGGATCTGGCCGCCGATATCGTGGTCAAAGATCCCATGAACCCGACGACCGACGTGAACGTCGTGGCCGTCCTCAGCGATACGTCGTGGGGCGTCGGTGCTACCGATGCCTTCTATTTCAGCGGTCAGGTCTCGGCGCCCAACCGCCAGGACCTGCAGCTTATGACGTACCTCGACCTGACCAACGTCGAGGCGCTGTTCAAGTTCGACGTGTATGGCTACGACCCGGTGGCCAAGAAGTACTTCAAGGCCTTCCACGCCAGCGATGCGCAGTGCAAGGGCATCCTTGAGAAGAACGGCGAGGACCTGAACCTCGGCTGTGCGGACATGCCGTCGACGGAAGTGCAGTCGCCAATCAACTACTCCTTCCACGTCGGCGTCAAGCCGGCCCCCGAGCAGCAGAACATCACGCTGGCCACCGCGGACCAGAAGAACGTCGTGAAGTTCTGGGGCGTCAAGGGCTAACCCCCTCTTCTGCCTTCTAGCCTTCTTCTCCCTCTGTCATGAGCAGCCACAAAATTGCATCGGTGAAGTGGTACATGGGGCAGACGCTTCTGCCCGATCACTTCACTGCACACGAAAGCGCGCTGCAGTCCGAAATGCGACTGCGAGCGCAAGTCCTGGGCCTTCCCACGTACGGCTTTGCGCAGCTCTCATGGAACGAGCCGTTGCTCATCGATGGCGCGCTGGGAATTCATGCGATGACCGCCGTGCTGCCCGGCGGCGGCATCATCGACGTGCCGGCCAACTGCAGCGTGTCTGAGCTGTCCCTGGCTGCAACTGGGGCCAGTCGCTGCGCGGTCTATCTGCATCTTTTGTCAGAGCCAGCCAAGCTCGATCGCACTCCGCTTTATGAAGACGATCCCAAGCACGTGCAGCGCGTCTATCTGCGGGCTGTCCTGTCGACGCAAGAGACCGTCGAAAACACCATCGGGACACTCAAAGTTGGCGAGTTTGAAAAGGCCGCAGACAGCACGTGGAGTGCATCGGCCAAGTACATCCCGCCGCTGCTGCAAGTGGGTACGACGCCGTTCTTGCGCGCGTTCGCCATGAACCTCTCGCGCATGCTGCGCAGCTTTCGTGTGCAGCTAGAGGCCCAGCTTAAAGACACCTTTTTTGGTCTCGCCAAGCTGGTCAGCATCCGTCGCTGCTTGACCGAAGTGTACGACCTTCAGTCGGCGCTGGAAGACCTGGAACATCAGGTCTATCGCCATCCGTTTTATCTGCACGAGAGCGTGCGGCGTTTCTACTTCGAGCTCTGCGCCTTCCAAGAGACGCTGCCGGAAGGCGACCCGTTCCCGTACATCCACAACGATCTGGGAACGTGCTTTGGTCGTCTGTACCAGTACATCGAAGACAAGATCCGCCCGCTGCGCTCGCACTCGACGCACATCCGCTTTCTTTTGCAGGACAACGTGTACAAAGTGGCGCCGCTGCCTGCCGAGTCGAGCAGTGCTTCCGAAGTGTACGTGCTGGTGCAAAGGCAGAGCCTGCATGACAAGGTCTCGCTGGAAGGGGTCAAGCTGGCGGCGCCCTCACGCTTGGTCCACATCCACCGCTTGGCGTTAAAGGGCGTGCCGATCAAGTACCTGTCGCAGCCGAACTTCCCGCACTCATTCGGGCCGGACATCGACTTCTACCAGCTGACCACGGGCGAAGAATGGGAAGCGGCGCAGCGAGAAGGCGCGCTGGCGTTTTACAACCAGCCCACGCTGGAAAAAGCTAGCGGCATTTTCTTGTTCTGGCGGCGATACTAAAGAGGGATCCGCTCGGCCTGCTCTTTCGGCTGCGCCCCCATGCGAAGGCTGCGGGCCCGCTATCGCTGGCTCGCTTGTTCTGTGCATCGAACGACGCAATCACCGCAATTTTCCGAGGCCCGATATGGCGTTCATTCATCGCTTTGCGGAAAAAAATCCGGCGCGACGGGATGAGCTTGACGACATCACGCAGAACCTGAGTGCCGTGCTCAACACCAAGCGCGCCTTTGGTTCTCTGGGGTCCGAGCTAGGCATCGGCAACTATCTGGCCAGCCAGGGCGCTCGCGACTCAGTGGCCGCGCTCAGCGCCGAGATCGAAAAGTGCATCCGCTTGTATGAGCCACGGCTACACGACATCGAGCTTCATCTAGTGGGCAAGAACAGCAACATGGAGCTGCTCTACGAGCTATTCGGCATGCATTCGGGTCGACGCCAAAAGCTCTTGATTCGCTTTAACACCACGTACGGCAACGTCGCTGTCGAACGGGTACACACGCCATGAACCTGCCGGGACCGGATGCCAAAGACAAGATGCGGTACGAGCTACCGCTTTTGCGCAACACACAGGGCCAGGGGCAGGACCGGCTGAAGATCGAGCTTGAGCTCAAGATCGGCTTCACGACGCACACCATCCTGGGCGCGGACGTAAAAAATCTGGAGCTGTGCGCACGCAGCTACGGCTTTGCCGGTCGCTTGGACTTCTTCGTCCACGATGACAAAGCGAAAGGTGGCAAGCAGCAGGACGATGTCTATGCCGACTTCATCAAGGACGATCTGATCCAGGTCAAGCTGACAGTTCGCGCCATCTTTCCCGATCACGCGATCGACGATGGCGCCGCCCCGTTGACGGTAAAAGGCCTGGTCACCGACAAGGCGTTTTCGATCATTCCGCACCGCAAGGCCCAGGAGGCGCCGGGCTTGGTGCATCGCTATACGATCCGCTTCGTCGATCCGGCGCAGCACCTGTGGCAGCAGCACTTTCCTTGCGTGCTGTACACAAACAAGACGCTGAAGGACGTCATCGACGCGCAGAAGTCAGACAAGATCGCGATCGATTACAAGTGGGCCGAGCTGACCAAGCAGCGACCGCTGATCTTTCTTGGGCACGAGCCGGGCGCTGGGCAGGCGAGCTTTTATGACTTCGTGCTGTGGCTCGTCGACACAAACGGTGCTGCGCTCTTCTATGACTATCGCGCGCAGAAGCTGGTCTTCGATGAAGAGCTGCCAGCCATGCCGCACTCGACGAACCTGTATCACGAAGACATTCGCGAGTTTCACGTCGTGTTCCCTGAGGTCGCGCGCCACAAGGTCAAGGTGCTGAACTCGTACACCGAGAGCCCAGCGACCAAAGAGATCGACTCGGACAGCAAAGAGGCCCCGCTGCACCAGGACTATCTACTGGCGACTCCAGTGTCGGCGCAGGTGACGGCGCGCGAAACGCTTGAGAAGTCGCGCCTGCGACCACGCACCAAGGCTGAGCTCTTGGCGCTGTGGAGTCGCTTCCCCGCCGACCCGATCGTGCCCGGCGATGTCGTCGAGCTAAAGGCCGACATCTGGTCGAAAGCCGGCAAGACCCTGCCCAAGCCGGTGTCCGGCAGCAAGATGCGCGTGCGCGAGGTCCGCTTTGCCGCCCAAGCCACCGATCAAGGCCCCGACGCCGATCATGGACTCGCGCATACCATGTATCACGTACAAGGGGCCTTGCACCTTGCCGCAAAAGACGATAAACACATTCAATTACCGCCCCATATCCAACCAACATATCCACGGCATATCGAAGGAAAAATCGTCAGCGAAACGGGGGCTGATGATGAATTAACATATCAAATATACACAGACAAAAACACCTCTGTAGAACAATATAAAATCAAAGTACCACTGTGGGAGAATCAGGAAATTTTTGTGCCTTTCAATCCGAATCTGTTTCCGGGACATTATTTCTATCCTGCATACAAGAACCAGCGCGTGCTGGTGGCCGTCGACTTTGACCGGGCGTGGCTAAAGCGATATCTGGACTGGCGCCCGGAAGGGCGGTTGGCGACGGACACGCAGGGGGATCACATCCTAGTGGGCAAGAAGCCAAGCAGCAGCACATCGGTCAAGCACGTCTATGGAGAAGACAAGCCCGAGTTCCAGATCTTGCGCACACATGAAAAGGATGTGCAGACGATTCATATCAAAGAAGGCTATATGCTAATTGAAGTAAAAGAAAAGAAGTAAATCACCATGGGCACACTGGTCTGCAAAGTTGAGCTCGACAAAGCAAAAGGCATTACGATTACCGTCGATAATGAAGACGGAAAAATTACGCAGACAGTAATCATGGACGGGACCACTTTGACCATCAAAGTCAAAGGTGATCAACAGACAAGCACATACGAACAAAAGCAAGACAGTATCAAAATCAAGGTCAAGGACTATCTGCTGGAAGCCGAGACGATCACCTGCAAGTCGAGCAAGGCCACGCTGCACGAAAGCAAGGACACCTGGACGCAGAAAAGCAGCAAGGCGATGACCATCGAGACGCAGGACAAGCTGGCGGTAAAGGCGACGATGGACGGCAGCATCAAGGCCATGAACATTGCGATGGAAGCCAATCAAAAGCTGTCGGGCAAAGCACCCATGGGGGTCAGCTTCGAGGCCTCGGGCGGCGAGGCCAAGCTGTCTGGGCTCAAGCTGGCGCTGCAGGCCACCACCACGGCTGAGCTGAAAGGTCTAAAGACGGACATAAAGGCGGATACGATGGTGAACGTGGAAGGATCTGCCATGGCCACGCTAAAGGGCCAGCTAACGCAAGTCTCGGGAAGTCTTGTGAAGTTGGGCTGAGTCCACGATGCCAGGGCCCAATCCCGATCAGGAAAATCAGGCGGGGGCTGCTCGACGCAGTCCGACGGAAGAGCTGCGTCAAAGCAGTACGCTGGCTGGCCTGCAAGCCGCGCGCGACGCCCCCGAGGACGTGCAGTTCTTGGCCGAGCTGAGCGCGCTCGATGAGCATCGCAAGGCGTATCTAGAGCGCCATCCTTCGGCGCGCCTGGATCGCGACGATCCCGACGTCAGCCGGATGATCGATGCGCTGGCCTTTTTCTCGCTGCGCACGCGACAAGCGACGCTGCGCAACATCCGCTCGACCTTCGAACGGCTGTTTCGCAACTACTTTGACTTCCTGCTCGCGCCGCTGCCGAGCATGTGCATGATTCAAGCGGCAGCGACGGCTCAGCGGGCCGAACCGGCGCTGTTGCCACGGGGCAGCGAGCTGTTGGTGACGGCTCCTGATGGGGCGGCGGGCACATACCGCACGCTCTATGACCTGCGCATCTTGCCGCTGGTCTTGCGTCGCGTTCGCCAGCCACTGATGCGCGCCGATGGCGGCTATCGACTGATCATCGAATTCCAAGCGCCGTCGACGCGCTTGATGCAGGTCGGCACGCTGCGCATGCACGTGAACTACTTGGACGACTACCCCATGGCACTGCGCATCCTGCACCAGATGCGCATGCACCTTGAACGCGTCCAGGTCGTCTACGATCGCACCGCCGATGAAGAGACGAGTGGCGAGGCCTGCTCAGTCACGTATGGCGTTCAGCGCGAGATCAGCGACAACCTCGACACCACGCATCCCATCGAGCAGGTGCGCCGCTTCTTCCACTTCCCGGAACAAGAGCTGTACATCAACGTGCAGGTGCCCTCGGTTCAGAAGCCGTGGCTGAAGTTTTCGCTGCTGTTCGATCTGAAGCCGACCTGGCCGCGCAAGCCACACCTGAACAACGATGTCTTTCAGCTATTCACGGTGCCGGTGGTCAATATCCGACGCGAGATGGCGCAGCCGATCATCTGCGACGGCACACAAGACGCGTACGCCATTCGCCATGCCTCACCCGGAAGGACCTTTGATCTGTGCGCGGTCAAGGGCGTGTACGAGATCACGGCGCAGGGCCTAGAAGCGCTGCCGGCCGGCAATCTGCCAATCGCTGACAGTGGGCATGCGTCCGCTGGGCCGCTTGGCTCTGCAACCAGCTCGCAAGATATCTGGGAAATCGAGTGGCGCCCCGACGAGCGGGGCAAGCCGCAACCACACTTGCTGGTGCGAATGCCCGGTGCTTTTCTGCAGCCGCGCAAGCTGGCCGTCGATGCGTTCTGGTATCAGCCGTGGTTTACGCATCACGCCATCGGCAACCTGCACGTCAGCCTGCAAAGTCGTCACTTGGAAGCGGTTGACTGGTCGATGCTCGGCGGCGTGCGTCCCGAGCGCAAGAGCCCACTCGGTGAAGACTTCGCAGGCCTGCTGCAGCTTGTGGCGCTGAAGATGCGACCGACGCTGGGCCGGCTTGAGATTCTGTCGCTGTGTCAGTACCTGGGCACGCTGAGTGACGGTCCGTTCAAGCTCTTGCCGTCGTACCTTTTGGACGTCCGCGTCGAGCTGATGCCCGATTCCGCGCTGCGGGGCGCCGGCATCAAGCACGTGTACAAGCTCAAGACCCGCAACTATCCGCCGGAAGACGAGCCGCTGGTGTGGATGTTCCTAAGTCAGCTCATGCGCATCTTGGATGCCTGGAACCAGGACGCAGATGTCGAGCTGGAGATCGATACCTCAAACGCACCGCTCGCCCGCCCTGTCTTGTTCAAGTGAGGTAGCTCATGGAGCTCAAGCTCTGGCACACCATCGTGTCGTCGTGTGGGCAGGTTCGCACGCTACTGGATCGGGCGCTGCCCGACGCGGCCGAAGCGCAGGCGCGATCCAACGACGCAACCATCGTGGTCAGTCAGCCGGCCGCTGTGCTGAAGACCCTGCGCGATGACATCCGCACCCGCCTTGATGAACTGCGCGCCGATCTAGCCAAGGTGCTAAGCGAGCGCGAGGTCTATCAGGTGCTCTTCCCTCTCACCATTCATTACGACGAGCTGGTCTTGCGCCGCTTGTCGCCGACCGAGCAGACCGCATGGCCCCTTTTGCAAAGCGAGCGCTATGGGATCAACGACGGCGGCGATGTCTTTTACAGCTTTGCCGATGACCGCTTCGCCAACGCCGAGACTCCGGCTCTGGTCTTTGAGGTCTTGTATTTCTGCCTCAGCGACGGCTTCATCGGGCGCTACGCAAACGATGCCGCCAAGATTGCTGGGTATAAGTCCAAGCTGGCCGCCCGCATTCCCATGCCCAAGACACCGGCCCAGAAGAAAGCGGCCAAGGCAGACGCCGGTCCCCTGCCCCCGCTTCCCGGCAAGCTGGGCGATGGAAACAAGAAGAAGCCTGCGCGCCTCGCAGCGGTTTCTCCGACGCTATCGGTCGCGCTGTTCTATCTGGCCGCCGCTGCCGTGGTGGTCTTGATGCCTCTGGTGCTTGTGTGGCTCTCGAACCTGTGAGCACAATAGGCTGACCCTCACTATGTCTCGTGATTTCAAGGAGATCTTTGACCTAGCGCGCTTGCGGCGTGCCTGGGGTGACGCGTCCGCGGAACCCGCAGCGCCTGCTGAATCGGGCGATGACTTCTCGCGCCCAGCAGCGAATCAACCCATCGCTGCGTCTAGCTCAGGCACGTCGGGTAGCAGCCGCGCCAAGCCGGTGTCGCCCCAGGTCCTCTTGGATCAGCTCGCGGATGCTGTAGCGGCCGAGTTTCCGGCCCACGCAACCGCGCTGGGCTACCACCTGGATATTCTGCGCAGTCGCCTCCACGCACTCGTCGGCGAACGTGGGCCATCGACGCACGCTCCAGCCAGTCCGGTGGAGCTTCCAACCGAGCTGGCCTTTGCCTATCACGCAGATGTGCAAGAGAACCTCGATCAGCTGGAAGACCTGATCGATGCGCTGTCACTGCCAACGCGAGGCGGAGACTAGGCCACCTACACATGGCATTCCTGGATCTGCCAGAGCTTTTGCGCATGCCTGATGTAAGCCCACTGGGGCTTATCGGGCTGCACGTTGCTTGGCCGAATCTACTGGCTGCCGTCGATCTCAAGGCCCCGCCCGTACCGACGAACCCAAGCAGCAATCTGCGGCTGGCGCTGATCATTGGCGCCATTGTCCTGGTTCTCATTGTGCTGGTGGTTCTGTACCTGTGGCTGCGCGCTCGCCGTCGGGCCGAAGGCGAGATCGGCATGCGACCGAACCGCCTGCAGCGCGTCTACAACCGCTTCCTGCGACCGCTGCCCTGGCGAGCCCGCCGTGCGCTGCGCACCTATCCATGGATCGTCGTGCTCGGCGATGCGGGGGCCGGCAAGACGCAGCTCATCAACGGCTGTGTCGACTGGCAGGGACAGGCCAACCAGTTCTTCCCCAGCTACACCACGGATCCGCTGCTGCAGATCTATCTGGGCAGCAAGGTCATCGTTCACGAGGTGGCAGCGCCACTTCTGGGGGATAGCTCGCGCGCTGCGCAGGCCGCGCTGCGTCGTCTGTGGCAGCCGCTCATGGGCATCCAGCCACCGATGGCCCTGATCGTGCTCAGCGTGCGCGCTCTTTACAAACAGACTCCCGAGCAGATCCAGCGACACGCTCAGCTTCTGCGCGGCAAGCTGAACCTTCTGTCCGAGATCATCGGTCAGCCCGTGCGCACGCGCGTGGTCTTGACATACATGGATCGCGCTGATGGCTTCGGCGAATACGTTCGCCTGCTGCACCAGAACGGCATCGCCATCCACGTGCCGCTGCGCGATGACGAAGGGCATCTGGTCTCTCTGGAAGGCGGCGTCACGCACCACGAAAAGTACCTGCCCTTGGCGCTCACCAGCTTTTCCGCTGTCGAGTTCCGCACGCTGGTTGAATTCTTGGTGCGCAGCCCCAACATCACGTCCCAGGTCGGCGAGTGCCTGCGCATCCTTGGCGAAGAGATCGCGTTCTCGATGACGCCGGCCTTTGACCGCTTGTACTTCTATGGTCAGGGGCTGGAAAGCAAGCTGCCCAATCCGTTTCACGCGCGTTTCCTTCTGCCCGGCATTCCGCTGCACAAGCTGGCCGGACGTGGACTGTCGTTTCTGCGCACCCTGTTTGACTTCGCGCCGCTGCGCACGCATGTCATTGGCTGCACGCTGGTCGCACTGCTGGCCGCGCTGGTCTATGGGTCGATCTATCGCAACCACACCCGCAAGGTCGAAGACGCAGACACAGCGGTCGAGCGCCTTGAAGTGGCGATTGGCCGCTCGCAGACCTCGCTGAATCCGCCGTCGGAATCGCAGGCCGTGCGGGCGGCAGCAGGTGAAGCGGGAAATGCGCTCTTGCGGGTGCGCGCATCCGAAGAAGGCAAGCCGCTGATCTGGCGCTTGCGACAAGATGACAAGGCCAGCCAGCGAGCGCGCTTCGTGTCGGCCGTGCGGCGCGCGTACTTGCTGCCCGCGCTGGAACGACATCGCCAGCCGTCGTCCCGAGATCGCTTCATTTACACCCTGGGTGCCGTGTATGCCGGACGAAGAAACTCGCTGGGCGAAGAAGTGCGCCGGGCTCCTGCTGTGTGGGCGGCCGCGGTGCCGATGCCAGAAGAAGTCCTGCTGAAATACGTCGACCTGAGCGACCCAGCATGGAGCGAGCGCGTGCCCGTAAGCGGCAACCTAGCGGGAGCCGATGCCAACGTTCGCTTCAATGCCGCCGCCGACTTGGGGCCCTGGCTGAACTACTTGACCGTCATGGACGCGGCCTTTGCCGGCCCGACGATCACGGCGCTGCAGCTTCAGCGGGTGCAGGCTGTGACTCGCCGTTTCAACGATGCCTTGCTGCAAGCGCAAAAGAACCGCGCAGCCGAGCACGTGCTGCGCATTCTGTCGGAAGAGACCGCGGTCGACCTCAAATACTTGTTTGGCCCCGCTTTGGCCGCGCTGATGCCGCCGGGCTGGCTCAGCGACAACGCGGATTCCTTGATGGGCCTGTTCCAGCTCGTGCTGTCGAGCTCTCTCGACGGGCCGCGCGCGGATCAGATGAACCTGACGGATCTGATGAACCTGCTGACCACCAGCCCAGATGCGGCCAAGCAAGCGCCCAAAGATGTCGTGTATTCGTTTGAGCTGCTCGGCAAGTCGTTCAAATTCAGCACCGTGCGCTGGCTGGAGCTGCTCACCCGCAGCCGCAGACACGATGTGCTGCGGGCGGTCACCGGAGGCAGCAGCGAGCCCGATCGCAGCCTGTCACCGACGAAGCTGACAGCGCTGCAAAGCGATGCGGGAGCGGGCGAAGGCAGCGGCGCGAAGAAAAAAAAACGCCGCCGCCATCACCACCACCACGCAAAAAAAAAGTCGACAAATGTCGCTGAGGCTCGCACCTCGGGCGATGCCGGTCACTCGCACAGCGAGCGCGATCTAGACAGCGGCGGCAGCGACAGTGTCCCCGCGATCTATACGCGCGTTGGCTTCGAGCGCGAGATGAAGCCGTCTCTGGTCGACGCCGAAAAGCGCCTACCGACAGCGCCGCTGGCTCCTGAGCAGCGACAAGCGCTGGAACGCTATCTGCTCGATCAGGCGCGTCGCTATGCTCGCAACTATCGCGATGCACAGGTCGCGTATTTGTTGGGCTATCACCCCAAAGCCGACACGCTGCCTGCGGTGCTGGCGCTGCTCGACGATCTGCAGCAGCCCTCGTCACCGCTGCTTGAGCGCCTGCGCGTCGTCGCGGACAACCTGAACCTGGGCAAGCTCGAAGGTCCGTTCTTCGCGCCGCTCGCCGAACAGTTGGCCAGCTTGGCGCCGATCTTAAAGCTGGGAATGGCCAAAGACGGCGCGTATCCCGAGTACGAAAAGTACAAAGTTCTCTTGGCGCGCTTGGCGCGTGATCTAAGCGGCGAGGATGCCGCTCCAGCCACACCGATGGCCGCTGCTGCGACGGAAAAAGCAGGCGCCGACAAGGGCGGAAAAGCCCCTGCGATGGCGGCCGATCCGCCCACCAGTGCTGCGCGCGTGGCACTGCTCAACCTGCAGGGCGTCGAAGGCTCGCCGCAGCAGAAGCTCGACACGTACCTCGACGCGGCGGGGCTGGCCGGCGATCTGCGGCGCCCATTTTTGGTTCCCCTTCTGCGCGTGCATCGCTTGGGGCTCGCGGATATCGAGTCCGCCATCGACAGTCGCTGGGCCGAAGAACACAGCCAACGCATTCGACCGCTGCTCGATCGCTTTCCGTTCACTCGCCAAGCCAAGGTCGATGTTGCGATCGCCGATCTCGCAGCGCTCAAGCCCCCCGAGGGTGCGATCTATCAATTTGTGCAGCGCCAGATCGCGCCGATGTACAGCGAAAAACCCGACGGAACGCTGGTTCCGCTGAAGAACGCGCTGGGCACGCTGAAGCTCAGCGACAGCGTGCTTGCAACGGCCAGCCGCCTGCGCCGCCTGACCCGCGCGCTGTGGACTCCCGAAGGTGCCGAGAGGCCCATCGCTCTTTCGGTGAAACCCATGCCGCTGCCGCCGGTTGGTGGCAGTGAGCAAGTGGTCACCCAGACCTTTTTGACCTGCAGCAACGTCAGCGTCTATGGCTTCAATCAGATGCCCGAGTCCAAGCCATTCCCCCTGCCGTGGTGGCGGCAAGAGACCGCGGCCGCCGGCATCGAGCTGGGCAAGGCCGACTCCAAGACGCGGCGCTACCAGTCGATCGATGTCGCCAGCTCGCCGTGGAGCTTCTATCGCTTGCTGGAAAAAGCGACATGGGAAGGGTTGACCGCGACCTGGCGTATCGAGAACGAAGCCCCCGGCCCAGCCCGCGCGGTGCGCTTCGCCTTCGACGGCGATCCGTGGGCGCTGTTCAAAGTCTCTTCATCTCGCCCAAGTCGCGAGCGAAACTAAGCCGTGCTTCGTTCGTCCTGGTCGCTTCGCCTATGTTCGCTGCTGGGGCTGACTCTGGTCGGCTGCATCCCTGGCTATGTCCGCGTTTCCGTCGACGCCAGCGCCGATCTGAACCAGAAACAGCCGGTGTACATGTTGGTGCGAACGCTGGATCGCAAAGCGTATCTGGCCGAGTCCTACGGCGAAGTCGCGGGCAAGCTCGTCGAAAGCGACCCTTCGGTGCTGCGCAAAGAGCTGCTGTTTCCCGGCAAGTCCGCCAGCCTGTACATCAAGAAACCCAAAGGGCCTCTGGCTCTTTATTTCTTGTTCACGGCCCCTGGCGGCACCTGGCGCTTGTTCGTCGATGCCCCGCTGCCGCTGCAAGTAAAAGCAGAGCTCAAGGGCAGTCGCCTGGTGCAGGACTCGACGCTGTTCTAAGCGGAAAAAAGAAGCCACCCCAGCCACGAGCCAAGGCGGCAGCACGCAACGCTAGTGGGTACTGGGCAGGTCGTGCATACGCAGCGCGCCCGACGCTTCACCCGCGATCTCGTCATCGAAGATGGCTTGCAGCGCCGCGCGCAACAAGGTGGCGGGACGCACGCGCACCGCGACCTGCGTGCTGGCCGGAGACTCGCTGTTGTCGCTGTCCTTGCCCAGCACGGCGTCGCGAAGCATGGCAATCGGCGGCTTCTGCGCCGGGAACTGCTTGAGCGCCACAGGCTGCCCGTCGGCAATGCCCGAGGCCTGTCGCGCCAAGCGCACCGCCACGTCCAGACCGCCTAGCTCGTCGACCAGGCCGATGCCCTTGGCATCCTCGCCGGTCCAGATGCGCCCCTTGGCCACTTTCAGCACGGCGTCTTTGGGCAGCTTGCGACCCTCGGCGACTTTGTTTGTGAAGTCGACGTACACGCGATCCAGCCAGGCCTGAAAGCGCACCCACTCGTCGGGCGTGAACTCGCGGTTTGTGCTCCACATGCCGGCGTGCTGGCCGAATGCGACGCGGTCCTGCGTCACACCCAGCTTGTTGTTCAAGAGCTCGCTGGTGATGAACTTGCCGCCGAGCACGCCGATTGATCCCGTGATCGTCGCAGGCTGCGCGACGATCTTGTCCGCGGCCATGGCCACGAAATAGCCGCCCGATCCGGCGACGTTGCCCATGGTGGCAATGACGGGCTTGCCGGCCGCGCGGGCACGCACGACCTCGCGCCACACCGCATCGGATGCGACGTAGGATCCGCCGGGGCTGTCGATGCGAAAGACGATGGCCTTCACGTCTTTATCGGCCACTGCGCTACGAAACGCCGCCGTCACCGTGTCCGATCCCAGCGCGCTGCTGCCAGACAGCGGATCGACCTCGCCCTTACCGCGCTGCACGCCGCCCAGGCCATAGATCAAAGCCAGCGTCGGTGCCTGCTTCAATCGCTGCTTTTCGGCCTTGTCGGTGCGCTCGACATACTTGTGCAAAAACAGAAGCTGCGCGTCGCTCCCCCCGCGCTCGCGCCCCTTGGCCATGAACTCATCGCGATAGCCAAGCTGGTCCACGAGCTTTTCTTTCAGAGCCTCGGGTCCCAAAAACGGACCGCGATCGACGAGCGCTTTGACCTCGCCGTCCTGCAGCTTGCGGCCCTCGGCGATGCCGCGAACCATCTGCGCGTACCAGCCTTGCGCGATCTTCTCTAGCGCCTCTTTGTGGGCGGGCGTGAACTTGTTCTCGGTGAACATGTTCATCGCGTTTTTGTATTCATATCGCTGATCCATCTGCGGCTTTAGGCCCAGCTTTTCGAGCGCGTTCTTGATGAAGAACGGCTCCATCAGCACGCCGGTCAGTCCGACATCGCCCGAGGGCTGCAGCCAGATCTGCTCAAACGCCGTCGCCAAGTAGTACGACGAATTCCCCTGCCCAAACTCGCCGAAGGTCTCGCTATAGGCCAGCGCAAACTTTCCCTTGTCGCGGAAGCGGCGAATGGCATCGCGCAGTTCTTGCACCTGGGCCATGCCCATCTTGGTCTGTCCCAAGCGAGCCAAAAGCCCGACCACGCGCGGGTCCTCCGCGGCTCGCTCCAGCCCCACAAGCAGGGAGCGCAGGCTGCCTGCGCCGTCGGGGCGAAGCTTGGCCAGCGGGTTCTGCTGGCTGTCTTCCTGCAGCTCGACTTCCAGGTTCACTTCCAAGATCGTGCGCGCCGGAACGGCCTTCTCTCGACTGCTGAACGCCGCGATCGCGATCGCGACGAACAACACCAGCAAGAACAGACCTCCGACCCAGGCCAAGAATCGTCCAATCGCATGTCGCATACTCAACACTCCTCGCTGTGTCAGCGCTCGTCGGCAGGTATCAGGCAGACCGCCGCAAGCGCCATGAAAACACCGCCTAGAAACCGATGGGCAACGCCAAAGACCGCTCGACTATTCCAGATCGCTCGCGTGTCCTGCCGCATCTGCGACGAAGGTAACAGATTGCTTTGCAGCGTGCGTCGGGCTATTTCAATGGGAATGAAGCTTCTCTTTTCTTGCTCTTTCCGGCGCTCCCTCCGGCGCTCCTTCCAGTGGGTATCGCGCGGCGAGCGCGGCCTGCTGCTGGGTGTGGCGGCCTTGTCGCTTGTCGGCGCAAGCGGCTGCCGTGATCTGGCGGCCAAGCGCAGCGCCAACAAAGGCAATGTGCTCGCGCAGATCAACGAAACGGTTATCACCGTCGCGGACATGGAAGAGCGCCTGAACAATCAGTCGCCGTACGTGCGCGCTCGCTATGCCGCGCAGGAACAGAAAAAGGAATACCTCGACAACCTGGTGAAGTTCGAGGTGCTGGCCGCAGAAGCCAAAAAGCAGGGCATCGACCGCGATCCTGAAGTCGTGCGAACGATGAAGCAGGTGATGATCCAAAAGCTCCTGCGCAGTCGCTTCGACAAGTACAAGCAGGAAGACATCTCGGACGCCGACGTGCAGCGCTACTTCGACGGCCACCCCGAAGAGTTCAACCGCCCGCCCGAGATCCGCGCCAGCTTGATCTTGGTGGCTGACGAAGCGACAGCAAAAAAAGTTGCGGCCGACCCGCGGGTAAGCGGCCTGGAAAACCTCGGCTTCCGCACGCTGGTCAGCGAGTACAGCGTCGATCAAGAGACAAAAGAGCGCGGCGGTGACCTGCGCTTTTTCGATCAGAACAATCGCGAGCTTCCCAAAGAGATCGTCGAAGCAGCGTTCAAGCTGGTCAACGTTGGCGATGTCAGCCCCGTGATCAAGACCGCTCGCGGCTATGCCCTGCTGAAGCTGACGGGACAGCGACGTGCTCTTTCCCGCACGCTGGCCGAGGTAGCGCCGCAGATCCGCGCTAAGCTGTTCCGCGAGAGACGCCAGCACCTGATGGACGAGTACGAAGACGCCCTAAGAAAAGCATCGAGCGTGCAGGTTTTTCCCGACAAGCTGTCCTTGGTCCGTGTCGACCTGACGCAAAATGCCGTCGGAGCCCCCGATGAGCTGCGCCCGGCCCCGCACAGTGGCGAGTTCCATCCCGCTGGCCAGCGCGCTCCCCAAGCCTCGCCGCTGCGCCCTGGAGCTCCGACGACTGCTGCGTCGCCCTCGTCTGCCGGCTCCAGCAGCCCAGCCCCTGCGACACCGCCGGCCGCGACACCGACTGCAACACCGGCCGCGCCTTCTGGAGGTCACTAAGTCCATGCGCCTGTCTGCGTTCCTGCGCTCTGCCCTGCTCTGCCGTGTGCTACCGCTTGCGGTATTTGGTGCGACGCTGCCTGTCTTCACGGGAAGCGCAAACGCCATCGTTCTTGACCGCATCGCCGCCGTCGTCAACGAAGAGATCATTTTGGATTCCGAGGTCAACCAGAACGCGCTGCAGACTGCCCGTGCCGAGCTAGGTGACGTCGATTTCTCGTCGCCCGAAGGCCAGCGCAAGTTCGAACAGCACCGCAGAAAGACGCTCGAATCCCTGGTTGAGCGCGTGCTGATCATGCAGCAAGCGCGCGAGATGAAGGTCGACGTGACGGATGAAGAAGTAAAGTCCGCCGTCGAGTCGGTGCGCACACAGAACAACCTGACGCCCGAGCAGTTTCAAGAAGCACTCAAGCAGCAGGGCATCAGCTCGCTTGAGGAATACAAGAAGTCGCTGCACAAGCAGCTTGTGCAGATGCGCGTCATCAATCAGGCCGTGCGCAGCAAGATCTCGATTGGCGACGACGAAGTGCGCGCCTTGTATGCCCAGAACGTGCGGCAGGCCAGCGGCGATGCCATGCAGATCCACTTGAAGCAGATCTTCCTTTCCGTGCCGCCGACTGCGACCACGGCTCAGATCGACGAAAAGCGACGGCTGGGCATGAAGATCGTCGCGGAGCTACGTGGCGGCAAAGACTTCACCCAGCTCGCCAAGCAGCACGGCAGCGATGACGCCAGCAAGGCCGGTGGTGACCTGGGCTTTTTGGCGCGTGGTGATCTGCCGCCCGAGCTACGCGAGCCCGTCGTCAGCATGGATCCCGGCGACATCCGCGGCCCCATCCAGTCCGAGCGCGGCCTGCACATCCTGCAGTTGGTTGAAAAGAAGAGCGGCGAAGTGAAGAGCTTCGACGAGGCGAAAGAAGAGCTGCGCCGTCAGCTCTATGAGCAGAGCCTAGAGCGCGGCATTCAGAACTGGACCAAAGAGCTACGCCGCAAAGCCCACGTCGACATTCGCCACTGAGAACGACGAACGACGAACGACGGCGGGCGGCTCAGTTCTGCTGGGTCTTGCCACTCGGCGCGTTCTGGCCGTTAAACGATGAGCCCAAGGGGCCCGTACCCGCCTGACCGCCGAGGCCACCTGAGCCCTGGATCGAGACGCGCGCGGCATCGAAGGTGACGTTGGCGCCGCTGACCATCCAGATGCCAAACGAGGGTCCGCCCGTGCCGCCGGCTCCGGCGCCACTGTGGCCACCAGCCCCGCCGGCTGCGCCTGCGCCACCAGGGCCCGAGTCATCGGGTCCCGAGCCGCCACTTACACCTGCGCCGCGCGCTCCACCCGAGGCCCCCTTGCCGCCGTTGCCGCCATTGCCGCCACGGCCCGCGACCACGTCGGTATCGGCCAGCGTGACGGTGCTGGCATAGGCAAAGAGCCCCACGGAAGCACCGCCGCCGCCACCGCCGGTACCGGACGCTGCGCCGCAGCCACCTGCGCCGCCGCCGCCACCGCCACCACCCCGATCCTTGTTGCAGACACCCCCTGCACCGCCGCCACCGCCGCCACCGCCGCCACCACCGCCCCCGTTGGTTCCAGCCGTGCCCGAGCCGCCATTTGCCGCGGCATAGCCCGTCGCGGACACCGTGCCGATGTTGCTGGCGGCCTGGCCTGTGCTGCCGTTGCTGCCATCACGGCCCCCGATGCCACCGCCACCCGGTCGATCGTTGGGGCCGAATACGCAGGTGCCATTGCCGCCGCCGTTGCCGCCGATGCCAAACGCTGGCGAGGATGTCGCCCCGGCACCGTTGCTACCGCCGGCTCCGCTTGCGTCATAGCCGCCGTCGCCGCCCTTGCCGCCGAACGCGCCGCAGCTCGACTTGCCACCCGCGCCACCGACCCCCGTGCCGGTGTCGTTGCAGCCATCACAGCCATTGGTGCCGGCGATGCCATCGCCACCTGGATCACCGTTGGTCCCATCCTTGCCAGCGGCTCCGTTGGCGCCGTCGCCTGCTTCGATGCGCGAGCCGCGCACGACCAGGGGCCCGGTGCTGTTCGCCACCAGGATGCCGTACGTCGACTGGCCGCCCGTCATCGAGGTGACGCCTTGCACGGTCATCAGCTCGATATGCGTCTCGCGATCGAGGTTGGTCGCGCGCACGCCCACCGCCGGGCCCAGGATGCGCGAGACATGGGTCGTGGCCCGCACCCACTTGCCCGCCGAGTCATAGCCGCCGTACAGATGGATGCCAGGCTTTAGCACGACGGTCTCGCTGTAGTCGCCACGGCCGACGAAGATCGCGTTGATGGCAATCTGGCCAATCATCGCGTTCATCTCGTCGGCCTTCTTGATCGCCGCTGCGATCGTCTTGACCGGTGACTCGGGGCTGCCTGGGTTTAGGTCATCGCCCCCCGGTGCGACAAAGATGCCCTTGTTGCGGTCGCCGTCGATGCCGTCGCAGTTGCTGTCCTTGAATGTATCGTCGGGCAGATCCTCCTCGGGCGTCTTGACACAGCCCATCGGGACCTCGGGCTTGCTGCCGCCAGGAAGGTTGGGATCATAGACGGGGTTGGTGCCCGCGCAGCCGAACCAGATGCCGGTCAACGTCGAGCCTGCGAACAGACCGACCATGCCAAAGCGACTCATCATGCGAGACCAAGTCGTTGCCATCCGAACCTCCTAAGTGAAGTGAGACGGGAATCAGCCTCGGACGAGCCTATCACGTGAAAATATTTTTGTATTTTCCAATACACAAAATGTCTAACTGTTCATGCCAGCAGCCAAAAAGCGTTCGACGCACTGCGGCATGACCCCCGCTGCCAGCAGAACGCAAACGCGGCAGAAGCAGGCGCTACGCAGCCGTTTGTGCCAGGATGGGCCACCGTGGTTCCGACGCGGCACCCACGCGCTCTGACGCCGCCTTTGATTGGGATGCTCTATGTCTAGTTCCCCCGCCAAGACCCTGCTGGTTGTCGACGACGAGACCTCGAACCTTGAGTCGCTGGAGCGCATCTTTACGCGCTGGAGTCGCGGCACGCCGGGCCCAGGTGGCACAGGTCCGGCATCGGGGGGCTTGGGGGCCGCCGAGGACTATGCCCCGGCTCCCGTGCGCGACCTGCAGGTGCTGACCACCCGCGACGGAAAAGAGGCGCTCGACATCCTGCGCAAGCAGCGCATCGATGTGGTGCTGACCGACCTGATGATGCCGGGGATGTCAGGCCAGGATCTGCTCAAAGCGGCGCGCAAGCTGTCGCCCGAGACCGAGGTCATCTTGATGACCGCTTACGGCACGATCGAGACGGCCGTCGAGGCGATGAAGGACGGCGCGTACGACTTCATCACCAAGCCGCTCAAGCGCGCCCATATCCTGCGCGTCGTCGGAAAAGCGCTGGAACGGCAGTCCTTGGTGGCGGAAAACCGCGCCCTGCGCAGCCAGCTTGCCGCGGTGCAGAAGCGACCAATCGTCGGGCAGTCGCTGGCCATGCGGCGCACCTTGGACGTGCTGACGCAGGCGGCACCATCGCAGGCCACAGTGCTTCTGCTCGGTGAGTCGGGCACCGGCAAAGAGCTTCTAGCCCGTCAGCTTCACGAGCAGTCCCCGCGCGCCAGCCGGCCGTTTGTGCCCGTGAACTGCGGCGCCCTGCCCGAGACGATCTTGGAAGGTGAGCTGTTCGGCTATGAAAAAGGCGCCTTCACCGGAGCGGTGGCGCGCCGCGATGGCCGCTTTGCCCAGGCCGACGGCGGAACCCTGTTTCTCGACGAGATCGGCGAGATTCCGCTGCACGTGCAGGTCAAGCTCTTGCGCGTGCTGCAAGAGGGCGAGATCGAGCCGCTCGGCGGCAAGCTGCGCCGCATCGACATCCGCTTGGTCGCCGCCACCAATAAAGATCTGCGCCGCGCGGTGGCCGAGGGTCGCTTTCGCGAAGATCTGTACTACCGCCTGAACGTCATCGCGGTCCATGTGCCGCCGCTGCGCGAGCGACTCGACGACGTACCGCTTCTGGTCGATCACTTCTTGAGCCGCTTTCGCGACAAAAACCAAAAAGCCGTCACCGGCATCAGCCGCCCGGCCTTGGATCTTTTGATGCGCTATCAGTACCCCGGCAACGTGCGCGAGCTTGAAAATGCGCTGGAGCGTGCCGTGGTGCTGTGTCGTCAGCCGGTGATCGATGTCGAAGATCTGCCCTATGAGATCAGAAGCCGCGGCCTGCCGCTTGGCAGCGACGGAGGAAGTGCCGATCCACCGCGCTTGAGCTTTCCCATTGGAACACCGCTTGAAGAGATCGAGCGCACCGTCATTCGCGAAACGCTGAGCTATACCAAAGGCGACAAGCGTCTGACGGCGCAGCTCTTGGGGATCGCGACGCGAACCATCTATCGCAAGCTCGACAAGCCGGAAGGTGTCGGCAGCGGCCCACAGGCCGCCGACCTCGGGGACGACGAAGAAGAATAGGCGCTGCGCTGTTTTCGGCTTGTCAGCGGGGGGCTGCCCATACGAAGAAGGGGCCATGCTTGCCACCATTCCTCGCGTCGCAGAACCCAAGAATGAACCTGTGCTCGGTTATCTGCCGGGCAGCCCCGAGCGCGCTTCGCTGAAGCAGGCGCTTTCGACCCTTTCGCAGCAGCCGGCGGACGTGCCGCTTTACATCGCAGGTGAGCGCCTGCGCACTGGGCGCACGTCGTCGATCGTCGCGCCGCATCGTCATCGCCACGCGCTGGGCACTCTGCACGCAGGTGGAGCCGCCGAGGTCGAGGCGGCGATCGCAGCCGCCAAGCGCGCCGCGCCAGGCTGGTCTGAGCTTCCCTGGGAACAGCGCGCCGCGGTGTTCCTGCGGGCCGCCGATCTGCTGGCCGGTCCGTGGCGCGACCGCGTGAACGCCGCGACCATGCTCGGGCAGTCCAAGACCTGCCATCAGGCCGAGATCGATGCGGCGTGTGAGCTGATCGATTTCTTCCGCTTCAACGTGTATTTCCTGCGCCGCATGCTGGAAGCCGAGCAGCCGCTGTCGCCCGCCGGGCAGTGGAATCAGCTCGATCTGCGCCCGCTTGAAGGCTTTGTCTTTGCCGTGACGCCGTTCAACTTCA
Organism: Myxococcales bacterium; assembly: GCA_016794505.1. Classification (GTDB taxonomy): domain Bacteria; phylum Myxococcota_A; class Polyangia; order Palsa-1104; family JAEUJZ01; genus JAEUJZ01. The sequence continues at coordinate 101,925 of JAEUJZ010000067.1, forward strand.
CCAGCATCGCCGGCAACCTGCCGACGGCGCCTGCCCTGGTCGGCAACACCGTCGTGTGGAAGCCGGCGCAGACCGCGATGCTCAGCGCGTACTACATCATGGAGCTTCTGATCGAAGCGGGCCTGCCGCCCGGCGTCATCAACCTGGTGTCGGGTCCCGCCGCCGAGATCAGCGGTGTCGCGCTTTCGCATCCCGATCTGGCCGGCGTTCACTTCACGGGCTCGACCGGCGTGTTCCATCAGATGTGGCGCACCGTCGGGCAGAACATCGATCGGTACCGCGCCTATCCCCGCCTGGTGGGCGAGACCGGCGGCAAGGACTTCATCTTGGCGCACGAGAGCGCCGATGAAGACGCGCTGGTCACGGCGATCCTGCGCGGCGGCTACGAATACCAAGGGCAGAAGTGCTCCGCAGCCTCGCGCATCTATCTGCCGCAGGCCATGGCCACGCGTCTGCTGGATCGTCTGAGCAGCGAGGTGAACGGCCTGCGCATGGGCGACGTCTGCGACTTCCGCAACTTCGTCGGCGCCGTCATCGACCGTCGCGCGTTTCAGTCGATCCGTAGCTACATCGAGCTTGCCGACGGCACGCCTGGTGGCGCTCGCGTACTCTCTGGGGGCGTCTGCGACGATCGCGAGGGCTACTTCATCCGTCCGACGCTGATCCAGGCTGACGATCCGCGCCATCGTCTGATGAGCGAAGAGATCTTCGGCCCGGTGGTGACCGTGCATGTCTATCGCGACTATCAAGAAGCGCTAGAGCTTGTCGACACAGCGTCGCCCTATGCACTGACCGGCGCGATCTTTGCCCGCGATCGAGCGGTGATCCACCAGAGCATGGCCCGCCTGCGCCAAGCCGCTGGCAACTTCTATATCAACGACAAGCCAACCGGAGCCGTCGTCGGTCAGCAGCCCTTCGGAGGCGCCCGCGCCTCGGGCACCAACGACAAAGCCGGTGCGCCCGTGAACCTGTTGCGCTGGATCTCGCTGCGGACGATCAAAGAAAACTTCGTGCCGCCGACCGACTATCGCTACGGCTTCCTCGCGGCTGAGTAGCGTTTCCCGACATCCCGATCGCGCGCCCCGCGCACGCTGGGCTGCCACGAAACGCGGCCGCAGTCTGCGTCATACAAGCGACAGCGACAGCGTCTCAAGATACGTCGGGTAGCTCTTGGGAAAGACCGCCGTGTCGAGCGTCCAGCGATCGTGGCCGGTGTCTTCATAGCGGATCGGATACGGCGACACACGACAGCTACGGCCGCTCGCGTCTAGCTCGGCTTCGACGAACAGCGCGCGGTTGCGCAGACCGCTGCGACTTTGAAAAGCGGCGCCTGCAGCCAGCGACAGCATGTGCTTGTACGGGCTGGCCAGCCACTCGGCCTCGTTGTCGTGCAGATGTCCGCGCAGAAGGAAGTGGCAGTTCTGCTGCAGAAGCTCTTTGATCAGCCGCTGCTCGACTTCGGACAGGTACGAAAAGGGGTGGTGAACCAGTGCGATGCGAAGCTGGGCCGCGGTGATGCGCTTGAGCCCCTCGCGCAGAAGTGGCTCGCCGACGAACAGCTTGCCAGAGTCACTGTCGTCCTGCGCAAACAGCGCGCTGTTCAAGGGCAGGATCCCCAGCGTCACATCGCGGACGCGCAGCGTCTCGGCAAGCGCCGTCGCCTGACCCGACGCCACCTGCCGCGGCGAATCGGCGCTGCTGTGACCCGTCGCATAGAAGCGGTTGTAGAACGCGCACCAGGCTTCGAGCTTCATCAGGTGCAAGCGCTTGGCTGCCGGCTGGAAGTACGACAGCGCCTCGTCGTGCGAAGCCAGCGTGCGCTTCATCTGGTCGCCGCTGCGCCGGTCCACGTCGTGGTTGCCCGGCACCATCAGCACCGCCGATCGCGGCAAGGACAGCGTCGAGCAAAGCCGCCCCAGAAATGCCTCAGCCAGCGCGTACTCGCCGACGCTGCCGGAATACGCGATATCGCCGGTCAAGAACACCAGATCGACGCCTCGCCCGTGCCGCTGCATGTCGCTCAGCGTGTTGAGCAGCGACTCCAGCACGATGCCTGCGCCCTGCACCTGCGCCTTTTCCGAAAAGTGAAAGTCCGACAGATGCAGCCAGCGCACGCAGCGCGGGTTGACAAGCTGCGGAATCACAAAGCTCTGCGATGTGCTGTGCGAAAGCATGGCCGTCGGCGAGATCGGAGCGTGTACGTCGCTGCTGCGACCGGCCGGCAGCGTCTCGACCGTGCGTCGTAGCAGAAGCTCGATCGCATGGCTGCGCGGGATCGCCAAGCCGCGATCCCAGCCGATCAGCCCCTCAAGATAGCCGCGGCCGTGTTCTTCCCAAGTGAACGCCGACGGCGCCTGCAGCAGCGACAGCAGCGTATCGCGCGTATTCGAAAGGCCGGGGCTGGAACCGGATGCTCGCACGCCTGTGCCGGTGCTAATCAGCGACGCATCTGGCAGCGTCGTGCGCCCCGGAAAAGCCAGATCAATCAGCGTGCTCAGCGCATCGCTGCGCTGCGGATCCAAAGCGCTCGCGGTCAAGCTGGCACTGCGCAAGAGCGTCGCCAGCTCGCGCAGCCTCTGACGCAGCGCCGCGACATCGGCGAGCCCGTGCAGCATCTCGTAAAAGCGGTCGCACAGATCCGGCCACCCCCCCGTGAGCTCGTCCAAGGTCTTGAGCAGCTCGGCGATGAGCTGACTGTCGGACAGCGCCGGCCGCAGCGCCGGTAGCTCGTCGAGAAAGCGCGTCACCTCGGGCGTGTAGACCACCTGCACCGGCAGCGCCATCAGCTCGGCCGCTTGCCGCAGCCATGGGCTGTCGCGCCGCTCATTCTTCAAGCTATCCGTCGACAAAAGGGCAAAGCACAGGCGCGGCGTACGGCGCAGGTTCAGCGGCGAGACCGGCATCAGCGCCTCGGTCGCGTCGGTAAATAGCTGGTACTGGTTGCCGATAAACAGCGGCACCAAGACGTGTAGGCCGTTGTGCTGCAGGATCTCTTCCAGTCGCAGCAGCGTGTCAAACGGCGGCAAGCCGGTCAGCACCGAAAGCAAGCGACGCTTGCCCGGCGGCAGCGCCTGCTTGGTGTACTCGACGATGGCCCGGATCAGCTGCGGCACCGACGCGTGGGCGCTAGCACGAATCGGTGGCGCCAAGCGGTGCGACACCCCCTCTTCGCCTCCTTCGGCTTCGCCCTCGGCGTTCCAGTCATAGGGACTGTGCATGCCCAGCGCCAGCTCCAGCGCTTCGTTGAGCGCCTGCGAGATGTACAGCACATGCCCCGACACCATCCGCCCGTCGAGCCCCACCGCGGGATACCAAAGACAGCGAGCGCGCAGGCGATCAATCGGCACCACGTACCCGCTGGCGATGTGTACCGCGAAACGCGGATAGACGTACTGTCCCAGACCCATGGCTCCTACGCTACTATAGGCGCCCCGCATGGGCTATTTGGTGAAGGAGCTCTTCTACACTCTGCAGGGCGAAGGCGCGCAGAGCGGTCGCGCCGCCGTGTTTCTGCGCTTCGCTGGCTGCAACCTGTGGACCGGCCGCGAAAAGGATCGCGCCCGCGCCATCTGCCAGTTTTGCGACACCGACTTCGTCGGCACCGATGGTCCAGGCGGCGGCCGTTTTCCCGACGCCGATCACCTGGCCCAGGCCGTGCGCAACACCTGGGATCGCGCCGCCGCAGATCGGGCAGGCCAGCCGTTTGTCGTCTGCACAGGCGGCGAGCCGCTGCTGCAGCTTGACGAGGCGCTCTTGGCGGCGCTTCATGCCCAGGGGTTTCAGGTCGCCGTCGAGACCAACGGCACACAGCCCCTGCCCACGGGCAGCCAAGCGATCGACTGGATCTGCGTCAGCCCCAAGGCGGGAAGTGCTCTGGTGCTGCACCGCGGCGATGAGCTCAAGCTCGTCTACCCGCAGCCCGGCGCCGAGCCCGAGCGCTTCGTCGGGCTCGACTTCCGACACTTTTATCTGCAGCCCATGGACGGCCCACGGCGTATCGACAACACGCAAGCCGCCGTGCAGTACTGCCTGCGTCACCCGCGCTGGGCCCTGAGCCTGCAGACCCATAAGCTGTTGGGCATTCCTTAGTCGCCCCGCCAGACGCCGGCCTGACCCAGGCTGTGCGGCAGTACCCAGGGGCTCGCCAGCGACGACGGTGCTCGTGGGTGAGGACTTCGGCAGGCCAGCGCCTGCTGTCATCCGCGCCGCAGCCCGATGTATCTCGGACCCGGCGGCCTACCGTAAAATAGGCCCGTATGCGGCATGGGCGGGGCCGCGCGTCGATGCAGAGCAGCGAGCCGCCGTGTCTCCCAGCCCACCGCAGAAACCAAGGACGGGGCATCATGTATCACGAGTTGGTATTTCACTTAGACCTTTGCATCCTTAGCTATCAACAATATGCCCAGACGCTGATTTGGCCCTTTGATCCGTATTACGAACGCATGGCCCTGGTCGGGGCCAGTCGGCGCGAGACATTCATGGCCGGCGTGCGAGCTCATTTCACAAATGGTCTGGGCAATGGTCTGTATCATGGACCGGGGCCTGCATTTGATACAACATGGGCGCCAAATAATGTTTTGGATCCCATCATGGCCCGCTATGATAAATTATATCCTTGGAATCCCGGATTTACGCGAGCAGAAAAGACATGGATTTATTATCGAACTCCAATCGAGATAACAAATAAAATTTGCTCTGTAAGAATGTGTCAATACGTGGCTGGGGCGGGTGATCCGAGCAGCTTACCCAACAATAACGCTGCTCCATTTAATACTGTAATTAATACCGTGGCCAATCGCCCAGGAGCCCATGCAAACGATGTTCTGTATTGCTTTGAAGGCGGCACCGGCTGCGTCATCAATACCGCGTCGGTATGGAGCTTAATGGGCTGCATCCTAGAGCGCGAGACCGCCACCGGCTACGACGTCCACATCGCGTTTCGCGGCAGTCGCAGCGGCTCGGGAGTGCGCGCGGCCAGCCAAGGACTCGGCGGCAAAGGCAACCCCGACTGGGTCACCGACATGGATCTATCGGCCGTCGTGCAAGAGCCGTATTTCGCCGCCTATGGCTCGGTCTGCCGCGGCTTCAGTCGCGCCGTCAAGACCTGCATTCCGACCGTCATCGCCTGTCTGCAGGCCATTCATGCGGCGCGCGGCGCACCTCCCCAGAACATCTATGTCACGGGACACAGCCTGGGTGGAGCGCTGGCGACGCAGTTCACAATTGCCATGGTGATGGGCACGGTCCATGGCCCCAATGGCAGCCAGCTGCCGGGGCCTCTGCCAACCTGGCCTTGGGATCGCATTCGCTTGATCACGTTTAGCGCGCCAGTCACAGGCGGCAAGAGCTTGGCGCGTAACTTTAATTCTCGTATCTATTGTCGACGTGTCGTGTTGAGCCAAGACCCAATTACGACAGAAAAAATCAATCATCACGTTGGACAAGAAATCTATATCACCGGGGAAAATACGATCAACATTCTTAGCTATCATGAACCCGCCAATGTGCGAGAGCGACTCATTCGGAAAATACAAAACTGGGGCGACCCAGTAAACGCCATCACGGCGCGCACGCCACATCATGTGGCATGGCCGTGGCGAGTGTACAATACATTTGATGCAATGTATCAATCAGAACAAATTCTGCAAAACCCTGCCAGGCTGCGCAGAATTTTAACAGGCGTCGATACCGATGCACAGCACTATTTAACAATTGCCGCACAAACATTCAACGATAAGCACGCGTACAAACGATCGACTCTGCAGCAGACGCGCCAAGACAAACGCGATGCGGTGTTATATGCCTTAGCCCGCGTCGGGGGGACGGTTGGGCTGGCGACTCCGCTGCTGCGCTGGGGGCAGCTTGCTTGGACGCTGGCGACCCTGCGAGCGTCGTTTGGCGAGACGGGCAAGCACTTGGCGTTCGTCACCCTGCTGTGTGAGCTCGCCCAAAACCCGCAGCTAACCTGGCCCGAGCTCCTGCAGCAGCAGCTGGTCCGCGATTGCATTCAGTAGCCGAGCCTTACTCGGGATACCGTCGACGATCGTCATCGAGCGTCGACTGAAAAAGGCGCACCGCGTCGCCGACCGTGCAGCGGCTGGCGTCCGCGAGCAGGTGATTTGTCAACGCGCAGCTAGCGTCTGCGCCCTGGCCGCGAAGGCGCGTATATCGTTTAGTTCATTTATATAAATATTTATGCCGCACGCAGCGGCAGTAAGTATGCAACGGCTTCTTCCAACGTATTGAACGTTGCGTGATGCAGATCATAGCCCGCCACCAAGCGAGCGCCGGTAATGCCCAGGCGATTGACCGTTCGCACCAGAAACGAGGTCGTGACAAAAGCGATCGTCACGTGCGGCCGTGCCTCGCGCGCATACTCGACGTATCTGCGACGAGACTCGGGAAGAAGCGGCAAGAGATCGCGCTGATCAAACAGGCAGTACACATGGCGCTTGCGGGCGCCCATGGCATCGACGACGCGCACCAGCGCTTCGGCATGCGGCGGCAAGACCTGCCCGTGCGGCTCCCAGTGCAGGAAGTTATCTTCTGCAAAATAGCGATGCGGACCGATATAGCGCCAATCAGGCATGGCAGCGCGGCGTTATTTGGGATTGGATCGAACTCGCACAAAGGCCTGGAAGTCATCCATGACCTGGCCAGCATGGGCGATCGCGATGCTGCGCACCACGGCCAGGAACTCGGCGTGCTTGCCGCGCGTGCGCTGCGTCACTTCGGACTCGAAGTCCTGCGGGATGTGCGATCCGGGCGCGTCTTTGTCGGCACGAGCGTGCGCCCAGGCCAGCACCATCGCCCACTGCTCGGCCAGCTTGCTCAGTCGCTCGACACTGCGCAGCTTGCCGGCGTCCAGCGCGTCTTTCCAAGGAGATCGCTCGCGCACGCTGTACCGCACGTCGCCGATCTTCATCGTGCCCAAGTATTCGTCTGCGTAGCTGCCCAGCGACCGCGCCGCGGTGACGACGCGCTGCGCGGGATTGCGCTCGCAAGCGGCCTCCGTCGCCGCGATCGAGTCGGGCGACAGGTTGCGATACGCCGACGGCGTACCCTGCGCTTTGACATCCAAGATCAGGTCATCCTCAGGGCTCTTCGACTCGCCCTCGATGAGCACGTAATAGCGAGCACTGCCCAGCGATCCCAGGCCCGCATGCAGACGCTGCGCGACGCTCTTGACCGAAAAATGCGTCGCTGAATACGCGATGCTGCCGCGCAGGCTCTGTCCATAGGCCGGCATGGCGGCCCGCACGGCCTCGACGACCGACGGCGGGACCTCGGCCAGATCGCTGCTGGCGCGCGAGCTGAGAGCGCGCTGCCCCTGCGCATCTTTGATCGTATAGGCATCGAGAAGCTGCGTGCGACCGCGCTTGTTGGCCACCGCTTGCAAGAAGTCATCGAGCTTGCCGTATGCATGCTCGGCGGTCAGCGCGGCGGTGGTCTCGACGTCGGATCCGACGCAGCCTTCCAGCGTGCGCAGGTATTTTTCGCTGAAGGCATCGACGACGAGCGCCTCGTCGCTGCTGGCAAAGCCGCCGTTTTCGCGCATCAGCAGGACCAGCGCCGTCGCCATCCGCCACAGGTCCAGCTGATAGTCCGCGATCACCGACTCGTCAAAGTCGTTGAGGTCGTACACCAAGCGGCCGCGAGCATTGCGAAACGAACCAAAGTTGTTGGGATGGGCATCGCCGACCAGCCAAGTGCGCGTCTGAGGCACGCCGCCAAACTGCGCAAGCTGCGGCGACGTGCCCACGTCTTGAAAGAACAGGTGCGCCGTGCCGCGAAAGAACGCAAGCGGGCTCGTTTGCATCGCTGTGTGCTTTTCGTGCCGCGCTGCTGCCGGCAGCTTGTCATCGACGCTGCGGATCTGCGCCTGCAGCCAGCCGCTTCGTTCGGCGCTGTCCGTGTGCTGGCCTGCCCCCACGCCACACAGCGCGGCCAACGTCAAAAGCAAGACCCGCGGCCTGCTCGATACAAAGCGCCGCGTCTGCCGGAGTCGACCCACACAAGAATCGGCCCGCTCTGCTGTCTTTTCCATCGCTGCTTCACTGGCCATCATCGATCCCCTGCCTTGCTTCCCTGCCTTGGCTCGAATGAAAGCGTAAAGCCGGGCTGACCTGCCGGGAATGACAAAGATGCGCCGCGAGCCACCCGCCCCGTCGATCGGAAGGCCGGTCCGCATCCTGGCAGCGGGTCGGCAAGCCGGCCGTGGCCTCGCAAATAGCGATACTTCTTCGCTAAATAGTGTGAAAAAATGACGACATGGCTGCTTCTAGCTGGCGCTTCCCGCCAGCCTTCTGGACTGCCAACGTAATCGAGCTGTGCGAGCGCGCTGCCTATTACGGTTGGTTCATCATGCTGGCGCCGTTCCTCACGGACGTCGTCGGCTATAGCGACATTCAGGCCGGGTACATCGGCGGTGTGTTCGCCGCCCTGCTGTACCTTCTGCCCTTCCTGTCGGGAGCCTTCGCCGACCGCGTCGGCTATCGCCGCGCGCTGCTCTTGGCGCTGCTGCTGCTTGCCATCGGCTATGGCGGCATTGGCCTTTTGCCGCAGAAGGGCTGGGTGCTGCTGTCGATGCTATTCGTCATGGCCGGTGGCTCGCTGGTGAAGCCGATCATCACCGGCACCGTCGCGCGCAGCTCAGACGAAGCACACCGCGCCCGCGCCTTCAGCCTGTTTTACATGATGGTCAACATCGGCAGCTTCATCGGCAAGAGCGTCGCCAAGCCAGTGCGCGTCTCGTTTGGGCTGTCGATGATGCCGCTGCTCTCGGCTGCGGTGGCGCTGGTTGGCCTTGTGGTCGTCGCCGCGCTGTACTTTCCGCAGGCCGGCGCCGACGAGTCGCGCAAGTCGACCAGCCTGCGCGCCACTTGGAATCACCTCGTCGACGACTTCACGCAAGTGCTCAAGAGCGGTCGCTTGATGGCGCTGGTGCTGATCTCGGCCGGCTTTTGGATCATCCAAGGCCAGCTGTATTCGTCCATGCCCAAGTACATCCTGCGCTTGGTCGGCAGCGATGCCAGCCCCGAGTGGTACGCCAACATCAACCCCATCGTCGTGACGCTGAGCGTGGTGCCAGTGACGTACTTGGCGCGCAAGCTGCCGCCGATCGCCAGCATCTCGATCGCGCTCGCCATGATCCCGCTTTCGGCCGCCGTCGTCGCGGTGTTGCCGCCGCTGCTTGGCCCGATGGCGCTGCCGACGTGGCTGCGAGTCGGTCCGTTCGCGCACGGCACGGGCTTTCTGCACCCGGTGACGGTGGCCATGGTCACCGGCATCGCCATCCAGGGCTTGTCTGAGTGTTTCTTGAGCCCGCGCTATCTGGAATACGCCTCGCGCTTAGCCCCTCCAGGAAAAGAGGCCCTGTATCTCGGCTATTCGCATATGAACAGCTTCTTCTCGTGGCTGATCGGGTACATCCTTTCTGGCTATCTGATCGACGCGTTCTGCCCTGACCCAGCCAAGCTGTCGGCAGTCGATCGCGCAGCGCATGCAGCGGCGCTCGCAGGCAAAGGCCCACTGCCTGCGGCCTATGCCCACGCGCACTATCTGTGGTGGGTGTTCGTCGGCATCGGCATCGCCGCGTTTGTCTGTCTGCTGGTCTTTCAGGCGATCACGTCGCGACACGACGCGCGAAACGCAGCGGAGTAAGGCATGCAGCTCACCTCGTTCGCCAAGGCCTTCATTGCACTCGTCATCGTCGCGGTGGTCGCGCTGGTGTTCTATTTCCGCGGCCACGAAATCCGCGCCGGCCTGCGGTCCCCGGTCGATCCCGATGCGCCAGGATTCCGCAAAGGCGTCGATGATCCCGACGGAACCGGCCTGCCTGGCCGCCGCAAGAGCACCGCTCCCGGAGGCCCCAAAGCGCCGCTTCTTGCGAGCCAGCGCATCGTTATCGGCGTCAACGACTTCGGCGGAGGCTATCCACTGCTTTTGGCCAACGATGGCGCGCTGCCGGGTCCGGGATCGCTGTTTGCCAAAGCAGGACTCGATGTCGAAGTGCGCTTAATCCGCGGGTCGAAAGAGCGCCTGAAGGCCTTCGACGACGGCGAAGTGCAGGTGATGCTGCTGACGCTCGACTATCTGGCCAATCTGGCGCCGATCTACAAGCAAAAGGGCGTCGACCTGCGCAGCTTCCTTTTGGTCGACTGGAGCCGCGGCAACATCGGCATCGCCGCCAAGCCGCAGATCAAGAGCATCGAAGAGCTAAAGACCGCGCGCATCGCCACCACGCGCAACACGCCGACGCATTACTTCCTGCTTTCGCTGCTGGAAAAAAGCAACCTGAAGCAGCCCGAGATCGACGAAGTAAAGAGCCACTTGGTGTGGGCGGTAAAGACCCCCGATGCCGGTGCCTTGTTCCAGCGCGGCGAGGTCGATGCCGTGGCCATCTGGGAACCCCACCTGTCCGAGGCGATTGCCGACGGTAAAGGCGTGACGCTGGTGACCACCGAGACCGCCACCAACCTGGTCGCCGATGTGCTGTTCGCGCGCCGCGAGTGGCTGGAAGAAAACCGCGCCGCCGTCATCAAGCTGGTGCAGGTGTTCTTTGCTGCCGTCGATGTCTTGGGCCAAGACTCGACGCAGGCGGTCAAGCTGGCCGCGTTGGCCTTTGCGCAGAAGCCCGAGCTTGTGCAGTCGACGCTGTCGAAGATCAAGCCAGCGCACTTCGCTGACAATCGCACGTTCTTTGGGCTGGAAACCGAAGACTGCGCCTATGACCAGCTATTCGTCGAGGCTAGCTCGGTGTGGCAGCGCGAAGGGCTGATCAAAGAGCCGGTGCCGGCTGCGGACAGCAAGTGGCTAAAAGCGCTATCGGCCGTGGCACCGAGCTATCGCGATCAAAAGATCGTCGAGAGCTTCCGCTTTTTGGGCATTCCCAGCGACAGTAACCAGAGCCTGCTAACCAAGAGCGTCAGCATCTATTTCGCAAGCGGCCAGAGCAGCGTCGACCCCAATGCCCGCAAGGTCCTCGATTCGTTCGCGCAGACGCTGTCGGTGTTTCAGAACGCCTATGTCCGGGTCGAAGGCAACACCGATAACGTCGGCAACCGCGTCGCCAACATCGCGCTGTCCAAGACCCGCGCCGAGTCTGTGATCGCGTATCTGGTTGACCGTCACCGCTTTGACCGCAGCCGCTTTATCGCCATCGGCAACGGTCCCGACCACCCGGTCGCCGACAACCGCAGCACCGAAGGTCGGGAGTTGAATCGGCGCACCGATTTCAAGATCATAAAGAACATCGTCGTCGCCAAGTAGCCGGCCCGTGGTGCCGCTCGCTGCCGACGCAGCGACGAAGCAACAAATGGGGGAAGCGATGCAGTCTGTTTCGATGCAACGGGCCTTGCTGCGATGTACCGCGCTGATTGTGTGCGCTCTGCCGGCTTGCAGCAGCACGCCCACGCAGACCGAAGAGATGACCCAGCCCGACATGGCGACGCCGCAGCCACCGCCGAGTCCGGGGGACGGCCACGTCATCGACGCGGTGAATGCGGCGCTTTCCAGCACAGCGATGCCGCTCAAAGGTCGCACGTGGAACCTATCGAGCAACAACCTGCTCAGCGAAGACTGGCTGCTGCAGACACCGACGGCGGAGACCTGGGGTCAGCCCTATGTTCAGCTGCCGATTCCCAGCGCCTGCAGCGGCACAAGCTGCGATGCTGACTTCAAGCTGCGCCTGTGCAGCACGCAGACCGACTGCATCGGCGGCGGCACCTGTACTGCGGTGGCCGCGACGGTAACTGCGCCCGGCGACACCGCCAAGAAGCTCTGCGTGGGACATTCCGATGTCTTGCCGGATGCGATGTACAAGGTGCTGGTCAGCGCCGAGCGCTATGCCGATGTCACCAGCCTGCTGCCGCCCGACGGACGCTTCGAAGCGGCGATGCGCAACGCGGTCACCTTCTTGGGCAAGACCGGGCGCAGCGTGCAGATCCGCTTCATCTTTGGCAACTATCCATATACCGGCGGCACCGTCGACACCAAGGCGGTGCTGACGCGCCTCACCCGCGATCTGCAGAGCGGCCACAAGGTGCAGGTCTATGTCGGCAGCTACCGCTCTAGCAACCTCCCGCCCTCGTGGAATCACTCGAAGATCGTCGCGGCGGACGGCAAAGTGGCGATCGTCGGCGGTCACAACCTGTGGGACGAACACTATCTGGGCAAAAACCCCGTACGCGATCTGTCGATCCGCGTGCGCGGCCCGGCCGTCGTCGACTCGCACCTGTTTGCCAACGAGCAGTGGCGATACACCTGCAGCACGATGAACTTCACGTACTGCTTCGTCACCGGCTCGGTGTGCTCACATGGCTGGACGAGCGGCGCCATCAACAACATCTGCCCACCGCAGGTCGACAAGTCGCAGCTTGCGACGGATACGCCGGGTGACACGCGCGTCCTGGGCATGGGACGCCTCGCGTACATTGATAGCGCCAACCTATCAAACAGCAGCGATTCTGCGTTTTTGGCAATGCTCGCGTCCGCCCGCAGCAGCATCAAGATCTCACAGCAAGACATCGGTCCACCGCGCGTGCCGCTGCTGGGCATTCCCGCGGGAAACTGGCCCGAGCCGCTGTTCCGCGAGCTGGGCGCAGCCATGGTACGCGGCGTCGATGTCTATATCGTCGTCAGCAACAAAGACTCGGTGGCTGGCGGCTTGACCGCGACGACGGCTGGCTACAGCAACGGCTGGACAGCGGACGATGTCGCAACGCGAATCCGCGACTCGATTTTGGCCAGTCCGCCGCAGGGTGCGCCCAGTGGTCAGGCCCTGCGCGATCTTCTGTGTCAGAAGCTGCACATCGCGCCGCTGCGCTTCTCAAGCGAAGACACCTTCCCCGATGGCACGCCGCTGCCCAATCACGCAAAGTTCGTGATGATCGACGATCAGGCGTTTTATGTCGGCTCGCAGAACCAGTACGACGCAGGGCTGACCGAGTTCGGTTATCTGGTCGACGATGCCCGCGCCGCGTTCCCGATGGTGCAGACGTACTTTGGTCCCATGTGGCAGCGCTCGGTGCGCCGCGCAGTCAGCGGCAGCGATGCGCCGACCTGCGTGATTCGCTAGACGCTATGCACCGCGGCGCGACGTCGTACCGCGCAACAAACCACGTGCAAAGGGGGACGGCATGAAGCCTCGCGTGAAGCGCGCTCTTCTCTCTGCGTTCGGTCTATTGACGCTGGCCGGAGCGGGACTCGGCGCGTATGCCATCCCGAAGATCCGCGCGTTCGATCAGAGCATGGCGCAGGTCTATGACATCGCGCCGCCAGCGATCCAGCGTTCCAGCGACCCGGCGGTACTGGCTCGCGGCAAGCACTTGACTGAATCGATCACCGCCTGCGCGACCCGCGACTGTCACGGCAGCGATCTGGCGGGAGGCCAGAGCATCGACCTGGGACCGCTCGGCACGCTGAGTGGCCCCAACCTAAGCAATGGCTTTCTGACCGCGTACAGCGATGGCGAGCTTGCGCGGCTTCTGCAGTTTGGCCTTAAGCGCGATGGCACCAGCGTGCGCATGATGCCGGTACAGGACTTCAACTGGCTGCCCGATTCCGATGTCGTGGCCCTGGTCTCGTACCTGCGCACGATTCCCCGCATCGATCGCCCAAATGGCCCGATGGTGGTCAGGCCGCTGGCCAAGATCCTCGATCGGCGCGGCGAGTTCATCTTTGATGTCGCGCGTCACGTCGCCACACGACCGCGCGAGCTTGCGCCTCCCCCCAGCCCCAGCGCCGAGTACGGTCGCTTTGTGGCTCGCCTATGTATGGGCTGCCACGGCGACGGGCTCAGCGGGGGCCGCATTCCTGGTGCTCCGCCGTCGATTCCGATCCCCAGCAACATCACGCCGGACGCAAGCGGCATCAAAGAGTGGACGTATGAAGACTTCATCAAGCTGCTCAATACTGGCGTGCGCAAAAATGGCTTGGCGCTGAATCCGTTCATGCCATATGAAGCCTTGGCCAAAATGGACGATGTCGAGAAGCGTGCTCTGTGGTTCTATCTGCGCTCAGTCCCAGCCAAGCCGTTTGGTCAGCGCTAACCCACGCCCCCTTGCGCCTGCATCGGAGCCAACCATGTCGCATACAACCCGTCGAGAACTGCTGCGCGGTGGTGCAGCCTGCCTGATCGTACTGATCGTCGGTTGCAAGAAAGACAGCACGCCCTTTGCCTGTACCGATACTGCGAGCCTTTCGCCCGCTGACACGAGCGTGCGCACGGCCCTGGGCTATGTCGAGCCGTCCAGCGAAGCCGGCAAGGACTGCGCTGGCTGCGTGCAGTTTGTGCCCGCGGCCAGCGATGCACGTGCGGCCTGTGGTACCTGCAAGCTAATGAAAGGCCCGATCCACCCCAACGGGTATTGCAAAGGATTTGCACCTAAGTCTGTGTGAGCCTGCCATGTCGACACGAATTGATGAGATCAAAGAAATCGTAGCGCTCTCGCCGAGCGATCCGTTCCCGCTGTACGGGCTAGCCATGGAGTATCGCAACAGCGGTGACTTCACCGAGGCCCAAGCCACCTTCGCTCGCCTGCAAGAGCGCTTTCCCGACTACGTGCCGCAGTACCTGATGCACGGTCAGCTTCTCGCCAGCGATGTGAAAGATCGCGCGGCAGCCAAGCGCGTGATCGAAGCGGGCATCGAGCGTGCGCAAGCGGCTCGTAACCATCACGCCTTGAGCGAGCTTCAGAGCCTGCTTGATCGGCTCGATGAGGACGATGACCAAGTCTGATCCCCCTGCGCGTTATGTCTGCATCCACGGCCACTTCTATCAGCCGCCTCGCGAAAATCCATGGCTTGAGACCGTCGAGATCCAGCCCGGCGCCGCCCCTTTTCACGACTGGAACAGCCGCATCACGGCCGAGTGTTACGCCGCCAATGCGCAGGCGCGCATCTTGGACGAGCGCGGTCTTGTCGCGCGCATCCTGAGTACCTACGACCGCATCAGCTTCAACATCGGCCCAACGCTGCTCGCTTGGCTGCAGGTGCAAGCTCCGCGCGTCTATCAGGCGATCTTGGCGGCCGATGCAGCCAGCCAGCGGCGCTTTTCCGGCCATGGCTCGGCGATGGCGCAGGTCTATAACCACGTGATCATGCCGCTTGCCTGCCGTCGCGACAAAGTCACGCAAGTGCGCTGGGGCGTGCGCGACTTCAAGTCGCGCTTTGGTCGCGCGCCCGAAGGCATGTGGCTGCCTGAGACCGCCGTCGATCTAGAGACGCTGAATGTGCTGGCCGAGCACGATATTCGCTTCACCGTGCTCGCGCCGCATCAAGCCAAGGTGAAGAGCGGCTCGCTCGATCCGACGCGACCGTATCGCGTGATGCTGCCTTCAGGTCGCTCGATCGCGGTGTTTTTTTATGACGGTCCGGTGTCGCGCGCCGTCGCCTTTGAGCACCTGCTGGGCAGCGGCGAGCGCTTCCTTTCCCGTCTGCTTTCTGCGTTCCCCAGTGACCCTGGAAATGGGGAAGCGCAGCTTGTCCACATCGCCACCGATGGCGAGACGTATGGCCATCACCACAAGTTTGGCGAGATGGCCTTGGCCTATGTCTTGGATCGCCTAGAGCGTCCAGCCCAGCGCAGCAGCAAGGCGCGCAGCGCCCTATCGGATGCGCCGCTTCTGTCGAACTACGGCGAGTTTCTCAGCCTGTATCCACCGCGCGAGACCATCGAGATCGTCGAAAACAGCGCATGGAGCTGCGCACACGGTATCGAGCGCTGGCGTTCAGACTGCGGCTGCAACAGCGGGGGTCATCCCGGCTTTCATCAGCGCTGGCGTGGCCCGCTGCGCGCGGCGCTGGATGCTCTGCGTGACGCAGTGACCTCGCTGTATGTCGATCGCGCAGCGCCGCTCTTGCGCGATCCGTGGGCGGCTCGTGACGAATACGTCGACGTCATCAACGATCGCAGCGAGCGCAGCCGCAGTCGCTTTCTGCGCCAGCACGCAAGCCGCAGCGTGTCGCCCAGCGAGCAGGTCACCATCTGGCACCTGCTTGAAATGCAGCGCCACAGCCAGCTCATGTACACCAGCTGTGGCTGGTTCTTCGACGACATCTCGGGCCCGGAGCCCACGCAGATCGTGCAGTACGCCGGCCGCGTGGTGCAGCTAGCCAGCGCGCTGGGCGGACACGATCTGGCCCGCGCATTCACGGATGGGTTGGCGGAAGTACCCGGCAATACCAAAGAGGTCCCCGACGGGCGCGTGCTATACGAGCGCTGTGTCGAAAAGACCGGCGTCGATCTCGATCACGCACAGATCGCGGCCAGCCATGTGCTCGCGCAGATCCATCCCGGCTCGGGTGCTTCCGTTACCACGCCGTCGACGTGCCTGCCCGTGCTCGAAGGTCCGCCATCGCACCTGGCCTGTTATGAGATCGCGCCGCGGATCAGCGATCGTTATCGTTCGGGTGGGCTGTGCCTGTTCCATGGTCGCTTGCGCGTCACATCTCTGATCACCACGGCCTCGCACGATCTCGACTACGCCGGGGTTCATTTGGGAGGTCTGCAGATCGCGATCGGGATTCGCCGCGCCGATGGCCCACCCGATCGACGGACAGACAACGAAGTCACAGCCGCGCTGCCACGCTTGCTGGATGCCGCCGATGTGCCCGCGATCTTGGAAACGCTGCGCCGCGACTATGGCCCGCGCCTATTCACGTTGGCCGATCTGCCCATCGAAACGCAGCGAGCCGCGACGCAGTCCCTACTGGCCACTTCGCTGCAACCGCTGCAGCAGCACATGGCGCAGCTCTCGGCTCTGCATGCGCCGCTGTTCGATGGCGTCTTGCGCAGTCGGCTGGGGATCGACATTCCGCCCGAGCTGGCTGCAGCCCGCGAGTACACGATGGTGTCCGAGCTGGCTCTTTCGCTCAAAGAGCCGCGGCTGCAGCGCCCGCACATCGATCGCTTGCTCGCACAGCTCCAGACCGAGCAGGCGCATGTCGATCTAGACCCAGCGCGCAGCAGCTTGCGCGCTTCGCTGATGTCCCGCGTGGCCCGCTGTGAAGCCGCGGCAGAAGATGCAAATCACTTGCAAGAGCTGCTGGCCGCCGTCGAGCTCGCGGCGCTGCCGGTGTTCTCGCTGAGCCTGTGGGACGCGCAGAACCTGGGCCTGCACCTGCGCGACAGCGTGCTGCCCAGCCAGCGGGCTCGCGGTGCGACGGCATGGCTGGCGGCGTTCTATCGCGTGGCTGAGCTATTGCGCATCGCAACCTGATCAGACATCGGCCAGCTCTCGCCCGCGCTCCCATCGCATCGCATCGCTTTCCATCGCATCGCATCGCATCCCATCGAAGCGGACCCGCTACGGTGAGAAGCCCGACCAAGCGCGACGCAGCGCGGCCTCGGCCACCCAGCGCACAGTGTCCTTGTCGAGAGGCACGCTGCGCACGCCGAACCGCACCACGGCGCCGTCCGGCGGATGCACCAGCACATCGAGCTGCTTGGCCTCGGGCTGGCAGTCGACGAGGATCAGCGTGTCGATGTAGCGGACGTCCGTGCCAGCGCGTCCCTTGACCGGCAGCAGCGCTGCGCTGGGCCAGTCGAAAAAGGGCTCGCCTGCGGTCTTGCCCACCTGCTTGCGCAGCGCGGTCTCGCCGATGCGCTGCACGTTGGCATAGTCGGCGCGCAGGATCTCCTCCAGCGCTCGCACGCAGGTCTTGGATGCTTCGCTCGATCGAGCATCGGGCGTCATGTTGGTCAGCATGATCTCAAGCTTGCGATCTCCGGCCTGCGATGACTCAGCCAGCGACGATGCAGCGACGATCAGGCAGCAGACGATGGCACGCCGAGACATCAGCGACTCTCTTTGACTGCGGCGATCTTCAGCGCGCCACGCAGCCACTTCGCAAGTGACTCAGCATCCAGGCTTGCCCCCTGCGTGCCCTCGATTCGTTCGACATAGACAGGTGCTTTCTCGGGCGCGCGAAACACCAGCCGGCCACCAAGACCTCCTGAAGTGCGCTGCGGCTTCTTGCCGCGTGGCGCCAGCACCTGCAAGACCACGACCGTTTGGGCATCCTTCCATGGCTCGGGCCAAGCAGCTGGAATCGACGGCAACGACGCAGCGAGCCATGGCATCGCGGCCGCCTTTTCAGCGGGGCTGGCCTCGGTAAGCAGCAGCGGACGACTGCTCATCGTCGAGAGCTGCTTCTGCAGCGCCGCGATCACACGCGACTCAGATCCCAAGAGCTCGCCTTCGTGAACCACGATCACTCGATCGACGCGGCCTGCGGCCTCGTTCACGACGGGATTGGACAGCGCACGATCCGCAGTGGCAGCGAGCAGCGCCAGAAGGAAGACAAGAAGCCTTGGCATGCCGCCATCATATCGTGCCCGCGTCGACGCGGGTGCCAGCCTACGCAGCGCGCAGTGCGAGCCTCCTTCTGCGCAGCCTTCCTCGCGACTTCACCCTCAGGAATCGAGGGCTTCAGCCAGCTCTATGATGCGAGCGGTGCGCGGCCCATACCAGCAGGCAATCGAGCCATCGATGCGCCGCGTCGGAATCCCTAGCTCGGCCTCCAAAGCAGCGCGCTCGGACTCGGTAAACGGGTACGGCTCGGTCGGCAGCAGCAGTCGATCGAGACGCAGCGCACGCAGATCAGCCAGCGAGAGCTTGGGATAGCGCCGCTCGGAGCCAGTCGACTGCAGCAAATCGGCAGCGGCATTCTGGGCCCCCAGCGTCGCCAAGACCGCGCTCATATAGGTATCTGGGCCGGCCGCGATCAAGGGATCGCACCAGACCAAGCTCAGCACGCGCACCGCTGTGCCGCGCTGCGCCGCCCAGCTTCGCGCTGCGCTCACCCCCTCGGTCAGTCGCGCCAGCATGCGTTCGATCTCGGCGATCTCGGCGCCACACAGCACGCCCAGCGTCGCCGGAAGCTGCAGCGCCGCTTCGATGCTGCGGACATCGGTCACAAAGGTCGGGATGCCTTCGGCAGCCAAGCGCTCGACGTCGCTGCGGCGATTTTCTTCCTTGTTGGCCACCACCAGATCCGGACGCAGCGCCAACAGCGCGGCAAGGTTGGGATCTTTCTGCCCACCGATCCGTGCCTTTCCCTGCAGGGCCGCCGCGGGCTCGACGCAATAGTCCGACACCGCGACGATCCGATCGCCACAGCCGAGCTCGAACAAGAGCTCGGTCTGACTGGGCACCAGCGAGACGATTCGCATAGGAGGCGCCGCTACGCGCAGCACGCGTCCCAGCGCATCGGTCATCTCGCGATACAAAATCGGTCGCATGGGGGTAGGCCGCAGAATATCAAACCTCGTCGCCACAGTGATTGTTTGTGCCGGGCGCTTGTGATACGAAACGGGCAACGTCTTTTATCCGCCCATGTCCGCACCCACCATCGCCAGAGAGCACATTGACCAGGATGCCCAAAAGGTCATCCGCCACTTGGTCCGCAACGGCTATCAGGCCTATCTGGTGGGCGGCTGTGTCCGCGATCTTTTGCTGGCTCGTACGCCCAAAGACTTTGACGTCGCCACCGACGCGACGCCCGCCGAGATTCGCGACCTGTTCCGCAACTGTCGCATCATCGGTCGCCGCTTTCGCCTGGCCCACATCGTCTTTGGTCGCAAGATCATCGAGACCGCGACGTTTCGTGCCAATCCTCGCCCCGCCTCGCTCGATGGCACGACCGCGGGCAGCGGCAAAGCCTCGGCCGAGGATGACGAAGCGGAATCAGACGCAGCGACGGATGGCAGCGGCAGTCGTGGCGCCGAGTCCGATGTCTATCTGTATCGCGACAACGTCTTTGGCACCGCGGAAGAAGACGCCCGACGTCGCGACTTTACGATCAACGGCCTGTTCTATGACCTAGAGAGCGGACGCGTCATCGACTATGTCGGCGGGCTGGACGATCTGGCACAGCAGCACCTGCGCACCATCGGCGATCCCAACCTGCGCTTTCGCGAGGATCCGGTGCGCATGCTGCGCGCTGTGAAGTTCGCCGCTCGCCTCGGCTTTGACGTCGAAGACGAGACCTATCGCGCGATGACCGCGCACCATGCCGAGATCCAAAAGAGTCCGGCGCCGCGCGTGCTCGAAGAGATCTATCGCCTGCTGCGCGGGGGTGCGGCCAGCGAGTCGATGGTGCTGCTGCGCGAGACCGGCCTCCTGCAGTTTCTGCTGCCCGAGGTATCGCAGCTTCTGCGCCTGCATCCGACGGCGCTTGACCCCTATCTGGCCTTGCTCGATGAGCGGGTGCAGGTCGGCGATGTGCCCTCGAATGCTGCTCTGCTTTCGATCTTGTGCGCCCCGCCATTGGCCGCGACCTTTGATGACGCGACCGCTCCGCGCGATGTCCTGAGCTTCGTGGACGGAGTCATTACTCCGCTCTGCCTGCGCCTGCGCGTGGCTCGCCGCGACACCGAGCGCCTGCGTCAGACCCTGGTGGCGCAGCGCCGCATCGCCCAAGCCAGAAAGCGCGGCGGTCGCTTGCCCGCGGGGCTCTTGGGCCGCGACTATGGCAACGAAGCGCTGGGTCTGCATGCCCTGTTCTATCGCGCGATGCGCATGGCAGACGGCATCTCGTCCGAGATCTCGGCGCTGGAAGTACAAGCGTGGCCGCTGCCACAGCCGCTGTGGCTAGGGGATGATGACGTCGTGCCCGCGTCGCACGGCCGCGCCGCCTCCAGCGATAGCGGACGCAGCTATCGCAGCACGCAGCGCGCAAAAAGCAGAGACGGCCGCGGTCCAGCGGACGACGACGCCGACGAGCCGCGCGAGGCAAGCCGCGAAGAACAGAGCAGCGAGGCGGGGACGAGCCAGGAATCCAGCCATGCCGACGAAGACGCGGCCATCGCAGCATATACGGCCGCTCTTCAGCGCAGCCAAGACTTCGACTTCGAAGACGACGAATAAGCGGCTACAGCTCGGCGAGGATCTGCTGCATCTCGTAGGCGATGCCCAGTCGCAGCCGCGTGGCGATCTCCAAGGCCTCAAGCAAGGTGTTGCGGGCTGGCTGCACGCGCCCGCGCTCGATGAGCAAGCGCGCCATCTGGTACAGAGCACCCGCTAGCTCAGCCTGATCGCCGACCTCGCGCAGCAGGGCCACGCTGCGCCGGAAGCACTCCCAGGCTGGGTGCTGTCCTTCGATGGTCTCGTCGAACAGCGTCGCCGCATGGGCCTCGCCCATTGCCAAAAGGGCTCGCGCGATCTCGTGCCGCACGCCGCTCTTCTGCGCGTAGTCCAGCGCTTGCTGACTGCAGGAAAGCGCCTCTCTCTGTTGGTCGCGGCGCAAGTGGACATAGGCCAGGACGCGCTTGATCTCGGCGAGCAGCCTGCGCTCTGAGCTGCGCAGCGCAAGCTCGCGAGCGCGTCGCAGCAGCCCTTCTGCTTCTGGGACTTGGCCCAGTTCCAGCGCAACCTCGGCCAAGCGCACCTGCAGCGCCGCCGCAATCGGACTGCCTGTACGACTCTCGACGCGAGCGAGGCCGGCTTCAAAGCGCTGACGCGCCGCCGCGACATCGCCGCGCAGAAGATCAACGCTGCCGAGAGCTTCCTGACAGGCTGCGAACAGCTCAGGATCCTCGTCGTGCTTGCGCAGCGCCTCTTCATAACAGCTCAGCGCGGGATCGATCAGGCCGCGATGGAGTTCGATGGAGCCGATGTGCAATAGCGATGTCGCTTCCTTGCGACGATCGCCGAGCCGCCGTCGCAGCTCCAGCGCTCGCGCCGTGCGATCCAGCGCGTCTTCGATGCGTCCCAAGAGCCACAGCACTTGCCCCAGATCGTCAAGCACGTCGGCAACGCCGCTCATCTCGTTGATCTCGCTGTAGTCGCTGTGCGCGCGGTTCAGGTGATCGAGGGAGCGGGCCAGATCTCCCTTGTGGCGATGGATCTGCCCCAGGGCGTAATACGCCGCCGCGCGATACTGACGCACAGCCAAGACATGCGACAAGCGCAGGAGTTTGTCATAGGCCGAGAGCGCCGCGTCAAGATCACCGCGGCGAACCAAGATCGCCCCCAGCTCGTGCCACATCGAGATGCGCTGGCCAATATCGGCCTGCCCCAGACAGGCGATGGCCCGCAGCAAAAGTCGCGTTGCACGGGCCAGCTGATCCTGCGCGGCCGCGCGACCTGCCAGCTGGTGATAAAAGTACGCAGCTCCTGAGCCATACGCCGCGCGCTCTAGGTGACGCGCGACTGCTTCGACGATGTCGTCGCTGTCGCGCTCGCGATGCAGCATCAGCCAGTGCGCAAGCAAGCGATGATAGCGCCGCTTGCGAGATGGGCTGAGCCGCTCGTAACACAGATCGCGCCATGGGCCGTATGCGAAGCGATAACCGTGCTCGCCGTGCAGACGACTGTCGCCCATGGGCGCGATCAGGCCGAGCGCGACCAGCTGTTCTAGCGTCGCCAGCAGCGCGACACGATCATCGCTGTCGTCCATGCCTGCGAGCGAAGCGCGGCCTTCCGCTTCGCTCTCCCATAGCTCGCCGCTCTGCCCGAATGCGGGGTCCGGCTCGGCTGAGCTGGGCAGCGACGGATCCTCGCTCTCGTCTTCTTTGGTCTCGCGGTCACCATCACCCAGCGCGATGCCCGCCCGATCACAGCGCTGCAGCATCAGCAGCGCATCCAAATAAAAATGTTCACCACAGGAAGCGGCTCGCTCAAGGACGCGCTGCGCGACGGGAACCAGCACTGCCAAGCGAGCGGCAACCAGGGCGCGCAGGTCCAGGCTGACTGCCTGTGACTGGTCCAGCTCTTCCAAGCGGGCCAGATCGAGCTGTG
Source organism: Myxococcales bacterium (assembly GCA_016794505.1). Lineage (GTDB taxonomy): Bacteria > Myxococcota_A > Polyangia > Palsa-1104 > JAEUJZ01 > JAEUJZ01. Next base: position 124,670 of record JAEUJZ010000067.1, read on the forward strand.
GCACAAGCGGCACACCGCCGGTCGGCTCGTCATCGCCGATCTCAGGGGCCTGTACCGGGGACCACGTGAGGATCTCGGTCTCGACCAACGAGCGAAGCAGCTCAGCGAGCACGCGCGGTGAACCTTGGCTCTTTTCGATCAAGCGCAGCGCCGACTGCGGCAGGGTCGCGACTTCACAGCCCACGGACATGCAGAACAGCTCGACGGCCTCATCGCCGCTCAGTGGCCCCAGCTCGATCTGCGTTAAGCCATGGGCGCTGGCCACGCAGTCGGGGTTCTTTTCGACAAACTCGGGACGTGCGAACACACCGACGAAGACCGGAAGCTCAGCCAAGCTCTCGGTCAGATAGCGCAACAAGCTCAAGGTCTCTTCGGTTGCGTGTTCCAGCTCATCGAACAGCAAGACCAGCGGCGCACGCGCAGCATCCGCGCTCAGGAATCGCTTGAGCCCAGCATAGCTACGCGACTCGCTGCGATGACTCCGCTCCGCGTCGGTGGAAGAGCCAGATTCGGCCGGCGAAAGCCCCAGGAAGTCAGCCAGACTCAGCGACACTTCCGTGGCGCGAACCGGCGGTAACAGCGAGCGACAGGTGCGCTGCACTTTTTCTCGCGCGCTCTGCACCGCGTCACCGGATGCAATGCCGCAGCGCGTACGTACCTGCTCGCGAAACGCGGAGAGTGGCAGCGCGGCTTCGCTGGGCGGCTCTCCTCCCAAAAGTGTGCCGATGAGCACGCGGTCACTCGGCAGCCCCAGATGATCCGTACACAGGCGCGCGACCTCGCGCAGAAGGCGCGTCTTGCCCTGGCCTGCGGCGGCCGACACCAGCGCACAGCGCAGCCGCTGCTCGCGCACGCTCTTTTCGATCAAGCCGACGAGCTGCGTCAGCTCCTGCGCTCGACCACAAAATGGCAGCTCGGAAGCCGACAATACTGCACTAGACTGCGCTGGAAGCAGCAGATCACCGTCGGCGATGCGATCGCCGGGTTCGTCTGCAGTGAGCATGTCCAGATCGACCTTAAGGACATGCGCCGTGCGGCAGCTCTCGCAGATCTCGACTCCGTCGGCAACGGGAGCGTGACAACTCAAGCAGCGCGCGGTCATAGCGGACCCCTTCACCGCTTGCAGCGGCATTTTGGCAGCCATATCGCGGACTTATCGCAGCTATGCCGGCGGTGCAAGCCAGGTCTTGTCCACAGGTAGCGCGCGGCTCGCTACTTCTCGGTCAGGGCCTCGATACCATCCCAGTCAGCCGGCGCACCGTGCTGAGCGAAGTGCGCGCAGCGAGCTGCGTAGTACGCGGCGGGATGATCGTCCGGATTCAGGCTCACGATCTCTGTAAAGATCTTCTCAGCCTCGGCGAATCGCCCTTGTTGAAACCGCTGCAGGCCCGTTGCGAACTGACTTCGGCTCTCTTGCTTTAGGCGCAGCGTATCGGCCGAGTGAGCCGCCGAGTCCTGGGCTGATTCCGCCTCGGGAGACGATGTTCCCGACGGAAACGAGCGCATCGAAGGAGGAGTGCTCGTGCGACTGTCGCTGGCTGCCACAGCCTCTTCGTCGAAGACTTCATACAGCTCGACCGCGGCGGTCTTGCCCTTGGCTCGAACTTTGCCGATCAAGCGAATGTGCAGCGGATGTTGCTCAGCAAAACCAGACTTCTCGATCGCATCGGCGCTGGCCAAGATCGTCACGCCATAGCGCTTGGTCAGGCTCTCTAGCCGCGCTGCGGTGTTGACTGCGTCGGCGATCACCGTGCCATCCATGCGCTCGGGCTCACCGACCGTGCCCAGCATCAGCGTGCCGGTGTGAATGCCGATGCCGATCCGAATGGGGTCTTGCCCAGCCGACACGCGCGATGCATTGAAGCGTCGCAGCGTCTGCCGCATGGCGCAGGCGGCGCGCAGTGCGTCGCCTGGATGGTCGGGAAACAGGGCCATGATTCCGTCGCCCAGGTACTTGTCGATAAAGCCCTTGTGGGCGCGAATCAGCGGTCCTAAGTGGCGCAGCAGGCGGTTGATGAATGTGAAGTTTTCTTCCGGCGACATCTGCTCGGACAGCGAGGTGAAGCCGCGCACGTCGGCGAACAAGACGGTCATCGTGCGCTGGATCTGATCGCCCAGCTCGACCGTGGTGATGTCGCGCTTGCCTAGCAAATGCAGGAAGGCTTGCGGCACAAAGCGGTAGTATGCGCGACTCAAGCGCTCTAGCGCCTGCGCTTGCAGCTCAATGGTGGCGTAGGCACGTGCGCTCTTGCGGGCGAGGATCAGCGCGTCGGCCAGGATCAAAAGCAGCACGGCAAACGGGGTCACCGGCACGATCGAAAGCGGCTGCAGCGTGACCCGCAAGATGTCGTACGAGACACCCATCGCCAGCGACACGAAGCCAAACGCAAACAGGCGCGCATCGCTGAGCCCCTTTTGCACGACACGCACCGTCACGTAAATGCCGTACAGCACCATGCCCAGCATGAACCCCTGCATACCCAGAAGGGCCCGCGTGTAGATCTCGGACGGCGTCAAGAGCACCACCAGGCCAAACGTGGCGAATACCGCGTTGGCCACGCCTCGCACGCGCTTATCGAGCTGACCGGGATACAGGTGAAAAAAAAAGTGAACGAAAGCCGGCGTCATGCCGGCAAGCGCCAGATATTCGAGCTTGCGCATCCAGTCGTACGGCACCTGCGAAACGATCTGGGTCAGAAAAAGCTCGCCCTGCATCGTGAGCCATGTCGCAAGGCCGACGCAGAACAGGCCCAGACCCAGCGGCGCCCCCTCTTGCCGACGAAGCAGAAATAGAAGGATCTGAAACACGCCTATCGTGAAGCACGCAGCAGCCAGAGCCCCCTCGCGCAAAAGGGCCAGCTCACGCTGCCTTTGGATCTGTGCTGCGGTCCCAAACCAGATGCCAGCGCGCGGCCCGCCGCGGAAAAAGCCAAAGTTCGCGAAGTGAACGGTCAGATCGATCTGTGACTGCGCCGTGTCGAAGTACGCGGCCTGCGTCATCCCGTGCTGTTGGTAGCCCTTGGGGCTGGTGGTGAGCTGCCCGCTCTCGGTCAGCTTGCGCTCGTCGAGCCACAGCGCCGAGGCCGCATTCACAAACTTCAGCTTGACGCCATACGATCCCGCCTGTGGCAAGAGCACGCGCAGATGAAACGTGGCATAGCCGCTGGCTGGAAGCGGCTTGCCGTCGACAATCATGTCATTCCAGATGTGCGGAAACGGATAGATGCCGGTCGGCGCGGGCGCCGTGCTGGTCGCTCGGTCCTTGAGCTCTGACGGCGGCAGCAGCTTCTGCCAGTACCACAGCCAGTCGCCATCCAAGCGCACCATGCCATCGCGAGCGAAGTCCCAGCTGCGTAGATCCATCACACCATGCTGCGCACGTGGTGGAGCGGAGGACCTGCCACAACCCAGGCACGCGAAAAGACAGAGCAGCAAACAGCAAGCTGCGATGCGACGCATGTCAGACAGGTCATCGTATCACGCTCGCCCCACTTCTCGTCGGGTCCGCCGTGGTCCACAGGTCTGCGTGTGGTCGTCGTGCCGGAAACAGCAGCGGGCTGATATGGTGCCTACATGAGCTGCATCTTGGTGGTAGATGACGATGGTCACATCCGCGAGGTGATGCGCTTCACCCTGCAGCAAGCCGGCCACCACGTCGTCGAAGCCCGCGACGGAGCCCAGGCTTGGCAGCGCTTTTCCGAAGGCGGCATCGACCTGTGCATCCTCGACATCGTCATGCCCGAAGCCGACGGCCTGGACGTGTGCCGACGCATTCGCGCCACAAGTCGCGTGCCGATCATCTTTGTGTCGAGCCGCGATGAAGAGCTGGATCGCGTGCTGGGCCTTGAGCTAGGCGCCGATGACTATCTGGTGAAGCCGTTCAGCCCACGCGAGCTTGCGGCGCGCGTCAAAGCCGTGCTGCGTCGCCTGCAGCCCGAGGCCTTGCCCACAGCGGGCGATGGCGAAAAGTCCGAGATTCGTCGACGCGGTCCGCTAGAGATGGATCACGGTCGCCACCGCTGCCTCTGGGATGGCCAGGAAGTGATCCTGACCGTCACTGAATTCGCGCTCTTGGGCACGCTGATGGGGACATCGGGTCGCGTGTACTCGCGAAATGAGCTCGTCGATCGCGCCTATGGCCAAGGCCACGTCATCACCGAGCGCACCGTCGACAGCCACATCCGCCGCATCCGCCACAAGCTGTCGACCCTGGGGGCCGATCCCATCGAGACCGTCTATGGCCTGGGCTATCGCCTGCGCGAGGATCTATGAGCCCACCGCCTGCGAGCGCTGCAGCGACAGCCCTGGTCTCGACAGCCAGCGGGCCGCGTGATGGCTCACCAAGCAGCGGCATCCAGCGTCCGCGTGGTGGTGTGCGCATTGGTGTGCTGCTGCTTGGTGCGAATGCGTTTGTCTTGATGGTGCCGCTGTTTGCGATCTTGGCGCTGCGTCTTTACGACAACTATCTGCTGCGTCAGACCGAAAGACAGCTGATCGCGCAGTCGGTGGCGATGGCCGAGATCTATCGCGAGCTCTGGCTGAACGAGAGCCTGCCGCACAGCGTGCCTGGCTCTACAGCGATGACTTCCCCCGACTTTCGTCCGCCTGGCAAGAGCGATGCCGCCTTTATTCCCATCGAGCCGGTGTCCAGCTTGCGCCATGGTGTCTTGCCGCCGCAGCCCGATGCGCTGCCGATCGCCGAGCCGCGCGACACCCCCGAGACGCGCGCCGGTCAGCGCATGAACGCCATGCTGCGCCGCATGCAGGTGTACGCCTTGTCGGCAGTGCGCATTCTCGACGGGCAAGGCTGTGTAGTGGCAACCACCCGCGGTGAAGACGGCCTGTGCTTGACCTCGCTGCCCGAGGTGCAGAGCGCGCTTTCGGGCCGCTACGCCGCCGTCGTGCGCGAGCGCATCAGCGATGAGCCGCTGCCACCGATCTCAGAAGTGCGCAGCCGCGGATCGACCCGCGTATTCACTGCGCTTCCCGTTTTTTCCGACGGAAAAGTCATCGCCGTAGTGCGAGCATCGCGCACCAACTTGGATGCTCGCACCTCGCTTTGGCACAACCGCCGTGGCCTTCTGTTCGGCATCGTGGTCACTGCGCTTTCAGCGGTCTTGGTCAGCTTCTTGTTTGCAGCGCTGATCGCGCGTCCGCTGCGCGCCATCACCAAGTCGGCCCAGCAGATCGCGGAAGGTCAGTCGGTGCCGCCGCTGCCCGTGCTGCCCTGGCTGCCCATCCCGACGGAGATCCGCACGCTGGGCGCGGCGCTGGAAGTGATGACCCAGCGCTTGCGCCAGCGCGCCGATTACATCGCCGAGCTCGCGCAGAACGTCAGCCATGAGCTGAAGACTCCGCTCACCGGCATCCGCGGCGCCGCAGAGCTTCTGCGCGATCAGTGGCAGAGCATGAGCGACGAGCAGCGCCATCGCTTCGCCAGCAACATCGATCACGACGCCGAGCGGATGCAGCGCTTGGTCAGTCGGCTCTTGCACTTGGCGCAGATCGAAAACGCGCCCGATCCGACAGAGCGCGTCGCCGTTTCTGAGTTCTTCACGGCGCTTACCGCTCGCTATCCAGGAGTCACGCTTTCGCTGGATGCGCCGCCTGCGCAGGTCGTGATCAGCTCGGACCACCTGCGCTCGGCCGTCAGCAACTTGCTCGACAATGCGCTGCGCCATGGCGCCGGCAAGCCGATCCTGCTGCGCGTCCGCAGCCAAGACGGTCGCCTGCGCATCGACGTATCGGATCAAGGCAGCGGCATCAGCCCGGCCAATCAGGGGCGCCTGTTCCAGCGCTTCTTCACCACCGCCCGCGACGACGGCGGCACCGGCTTGGGCTTGGCCATCGTCCGCGCCGTCGCCGAACGCCAAGGCGGCCGCGTCGACTTCACCACCAGCCCAGGCGGCACCACGTTCACCTTGGTGGTCTGACTGGAACCGGGCACCGCAGCCACAGATGGACTGCCTCGTGAACATTTTTATACATCAATATTTTCAAATATATAAATCAAAATATAAATCAAAATAAAATTACCTGGCTTTTATTCTGTCTGAATCAAGCGGGACGGCCTGTATGCTCGGCGCATGGAACAGCCAGAGCTCGCGGGCGGCGTTGTACATGATCTGCCCGACGATATGCGCGACGCGCTGCGCGCGGATGCCGACGCCAGGGCCGCATGGGAAGACATCACGCAGCTCGCGCGCAACGAATGGATTTGCTGGGTAACGATCGTGAAGACGGCTGCGACCCGGCGGCAGCACATCGCGAGGATGCTCGACGAGCTGCGCACCGGCAAACGCCGTCCGTGCTGCTGGCCCGGCTGTCCGCATCGCAGGCCCGCGGCAACGAAGTGGTTCTGACGCAGGAACGAAGACAGCGGCCCAAAGGCGAGCGTGTCAGAACCGGCCGCGGGCGCGCGTACTTTCATCGTCCGCTTGCTTTGCGGGGTGGGCCCGGTCGAAGCTGCGCGAGACGCATGACGATGAGCAAGACGCTGCGCAATCAGCTTCAGGAACTGCTGCGGACCGACAGCGAATTCCAGGCCTTCTTTGCCGACCATTTTCCCGAGGTGGCGCGGAGCTTCGACGGTCTCGATCGCGTCGCCAAAGAGAACCTCGTGCTGGCCGCGATTCCAGCGCAGCGGCTGCAAGACAAGCTGCGGCTGGCCCAGGAATACAGCCTGGCGCTCTCGGCTCCGTCGACCTATGGCGGGCTTCTGGGGGCGGCGCTGCGGCTGGATCGCAGCACGCAGTGGGCCGACATCGTCGATACGCGCGACAAAACGGAGTGCATCCTGTTCCTTTTGCACGGTCAGCGCGAGCGCGCCGGACTGCCGTTTTTCGTCGACCGCATCTGCCGACACCTGGCCCCCGAGCAGGGCGAGCGCTGTCGCATCGTGCGCGTGCCCTTTCTGGTCGATGCGGTGGGTGCGCGCACGGGGGCCGACTGGGCGCTGCGCCTGCACAGCGAGCTTGCGCAGAGCGTGGGTCTGCGCGGCAATCGCGACACGCGCGACCTTCTGGGCCTGGCGACGGCGCGACAGCCGTTTTTCGTGCTCTTGGGCCGCCAGCCGCTGCCGCCTCTGGATGAAGCCGAGCGCGAGGGCCTGCGCGAGTTTCTGGTCGAGGAGCTACCGAAGCTGGTGCGCGGGCTCTGCTATCTGCGCTTTCTATTGGTCCACGACTACGAAAAGCCGAAAGAGAGCCAGATCGAGCGCATGCATGCCTGGGCTACCCAAGGGGCACTGGCCGGAGACCATCGCGTGCGCACGCTCGACGAGGCGGTGCTGCCGACGTGGGAGCACGCGCGCAAGTATCTGCACGATCACACGCGGCTTTCGACGACGCGCATCGACGCGCTGAAGCTGGACTACGACACGCTGCGCAGCAAAAAGAGTGCGCGCTACGACGACCTCGCGGCGCTGCTCGATCGCAAGGTGAATGGCTGATGGATGCAAACGAACCCGAGTCGCTCGTCGAGATCGATGGGCACGAGCTATACGGTCGCGAAGGTCAGCGCTATCTGGCCGAGCCCGAGCTTGTCGCGGCCGCCAACGCGGCGCTGTATCTGGAGATGCCGCTGCTTCTGACCGGTGAGCCAGGCTGCGGCAAAACGCACTTTGCCTGGGCTGCCGCTTGGGGCCTGCATCGCACGCAGGCGCCCGACGCGATGTATCAGCTAGAGCACGCGCCGCAGCCACTGCTGTGTCAGGTGCGCAGCGATAGCCGGGCCCGCGATCTTTTGTATTCCTACGACGCGGTGCGCCGCTTCGGCGATGCCCAGCACGGCGGCGATGCAGGCAAGATCCGCGCTGCCGATGCCCGCCAATACATCGAGCTGGGCGGGCTGGGTCGCGCGCTGATGGACACCACGCGAAAGGTTGTGCTGATCGACGAGATCGACAAGGCGCCGCGCGATCTGCCGAACGATCTTCTGCACGAGCTCGATGTCGGCGACTTCGAGATTCCCGAGATTCCGTCCTCGCTGCCCGACGACGTCATGCGTCACTTGCCAGCGACGGTCGAGAGCCACGGTATCGCTCTGGTGCGGCAGCTGCGGCGACCTGTGATGCGCGATGCCCATCCGCTGCGGCGCGTGCCCAAGCCGCTGGTGATCATCACGAGCAACGTCGAACGGCAGCTTCCCGATGCGTTTCTGCGGCGCTGCGTGTTCTTTCACATCGAGTTTCCTGATCGCACGCGCTTGACCGCAATCCTGCTCGATCACCTGCGCGGATCCGTTACGCGGCTGAATCGCAGCGGCGGATCCGCGACGGGAAACGAGCTGCGCATCGTTGCGCAGCGCTTTCTGCAGACCGCTGCGCCGCAGCTTGGCCACGCGAGCACGCAGGCCTTCGCGCAGCGCTCGACCCCGGCCAGCGAGCCGGAGATCTCGCGCGCCTTCGTCGAAGCGCTGCTCGATCTATTCCTGCGCCTGCGTGAGCTGGCCCTGACCAAGCGCCCAGCGACGGCCGAGCTCATCGCCTGGGGCAAGGCCCTGCTCGCCGGGCAGGCCGCGCCAACCCACGCGCTTGCGGTGATTCGCGCGGCGCAAGCGATGGCAGAAGCCAAGGCTCCACCCGATAGCGCAACGCTATTTTCGGCGCTGCCGCAGGTCGGCTGTCTGATCAAGCTGCGCGAAGACTGGGAACGCTTGCGACCGCGCGCCGCGTCCTCGCCGCTCATACTGGCCTAGCGCACAGGCGCAGAATCCCCCGTGTCTGCTCCGTCGCCCACGCCGTATTTCGATCTCGATCGCTTCCTGCAGCTTGCGCGGCAGGTGGTCGCAGTCGGCGTGCGCGAAGAAGAGCGCGCCTATCGCTTGGCGAGCCGCGAGCGGCCGGTTTCTTCGACGGTGCTGCGGGCACAACTGGCATCGCTGCTGGCCAAAACTTCCGAGCAGTCTCGCCAGATCGGCGCGCTGTTTGACGAGTGCCTGTCGAGCGAAGCGCCGCCCGATCCCGATTCAAGATCGCGCGAGTCGCTGCGCAAAATCCTGCGCCGATACTGGACCCAGCTTCGACCCGCGACGCGAACCACGCTTCTGCTGGCGCTGCTGCTGGGGATGATCGGCGGCGTCTCGGTTCGCCTGTGGCCGTACACGCCGCATGATCCCTGCGTCCGCGATCCCGCCGCGTGCAAGGTAGACGTTCACTCGCCACCATCGCTGCCACGGCCCCCACAGTCCAGCGTGCGCATCGTCGAAGACGAGCCCGCGCGAGTCGACACGCAGCAGCGCAGCGAGCCCGCAGAGATCCCCGCGCGATCGTGGCTTGCCCTCTGTGCCCTATCGGCGCTGCTGCTGCTGCTGGGCGTTCGCTGGTTGCTGCTGCCTGGTCGCTTGCGCCACCTGCAAATGCAGACCCAGCGCGCGGCGGAAGCGGCCCTGGCCCGCGAAGCCCGAGCGCGCGGCGAGGTGCTGCGGCCCAGCTATCGCGTCGATCCAATCCTGCCGGTGCCGCGCAGCGTCGCCGAGGACTGCGCCACGCTGCTCGGTCGGCTGCGCGATGAAGGCCGCGGCACGGATCTGGATGTGCTGCGCACGCTGTTCGCAACGGTGCGCGCGGGCGGTCGCTTCACCGCCGTCCACACGCCGCGCAGCGTCGGAGGCGAGCTGCTGGTGTTCATCGACGATGAAGGCCGCGATCACCCGTGGCTGTCCTCGTACTTCGCGCTGATCGAGCACTGGCAACGGCAAGGCGTGCGCCTGGCTGTGTACACATATCCCGAGGAGTTTCCGCACTTTCTCGACCCCTACCCGCGAGTCGGTCTGCACAGCCAGCCACTCGCCGATGTCGTGCGCCAGCACGCCGGCAGCGTGCTGCTGATCCTGTCGCGCCGCCTGAGTCCCGACGGCTTCTGCGGCGAGCACGCCTGGACGCACGAGCTTGCGCAGCTTGGCCAGTGCGCCTGGGTCGATGCCGATCCGCGCTCGGCTGCGGACTTGGCAAAGGCGCGCACCGATCAGATCACGCGCCTGCAGCAGCTTGGCATCCCACGCTATCCGCTGTCGCCCCAGGGCCTGCTGTCGATGGTGCGCCACCTGACGAACAAGGACGAGACACCGCCGCAGCCCGAGCTTGCCTGGACCCGCCTGCCGCGCCTGTCGAGCCCCAAGGAACAGCGCGCATTGCGCCTGTGGGCGACGGCCGCAGCCTTGGTTCCCGATGCCAGCTGGGATCAAGTCCGCGCACTGCAAGGCGCACTGCCCGAGATCCACGACGTGCTGCCAGCCCCCGACACGCGCTCTCTGTTTCGGCTGCTCGAATGGGTGGGTCGCGAGAGCGGCGAGAATCCCGAGTCCGGCATCACGCACCTGCACCTGTCGCAATCGCTGCAGGACCGGCTGGTGTCCGAGTCTCGACGAGAGTTTGGCCCGCCCGACCACGTGGGCAGCTTTGAAAACCGCGTGCATCGCATCCTGTTGGGTCAGCTAGGCGATGCGCCGCGCGCCCCCGAACAGCAGCAGGGCCGCGGCCGGCTGATCTGGGAACTCAAAGTCGCAATGCATCAAGCGCTGCTATACCCCGGCCGAGCGCTGGAGCTTCTGAGCCGCTTTGTGGGGACGGGCGTGGCGCCGCTTCTGGCTGCCTATCTGCGCAACGAGCAAGCGCGACAGCGGCACAGCGCGGTGTTCGCTGGCGCGACGTGGTCCAACTTCGGCAGCATCGTGTCGCAGGCGGGCCGCGTGTCGCCGCGCGATCTGCTGCTGGGCGCAAGGCGGACCTGGGGCATGGCCAGTCTGTGCGCCCTTCTGTGCGTATCCCTGGCGTCGCTTCTGGTGTACGCGCCACTTCCCACCCTGCGCGCCTGGCTGCGCCCCAACGTCACGCACACCGTCGAGGTCGAGATCCCTGCAGAGAGCCATGTTGAGCGGGTCGAGACAAAACTCCCTGCGCTCGACATAAAACAGACGAAGCCAACCAAGCCAGCCGAACCCGAAAAGCCGCCGAAGCTACCCGCCACGCCACAGCGCCCCGCACTGGTGTGGATTCCGCCAGGAAGCTTCACGATGGGCAGCCCTGAGAGCGAAGAGGGCCGCGACAACGACGAGAAGCAGCATCGCGTAACGCTGACGCGGGGCCTCTATGTGATGGAGACGGAAGTGACGCAGGGGCAGTACAAGGCGGTGCAGGGGAACAATCCCGCGGCGAGCGAGAAGGAAACCTCCGATAGTAGCGAATGCAGCGAGTACGGGGTGGGCACCACGCTGCCTGTACACTGCGTGACCTGGTTTGAGACAGTGCGCTATGCGAATGGCCTGTCTATGAAAGAAGGACTAGAGGTCTGCTACGCGATCAATGGGGATCAAGTGACGTGGCCTAAAGGCGTTCAGTGCCGGGGATTTAGACTTCTGACAGAAGCCGAGTGGGAATACGCAGCGTGGGCGAGCATGCGAACCGTGTATGCAGGGGGCAATAGAAGCGATGAGTACCTTTGGTATGACGAGAACTCAGGAAGCAGCATGCACGCAGTCCGAACGCGACGCCCCAATGCCTGGGGCCTCTACGATATGAGTGGCAACGTGTGGGAATGGGTCTGGGACTGGTACACGGAAGAGCCCTGGAAGCTAGGAGATATCGATCCAGTGGGCCCTCTGAACAGCTTGGACCGGGTGAGCCGGGGCGGGTCGTGGGCCAACGGCGCGCAGTATGCGCGGGTGGCGAACCGAGGCCACGACGACCCCGGCAGCCGCGGCGGTGCCCAAGGGTTTCGTTTGGTGCGGTCTTTTCCATAGCCCTTTTGTCGTCGCTGGTTCTCGCGTTTCCAAAGGATGTCTTTCATGACGCAGCCCTCTCGCACCCCCTTCGCTACGCTGTCGCCGACGCTGGTGCGTGGCGTCGGGGCGGGGCTGGTCCTCGCGGGGCTGGCGCTGCCGTGGGTGTGGCTGCGGCAGTACCAGCCACCGTCGCCGCCCATCGAGCATCGAAGCGCGCTGCGCCCTGAAATGCGCCGCCTGCCGCCGGGGAAGTTCAAGATGGGCAGCCCGGAGACGGAAGGAGGACGCGACGCGATCGATGAGAGGCAGCACGAGGTGGAGATCCAGACGCCGTTTGCAATCTCCGTGACGGAAGTGACCCAGGGGCAGTACGCGGCGGTGATGGGGGAGAACCCTTCGGAGTTCAAAGGCGACGACGCGCGCCCGGTCGAGAATGTGAGCTGGCTGGATGCCGTGAAGTACTGCAACCGGCTGTCCAAGCAGGAGGGCCTGTTGCCCTGCTACCAGATCGAGGGCGACGAAGTGACGTGGCCCGAGGGCCTGAAGTGCCGCGGCTATCGTCTGCCGACGGAGGCGGAGTGGGAATACGCGGCCCGAGCCGACGGGACCATGGTGTATGCAGGCTCTGAGCAGGCGGATGAAGTAGCGTGGTACAGCGCCAACTCCGAGCGCACCACGCATCCGGTGGGCGGTAAGCGAGCAAACGCCTGGGGCCTGCACGACCTTAGCGGCAACGTCTCGGAGTGGGTCTGGGACAGGTATTCCAACGGCCTCGAGTTGCTGTCCGCCGTAGACCCGACGGGCCCCGAGGGTGTCTTGTCCCGTGTCTTCCGGGGCGGGTCGTGGGCCTACGATGCGCACCCCGCGCGGGTGGCGAGCCGCGTCAGCGTCGACTACGGCATCCACAACGGCAGCCGTGGGTTTCGTGTGTCGCGATCCTTCCCATAGCCCCCACCCCGCTGCCCCCGCGCCTGCGTCTCGGGCCCTGAGGGCTGCGGCGCGGCTTGGGAGGTTGTGGCCGGAATGGGCAGGGAAGATTGAAGTGTAAAGAAAATTATTCGCGATTATATAAAGCAATCTACGAAATGCAGTAAAATTCTATTTATTTAGAAATCATTGTTTAATTACGCTGACACCTACGAACTGCGGCAGGCCGAGCGCAGCAGGCCGACGAGAGGGCGGGAGCGGGCGAGGAGGTCGAAGGGGCCGGCGTTGCCGTTGGTGACAAAGGCGCCGCTGAGTCCGGTGTGCCAGTCGGCAAAGCCCAGGGTGCAGAACGCGCCGGCATGGCCGAAGCAGCCGCCCGTACCCCAGGTGCCATAGATGGAAGGGCCGGGCAGCGGCAGGACGAAGCCGCGGCCCAGCGCGAGGGGAATGCGGTTGCTGCGATCAAAGCCCCAGGTGGCTCGACGGGTATAGCTGCGCACGGTCTCTTCGCGCAGCAGGCGGTGGCCGTCGGGGGTGCAGCCGCCCGCGACCAGAAGCTCAAAGAAGCGAGCGAGCAGCGCGGCATTGCCAACCAAGTGAGCCCCTGGGATCAGCGCCGCCAGGATCGCCGGATCGTTGTAGCAGCGCTCTAGCTGCTCGCTGACATCGCTGTCGCCGACATAGCAAGGCCGCTTGCCCACCCAGTAGGTCCGCGCGAGCTGAGCGGCGGTCTCGGCGTCGGCAGTAAAGCGCAAGGCGGCCAGCCCGGCGGGCTCCAAAAGCTCGCGCTTAAGAAAGACCGGCAGGGTCTGTCCAGTGATGCGCCGCACCACCTCGGCCAAGATCCAGCCAAACTCCATGGGGTGATAGGCCAGCGTGCCGCGTCGATAGCGCGGCCGAGCCTGCGTAAGCGCCGCCACCACGGCGTCCCAGTCGCCCCAGCGCTCGGGTGTGGCGATGAACTCGGGCATCAGCGTGCCCGAGCGATGCGTCAGCACGTCGTCGATGGTGATCTCGGCTTTGCCGTTTTCGGCGAAGGCGGGGAAGCAATGCGCCACGGGCTCGTCACGCCGCAGCAGGCCGCGCTCTTCGAGGATCGCGATGGCCATGGCGACCACGGGCTTGCTGGCGGAAAACAGCGTGAAGAGCGTCGCATCGGTCACGGGCACGGCCGGGCCTTCGCTGGCATGCCAACCGCGCGAAAAGCCGATCGCCAGGCTGGTGACGAGCTTGCCGCGGCGTCGAACGACAAGCTGACCGCCGGGAAAGGCGCCGCGGGCCTGCTGACGGCGAAACCGATCGAGGGCGCGCTGCAGGCGCTCTTCGTCCATCCCCACACTGGCGGGGGCGACGGCAGGTTCGGAAACGCTGGGTGCGTTGTGGCTCATGGTGCCCATCGCCTGTGGCCTAGACTGGCTGGCGGCGGATGCGGGCCGCCACCGCGACGAGGATCACCAGCGCCGTATTGAGCAGGCCGGATTCGAAGCCATCGACGCCGCCGCTGAGCAGGCCCCCACGATCGACCCAGCGCAGCAGGCCAAGCTGCGGATCCTGCCGCTCGAATGGGTTGCCCATCACGAACACGTACGCAAAGTTCCAGCCGCCATGGAAGCCAATCGGCAGAGCCCACGAGGGCGTCTCGCGACGGAAAAACAGCAGCGAGCTGCTCAGGCCAAACAGAAAGACATTCAGCGCGTAAAGCGGCGTGGTGTGTTCGCGCAGGTGCGGCAGAACGAAGACGGCAGCCGCCAGGATCAGCGAGCCCCACGCGCGACGCCCGTCGCGGCTGGTGGCGAGCGCCAGGCCTTGTAAGACAAGCTGCTGCGTCGCGGCGTCGAGCACAAAGACAACCAGGCCGCAGGCCAAGGCCAGCAGCGACGGCGGGGTCGTCGCTCGGCTGAGCTGTATCCAGCCAGCCACCGAGAACGCGAGCGCAGCCAGCGACAAGAACAGCGCGGCCGCGACCGCGGCAAGCGCAAGCTCACGCAGGGCGGCTCCATCGAGTGCAAAGCCACTCGCAGCACGTGACAGCCCCTTGACGCGCGTGAGCACCAGCCACACCGCAAGCCCCAGCCCCGCGACAATTGGCACCAAGATCGCGGCGCCCAGTGGGCCGACCATAAAGGCGAGTCCACGCGCCCAGCCCAGCGCGGCGGCGGCGACGTTGCTCACCCCCGCGGCAAGAACCAGCAAGAAGAACGGCAGCACCCGTTGCATCAAGAGCTCACGCATCGCGCCACTTCATCGTCGAATGGTCGCAGAAAGCGAAGGACGGCGGCAGGGATTCCGTGGGCAAAAATCGGATCGTTCCTGCGTTTCGGTGTGTTGCTTTATATCATCGCAAATGATTGATTTTGTGTTTCAGTCTTGATTGGCCATTATTCCAACGAATGCCTACTCGCTGGGCGCCACGGCCTGCATCAGCAGGTGGACGGCGTACAGGAACTGCAGGTTGCAGCCGGTGCAGAAATACTCGGGGTCGCTCGGCAGGGCGATGCGACCGTCGATGAAGTGATGCAGCAAGTGACCGCTCGCCGGATCAAACAGGCGCGTGCGCACAAAGTCGAGGACGTACAGCGCTTCATCGAAATAGCGCGCCTGCGCCGTGTTCTGAAACAGCAGCGTCAAGGCCAAGGTCAGATAGTTCTGGCTCGATAGCGTCGTATAGTCGTCGGTCTTGGCGCCCATGGCCGCGGCGCTGTACGGCGAGTGATAGCCTCCGCGCGGACTGCGCAGCGGCTGAATCGCTTCGTACACCTGCTCGGCCCGCAGGAGGTGCGCGCGTTCGCCCGTTCGCTCGTACAGACGGCACAGCACCAGCATCATCATCGTATTGGGATATAGCTCTAGCAGGCCATCCCGCGGGCTCACGCGATAGCGCGCTCCGTCCCAGGCTTTTTCGTCGATCTTGGCGATGATGCTGCGCGCAAGCTCGATGCGATCCGGCGCGCCTTCGCCGCCGATGTACGTCGCATGCTGCAGGTTCAGCAAGGCCACGCCTGCGCTGATCGCCGTCGGGCCATAGGTCTGGATGGCGAACATGCCAGCATCGATGTCGATGTAATAGCCGAGCGCGATGGCAAAGCCGTTGATCACATCGAGCGTCTGATCAATCTGCGAAAGGCCGCTGCGATCGCCGGTCGCGGCGCTGTATTCGATCAAGCCCAGCACCGACATCATGACCTCTTCGAGGTGTTCCAAGAAGAACGCGCGATCGGCTTGCGCGCGAGCCAGCGTCTTTGCGTTGTGCGCCGCGGCGGCCCGCGCAAGCGCCTGATGTTCAGGCTGATGCAGGCTGCCAGCCGCATCGTGCAGCGACGGTGTCTTGGCATAAAACGCCGTGCCGTAATACGGCGCATCGCCATAGTGCTGATCCCAGGCGCCATCCGTTTGTGGAAAGCGCAGCGCGCTACGCTGCATCGTGACGTAAAAGTCCGAAAGCTCGCTGGGGATCTCGGTGCGCGGCGCGCAGGCAAGCAGCCACAGGCACAGCATCGCCAGAGCCACTTGCCGCAGCCCGCAAGCCACCGGCACAAACCACAGGACGCGCCGCTCGGTCTTCGTCATCGTCAGGTCCTCGTGCCGCGCAACATAAGACACTCGCGCGCCAAGGACGCAGATTTCTTAGGCGCGGCGCCGCGCGGCGTGACTACATGAAGCGAACGTACTCGAAGTCGAGTGGCTTGCCGTCGATGCCGCGGGCGGGGGGCGCGATCCAGCTTGCGAAGGCGCCGGGCTTGGTGACCGGCTTCTGCTGCAGTGCGCGCACCGCGGTGCGATCGGCGGCGCTGGGCAGCCACTCATCGCGCTTCTGATCGAAAAGAGCCGCGCTGATCGGATCGCCGCTTGGCGTGAAGTGATGACCGGCGTGCTCACCGATGCGGCGGTTGAAGCGACGGCTGGGCAGCGTCAGTCGATAGGGCAGACCGACACTTTCGATGCTGCGATTCCAGCGCTCGACGGCTCGCGCGCAGTCGCGGATGTACGCGTCGCGGGTGTCTTCGTTGATCGCCAGACGCGCCGCCACTTCGCGCTTGACCAAGCGATCTTGATCGTCGGCGACTTCCAGCACACGCACTTCGTTCTTTTCGACGTGGTCGGGGAACTTGGCCTCGTTGGGACGACCCTTGAGCCCGGCCGAAAAATACGCCGCGGCATTGGACGAGACCTCGCCGCCGAACAGGTCCAAGCACGACGAGAACCACAGGTTCAGATAGCGCTGCACCACCGGCAGATCGATCCCACCATGCGGCATGGCTTCGCCGTTGGGGTCCTGCCGGCTCAGCTCTGCCGAGCGCGCAACGATGCGGTTGATCCCAGTCTCGCCGACGAACAGGTGGTGTGCTTCTTCGGTCAACATGAACTGCGCGCTGCGTGCCAGTGGATCAAAGCCGCTCTCGGCCAGCGACAGCAGCTGAAACTTGCCGTCGCGGTCGGTGAACATGGTGAACATAAAGAAGTCCAGCCAGTCTTCGACTGGATCGTTGAACGTCGCCAAGATGCGCGGCCGATCGCGATCTCCGGCGCGACGCTCCAGCAGCGCATCGCCTTCATCGCGGCCATCTTTTCCGAAATAGCGGTGCAGCAGATACACCATGGCCCACAGGTGGCGACCTTCTTCGACGTTGACTTGAAACAGGTTGCGCAGGTCGTAAAGCGACGGACAGATCGCGCCCAAGCGGCGCTGCTGTTCGACGCTGGCTGGCTCGGTGTCGGCCTGGGTCACAATCAAGCGGCGCAGCGACGCGCGATGCTCACCCGGTACGTCTTGCCACACCGTATCGCGGGCGACATCGCCAAAGCCGATCTTGCGCTCGGGCGATCCATCGGCGAGGAAGATGCCCCAGCGGTACTCGGGCATGCGCACGTACCCAAAGTGTGCCCAGCCATCGCTGCCGACATCGATGGCGGTGCGCAGATAGATCTCTTTTTCCTGGTAGCCGACCGGGCCGACCTCTTTCCACCAGTCGACGTACTTGGGCTGCCAGGCTTCCAGCGCCCGCCGCAGCTTGGGATCGCGATCCAGATCAACATTGTTGGGGATCTTCGCAGACAGATCGATCGCCATGTTCTTTGTCTTCCTACGCAACAAGGGAAGCCGGGTCGCAGCGACGGACCACAGCCGATAGGGGCGCGAGTCGAAGAATCAGGTCAGGTAGCCGCGGCGCTGCTGATCGCGCTCGATGGATCGGAACAACGCACCAAAGTTTCCTTCGCCAAAGGACAGGTGATTTCGTCGCTGGATCAGCTCGATGAAGATCGGGCCGATCAGGTTCTTGGTGAAGATCTGCAGCAAGTACCCGTGCTCATCGCCATCGACCAGCACGTTGCGGCGCTGGATCTCGGCGTGGTCTTCGCGGACGTTGGGCACGCGCAAAAAGATCTCGCGGTAATAGTCATCATCGATGTCCAAGAACTGAATCGGCGTGCCTTCAAGCTTGGCCAGCGACGACAAGATGTCGTCGGTCAGAAAGGCCAAGTGCTGGATGCCGGGGCCCTTGTACTCTTCGAGGTACTCGTTGATCTGGCTGCCTTTTTCGGTGCCTTCGTTGATCGGGATGCAGAACGATCCGTCGGGCGAGCGCAGCGCGTACGAAGTCAGGCCGGTCTTGACACCGCGGATGTCGAAGTAGCGCACCTCTTTGAAACCGAACACGTCGCGATAGAACGAACCCCACTTCGATAGCTCGCCGCGCGGCACGTTGTTCGTCAGGTGATCCATCTGCGTAAAGCCCTTGTCGGGCACGCGATGGGGGTGTTCCAGCGGGACGAAGCCCAGCCCTTCCCAGGTGTCCCGCTCGTCGACGAAATAGATCAGCGAGTCGCCGATGCCGCGCACAGAAGGCACCTGGCTGCCACTGCCGCGATATAGATCGCCGTCTCCGGGTTGGGCGCCGCGCTGCACCGCGATCCGCACCGCTTCGTCGGCGTCGGCGGCCCGCCAGCCCATCGCCGAGATACTCGGTCCGTGTGCTGCGCTGAACGTTGCCGAAAAACCAACTGCGCCGCGATCTAGAAGCAGAAAAATCTCGCCCTGCTCATACAGGTCCACGGGATGCGTGCGATGGCGACGCGTACGCGAAAAGCCAAAAGCGAGAAACAGGCGATGCAGTGCGTCGGGATCGGGCGACGCAAACACGGCAAAGGCGAAGCCGCGCAGCGCGCAGGGGTTCTCAGAAAGGTGGCTCATCGGGTGGATTGCGTGGGTCGGGTTCATGTCGTTTGGGGGGCTCGCGGGATGCTGCGTGTTCATCGGGCCTCCTCGGGTTGCCAGCTTTTCCAGTAGTCGACGATCTCAAGACGCGCTGCCGGCGAGCAGACGTCCAGAGGTCGCCGCGTATCGATCATCACCGCCACTTCTTCAGTGCGCTGTGCCGCAGGTGTGCGCAGCGTGGCTCGGCGCTGCGGACCGTGGTGGATGCCTTGCGGGTGAAAGGTCAACATGCCGGGCTTGATGCCGTGACGGCTGAAGAACTCTCCCGCGTGATAGAAAAGCACCTCGTCGAAGTCGATGTTCGAGTGATAGAAGGGCACCTTCAGCGCCTGCGGATCGCCGTTTTCAAGCGGCCGCGGTGCAAACGTGCAGATCGCGACATGGGGCGCGATAAACGTCGTATGCGCCGACGGGGGCAAGTGATAGCGATCCGACAGCACAGGGCGGATGTCGCGCACGTTTAGTTGCCAGACGCACAGCGTGCCCTTCCAGCCCACGACATCCAGCGGATCGTGCGGGTAATAGACCGAGGTCAGCTCTCCTTGACGCTTGATGACGACGCGCCACTCGTCGGGTCGGCAGCCCGCCTGGCCCGGCAGAAGCGGCGTGCGCTCGTCGGGGGAAGGCACGCGCAGCACCGCCGGATCAAACAGCGCGTGCTGGCCCAGCATGCCGCGCTCGGGCAGCGCGATCTCGCCCGTGGTCTCGATCACCAGCAGGCGCGTCTCGCGGGTCGGCGCGAAGCGATACTGCGTGCCGCGGGGAATCAGCAGATAGTCACCGGTCTCGTACGCAAGCGAGCCGAAGTCGGTGGCCAGCCGCCCTGCCCCACTGTGAATGAACAGAAGCTCATCGCCATCGGCGTTGCGAAACAGATACGGCATCGCGGTCCGCAGTGTGGCGACCGAGATGCAGCAGTCGCCGTTTTGCAGAAGCGCCACGCGACCGGACAGATAGTCGACATCCGTCGTTCCAGGCGTTCCAGAGTCGACTTCGTTCAGGTCGTACAGCCGCGGCCGCAGCGGTCCTTCGATGCGGGTCCAAGCGACCGGAGGATGCTCGCGATACAAGTGGGCATAGCGACCAAAAAAGCCGTTGCGCGCGTACTCTTCCTCGACGGTGCCATCGGGCAGACCGACATGCGCCTGGCTGGCCACGCGACCCCGGATATAGGGAATGCTCATGTCCCTAAGGATGGCGGACGCTGCCTGCTCAAAAAACAACAATGTTTGGCGTATCATTGTCGAAAATATGAACCATGTTTCCATCACCTTGGAACAAGCTCGGGCGCTCGATGCGCTAGAGCGCGCCGGAACGTTTGCCAGTGCGGCCGAGTCGCTACGCCGCGGTCATAGCTCGGTGCTGTATCTCATCCGCACGCTGGAAGAGGGTCTGGGCTTTCCCCTGCTCGACCGCACGCAGTATCGAACGCAGCTCACCCCGCATGGCCGACGCGTTCTGGAAAGCTGCCGCGCCCTGCTCGCCGCCGAGTCGGATCTCGCCGCCACCGTGCAAGAGCTGCGCGCCGGCTGGGAACCCAAGGTGTCGGTGGTCTTCGATGGCATTGTTCCCGTCGAGCCGCTGTTGCGGGCCGTCGGGCGACTGGTCGCGGATCACGCCCCGACCCGCATCGACGTCCGCGCCGAATTCCTAGGCGGGGTCGAAGACGCGTTCGAGCGCACGCAGGCCGACTTGATGATCGCAGTGCTTCCGCCGCGCGGATCTGGACTGACATCGGTGGCGCTGCCGCCGCTGCATGCGTCGCTGGTGGCCCATGCCAAGCACCCGCTTTCGCGCGGTCGTCAGGACGAGCGCTCGCTGGATGCGCACCTGCTTTTGACGGTCCGCGGCTCGGATCCGCGGCTGCACTTGTCGACGGCAGGAATCGAAGCCCACTCGACGGTGCATTTGAACGACTTCGCATCGAAGCGCGAAGCGATCCTGGCGGGCATCGGCTATGGCTGGCTGCCCGATGGGCTGATCGCGTCGGAGCTTTCGCGAAAGACCCTGCGCCGTATCAAGTGGACGCGGCCGTCGCGGCACATCTTCCACCCCAGGCTGTACCACCGCGGTCCGCCAGGCCCCGCTGCTCGGCAGCTTATCGCCGCCCTCGCCAGCTCGCGAAGGGCGCTTTGACCCAAGGCCCGAGGCCAGACCCCAAAACCGCAGCGTCGACCGAGAGAGCCAGCGCCACGTCCAGACCCGGCGCACAGACAAGCTCTTATTGCAGCGAGCGATTCAGTATACTGCCCGCAGCTTTTCGGCCTTTGCGCTGCGGCGCAACTGCGCAGAATTGCAGCCACGCAGGAACGAGAGAACACAGACGTGAAGGTACATTTCATCGGTATTTGCGGAACCGGCATGGGTGCCGTGGCGGAGCTTCTCAAGGCCGCTGGCCATGACGTTCGAGGCTCGGACGAGCATGTGTATCCGCCCATGTCGACGCAGCTTCGCGCAGCCGGAATTCCGGTGTTCGAGGGCTTCGCCGCCGCCAACCTGGACTGGCAGCCCGAGCTTGTCGTCGTCGGAAACGTCTGTCGGCGCGACCATGTCGAGGTGCTTTCGGCACAAGCGCGGAGCATGCGCTTGACGTCCTTTCCCGGCGTCCTTGAGGAGCTGATCCTGCCGGGTCGTCCGACGCTGGTCATCACCGGCACGCATGGCAAGACGACGACCACTTCGCTGTCGTCTTGGGTGCTGACGCAGGCGGGCAAGCAGCCGGGCTATATGGTTGGCGGCGTCCCCATCAACATGGGCCGCGGCGCCGCGCTGGGGGGCTCGCAGGGCCCCTTTGTCATCGAGGGCGACGAGTACGACACCGCGTTCTTCGACAAGAAGAGCAAGTTCCTGCACTACCTGCCGCGCTTTGCGGTGCTGACCTCGGTCGAGCTGGATCACGTCGACATCTTCAGCGGTCTGGACGCGATCAAGGCGAGCTTCCGCGAGTTCGTCGCGCTTTTGCCACAGGATGGGGGTCTGTGGGTCAGCGCGCGTTCACCGACGGCACTTGAGGTCAGCGCCGGGGCGAAGTGCCGAGTCGAGCGCTATGGCCTGCGCCCCGGTTGTGCCCCTGATGTCGAGTGGCAGGCCGAGATCACAGCCACGCGCCCCGGCGGCCGCACCCTGTTTCACGTCTTTTACAAAGGGGCGCTCTTCGGCTCGTTCGACACGGGATTGCCCGGTGGATACAACCTCGAAAACGTGCTCTCGGTTATCGCGGCGTGTCACGGTGGCTATGGCTTGTCGGCGGATGAGCTAATTCGCGGCATCCGCTTGTTTGCCGGCGTCAAGCGCCGACAAGAGCTTCGCGGCGTGGCTCAGGGCGTGGCCATCGTCGACGACTTTGCCCACCACCCCACCGCGATTTCCGAGACGCTGCGCGGCCTGCGCGGTCGCCATGGCGGAGGACGCCTGCTGGCCGTCATGGAGCCGCGCTCGGCAACCAGTCGCACTGCGGTGTTCCAGCGCGAATTCGCCGATGCCCTGGCCCTGGCCGATGAGGTCGTCATCGGGGCGGTACACATGCCGGAAAAAGCCCCGGCCGGGAATCGCCTGGACATCGAGCAGCTAGCGGCCGACGTCCGTCGACACGGCGTTCCAGCCCGCGCCCTGCCCAAGGTCGAGCAAATCGTCGACTATCTGGGGGATCGTCTATCGGCCGGTGACACCGTGGCCATCATGTCCTCGGGCAGCTTCGACGGCCTGCACGAAAAGCTGTTGGCGCGCTTGGGCGATGGCGTCACACAGGCGACTCTCGACGATGTCCCGGCGATCAAGGCGCTGCTGCAGCGCGTCAAGCTGCCGACCGCTGGCATCCCCGACGACATCGCAGAGCTGTGGCTGATCCGGGACGAAGAAGCAGCGAAGGATGCGAGCAAAGAGCGAACCGCCGTCGGCTGTGTGGCGCTTGAGATCTATGGCGAAACCGGGCTTCTGCGCTCGCTAGCGGTGCATCCCGACCGACGAGGCGAAGGCCTGGGTTGGACCCTGGCCGAGATCATCCAGCTTCGGGCCCGACAGCGCGGCCTGCGCCAGATCTGCCTGCTGACCGAGCATGCGACGGACTTCTTTGCCGAAAAGTTTGGCTATCAGCCGGTCGCACGCGACGAGCTTCCAGCTGACGTTACGCGGTCAAGCGAGTTCCGGCGCAACCAGGCCGATCGATCGGTGACGATGCGCCTGGCGCTGTAAGCCGGGTGCGAGATGCTATCCTCGCTCCTATGCTCAAGGTCCCTGCTGTTCTGCGTCGAGCAAAGGCCCCCGCCATCGTCTCAGCGGGAGCCACACTGCTTGGGCTAGGGGTTCTGATCTCTGGGGTCGGGACTTCCTTCTGTGTCGATTCAGCGACGGCGGCTGAGCCGGCAAGCAGCCCGCCTGCGACGGGACGATCCACCCCAGATGCATCGCAGGGGGCCCCAGCCGACGCCGCAGTGGCCAGTCCCGCGCCCAACCCAGCGACTTCAGAAGGCTCCCGCGATCTGGGCGGCGGCTCGGGCCCCGTCGATGGAGGCGTCGCAGATGCGGGCTCGCAGGCACCCGATCTAGCTGATCCACGCGCTGATACCAGCATGTTCGATCAGCAAAATGAGCTGTTCTGGAACCAGCTTGGCCGTCGACACACCACAGGCCTGGTCAACATCATGGGGGCCTATGGCAAAGCGCAGAGCGGTGGCCCCGCGCTCACTGAAACGCAGCAGCGTGAATTCGTCCGCACGGTCGGCGAGATGGTGCTCTCGCAGCCACTGCGCCACGACGGCAGCGTCCATGGCGTCGCCCTTTCGGCCGACGGCTCGCGCGTGGTGACGGCCTGCTCGGATCGCACGGCCCGCGTTTTCGACGCTCGCAGCACACATCCGCTCAGCGTGCTGCGCGGTCACGGCGACGAGGTGCTTTCGGTGGCCTTTTCCGTCGACGGCAGCCGCGTGGTAACGGCCAGCAGCGACAAGACCGCCCGCATCTGGGATTCTCGCAGCGGTCAGTCACTGACCATCTTGAGCGGCCATCAGCAAGAGGTCTTGTCTGCCGGCTTTTCCCGTGATGGCAGCCGCGTCATCACCGCCAGCGCCGATAGCACAGCGCGCATCTGGGACGCCAAGACGGGTCGCGTGTTGTTCACGCTCACCGGACACGAAGGACCAGTGCAGACCGCTGTCTTTTCCGCCGATGGCGGCCGGGCGTTGACGGCCAGCGCCGACGACACAGCCAGGCTGTGGGATGCGCGCTCGGGCAAGGCCATGCTCTCGCTGACCGGTCATGCCGACGATGTGACGTCGGCGGTGTTCTCGCCAAACGGCCTGCGCGTCCTCACTGCCAGTCGAGACAAGCGGGCCAATATCTTCGAGCTGGCATCGGGAAAGATCATTCAGACGTTTTACGACGGCGAAGACGGCATGCGCACCGCGGCCTATTCCGTCGATGGCTTGCGGGTCGTCACAGCCAGCAATGGCCGCACAGCCCGCGTCTGGGACGCCATCACGGGCCGGACCCTGTACGTGCTCAAAGGCCACACCCAAGACTTGCGAGGGGCGCAGTTTTCCCCCGATGGCACCCGCGTGGTCACGGCCAGCGCCGACAGCACGGCTCGTCTGTGGGACATACGTAACGGCCGCCTGACCGGGGTCTTTCAGACGCGTGCCGATCTGCACAGCGTCGCCGTCTCGGGCGATGGCACACGCATGGTCACGACCGGCGCCGATCAGACCGGCCTGGTCTGGAACCTGGCCCTTGAGCGTGTGCAGGCTCTCTTGGCCGGACACACAGACGAAGTCTTGAGCACCGCCTTTGCCCCGAGCGGCTTGCGGGTCGCGACCGGCAGCGCCGACAAGACAGCCCGCATTTGGGATCCCAAGACGGGTCAGAACGTGCTGACCATCAACGGGCACCAGGGCGCCGTGTTTTCGGTGGCCTATTCGCCCGACGGATCGCGACTCTTGACCGGTAGCGCCGACAAGACGGCCGGCGCCTGGGACGTCAAGACGGGCCAGAGCCTGGTGAGCTTTGTGGGACACACCGCCGAGGTCCGCTCGGCCAGCTATTCCCCCGACGGGACACGCGTGGTTACGGCGAGCTCGGACGCCACCGCTGCCATCTGGGATGCAGCCAGCGGACAGCGCCTCACGATCCTTTCAGGCCACTCGCAAGATGTCCTTTCGGTAGCGTACTCGCGTGATGGCTCGCGCATCGCCACCGCCAGCGCTGACGGCACTGTCATCCTGTGGGATGCCGGCCGCGGCAAGCCCGCCTTGACCCTCTCTGGCCATGGCACGGTCGTCCGCAGCCTCAGCTTCTCTCCCGATGGGGCGCATATCGCAACGGCCGGAGACGACCGCACGGTGCGCATCTTCGACGCCAAGACCGGATCGCCGCAGCTCACGTTCGACGACGCACAAGGCGGGGTCCGCAGCGTCGCATACAGCCCCGATGGCAGCCGCCTGCTGTTTGCCGGCGGTGGCGGCACGGCCCGCAGCGTTCCGACCAAGCTAGATGCCTACTTTCGCTTTGGCTGCCGCGTCCTCGCGGGGCTCGACCTGACCAAGGAAGTCGAGCCACACTGCGATAGTCCGTCTGCGCCCTAGGAGCGCGCGATCCAGGGCTCAAGCGGCAGGGCCGCCCCGGCGGGACGGAAGATTTTGTGGGCTCGGGGCAAAGGAACTAGCGCCTGCTCTGTTCCGAGAGATAAAATGCTCATCATCACGCAGATAGACTGAGAGGCCGTAGGAATGGACCGACTCGAAGAATCCAGAATGCAGGGGAACCAGGAGACAGGGCGCGCAGCCAGCCGTACGCGTGCCAGGGGTGCGAGCGCGCTGCTCGCCTTTTGCGGCGTGACCGCGCTCGCGCTATCTGGCTGCCCCAGCAGCCCACCCAGCAACAACAGCGACATGGGCAGCGTCGCTGACCAAGGCAGCACGGCCGACATGAACACCGTCCGCCCGCAGCAGCCTGGCTGCAGCAAGGACGAGTGGTGCTGGCTGCATCCACAACCCCAAGGCAACACGCTGTGGACGGTCTGGGGAAGCTCTGCGGACAACGCCTGGGCAGCCGGCGAAAGCGGCGCGCTGGTGCATTACACGAGCGGCACGTGGAAAGCTGAGCTGAGCCCGACCAAGAGCCCTCTTTATGCTCTCTGGGGCTCGGCCGCCAATGACATCTATGCCGTCGGTGATCGAGCGACCGTCCTGCACTACGACGGCACGGCTTGGTCGCCCATGACCATCAGCGGGTCGACGACGGGCATTGGGGCTCTCTACGCTGTCTGGGGCAGCAGCAAAGACGACGTCTGGATGGTTGGAGCCGGGGGCGTCATCCTACGCAAGTCGGGCGGCACCTTGAGCCGCGTGCAGACGCCCAGCGAGGCCGCGTATCAGGTCCTACTTAAGGGGGTCTGGGGCACTGGCGGCACCGTGTTTGCCGTCGGCGCCGCTGGTTCGCTGCTGAAGTACGATGGCACAAGCTGGACGGCCTCGACAGTGCCTGGCGCCATGAGCGAGATCCTGACCAGTATCGTCGGGACGTCGGCGAATAATCTGTTTGTCTCGTCGCTAAGCGGAGCCATCCGCCGCTTCGATGGCACCAACTGGATGCCGGTCAGCCCCTTTGGGAACTTCGGCATCTATGGCCTATGGGCCGCTGGCTCGGACGTATTCGCAGTCGGCGACGTGCTGTACACCGATACGGCCACCCGCGATCTGACCAAGCGCCAGGGCATCGTCAAGCGATGGAACGGGACCGCGTTCGCCGACGTGGCGGGCAGCCGGCCGGTCTCACTGTATGCGGTCTGGGGAACCTCGGCCAGCGACCTCGTTATGGTGGGCGCCAGCGGCACCATCGTCCGCTACAACGGATCGGCGTTTTCGAGCTCCAGCCAAATCGACGAGCTGACTGGCATCTCGGCTCCGATCACAGGAATCTCGGGCAGCAGCGTCGACAACCTGGTGACCGTGGGCGACTGGGGAGCGACGATGAAGTGGGACGGCACGCAGTGGCGCAGCGTGGCCAACAGCATCTATCTGCGCTTCCGGGGCCTGTCTGGTCCGACGGACAACCTGTGGAGCGTCGCGCTGGATACGACGCCGGTCACAGGAGGCCCCCGCATCTTGCAGTGGGCGAGCGGCGCATGGTCCAGCAGCGGCATCAACCTGCCGCCCATGTACAACAACGAGCTGCAAGCCATCTGGGTAAGCGGCAGTGAAGGCGTCGCCGTTGGTCGCCGGGACTCGATCCTCCGTCGCAGCGGCGCCAACTGGAGTCAGGTCATCGGCTTCACGCGAACCGACACCATCTTGCGCGGCGTCTGGGGTTCGGACATTCAGAACGTCTGGATCGTCGGCGGTGGCCAGGAAGGGCCCAGCGGCGAGATCATCGCTGGCTATCCCGGCAAGATCCTCTTTTACAACGGCGCCGGAATCGTCGAGAGCAAGGTCCTTGCCGAGTCCGATCAGGCGGCCCTG
Organism: Myxococcales bacterium; assembly: GCA_016794505.1. Lineage (GTDB taxonomy): Bacteria > Myxococcota_A > Polyangia > Palsa-1104 > JAEUJZ01 > JAEUJZ01. The sequence goes on from JAEUJZ010000067.1 coordinate 151,982, forward strand.
CGTGGGGTCTGGGGTGCCGGCCGAAACGATGTCTGGGCCGTCGGAGACAACGGCATCATTCTCAAGTACAACGGCACGACGTGGAACCCCGTGGACAGCACCACCAAGTTTGGCCTGCGCGGAGTCTGGGGCAGCGCCGCCAACGATGTCTACGCCGTGGGCCTAGGTGGCACCGTCCTGCACTACGACGGTCAAGTCTGGAAGCGCCAAGATAGCGGTACCAGCATCCCGCTGGTCGGCGTCTTTGCCCTTGGCAAGGACGTCTTTGCCTACGGCTACTCGGGTTCGATCCTGCGCAAGCTCACGCGATAGCTCGCGTCGCAGTGCGGCCTAAGACCCGGCCGCTTCGGCCCCCCCCTTGGTCCCCTCCCTTCCCACGCCGCCCTTCCCTGCTCTTCCGTACCACCGATCCCAGCTTGGCTGACCGCGCAGAAACTGCCGTATGTCACCAGTGGCTAAAGTGCTAGCCTGAGAGAGAAAGAATCGCTATAAACCGCAGCAAAATCGGTTTCACTCGAAGGCCTGTCGCCCGAGATGGTCACCACTACATCGTCCCCTGGCGCAGGCGACAGCGCCGACACGTTGGAGGCAGAAGCATGTTGGGTCTAGGCCCGATGGAATTGGTTCTGATCTTGTTCATCGTCCTGATCGTCTTTGGCGCGGGCAAGCTGCCACAGATCGGCGATGCACTTGGGAAGAGCATCAAGAACTTTAAGCGCGCATCCGACGGTCGAGACGAGCTGGATGTCACGCCCAAGAAAGAACTCGACGGCGACAAACCCGTCGACAAAGCGTAGGCACCCTGATGGCACAAGCGTTGGGCGAGCCACGCGTCATCAAGCGGTACAGCAATCGCAAGCTCTACGACACTCGCGGCAGCCAGTACGTGACGCTAGAGCAGATCGCCGAGATGATCCGCCAGGGCGAAGAGGTGCGCGTCCTGGACAACAGCAGCAAAGAAGACCTGACCTCGGTCACGCTGGCGCAGATCATCTTTGAAGAAGAGAAGCGTCAGAAGAGCTTCATTCCGTTGGGGGCCATGCGACAGCTGATCCAGTCCGGCGGCGCGTCGCTGCAAGAGCTGGCCCAGCAAGCACAGGCGCGCGTGCTCAGCGTCTTTCGTCCGCCGACCCGCGACGCCGCTCGGGATCGCGACGACGCGCTGGCGGCCTGGGATGCACACGAAGGAAGCGGATTTCCACGTATCCCGGACGAACCGCCAGCGGTAGTCGAACCCAGCCTCGATATGGCCAGCGCAAGCGCCGACGACAGTCGACGTCCTGAGTCGGCGCATCGCGTCCGTGAGCTCTTCGACCGCTCACAGCAGACGCTGGAGGAGTGGCAGCGACGCGTCGATGAGCGTGTGCGTCACATCGTCGACAGCCTGTCGCCGTTTGCCGCCTTGGAAAAGGAAGTCATGCAGCTCAGTCAGCGCGTTTCTGCCTTGGAAAAGCAGCTCCAAGCGCCGACCGCCGCGCCTTCGACCTCTGCCACCACCGACGAAGCGAATCGCTAACTCCTGCCCCGCTTGGTCCTGCGATTCGTGCCCATCTGGCACGTGCCGACCTATCGACGGACGCGCTGATCGAGCAGCGTATAGATGGCCGAAAAGCCATCGCGCCACGAGATCTTTTTGCCCTCTTCGCTAGACCGCGGCTTGTATCCGATGGGTAGCTCGACGATCCGCAGCCCCCGCTTGAGGACCTGCGCCGTGATCTCGGGCTCGATCTCGAAGCGACTGGCGCGCAGCGAAAGCAGCGGCAACACATCGCGGTGAAAGACCTTGTAACAGGTCTCGATATCGGTCAGATGCGATCCATAAAGAACGTTGGTCAGCGTCGCCAGCGCGCGGTTGGCAAGATAGAAGGAAAGCTGACCCTTTCGCCCTTCGACCAGCCCCTGCCCCAAGAAGCGCGACCCGTACACCACATCCGCTTCCCCTCGGATGATGGGCTCTAGCAGCTTGTAGATGTCCGAGGGCTCTAGCTCCAAGTCGGCGTCTTGGATGGTGATGATCTCGCCCTTGGCCAGCGAAAAGCCGATGCGCACCGACGAGCCCTTGCCGAGATTGACCGGGCTGTGATGCACCGTGATTCCCGGCCGGCCTTCGTACTCGGAAAGCGCCTCGGAAGTCCCATCGCTGGAGCCGTCATTGACGATGATCAGCTCTTTGTCTAGTTCGAGCCGGCGCACCTTTTCGACGAGAGTGCGCACCGTCGCTGCTTCATTGAAGACCGGGATGACGATGGAGACTTTCAAGGGCCAAACCATACAACACAGCGAGGTCGCAGAGGAACAAGTGAGGCATCGCTACGCTGGGTCTGACCTGTTCCTCGACGAATCCCACACGCTGCTGCGCAAACTGGCCGGACCTAGTCTAAGTCCAGCACAAGGACGCGCGACCCAGGCGCCGCCGTCCCCTGCACGCCCTCTCGTTCATCGCTCTCACCGCCGGCAACACGTTCGTAAAGGGGGCGAGGCAGAGGCAGGTGCAAGGTAAGGAACAGCTGACCCTCCCCCTCCGGCTGCGCCGGATGCCACTGCCCCCGCCTACGGGCCCGCTTCTGGTTGGTCTTACTCGCCATGACAACCCCTCCCTTGCTGGGTTCACCAACGCGACCGACATAGGCCGCGTGTACATCGCGAAGAAAATTGCTGCTCTACGTCACGATATCACTTCCGCTGCGCTCGTCGCTACCAGTTTCTCGGCCCGTCCTCGAAGCAGCACAGGTCCCGTCCCCGCTTTCTTGGCGGACTCTTTTTTCGCGGGCCATTGGGGATCCATCGGACTTGGCAGCGCCTCTTTGGACAGACGAATGGACGCAGCGCGACCGCTTGCTGTTCGGTCGTGCGCTCAGGAAGGCCGCACAGTACACAGGCCGTCTGACAATCCCCTCTTCCGCTGCCCGCCCCGCAGGCCCCGATGCCGCATCGATTCAGGCGCTGCCCAGCGATCTGGATCTAGCTGACGATCTCGGTGATGCGTACGCCGATCTCGCCCTCGACATCGACGAGCTCACCGCGAGCCAAGACCCGCCCCCCTGCGGTCAAGTCCACCGGACCAGCCAGTGGCCTTCCGACAGGCAGCACCGTTCCCGGCCGCAGCTCAAGGACTTCTCTGGCGCTCAGCGTGACGCGGCCGATCTCACAGGTGATCTGCACGGGAAGCTCGCGCAGCAGGGCTTCGCTCACCGCGTCCCCTGTCTCAGAAACTGCAACTGGCTCGTCGCTTTGCTGGTCGGCCATGGCCTGAGCTCGCAAGTAAAAGGACCCTATCACGGTCACGCCGGCCCCGTCGAGATGCCCAGGGAAGACGCCGCCGCCCAAGCGCAGCCATACCGGTCCGCCGGTCACCGGACGCGGCCCAAAGTGATCCAGCAGGACGACATCCTCAACCGACAGATTCAAGACATCCTGGCTGCGCAAGAAGCCATAGCCCGCTTCCAAGATCAGCCGGGTCGACGTGTCCGCCAAGCGATCGCGCCCGCGCCACAGCGCCTGCAGCAGGCTCGGGGGCCTCGCCGGGGGGGCGGCAACGCGCAGGCTCGACGAGGTCACCACTCGGGCCCAGCCCGCAACCGAGCCCACGCGCACTCCTGCGTCCAGAACCAGCGGCGAGCGAAGCTGCGGATCGGCCAGCAGCAGCGTGCGTGCGTTTTCGTCGATCGACGCCACCTGCGCCCCAGCCCCGTACAGCGCCGACTGCAGGAGCTCTGCCAAGCGCTGGGCATCGCCGATCCCGAGCGTTTTGCACAGAGCAGCATCGACCGAAAGAACGAAGCGGGGTGCGCTGGCCGCCACCCGGCTAACCTCGACGAGCAGCGCGGACTTTAGCAGCGCCGGCACGCGCTCGATTCTGACCAGATAGGGCGCCTGCGCATCGATCTGCAGCGGGCCTCCCAGGGCTTGCTCTAGTGCGGCGCGGCCTTCGTCCGTCGAGACTCGGGCGACCCCCAGCAGGGTCACGATGTGTTCCCACAGCACCTGCGCTAGCTCGACCTGTACCCGCAAGAGGCGCGGCAGGGCATCCAGCGGATAGGGCCGCACACGTGGCGCGCGAGGCACCGCCGTCGTCGTCATGGGCTCGCCCAGCCTGGCACGGCAAAGGGCAGGCGCCCCGGCTGCATCAGCCACAGCAAGCCCGCAGCCAGCGCACCGGCCGCCAGGTCATCGGCCATGACGCCAAAGCCGCCCTTGACTCGACGGTCCAAGATGCGCACGGGACCTGGCTTCCAGATGTCGAACAGCCGAAACAACAAGAAGCCCAGGATCAGGTTGCCGGGAGTACGCGGCACCAGCGACAACGTCACCAAGATACCGGCCACTTCGTCGATGACGATGCGCTGGTTGTCGTGGCGTCCCGTGGCTTGGCAGTACTGCTCGGCGGCCCACGTCCCCAGCGCGGTGACCCCAGCGATGGCGAGAGCCATGGCCAGCCGTCCCTGCGTCATCAGCGCATAGGCCAAGGGCAACGCAGCCAGCGATCCGACGGTGCCGGGAGCGATGGGTGAGTGCCCGGTAAAGAAAAAAGTCGCAATGATCGCAGGCAAAAACGGAGGCGAGCGTGACTCGGAGCTCATGCGTTCACATCGGATGCAAGGCCCAGCCTGGAATCCAAAGCGCGACCCCGCAAGCTGCGGATGATTTCGACTTGGCCGTCGGCGTGATAACTGCTTCGCACCAGCGGGCCCGACTCGACATGCGGGATGCCCAGCGCCAGCGCGTCTTGGCGCAGCTCGGCAAACTCGTCGGGATGCAGGTAGCGACTGATCGGCAGGTGCGAGCGGGAGGGCGCAAGATACTGTCCCAGCGTGACGATGTCGCAGCCCAGCCCGGCAAGCTCGCGCAAGACCTCGCGCACTTCGCTCAGCTCTTCCCCCAGGCCCAGCATCAAGCCGGTCTTGACGACGGCGCCGCGGCGCTTGGCATGAGCCAACACGGCATAGCTTCGCGGATAACTGGCCTGCACACGCACCTGACGCGACAGACGCGGCACCGTTTCAAGGTTGTGTGCCAAGACGTCGGGCCCGGCATCGACGACGGTATCGACATCCTGCGTGCGACCTTTGAAGTCCCCCACCAGCACTTCCAGTGTCATGTCCGGGCAGTGAGCGCGCACCTGTCGGATCGTCTCGGCCCAGTGTGCAGCGCCACCGTCGGGCAGGTCGTCGCGGTCGACACAGGTGATGACGGTATGCCGCAGGCCCAAGCTGGCCAGCGTCTCGCCAACCCGGCGCGGCTCGTCGGGATCGGGAGGCAGCGGGCGCCCCGTCGGGACATCGCAGAACTTGCACGACCGCGTGCAGATCTCGCCGAGGATCATGATGGTCAGGGCGCGTCGGCTCCAGCACTCGCCGATGTTCGGACAGCTCGCGGACTCGCAGACGGTATGCAGCTTCTGACCATGGACCAGCGAGCGCACCTCAAAGAACGTCTTTCCCGACGGTAAGCGCGACTTGATCCAGGCAGGGTGGCGGGCCTTCGGCGGGGTCGTCTCCGAAGGGGAAGAAAGAGCGTCGACCCTTGGGGCGCCAGAGCCCACGACCGGCAAGTGGCGTCGCTCGCCAGAAGAAAAACGCATGCTCCTTGTTTATCACAGCGCGTATCCCAGAGACACTCGGCGCAGGCAGCCGGCGCGCAAGAACCAAGCTCTGAATTTGCCGAGGGAAAAAAGCCTCTTCCCGAGGCACGGTGGGCAGCATAGAGTCTGACTATGCGCTTGAAGCTCCCTGTTTCGTGCCTGTCTTTCGCCTTGGCTGCGTCGCTGTTGGCCACTCCGACGGATGTGCGGGCCGACGACAAGGCTGCTGCCCCGGCCGCGCCCGTGATGCCCAAGATCCCCGCGCCGGCCGATGTCGGCAAGCCGCCCGCCGACGCTGAAAAGGCGGCGTCGGGTCTCGTGACCAAAGTGCTGCAGAAAGGCAGCGGCAGCGAACACCCCAACGAATCGCACCTCGTCGAGGTGAACTATGTCGGCTGGCAGCAGCGCGATGGCTTCATGTTCGACACGTCGCAAAAGCGCGGCACAACCGCCAAGTTCCCGCTCAAGCTCTTGATCAAGGGCTGGCGCGAGGGCCTCAAGCTGATGGTGGCGGGTGAAAAACGGCGCATGTGGATCCCTGCCGATATGGCGTACGGCAATGAGCCCCGCGGTCCCGGCAAGGCCTATGGCGATCTGTGCTTTGACGTCGAGCTTGTGGCCATTCACCCCGGCGAACCCGAGGCACAAGAGCCCGCAAAGCCCAGCAAGAAAAAGAAGGCGCGCTAGCCCACGCTCGCAATGTCCAGCCCACGCTTCCTTTCCGCACTTCCTCGACCCTTGGTACTTGGCCACCGCGGATCGTCGGCCGCGTATCCCGAAAACACGCTTTTGGCGTTTCGCCAAGCACTCGCCGAGGGTGCAGATGGCGTCGAGATGGATGTGATGATGTGTGCCTCGGGTGAACCGGTGGTGGTTCACGACGATGATCTCGGCCGAGTCACAGGCGGCAAAGAAGGCAGCGGTCTCGACGTACGCACGTCGAGCCTGAGCGAAATCCAGCGTCACGATGTCGGACGCGGCGAGCGGGTGCCGACGCTGGTTCAGGTGCTCGCGGCCCTGGGCGAGGATGCGCTCATCAACATCGAGCTCAAGTCGCGCGATGTAAAGACGGCCTCGGACTACATCGGACTTGTGCAGGACGATGGCCTGGCGCGGGCCGTTGCCGAGATCTTGCGCCGTGGCCGCCGTCCTGCCGGCTCGACGCTGGTCTCCTCCTTCGATCCCTTTCAGCTCGTGCGGTTTGCGCGGGTCGCTGCCGATCTGTTGCCGCAGTTGCCCCTAGCCTTCTTGTTTCACCGACAGCAGATTCGACCGCTGCGCGAGGCCTGGCCGGCTTCGCTGCTGCCGCTGCGCGCCGTACACCCCGATGCGGCGCTGGTCGATGCGGTGTCCTTGCGGCGCTGGCGAGCGCAGCGCTACTTCGTGCATACCTGGACAGTCGATGAGCCAAGCGAGATCGCGGCTCTGACTGCTCTGGGCGTCGACGCCATCATTACCAACACTCCGGCCGTGGCCCGTACGCAGGTGGGTGCGATCGTACGAAGCCACCGAAAAGCACCCATCGCCCCCGACCCCCTTTCACCTTGAGTCTTCGCACCAAACTCGTCGGTCTGCTTTCGGTGCTGTTGCTGCTGGTCCTGGTGACCAGCACGCTGGCCGGTCGCTACCTGATGAATGGGCGCGTCACGACGCACATGCGCGCCGAGGCCGAAGCGACGGCCCGCGATCTGGCAGTCAGCTTGGAAGAGTATCTGAAGCGCGAGCGCTCAGACGACGAGGTCAAGGCCCGCTTGGAAGAGTGGCGCGGCCGGCACCGCATCTTTGACCTGTCGCTGCTCATCGACAACGAGATCGGTGAGCCGCTGCAGATCGTCCTGCCGCAGAGCGGTGGCGTCGAGATCTCGCACCCCGAGCGCACGCGCTCAGGTGGCAAAGCCAAGCCCGAGCGGGCCGTGCAGTACGACGCACGTCGCGCGCTCTGGGACCATGGCGAGACCACGCGCCCGCCCACATCGCGTCTGAGCGAACCGCAGTGGCGCCTGCCCTGGCGCAGTACATCGACTCGCTGGGGACAGGTTTTTCCGACGCAGCCGCAGGCCCAAAGGCGCAGCCGCGACATTCGCACCAGCCAAGACCCATCGGCGTGCGAGCGCTGCTTTACCGCCGTGGTCGATCTCGATCTGGCCGGCCTGCAGCGAGGCCGCCTGCGCGTCACAGTCCCCACCGATCGCTATGAGCAGGTATTGAGCGATCAGCTGCGCATCTCGGTCCTGACGGCTCTGGCCGCGCTGTCCGTGCTGCTTCTAACCACAGCCTGGATCGTCAACCGCGTCGTCGCCAAGCCCGTGTCCGATCTGGCTCTGGCCATGCGCGAGGTCGAGCAAGGCAACCTGCAGCGTCGCGTGGTGACGACTCGCAATGACGAAGTCGGTGGGCTCGGCCGTGGCTTCAACGCCATGCTCGATCGCCTGGCCGAGGCCGACGAAGCCATCCGCGCCCTAAACAGCCGACTTGCCGACGACATTGCGGCAGCGACGCGCGATCTGCAGCGCAAAAACGAAGCGCTGCAGCAGCTGAACCAGCTTTTGTTAAGCGTGCAGCGCGAGCTTGGAGACAAAGAACGCCTCGCGGCGCTGGGACAGCTGGCGGCGCAGCTTGCGCACGAGATCGGAACTCCGCTCGCGGCCGTCTCAGCCCACCTGCAGCTTGCAACGTATGGCCAGAACTTGCCCAAGGCGGTCAGCGAGCGCCTGCAGGTGGCAAGCAGCGAGCTCGATCGCGTCTCGCAGATTATTCGCGACTACTTAGATCACACGCGCGCAGCCAAGCCCACGCTCGAACCAGCCGAGCTTCGTCGCGTCATCGAAGAGGCGGTGCGCGTCACGACTTCGGCCACGCGACGGGCTGGCGTGCGCATCGTCATCGACGTCGACCCCGAGCTGAACGAAGTGCGAACCGATCCTGGGCTCTTGCGTCAGGTGCTGATCAACCTGCTCAATAACGCCCTTGATGCCACCCAAGCCGCGCGTGGTTCCGGGACGACGCCGTTGGGCCGCATCGTCGTCTCGGCTCGCGCTTCGGGCGAAAAAGGGCAGGTCGACTTGGCCGTCACCGACGAGGGCATTGGCATTGCAGGCGAAGACCTGACGCGCATCTTCGAGCCGTTTTACACGACCAAGGGCCGCGGGCGTGGCACCGGACTAGGCCTATCGATCTGCCGCGAGCTGGTCCGCTCACTCGGTGGCAAGATTCGCGTCGACAGCACGCCGGGCAAAGGCTCAACCTTTGCCGTTACGCTGCCGCGCCTCGCCGCCTAGTCCCCACGCATGCGCACGAAGGATCCGGCATAGATGCTGCGCATCAGGCGTTATGGTCGGCGAAGTGGTTCCGGGTATACTCAGCCTGTATCTAAAAGCTCTGCACGAAGCCCCGCATACACACGCGTCGCCTCGACGGAGAACGTTGGTGAGGAGGAAGTAAAATGGGTCGAGCTCTTTTGGGTCTGCTCAAAGGCCTAATTGTCGGAGGCGGCTTGGGCTACGGCCTGCTCAAGCTGGGAAATCCAGACAATGTGCTGGTGTATATCGTCTGCGGTCTCGTCGGAGCGGTGGTGGGCGTGCTGTGCGGCCGTCCGCCATGGCGGGCCGAGACCTTCTGGACCCCCATCATCAAGATGGTCTTCGGCTTTGGCGTCGGAGCTGGCCTCTACGCGCTCGGCCATCGCTATGTGCCGAACCTGTATGTCAGCGTGCAGGGCTTCGCCGATTCCGTGCCGCTGCGCTCGGGAGCAGTCCTGGCCACCGCCATCGGCGCCCTGTACGGACTGTTTGTCGAGGTCGATGATGGGGGCGGCGCTCCCCCAGCGCCCAAGCGCAAGGCCCTGCCAAGCGCCGACCTCAGCGATTTAGATCCGTAATCTGCTTCTGCAGCTTGGCCACGTCCGCGGCTCCTTCGAAGCCCGCGTTGATGTGGCGCACCAGGCCTGCCTTGTCGACGACGTACGTGCTGGGCATCTTCGGCGGATCATACGCCTCTGCCACTTTCCCCTCAGGATCGTGAACCACCAAAAACGAAAGACCAAAGCGCTTGACCAGGGCTTCGGCGTTCTTGCGCTCTTTGTCCAGGCTGACGCCCAAAAAGATGACGCCTGTCTTAGCCAGCCCACGGTGCAGCTTTTCCAGCTCAGGCAGCTCGCGCATGCAGGGCTCGCACCACGAGGCAAAGAAGTCGATCACCACGACCTTGCCGGCATAGTTGCTGAGCTTGACCGATGCGCCCTTGAGATCCGCGAGCGCGATCTCAGCCGCCGGCTTGCCGGTCGTCTGCTCAGCATGCGAGCTGCGCTGCCGCCATGAAACCAGCGAAAGCGCAGAGAGCAGAGCCAACGCCTGCCGGCGAGACAGCGAGCGGCTCACTTGGCCGCCTCGGCTTCGATGTAGCTGCGCAGGTTGTCGAGCGATAGCGGGCCTTCGACCTTGCGGCAGTTGACATAAAACGTCGGGGTGCCGCCGAGATCCAGCTTTTCGCCGATCGCCCGCTCGCGAGCGACGCGCGAGCGCATGGCCTCGATATCCGCCTGGAAGCGCCGCACGTCAAGGCCCAGCTCTTGCGCGTACAAGATCAGATCGGCCTGCCGCACCGTGCCCTGGTTTTCAAACAGCTTGTCGTGGAACTGCCAGAACTTGCCCTGCTTTCCGGCAGCCAGCGCCGCAGCAGCGAAGGTCGGCGCATTGACGTGCATCTGCAGCGGGAAGTTCATGAACACCCACCTTACGTTCTTAAACTCTTTGAGCACCTGCTTGACGATCGGCTCGGCCATGCGGCAGTGCGGGCACTCAAAGTCGGAAAACTCAATCAGGCTGATCGGCGCCGCGGCATCGCCCAGCGCTTGCGCACCGCTCGTGTCGATCTGCACACACTTGCTCGACACAAAGCGCTTGGTGTAGCGCTCTTCGACCTCGCTTTCGAGGAAGCCATCGGTAAACAGCTTGACCATCCAGCGCGCAGCGACGGGCGAAATCTTGCACGTTGCATCCGTCTTCAGCGAAGTCAGCAGCGAGTGCGGCTTGCCGCAAGGCGACTGGAACTTCTGCAGCAGACGACGCAGCCCATCTTTGGCAGAGGGCATGAGTTCGTCTGCATTGAGGCCGGGGAATTCAGCGTCGCCAGCAGGCTTGCTTGCTGACGGAGCAGCGGCTGCTGGCTTGGGGCCCGGCTTCGCGGCCGCTGGCGGAGTGGTAGAAGGTGCGACAGCGGGCTTGGCTGCAGGGGCAGCCACCGTCGGTTTTGCGGCCGGAGCGGGAGCCGGAGCGGCCACCGTCGGTTTTGCAGCCGGAGCGGGAGCCGGGGCGGCCTGCGCCCAAGCCTGCGCCCCCCAAGACAGCAAGCCAGCCACGGTCCACGTGGCGAGCACAGAACGGAACATCAAGCGCTTCGTGATTCGATTCATCAGAGGTTCCTGGCGTGGCGTTGAAAAATAATCCGCGGCGAGGTCGTTCCTGACGTCTGGGCCGATCCAGCGCGTCGCGCTCGCCTGGCAGATAGGACGAGCCACGCGGCGATTTTTATCACACTTCGCTCGGCTGCGTCGCAGAGCATGCCGCACGACCTAGCGGTAGTGGTGCTTGAGCATCTCGCGGAAAGGATTTGTGCAGTCGACCGCGGCGGCATACAGGTCTTTCTTGTCGAGGGCAACCCGGTGCAAGTGGATGGCCACGCCGTCGGCATGCGACTCGACGATCGCGTACTCGGCGTGCGACATGACGGTCGGTGCGTGGCCAGGGACGAAGTCCTTAAACGGCAAGCCCAGGCTGCCGGGGTTGACCAAGAGAATTCCATGGTGCTGCCGCATCATCTGGAAGTGCGTGTGTCCACCGGCCATCACCGTCGCCTCGTGGCCGGCCAGCATGCGGTCGACCTGCTCAGCTGGCGTGGTGGCGACGAGCTCCTCCATGTGCGAGCGCGGTGAGCCGTGATAGAGGAACAGCTTGTTTCCCGGCCGTCCGTCGAGCTCGATCTCAAGGCTGGGACGGAAGCTGCGCAGGAAATCGAGCTCGTCTTGGCTTAGCTGATCACGACACCAGTCGACGGCCTGCACGATGATCGGCACCTCGGTGTACGTCGACAAGATGCTGGGGTTGAACAGAAACTCGTCGTGGTTGCCCAAGATGCACGCGCAGCCAAGCTCGCGCAGGCGTGCGATGATCTCTTTTGGGCGCGGTCCCAGCGTCGCGACATCGCCCAAGCAGATGATCTGATCGACACCGACACGCCGGATGTCGCGCAGCGCCGCATTCAGCGCCACTTCATTTGCGTGCAGATCCGAAATCAGAGCGATGCGCATTCGGTCAGCTCCTGCAAAATGGGGTTTCGGTACTGGGCGTGGCGCGCGATGACTCCTTCCAGACCACGGCCGCCGGTCTCGGGGCGCTTCACGTCGGCAAAGATACCGCGGGCAATGGCGGAAAACAGACCCTCGCTGGCCACCACGTCCAAAAGGTCACAGGCGTCCTGCAGGACCTTTTGCGCTCGCGCCACAACGCGGCCATCGGGCCGAAACTGCAGCTCGCTCGATAGGCTGCGACACGCCGAAAAGACATAGTCCGCGCCCGTGATCGCGGCGTAGCGATCTTGTAAGAACGGCGTGTGGATCGACTCGGTCATCATGCCCAGAAGCTCGATGCTTTGATCCGTCGCGACACCGACCAAATCGAACAGTCCGTCGACGCGATGCGACCAAAAGATGTCACCCGACTTGTGCTTGGTTGCCGGCATCCACTTGATGGGATGCCGCGGAAAGATCTGCCGCACAAGCTGCGCCTGCGCGATCTCAAGCAGGAAGGAATCGGGCAGCGCTTTGTCGATCTCGAAGGCGTGACCCAGGCCCATCTGTTCGGCGCGCAGACCGGCACGATAGGCAAACGCCTCGTTGATGAACTGCGAAGCCAGCACTGTATGCGCCGACTCCACCGCATCTGCCGTCGTCAGGTAGTTGTCTTCGCCCGTGTTGATCACGATGCCGGCGCGGCCAATGATGCGTCGCGAAAAGTGCTGATCGCACAGCGTACGGCGCGGGTTGATGTCGCGGAACAGGATGCCGTACATCGCATCGTTGAGCAGCATGTCCAGCCGCTCGATGGCGGCCAGATACGCGATCTCGGGCATGCACAGTCCCGAGGAATAGTTCACTTGCTGCAGGTAGCGACCGAGTCGCTCTTGCTCGTCATCGAGTGCGGCGCGCACGATGCGAAAGTTTTCCTGCGTTGCCCAGGTGCCACCGTAGCCCTCGGTGGTTGCGCCGTACGGCACATAGTCAATCAACGACTGCGCCGTCGAGCGAATCACCGCGATGATATCCGCTCCCACCTGCGCCGCGGCGCGAGCTTGATCGGCGTCGTCATAGATATTGCCGGTGGCGACGATGACGTACTTAAGCGGTGGTCCGTCGAAGGCGCGCACGATGTTGCAGTCCGCGTTGGGCGCCGAGTGGGTCGATCCCAGCCCCAAGCGACGCCACGTCGAGAGCCGCTGCGCCCGCGCCGCATCGATGGCGGCCAGCGCCTTTCGCGTCGGTTCGCGCAGCGCGGCATCGGCCACCTCGAACTGTGCAGCGAAGCTCGCCACGTCGGACGCAAGCAAGCCGGGCGGATCGCCATAGGCCATCTCTTCGGCCGCCTCTTGCGGCGTTGTTCCCGGTCGTCGGCTCAGCGTCCAGCCCAGAAAGAACGCGATTCCATATTCCAGCGTGCCCGCCTGGCGATAGCGATCGACGCAGCGGTTGACCAAGGGCACGCCTTGATCGTCGACGCCATCGACGCCATAGCAGCGCAGCACCGTGCGCTCGATCGAGACAGTCGTGTGGGCATCAATGAAGCGATGCACACTGCCGGCGACCGCTGCCGCAAGCTCGCGACAGCGCTGGACGATCCGATCGTCGATAGGCAGAGGCTGCATAATCGCAGGGTATTGTGCGACCGCATCTAGGTCAACGTTCGGCTCGTAGGGCTGTAGCAGCCGCGGTCGCCCGGCCTGCGAGCGTCGGGCGTGGCGAGCCCCTGTGATAGGCTGCCTGGCATGCTTTTTTGCCCGCCTGGGTGGTCGCTGCCGATCGCTCTGCTGCTTGGCCTTTCGCTCGCAGCTCCCCGTCATGCCCGCGCAGCCGTTCCCGCGATCTCAGACAAGCCCGCCGAGCCCCGTCGCGAGCGCTCAGCCAAGGACTACGATCCGAACACTCCGCTGGTGTCGCACCAGGGTCAGACGCTGCGCTTCTACGACGACGTGATCAAGGGGCGCATCGTGCTGATCAACACGATGTTCACCTCGTGCGCCGGCATCTGTCCGCCGATTACCAACAACCTGCTGGCCGTGCAAAAGGCCCTCTCGCCTTATCTGGGTAAGCAGGTCGTCATGGTGTCCATCACCGTCGATCCACAGACCGACACACCCGCAGTGCTTAAGGCCTATGTCGAGCGCTATGCCATCGGTCCAGGCTGGCTGTTTCTGACCGGGAAGCCCGCACATGTCGACGCCGTGCTGGCCAAGCTGGGTGACACCGATCCAGAAAAAACTCGCCACAGCGGCATGCTGCTGATTGGCGACGAATCTGGGAAAAGCTGGCGCAAAGTCCCTGCCATGTCCGCCCCCAAGGACATCGCTTCCGCCATCGAAAAGCTGCTCGCCCGCAAAGCCCCGCCGCCTCCGCCGACGGCAGAGACGCGCTGATCCCGCGCACCAGCCGCTGCTGCTTTCCGCGGCCCCTCGCAGAGCGCATGCCAAGCCGGTTGTGCCGGGCCCCGTGTGCATGGGATGATAACCAAAGCCATTTCAGGACTTGGCTGTCTGCCCATGAACCACCCACGCGCATCCATCCTGTCTTCCCACCGACGCAAAACCTGGACCCTGGGACTGGCCTTGGCCGCGGGCTTGCTTTCGCCGCCAGCCCTGGCGCAGCACCGCGGCTTTCAGCTCAATCGCTATGAGCCGACGGCGGCGGGCGAGTGGTCATTCTGGGTCGACCATCCGTGGTTTTCTCGTCGCTCGGTATTCACCGCCGGCTTGACACTGGATTACGGGCACAACTCGCTGGTCTATGACACGGTGCGCGCAGATGGCAGCGTAGCAAGCTCGCAGTCGTTGATTTCGCACTCGTTGGTGGGTCACTTCGACGCGGCGTTTGCCATCCGCAATCGCCTGCTGATCACCGCATCGCTGCCGGTGGCCTTCTTGGAAAACGGAGAGACCGTAAGCGGCGCTGGCATTCAAGCGGCCAGCGGCGCGTACGTTTCCGATCCTCGACTGGGCGCAACGGTTCGCCTGTATGGCCAACCCTATGGCAGTGGATTTTCCGCCAGCTTTGGCACCCAGGTCTGGCTGCCGCTGCGTGCGCTCACCGACAGCTTGCCGGAACAGGCCAGCGACCAGCAGGTGCGCGGCTCTCTGAAGCTGATCTTGGGTGGGTACAAGTCGCATATCTTGTGGTCAGCGAACCTCGGCGTGCTCTTGCGCGCGACGTCGCAGCTTGGCGATGTCATGAGCCCCTACGGCCGCACCGTCGGACATGAGCTACACGGTGGCGTGGCTGTGGCCTATGCCGATCTGCACCGTCGCTTTTCAATCGGCCCCGAGGCGATCTTTGCAGCCTCGCTCAGCGAGCGCGCCTTCCAGTCGACGACCAGCAGCCTGGAAGTGCTGATGGGAGCGCACTACAACATTGCCGGCGTTGTGCAGGTCAGCGCAGCCGGTGGAGCCGGAGTCTGGCGGCAGGCCGGTACCCCCGATGCGCGGGCGCTGTTCCGTCTGTCCTATGCCCCGATGGGCAAAAAGAAACCTCGCCCGCATGCCGAAGGTGAGGACCCGGCTCACCGCAAGGTGCTCGACAGCGATCGCGACGGCGTCCCCGATGCCACCGATCGCTGCCCCAGCGAGCCACAAGGTCTGCGTCCCGACCCGCAGCAGCCGGGCTGCCCGCTGCGCGATCGCGATGGCGACGGCGTGCTCGATCCCGAAGACCAGTGCCCAGATCAGGTAGCCGGCGAAAGCCCCGACCCAACGCGCCGAGGCTGCCCAGCCCCGGTAACACTGCCCACGGATCGCGATGGCGATGGCGTCGCCGATGCCGAAGACGCCTGCCCCGAGCAAAAAGCCGGAGCCACCCCCGACCCCGCTCGCAAGGGCTGCCCGACACCGGTCATCACCGATCGCGATGGCGACGGCATCCCCGACACCGACGATCAGTGCCCGGATCAAAAGCCAGGCAGTACACCCGACCCGGCGCGCAAGGGCTGCCCCGTTCCCGACCGCGATGGCGATGGCATCCCCGATGCCGACGATCAGTGCCCAGAAAACGCGCAGGGTCAGGTGGCCGATCCCAGCCGCAAGGGCTGCCCCGCCAACGACAAAGACGGCGACGGCTTCTACGATCACGAAGATCAGTGTCCATATCGCGCCAGCGGTGGCCTGCCCGATCCCGGTCGCAAGGGCTGCCCGCTCGATGACCAGGACCACGACTTCGTGCCCGATCGCGAGGATGCCTGCCCCGACAAGGCCGGTGCCCCCGATCGCAACCCCAAGCGCAACGGCTGCCCGAACCCGTTTGTCCTCTTTGAAAACAACCGCGTCGTGCTCAAGCAGGCGATCGCGTTTAAGAACAACAGCGATGAGATCCTGCCCCAGAGCAGCCTGATCCTGACCGCGACGGCCAACGTGCTGCGCGATGCGCCGATGATCAAAAAGATCCGCATCGAAGCCCACACCGACAACGTGGGCGGCGCCGATGCCAACATGGCGCTTAGCCAGCAGCGCGCCGACGCGATCATGCGCCGGCTTACCGATCAAGGCATCGACGCCTCGCGCATCGAAGCCCAGGGATTCGGCGACACGCGGCCGCTCGGCGACAACAACACCCCGCAAGGCCGCGCCAAGAACCGCCGCATCGACTTCATCATCGTCGACCCGCAGAACTAGCTGCCGGCCCGTCGCGCCCTCTTTCGTCCCCGCTCTTCCGTCGAATCTGTGCCCTATTCCGGCTCGCTCTGCTTGAGGTGAACGTGAATCACGCCCTCTTCCGCGGGAACCCCCAAGCGCAGCGGAAAGCCATAGTGGCCCGTGCCGCGATGCACATACAGCCGGTCGCGCCCGCGCGCCCACAGTCCATGGTCAGGCATATCGACGAGCCGCGGCACCGTCCACAGTCCACCGACGCTAAGCAGCCCTAGCTGGCCGCCGTGCGTGTGCCCCGAAAACACCAGATCAGCCGCCCCGACCGGCAGGTGGCGAAACGCGCCCGGATCGTGAAGCAGCGCGATGCGCAAAAGGCCGGGCGTGCGTGGATAGCGCGCCGAGACGCGCTGCAGATGAGCCGCGCGGTCCGAAAAGACAAAGTCAAAGCCGAGGATCTCGACATCGCCCCAGCCGGTGCGCGCCTGCGTCGCTTCGTCCAAAAGGAGGCGAATGCCGTTTTGCGCAAGCGCTTGCTGGACGATATGCGGGGCCTCGTGATCGTGGTTGCCAAAGCACGCGAACGAGCGACCGGGCAGCGCTGCCAGCGGCGACAGCGCTCGCAACAGGTGGCCGACATCGCCCTGTGATTCCATCGTCAGAAAGTCGCCCGTCAAGAGGATCAGATCAGGATCCATCGCCACCGCCCGCTGACAGATCGCGGCCAGCCGCTGTTCCGACATAAAGGGCCCCAGGTGCGGGTCGCTGATCTGCACGATACGCAGCGGCCGACGCACAAGCGGCTGCGTAGCCGGCTGGTGCAAGGCATGCCGTCGGATACCGTCGACAAACGAGTCATCGATGGCGATGTGAACTTCCGATCGGCGATGGGTCAGCGACTGCAGCAGCCCGACCAGCGACAGCGCGTACGGCAGCCACGGCAGCCACGGCTGAAAGCCCAGCCGCGCCGCAATCCCCCAGGGCAAAGACAGCACCGTTCCGGCCATAAATGTCGACGCTGGGATGCTGATCAGCGCGCGATAGATCAAGGGCCGCATCCGCGGTCGCGACAGCAGACACAGGTGCAAGTACACCGTCGCGTGCAAGCCAAGAAACAGCGGCCAAGCCCGCGTGTCGACGGCAAGCGGGGCAAAGGCCAGCGCCGACAGCGTATAAAGACCGACCACCACCGTCGCAAACATGGCAAACAAGCGCCCGCGGAACAGCCGTGCGCACACAATCACCACCAGCCACAAAAGCAGCGACGCCGCGCCAAACCACGTCATCGCTCTACACCCCGCGTACCACTCTTTTCCACTGCGTGCCGTCGCGCCATGCGCGTCAGCATCCCACGCCGAACCGGGTCGCGAAAAGAGCCCAGCCCAGACCGGGCCCTAGACGATGCCAAGCTCGTATCGACAAACCGCGGGATTCTCTGTTGACCACTATTTCTGCCTGCGGTATGCAGCAGGCTATTTTTCACATCGCCATAATTGGAGCATATCCCGCATGCCAGAACGCCCCAAAGCCACCGCAAGGACCCACGATCAATCGATATCTAAGTCATCGCATAACCCGTTGTCTGATCTAAAATTAAGCGACAACGATTCGGCGCTCCACACCGCGCCACTGCCGGCCGCAGGTTCGCTCTCTATGGTGCCCGACCCAGTGGAATTTTCCGTCGAAAATCTGAGAATTCTGCCCATTGAAGACACACCCCAGGACGCCGCGCACTGCCCCGGTGCAGAGCCCATGGCCGGCCCTGACTATTCCCATGTGAAATCTTCTTTATTTCAGTATTTTATCTCACAATACAATTCGGTTGTAGATCTTTATAAATCACTCTCTCCAGATATCCTTCGTGCGTTTCTGGTTTCATCTGTTCATTCGACTAATGCGCAATACCTATTTTCTCAACTGCTTCTTCCCGAGGGGCCGGCGCTGCTTCCCGCCGCCCGCAAGCAGCTCGTGGCCCTCGCCGACCAGGCAAGCGGCCGACCCACGCCGCAGCCGACGGAAAAGGTCGACATCATCGTTCCCGTCTATGGCGGCGCCCAAGAGACGCGGCGCTGCCTGTCGAGCCTGCTGGCCAGCCGCGTGCAGCACCCGCACGAGATCCTTGTCATCAACGACGCCAGCCCCGACCCCGAGCAGGTGGCATGGCTGCGCAGCCTGGCGGACCGCGGCGCCATCACCTTGCTGTCCAACCCCACGAACCTAGGCTTTGTTGCGACGGTGAACCGCGGCATGGCGCTGCACCCCGATCGCGACGTCGTGCTGCTGAACAGCGACACCGAAGTGGCCGGCGACTGGCTCGATCGCTTGATTCGTGCCGCCTATGCATCGTGCAACATCGGCACGGTCACGCCGTTTTCTAACAACGCCACGCTGTGCAGCTATCCCCGCGCCTTTTTCGACAACGCGCTGCCCGCCGGGACGTCGACGGCGAAGCTCGATGCCCTGTGTGCGCAGACCGTGCCGGGCGCCCACGTCGATCTGCCGACCGCGGTCGGCTTCTGCATGTACATCCGCCGCGCCTGCCTGGCCGAAACCGGGCTGTTTTCCGTCGAGCATTTCGGCAAAGGCTACGGCGAAGAGAACGACTTCTGCATGCGCGCGACGCGGCGCGGCTGGCGACACATCCTTTGCGCCGACACCTTCGTCTTTCACAGCGGTGGGGCCAGCTTTTCCGACAGCAGCAACCCACGCAAACAAGCAGCGCAGGCAACGCTTGAGCGGCTGCATCCCGACTATGCCGCCCGCGTCCACCGCCACATCGAGCGCGACCCCGCCCGCCCGCTGCGCGCCGCCGTCGAGAGCCGCCGACTGCAAGTCGATCCGCGGCCGACGATCGTGGCCATCACACACGGCTTGGGTGGTGGCACCGACAAGCACGTCGACGAGCTTGCCCAGCGCTTTGGCCCGCAGGCCAACTTCTTGATCGTGGCGCCCCGCTCCGACGAACACATTGAGGTGCGCTGGGCCGCCCGCGATGCCGAGCTGCGGCTGTATTTCCGCGCCGAAGCGGATCACCCCGCGCTGCTCACCTGGCTGCGCAGCCTCGGGATTGCCCGCGTTCACTTGCACCACACCAAGAGCCTGCCCTCTTCCTTGTGGCGTCTGCCGCAGGATCTCGGGGTCCCCTTCGACTTCACGGCGCACGACTTTTACAGCCTGTGCCCACAGATCTCGCTTACCTCGGAAGCGGGCCAGTACTGCGGCGAGCCCGACGAGGCCGGCTGCAATCGCTGCCTGGCCACCACGCCCACGTCGCACTCGGGTCGGCTCGACATCGCCACCTGGCGCCGCCAATACCAAGCCCTGCTGTCGCAAGCCGAGCGCATCTTTTGCCCCAGCCACGATGCCGCCCGTCGCATCCTTCGCCTCTTTGCTGGGGGGCACGCGCCGCCTGTGATCATCGCGCCGCACCCCGACCTCGACGGTGTGACGCTGCCGAGCCCGGCCCCGCCGGCTCTGGTGAACCGGCCCCTGCGCATCGCGGTGTTGGGTCAGCTGACGCGCATCAAAGGGGCCGATGTCCTCGACGCCGTGGCCCAAAGAGCGCACGCACTCGACGCGCCTCTCGAATTTCACCTGATTGGCGAGCCCTATCGCTTGCTCAAGCAGGCCCCCAAGAGCCGCTTGCGGGTCCACGGTCGCTATGCCGATGCGGATCTGCCGCGGCTTCTGCAACAGCGTGCGCCCGACCTCATCTGGTTTCCGGCGCAGGCCCCCGAGACGTATAGCTACACTCTGTCGGCCTGCCTCAAGGCCGGGCTGCCCGTCGTCGCCCCGAACCTCGGCGCGTTTCCCGAGCGCTTGGCCGGCCGCGCCTGGAGCTTCATCGAGCCCTGGGATCGCTCGCCGCAGGCCTGGTGCGACTTCTTCGTCGCGCTGCGTCGCCAGCACTTTGTCCCCGGCGTGCCCCCGCCGCCGCTCGCCGTCGCGCAGTCGACCGCACCGGCCTTTTCGTACTCGCGCGACTACCTGGCCCCCATCGCGCCCAAGCGACCGACGACGAGCCCGCTACCCGCTGTCGAGCCCGCTTTCTTTTTTCGCCACGCGCTGCCCCCGCGCTTGCCGCTTGGCCCACAGCGCCTGAAGCAAGAAGCCGTGCGCCAGGTCAACAACCTGAAGTCGATCCGCCTGTTCCGCCAGGCGATCGAGGCCATTCCGCAGTCGCTGCGCACGCGCGCCTATCGTTTCCTGGCCGGGTCGCGCGCCTGATCGCAGCCCGGATCGCGCCGGGCTCACGGACCCCAGGGCCGTCACGCAGCGTCGACGGGAAGGCACAGCCTTCCGGCCAAGAACCACGCGTGTCTGTCCTCTTCCGTCGCTGTTCTGCACCACCTGCGCCAGCCGATCAGCCCGTCAGCGACAGAAAAACGATGCCTTGACACCCCTCTGGCTGCGTGGCAAGGATCCGGGCTCTCTGGACCAGGACCGCGCATGCCCGACACACTTCCCCATCAGCTCGCTAGGCAACACAGCGTGCCGTTGCCCAGCCTGTGGGTGCATCGGACGCCGCGGAGCACGTTTTACGCTCGTCTCGACGCCGACTCGCCGACCGACTACTCGCATCGCGAGACGCTGATCGAGACGCTACGCCGCGGCCTGCGCTCGGCGCTCAGCGGAGCCGCCGACGGACAGGGGGCCGGCTGGTTCCATGTCCTGGCGGTGCTGGTGCGCACCGACTTCCGCGCTCGCTATCGCGGGCAGGCGCTGGGCATCGTCTGGTCGGTGCTGTATCCGCTGGTCATGATGTCGATTATGAGTTTTATTTTTACGCATGTATTTCAATCCACGGATCGCAACTTCCCCATCTTTTTGTTGATTGGCCTGATCTGTTGGCAGTGGATCACCAACAGCACAACGGCGGCAACCAGCGTGATCGTCTCGCATGCGGATATCATCAAACGAACGATCTTTCCCCGGCACCTGCTGCCGATGGCCATTGTATTTAGTTATGGTATAAATTTCTGCATTGAAGCCATGACCTTATTGCTATTTATTCCAATTTTTCCCCATGCATTTACACTGTCTCCGGCGCTGTTGCTGGTGCCGGTGTTCTTGTTCGTGCTGGCGCTCTTGCTGACGGGAATTGCCCTGATCACATCGGGCCTGAACGTGATTTATCGCGATGTCGCCTATCTCGTAAATACCGGGCTTTTGATTTTATATTGGTTGACACCTGTGCTGTATAACGACGATCGTATCCCGTATCCGTATCGGCTGGTGATTCAGGCCAACCCGTTTTCCGGGCTGATCGTGGCGCTGCGCCGCGCCATCATGGAAGGCCACGTGCCCAGCCACCTGGGCTGGGCTGGCATCCTGCTGCCGACCTTGGTGATCTTCGTCGTGGGCTGGCTGGTCTTTAGAAGCTACGAGCGCATGGTGCTCGACTATGTCTGAAGCGGCCGATGCCTGTGCCACACCGGGCGAGCCGACGTCCGACTTGGCCGAGCACGTCGCGGACCCGGCGGCAGCCAGCGCCGCGCTGGACAGCTTGGCCCAGGGCTCGTCGGGTACACCCGCGCTGCGCCCCGATCGCGAGCTGATCGTGCGCTTCCGCGGCGTCGGCAAAGCCTTTCGCCTGTACGACCAGAAGCCGTTTCTGCTGCGCAACCTTCTGCGCCGCATCGTCGGAGGCCGCAGCAAGCCCAAGGAATTCTGGCCGCTGCGCGACATCACCTTTGACATCGCCCGTCGAGAAACCGTGGGCGTCATCGGCCAGAACGGATCCGGCAAGAGCACGCTCTTGCGCTTGATGGCTGGAGCCGCGTACCCGACGACGGGACATATCGCGGTGCGCGGCCGCGTGGCCCCGCTTCTGGCGCTTGGCGCGGGCTTCCAGCCCGACATGAGCGGTCGCGAGTGCGTGCAAGTCAACGGCACGGCTCTCGGCCTGTCCCCAGAAGAGATCGAAAGCCGCATGGATGCCATCGTCAGCTTCGCCGAGCTAGCCGGCTTCATCGATGCTCCGGTGCGCTATTACTCGTCGGGAATGTTGGCGCGCCTGGGCTTTGCGGTGGCCGTCCACACCTCGCCCGACCTGCTGTTGATCGACGAAGTGCTGGCCGTCGGTGACCACTCCTTCCAGCAGAAGTGCATCGCCCGCATCCACGAGATCCAGCAAGCCGGGACGACCATCCTGTTCGTCTCGCACGATGCCCACGCGGTGCAGACCCTGTGCAACCGCGTGCTGTGGCTGCGCGACGGCAGCCTGCACCGCGACGGTCCCCCAGGGCCGATCATCCAAGAGTACTTGCAAGCAACGCACTAGGTTCCCGTCCCCGGCATCCGTGACCCCATCCCCATCCATCGCAAGACACCCGGTCAAGCCCCGGCGCGACCCAACCTAGCAATCGGTCACAGATTGCTCGATTGATATAGAGGCTGCCCATGAAGATAGCTTTTGTCATCCCGTGCAACGCGATTGCTGGAGGGCTGTTTGTCGTATACCGACACGCTCACTATTTGCAGAGCGTGGGCCATGACGTGCGCATTGTCTTTGCCGATGGCTCTCAGGGGCGCCAGGTCACGTGGTATCCAAATTTTTCGGTACCAATATCGATATTGGCAGAAGAAGCGGCGCAGCCGACCTTGTACGATGCGGTCATCGCGACATGGTGGGAAACTTATTACGATATGTTTCACCTGAATGCGCGGACGTATCTATATTTCTGCCAAAGCGACGAGCGGCGATTCTATGACCCAGGCCTTGATTCGCCGGCCCTGTTGGTCGAGCGCACCTATTGCGATCCGCGCGTTCGCGTCATCACGGAAGCCAAGTGGATTCAGCGCATGTTTCAAAACGAGTTCGGCGTCGAGGCAGCCTATGCCCCAAATGGCGTCGACCTGACTCGCTTTCACCCCGACGTGCAGCCGCTGTCGCCACGGGGCCCACGGGTGCGCGTGCTGGTCGAAGGTCCGGGCTGCGTGCCCTTTAAGCGCATCGATCTGGCCTTTCGCGTCACAGCCCGCGTGCCAGATATCGAAGTTTGGTACGTGTCAGGCGATGGCATCGTCGAGTCGCACTGGAAAGCCGAGCGCGTATTTAAGAAAGTTAAATTCGAGGATATGCCGCCGATCTATGCCTCTTGCGATATCATCATAAAGTTATCTACGGTCGAAGGCGTGTTCGGGCCGCCGCTTGAGATGTTCGCCTGTGGCGGCACGGCCGTGGTGTCAAACGTCACGGGCTATGACGAGTACATCGTCGACGAGCACAATGCCCTGGTCGTGCCGATGGACGATGAAGAAGCCGCCGTCGACGCCCTGACCCGCGTGGTGAGCGATGCTGGCCTGCGCAAGCGCTTGTCCGAGGCCGCGCTGGCCACCGCAGCGGCCTGGGACTGGAACCGACAGACGCCGATCTTCGAACGCGCGCTGGCCGAGTTCTGCAGCCGCCCGCTGCCGATGCCGCGCGCCGCGCGACTCGATTACCTGCTCTTGAACCGCCTGCGCCGCCTAGAGACGACGGTGGCGCAGCAGGATCCCGTGCGCACGGCCCTGGTGCGCTCGCGTCCGTACCGCGCCTGGAACGTGGCCAAGCACGAAGCACACAAGCTGTGGCACGGCACGCGCTCGCAGCTTGGTGAAGCGCGCCGCTATCTTTCGCACGTGCGCAAGCGCCTGCGGCCCGATCCGCCGAACTGCAAAAAGGGCATGGTCAGCGTCATCATCCCCATCTACGACCGCACCGACATCCTGCGCGCGTCGGTAAAGAGCATCCTGGCGCAGACCTATCCCAGCTTTGAAGTGCTGCTGATCACCGACGGCTCACCGCGCGAGACGCTCGATGTCGTCGAGGAATTCCGCAGCGATCCGCGGGTGCGCATCTTTCACTTCGCCGACAACTCGGGCAACGCGGTGCGCGGGCGCAACAAGGGCATCAAGGAAGCGCAGGGCGAATTCGTCGCGTTTCACGACAGCGATGACGTGGCAGCGCCCAACCGCCTGCAGCTTTCGGTCGACTGTCTGTCGCGCTTCGATGTCGATGCCGTGCATGGCAGCTGGCGAGCGCTTCTCGACGGCAGCCGCGCCATCAAAGGCGTGCGGGACGGCCAGGTGGTACGCGCCCAAGACTTCACGATCGATCAGCTCTTGCGCGCGAACTATGTCTGTCAAAGCACGGTGACGGTGCGGCGGGCCGCGCTGCTGGATGTCGGCGGAGTGAAGCCAGAAATGCGCTATCGCGAAGACCACGAGCTGTGGCTGCGATTGATGCACAATGGCTATTTCTTTAAAGCCATTCCAGACATACTTACCAATCTACGTCTGCACAGTGGAAACAACGAACTAAACTTCAAAGCCCAGGATGACCGCTGGGAGCAAATGATGTTGGCAGAATATCGTCGCAACCAGCCAACCATACCTGGATAGAAAGGCGCCATGGAAACCGCGAAGTTCCTGCCTTTGGATTACTCGATTGCCTGGACCATACCGCGTCACGTCGACGGCCAAGCCTGGGTTGAACACATCCCATTTGCCATGACGCTTGTGCAGATGGTGCGGCCCCGCGTGCTGGTTGAGCTTGGGGTCTTCACAGGCGACTCGTATCTTTCGTTCTGCCAGGCCGTCGAGAAGCTGAAGCTGAGCACGACCTGCTACGGCGTCGACACCTGGGAAGGCGACCCGCACGGCGGTGTCTATGGCCACGACATCTTGCAGGCGCTGCGTCGCAAGCACGACCCGACTTATGGCGGTTTTTCGACGCTGATGCAGTCGACGTTCGACCAGGCCGTGCAGCACTTCGCCGACGGTTCGATCGACCTTCTGCACATCGACGGCTATCACACGTACGAAGCGGTCCGGCACGACTTCGAGACCTGGCTGCCCAAGCTCAGCTCGCGGGCGGTCGTTCTGTTCCACGACATCAATGTCCGCAAGGCCGACTTTGGCGTCTGGCGCTTCTGGGACGAGATCTCCGTTAAGTACCCGAGCATGTCGTTCATGCACGGCTATGGCCTGGGCGTCTTGGCCGTCGGTCGCGAGGTGCCCGAGCCGCTCATGCAGTTCCTGCGCCTGGAACCAGCCGAGCTAGAGCGGGTGCGCGAATTCTTTTTTGCGCTGGGCAGCCGCGTTCACAGCATGGCCACGACGCAGCAGCTTGAAGGGCACATCGCGGTCTTGGAAGGGCAGCTAAAGGCAAGCCGCGACGAGCTCGCGTCCTGGCAGGCCCGCTATCAGCACGACACGAACAACATCAAGCGCGCGGGCGACGACACCGCCGCGGTGCTGTCGGCGCAGATCCAGGCCCACCTACGACGCATCGCCGAGCTAGAAGCCTCGATGCACGAGATCCTGGCCAGCAAGAGCTTCCGCCTGGGCATGATGGCAACCGCGCCCTTGCGCAGCCTGATAGAACGGCGGGCGCGCTAACAGCACGCTGAAGAGTCGCTGCGCCACAGTCCTGTAGTCAGGATGCGTCGACCCTGCTTTATCGAGTCCGTGCTCGCGGGCCGACACTCGCGACAAGCCCGGTGCGAACATGGTGTGATGCAGGCCGCATCCTCCCCGATCCAGAAGGCGATCGCGGCGATTCGCAAGAGCACGCCGCAGGCAAAGCACGCCACGAAGATCCTCGAACTGGTGCCATCCGGGCTATTCGGTTTGAAATGAATTGCATATGAACTTCAGGAGCCGGAAGCGGTTTAGCGCGACAGGATGGGAACGCGCTTGAGGCGGCCCCATGCGACGAGCGCAGCGAGCGCACCGAGTACGACGTTTGCGAGCGGCGGCTCGCCGTGCAGGAGGTGAACACCGGCCGCGAGGATCATGATAATGACCAAGCCGACGGCGGCGATGGGCGTCAGGATCGGCTTGATGCGGGTGGCGGCAGGCAGGATGACACCCAGCGCGCCGGCCACTTCCGAGAGGCCAATGAAGCGAAGGAGCGCCTCGGGCATCGACTGCGCCCACGCCTGGCTGCTCACCAGCTGCTGGTAGGGCGTCGTGAGCTTCATGAGGCCGGCCATACCGAAGCCGACGGCGAGCAGCGCCTGAGCGACCCACAGCGCGATGTGAAGGCCCCTTTCGGGGGACGCGGTGGCCACGGTCGACGACTGCACTTTTTGTGTCATGAGCGTTGTCTCCTGAAAGATGTCGCGCCTCAGCCGAACAAGCGCAGCGCGTAGCTCTGCTTGCCCTCGGCGCGTAGTGCGCGGCCGATGCGGCGGATTTCGGCTTCGCCGCGCTCCAGCGCCTCGCGGCTGGTGTGGACAGAGTAGTTGCCCAGGAAGAGCGCGTGCGGGTGCTGCGGCGCCGAGCCGAGCACGAAGCGCGTTTCTCCCTCGGCGATGAAGTGGATCGGCGTCTCGGCTTGCTCGAAGATCGCGAGCTCGCCGCCACTGATGCGCGCGGGCGTTCGCAGTGCGCCGTTCATGAGCGCGACCCACGCGACGTCGTGACCCGGCGGCGGCTCGAACGTCCAACGCTCACCGCCCTTGAGGCTCACCGACAGATAGGTCATCGGCGGTGCCACGATGGCGCCTGCGAGTCCTTCGTAGCGTCCCAGAATGACACGCGCTGGCCCGTGGACCGGAACCTGCTCAGGCATCACGTAGTGGCTCTCACTCGCCGCGTTCTCAAGCTCGGGCGGCAGCGCAACCCAAAGCTGGAAGCCACGGACGACCCCAGGCTCGACGCTGCCTGTGTGCCAGACGCCACCTCCGGCGCGCATCCACTCGACGCCGCCGGCCGGCAAGACGCCGATGGCGCCCGTGGTCTCAGCGTAGCGAACCGCGCCATCGAGGACGACGGTCACCGTAGCGATGCCCGAGTGCGGATGCCAGCCGGTCTGCAGCGGTGGCGCGTCGGTTCCCTCAAATTCGAACAGGTCGAGGAACACGAAGGGCTTGATCAGATCGGCCCGCAAATCGGAGGGGCTCATCAGGCGCGTGATCGGCCCGCCGGAATGTCCTTTCGTGCTGTGGATGATGGCGCGGGGTACGGCCGGTTGGGTCGTGCTCGTCATGGGGATGTTCGTTGCGGTGCGCATAAGCGTGATCCTAATCGTCCCAATTTCAGTGTCTAGTCATCAGAAATGGACAAACTGTCCCGCTTGGTGGACAGTGGTGCAATGGACCTCAACGAGCTGGTTGTCTTCGTTCGCGTCGTACAGGCCGGCAGCATTCGCGGCGCTGCCGAGCTGCTCGGCATGCCGAAGTCAACGGTGAGCCGGAAGCTCATCGAGCTTGAGGAGCGACTTGAATCGCGGCTGCTTCAGCGCACGACGCGCAAGCTCGGCCTCACCGACATTGGCCGCATGTACTACGACCACGGCGTCCGCATCGTCGCCGAGATCGAGAACGCCGAGCGCGCCGTTCGCAGCCAGCACGAGATGCCGCGCGGCCTGCTTCGCGTCACCGCACCGCTCAACCTCGCTATCTTCGCGCCGATCATCAGCGCGTATCTGGCGCGCTATCCCGAGGTGCGGCTTGAGCTGTCGGCCAACGCGCGCGTCGTCGATCTCGTCGAGGAAAACTTCGACGTCGGCATCCGCGCGGGCAACCTGGCTGATTCGTCGCTCATCGCCAAGTCACTCGGGATGTTCGAGCGGATCCTTGTCGCAACGCCGGCCTACCTAAAGAGGCGCGGTCATCCGCGAACCCCCGTCGACTTGAAGAAGCACGACTGCCTGCTGTTCGGAAACGGCCCCACGCTCACGCTGATGCGTGACACGCGCAGCGAGGAGATCTCTCTTCACCCTCGGCTGCTGGTCACTGACATGGACGTGCTCGAAAGCGCGCTGAAGGACCATCTCGGCATCGCGGTCATGCCTGCATTCATATGTGACAAGGCAATCCGCGCCGGGCGCCTTGAACGGGTGCTCTCAAGCTGGAGTCCGCCCCCGACGGAAGTACACATCGTCTATCCGAGCACCAGGCACCTGTCGCCAACGGTGCGGAGCTTCATCGAATACGTACAGGAACGAATGAAATCTCAGATAGAAGGCAGTTGTCCGTCGAAGTCATGACTCAATACTTTTCCGCAGTCGGCCTACGCCCAGGATGTGAACTTCGTGTCCTGTTTCACGGAAGAAGACCGTGTCTTCTTCCCAAAACCTGGCAAAAGGAACACGACCCAAGCACAGGAAGCAGCAAGGCTCGCCTTTCCCCGCGGCTGCCATCGCTGCGCACAATCTGTATCAACGCTAGGCGGCGTCGGGTTCGCTGCGCATCCAGTCGATCGTCGTGGCGAGCCCAGTCTTTAGATCGACCTGCGAGTGAATGCCAAGCTGCGTTCGCAGGCGCGTGACGTCGGACAGCGAGTGACGGACGTCTCCGGCGCGGGGGTCGGCAAACTGCAGCGCAGGCTGCACGCCGATCACGTCGCTTAGCTCTTGCACAAGCTGCAGCAGTGTGACGCGCTCGCCGCGACCGACGTTGATGATGGAACCTACGGCCTGGGGGCTTTGGGCGGCGGCCAGCAACGCGGCGGCGACGTCTTCGACAAAGACGAAGTCGCGCGTCTGCAGACCATCGCCAAAGACGGTAAACGGCTGCTGCGAAAGCAGGCGCCGCGCCGCGATCGAGATCACCCCCGAATAAGGACTCGCTGGATCCTGCCTGGGCCCAAAGACATTGAAGAAGCGCAAACAGACGGTCTCAAGCCCGCAGAAGCGCTGAAAGTACGCCGCGTCGATCTCGTTCTGCCACTTGGCATAGGCGTACGGCGAAAGCGGCATCGCCGGCATGTCTTCGCGCTTGGGCAGCGTCGGCTCATCGCCATAGACGGCCGCCGAAGAGGCCAAGACCACGCGACGACAGCCCGCGCCACGGGCCGCCGCAAGGACATTGCGCGTGCCGCTGACGTTGATGTCAAAGCAGCGCTCGGGCTCGACGGTCGACAGAGACACCGAGACCATCGCGGCAAGATGAATGACCAGCTCACACCCGACACAGGCGGCACGCACGGCCGCTTCGTCGCGCACATCGGCCTTTATGCAAAGAACGTCGGCGGGAAGGTTGCGCAGCTTGCCGGTCTCCAGGTTGTCGAGAACCTGCACATCCTGCCCGCCAGCGAGCAGCCGGCGAACCACCGTCGAGCCGATGAAGCCGGCTCCTCCTGTGACCAGAACTTTCATGACGGGCTACCTGATCTCCTCTGGGCGTGCCTGCCGCGCGACCCATCGCTTGCGACCCAAGCAGGGCGCACGAACCAAGGGCAACATAGGCGAGCCGACGGTGGGCATCCAAGCGGATTCGGCGCCGACGCGCAAGGTCGGATCCATCGCGCAGAGCCGACACCGGCCGAAGATTGGGCTCAGCCGCCGCTGGGCTGACGAAAGCTCGACGAAAAGTGGACGCGCAGAAGCTCTAGCGAAGCGCGGGCCGCGGCCAGTTTCTGCACATCGCGCTGCCGCGTTGCTGCCACTAGCTGACGCAGCGATTCCTGCGAAAGCTCGGCCGCCACCTTGGCCAGATACAGCCCGCGCGCCGCCGGCCCGCGGTACTTGGCCAGCAACAGATAGCGACTGCGATATTCCTGTTGTCGCATCGCACGCGCCGCCTGCTGCGTCGACTGGCCGCCAAAGTGGACGACGTGCAGCGTCGGCAACAGCACGACGGAAAAGCCCGCTTGGTGCAGTCGAAACTGCCAGTCGATCTCTTCGCCATAGATAAAAAAGCCCTCGTCCAAAAGGCCGATCTGTCTCAGCGCACGGGACGACAGCATCAGACAGGCGCCAATCAGCCAGTCGACGGAAATAGGGCTCTGCGCGGTGCCCGCCAAGCCCGCTTCTTCGCCGCGCAGGTGCTTGCGAAAAAACGATCGAAACAGGTGAGCAAACCAGAACGTCCCATACGATCGCTGCTGCGTGCCGTCGGCGTTAAGCAGCTGCACACCGACCATGCCCGCCTGCGGATGCGCATCGAGATACTCGGCCATGCCATCGACCGCACCTGGGCAGACTTCGGTGTCGGGGTTCAAAAGCAGGATCGGACCACTCGCAAGCGGGCCCTCGTCCTCAGGGGCAGCTTGCAGGATCTGACGCAGAGCCAGGTTGTTGGCGGCTGCGAAACCCACATTTTCTGGCGAAGCGATCAGGCGAACCTGCGGGAACTCGCGGCGAACCAGATCGGGACTGCCATCGCTGGATGCGTTGTCGACGACCCACACGTGCAGCGAACGCGCCGTCTGGGCAAACAGCGCACGCAGGCAGCCGCGCAGAAGCTCGCGCGTGTTGAAGCTGACGATGACCACGTGAATGGCCGCCGTCGAGCGTGAAACGTGGCCGGGCTGGGCTGCGTGCGAGCTGGGTCGTTGATCGTCGCGCTCCACGGGAGTCTCCACGTCGCAAAGGATGTCGCGGTCTGTGCTGGGTCCGACTAGTGCGCGAGCGATGACAGGTGCCCCTGCGCCGAGAACCAGGCGAATGCGTCGGGATCGATGCGACGAAGGGCATCGGGGTCGGCGCGAAACAGCGCGAAGCACTCGGCAAACGACTCTTCGATGTCGTCTTCGCCGTATCGTGTGGGCCCGCGACTTTGACCGCGGGCTCGACGGAACGCGCGGATCACAGGGCCCTCGGCGCCGACGTGCTTGATGCGGTGTACGGAGACTTCGACGCGGTGGATCTTGTCCAGAAACTCATCGACCTCGGCCACAGTCGGGGCATCGCCTTCGCGCGTCTCGATCCACTTGCTGAGCTTGTTCTCGTCGGTCTGATATTCCGACACAGCGGCCATCAGATCGCGCTGCGCCGCGGCGTACGAGGCATCCGCCAAGGCGTGCCCAATCTCGTGCAGGACCAGTCGTACCGAAGCAGGTAGGGGCGACTGCGGTGGGCCCACAAACATGTAGCGGTCGGCCACGATCAGGTTGTCATAGAGCTCAATGCGCGCCGCGCCTGCGCCGCGGGTGTAAAAGGCCAGCGTCGAAAACTGCGAGGCATCGGGCTCGCGGCTGCGGTGCTCGCGGACAAACAGAATGCGCGACACGAACGCTTTTTCTTCGCTGCTCAAAAGCGAAAGCGCGCGATCCAGCACCGCCAGATACGCGGGCGTCCAGCGCACTTCACCAAGATCGGACGGCGCAATGCCATGGCGCGAGCGGATCTCATCCGCAGTGGGAGGCGCCGAGAGACTGGCCGGAATCACCGGACCCTGCGTGATGACGATGCTGCCGTTTGGCTCAACCTGCGCCGACACCGCGACGCGCTGGCCTTCGTCGCCGGGCTGCAGTCGGGGCAGCAACAGATCGATCTCGGCTCCGCGCGCTTCGTCGTGCAGTGCCGCACGCAGGGCGGCCAGCGATGGGGTCGGAACATCCTGCAGCTCGGGCGTCTCGCCGGGAGCCGAAAGCACGCGATGAACGCCATCGGGCGTCACGACGGCCACTCGCTTGATGCCGGCCTGCGACAAGGCCTGCGGTAGCTCGGCCAACAGCGCATCACGCAGGCTGGGATCGCGCAGCGTGCGCGGATCCGGCAGCAAGCGCGCGTCCGCGTAGTACCGCCGGGCAGCACAGCCCTGACTTGCCAGCGCAAGGAGCGCCCAAAAAAGGACGCAGCGAAGGCCACACACCGTCGAAACACGCCGACGCCATCCGCGGCCCAGGCAGCCCGGTGGACCCACGACCGCCGAGCACGCAAGGACGGGCCGCCGCCACGTTGAATCGTTGTTCTTGCGCATGTCGGCGCGACGCTAGCACAGTTGCCGCGAGCCCTTGTGCGCTTTGGCGTGGCCGTGGCGGCCCCTATGCAGCGGACCGAGCCTGCTTATTCCCCGACGAACTGATCGCCTTTGTACGACAGGCCGTTGTACTTGCACGCGTCGGCAATGGCGCGCTGATCGAAGGGGGTACGCACCCCCTGATAGGCGCGAGTCGCCAGGCGATGCGAGCGCACGCTGCACGCAGCCAGGCCGATGAACTTCCAGGCTGCGGGCGAGCGCTCGTTGCTCTTTTCCGCGACGACCAGCGCCAGCTCGATGGCCTTGCCGCGATCACCGCGGACATACGCAGCCTGCGCATCTTCCATCATCTCATCGTCGCTGGGTGGGCCTTTTTTCTTCTTCAGTGCGGCGCTTGCCGTCGTACCCTTGGCCAGCGGAGCCGGCGGTGGCGCCGAAACAACGGGGCTCTTGCCGACGCTGCCAGAGGACGTGACTGCCGTCGCGGGTGCGGGACCAGAAGCAGGCTGGGCCGTGGCCAGCATCACCGACGTCGGCTCGCCCGTTCCGCCGCGCAGCGGTGGCAGCGCAGCGATTCCCCCTTTGCGGGCAGCGCCACGAACGACGCGGGCTGGCTTTGCCGACTTGCCGCGCTTGATGGGCTTTTTGTGCCAGCGCTTGCCGGCCTGCGCCACACCCACCCCCGGCAGCCAAGCCAAGCGCTGCGGCAGGCCCAGCGCGCAGAGCACCGCAACGACCAGCGCCGCAGACGACACACTGGGACCCCAAAAGAACAATCGAGTCATCGCCCCTCGGTCTCATTATCTCTGGCCGTGGCGGCGCCTGGCAAGGGCGCAGGTGTCTCGCGGCAGCCCGCGACCCGCACCGACCTGAGCACGGCTGCCCACACGACAGCCCACGCGCTTGTCCACGAAATGGGGAGGCGGTATAGGATGCGCGGCGTGGATGTGATCTCTTCGAGCGGGCCGGCTTCCGATGCAGCGGCGACGCGAACCAAGCCGCTTCTGCGCGGCGTCGTGCATCAGGTGTCGTTCTTTCTGACGCTGCCGATCGTCTGGTGGCTGGTGCAGTCGAGTCGGTCGGGGCTGCCGCGGCTCTCGGCGCTGATCTATGGCGTGTCGCTGCTTCTGCTTCTGGGCACAAGCGCCGTCTATCACCGACGAACCTGGGGCCCGATGGGGCGCGCTCGTATGAAGAGCCTGGACCACTCGATGATCTTCGTGCTGATTGCCGGGACGTATACGCCGATCTGTCTTTACGGCGTCGGCGGCGAGCGCGGGCAGATCCTGTGCCTGGTGCTGTGGGCGGGGGCGCTTCTCGGCATCGCGCAGACGCTGTTCTGGCCGTCGGCGCCGCGTCCGCTGCATGTCGGGATCTATGTCGCGCTGGGCTGGGCCGGAGCCGCGGGTCTGCCGGCAGAAGCCGCTCGCATCGGCGTGCTTGCCGTCGGGTTACACGTGCTTGGCGGCGTGCTGTACACGCTGGGAGCGCTGGCCTATGCCCGCAAGCGGCCCGACCCGTTCCCGGCGGTGTTTGGCTATCACGAGATCTTTCACGTCCTGGTGGTCTTGGCCTGCGGCTGCCTGTTCGAAGTCGTCCGCCGCAGCCTGCTTGTCGCCTAGCCAGTAACTGCTAGTGCTTGACGTAAAAACGGAAATAGCTGCATTCACGAATAATTTCCTGATAGTATTTTGTATTGGCGTATTGATCTTGCAGTCGTTTAAAATAAATCGGTGAATGGGTTTCGGTTCGCGGATCAGAATGCGGCAGTCCTTTTTTGTTCAGCATTGCGAAATAGCGATTCTGTTCAGTCTTGGCTGCCATAAAACAAGCCTTGGCCTGTAGTTCGCGATCAGAGAATCGTTCCATGGCGCGTTTGTAATACTTCTCGGCCAGCTGTGTCTGCACAGTCAGCGGGCTGCGACCTGGAAAGTTGTAATGACTGGTGCGATAGATAAGTCGCCCGTTACCATAGTAACTCATATTATATAAAGCATTTCCAACTAACAAACTGG
Source organism: Myxococcales bacterium (assembly GCA_016794505.1). Lineage (GTDB taxonomy): Bacteria > Myxococcota_A > Polyangia > Palsa-1104 > JAEUJZ01 > JAEUJZ01. The sequence goes on from JAEUJZ010000067.1 coordinate 186,112, forward strand.
CCTTTGCCCCTTCGGTGCCAGGGCGCTCAGCTTGGCCAGCCAGTGCAATCAGGCGATTGACAAAGGAAAGACGAGTGTATTTGGTTGCATTCTTGTCTTCCATATCACAGTCAAGGCAGTCTTTTATGCGTCCAGTAAATGGATCCGCTTCCAGTGGCAGATCCCTTGCCGCAGGTTCAGCCTGAGCCAATAGCGCTGCAGCAGCTTTGAAATTTCCAGCATACAGTTCGTTGATGGCTTTTATTTCAGATAACTGCTGCGGCCCATAGCCCCGGCTGTAGTTCTTGGCCAGAAATTCATCGAAAGGCGACTTGGCAGGCTTGGCGATAAATGCGCGCAGCGCATCGATGCGGGCATTGCTGCGGTACAGATCGGCGTCTGGGCGGTCGACCAAAAGGTGCGCGCGGAAGGCATCACCCGCCGCGCGATAGCGCGTGCTCAGCGTCTGCAGCGCGTACTGATTTAGATCCGGGGCCCGCGAGTTCTTGCTGTCGGCAAGCCAGGAAAGCTCGCTGGCCAGGTACGGCTCCATGGCTTTATCGACGGACTTTACGCTGTGGATGCGAGCCAAGAGCCGCGTCATGCGCAGCTGTTCAGCGACGGCGACATCGCTGCCCACCGCGGCTTCGGCCAATGCAAGATACGTCGCAGCCGACTTGCTATCGCTCATCAGCGCATACAAATGAGCCACAGCGACATGCCACAGGTATGGCTTGTATGCATTCTTTGTATCGGCGATGCGTTTCAGCGTCAATAACCGCTTCTTGCCCACGACTTCGGCATCTGGACGATAAGGCTGTGCTTCATATTGACGACTGCTACGATATTCGGCTAGATCACGCTCGGCTTTGTTGACCTCGCGAATCAACAGCAAAGGCATCAATTCAGATTTTGGCGACAGCGCAAAAATCTTTTCAATGGCCCCCAGACCATCTGCAGAAATGCCCAGCAACTGCCACAATACAGATTTGTCGTAATCAGTTTTCGCCAGCTCCAGTGTTGATTTCCAATCGATATCTTCTTTCGGGCGAAACGATAAATAGGCAGATCGTTTCAGTGGGGCATAATGACCAAAGACATAGGAATACAGATAATTGGCCTGACTCTCTTTGCCATTTCGACGAAGTGATCCGGCAGCAATATCCATGAAGCGATACTTGATGCTTGATTCTATCTTAAAGGACTCGATGTTGGCGGCGTAGTACTTTTCGGCTTCGCTGTGGCGACCGGCATAAAACAGTAAGCGCAGTCGTTGAAAGCGATAGCGCTCTTGCAAAAAGGGGTCACGGACGCGGGCAAGCTGCGCGGCCCCGCCAGAAAGCAGCTTGTCGGCAGTGACGGCATCTTGGGCGCTGGCGTCGGCCATCTTTTCTGCGTTCCAGGCGTCCTCGCTGAGCCGGCGCGTGGCGATGGGCTCGCAGCGCTTGGCAAAGCCCACGTAGTACAGCGCCTGCAGGACCTGCGCGCGGTCGCTGAGCGTCTCAAGCTGAGTCTTTAGAACGGCGGTCCGGGTGCTGAGCGAGACGCGCTTGCCTTCCAGCGCCCAGATCAGTCGATCCAAGTCGGGAAGCTGCATCTTGTACAGCAAGAACTTCAGGTTCTCGTCGGAAACCTTGCCACCCAGGTATGCCGACCACTCTTTGGTATTGGCCTCTTCCAAGACCTCGGCGCGGGTGCTGCCGTCATGCAGCGACGCTGGATAAAAGACATGGAAGCTCAAGAAGAACGGATGTTCCTCGGGACGACCGATGATCTCGGGCGCGAAGAACGAGTGAAAGTCGTCGGGATCGAAGCCTCCCGTGGCCTGCACCGGCTCAACCGGCAGGCACAGCGCAGCGGCCAGTACGGCTGCCAACAGGCGAAGGCGTCGATGCGGGCTAGCGAAAGACAGCCAGGATGTTCTGCAGATCCGAGACGACATAGTGGCGCAGGTTCCTTTCGTCCAAGTCGAAAAAGGCGATGGTGGCAAAGTGCTTCTGGCCGCGGGCACCGCGGGCCGCCGTGATCGCGGCCTGCAGCGTGGTGTGCGGCGTCGTCTGCTCGATGCGTAGCTCGTCGCCTTCGATGAAGTAGTGGCCGCGCAGAAACACCCCGCGCGCCGCCTGATAGCGTCCGTCGTGGATGCGACGAAACGCGTCGACGTGTTCGATGTCGGCTGCGTCCAGCTTTTCGATCACGCCGACCACGTTGCCGTCGCGTGCGTGGACCGCCCACGAAAACAGCGGCAGCGACAGATCCAGCGGCAGGGCATACCCCGCGATGTGCGCGGCATAGCGCTGCGCGTCTTCGGTGTTGTAGATCGAGCTGCGCGGCGCGTCGGCGTAAAGCGGCCCGAAGTTGTAGAACATCAACATGCCGCGATCGACGGGAGGCACGCCGGTTCGCGCCGCGTACTTGATCTGGTGCAAGCGAATCGTCGACGACAGGATCTGATTTTTTTCATGCAGGGCGCGGCGCAGCACATCCAGAAAGCGAAAGTAACGGGCGCGCGTTGCATCGGACCAGTCGCAGTCGAGCTGGACTTCACGCGGGGTGATGCCATGCGCGGCGCTGGTCGCCAGGATCTTGCGCAGGACTCGCTCGGCCAGTCCGTCGACCGCAGCGGGCGCCGTGCGAAGAAAAACCTGATTGGTGACAAACACCACCGGCACGATGTCGAGCTCGCGCGGCAGCGGCGCGGCGAACACGAGCGGCGCAATCGGCTGCGCGGCCTGCAGCGCGGGATCCCAGTCGACATCGAACAGCCGCAGATACAGGCGCCCCACGGCTAGCGCACGCAGCGACGCAGCCGATGCCGACGTTGCAAGCCACTGCGTCTTCCAGAAATAAAACGCGCGCTGTGCAGCTGGCTCTTTCGTGGGCCGCCACTCGGACCCCATGCGGGGGACCAGCCGGAAGCCTGCAAGCAGCAGCGCACCGCCGACACACAGGCCGATGGCGATGCGCGCCGCGGCACTGCGCAGGCGAAGACGCTCGGCTGCCGCTTTTCGCGAAGACAACACCGGGCCACATGGTCTTTGGCGTACCGGCGGCTGTCAACATTGCGGACGGCGCGGCGGCTATCGCTTGGGGCGCAGGAAGTCGGCAAGCGCCTCGGCCACGCTCGGCAGCGCTGCCCGCCCGTCATAGTCGGTGAGCAGCGTGCCAAGCTGATCGGCCAGCACGCCGGGCCCGCTCTGCGTCGCAAGGCCCATGATCAGCAGATCGCAGTCGCACAGCGTGCGCTGTAGCGAGCGGTTCCACGACTGCTTGCGCAGCCACGCGGCATCCGCATCCAGGGGCTGACCGACGTCGGAATAGCGACGCGGCTGGGCGGACTCGGACAGGTCGATAAACACGGCGGCGTTGCCTTGATACTCGCCCAAGGACACCCCGCGTAGCTGGTCCCAGACATACACCGTCGCGCCCTTGCGATCGAGGAACGCCAGGCCGTCTTGCGTCGGTACGACCAAGGTCCGCTGCAGAAAGCGCGGCCTGAGCCCCGCGAAGGGGGACGGCTGACGCAGCAGCATGGCCCGTCGCTCAAGTCCCATCCACACCGCGATGGCGCCGCACAGAAAAAAGAAGCCTCCGGCTCCGATCAGCTTGGGCAGCGCCTGCGGATTGCGCACGATGCCCACGCCGGCCAGGACCACAAAGCCCAGCGAGATCAGAAACAGCACCAAGGGCGTCCCGCCGATCAGCGTGGCTTCGCGCTGCACGCGGGCCACGAGGCTCTCATCCGCAGGAGCCTGCGCAGGATCCGGCTCGGCCGCATCGGGCTCGAAGACGCCGCGGACCGCACGCCGCAGCACCAAACCCATAACCAGCGCCCCCGATGCCACACCGGCCAGCAGAAACAGGCGCGACTGCTCGGGCTGATTGAGCAAGCTCAAGCTCAAAAGATCCAGGACCAGGTGCCACAGCGCCCCGAAGCCCGCGATCACAAAGCCGCGCTTCCGCCACGGGGTCGTCGTCGCATCTTCGGCAATCCACTCGCCCAAAAGCACCAGCAGAATCGGCGCCAGCAACACGGCAAAGCCGATCTGAAAGCCTGGTGGCTGCCGACCCAACCAGCGCTCGACCAAGCTGGCGTGGGCTGCCACGGCAAACAGCAGCAAGATCAGCAGTCCGTAGTGGCGCGTCAGCATCGCATCCCTCGTTGCCCCCATAGTAATCTGCGGCTTCCCTCGCCGCGCGGGCTGTGTCTAGGATGTCGGCATGATCATCTTCAATCTGGTTGGCATCATCCTGTTCGCGCTGTCCTTTGGGATCGCCACCGGCCTGGGCAAGGCGCTGGGTCTGTCTTCTGAGGGGCTGATCATGCTCATTGGTGGGCCGCTGGCGACCTGCATGGACCTTGCGTACCGCAAGTTCGTTGGCAAGAACTGGCTTCGTCCAGCCGCGGGCGGCAGCCTGTTTTTCATCCCGGTCTGGATCCTTGGCATCGTCTGGAGCTTGCTCGGCGTCTACTACCACACAAGCAAGTAGCCCACCTGGCCACGGCCGGCTGTGCGGCATTTTATTGCGTTTTAATATATTTATTTTTAGTCATCGCAGTCAATTTATCTACAGTCAGAATATGCCTTTGGCTATTTGCAAGATAACCCGCGGTCATGGGCGTGTGATGTAGTTGAACAGCGCAATGCAGGGGCGCAGAGAAAGCCACGCGCCGATGCCAACCAGAAGACCATCAGCCCAGCGACGGCGAAGCTCGGAAAGCAGCTCGCCTAGCGACTCGGGATGCAGCTCAAGCAGGCGGGGCACGAACCAAAAGAGCAGCATGGGGCCGATCAGCAGGCAGACCGCGTGAACCAAGACGTCCTGCCGCGTAACGGGCTGTCGCGGGGGCATGTCCCCGATATGACGCCGCCGAAGCACCGGAGCCAAGCGCAGCAAAAGCCAGCCGCAAAACAAGAGCCCCAGGCCCCAGATCAGCAGGTCGGCGAACAGCTTCCCCGTCGGAAGCTCGGTACCGCTGGCCAAAAGCAAGGCCGCCACGGGCAAAAACACCAAAAGCCCCAGCCAAAGCTGGACGCTCAGCATCGCCGACTCAAGTCGCTCGCGCAGCGGGCGCAGGGTGTCAGGCATGTCTTGACCGCGATCCTACGCTGAGAGCGCAGGCTTAGATCTTTTTGCCCGGCTTACCGACGGGACGCTTCGCAGGTTTCGCCGCCGGGGCCGTCGTCCCCTTTTCCGGCGTGCCCTTGGGGGCTTTCACACTAGCTGCGGGCTCTTCAGCCGCGCCACCTGACGCTGCGGTCGCCGCCGGCAGCGCGGGCGAAGGGGTCTGGGCCGGGCTGGCCGCGCTCGGCTCTTGCGGCGGATCGATGATGATGAAGTCGACGCGGCGGTTCTTTGCTTGGCCCGCCTTGGTCTTGTTGTCGGCGATGGGTTGCGCCATGCCATAGCCCTCGGACACCAGCCGGCTCTGTGCGACGCCGTGCTCGACCAGCCAGCGCATCACGCTCTGCGCGCGACGCTGACTGAGATCCAAGTTGAAGTCGGGCTTGCCAACGTTGTCGGTGTGGCCTTCGACGCGCACTTTCAGGATCTGCGGCACCGCCGTGAGGGCATCGGCCACGGCCTGCAGCAGCGGGAAGCTCTTCTTCTGAATCGTGTCCTTCTTGGTCTCAAAGAAGATCTGCTCTTTGATCACGATCTGGCCCGAGCGCACCTCGACCAGCTTGCTTGGGCAGCCGTTCTTCTTGGCATCGGGGCTGGGCGCGCCAGGCTGATCCGGGCAGGCGTCCGCTCCGTCGGGGATGTAGTCGCGATCGCGGTCGGACAGCGGACAGCCGCGCTTGGCCGGATCGGGCAGCGCTCCCGCTTTGACGTCGATGCACACATCGTCCGGGTCATAGACACCATCGCCGTCTTTGTCGCCAGCCGGACAGCCAAGCTTGGCCGGATCGGGATGCGCCCCCTTTGCGATCGCGGGACACAGGTCTTGAACGTCAAAGACGCCGTCGCGATCCGTGTCGCGCGCCGGGCAGCCCAGCTTGTTGGGATCGGGATTCACCCCCTTGGACTCGTCGATGCACTGGTCTTCGTAGTCATAGACGCCGTCTTGGTCCTTGTCGCGCGCCGGACAGCCTTTCTGGGTGGGGTCGGGCATCGCGCCCTGCGCTTCGTCGCGGCACAGATCATCGGAATCGTAGATGCCGTCCTTGTCGCTGTCGCGCTCGGGACAGCCGGTCCGCTCGGGGTCCGGGCGAGTGCCCTGAGGCTCGTCGGGACAGCGGTCATTGGAGTCGGTCACGCCGTCCTTGTCGCGATCGTTGGGCTCGGGCTTGGGCAGCGGCGCATAGGCCACGCGCAGCATGGCGCGAGCATCGGCGGTGCCGCCCTGGCGCAGCAGGCCCACGCCGCCGGCCAGCCCGATGTGGATCCAGCGCGCGATGTTGTAATGCCCAGCGGCCAGCACATCGAGGCTGGTCGCATACTGCTGAAAGAGCTGGCTGGTGCGGCTGGCCAGCACCACCTCCGGGCCGACGGCAAAGCGATGCTCGGCGCTGGCGTAGGCCATGGCCCCGCCGAGCTGCAGCTCAGAGCTTGCTGTGCGTCCGGCCGCATCGGTGACATCCCCAAGCTGCGCCTCGGGCCGGAACAGCACACCGGCCGTTGCCGACCACAGGATGTGGTGCATCAAGCCGCCCAGCGCGACGCGGAACAGGCCGCGCGCTTGCTCGTCGCTGGCCTGCTCGGGAAAGACGTGGGTGAAGCCGCGCAGCGGAAGCCATAGCTGCCCGCCCACGCTCAGCGAAAACGCGCCGGCATACGGCTGCCCGTACAGGCGCAGCCAGACGCCCAGGCGGGGATCGGAAAGATAAGGACTGGTGGTCGCACGGGCCGATGTCAGCGTCGAAGCCTGGCCGCTTTCAAAGAACGTGATCGGCAGGCTGGCGGTAACCAGGAAGCGATCCAGAAACGACCCCGCCAGATCGACATGGCCGCTAAGTCCGTGCTCGATGACCGACTGCGTCTGCGTCAAGCTGCCATCGGGACGGATGTAGCCGACGATCAGCGGGTTGTGGGCATAGTCCAGCGTCACCCCCGCCGCGAAGGTCCGCGTGCGCGAGTACCACGGGTGATCGACCCAGAACGACCACTCTCCGGCGGTGGTCGGCTCGTAGCGGTTGACTTGGAAGCCGCGGTTCTGCGCCCGGACGGCCCTCAGGTCAGACAGTCCCAAGAGCGCGCCAGCCAGCATGGCCAGACGACCGCAGGCCGCGCGGCCATGCCGAAAGTGAAGCGGGCGGTGCATGAATCCTCCGAGACCTCGGAACGCAGAGCGCAAGGCGAAGGGCTAGCTGGGTCGACTAGTGGTTTTCGCGGCGGCGGCGGGCGACGGCAAGCAGGCCGATAAGGCTGGCTAACGCGGAAAATCCACTAGCTCCTGAGGGACCTAGT
>JAEUJZ010000074.1 GCA_016794505.1 Myxococcales bacterium
CCATCCGCGTGATTGGCGGTTTCAATCGGAGCGTCCGCCAACCGTTCCTGATCGCGGGAGCTAACCCCCAGAGGTAATGTCCGCCGCACCAAGCCTGCGACGTCGCACCAGAACAGCGCATGCTACCCTACGATTTTCCGCCACACATTGAGCCGCCCCGCCGCCAGTGAATGAACCCTCTTTCGTCAGAGCGAAAAAAGTTCTGGACACGGACGGATCAAGGTATTTTTTCTCTCCGTCGAGAAAGCTTAATCGACGCGACGTAAGAACTGCATTTTGGCGTGTGGGGTAGCGCACAGGAGTCTGGTTTCTGGTCCCTGATTCCGGTGTCTGTAGGCGCGCTTCGCTGGTGGGGTGGGGCGTCTCGTTGCTGCCTGCTCGCTACCTTCGCGGCGTGACGACCACATACGGAACGGCAGGCGCGGGGCGATACACGTTCGGACTATCTGGATGATGCGCGCTGCGCTATGGCGTAACTCAGCAGCGGACGCTCGTGCCACTCTGTTGCAATCGGGAACAGGCGCAGGAACACGCCGTTGCGTGACACCCGAGCCGGCAGAACTCGCGCCTCTTGCTGGCGGGCACCGACCGGCAAGCGGTGCATGTGTCGCGGCGGGCGGGCAGAATCGCAGCAGTTTCGCCACGTTGGGCACGTCCATAAAATCTGATTTTCTCGTCGGAGAATCGTTGCTAGCCTGCTCTGTGGGGTACGGGGGCATGCACACCCCGAGTAGGAGTCCTGTGATGGCCGAGGAATCTGTTGCTTGGAAATGGGAAGACGTAGTTGCTCGATTGCGCGAGGAGCCGATCGATACAGTCGTGCAGATCGCGGTATCGGCCATCGAGGAACCTGCGAGCGTTGGCTTGCACCCGATGCCGGCGGGGGCCGATGGGCGTCCAGCGTTCGGCGCGATCCTCGACGAGCAGTTGGGAATCCTTGTCCATGTCTCCGGCGACAACTACGAGACCCGACTCTGCCGGCTGCCACAGCCTGCGGCTTTGCCGCCTGTCCTGTCGCCACCAGTAGCCTCGTCGCCACAATCGGCGCTGCCGGTTGCCCGACAGCCAACAGGCTTGTCGCCGAAGCCCGCGCAGTCTGTTGTCCCACAACGAGCGGATGCGTCCCCGTCATCGATTCCCGTCCTCGTGGAATCTCGCGCGGAGTTGGTAGTTCATCGGCGGAGTGAACAGCGATCTCTCGCCAGCTTGCCGGCTGAACAGCCTGGCGCGACGATGCTGATGACCACTCTGTTCGGGACGTTGCTCGGGGCTGCATTGGGCGGAGAGAAAGGAGCCTTGGCCGGCGCCCTGATCGGCGGTGGGGCCGGGCTGGCATCGATCGCAGTCAGTACGGCGGCGACCTCCCCAGCGACCTCTATGGCCGCGCAGTCAATGTTCTTGGCTCTGGCTTCTGCCAGCCTGGGCGGGCGAGGCGGGGGGCCGGTGTTGCGTCTCGGTCCTTCGCGGCAGCCGGCATTGCCCCCGTTTCTCGATGACGGCGGTCCTCGTCGTACACGACGTCTTCCTCCTCGAAAGAATTAGCCGCGCCTCAATTCCCTCCCGGCCTGACGGAGCCTTCGGGCGATGAGCGATCAAACCAAGCCACCTGTCCCACCTCCCGCGACCATCGTCCTTGCAGCGGATCGCAAACCAAGCGGAGCCGCGCAGCCTGCACCGCGCGCGGGCATGATTGTGCTCCCACCTGTGCGCCCATCCGGCCCGCTCCTACAGCCTGCGCCTGCGTTATCGGACAGCACCCCGAACACGCAGAACGGTGCGCAGGCACCCGGCCAGAACGTTTCTTGGACGTCCACATCTGGACGTCCATTGGACGTCAACGGTGACGTCCAACAGACGTCCGCGCTCGCTGCGTCGCTGGTTCTGCAAGCCGCTCGAAACAGCGACGGCGCTGCGCTTGCCATTTCTACACCCTCTGGACGTCAGATGGACGTCCAAATCGCGCCTGCGCAAACTGCGATCACAGCAGAACGCAACGCACGTACTACGAAGCAGCCCCGCAGATCCAAGCAGCGCAAGAAGGCCGATCTGGATCACGACCGCGGTCGCTTCCGCCACACCATCCGGCTTGATCCGAAACTGGAACAGAAGCTCCGCACGGTAGCCGAGATCCTGGGCATCGACATGAACGCGGCGATCGCGGTCTGCATCTCAGTCCACCACCACAGACTGGCCAAAGGGGGAAGTGGCGATGGCTGACTACATGGTGGCTGGTCAACCCGAATGGCATTGATGATTCCGCTACGAACCAGCGTCGTGCGGCTCCTGCCTGCTCGGTTCATCGATTCTCGCGCCTGGTCGTGGCAGTTGGTACCGGAGGGACAAGAGGGGTCCGTCGCAGTCCCAGAATGGCGTGGGATGCGCTCAGAACGAAACCGTTTGCCCCAGTAGCAAGCCGTCCGAGAATATAACATTGGGAAACTGCAAGCCGTAGTTTCTCTCGAATGATGGCCGTTAGTTCAATACGAGGAGAAGACATGCGTTCTACCGCACACTACCTTCAGGGTGTCATCTTGGCATGCACCGTTCTTGTTCCACAGATTGCCTCTGCCTGTGAGCCTGGCCATCAGGAATGGAAGACCAGCTCAACAGGAAATGTCGTCTGCTTACCCACGAAGATGATTGCTTATCTATCCTGTCTTGAGGCATCTGGGGGTGGGCAGGTTAGCGTCGAAAAAGATGATTCAGGAACAGGAAGCAAGAAGGTCACCGTTGTGCTCTCTGGGGAAGGTAATGGTATTATTGCTGGCGGAAAGGGAAGCATTGAGGTCGATGCCTCCAAGTCAGAGCAAGCCATGAGCAAACTCAAGAAAAAGTTTGACCCAGATAATCGCAGAAGTTGTCAGGAGCTGGCTGCCGGAAGCATCCCAAGCGACAGGACACCGACTACTAAGAAGACCCACGCGAACGCCGCAGGTAAAGGCGACCCGACTGCGGCAGCAAAATCGGAAGGATCGGCATCCCCTATCAAAGCTGCGAGATTTCGGGCATTTGAACTGTTACAGCCTAAACCGACAGATTGCCATAATGCTACGTTCAAGCTCAGAGATACCGCTACAAATGAATTATATAACATTGTACTCAGAGACGCCGAGCAATTCAATGCTTGCTCTGTTAATTTCTCCGCACCTGATACGGAAGTTGCCGAACAGGTTGCAAGATTCGTCGGACTTATTGGCGGTGGACGGTATGCTTTTAACTCTGCCGAAGGAGACTGTAAGCGCCGGACCTTCGTTGTCGTGGACAAGCAAACTGGCAAGAAATATACAGACCAACTAGAAGATAACTGTAAATATTTTAATTTCATGAAAGGGCCGGTTCAGTTGGCGACTGAAATTGCGCTATATTTCAATCATAACTAGAATCGTCAAGCCAAGATGCCTGGCGCTACAGTGACCACCCCCACTGGGGAGCAGAATCATCGACTCAGAGTTATTGGGCTTCGGGCTACGGCAGAGCTTCGGGCGATAGGGGCGGGAGCGTTTGCGCAGGTGGCACGATGGAACGCGCATTTACGAGCCGCCAGGGTGGGTCATAGGCCTCCGTGGCCTTTGTACCGCCGAGCAGAGACCTGTTCACGGGGGAGAATTGAGGCGGCTAGTTCATGCCGGACGTTCTCACGTCGCCATCGCTCTGCAACGCCTTTCCGCGGCTACTCGCGCAGCCTCGGCGGTTGCATAGTTCCGCCAGTGAACCGCCGTCTGGCTCAGGCTCACCTCCGCCAATGAGAATGGATTCGCTGCGGCGTCGGGGTGTACCCATCGCACCAGACACAGCAGCACATCCCCATGCCGCCGCAGGTCGAGCAGTGTCCACATCCGATCGCGCTTGCTCGTCGCGCGGCAAAGGAAATCATGCGCTTGACGCTCGCCGGGCTTGCTGAGGTCGAGCATGGCCAGTGGCGTCAGTGGCGGGGCCTGACGACGCTGCGGATGACGACGACGCGACACGGTTGCACTACAAGGACGAAAGCACATAGAGTCCTCCTGTTCGCGTCTGACCCTCACTTTCTCAGGGCGCTGGTCTGACGCGGGCGATGGGCTCCCGGTTCGCGCCGGGGGCCTTTTTTGTTGTTGGGCTTGGTTGCGCCCAAGCAAGCTATAAACAGCTTTCTAGGAATGCGCGAGAAAAAAGCGAGATCATTGAGGAATATGATCACCATATAGAGACGAATCGATTCCGCGTGCTACCGAGAGATGTGGTCCGTGGTCGTCACAATCCTCTGCACAGCGGCTTTGCTCGTCGGCTGGCACATGCACGCAAGGCAGCAAAGACGACAAGTGCCGCCCTGTCGCTGTCGGTGGGAATGAGCGCCGATGCTTCCTGGCGGTTGGAGGGCGGTGGGCGCATCCCACGGCTCGATACCGTCGAGAAGCTGGCGAGCGCACTGAACGTCTCGCCCTGCCTGCTGGCGTACGGTGTCGAAATGCCCTGTCAGCCCCAGGTTGCATCGCTTTCGATGGGGTTGCCGGATCGGCTGGTCCGGCTGCGTCAAGAGCGCGGGTTTTCGCGTCGCCAGCTTGGCCGCATGTCGGGTACGTCTGACAACTTCGTCCAGATGACCGAGACGGGGACCACGGTACCGAACATCGCCAAGGTGGAGCAGCTTGCGAAGGCGCTTCAAGTGTCCGTCTGCTGGCTTGCGTTCGGCCTGGGGACGCCAGAACTGCCGGAGCGTCGCCGTCCGCGCTCAGATAGGCCGCCGGCCCCAGCACCTAGCGCGTAGTCTACTATCCCTGGGTTGACGGCTCGGATTCCTCGGTCGCCAGTAGTGCATGCACCTGCGCCGGGTGCCAGATGCCGCCTTCCCGCGGTAGCATCCCCTCCGAGGCCAGCCGAATCCCAATCTCGCGCAGCGACGTGCCTTCTGCGCGAAGCTCCAGTGCTCGATGCGACGCCGCTTCTTTGTCTCCGCGCGTGGCCTCTTGCAGCAGCTTCGCCACCTGCGCCGGGTGCCAGATACCGCCGCGCAGCGGGGCCAGCTTCTCTTTGCGCAGGCGCTGACCGATCTGGTTTAGGCTCAGCCCTTGGGCGCGTAGCTCCTGCGCACGCGCCGTTGCGGCTTCTGGGTCGTGGCGTCTGGGGATGCGCGGGCCGGTGGGCCGGATGGAGCGGACCTGCTCTGTCCCTTGCCGCCGCAGAAGGATGCTCAGCCGCTGTGCTCTCCAGCGCCCATCACGTCGAGCTGGGATTCCCATTTCGTTCAACCGTCGCGCGATCTGGTGCAGTTTCAAGCCGTCGGCGCGCATGTCTCGGATCTTGCGCAGGACTTCCTGTTCATCGGCCAGCGGCACCAACAACCGCCGTCCGTTGCCGTCGGCCTCCTGGCTGAACTCGTAGCCATAGGGGGCGGGGCCGAGGCGGACCCCCTGCGCCATGATGTGTCGCAGCGCGTCGCGGGTTCTCTCGGAAATCACCTCGCGCTCAAACTGGTTGTAATTGGCGAGGTTCATTAGCACCATGCGCCCCGCTGCCGAGTGCGTGTTGACCATGCCGCACAGCGACAGCAGGTGATACCGGTCGTCGCAGAAGAAGTCTTCGACGAGCGCGCAGACATCGCGCAGAGACCGAGAGAGGCGGTCCAGCTTCGCGACGAGTAGCGTGTTCGCGCGACCGCGCGTGATCATCTGTAGCGCGGCTTGCAAACCTGGGCGCTCTAGCGTGCTGCCGGATATGCCCTCATCGGATTTTATGTCGATGAGCTTGATCGCATGAAGCTTGCAGTAGGTCCGCAGCCTATCGCGTTGTGCGCCCAGACTCACCCCCTCGGTGGCCTGCTCCTGTGTGCTTACCCTGACGTATCCGATGGCTGTTTTGGGGGCGTTTGTAGGGGCATGTGTTTTCATGCCGGGGTTAATAAGGTTATTTCAGGGACATCAATCGCGACGGCCGTGAAGACCTGGCGCTGACACACACCTTTAAGGAAGGTCAGGGGCGGCTCAGCATGTTGCTCAACTTGGGTGGCAATCGCGGCTTTGCTCCCGCTGCCCAGCAGCCTTCATTCCCGCTCGGATACGGTGACAACTATGTCGCTTCGGGTGACTTGAACAGCGATGGGAAAGTCGACTTCGCAGTCATCAATCGCGGCGCCCCGAAGCTCAGCCAGCCCGCCCAGCTGCAGCTGTTCCTCAACACTTCACTCTAGGTGACGCATTCATGCCCCTGTCCGTTTGGTCCCGCTGCCGCGTGCGATCACACCCTGCCGAAAAGCCAGCGCATAGGGTGCGGCACACGCTCGGCTTGCTGCTCTGCGTGCATGCGCTTCTGACAGTGCTTTCTGCCCACGCGAAGAAGTCAACGGACGCGCGACCTCTGGACATCGAAGCGCAGGCCAAGGCACTCGCTGGAAAGCTCAAGAAGGCCACCATCCCAGGAGAGAGCCTGCCCGCAGTGCCTAGCTCGCTGCGCTATGCACATCCCGCGGCGCAGCGCTTGCCAGGAAAGCGGGGCATCGTGCAGCTATTTCTGCAGTGCGATGGGCCGCGCTGCACCCCCCGCATCACCCACGCAGTGGATGGCGACACTGGCCTCGAAGTGCAAGGAAGAGCCGAGCTTCCCGCCATCCGCAAGGACTGCAGCGAGTTCGAGTTTCTGCCGCTTGCGGTTCTCGATCTCGATCGCGATGGCAACGAAGAGCTGCTAGTCCGCTACGTCATCACGGCAGCAGCGCGGGATGGCAAGGGCAGCGTCTTCACCCACATGCTCGCCATCGTCAACCTGCCCGATCTTTCGTTGGCCTTGGTGCATGAGCTCAAGTCTGGCGGACAGGCTGGGGTGGACGATCTGTGTACACATCAGATGACGACTTCTGCCATCGATGGCGACCAGCGTCTGGATCTGCGTTGGGTACGAACGTGTGAGTGCGTCGACAAGAACGCCTGCTTTGCGGGCCCCACTCCACCGGAAGATTTTCTCGCCACCCCCGAGCGGCGCTTCGTACGCCGCCCCACGTCGCCCCCCTAGTGACATGGCGCTGCGGCCACCAAAGACAGACTGCAAACGCGACGCCATCAGGTCGCGGATCGCCGAAGCCACGGGTCGACCGTCTGCGATATAATGAACACTCCCGTGTCAGCAGACAGCACCAAAGAGCCCTTGCTAGAAGGCACCGAGGTAGAGCACTACCAAATTGGACGCCGCCTAGCAGCGGGGGGCATGGGAGTTGTCCACGAGGGCCGCGACAAGAAGACGGGCGAGCGAGTCGCCATCAAGTTCCTGCATCCCGAGATCGCGAAGCATCGTGAAGTGACCCTGCGCTTTATCAACGAAGCGCGGGCCGTCACAATCATTGGCCATCCCAACTTGGTACGCATCATCCACCTGGGGCGACAAGAGGGTGGAGCACCCTACTTAGTCATGGAATACCTCGACGGTATTCCGCTGCACGTCCGCTTGCGCGAAAGCGGCGGACGCCTGCCCCTCTTCCAAGCGATCGATGTCTGTCATCAAGTTGCTGAAGCGCTCACCGCATCGCATGAAAAAGGAATCGTCCACCGTGATCTGAAGCCGGAGAACATCATGCTGCTGGCGAATCCACAGGGCGGCACTCAGGTCAAGGTCTTCGACTTCGGCATCGCCAAGCTGCCGGCTGAGCACATGTCGAAAGAGTTCACGATGCTGCGTACGCAGAGTGGCCAGCTCTTGGGCACGCCGCACTATATGGCTCCAGAGCAGTGCCGCAGCGATCGCAAGGTCAGCGACAAGACCGATGTCTATGCGCTGGCTAGCGTGCTGTTCCGCTGCTTGGCTGGCCGCACACCGTTTGTCACCGAAGCCCGTGGCGACGCCGCCTTGATGCATATCTGCGCCCAGCAGATTGCCGAGCCAGCGCCAGCCTTAAGCCAGTTTGTCCCCGACGCACCGGCCGCGCTTGTCGCGCTTGTCAAGCAGGCGCTGTCCAAGGAACCGGACGAGCGGCCCACCATGAAAGAATTCTCGCAGCACTTGTCGCGGACCATGAACGCGCCTGCAGGTGCGGACGAAACCAAGAATCTGGCCACGCGACTGCTCGGGAAAGGCAACGACCCGACGACACCGTTCCGGCGCGATCAAGCGCCGACGGTCACCAGCGAAATGAAAGCCCAGTCACACCGCCGCGGATCTTCGCGACCGGTCCTGTACGTTGCCGCCGGCATCTTTGCGCTGGTGTGGCTGATCGTTCTGTCGCTTTGGGCCTTGGCTTAGCGCCCACCGTTCCGTGTCAGTGCAGCAGCGCGATCCAGTGCGGCCTGCGCTTGCGCCCGCAGCAACGGATTCCCGCGAATGGCATTGTGCAGGGCAGCCAGAGCAGGCTGCACCGCACTCGCGCGCTCCGTTGGGCGATAGCGATCGGCTTGCGCCAAAAGCAGCTGTCCATGCACCAGCAGGGCCGTTGGCAATCCGGGGGCGATCGTCAGAGCTTTGCTTGTTGCGTCCAAGCCTTTCACCAGCGCATTCGCTGCGGCTGCCCCCGTGCTCCATTCGGCCTGCAACAGCAGGCTGCGCGCCTGGATGACATACGTCTCGGATCTGTTTGGGTTCGCACGAACTGCCAGGGCCAACGCCGCCTGCGCACGTCGAAGCTCTGACTCTCCGCTACGCCGGAGCGAGTGCTGGAATCGAGCGTTGAGCAGGCGTAACTCTGCCTCATGTACAAGCAGATCGGCATCGTCTGGTCGCAGCTTCAGACCGCGCTCGATCGCCGACAGAGCTTCGCTCCAAAAGGCCGCCGGATCTTCACCGCGCATCAAGGAAAGCTGAGCATTCGCGAGCAGCGCTCGAACCAAGCCATCTTGTGCATCGAGATCCGCGCGATGCAGCGTCGCTTGCCGTCGAGCCACTTGCAGGCTTTCGGCCAACGACATCAGCGCGTCCTGCCCGTTGGCAATGCGGTACTGAGCTTCCAGGATATGTGTCTCGCGAAGGCCGGCCCCCGCCGCCATGTCTTCGCCGTGACCGCTCGTCGACAAAACCGCCGTGAAGTACGTGCGGGCCTGCGCAAGCCATGACAGCGGCGATTCTCCACGATCGAACGCCCGCAGAGCCAACCGCAGCGTGGCTTGGCCTAGCGCCGTTTGAGCAGTCAGGCCTTGAGGCTGTATTTCCAGCGCATGACGCAAGCTGGCCACCGCCTGTTCTAAGTCTGGCCTGGACTCTTGCGCACGCGCGGCTTGGTGATCAGCGCGCAGCAAGTACAGCTGCGCTTGATTCTCAAACAGAACGTTCCATGCGGGATACAGCTTGGTCCCTTGCTGCGCCCAATCCAGAGCGGACAATAACGTTGGCAAGATGTCCTGACCTTGCCTGGCCAGATACCGAATGCGCACGAGATTCAATCGATTGGCGGTCAAGAACAACGGCGCATCTTTGGTTGCCAAGCGGCCGGCCTCGGTTAGCGCTCCCTCCGCACGCTCAAGCGCCGTGCGGGGGTCTTCACCGCGCTCGACCATGTGAGCAGCCATGATCACTTCTGCGCTGGCGATCAGGCTGTATGCCGTCGCTAGCTCGGGTTGTGCGACAAGCGCCTTTTGACACGAGTCCAAGATCTGATCATAGGTTTGCTGCTGCTGCTGCTTTGGCACATCGGACTCGGGCCGCTGCAGCAGCAAGACCCCGACGCGTGCGTGGTCGAGGTAGAGCATCGGATTGCTGCGAGCCATATCGATCGCTCGCTTCAATGCATCCGCGGCCCGTCGCAAATCGTAGGTCGCGTACATCGCTGAGTCTTTGCGCGCTGGTTGTGTTGCGCGCACACGTAGCAGGCGCGCCTCAAGCTCGGCGATCGCAGGAAGCCACGGCGCTTCGCTCGCAGCGCGGGCGATGCTCGCCAAGGCGCCATCGTACTGCGCGCGATAGTACTGTGAGAGCGCGACGGCATAGGCTGGTGATTCGACGTCGGCAATGACGCTGCTGTTAGCTGCTGCTTGATCAAGGTGCATCTGCGCTGGCTGCAGAAGTTCCTGCTCAAGGCGCTGCAAGCGCTGCATGACCCAGATCTCATCTGGGTTGCTGCGCAGCTCATCCGCTGCTCGCTCATAGCGCGAGCCATACGTCAGACCCAGCGCAAAATACACCTCAGGCAATCGGTAACCAGCGTCCAGTGCGCCATGCAGACTGCGCAGAGCAGCATCCCATTCCCGCAGCAGCATCTGTCCGCGGCCCAGCGCATACCTTGCCGGACCGCTGCTCTCGCTGGGTAGGGCTGCGATCTGTGCTTCGATTCGCGCGATGCGCTGGCGCACATGCTCCTGCTCGCGACGAATGTTGTGCAAAGGCAAGCCGTGTGCGGCACGCATGAACAGCTCTAGCTCACGCACTTCTTTGGTGAATAGCTGCGCCGTCCGTTGGGTTTCGCTGGCCGCACGCTGTGCCGCTGCGCGCTGCCAGCGGACGCGAACAACGATGACGACCAGCACAGCCAACGTCAGAAGCAGCGCCCCTGCCAAGAGTGCGCCCGTCCCGATGTGCAGTTGTCGATGCGTGACTGCTGCGGCGGACTGACTGGGCGGAGTCAGCACCATCGGTGGACGCGACGATGGCTGACGAGATTGCGACGGTCGGCGGGCGTGGATCGGTTCTCCGGCCAGGAAGCGCCCAAGATCTTCTGCCAGCGCTCGTGCCGTTGGATAGCGCCCCTCTGGCTCCTTGCAGAGACAGTTCATCACGACGGTGTCAAGCGGCTCAGGGATCGCCGGATTGCGACTGCGAGCCGGAACCACCGTGTCGTTGATCACCGAGATCAGCACCTGCACCGATGTGCTGCCTTCAAATGGCGGCTGCCCACACAACAGCTCGTAAAGCATCGCTCCGAGGCTGTACACGTCCGTGCGGGCATCCAAGCGCTGATCGCCGCTGTTCCCACGCGCCTGTTCCGGCGACATGTACTCGGGCGTGCCCAAGACCACTCCCGATTCGGTCAAGTGCAAGCGACTGCGCACGTCGCGCGCCAGGCCAAAGTCCATCACCACAGGCCGCAACCGACCGTCGGGCTTCTGCTCGACAAGGACGTTCTGCGGTTTCATGTCGCGATGGATAATGCCGATCCGATGCGCAGCATGCAGCGCTTCAGCGATGTCCTGCATCAGCTTGACCTTGTTGACCAAGGACAGCTGTGTGCTGATCGCCAGGACCGACTCTCCGTCGACGTATTCCATGGCGATATACGGCTGGCCCGCCACTTCGTCGACTTCGTACACCTTGCAGATGTTGTCGTGCGTGATGCGGGCCTGTGCTCGCGCTTCATTTAGGAAGCGCTGCGCCATCTTCGGATCCGAAAGGCGAATGAACTTCAGCGCGACCAAGCGCCCCAAGCGGCGATCACGCGCTTTGTAGACGACGCCCATGCCCCCTTGGCCCAGGACATCCAGCAGCTCATAGCGCGTCCAGCGACGCAGAGGCTCAGGCAAAGGAAGCTGCACGCGCACCGCTGCAGAGCCTGCACTGGGTGGCTGCTCACCACTCTTCAGCGCGGCTGTCTCGGTGGTCATCTCGGCCGAACGCAGCTCTCGCGTCAGCTCGTTGATCGTTGCGTCATCGATCAGACCCAGCTTGCGCAGACGATCGAGCCGCGGCCCATAGGTAGGAAAGCCGCGCTTGCTAGTCGTCGCCGGGGGTGGAGTGGGTGCAGAGATGCGCCGCACATCCCCCGTAGCCGACGGTGGGCGATTCTCTGGAGCGTGGAGCTCAACTTGCTCAGGAGTGAGCAGTCGGCGGCGTAGGGCCAGATCAATGATCTGCTGCTCTTGCTCCTGCGTGAGCATGGACTCTGATCTACCGATTATACGGCGACCGAGCCCGCGCAGGCTGCGCTGGCTTTGCGCAAAAAAAATGCCCCGACGGGCAGCCGAGCGCTTGGGGGGCGAACGCTTTGGCTGAACGGCGGGGCGAGGGGGAATCTAGCACGCTCGCATTGAGAGGCCAGAAAAAAATGCTGCGTATTCAAGAATTTATGAGGCAGGGTCTGCCGTCCCCCAGCTTGATCGCCCTCAGCCTCGGACAGAGGCTCATGGATGGCGGCCTCCAAGCCGCAGAAAAGATGCGGTTTGTGCCGCCACGCCATAAGGCCCATCTAGAATAAGTCGTCTAGGTTACGATATTATTTGTCTGCCAATGCTCGCAGAAGGCCAAACCATCGGGAACTATCGCGTGCTGCGCAAGCTCGGCGAAGGAGGCATGGGCGCTGTCTTTGAAGCCCAGCACGTCGAGATTGGACGCAAGGCAGCGATCAAAGTCCTGCATCCGCAGTTCGCGCAGAACGCGCAGGTGGCCATGCGCTTCCTCAACGAAGCCAAGGCCGCCAACTTGATCGAACATCCCGGCGTCGTCGAGATCTTCGAGTTCAGCCGCTTGCCCGACGGAACGACGTACATCGTCATGGAGTTCCTCAAGGGCGAGTCGCTGGCCAAGAGACTGGAGCGAGGTCCCATCGGGCTCGATGCGCTGCGCATCGCACGCCAGATCGGCTCAGTCCTGGTGGCCGCGCACGAGCATGGAATCATCCACCGTGATCTGAAGCCAGACAACGTGATCATGGTGAGGGATCCCGAAGCACCTGGCGGTGAGCGAGCCAAGGTCTTGGACTTTGGAATCGCAAAGATCGCCGAAGAACAGGTCTTCAAGACGCAAGCAGGCAGCATCCTGGGCACGCCTGCGTACATGGCTCCCGAGCAGTGCCGGGGCGCGACGGAGGTAACGGATAAGTCCGACGTCTACGCGCTCGGCATCATGCTGTACGAGATGCTCTGTGGTCGTCCGCCGTTCACGAACGCGGGTGTCGGCGAGATCATGATCATGCAGATGTCGAAGCAGCCTCCGCCGCTGCGCGAGCTTTCGCCCGCCGTGCCGCAGGAGCTTGCCGACTTCGTGCATCGCACGCTGGCGAAAGATCCCAAGGCGCGACCGACCATGCGCCAAGTCGTCGACGCAGTGGAACAGCTTGGCGCTCTGCGCACCGGGCCCATGCCCGTCGTGACAGCAGAGCCCTCGGGCCGCAACTTCACCGCACCACGACCGATTTCGCATGCCGGGGCCGATGCCAAGACGCTCATGGCCACGGATGCAGCCGCTGTCTCGGCCATGCCTCCTCGTACAATCGCGCTGCCCGATGCGCCGCCTCAGAACAGCCCGGCAGTTCAGCGCACGCTGGCACTGCCCGATCCGGGGCCGCGTCCCAGCACTGCGGTGATCGCCGACCCTCTACAGTCAGGAAGCGGGCTTGATGATCGCAAGCGGCTGTTCATTCTGATCGGTGCCGTCCTCGCAGGCCTGGTTGTAATCGGCGTCATCATCGGCGTCGTGAAAAAGAGCAAGGGCCCTGGCAAGCGTCGCAGTAACCAGGACATGGGCAGCAATGCCGATGCCGGCGGCAAGAACAATCCCAACCGCAAGCGCCCCGAAGCACGCCGCCCCAAAGTGCCCATTCCCGAGGGAATGGTCTTCATTCCCGGTGGCCGCTTCGAGATGGGCAGCACAGCCAGCGAGATGGATGCCGCGATGAAGCTGTGCCAAGAGCGCGGCATCGCATGCAAGCGAACGCTCTACGAACGCGAACAGCCGAAGCGAAGCGTGACCATCGCGGATCTATTCATGGATCAAACAGAGGTCACGAACTCAGCCTTTGCCTCGTGGTTGAATGAACAGAGCGATCTGAAGATCCAGAAGAAGCGCTTTGTATCCGATGACAAAGGTCTGCTCTTGGATCTCTCAGAGGCATGGAGCGGCATCACCACCAGTGTGGCCGCTGGCAAGCTGAAGCCCGACAGCTTCAAGACGCGCGATGGTTTCTCGGACAAGCCTGTGGTCTTGGTTAGCTGGCGCGCCGCACAGCGCTTCTGCGCTGCGCAAAACAAACGCCTCCCCAGCGAAGCCGAGTGGGAGCTAGCCGCTCGTGGACTCGAACGCGCAACCTTCCCGTGGGGAGAAGAGCCCGCACGCTGCGACCAAATGACGTTCGGTCGCAGCACTGAGCTGCCTGAAGATCGTCGCTGCACGGGTCAGCCACGCGGACCTTCAAATGTCGGCACTTCGCTGCAGGATCGCACAGTGCAGCACGCACTGGATCTGGCCGGGAATGTCTCAGAGTGGGTGCAGGATCGCTTCGCGGACACCTATCCAGCATGCCGAGCATCCTGCGCGAATCCGGTGAATGACATCGCCGATGCAGGAAATGGCGACGCCGCAGACAGCCAGGCAGACGCCAAAGCGGACACGAAGACCAAGGGCGGCAAGACCAAGGCGAGCAAGGCGAAAAGCGGCAAAGCCGACAAAGGAAGCAAAGGAAGCAAGGCGGCTGCCGTCGCGGGTGTCATGCGAGTAGTACGCGGCGGTAACTTCGACCTCGCAGCCGATGCGTGTCGCGGCGCAGGTCGCAGTCGACTGTCACAAGATGAGGTCTCGATCAACATCGGCTTCCGCTGCGTCCGCCCGCTTTCGCAATAGCGCGTCCTCGCTGCTCGGATTGTTCCACGCTCACAACCCAAGAAGTCGCGCGTCACGGGGATGACGAGCGCAGCGGAACCCTCATGCACGACAGATATCGACGTCGCACGCGTTGTCCGCAGTCGCAGCTTTTTGCCTTGTGCGCACTGCTTCTGCTCAGTCAGGGAAGCTGCTCGCTGTTGTCGAGCATTGCGGGCTCAGCCGGTGTTCCATCGACGCTGACCTCGCCGCTAAACAAGCTTGCAGCCCCGGTATCTCGCGTCAGCGCTACGACCCCCCTTGCACAAGTAGCGCGCGTGACGCAGAGCTTTGGCGGTCCGGGCATGCCGATGCTGCGCACGCTGTCCCAGCGCGTCGGCGTTCCTGCGGCGCTGTTGTTTGCCAAAGCGACCGGTCAAGCGCTGGCTTCCCATATCGAGCAGCGCATCGCAGAAAAAAAGCGGCAGCAGCAGGCAGCGCAGCTCTTCTATGCCGGAAGGTGTCAGCTCGCAGCAAGCGAAGCACAGGGCTCCAGCGACAGTCCCGAGGAAGCGCAAGCGGAAGCGGCCTTTGCCAAAGGCGACTATGACCAGGCGGCCGCCCACTTGCAGCGAGCCGCAGCGCAGTATGAACAGCAAGGGCAGGCAGGCGAGCCTGCACTCGGCCGAGTGCTTGCACGACAGAGCGGTCTGTACTTGGTAGTCGGGCAGCTAGAGCCAGCCGAAGCGGCCGCCACCCGCAGCCTGCAAGTCAGGGAAAAAGCTCTCGGCAAAGACCATCCCGACGTTGCCGAGTCGCTGATCGCCACGGCTGCGGTGCAGCAGCTAAAGAGCGACTTCGGGCGCGCAGAACCGGCGCTGCAACAGGCGCTCAGCATTCGCGAAAAGGCGCTGCAGTCCGAGCATTTATGCGTCGCTCAGACGCAGCACCAGCTTGCCGGCCTGTATCAAGCCATGGCGGCGTACAGCAAAGCCGAGAAGCTGTATCAAAGCTCGCTCACAACCCGACAAGCCAAGCTGGGCGCTGACAGCTTGGATGTCGCTGAGTCAAAAGAAGCGCTGGGCAGCTTGGCTGTCGCCATGGGCAACTATGCCGAGGCTGAACCGCTTTATGAAAACGCGCTGAGCATTCGCCGCAGCAAGCTCGGTCCTGAGGATCCGGCCGTGGCGGAATCTCTTCTCGACCTGGGAGCGCTGCAGCGACGGCGGGGAGCCTACCCAATGGCCGAGGTCAGCTTGCGCCAGGCCCTGTCGATCCGTGAAAAGAAGCTAGCCGCGACCGACCCGCGCGTCGCAGAGACACTGTCTGAGCTTGCAGAGCTATATGAAGACCTTGGCGACTATCGCAAAGCCGAGCCGCTCTTGCTGCGGGCGCTTTCGCTGCAAGAGCAAGTCTTGGGCAAGGATCATCCGCGCGTTGCTGACTCGCTAACGCGCCTGGCTGCCCTGTTGAAAGCAGCGGGCAACCTGCGGGCTGCAGAGGAGAAGCTGCAGCGAGCGCTGAACATTCGTCAGGGCAAGCTCGGGCCGCAGCATCCAAGTGTCGCTGACAGCGCGAGTGACCTTGGGGATGTGGCTCTGGCACGCGGCGATCTGACGGCGGCAAGCCAACACTATGATCGCGCACTGAAGATCCGCACAGCCGCACTGGGTCAGGCACACCCGCAAGTGGCAGCGACGATGCATCGCCAGGCCGTGCTGCTGCAAGCACGCGGCGACCTGCGCGGCGCATCCACGCAGTTTGAGCGAGCCTTGGCGCTGCGCAAGCAAGCGTTGGGTGCTGGCCATCCCGATGTGGCGCAGACACTGCTTGGTTTGGCGGCAGCCAAAACGGGTCTTGGGGATGTCGCAGCGGGTCTGCGGTACTTGGGCGAAGCACGCAGCAGCAACGAGGCGCTTCTGCACAGCATCGCAGGCAGCGGTGCCGGTGAAGAACGCCTCGATGGTTTTCTGCGCAACCTGCGAGCGGAAGAAGACCTGACGTATTCGCTGCTCGCGGACCCAAGCTTGCTCAACCGCGACGATGTCGCAGCCCACGTTGCGACGACTGCGCTTCTGCGCAAAGGACGCTCGGTGGATGAAGCCGCGGATACATCCCGCGCGCTCTACCACGGCCTTGGCCCCGAAGAAAAACAGAAGCTGGCTCGCCTGCGCGAGGTGCGCAGCCGTCGCGCTGATCTGGCGTTGGCCGGATCGGGGCTGTATTCAGCAGAGGAATATCAGCGGCTCTTGCGCGAGCTGCAGACCGAAGAAGAGCAGCAGCAGGACGCGCTACTGCGCAGCTCCACGGCGCTGCGCAACCGCCTGCCACGCTACCGCCCAGAGACCGTGCTCAGTGACGTGCAGAGTCGAATTCCAAGCGGTGCAGTGCTGATCGAATTCCTCGCATACCGTCGCTACTCCTTCCGGCCGAGCGGAAAAGGGGCCCTGCAGCTTCCAGGCACCGGACCGCTGCGCTATGGCGCCCTCGTGCTCACGGAACGCGGTAAGCCCAAGGCGTTCGATCTGGGCGAAGGCGCTGCGATCGAACAAGCCGTCGCAAACCTGCTGGCTCTGCTCACCCAAGCGGGATCGAACTGGCAGCCCGCGGCACAGAAGCTATCAACGCTGGTCTTGGCTCCCGTCGAGTCATCCGTCGGTGGATCCAAGCGCTGGTACATCGCGGCGGATGCGCAACTGAACTTGGTGCCTTTCGCCGTGCTGCCGCTATCGGCCAGCGAAGGGGGACGAAGAGACGAGGACCCGCTGGTCGAAAAAATCGACGTGTCCTATCTGACCTCCGGTCGCGATCTTCTGCGGGAATCCGAGCAAGAAAATGTGCGCGGCAACTTGGCTCTGCTTGCGGATCCGCAGTTTGCGGTGCTCACGGGCGATGCTGCGACGGAAAGCCAGCAGCGCGCCATTGCGAATCAGCGCAGCAGCGGAGCATTCCGCGGCCTGCGCCTAGGCAAAGTCGCGCCCTTGCCCGGCACGCGAGAAGAAGCGCAGTCGATTGAAAAGCTGCTCAAGCGCGCCGAGATCAAGTCCTTGTATGGCGCCGCCGCGACCAAGAGCGCATTCCTTTCGATTGAGCAGCCCGGCATTCTGCACATCGCGACCCATGGCTTGTTCGTTGGTGAGTCCGCCCGCGGCGGTAACAACGCACGCGGCCTGGTGCTAGAGGAAGGCGACGTGCCCGCCGCAGCCACAGCCAGCGCGGCACAAAGCTCGACGCCGGCACCTACCCAGGCCAGCAGCTCGTCTGCTGACAGCACGCCGAAGTCCGCGTACGCAGGCAATCCGCTGCTGGGTTCGATGTTGGTTCTTGCCGGTGCTGAAACCGCAGCGTGGCTGCCCCCCGAGCAGCGCGATCCGGCGCTGGGAAACGGCCTGGTGACGGCCCTGGAAGTGGCCAGCATGAACTTGTGGGGAACCCAGCTTGTCGTGCTTTCAGCCTGCGAGACCGGGCGCGGCGACGTTAGTCACTTGGGTCAGGGTGTCTATGGCCTGCGGCGGGCGGTGATGGTGGCCGGCGCCGAGACACTGCTGACCAGCCTGTGGAAAGTCGATGACAAAGCCACGCGCGATCTGATGGAGCGTTACTACAAGAACCTGCTCAAGGGGCGCAGCCGCAGCGATGCCATGCGTGAAGCCGCGCTCCACCTGCGCAAAGGGCGCTCGCATCCGTACTACTGGGCTCCCTTTATCCTCATTGGGCGAGCGGCGCCGCTCGTCGGTGTGGGCAAGTCATCAGCCAGTCGAACGCGCGGCAGTGAAGCCGAGAGCGATTCCTAGGCGGCCTGGCGCCAGCCGCGAACTTGACCTCTTCATGCAAACAGGAGCCAGCATGCGTGACCGCACAAACAGCCTGAGACTCCGTCGCCTGTCTACCGCGTTCCGCGGCTGGGTGATCGGTGCCGGTTTTATCGTGGGAGGACTCTTTCTAGGCTGCGCTGGATCGCAGAAGCCCAGCCCACAAACGCCGAGCACTCCCCCTCCCGCTGCCGCAGCACAGTCCACCACGGCAGCGCCCGAAAAGCCCATCGAGCTCTCGCTGCGCATCGATGCCATAAGCGGCAGCAAAGGGACGCTGTCCCTGCAGCCTGGCGACAGCCTGCGCAGCGGTGATCAGATCGCGATCAGCGTATCGGTGGATCAGCCGGCGTATGTCTACATCGCGGTCGCTTCATCGACCGAAGCGCCCAAGCTGATCTTTCCCAAGAGCGGCGATCAGCTCGTCTCGCCTGGGCAGGCGCTGCGCATTCCCGCGAATGCCGAAAAGTGGATTCCTCTCGACTTCAAAGTGGGTCAGGACGACATCTTCGCCTATGCCGCGCCGCGCCCGATTCCCAACGGCGAGCTTCTGAACCTGATCAACGCGGACGCCGAAGCCGCCAAGAAAGCAGCGGCCAAGCGCGCCAAGCCCGCAAGCAAGCCGGCCAGCAAGCCAAGCAGCAAGCCGGCCAAGCCGAGCAAACCCCCCGCCAGCCCCGCCCAAGCCACAGAGCCTGGTGGTCTGTCCGCCGACAGCCGCGGATTGACGATCAGCGACGATGACGTCGAGGCCGATGCCCCCCCTGCCCCGCCGCCGCATATCACGGCCAAGCGCTTCTTTCTGATCCACAAGTAACCTCGCCTCCCCTTCACACAGGCTCGACTGGCCCATCGTACGCGCCCCGTTGTGGCCTGCGGACACTTGCTTTGTTCAATTAATGAGTACATGCTCATTAATCATGGATTTCGGATACGCTTGGCCGTGGACGCACGGACACTTGATCGTGGGCTTGGTGGCGCTCACTTTGCTTGGGATCGGCTGGCAGCGCGGCTGGCGCGCGTGGGTCCTGGGCCCGCTGACTGCCCTTGGGCTGTGGGGCGTGATCAGTTTTTGGATCATCCATGAGCGCTTCCTGTTCAATCAGCCGGTGTCGATCCCGACCGCCAAGTTCTTGGCCAGCGGCCATGGCACGGTGCTCGATCTGGGCGCCGGATCCGGCAGAGCCACCATCGGTGTTTTGCGCGATCGCCCAGGCACACAGGTCATCGCCGTGGATATCTTTGCCAACAACTACGGCATCCCCGACAACAGCGCCGAGCGCTTGCTGCGCAACGTACAGGCCGCCGGATTCGCAGGGCGCGCCAGCGTGCAGCCGGGCGACATCCGAGCGCTGCCTTTTACCGAACAAAAATTCGACGCTGCGATCAGCGTCGCGGTCCTTGATCACTTCCGCAGCGCCGATGTGAAAAAGACACTTGCCGAGGTGCGGCGCGTCCTGAAACCGGGCAGCGACTTCCTGTTCATCGTCATCAACCGCGACGCATGGATGAAGTTTGTCTTTCCGTTCTTGCATGGCCACTACTTCGGCTCGCGCCCCATGCGCGACGTCTGGCTGCAGCGTGTCGCAGAGGCCGGCTATCAAGCGGTCGAAGTCGGCACGCTGCCCGGCGGGCTGTTTGTCCTCGCGAAAACGCCACTATGATGGCGTCGCATGGCAAGAAAGCGAACGATTCGCGATGAGGATCTGCTAGCCGCCGCGCGTGCCTGCTTTGTCGACAGCGGCTTTGCGGTCCCCACCAAAGAGATCGCGCGACGAGCAGGCGTCTCGGAAGGCCTCTTGTTCCAGCGCTACGGCAACAAGGCCGAGCTCTTCTTTGCGGCCATGGTCCCGCCCCCCAGCAGCGCTCTGCGCGAGCAGCTTGCGGCGGGAAAAGGCGACGACGATGACCTCATCCGCTTGGGCTTGGCGATGCGCGACTATTTCCGCGAAGCAGCCGACGTGCTCTTGCCGCTGCTTGCGCATCCACACTTTACATTCGAGGACTTCGCTCAGCGCCATCCCGACTCGACCCTGGCTGCGATGCGTCGAGAAGCCATGGCGTACTTTGCCCAGGCTGGCGCATTGGACTCGCCGGCCTCCGCTCTGCTGCTCATGTCTTCGGTATTTGGGGTGGTGATGTTTGAAAAGCTCGGTGCGCACAACGGCGAAGTGCCAAACGCCATGGTGCGTCGCATGCTGCAGCGCATCCGCCACGGCAGCTTTCCCGAAGGGCCGCTGCGGCGACGCGCCTAAGCAGCGCGGCGTTTCCGCCCAGACCAGCCGCGTCGTCCGCAAGAGAACAGAGCCGCGCCGTGCGCCCGGCGGCAAGCTCTCGCTCCACGCGCGTCTTTGCCTTTGAACTCTGCGCCGAAGTCGTGTTATGCCGCCGCCATGAAGGCTTCTCGCGTCCTCAGTTCTCTCACCCGTCCGACGAGAATTCTGTCCGCTTCGCTGTCACTTCTGTTCTCAAGCGCGGCATTGGGAGCGGCCGCGGAAAAAGCACCCGCAGGCCCAGCCGCAAAGCCCGCGGCGGCGACCGCCAAGGCTGCAGCGCCCGCGGCCAAGGGGCCCGCAAGCAAGGGGACCGCGGCGCCGACCGCAGCAGCACCCTCGACGCCAGCACCGAGCGCGAGCTTCGATGAGCTGGTGAAAGAAGCGGTGCCCGCCAAAGATCTGGCGACGCTGCTTGAGCCGCTCTATGCCCGCTGTGAAGATCGCGACGGCCTGCACCAAAGGCAGTGCGAAGGGACGCGGAGCTTCCTGCTCGACTATCTGCGCAGCCATACCTTTGTTGCCGAAGCCGATGTGCCGCCGGACACCTCGCCGTACGACGCAGCGGCCAAGCAAGTCGACTTGGAAGTATCCGGCTGCTTGGCCTGCAGTGAGCCCGTCCAGATCGGCGGCGAGCCACGCTTCGTCGTCATGCGCCCGCTTCAGCGGGTGGTCAGCGGCAAGGCCGTGACGCTGCCCATGGCTACGCACGAGCTACGCATGGAAGACCGCGTCAAAGCCGACCGCTTCGTCGAGCGCGTCGCGCCGCGGCTGCGCGTGCAGCACATCTTCCGCGTAAGCTCGGTATTCGGCGAGCCGCTCGCTGCCACCACCCCAGGCCCAGGCGCAGGCAACACTGCGACGAAAGCTGCGGCTGCGACACCCAGTCCAAGCAGCCCGCCGCTTAAGGGAGTGTTGCTGGCTTCGCTGGGTCATCGCGTCTATGACCGCTGTACCGGCGAGATTCATGCAGCCAATCCGAGTACGGCCAGCCGCGTCGCTGTGACGCCGGATCCGCGCGATCCAGCCTGCCCCAGGAAAGGCAGCGAAGATCTGTCTGCAGCCGAGCTGAAGAAGGCCGCCGAGATCGCCGCGCTGCCCGAGCGCTTGACGCCGCGCCAGATCGACAGCGTGCTCGCTCCAGTTCAGGTCCGCATCCACGAGTGCTACATGGAATTCGGCGAGCCCTCGGGAGTCGCCAAAGTGGCGGTCACCATCGGTGGCGAAGGCAAGCTGACGGCGATCAGCCTGCCGCCCCCCTTTGACAAAGCCGATATCGGCATCTGCATTCGCTCGCAGCTTAAGCAGACCAGCTTCCCGCGCTTCCGCGGGCAGCCGATGAGCATCGACTACGTCTACCAAGTGCAGTAGGCGGGCCCGGTTCTGCGCATGGGCCTGTGGCCCTGGCATCCGCTGCTGCTGTCTCTGTGCGTGGCCGCAGTGGCGACGATTTTGTCGCTGCTCTTGGGGGTGGCAGGTGGCGTGCTGTTGTCGCGACGGCGCTTCGTGGGGCGCGATCTGCTGGACGCCATCCTGTGCCTGCCCCTGACTCTGCCGCCAACGGTGTTGGGCTACTACTTGCTGGTTGCGCTGGGCCGCATGAGCCCGCTCGGTCGGCTGTGGGAAGCGCTGTTTGGTCAGCCCCTTTCCTTTACGCCGGCCGCGGCCGTGGTGGCGGCGATGGTGCATGGCGTGCCCTCGATCCTCAAGGCCTCGCGCGCTGCGCTGGAAGACGTGGATCCGCTTCTGCTGCGCGCCGCTGCATCCTTGGGCGCATCGGAGCCGCGCCGCATTCTGACGGTGGCGCTGCCCGTCGCGCGGCGACCGATCCTGGCCGCAGCAATGCTGGCGTTTGCGCGTGCGCTGGGTGACTTCGGCGTGACGTTGATGATCGCGGGCGACATTCCCGGCTATACGCAGACGGCGGCGCTTGCGATCTATGACGCAGTACAGGCCGGTCGCGAGCGCCAGGCCCTGGGTCTGATCGCAGCGCTGTCGCTGATCGCGCTTTCGATCTTGTACATCACCAACCGCTTGAGCGATCGCCAGGTCCGCACATCGACATCGGATGAGCGCCCCACGCGCGAGGCAGCCGAGCATCCATGAGTCCAGCAGCGTCCACCCCGCCCCCGCGACTGCTCGCCGATCTGTGGCTGCGACGTCGACCGGGCTACACGCTGAAGATCGATCTGCAGCTTCAGGCGGGGGTCAGCGTGCTCATCGGCCCATCGGGCGCTGGCAAGAGCACGACACTGGATCTGCTGGCTGGGCACCTGCACGCCGATCAGGGCATGATCCGCTTGGGGGCTCGCACGCTGTTTGCGCGCTTGCCCGATCAGCGGGCAACCGTGGTCCCGGCCGAGTCGCGCGACATCGGCTATGTGATGCAGTCTCCGTCGCTGTTTCCGCACATGGATGTGGCCAAAAACATCGCATACGGTCTGTTCGCACAGCCGCGCTCGCAGCGCAGCGCTCGCGTGATCGAGCTAGCGGCCGAGCTCGATCTGACCCCGTTGCTTTCGCGGGCGCCGCAGACCTTGTCAGGGGGCGAACGTCAACGCGTGGCCTTGGCACGCGCGCTAGCCCCGCGACCTCAGGCGCTGCTGCTGGATGAACCGCTCTCGGCTGTGGATCTGGCGCAGCGCGATCCGCTGCTGCATCGCCTGCAGCGCGTGTTGTCTACGCTGGCGATTCCGGTCCTTTATGTCACGCACAGCGTCGAAGAGCAGCGCTTCTTTGCCAACGCTGGCTCGCCGCTTTTCACGCTGCAGGCTCAGCCCAACGGAACCGTGGCCGTTAGCTCGCAGCCGTAGACTTTTTGCTACGTCGGCGTCGCAGCAAAAAGACAAACAGCCCAGCGACAACAGGCAGAAAGCCAAGCGCAGCCCAGCGCGCCGTGTATCCACAATCGCCGCGCAGCAGGCTGAAGAACAAGCCGGGATGAAACAGCGTGCAAAGGAACAGCGCGCCAACCCCCGCCCAGCCGATCCTGCGTCGCAGGGCTGGCACCAGCAGCGCGGCCATAAACGTCACGAATGTGATGAGCAGCGAAGCCAACACGATGCGACCCGACAGCGCGATCGCCGCGGCGGCCCCTTCTCCTGAACAGGCAAGGAGTGTGGAGAGCATGGTGCATTGTAGCGCGCCCGCACCCGGCAATACCGACGGCGTTCGCTTCGCTTCATCGTTTCATCCCATGCAAGGATGAGTTTCGTTGGGTTGCATTGCATAAAACAATCCATCGACCGATCGTGGATCTCTGTCGCGCGTGCTTCGGCGCACACCCACGCCGAGCCAGCCGCATTCCACAGGAGAAAATCTATGAGCCTGCGAGATCCCAACGTCGTGCGGAAGAACCAAGCCAAGCGAATCGCCATCGTCATTGCCAACCCTGCAGTCTCGACGACCACGGGTTGGCCCGTTGGCTTCTGGTGGTCCGAGCTAACCCATCCCTATTACGCCTTCGTTGAAGCGGGGTACGAAGTCGAGATCTTCAGCCCAGAAGGAGGCGCGTGCGTCGCCGATGCCATGAGCGACCCGCGTGACGCAAGTGGCTATTCCGCGAGCGACCTAATCAGCATGGGGTTCATCGCCACGGCCAAGCTCGCCGGCTTGGTTAGTGCCACGCAGCCGGTATCCGCCATCGACGTTGCGCGCTTCGACGCCATCGTTGTGGCCGGTGGGCAAGCCCCGATGTTCAACTTCGAACACGCGATCGATCTGCACCGCACGTTCGCGGCGTTTTATGAAGCAGGCAAGATCGCGGCGGCGCTGTGCCACGGCGTCGCCATCCTGAAGTACGCGCGACTGCAAAGCGGCGAGCTTCTGGCCAAGGGCAAGACCGTCACGGGCTTTGCCAACGTCGAAGAGGACTTCGCCGACAACGCCGTCTGGGATCTCGGCTTCTTGCCGCGAGACAAGCACGTGATGCCCTGGCGCATCGAGGATGAGCTCAAGCGACTGGGCGCGAACTACATCCAGTCTGGGCTGTGGCGAGGCTTCGCAGTCCGCGACGGCAATCTCGTCACCGGACAGCAGAACTTTTCCGGTGGTGAGACCGCGCAACAGATCATCGAAGCACTCGGCCGCTAGGACACTCCGAGCCCTGGCAACGCCCACGGATCAGCCGTTTGTCAGCCGTACAGATCATCCCCAGGCGCAGCGCCACCACACGCTGATCCGGCTACGTCCCCACCACACCCACAGCTCACTTTGTTCAACAGAATGGCCCATGGCGCCGCCTGCTTGGACTACACTTACCTGGTCTTTCAGGCTTGCATCTGGGGGGATACGGCCGTGATCGAGCTTGGGCCATATGTGTTGACGGCCACCGTCAGCCAGAACGCATCCAACCTGCTTTACCGCGGGTATCGCCGAGCGGGTCGGGCGCCCATCATCGCCAAGATCCCGCGCGGTGATCATCCGAGCTCCAAGGATCTGGCGAAGCTGCGCCACGAGTACGCGATCCTAAGAGATCTCAATCACCCTGGAGTACCGCGAGCGTACGACCTGCTGCCGTACCGCAGTGGCTCAGCGCTCATCATGGAGGACAAGGGCTTCGTCTCGCTGACCGAGGTGATGAGTGGTCAGCGGCTGTCGCTGTCAACGACCCTGAGCCTCGCCATCGAGGTCGCTGAGATCCTGGACTATCTGCACCGCAGCAATGTCCTTCACAAGGACATCAAGCCGCAGAACATCGTCGTGCATCCGCAGCTATCGAAGGCGCAAGTGATCGACTTTGGCATCGCAGCGCGCCTCGCACGCGAGAGTCAGAACAGCACCAAGATTGAATCGCTGGAAGGAACGCTGACGCACATCTCGCCCGAACAGACGGGGCGCACGCATCGCGTCATCGACGCGCGCACCGACTTCTATGCACTGGGTGTCACGCTGTACGAGATGCTGACGGGATCGCTGCCGTTTTCCTCGAACGATCCGCTGCAGCTTGTCCACAGCCATATCGCTCGCATGCCGGCGGCCCCCCACGAGCTTGTGCCTGAGCTGCCAGTAGTCCTATCCAAGATCGTCCTCAAGCTGATGGCCAAGAACGCCGAGGATCGCTATCAAAGCGCGGCGGGCCTGGTGGCAGACCTGACCATCTGCCGCAACGAGTGGGAAGCCACCAAACACATCCATGACTTCGCGCTGGATCGGCAAGTGCCAAGCGCCGAGCTGCGCATTCCCCAGCGCCTATACGGTCGAGAAGCGGAGCTGGGCATGCTGCTCGGCGCCTTCGAACGCATCCGCCAAGGAGGCGTCGAGCTGCTGCTGATCTCGGGGTACTCCGGCATCGGCAAGTCGGCTCTGGTGCAAGAGGTTCATGGCCCCATCGCTCGCGAAGGTGGCTACTTCATCGCTGGCAAGTTCGATCAGCTGAGTCGCAGCGTTCCCTATGCATCGGTGGTTCAGGCGCTGCGGACGCTGCTTCGCCAGCTTCTCGCCGAGCCCACAGACGTCTTGGAGCGCTGGAAGCAGAGCCTGCTCATCGCGCTGTCGCCGAATGCCCAGATTCTGATCGATCTGCTTCCCGAGCTGGGCATGCTGCTGGGCCCTCAGCCCAGTGTTCCCGAGCTGGGACCGACGGAATCACAGAACCGCTTTGTCGCGCTGTTCCAGAGCTTTCTGCGCGTCTTTTCCAAGTCGGGCCGCCCGCTGGTGATCTTCCTCGACGATCTGCAGTGGGCCGACCCAGCGACGCTGCGCTTGCTGCACCACATCCTGCTCGATCCCGAAAAGGGCAGCCTGCTGCTGATTGGCTCGTATCGCGACAACGAAGTGACGGCGAGCAGTCCTTTGGCCTTGGCGCTGCATGAGCTGCGCAAAGAAGGCGCCACGCTGAGCGAAATCAAGCTGCAGCCGCTGTCGCGATCCACCGTCGAGCAGATCCTGTGCGAAGCCCTGACACAGCAAGCCAGCGAGCTCGCTCCGTTGGTCGATCTGTTGCACGAAAGGACGCAGGGCAACCCATTCTTTCTTGGGCAGTTCCTCGCGACGATTCACAAAGAAGGCCTGCTGACGCTCGACGTGGCACGCGGCGTGTGGCGCTGGGACATGACGCGCATCCGCAGCTCGATCGCCAGCGACAACGTCGTCGATCTGATGCTGAAGAAGCTGCGTCAGCTCTCTGCGCAAGCGCAAGAGACGCTGCAGCTAGCGGCCTGCGTCGGCCACCAGTTCGATCTGCAGACGCTCGCCAACATCCAGGACAAGCCGCTTCCGCAGAGCGCCACGACGCTGTGGGAACCACTGCAGTCCGGGCTGCTCTTGCCGCTGGATGACAACTATCGATACCTATTTTCGGGCCGCGATGCGGATTCGGTCACGCACGCTGAAAGCACGTCGGGGACGCTGCGCTTTAAGTTCCTGCACGACCGCGTGCAGCAGGCCGCCTATGCGCTGATCGGCGTCGATGAACGGGCGCGGCTGCACCTGCGCATCGGCCGCTTGATGCGCGCACGCTGCCAAGACGAAGCGCATGACGAGACGCTCTTTGCCACGGTCGATCAGCTAAACCGCGGGGCCGAGCTGATCCGCGATGAGGCCGAGCGCGTCGAGCTAGCCCGCCTGAACCTGCTCGCCGGCAAGCGCGCCAAGGCAGCGACGGCGTATCAGATCGCCGCGAGCTATCTCAAGCAGGGCATGGCGCTGATGAACGAGTCGCACTGGAGCAGCAACTATGAGCTCTGCTTCGGGCTGCAGCTAGAGCGGGCCGAGTGCGAATACCTGAACGGCTCGTTGGATGAAGCGACCCCGCTGTTCGGCAGCCTGCGCACGCGAGCGCGCTCGCGCTTGGATCTCGAACACCTGTGCAGCTTGCACATGAAGCTCCTCATGGCGCTTGGCAAGTTTGCGGAAGCGATGAGCGAAGGGCTAGAGACCCTGTCTCTTTTCGGTGTCGACTTGCGCGGCACCCCCGAAGAGCAAGAGCGAGCCATCGAACAGGAAGCGCAAGAGATCAAGCGCAGCATGGCCAACCGTCCGATCGCGGACCTGATCAACATGCCGCTGACGACGGATCCCGATCACTTGGCGCTCGCGCGGCTGATGACCAACGTGGTCTTGGATGCCTACTTCGTCAGCCCGGTGATGTTCGCGCGCTTTTCGATGCGCCAAATCAACCTGGGGCTGCGCCATGGCTTCACCGAATTCTCAAGTTATAGCTATATCTGTCTAGCGTATACTCTGGCTGGCTTTGGCGACTATTCCAGCAGCTATGAGAACTCATGCCTGGCTCTCGCACTGCACGAGAAATCGAAATATCAGCCTCTCAGCTGTAAGATACACCTAAACTTCGGTGCGTTGCTTCACTCATCGCGCCCGATTCGTGAAGCAATACAATATTACGATACCGCCATTCGTGACGGTATGCACACGGGAGATTTGGCATTTACGTCGTGGGCCGTGGTGTTCCGCACGCTGGACAAGTACACCATGGGCCAAGACCTGCCGACCACACTGGAAGAGATCGCGTCGGGCATCAGCGTTGTAAAGCGCAACAAAGATCTGCTGCAGTTGCTGATCATGATTGCCACACAACAGCGACTGCTGCGCATGGTACATGGCCTCGCATCGGTTCCCGAAGGGATCGGCGAACCATTCAATGAAACGGAATTTTCCCGCCAGTTACAGGATCCGCAGCTCGCCATGCCAGCTTGTTATTGGCATGTCGCCATGGCGGAGGTTCTTTTCTTATTTGGCGACTATTCCGCGTCATTGGAAATGGTGAAACGGGCCGAGCCGGTTATTTCATTTTTTAAGTCACTTAATATCCGCACTGAATATGCCTTTTTCCGCGCACTGGCGACCGCGGCGACCGCTTCCTGTGAAGGGGGGCAGGTGGCTCACGCAGACATCGAGCGCTTGGTCGAGCTGCAGGGCCAGCTCGGGCAGTGGGCCACGAGCTGTCCCGCCAACTATCACCACATGGAACGCATCATCGCCGCCGAGATCGCGCGCCTGCGCGATCAGCCCAGAGAGGCGATGGAGCTTTACGACCAAGCGATCAGCCACGCGCAAGAGCAAGGGTTCTTGCACCACGAGGGACTCGCGAACGAGCTGTGCGCACGCTTTTACTTCGCCATCGGCCGCGAGCG
Organism: Myxococcales bacterium; assembly: GCA_016794505.1. GTDB lineage: Bacteria > Myxococcota_A > Polyangia > Palsa-1104 > JAEUJZ01 > JAEUJZ01. The sequence continues at coordinate 28,570 of JAEUJZ010000074.1, forward strand.
CACGGGGCGCGCCTATCTGCAGGATGCCTATCACTGCTTCGCGCGCTGGGGTGGCCGTGCCAAGGCCGCTGCCCTGGTGCGAGAGTTCCCAAAGCTTCTGCAGAGCGTCCGCGTCAGCGAAGAGGAAATGACGGCAGGAACCAGCCGCTCTGCCACCATCTCGATGACGTCGTCGAGTGGCAACCGCGCAGCCGAGACGCTGGACATCGCCTCGCTGATGCGCGCCAGCAACGCCATCTCTTCGGAAATCGAGCCCGACAAAGTGCTCGGGCAGATCATGAAAATCATCGTCACGAATGCCGGAGCACAGCGCGGCTTTCTGCTGCTGCAGAGCTCTGGCCAGCTGGTGATCAAAGCCAAGTTCAGCGTCGATCCAGACGTGGTCGATGCCAGTCTGTCTGTGCCGCTCGATCGCAGCGCGGACCTCTCGCGCGGCATCGCCAACTATGTCGCGCGAACGCGCGAGATCGTGGTCTTGAGCAATGCCGCCATCGATGGGCACTTCGTCTCGGATCCGTACGTGGCCAGTCATCGCCTGAAATCGGTGCTGGCCCTGCCGATGATCCATCGCGGCACGCTGGTCGGCGTCCTGTACTTTGAAAACGGTCTCTCAGACGGTGCCTTTACGCCTTCGCGAACAGAGATCCTGACGATGCTGGGCGCGCAGGCAGCGGTTGCCCTGGAAAACTCGCGTCTTTTGAGCAGTCTGCGGCAAGCCAATGAGACGATCGTTCGCGCCAACGACACCTTGGAACAGCAGGTTGCGCAGCGCACCAAAGAGCTGCAGCGTGCGCTGTCCGAGATCTGGAGTGAGATGGATCTCGCGCGCAAGATCCAGACGGTGCTGCTGCCCAGCCAGCTGAACATCCCAGGCTATGACGCGGCAGCGATCATGCGCCCGTGTCAGCACGTGGGCGGCGACTACTACGATGTCTTTATGGCCGGCGGCGTGCCATGGATCTTCGTCGGTGACGTGTCGGGGCACGGCGTGGCTGCGGGTCTGAGCATGATGATGATCCAGACCGCCATTCGCACCGCTGTTCACGGCCGATACGAGAGCGGCGGCACACCGACCCCATCTGAGATCTTGGGTCTGGTGAATCTGGCGATCCGCAGCAACTTGGCGAGCATCGATGCGGGTCACTACATGACCATCACCGGCTTTCGCGTCGATGCAGACAAGCTGGTGTACAGCGGCCTGCATGAAGACGTCCTGATCTATCGCGCCGCGACCCAGGAGATCGAGAGAGTCGAGACCTTCGGCGTGTGGCTGGGCGTGCTCGATGACATTCGATCGATGCTGTCGGATGCAGAGCTCTCGCTTTCGCCCGGCGACACGATGCTGCTGTACACCGATGGCGTCACCGAGGTCGAAATGGGCGAAGAGATGCGGGGAGCCGAAGGACTCGGAAAGCTGCTGCAGACCGCGGCCCAGGATGCACCAACCGCCGAGGCACTGCTGAACAAGCTCTTGGTTCTGATCGATCCAGCCAACAAGCACGATGACGAAACCATGCTGGTCATCACTCGAAAAGGCGGAGCGTAGCTGCGGGATGATTGCCACAACTGCCGACAAACAAGGTAGCGACATGGACCCGGCACGAACGTACGGTGACTTCACAGAGAGCGTCCCGCTAGAGATCGAGGGGTTGACGATCGTGTTCTCTCCCACCTCGGTCTCGTTGAAGGAGCGCTGGAAGAACAACAGCCTGTCTGCGGACTTCATGGCGGACTACTTCGCGACGTTCTATGCGCTGCACGGATCCGACGAGGAAGGCCGGCTTGAATATGTCAAAGGGGCGGTGAGCTTCGTCGCCAATGAGCTGATCGAAAACGCCATGAAGTTCACCGATGTGGAAGGCATTCCGATCAGCATTCGCTTGACGATGCACGAAGGTGAGCTGGTCTTTTTCGCCACCAACGGTGCATCTCTCGAAGGCTCACAGATGTACGAGTCCGCGGTGAGGCGCCTGCTGAACGCTGACCCGTGGGCCGAGTACGAACGCCGAGCGCAAGCAAATGATGGCACGTCGGGCCTGGGGCTTTTGTCCATGCTCACGGACTACTCGGCGCGACTTGGTTGGCGCTTCATGCCGCATGACGACAAACGGCTGCTATTGACCACGACGGTTCGCATCCCGCTGTGACGACGGGCCAAAGAAGTCTGTTGCTGAGCGAAACAACGGAGCTGCGTGGCAGAGGACAAGATGGCGACACAAGAGATCTCTGACGGTTCATACTCTGCGATTCGAAATAAGGACACGAACGAAGTCACGATCCGCGGAACCCTGCGGCTCAACGGCACTGCCGAGTACGCGCCCATCATGGCGCTTCTGGAAGAAGCACTGAGCGCCGGCATGGTCACGGTCGATCTGCGTGGGCTTCAATTTCTGAACAGCTCGGGCATCGCATTTCTGATGCGCTTTGCCGTCAAGGTTCGCGAAGCCAAGGGGTCGCTGCGCTTGCGTGGATCAAAAAAGATTCCGTGGCACAGCAAGTCGCTGCAGAACCTGCAGCGCATCGTTCCCGAGATTCGCGTCGACCTGGAATAAGTCGAAGTCGCCCATGTCCGTGCCGCCATCAATCATCGACGAATACCAGAAGCGGATCGCCGAGCTTGAGCGCCGCTGCCAAGATCTAGAGACGATCATCGAGACGACGTCGGAGCATGCCGACTTCATCGAAGCAGAGCTGGAAAAACGAAACCAGTTCATCCGGCATCTGTTCGGACGCTATGTCACGCAAGAGGTCGTCGATCAGATCCTATCGATGCCGGATGGTCAGACGCTGGTCGGTGAACGGCGGGTGATTACGATTCTCAGCTCGGATCTCCGTGGCTTCACCGCGATGGCCGAGCGTCTTCCCGCAGAAGACATCATCCGCATCTTGAACTGCTATCTCGGCATCATGTCGGATGTGATCGCGGGCAGCGGTGGCACCATCGGTGCCTTTCTTGGCGATGGCATCGTCGTCTATTTCGGTGCGCCGATTCAGATGGAAAACCATGCCCGCAAGGCGCTGATCTGCGCGCTGTCCATGCAAGCGGCCATGACGCGGGTCAATCACGAGATGCGCGAGCGTGGCTACCCCGCACTAGAGATGGGCATCGGGCTCAACACAGGAGATGTGGTCGTTGGCAACGTCGGATCCGAGCAGCGAGCGCAGTACGGCGCGGTCGGCGGCGCGGTCAATCTAGCCTTTCGTATCGAGTCGTATTCCGTCGGTGGCGACGTCCTGGCATCCGATGCGACGCTGCGCGCAGCCGGGGAAGGCGTGCTGCTTTGGGGCAGTGCCCAAGCGTTTCCAAAAGGCAGTCCGGGACCGATTACGATCTTCTCGATCGGAGGACTGGACGAGCTGCCCGAGCTATCGCGGCGCCATAGCGATGCGACCGCTGTGGAACTTCCCGCGCCGCAGGCCGCCAACATCTGGCCCGTCCTTGAAAAGACAGTGGCCCCGAATCCGAGCCCAGGCCTGATCCTGCGTCTGTCGGCCAAGGGCGCCACGCTGACATTCCTTGAAGGGGGCGCGCCCCCGAGCATGTTTTCCAACTTGCGCCTCGACATCACAGGTGTAGGGGAAGCGTACGCGAAGGTGACCGCACACGAGGATGCGGGACGACGCTTCGTGGTGCGCTTCACACAGCACTCGCCCGCTGTCGAGCGTTGGATCGCAGACGTTGTGAATGTGCCGTCATCGTAGTCCGCGCGTAGGTGCCTGCGCTTGCCGTGCGTCCGTACACATGGCCGAGCGTCCAGCGCCGCGACGCGTGCGTGCGCGAACCAGCCAGTGCGTAGGGCAGCGGGAAGGGCAGCGATGCTGCATTCGCTGGTTCCACTCGTGAAGGCGGTCTGAATACGAGCAACCGCCGCGCGGCGTACTCAGGGTTTGGAGGACACCATGCTTCGCGATGCAAAGCCGGGACAGAACCCCTTGACCCCGCAGCGGGACGACGCGGCCCTGTCGACGTTCTCGGCCATCCGCGACTGGGTGATCCAGTACATCGCAAGCCGCTTGGGCGTGGCGAACGCAGAGGTGGCAGCCGGCGAACACTTCCAGCGGGTTGGGCTCGACTCGCTGGGCGCGACGGCCCTGCTGATCGAGCTTGGCAAGCGGCTTGGGCACACGCTGTCCCCGACGCTGATCTGGGAATTTCCCAGCGCGGACGCGCTTGCACAGCACCTGAGCGCAGCGCATTCGGACGGCAAGATCCCAGCCCAGGCGACAGCGGTCGCACCTTCTGAAGCGAGCAGCGAACCCATCGCCATTGTGGGCATGGCCTGTCGCTTTCCGCAGGCTGACAATCTAGCTGCCTTTTGGGATCTGCTTCGCAAGGGCATCGATGCGATTCGGGAAGTTCCAGCGATTCGTTGGCACGGCTCTGCGCCGTCCGATCGCGAACCAAGCACGGCAGAAGAAGACGGCTCGCGCTTTGGTGGCTTCATCCACGATGTCGAGACCTTCGACCCTGGGTTCTTTGGCATCTCTCCGCGCGAAGCGACGCTGATCGATCCGCAGCAGCGGCTGGCTCTTGAGCTGTCTTGGGAAGCGCTTGAAGATGCCGGCATTCCAGCGACGGCGGTCCGCGGCGACCGCTGTGGCGTATTCGTTGGCGTGATCTGGCATGACTATGCTGACCTTCTTCTGCGCGCCGATGTGCCGGTTGAACAACACACTGGCACTGGGCAATCGCTGAGCATCGTGGCCAATCGCATCTCGTATGCGCTGGGACTTCAGGGCCCAAGCTTGGCGATCGACACGGCCTGCTCGTCGTCGCTGGTCGCGATCCATCTGGCCTGTCACAGCCTGCGCGCGGGCGAGTCGTCCTTGGCACTGGTGGGTGGCGTAAACCTGATGCTGTCCCCACATACAAGCGAAGTGCTGAGCAAGTTCGGCGGCCTGTCACCGCGCGGCCGCTGTCGCGCGTTTGACGCAGGGGCCGATGGCTTTGTGCGGGGCGAAGGCGGGGGCTTCGTGGTGTTAAAGCCACTGTCGCACGCACTAGCCGATGGCGATCACGTGTACTGCGTGATTCGGGGCAGCGCGGTCAACAACGATGGAGCCAGCAACGGCCTGACCGCACCGAACCCAGCGGCGCAGCGCGCGGTGCTGACCGCGGCGTGCCAGCAGGCACAGATCTCGCCAACGGCCATCGACTATGTCGAAGCGCATGGCACCGGCACCAAGCTAGGTGACCCCATTGAAGCGGCAGCACTGGGCGCGGTTCTCGGCGCGGGTCGATCCGCAAGCTCTGCGCTGCGGATCGGATCGGTCAAGACCAACATCGGACATCTAGAGGGAGCCGCGGGGATCGCTGGGCTGATCAAGACCGCGCTAGCCATCGAGCATCGCTCGATTCCCCCAAGCTTGCACTTTGCAGAAGCCAACCCGCTGATTCCTTTTTCTGCTCTGAAGTTGGCGGTGGCGACCCAGCTAGAGCCATGGCCTTCATCAGGTCCCGCCGTCGCTGGTGTCAGCTCGTTTGGCTGGGGCGGCACCAACTGTCATGTGATCGTAAGCAGCTTGGATGCGGCGCCTCCGCAGCTTCTGCGGCTTGCAGCAACCGATCACGAGAGCCTGCGTCACGCAGCGCAGACCGCGATCTCGCACGCCCTGCGCGGACCGGAGGATCTTGCCGCGCTGTGTGCGTTGCCACAGACCGATGGTACACATCGGCTGGCTGTCGTAGCTCGCTCGCAGCCCGAGCTGGCGACGAAGCTGGGGGCGTGGCTAGCAGACCAGACCGTGCCGGGATGCCACGCGGCCATCGCATCCAAGCCCGAGAAGCGGACCGCGTTTCTCTATTCGCCGCAAGGCGGACAGTGGCGCGGCATGGCAAGCCGACTTCTGCGCGAGAGCACCGTCTTTCGGCAGAGCATGCAGTCGTGTGATGCGGCCATCGCGCGTCATGGCCACTTCTCGGTCCTGCGCGAGCTGCACCGGCCAACTGCGCGCTCTGCCACGGCAACGTTTATCCAGCCCTGCCTGTTTGCCGTGCAGGTGGCCTTGACTGCGGTGCTCGATTCTATCGGCGTATCACCCGACTATGTGGTCGGGCACAGCTTGGGAGAGATCTCTGCATCCTGCGTCTCGGGTGCGCTGTCTTTGGACGATGCCGCACGCGTGATCGTGAGCTACAGCCGACTGCAGAACACAACGACCGGCGACGGGGGCATGGCGCTTGTGCAGCGCTCAGCCGACGAGACGCGTGCGCTGCTTGCGCCGTACGCCGATGCAGTGTGTATTGCTGGACAGAACGGCCCACTGACTACGCTTCTCTCTGGCCGGCCCGCCGCACTCGATGCCATCGTCGAGACCCTGCGTCAGCAGGGGACGTTTGCGGCCCGCATCGATGTCCAGATCGCTGCGCACAGTCCGCAGATGGATCCGATTCTGGAGCCGCTCACCGCAGCGCTGCTTGGCATCACACCGCGACCGGGCCGAATTCCGATGTGGTCGACCTCAACGCGCGGCTGGGTGCAGGGACCGGATCTAGACGGCGCGTGGTTCGCGCACAACCTACGCAGCCCGGTGTACTTCGATGAGGCCGTCCGCGCGCTTTGCAGGCAGGGCGCGGAGCTGTTTGTCGAGGTGAATGCACATCCGATCCTGCTGCCCTCGATCCAGCAGGGGCTGCAGCACTGCAGCGATACAGCCATCGCTTGCGGCACGCTGATTCGCGGGGAACCCGAGCTCGCCGCGCTGCTCAACACCGCCGCACAGGTGTGGACGCATGGCGGCACGATCCGTGCGTCGTCCGAACCGAGTCGCCTTGCCTTGGCTGCCGATACCCAGGCATCGGATGCGCAGCTTGTGGTGCTGTCCGCACAAAGTGAAGGCTCGCTCGCGGCGCAGCTATCTCGCTTGGATACACACCTGCGCACGCAGCCAGAAGCATCGCTGCCCGATCTGGCGTACAGCCTGGCGACCACGCGCAGCGCGCTGCGAAAGCGGGTGGCACTGGTGGCCACGTCACTCGCGGCACTGCAGCAGACCTGCGTCGCTGCGCAGGGCCATGCGCTGGCGCAGATCGCAGCCACCGCATCGTCGCCGCCCGACACACGCGCATTTTTATTTACCGGCCAAGGGGCACAGACGCCTGGCATGGGTCGCGGCCTGTATCAAGCGTTCCCTGCGTTCCGCGAAGCGTTCGATCGCGTGGTGCGCTTGTTTGACCAACAGATCGCAGGCTCGCTGCGCGCAGTGATGTGGGCACCTGCGGATCACGCTGATTCCGCCTTGATCGATCAGACGGGCTATACGCAGCCAGCGCTGTTCGCGTTGGAATACGCGCTGCATGCGCTGTGGCAGGCGTGGGGCATCGCGCCCGATCGCCTGGCTGGTCACAGCATCGGTGAGCTCGTCGCAGCCTGCATCGCAGGAGTCTTTTCGCTAGAGGATGCTGTTCGACTCTGCGCGGCGCGCGGCCAGTTGATGCAGGCCCTTCCGACCGGCGGCGCCATGGCGTCGATTGCCGCGAAAGAAGCGAGCGTTGTGGCTGCGATTGCCGCCTGTTCCGATCGGGTCTCGATTGCCGCGATCAACGGTCCAGAACACGTCGTAATTGCCGGAGAACAGAGCAGCGTCGAGGAAGTCGTCGCCGCTTTTTCGGCCCGCCATGTGCGCACCAAGCTCTTGCGCGTGTCGCACGCATTCCACTCGCCCCGCATGGATCCCATGCTGGCGGACTTTCGCCGTGTGGCGCAGTCCATTCGCTATCACGCCCCGGCTCTGCCTTTGATCAGCAACCTGACTGGGCAGCTTGCGGACGACAGCGTCTGCACCGCAGAGTACTGGGTGCGCCATGTTCGCGAGGCCGTGCGATTCGTCGACGGCACACGCGCGCTGGGCGATGCCGGCGTGCGCACGTTCATCGAGATCGGACCGAAGTCGACGCTGCTCAGCTTGGTATCGGCCGCACTTCCCGACGTCGATGTGACGCTCGTACCCAGCTTGCGCGCAGGACGCGGGGAATCCGAAAGCGCGCTGGAAGCGCTGGGCAGCCTGTGGGCGCGCGGCGCCAGCGTGGACTGGGAGGGCGTGTTCCCATGGCGCGGAAGACGCTGCGCCCTGCCCTCGTACGCCTTTGAAAAGACGCGATACTGGCCAGCCCAAGCACCACGGCGCAGTGTCACGCCGCCTGCAGTCCGCGCGGACCTGCACTACACCCTGGAATGGCCCGAGCGCCCACGTGTGCCGTCGCCAGATCTTGAAGCTCGCGCGGGAAGCTGGCTGGTTGTTGCCGAGCGCGAGGACAGCGGCTGGGCATTGGCCCGAGCGCTCTTGTCACATGGACGATCTGCCCGTGTGTTGTCTGCGCAGATCGATGACTCGGCGCTGATCACGGAGCTCCACGCGGGCGAACGACTTGAGGGCGTGGTGGTGCTGTCAGACGCGCCGCTGCCAGCGGAAGAAGCTCTCGCCGGACGCCCCTTGCACGAGCGCATCCTGCCGGCTGCCAGCTCGCTCCTGACGGTGATCCGCGGACTTTCTGCGGGCTCTTCCGCCAAGCTATGGATCGTCACGCGCGGAGCGTGGGCGATCGCTCCCGGTGACGCGACGAACTATCCGCAGGCCGTGCTGTGGGGCGCAGGACGCGTAGCCGCCGCAGAAAACCCAGCCGCCTGGGGAGGACTCGTTGACCTAGACCCACTGGGGGACACGGGCGAATTCGCTGATCTGGCCCGCGAGCTGCTGCAGCCGCAGGCCGAAGATCAGCTGGCATTCCGCAGTCGGCGCCGCCTTGCCGCGCAGCTCAACTCTGCGCCTGTTCCGACGGAATCCCCGACGATCGTGTCCGATGCAACGTATCTGGTGACAGGAGGGCTGGGCGCGATTGGGCTCTGCATTGCCGAGTGGCTGGCTGCGCGCGGGGCTCGCCACCTCCTCCTCACCAGCCGCCATGGAGTACCGCCGCGCTCGCAGTGGACAGAACAGACCGATCCCGCGGTGCTGCAACAGATCGCGCAGATCGAAAAACTAGAAGCGCTTGGTGTACAGGTCACAGCCGCGGCAATCGATGTTGCCGACGGTGCGCAGATGTCTTCGCTGCTGTCCTCGGCCCTGCCGGCCGTGCGAGGTGTGTTCCACGCGGCTGGCGTGTTGTCTGTCGGCCTGCTGGCCCAAAAAGACGCTGCGCAGCTCGCGGCGGTGCTGCGCCCAAAAGTGGATGGCGCCTGGGCTCTGCATCAAGCCACACGCCACCTGCCGCTCGATTTTTTTGTGCTCTTCTCGTCGGTCGCTGGGACCCTGGGCCCCATGGGCAGCGGCCTGTATGCGGCGGCCAACGCAGCCCTCGACTCCTTTGCTGAGTACCGCCGGGCGCAGGGCCGGCCGGCCGTGAGTATCGCGTGGGGCGCGTGGGCCACAGGGATGGCGCTGCGCTTGTCGCCGCTGCAGCTCAGCGAGCCAGGCGTGCGCATGATGCCGCTGCCCGATGCGCTGACCATGCTAGGCCACGTGATGTGCGGCCCGGCTGCGTACTGCATGGTGGCCTCGCTCGACTGGCGAAAGCTCGCCGCCACGCTGCCTCCGGGAACGCGTCAGCGTCAGTTGATTGCGCGCTTTGTGCGCGATGAAGGCAGCGCGATCGAGGCCCCGACCGAGGCGCGCGATCCACAGCCGACAGCGCGCCGCGCAGTGGCTGCCGAGCTGCCCGATCGCGTGCGCAGGTGCGTGGCCCAGGTGCTGGGTCTGGATGCCGGGAACAAGCTGGATGCGACACAGCGCTTTGGCGAGCTGGGCATGGACTCGCTGATGGCGGTGCAGCTTCACAAAGCTCTGCAGCATGAGCTGGGCGTGCCGTTGAGCTCGACGGTCGCGTTTGACTACCCAACCTTGGAGCGCCTGGTCGCGCATCTACGCAGCGATGTACTGAGGGTCGCAAGCGAGGAAGCGATCCATGCCGAACCTCCGCTTGCGAGCAGCGAGCCGATCGCCGTCATCGGCATGGCGTTTAGGTTGCCCGGTGATGCCAGCGATGCGCAGTCCGCGTGGTCCCTGCTGCGCGCTGGCACGGACGTTGTGCGAGAGGTTCCGGCGAGCCGATGGAAGGCCGCAGACTGGTACGATCCGAACCCGGACACAGCGCAGCGCACCACAGTGACGCGCGGCGGTTTTCTGACGGATATCGAGTCCTTCGATGCCGGCTTCTTCCACATCGCGCCGCTCGAAGTGATGACCATGGATCCACAGCAGCGCATGCTGCTGGAGGTCACATGGGAAGCGCTAGAGCGCGCAGGCCAAGATCCCATCGCGCTACGCGAAACACAGACCGGCGTCTTCGTCTGCGCGGGCGAAAACGAATATGCCGAGCGTCTGCAAGGAATGAGCGATACCGCTGCAGCGCGCTACAGCGGCACTGGCAATCTATCGAGCGTCCTGGCTGGCCGGCTGTCGTACTTTTTGGGGCTGCAGGGTCCCAGTCTGTTTGTCGACACCGCGTGCTCGTCCTCGCTGGTCGCGCTGCATCTGGCGTGTCAGAGCCTGCACGCAGGCGAATGCACATCGGCACTGGTCGGCGGTGTGAACCTGCTTTTATCCCCGCGCAGCTTCGTCATGATGTCGCAGCTTCGCGCGCTGTCGCCCGATGGGCGCTGCCGAACCTTTGCGGCCGATGCCGATGGCTACGGTCGATCGGAAGGCTGCGTCGTCTTGGTGTTGAAGCGTGAGAGCGATGCCCTGCGCGCTGGCGATCCCATCTTGGGCGTGGTGCGTGGCAGCGCCATCAATCACGACGGACCCAGCAGCGGTCTGACCGCACCGAACGGGCCAGCGCAGCAGGCTGTGCTGCGTCACGCGCTGGAGCACGCGCGTGTATCCCCGCGTGATGTCGACTATGTCGAGTGCCACGGCACAGGCACCGAGCTCGGCGATCCCATCGAGGTGCAGGCCTTGGCTGCCGTCTATGGCGATCAGCGACAGGCGGATCGGCCGCTGTGGATCGGCGCGGTCAAAGCACATCTGGGTCATATGGAGGCCGCTTCCGGCCTGGCCGGTATCGTCAAGCTGCTCTTGTCTCTGCAAAACGAAGAGCTTCCGGCTCAGCCTGCGCTGCGTGATCTGAACCCGCACATTCCATGGCAGTTGCTGCCCGTGCGCGTGCTGCAACAGGCGCAGATCTGGCCGCGGGGAAGCAAGCCGCGCATCGCTGGAATCAGCTCGTTTGGCCTCAGCGGCACCAATGCCCACGTGATCCTGCAGGAAGCACCTGCGCTGCCAGCGCCAGCCGCGGATCCGCCCCACTCGGCCGAGCTGATCGTTCTTTCGGCGCACAGCGAAGCAGCGCTTCGCGCCCAGGCGGCTCGCTTGTACACGCAGCTTGGCTCCAGCGCGCAGGTGTCGCTGGCCGACGCAGCGTATGGCCTTTCATGCCACCGGGCGGCACTGGCGCAGCGGGCCGCCTTGGTAACCACCTCGCGCGACGACTTGCGGACGCAGCTTGAGGCACTTTCGGCAGGAGCGCCGCGCTCCGGAACCATCGTCTCTGCGCTCGTCGGCGCAGCCCGACCCCAGGTGGTCTTTGTGTTTCCGGGCCAAGGCTCGCAGTGGCTGGGGATGGGACAGACGCTTCTGCAGGAAGAGCCGCGCTTTGCCGAAGCACTGACCGCCTGCGATCAAGCCATCCAGAAAGAGGCTGGCTTTTCCGTGCTGGCTGAGCTGACGGCCGATGCGACGACGTCACGACTGCAGCACGTGGATGTCGTGCAGCCAGTGCTGTTTGCCATGAGCGTGGCGTTGGCGGCGCTGTGGCGTAGCTGGGGCATCACGCCCGATGTCGTGGTCGGTCACAGCCTGGGCGAGATCGCTGCGGCGCATGTGGCGGGGGCGCTGTCCTTGCACGATGCAGCAGCCGTCATTTGTCGACGCAGTCGCTTGCTGCGCCAGATCAGCGGACAGGGCGAGATGGCGCTGATCGATCTTTCGGAGGGCGAGACCGCGGCGCTGCTTGTAGGCCATGAAGATCGCCTGAGCATCGCGGTGAGCAACGGCCCCCGCGCGACCGTGATCTCTGGCGATCCAAGCGCGCTTTCAACGGTGCTTTCGCTTCTGGCAGAGCGCGGCGTGTTCTGTCGACGCGTCAAGGTAGATGTCGCCAGTCACAGTCCGCAGGTCGAGCCGCTGTTGCCTGAGCTGCGCCGACAGCTTTCGCACATTCAGCCGCGGCCCTGCGCGATCCCGATGCGCTCGACCGTAACCACGACCGATGTCACAGGTCTCGATCTGGATGCCGAGTACTGGGTGCAGAACCTGCGGCAGCCGGTGCGATTCGGCGCGGTGCTGCAGTCGCTGCTGGATTCTGGCCCCTGCCAAGCCATCGAGCTGAGCGCACATCCGGTGCTGCTGCCGGCGATCGAAGAGATGCTGTCTGCGGCCTCGACAAAATCCGCGGCTCTGGCTTCGCTGCGACGCGGCCAGCCCGAGCGCGCAGCGCTTCTTTCCAGCCTGGCTGCGCTGTGGTGCGCCGGGGTGCCGGTGACCTGGCCGCAGCTGTTTCCATCGCCGCGACCGCTGCCAGACCTGCCGACGTATGCCTGGCAGCGCGAGCGCTTCTGGGTCGATCCGCCGCCGTCTTCGATCCATGCAAGCCATCCCAGGAAGCTGCTGTCCCCCGCGGCGCATCCGCTCTTGGGAAGTGCGCAGACGCTGTCGACGCAGAGCGGCACGCACGTATGGGAACAGGTCTTCGAGCCGCCGTACGTCGCGTGGCTGCGCGACCATCGCGTACAAGGCACGATGATTTTTCCAGGGGCTGCGTATCTAGAAATGGCTCTCGCCTGCGCGCACGAGCGCTTTTCGGCCGAGCCTGCGGACGTGACGGAGCTCGCCTTGGTCGAGGCGCTAAGTCTGCCCCCCGAGAGCGCGGTGATCCTGCAGGCCGTCACAACGGAAGAGATGCCGGGGCGGCTGCGCTTCCACGTGGCGAGCCGCGATGTCAGCCAGAGTCCGGCGACATTCCGCGTCCATGCACGCGGCGTTCTCAAGCGGCGCAAAGGATCCTCGTCGCCAAGCAGCCTGGATCTGGTCGCGCTGCGCGAGCGCTTGCGCTCGACGGAAGCGGCAGATGTTGCTCGGCTGTACGAAGACATGGCCGCGATGGGCATGGAATACGGCGAAGCGTTCCGTGGCATCCGGGAGCTGTGGTGTGGCGACAGCGAAGCGCTCGGCAGAATCGAGCTGCCGGCAGCGGCCAAAAGTGGTCAAGCGGGATACCAGTTTCACCCGGCCCTGCTCGATGGCTGCCTGCAGATCTTGGTGGCAGCGCTGGGACCTGAGCGCGGTCATGCGCCCTGGCTTCCCGTGTATGTCGCGGCGCTGCAGCGTTACAAAACGCCGCCCGGCGAGCTGTTCTGCCATGTGCAGTTGCTTCCGCCCGCTGCAGCGCAGCCGGATCGCCGTCGCGCCCAGCTTGTCATCTGCGATCGCGCGGGGCGCGTGGTTGCAGAGCTACGCGATTTCGTCGTGCAGCGCCGCGCCGATAGCGGGCCACACGATCACAGCGAGCGCTGGTTCCTATCCCCCGACTGGCAAGTACGAGCTGTGCCGCCGCCGCGGGTGACTTCGGGCCGCTGGCTGCTGCTTGGGGATGGCGGGGCCTTGGGACGGACGCTGCGCGAAGTGCTGCTGGCGGCGGGACACGCGGTTGCACAGGGCGAGTCGCTGCTGCCCAACTCAACCGCTCTGCGCGTCTTGTTGACGGCGTCGTTTGGCGACAAAGCGCCGACGGCGGTCGTGCATCTTGGCCGCGTTGGTGTCGAAGGAGTCAGCGAGTCCAGCATTCCAGAAAAGGCGCTCTTGCAGGGCTGCGACAGCGTGCTGCATGTCGTGCAGGCGCTCGTTGGCATGTGGTACCGCGAGGTGCCACGCCTGTGGCTGTTTACGCGAGGAGCCCAGGCCGTCGGAAGCGGGCCCATCTCGCTGACTCAAGCGCCCCTTCTTGGGTTGGGACGCACCATCGCTGTCGAACATCCCGAGCTGCGCTGCCTGCGCGTGGATCTCGACCCGGCGCGCCCCGATGGCGAAGCTGAAGCGATCTTGGCTGAGCTGCTGGCCGATGAGGACGAAGACGAGATCGCGCTGCGAGGACGCGATCGACGGGTCTCACGCTTGGTGCATCGCCAGCCCGAAGTGGATCGCAGCAGTCGAAAAGAGCGCGCGGCAGGACAGCCATTCCGCCTAAACATCGAGCAGCCCGGCGTACTCGATCACCTGTTTCTGCAGAGCTGCGTGCGCCGTCCCCCTGGCCCGAACGAAGTCGAAATTTCCGTCGAGGCAGCGGGCCTGAACTTCATGGATGTCATGACGGCGATGGGCATACGACCTGGCGCAAACGGTGCCCCCGTTCTGTTGGGCAACGAGTGCTCGGGGCGCGTTGTGGCGGTCGGCGAAGGCGTACCAGATCTGCACATCGGTCAAGCCGTGGTGGCAGCCACGCCGGGCAGCTTTGCCACGCACGTGACCGTTGCATCGTGCAAGGTGGTGGCGCGTCCCGATGCGCTCGATGCCACGCAGGCCGCTGCCCTGCCCATCGCGTACATGACCGCGTGGTATGGCTTGGTTCACTTGGCCCGCCTGCGCGCGGGAGAGCGCGTGCTCATTCACTCAGCGACGGGTGGCACCGGACTTGCCGCCGTCCATATCGCGCGGCATCTCGGGGCCGAGATCTTTGCCACGGCCGGCAGCGAACAGAAGCGCGAATGGCTGCGATCCCAAGGCATTCGTCATGTGATGGACTCGCGCTCGCTCGATTTTGCGTCCCAGATCCTGACGGCGACACAAGATGAAGGCGTCGATGTCGTATTGAACTCGCTGTCGGGACCCGCCATCGAAGCGAGCTTTTCCGCGCTGGGACAAGACGGACGCTTCATCGAGCTCGGCAAGACCGATATCTATTCCGATCGGCCGCTTGGTCTTTCGCCGTTCAAAAAAAGCCTGTCGTACAGCGCGGTCGATCTCGCGGCGCTCAGCGAACGCCGGCCCAAGCGCTTCGGTCGCTTGCTCAGCGAAGTGATGTCGCTGATCGCTGCAGCAGTGCTGCCGCCCTTGCCGCTGGAGGCCGTGCCGATCTCGCAGGCTGCGGACGCGTTTCGCAAGATGGCGCAAGCGCAGCACATGGGAAAGCTGGTGCTGACACTCAGCGAGCCAGACGTCTTGGTTCGTGCGCCACAGCGCGCCGAAGTTCCCATTCGCAGCGACGCGAGCTACTTGGTGACAGGAGGGCTGGGCGGTCTGGGACTGAAGATCGCCGAGTGGCTGGGTTCCCAAGGCGCGGGCCACTTGGTCTTGATGGGGCGAGCTGGAGACGTCAGCTTCGAGCAGCGCGCCTGCGTCTCGGCGCTCGTGGCCAAAGGCACCCGCGTCTCGATTGCCAAAGGCGACGTCGCGAACCGCCTGCAGCTTGAACATATTCTTTCCGACATCCAGGGATCGGGCATGCCACTGCGCGGGATCATCCATGCAGCCGGCGCGCTGGATGACGGCTTGATCATGCAGCAGACGCCGCTGCGCTTCCGCACGGTCATGGGACCCAAGGTGCAAGGTGCCTGGCATCTGCACGAGCTCACGCGGACTGTGGCCTTGGATTTCTTTGTCATGTACTCGTCCGCGGCTGGCCTTTTGGGATCGGCCGGGCAAGCGAACTACGCGGCGGCCAACGCATTTCTGGACGCCTTGGCCCATCATCGCCGGTCCCATGGGCTGCCTGCGCTCAGCATCGACTGGGGCGCATTTTCGGAAGTGGGGCTGGCATCCGAGCAAGAGAATCGCGGCGCACGCCTCGCCACGCGCGGCATGGAGAGTCTGACACCTGAGCAAGGCATCGTGGCGCTGCACCGCTTGCTGGCCAACGACGTCGTGCAGATGGGCGTGGTGCCGCTCGACGTGCAGCGCTGGGGCGAGTTCTATCGCGCTGCGGCCTCAGCGCGTCGCCTGTCCTGCTTGCATAGCGCAGCCGCGCAGGAGCCGCGCAGCGAGCAAGGTGCGCACGAGCTTCGCGTTCGCTTGGCCCACGCTGTGCCCGCGGAACGGGCCAACTTGCTGGCGGAAATTCTGCTGAAGCAAGCGGCGCACGTGCTGCGACTCTCTGCCGATCGGATTCCGATCTCGGTGCCTCTTTCGACGCTGGGCATGGACTCGCTGATGGGTCTAGAGCTGCGCAATCGCATCGAATCGGTCCTGGGTATCCGCGTGCCCGCCAGCTTGCTGTGGACGCATCCAACGGTCGCTGTGCTGTCGGAGTCCCTCTTGCGCGAGGTGACTCCAGATAGCCGCCACGCGCCACGCCCAAAAGAACCGGCCAAGCACGCGCTGCCTTTGTCAGCGCAAAGTCAGGCAGCAGGAAGCGTCGCGCTGTCCAGCGCAGGCCCCGTTGGATCGCGAGGCAGCGCCCTGATTCGCCTGCACACCGCGGCAAGCCCCAAGCTGCACTTGATCTGCTTTCCCCCAGGCGGTGGAGGTCCCGAGCTATTCCAGCGCTGGGCAACGAAGCTGCCGCAGCTAGTCAGCATAAGTGGCCTGCACTTGCCAGGTCGCGGCGCGCGGCTGACCGAGCCGCCGTACAACGACATGCGCCAGCTCTTGCACGGCATTCGCGACGAGCTGACTACGGCGTTGGACAGCGGTACACCCGTCGCGTTTGTTGGCCACTCGTTTGGCAGCGTGCTGGCGTTCGAAGCAGCGTGTCAGATTGCGGTTCCTGGACGCACGTGGCCGGTGCATCTGTTTGTATCGGCTTGTGCAGCGCCGCGACGTGGCAGCGAGCTCGAACGGTACCTGGGCTTTGGCAAGCAAGACGTGCAGGGCACGTTCTCAAGCGATGCGCTGTCGGATGCGGAGCTGCTCGATATCCTGCGTCGCGCAGGTGCGCTCGGTCGCGGCGCCGACAAGCTCGATGAGGACGAGCTGGCTGCGTTCTTCATCCCCACGCTGCGCGCTGACCTGCGTGTCTTGCGCACGTACACGCGGGAAGAGAAGCGCGTGCTGCCCATTCCGATCACGGCCATCGTCGGGCGCCAGGATCCGATGATCGATGCGAACCACATCACAGAATGGATGGGGCACACGTCGGCTTCGTTTTCCGCACGCATCATCTGCGCCGATCACGGCATTCGCTATGAACAGATGTGGAGCATCATCAGCAGCCAGCTCGCGTCGCTCTTGGATGTCCCTGCCGAGCCGTAGGCGAGGTGTGATCGCGCCCGCGTGATCCGGGTGTGCGCACTGGGGTCGCGCGTGTTCGCACACCTGGCCGCGCACGTTCGCGCACGCGGCTTGCTCGCCCTGATCGCTCGCGACAAAAAGCCCGTTGGGACCGCCATCTCGGTGCTGTCCAGCGTCGGTGAAATCCCCTCTTGTGCTGCTGGATCTGGCGAAGCGGTGGCGGCTTGGCTTGGGCAGGCACCGCGCTGCCCTGGTGCTTGCGCGAACGTGACGGCGCTTGGACAGAAACTTGCACCAGAGTGACTCACATCCTGTTGCTGAACGAGCACGTGCTATCACAGGTCGCGCTCGTTTTTGGCGGGGCATGCAGGCACGGTTCGTTGATGCAAGGGTGGACTCGCAGATCTGCACGTGCAACGCAGTGGGCACAGAGCGTGATGCTCGGGCTTCTGCTTTGCGCATGGGCCGCTCACAGCGCGCGTGCGGCTTCCACAGAGGAAGAGTTTCGCGAGCAGTATCTGCGCGCCGGCAAGCTGTATGCGGCGCAGGACTATGCAGCGGCCATTCCCGTTCTGCTTGTGGCCTATGGCATCCAGCCAGTTCCGCAGCTTCTGTTCAATATCGGCCAAGCGTATCGCCGACTGGAACAGTGGGGCTCAGCGCGCGTCTATTTCGATCTGTATCGCACGATCGCGCCCGACATCCCGAGCGCGACACGCAGTGATCTAGATCAGCTGATCTTGGAAATGAAAGTGCGCGAGCAAGAAGAGCGGAAGCCAGAGATCCGCGAAAAGACACGCACGCTGCTGATCCGCGAAGAAAAACCGCTGCCGCGCTGGCTGCGTCCGCTGGGCATCGCCGCAGGCGTGGCCGGTCTGAGCCTGGCGATCAGTGGAGGGGTGCTGCTCGGGCTGGATGGCCAGTGTGTTGGCTCGCGGGCCGCACTGGTCTTGGAGTGTTCGCAGATCTACAACTCGAAGACGCCGGGCACAGCGCTCACAGCAGCGGGTGCCGGCTTGCTTGTCGTCGGAGCAGTGTCCTTTGGCCTGTCGCTGCGCAAGCCCAGCCGACCGCAGAGGCGCGTCGTGGACGAAGAGCGCATGGATGTTCCGCTGCTGGCGCCTGCGCAACACCCGCTGCATGAACCGCCTCCAGCGGGGTGGAATGTCGACGGATCCCAGATCGAACCCCCGCCCGCCGGATATTCCCCCGATGGGCAGCCACTCGGATGACGTCCCGATGGATGGCCCATTCAGACCGGCGTTTCCGGCAAGGAGGATCGAACGATGCGTTCGCCGTGCATGCTGTTCCCGCTGCTGCTTGGCTGCGATGCTCTTCTCATCAGCAATCCCAGAAACTGCATTGAAAATCCGCGCGCCTGTGCCGCCGACCAAGTATGCAACCAGCAGACGCAAAGCTGCGAAGCGCGAAGTTGTCGCAACGCAGCGTCCGAGTGCGCGGCCGATCAGTACTGCGAGCCCAGCAGCAAGCTCTGTGTCGCGCTGGACTGCGTGGCCAGTCCCAGCCAGTGCGCGGTCGATCAGCGCTGCAACCAGTCCACCCGTCGCTGCCAGACCGTCCCGTTTGTCTTGGGGCAGCCTGATCTGCAGACCAACCTGAACGCTGCGTACGGCATGAACAGCCCGCAGGGCGTGCTGCTGATCCCTGACGCGCAGAACCC
Organism: Myxococcales bacterium; assembly: GCA_016794505.1. GTDB lineage: Bacteria > Myxococcota_A > Polyangia > Palsa-1104 > JAEUJZ01 > JAEUJZ01. Next base: position 47,408 of record JAEUJZ010000074.1, read on the forward strand.
TGGGCAGAGCAAGCTGGTGGTCGCAGATCGCGGCAATCGCCGCGTGCTGATTTGGAACAGCGTCCCTTCGCAGAGTCGCCCGGCCGATGCGGTCTTGGGCATGCCCGATGTCCACACCCTAAGCCCCAGCGATGCGTACGGCGGAATCAATGAAGCCAGCCTGCTTGCCCCGACGACGCTGAGCGCGATCGGCAGCAAGCTCGCAGTGGCTGACCCGCAGGCAAATCGCATGCTGTTTTGGAATCAGATCCCCACCAGCCAGCCAAGCAGCGGACCGATCTCAGCCAACGCGGTCTGGGGTCAAACAAGCTTTCGCTCGACGCAGATCGACAGTCCCACTGGGCAGACCAACCGCCTGGGTGTTTTTGGTCCCGCCACCTCGTTTCATGCGACCTCGGGGCGCTATTTCGTTTCCGATTCGCTTAACCACCGCGTGCTTTTGTTCTTCAGTCCTCCGACGAGCCCGAACGCTGCTCCATATGCCGTGCTTGGACAGACGGACTTTTCAAGCACCCTGTTCGGCGTCGGCGCGAGCACGCTCAACCAGCCTCGGCATGCCGCGGCCAGCCTGAACGAACTTTTTGTCGCCGACACGCTGAATCACCGCATCGTCGTGTTCGATGTGACCTCGCCCACCGTGAACAATGCACCGGCCTTCGCAGTCCTGGGACAAGCGTCACTGACCGAAGGTCTTGCCAACCGCGGCGCGGCGATGCCGACGGCGAGCACGCTCAGTCAGCCGGTCGCAGTGCATGCCAGCGAGGGCGCGGCGCGGCTCTTGTGGGTCGCGGACTCGTTGAATCATCGCGTGCTGCGGTACACCCTGCCGACACCTTGCAGCAGCAATCTGGCGGCTGATCTGGTGCTGGGTCAAGCCGACTTCACGCAGCGCACGCAGCTGTTTGGGGCCAGCATCAACGCCGCCACGCTGAATACGCCGTCCGGTATCCACAGCGATGGTACTCGCTTGGTTGTCAGCGACAGTGGATCCCACCGTGTCTTGATCTGGAACAGCCTGCCGACCGTAAACCAACAGCCCGCCGATGTCGTGCTAGGGCAGGCCAACGCCATGGCATCGCGAGCCAACAACGTGCTGCCGCCGCAGCCGCTGCAGTTCCATCAGGTGTCGCATGTGGCAACCGATGGCACGCGCTTGCTCATCTGTGATGCGGGCAACCATCGCGTCCTTTTGTGGAATCAGGTTCCCAAGCAGGGACCGGTTCCGCCCGATGTCGTGCTGGGTCAGCCAGACTTCACATCCGGGCAAGCCAACCGCGGATCCGGTGTTCCCACCAACGCATCGCTAGACACGCCGACCACTGTGGCCATCTACCAAGGGCGAATCGCCGTCGCGGATCGCGGCAACAATCGAGTGCTGGTTTGGAACTCAATTCCGACACAAAACGGCGCCTCGGCATCGGCCTGTCTGGGGCAGTTTTCGTGCTCGGCACGCCTCGATTCGGAAGGACAGGGCCGCATGAGCGCGCCGAGCGGCGTCTCGTTTTCGGCGGGCCGGCTGTTCGTGTCGGACGCCGGCAACCATCGCGTGCTGTGGTTTCCTCAGACCGCCACGACCGGCTCGCCGGCCGAGGGCCTGGTCGGTCAGCGAGCCTTCGGCAGCAAAGGGCCGAATAACGGTGGCCAGTCGGCGGCCACTCTCAGCTCTCCGCGTCAGGTGCTTGCCACGCCGACGCAGCTTCTGGTCGCTGACTCGGGCAATCACCGCGTGCTTTTGTGGCGCGCGTGGCCCATTGCCAATGGCACACCCGCCGATGTCGTGATCGGGCAAGAGGACTTTGCAAGCTCGTACACCCGGACCTCGCGCAGTCGCTTGGAAAACCCCGCCGATCTTCTGCTGTGGAATGGCGCGCTGTACGTCGCAAGTGCCGATCAGCACCGCGTCTTGATCTGGTCGCAGCTTCCGACGCAAAACGGGCAGCCGGCGGATGCTGTCATCGGTCAGCCTGACTTTGCGTCCTCGCTGCCCAACCATCCCGAGCAGTCGCTAGCCAGTCGCCTAAGCGCCCCCGTGGGCCTGGCTGCCGTCGGCAATCAGCTGTTTATCGCGGAATCGATCAATAACCGCGTCGTGGTCCATGACCCGCTGCCGTAAGCGGCGGACCGATGGGCTGCGTGGCTCGTCGTGCCACCACCACGCCGCGCAAGAGCACCGAGCCGATGATGATCGCGCCGCCAAGCAGCGTCGCCCGGCCAGGCCTCTCGCCCGCCCACAGCGCCACCCAGATCGGGTTTAGGATCGGCTCTAGCGACACGGCAAGCAGGCACTCGACGGCGGACAGACGACGCACAGCCGCGGCATAAAACAGGTACGCAAGACCGATCTGAAACAGCCCCAGCCCGCTAAGCGCCAGGCCCTGCTCGACGGTCTGTGGCACATGCCGAATCATCCACGGCGCACAGATCGCGGCGGTAAGCAGGTTGCCAAGGACCAACGAGAGCCCCGAAAACAGCAAGCGATCGCGCTGCGCAAGTCGTTCCGTCTCGGATGGAGCGGGACCTGCGGGGTCGATGGGGTCGGGCTCGCGTGCCATGCGCCGCCAAAGCAGCGGCAGAAGCCCAAAGCCCAGGCCTGATGCCATGGCCAAGCCGTTGCCCAGCCAGCCCGCCGCCGAAAGCTCGCTGGAAAAGCACAGCGCGATGCCTACGAGGCAGGCCAGCACGGCCAGCCAGTCGCCGCCGCGCACTGGCTCTCGCAAGAGCGGCCCCGACAGCAGCGCGACATAGATCGGCGCGCTGTACTGAAACAAGATCGCGTTCGCCGCGCTGGTCTGCTTGTTCGCGAGGACAAACAGCGTCACGCAGCCGGCATAGGCCAGGCCGGCGCAAAAAATCAGCGGCTGCCGCAGGGCTCCGGCGTAAAAGCTCGCTTGGCGCAGCCGGGGTCCGCGCAAAAGCAGGGCTGCGATGAACACGGGCAGCGAAAACAGCGCGCGGTATCCCGCGATCGCCGGCCCTGGAAGCGGCAACAGCTTGATGCCGATCCCGGCAGAGCTCCACAAGATCGCCGCTGCCACCGCGAAAAGCAGACCCGCGCCGCGCGACAGCGAGACCGTGGCCACCTGAGTTGAGCCCGACATACCGCGCGCACGATACCGCAGTCTGCCCCCTCGCGTGCAGCACCTTCCCTGCATGCTCGACCGCACTGGCTCGCGGGCAGGGGCCTTTTCGTGCGCCCGATTTCTGCCGCGCGTTTCTGCCGCGCGTTTCTGCCGCGCGTTTCTGCCGCGCTGAATCGCGCTGTACAGGGCCCGCGGCGCTTCCATATAGTCGCGCCACGCCGGGTTCCGGCGAAGGAGGCTGCTATGCGCTCGAAGCTCTCGGTTTCACGCGTATTCCCCACAGGGGGTACGCTTCTCGGTTCGCTGTTTGTGCTGTCGCTGGGCTGCGGAGGGCTTGCAAGCGACACGGTGGCGGGATCCGTCGCGGGACCGGACGCGCCCATCCCCGCTGCGCAGGCTGTGCCGGCTGGCGAAGCAGCCACCGAAGCGCCGCGCCTGGGCGATGCGATTCGCGAGGCGGCGCTGCGCTTCTCGGTGCCCGCCGATCTTCTGACGGCGATTGCCCAGATCGAGACGGGCTTGGTGTTCCTGCCGGGTCTCGACGGCGATGCATTCGAGGGTCAGCCTGCCTATGGCGTGATGGCTCTGCGCGGCGAGCGCTTGGCCCGTGGCGCCGAGCTTTCTGGTCAGTCGGTCGCTGCGGTGAAGACCGATCCGCGAGCCAATATTCAGGCAGCGGCGGCGCTTCTGCGGGCGGCCGCCGACGGCGAACAGGGCCTTACCGCAGCGCCGATCGAAGGCTGGGCGGCAGCCGTCGCGCGCTTTTCCGATCTGACCCGCGAGGATGCCCGCGCCGACTATGCCAAAGACGTCTATGCCACGCTGCAGCGCGGCCTGCCCGACGAAGTGAATCGTCGACACGACCTGCGCCTGAGCCCGCGTCCCGAGCTTGGGGCTGCGCTTCCGTCCACGCCAGGCGGCCTCGACATCCGGTCCGCGTACTATTCGGGCGCCAAGTGGAAGCCGGCCCCGAATTCAAACTTCACCAACGGTCGCTCGGCTGCGATCGATGTCCTGGTGCTGCACACCTGCGCGGGAGCGTGGTCGGGTTGCTGGGGCTGGCTGACGACGCCGTATCCGACGAACCCGTACAAGACCTCGGCGCACTATGTCGTCAAGGAAGACGGCAGCGAGATCTATGCCCTGGTCGACGAGACAGACACCGCGCACCACGTCGGCAAGCCCTGGCTCGGCGCGTCGACCAACGCTCGCTCCGTCGGCATCGAGCACGCCGGCACGTCGTACCAAGGCAGCAACGTGTGGCAGGCCGGACAGATGGCGGCATCGCTGAAGCTGTCGTGCGACATCGTCAAGCGCCAGCGCATCATCCAAGACCGCAACCACGTCATCGGCCACTATCAGCCCGACCCAGTGAACCGCGCCAGCGACCCTGGCACCGCCTTCCCCTGGGCTAGCTATATGAGGGACCTCGCCACCTGCGTTGGCGGTGGTGGTGGTGGCGGCGGCGGCATCATCATCGACAGCAACCAGGCCAACAACGGCCCCAAGGCACGCGTCGCGACACCCAGTGCCAACTGGGTCTCGTCGACCAACGTCGCTGGCTATTGGGGAACGGGATATTACGTAGCTCAGACGGCTGCAGTCTCGGATGCCGCAGTGTTCGAATTCCAGCTCGATGCCGGGGGCGAGCGCGAGGTCTTTGCCTGGTGGACCGCCGCGTCCGATCGCAGTCAGACGACGCCCTTTGTGATCTTCGACGCCGCGGGCAACCGCTTGGCCACGGTGAACAAAGATCAGACGACAAACGGCAGCCGCTGGGTCTCGCTGGGTCGGTACCGCTTTGCCGCGGGCTGGAATCAGGTTGCGGTCTCGCGCTGGACGACGCCGGGTGACGTGGTTGTCGCCGACGCCATCCGCGTTGAGTAACCCGCGCCGCAGGCCGACGGCGCACCTGCTGCGGGGGGCGCTCGGGCGCGGCCTTGCGTCGCTGGGCCTTGCGTCGCTGGGCCTCTGGGCGCACGGTCCGTGGGGCGAGGTGCGGGCGCAGTCGAAGCCTGTGCCGCCGCGCCTGTCGTTTGTCTCTGAGCGGGACGGCCAGCGCGATGTCTATCTGATCGGCGGAGATGGCCGCGGCGAGACACGCTTGACCTTCAGCCCTGAAGACGAGAGCAACGGACCGAGCGCGCCCGACGGCACGCGGCTGCTGGTCACCATCGGCTCCGCCGAGGAACGCCGAGCGACCCACGGCTTTCGCTTCGCGCTGCTGCCGCTGGTTCGATCCGCAACAACAAGCCCGCTGTCGCCGCTGCGCGATCGCGGGCTGGACCTGCTTTCTGGCTCGCGCGCTTGGCTGCGTGAGCCCAGCTTTCTTCCCGACGGCAAGCGCCTGGTGTTCGAGTCCGAGCCCGACACGTCCCAGTCCGGCCTGCGCGAGATCTTCCTTGTGCAATGGGACGCGGGGCCCGGCCGTCGTCCGACGCTGCGTCAGTTGACCCAAAACCGCGAAGGCAACTTCGAGCCTACCGTCTGCGGCAAGACCGACTACATCGCATTCACATCGAGCCGCGATCAGAAGTCCGAGCTATATCGCATGCGCACCGACGGCAGCGACTTGCGTCGCCTGACCTATGCAGCGGGCAGCAAGTGGCAGCCACGCTGCAGCCCCGACGGCGTGCGCATCTTTTTTGTCAGCGATCGCGATGGTGCCGATCGCATCTATTCCGTCCACAAGAACGGGTCCGAGCCCAAGCGCCTCACGCGAGCGGGGCTGGATCCGACCCTCAGCGAAGACAGCCCAGCGCTGTCGCCCGACGGCCGCAAGGTGGCGTATGTGCGACGCGGCGCGACGCTGGGAGCACGACTGCACGTGCTGGATCAGGCGACCGAGCGCGACTGCGAGGTACCGACCCCCCCTGGCTCGCGCGCCAGCGATCCAGACTGGTCACCGCGTGCAGGCGATGGCACATCGCGCTTGGCGTTTTCGCTGCAGCCCGCGGCGCACACCGACGCTGGCGCAGCCGCGCCCGCAAGCCCCAAGCGGCAGATCTTTGTCAGCGACGATCGCTGCGCTCGCATCACCCCGCTGACCACCGCCCGTGGCCCCAACTGGCACCCGCTGTGGATTCGCTGACCGGGTCTCCGCTTCTACGTCTCCTCTTCCAGCCGACCGGGCAGAAGGTGCAAGAGCTCGTGCTTGCGCAGGCGGTAATACAGCGTCGAGCGATTGATGCCCAGCAGGCGGGCCGCCGCCGCAATGCGCCCTTCGCTTTTTTCCAGCGCGGCGAGGATCTCGCTGCGCTCTTGTTCCCCCAGGCGATCGGTCAGCGTGCGGCCTGAAATGCCTGCTGGATCGATGGTCGAAGGCAGCGTCGCGGGCATGGGCGCCGCCGTGACCGCCGTCGCTGGCATCGCGGCCGTCGGGCTGCCGCTGAATTCCAGATCGCAGATCCGCAGGGCCTGGCCCGTCGCCAAGATCAGGGCGCGCTGAATCAGATTTTCCAGCTCGCGCACGTTTCCAGGGAAGCTATAGCGCAGCAACAGATCGAGCGCTGTCGGCTCGATCCCGACGACGCGCCCGCCGCTATAGTGCCGCCACTTCTGCAAGAAGTGCAGACACAAAGCCGGTACGTCTTCCAGACGCTCGCGCAGCGGTGGCAAGTGAATGGGAAAGACGTTCAGGCGATAGTACAGGTCCTCGCGGAAGCGGCCCTCGGCGACCAGTGCTTCCAGGTTTCTGTGCGTGGCCGAGATGATGCGCACATCGACATTCAGCGTCTCGCTGCCACCGACGCGCTCGAAGGTCCGCTCTTGCAGCACGCGCAAGAGCTTGACCTGGATCTCCATCGGCAGATCGCCGATCTCGTCGAGAAACAGCGTGCCGCTGTGCGCCAGCTCAAAGCGCCCAGGATGACGCGACACAGCTCCGGTGAATGCGCCGCGCTCGTGCCCGAACAGCTCCGACTCAAGGACTCCGGCGGCCAGGGCCGCGCAGTTCACGCGGACAAAGGGCTTGGAATCGCGCGGCGAGTTGATGTGGATGGCGTGCGCGACCAGCTCTTTTCCGGTGCCGCTCTCACCGCGCAGAAGCACGGTCGCCGCAGTGCGTGCCACCTGCTCGGCCCGCGACAAAGCGGCCTGCAGCGCGGGCGAATCCCCGACGAGCTGACCAAAGTTAAACGCGCTGTGCCATTCGCGATCGAGATAGCCGGCGTACTGCCGAAGCTGCTCAACAAGGCGCTGATTTTCGGCGCGCAGATGATAGCGCTCAAGCGCCTGCGTCAGCACACCGCGCATCTCTTTTCCGTCCCAGGGCTTGACGATGTAGCGGTAGATCTGCCCCATGTTCACCGCTTCCACCAAGACCTCGACGTCGGTATAGGCAGTCACGATGATCGGCACGACATCCGGTGACAGCGCTCGCGCTCGCGACAGAAACTCAAGGCCCGTCATGCGCGGCATGCGCTGATCGGTGATCACCACCGCGACCTTTTCACGCTGCAGGATCGCCAGGCCTTCGGTCCCCGACTGCGCCGTCAGAATGTTGAAGCTCTTGCGAAAGCTGAAGCGAAACGCATCGAGGTTGTCCGGCTCGTCGTCGACCACCAGGATCGGCAGCGTCATGGGATCGAAGGCGGGAGCAGCGGGTGTCCCTGGTACCCCAGCGTGCGAGATCGACGAAGCGAGCAGCCCCGGCGAAGATGGCGAGCCAGCACCGACGGATTGCGACATGGCTCGGCACGGTAACAGGGCCACTTGCGAGAGTAAAGCCGCCCTCTAGCGACCGACCGCGCGATCGCACGCGCGACCATCGGAGCGCTCGCCCATACGATCACCCCAAAAAACTAGGGCGTCGTGGGCTTGCTCGGGTCGTGGTTCAGAAGAAGCTGTGCCGAGACCACAAGCGGCTCGTTGTGACGATCGCGTCCGTGGAACAGCACCACCAGCCGCTGCACTCCGACCAGATCAGCCGCTGGCAGCGGCAGCTGCGTGAGCTCTCCCCCGGCGAGCGTGGGAGGGGTAGCCAAGGCGCGCAAGAGCCGACGCTGACCTTCGCCCTCTTCGACATACAGCGAAAGCGATCCCGATCCCACGGCCCATTCCTCGACGCGAATCCGCAGGTTGCCCTCGGAAAGGGACAGCACAAGCTCACCGCGAAACAGGTAATCGAGCAAGCGCCGGGCCTGCTGTGTCGCATCGAGAAGCTGCGGAATCGCCGACTGGGCATAGCACTTCCAAGCGGGCTGGCAGCGCCGCGCCGTGCCTTCGGCCAAGCCCCCGCCTTCGCCGTCGGCAAACAGATCGCGCAGGCGATGCGGCGGGTTCGCTGGACTGCGCGCCGATCGCGCTTGTGCAGGCGGCTCTGGGATGGCGGCGCGACCAAAGCGACGCGCGACCCGCCCTGCTCCGTCCCCTTGGAGCACAGCCTGCAGATCGCCCCGCACATAGGCCGGATCCGCCATCTGCGATAGCACGCCCATCATGGCGCCCGCGCACAGCAGCGCCTCGGCCAACGCCGAGTCCCGCTCAGACGGTGAGGCAGCCGCGGCGGTGCGCTGATAGGCCCGCAGAAACGCTGGATAGCTCAGCTCGTTTTCTTCGCTCAAAAGCCAGTCCGGGGCTGCCCAGCCGGTGCCGTCAAACGCCGTGCCCGTCATCACCTCGCGCACACTGGCTAGGCCGCTTGAAAGCGACTGCCCGACGACCTCGGACACGCCTTGGTCCTTGCCGCGCGACAGCCCTTGCCCCGTCGCTGGATTAAAAAAGTGATGCCGCGCTCGGACGCCCGGACTGTGCTCGATGACGCTGCCCGCAGCTAGCCAGCCAAGCGCATGCAGACGAGCCAGCGGATACAGCTGACCGCTCTCTGGCTGCCACTCGGGGGCGTAGCCTTCCGCCGGACTAAGGACAGCCAGCCGGCCATAGATCGATCGGCTGCGCCGACCCGAGCGCGGACTGTCGACCACGGCGGCCGCGGCAAGGGGCGTTTGCTCCCCCGGCCGAGCGAGAGAATCGGGCCCGCTGTGCAGCCGCGAAAGATCGAGCCGCAGCGGCTCTAGCACGCCCAGCGGATGCGCAAAGCGAGCCATCAAGCGACGATGCAAGCGCGAGCGCAGAGCGGCCTGCTCAACAATTCCGGCGACGGTGGTCTCGGCCTCGAACGCCTCGGCCACGGACAGCGAGACCAGCGCGACTGCGACCGCCGCGAGCCAGCCCGCTGCATGACGGAACCTTATGAAGGCCCCTTGTGCGGGGCTCGCAGCGACAGCCTGGCTCTGGTGCATGGCCCCGGCCCATCTCCTATCGGTGCTCACTCGTCGACTCACAGTCGCCTCACAGCCGCCCCAGAGCACGCAGCAAGAGCGCGCTCGTCGCCGCCTCGGTCTCGCAGAGATCTGCGCCGCAGATCAGCTCTAGAACCAGGCCATGCTGACGGATCAGCACGGCCACTCCATACGCTCGCTGCTTGGCGTCATGGACGCGCAGCGTGGCGTCGATCCGCAGCGGGGTCTGAAAGGGTGCCGCATTCGGCAGAAGCGTCGGCAGCGGCATGGTATGGCGGCTCGCTTGACCGTCGCGCAACGGCGGCGAGACCACGGGTACTTCCGGCACCAGCGGCGAAGCGGCTCGCTGGGACGGCGGCACGAGCGGCGCGGCGGTCGTGATCTCGTTTAGCTGCGGGGTCACAAGCTGCTCGCGCAGCTTTTTCCACAGAACCTCGGCGTCACGCCCGCTGCCCAGACGAAACGCGCGCAGCAGGATGTCGTGCGACTCAGGATGATCCGAGGCGCGATAGTGAACGCCGGAATACTGCATGGCCAGCGGCGGGTTTACGAGCAAGGATCGCTCGGGCGCGGCCTTGCTCTCATAGACGCGTGCCTCGCGCTGTGACGCCATCTGCTCGACGTCGGTCAGCGTCAAGAGCTGTTCTGCCAAGGTCGGCGGGCCCACGCGCGTCGCCTCACGCAAGGGCTGCGGCGCGGTCCGAGCACGGTCGCCCTGCTGTTCTTTCGCTGTCGCCGCCTCTTTCGCGGTCTCGCTGGTGACGGTCGGTGCGCGCTCGGGCTGCAGCTCAGCAAGCTCTAGCGCCGCTTGGATGACATCGGCCTGCGCCGCCCGCTGCACCAGCGAGCCACCGCCTAGGAACACCAGATTGCGCAGTCGGGACTCGCCGCTGCCCAAGCGATCCAGGCGAATCTTGTTGCCGGCCTGCACGAAGTCCTGTCGCGGAGTGCCGTCGTCCGAGCGATAGTCCGAGCGATAGCCAACATAGCCCGCTTTGTAGACCAGCAACGTGAAGCGCCGCAGCAGCGAGAGTCGCCGTTCGCGCTGCGGCAGGCTCGGCAGCGCATACGACCCGTCGGGCCCAGTCACCACACTCGTCGAGTACGCCCCCGCCGGAACCGGCAGCGCGCTTTCGTCTTCAAAGGCCCACGTGCCGATAACCAAGGCCCCTGCGACGGGGCTGCCAGTGCTCTGTTCGAGCACGACGCCCTCGAAGGGACCAAGCAGCGAGCCCCAGACCGTCGTATCTGAACGCAGACGAAACGACGCCCTAGCGACGCGAGCGATGCCGGGCGAGCACGCCGAAAGCCCCACCAGGGACACGGCCATCGCCCCGAGCAGGACCAGGGATCCCAGGCGCTTGCGTAGGCTGCACCGGCCAGGCTTGCGCGCTGCCCTCGGTGAAAGGTCTGCGGACGACAACCCACCCGCGATCGCCGACAGTGAAGAGGGCGACGAGCTCAGCGGCCCCCCACTATGCCCAGCGGCACTACCCGCCAATCGTCGGGGCCAATGTATGCTGATATGTGTATGCACGCGCGTCGCCGAATGCCTCAAGGGACAGAGCCGATAGGTTCTAGCCTAGACGGAGCTGCGCTGTAAACCCTCTCGATCGTTGAGCAATCGCCGACGTTTGGCGAGCGAGCCGAGGACACGCAGCCCGCCGACAGCGGTGGCAGCCCGACGAAAGCCATCCAGCGCAAGCGTTCGGCCAGGTCGGCTGGCTAGGTCGGCTGGCCAGGACAAATTCATGTCGCCGGGCTCGCTCGCCTACTTTGCGCTTGGCTCAGAGGGACTGTGTTTAGTTATATATAAGAGAGGCAGGCAGATTTATCTGGCGATGGCACGGTGTGGAAATTGTGGGCGAGCCAATCGAGACGGAGCGCTCTTCTGTCAGGACTGCGGCAAGTCGCTCGACGGGCGGCTCGTCGGGGCCTCTGAAGCCAGCGTTGCGCGCGAAGTCCATTATGACGATCGCCCTGCGGCGCCTGCGGTTGCGGGGGGACAAGCGGTGTCTCCGCCGCGCGTGGCGTGCTCGGTCTGTGGCGAGCCCACGCCTGCAGGCTTTGCGTTCTGCCAGCACTGCGGTGCGCGCGTGAGCCCCGCCTCTGAGCCGTCGGCGGCCATCCCTGCCGCCCGCGTACCCATCTTCGCGCCTGCCGAGCCGCTGCCCGCCCCTCGCCGAGATGCCCGCCCGCAGATCTTGCGTGGCCGCCTGATCGTGCTGCGACGCGATGGCTCTGACGGCGAAGCCGTGCCGCTAAGCGGCGACCTGTTCGACATCGGCCGCACCGAAGGCCAGCGAACGTTCCCCGACGATCTGTGCATGGCGACACGACACGCGCGACTGACTGCCACGTCGGGTGGTGCGATCGTGCGCTCGCTCGACTCGGTGAATGGCGTGTTCCTGCAGCTTCACGAGCCTTGGGATCTGCAGTCTGGGGACGTCTTTTACGTCGGTCGCGAGCTGCTTCGCTTTGAGCTTGTGCCTGCCGATGAGCGCGATCCAGCCCCCGTGGCAGAGCACGGCGTGCGCCTGTTCGGCACGCTGCAGCGCGAGTCCTGGGGTCGCCTGCGCCAGCTAACCGTCGCAGGCACCGCGCGCGATGTCTTTCACCTTTCTCGCAGTGAAGTACGCATCGGGCGAGAGGAAGGCGACATCGTCTTCCCCGATGATGAGTTCATGTCGAGACGCCACGCCGTGCTGACCCGCCATGGCAGCCGCGCTCGACTGGAAGATCAGCATTCTTCAAACGGGACCTATGTTCGTCTGCGCGGCGAACGCGAGCTGAAGTCAGGAGACATCCTGCGCATCGGCGATCAGGTCTTGCGGTTCGAGGGGCTCGCGTAAGCGCGCAGAGAGTAACGGTAACGGATGACACCCCCAAGCCCAGCCATCACCGTCCGCATCGTCGGCGCGACCGATGTCGGGCTGATTCGCGAGCACAACGAGGACAACTTCACCGTCCTCAACCTTGAAACCGGCGAAATCGACTTCTCGCAAGGCCGAGAGCTGCCGCTGTCTAGTCAGGGCGCTCTTCTCGTGGTCTGCGATGGCATGGGCGGCGCCGCGGCTGGCGAAGTGGCCTCGCACATGGCCGTCGAGGTCATCCGTCGCGAACTAGGCCCCAAGCTGGCCTTGGATGCGCCCCCAAGTCCTACCGCAGGCGGGAACAGCGCGTCCCCAGCCAGTGATGCGCCGAGCAGCGCCGACAAGTCCACCGGCCTCAAGGATGGCGAAAAGACGGGCGATGGCTTGAACCCAGTGTCTGCTGCGCCCGCTGAAAAAGAGGCAGCACCCGCTGAGGCTGAGACGGCAGAAAAGGCCGAAAGTCCGCCGAAAGCCGCCGAGTCAAAGGACGTACCGACCAGCGAGGCCCCGCCGCTGGCTGCAGAAAAAAATACCGCCGCGGACCCGGCCCGCGCCGAAGGCCCGCAGAGTCGCCCGCCAGCGGAGGCAGCGCCAGCGACTAGCGCAGCCGCGATGGCGACGGGAACCAGCCCGGCCCCGTCTGAGCTCAGCGGCCCCCTGAGCGAAGCCCAGCTACACGGCTTGGCCCGCAAGCTACGGCAAGCGGGTCAGCGCGCAAACCAAGAGATCTATGAGGCCGCCTGCGCCGACATCAGCAAGGCCGGCATGGGCACGACGCTGACCTGTCTTTTGCTCTTGCGCTCGCACGTCATCGTGGGCCAAGTCGGCGACAGTCGGGCGTATCTTTGGCGCAAAGGCCGACTGACGCAGATCACGCACGATCAGTCGCTGGTCAATCAGCTTCTTGAGAGCGGTCAAATCACGCCCGAGCAGGCCAAGCTCTTCGAACACTCGAACGTCATCTTGCAAGCGCTTGGCGTGCAGGAAGATGTCGAAGTCGTGCTGTCCACCGAGACCGTGCGGCGTGGCGACCGTCTGATGCTGTGTTCTGACGGCTTGGTCGGCGTCGTCAGCGATGAAGAGATCCAAGAAGTCCTGACGCAGTGCGAGCACATCGACGAAGCCGTACGCCGCTTGATCGAGTTGGCTCGGGCCGGGGGTGGCCCCGACAACATCACAGTCATCGTCGCGCAGGTCGATGGCGATGGGGCGCCGGCTGCGGCCGAGACCGAGCTTGCTGAGTATCGCGTGTTGTATCTCGATGGCGAAAAGCCGCCCGAGCGACGCATGTGGGGCTCGGAATATGCGTTCATGGCCCAGACATCGGGGGCGCGCGATGTCGTGGGCAGCGCAGCGACGGCGCAGCCGATCTCGTCGCGCCTGTCGATCATCTCGATGGCCGCAGTATTCGCGCTGCTGATTCTGGGTGTGCTGGGCGGCCTATTGTATCAGCCTCGACGCCCGGTCACGCCGGGTAGCAACGGCATCGGCCCAGCGCCAAGCCCGCAGCCCGCCTTGCCGCCCCCTGTGGTTCCATCGCCGCCGCTGCCGCCGACTGGGCCAAGCACGGCCGTAGCGACCAGCAGCAGCCCGGATGCCGGGGTTGGCGTGGCGGCCGCAGCGCTCGACGCAGCGGCTGTGCAGCCAACCAGCGCGGCGAGTGTCGATGCCGGATCGCAGGATGCATCGGCAGCCCTTGCGCACGAGGCGGGGGAAGAAGACGCCCGTCCCAGCGATACCCCCGAAGCAGAAAAAGCCACCAAGCCCGGTAAGAAGAAAAATAGACCGCCAAAGAAGAAGGTCGCGGACGAACCGACCGAAGCTCCTGCTGCCACGGGCCCGGCCACCGCTCCCTCCGAAGTAACGCCTGCGCTTGCGCCTGCTTCAGCACCGACCACTCCGCCGACGACCGGAACAACGGGAGCGACCGGAGCAACGGGAGCGACCGGAGCAACGGGAGCGACCGGAGCGACCGGAGCGAGCGACAAACAAGCCGCGGAGAAACCGGGAACCGAAAAGACACCACCGCCTGCGACAGACAAGCCGGCGGTTGAGAAACCAGCGGTTGAAAAGCCCACGCCTGAAAAGCCCGCGCCTGAAAAGCCCGCAACAAGCCCACCGCCCGCTTCGGTTCCCTAACGCGAGGGGCCTGAGCTTGCTTCAGCTACAGGCCCTTGCTGCCGGAATCCCGACGTCCCGTGCCGATTCTGTATGCGATTCTTGGGAGTATCCACAGACATTCCCGAGACATTCCTAATAGATCCCTACAATATTCCCAATACACCCCTGCGATATTCCTAATATACTCCTAATATATTCCTAAGCTTATCATCACAGAACAAGCAAGGAAGATAGAGGATACATGCGTTCGTTCCTTTTGGGGCTCTGTCTATTGGGGATGCTGGCATGTGGTGACAGCGACACGGAAAGCCCAGCCTGCACCAGTGACGAAAGCTGTCTTTCGGGCGATGCCGTGCGCTGCGAAGCGGGGATGTGCAAAAAGCCGATCTGCCCCAGCGGTGCGCGCTATGTCCCAGGTGGGCGTTATCGTCGTGGCTGCGCCGCGATGTCCGAAGACTGCGAGCCCAGCGCCCAGCCCCTGCATGTGGTCACGATCAGCAACGGCTTCTGCCTGGCTGAAACGGAGACAACGGTGGCTGAATACCGTCGCTGTTTGGCACGTGGTAGCTGCCCGGCTCCTCCGGCTCCTGAGACGCTGCAGAGCCTGCGCTGTTCGCCGGATCGCGCGACTTGGACCGTGGATGCGCAGGGTGATGAGACGCTGCCGATGAGCTGCCTTTTGTGGTCCGAAGCCGCCGCCTTCTGCGCCGCCGCTGGGGGTCGCTTGCCCACGGAAGCCGAGTGGGAAAGAGCCGCTCGCGGTCGAGATGAGCGACCGTTTCCATGGGGACGCATTGCGGCCGTCAGCTGCGATCAAGGCGCGAACTTCGCAGGCCTGGGTTGCAGCGAGCTTCCTTGGCCAGCCACAACCAGCGATCGCGACGGCTCGATGCAGCGTGGCGCTTTTGGCCAGCTTGATCTCGGCGGCAACCTGTCCGAGTGGGTGGCGGACTTCTTCGATGCCACGGCGTATGCCCGCTGTGGCTCGGCCTGCACCGATCCCAGCGGCCCCCCCCAAGGCGAGGTCCGCGTGCGCCGCGGCGGCACATTCCTAAGTCCGCTCTCTGAGTTGCGCTCGTTCGCGCGGGAATTTCATCGGCCACAGGGACCCCGATCAGACCTGCTCGGCGTCCGCTGCGCCTTTGCTGCGGCGCGCTAGTCTCGACGGAAGCGACGTAGAACTGCCGCCGTCCCCCGCGATATGATGAGGATGAATATTCATCCACAGTCCTCGGGGGAACCATGTCACGTCTCGCTCTTACGCTTCGCTTTGGTGTAGCGCTTGTTGCACTCCTCACTCTGCCTTGGCTGGGCCGAGCACACGCCGGCCCATGTCCAAACTTGGCAATCATCGTCGACCGCTCGGGCTCGATGCTCGACAACGTGGCGGGCATGCCGCCGATGGCTGGCGAGCTATCGCGCTGGCAGATCGCCAAGAACGCCATCACCACCCTCGTCTCGCAGTACGACGGCAAGCTGCCGATCGGCATCTCATACTTCCCGCGGGCCGGCAGTAGCTGCGGCACCAGCAGCTTCAGCGTGAACCCTGGCTATGGCACCAGGCAATCGATCTTGCAGTCTCTCGACAACCCGCAAGTGATCCCGGTTACGACGGCCCTGACCCCAACGTGCGGAGCCATCGATGCCGTAGCAGCCGATCCAGCCATGAAGGATGCCGGCCGCGGCCAGTACATCTTGTTGGTGACAGATGGAGCACCGCGCTGCACGAACTCAGTCAACTGCACCTGCGATGCCTGCAACTCGCTGGGCGCGGTGTTCGCAACCATCGAGTCTGTGCGCTTGGCCAAGATGCAGTCACCCAGCATCCACACGTTTGTCGTCGGCTTCGGCGGCAGCTTGGGCACGACGGAAAAGCAGAACCTAAATGACATGGCCAAAGAAGGCGGCGAACCCAACCCCGATCCCGCTTATGACTACTATCCCGCCGAGACCGAGGCGGCGCTGCTGATGCAGCTCGATCGCATCATCCGTTCGATCACAGGTGGAGGCGACGCGGGTCCAGGCAGCGTTCTGTGCGACGACTCCTGCTATACGAATGGCTGCCCTGAAGGCCAGGTGTGCGTACAGGCGACGTGCCGGGGCAATCCCTGTGACAGCCAGACCTGCAGCAACGGCGAGTACTGCTATTCCGACGGCGTGACTGCATCCTGCGTCGCCCCTTGCACCGTCAGCTGCAGCGCCGGCAGTCGCTGCGTCCGCGGTACGTGTGTGGCCGACCCCTGCGGCACGCCGTGCGCGTCCAGCCGAACGTGCGACCCGGCCACCAAGCAGTGCCAGCTGGATCCAGCATGTAGCGGCATCACCTGCAAGGCCGCGCAGTCTTGTCAGGCCGGCAAGTGCATCGATGATCCCTGCCTGTATACCCGCTGCCCGCAGGGCACTGCGTGCGTTCAATTTGAAGGCACGTGTCTGGCCGTGACCGACGGCACAATTTCGCGCGGTTGCAGCTGTCAGCTACACGGAGAGCCCACGCATAGCGCATGGGCCGCCCTGCTCGCACCGCTGCTGCTGCTCAGCGCAGCCCTGTATCGCCGCCGCCGCACATCTTCCCTGCTCTCCTAGCCTCGCTTCCCCGCAAACTTGGCGCTGGACGCGCCATTGCCCGCAGATTCTGTGCGCTTGGGACGGACTCACTCCGCCATCGAACACTCTCTGACAGAGTGATACGATGACAAAGAGAGACAGGTGTCTTGCGGCTGCCGGCCGGCCCCCAGGATGGACCTGTCGCCAACCCCCTGCACTTAGGAGAACTGCCATGTTGCGCAAGACGCTTATCGGCCTTGGCCTTGGAATGAGCGCGCTCGTCGGGGTGTCCTGCAATTCCGTCATCACGTCGGGAGAAGGAACGTGCCCGCCAGAGCAAACAAACTGCGACCCTCAAAACCCCGGTGGCATGACGCCCACCGAGATGACAACCGGCGTCGGTCCAGGCGGCGGCGGTGGCGGCGGTGGCACCGTTCCCTTTGATCCCAAGGGGGACGGGAGCATCGGTGTCTCTGTCGATCCCAATGGCAACATCATCCTGGACCCAACGGCCGGCACCAGCACGCAGTCCTCGGTGATCTGGGTTGCCAACAGCGGCGACGGCACGGTGTCCAAGATCGACACGCGCACGCGCAAGCAGCTGGCTCGCTATAAGACCTTGCCGGGCACCGTCAACTCGGACCCATCCCGCACCACGGTCAGCTTGGGCGGCGACGTGGCAGTCGCCAACCGCTCGTGGACCAACGGCGCCGACGGAAACAATGGCTCGGTGATCAAGATCGCCGGGGATAAGGGCAACTGCGTCGATCGCAACGGCAACGGCCGCATCGACACGTACGAAGGCGAGGCAACGACGATCCCGGCTCCGTTCAACACCTGGACCAATGGCCAGCCTAGCCCCGACGAGTGCGTGCTGTGGCTGACCATGACCAACACAAACTCCGCCGGCACCGTCATGATGACGCGGCCGCGCGCCGCCGGTTGGGACGGTGAGATCACAGACACGAGCCTGAGCCAATATCTATATGTTGGTCTGTTCGACACCAGCGAAGTGCTGCGCCTGGATGGGGCCACGGGCAGGATCGTCAAGCGCATCAACGTCGCGCCGACGCAGCCCTATGGCTTGGCCCTCGACAAGAACGGTAACGTCTGGGTCATGGGCCGCGAGAGCAACACCGGCACTCTGGCCAAGATCGAGGTCAAAAACCCCACACAGCCAGACCTGGTGAAGCGCTACACGCCGGCTGCTGGCTGCAACTATGGCATCACGGTCGACCCACGCGGCTTGGTCTATCACGCGTTCAACTCGTGCCTGGCACGCTTCGATCCGGTAGCCGAAAAGTATGAGTACCTGACGGTGCCGGGCTCGAATCAGCTGCGCGGCCTGGGCATCGACAACAAGTACAACCTGTGGGTCGCAGACAGCAACGTCGGCGTCCACCACGTCGATGTCAGCGCCCTGCCGCCGGCCACCGGTACCTCGATGGTGCATCGCCAATCGATCGCGACGGCGGGCACCAATGCCGGCGTTGGCATCGACTTCGACAACAAGACCTGGGTGGTCTCGTACAACGGCAATAGCTCGCACGCATACCAGATCAATCCGGGTGCGCAGGCTGGCCAAGCCACGCTTGAGTTCACGTACAACAGCGCGAACACTGGCGCGCTGAACAACTCCTATATGTACTCGGACATGACGGGGTATCAGCTGCGCAACGCCTCGCGCGCGGGGACGTTCCGCACGACGTTCCAGGGTTGCCCGAATGGCAACACGACGTGGACCAACTTGAACTACAGCGTGTCGGCTCCGCGTGGCACCAAGGTGTCGATCCGCTACCGTGGCGCTGCCACGACCGCCGAGCTAACCAACTCGCCGTGGACGACGGCCTCTGGCACCTCACCCGTACCGATCAGCGTCACCGTCCCGATGGGCCAGACGCCGCGCTATCTGCAGGTTGAAGTCACGATGACCTCTGTCGATGCCAGCCTGACGCCGGTCCTTTCGGGTCTGTCCGCGGGTTACACCTGCATGCAGATCATTGGCTAGTCACCTCGCCCAGGCGCCGCTCTCTCGGCGCCGACAGCTCCCGCCACAGTGGCCTTGCTCCAGCCTGCCCACGTCGCAGAGCGCGACGTGTCGGCCAGGGGCATCTGCATGGGCCAGCCCTGGGCAGACCGCTCTGCGCGCTCAGCGTCGCAGGTTGACGAAGTCGTAGCGGAAGCCGTAGCTATCGCCGTCCGTAGGCGGCGGCAGACGAAGACCGCGAATGACGCCGAGCACACACGCTGCGCCGTCTTCGGCTCCATCAATATTGGCTTCGCTGACACGGCCGTCGGCCTGCACCGTGAGATCGACCGAGATCTTCGGCGGCGGACTGGCATCGGCGGGATAGCAGCGCAGCACCGCCGGCAGTGCGCGTCGCATGACACCGTTTACGTTGAGCGCTGAGTCATTCAAGCCAGCGCCGCTCTTGCCCGGACTCGCAGCAGCGACGGGAACGGGCGCCGTTGCAATGGGGCGCAAGCCGCCCCGCCCTTTCTTTCCGCGTGGCACAAGCCCAGCCGGTTTGCTGCCCGTGCCAACCGCCACCGCCGCGACGAGCGGTGCCGGGTCTTCGCCGGGTTCATCGGCACCGCGTATAGGCGGTAGCTTGTCGGCCCCCACAGGTCGTGCTTTGGTCACACTCGGCGCCTCGACGGGCGCGCTGCTGCCAGTCCCCTGGGTCGAAGCTGGCGATGCCACAACCGGGCTCACCACCACCGGCTGTGGCCCTGCTATCTGCGAGCCAGTGCCGACTGTGCTGCCCCCTGTGCCGACGCTGTGTACCGGGGTCGACGTTGTATCCCCAGGTGCAGGCTCGCTGGTCCCAACAACCGGTGAAGCCGAGCGCCGCTGCAGCACTGCGTATCCGATGCCACCGACGATGGAAAGCGCCACTGCCCCAGCCGCAAGAGCCACCGCGGCACCACTTCTTCGTCGCGGCGGCGTAGCGGGCTTGTCCAGCACCAGCTCACCACCGCCAACGCTCGATGCATTCGATGTGCGGTCTCCGATCAGCGCCGCCGGCAAGGGAGGTGGACGCTGACCGCTTGACTGGCTAACAGATGACGGAGCAAGACCCAAGGCCGGTGCAATCGTCGGAACCAACAGCTGTGCCGCGACCTGCGTCGCTTGCCTAAGGAGGGTACGTTCAGCCTCTTCCAGCGCATCCTTGAGCGCTGCCGCTGTCTGGTAGCGATCTTCAGGACGCCGTGAGCAGGCGCGCGTGATGATCGCGTCAACCAGCGGCAGCCCCCGTTCGCCAAATGCCAGCGGCGGCAGCTTGGCTGCCATGATCTGCTGACGCTTCTGCTCTAGGCGCTCGGCGTTAAACATCTTTTCGCCGATCAAGCACTCGTACAGCAGAACACCGACGGCAAAAATATCCGATCGCGCATCGACCAAGTGCGAGTCGCCGCGAGCCTGCTCAGGCGACATGTACGAAGGCGAACCGAGCAAGCGGCCCGTCCCCGTGATCTCGACTCCGTCGAGGAGCTTGGACAGTCCGAAGTCGAGCACCTTGAGCGTCGTGTCCAGTTCATCGGGCCCCGGTGAATCGACGCGCACCAGAAACAAGTTCTCGGGCTTGAGATCGCGATGAATCACGCCCCGGCGATGCGCCGCACTCAGCGCATCGCAGAGCTCGATCATCAAGCGCAGGGACAGGCGCGGCGAAAGGGGGCCGCGTTCCAAGCGATCGCGCAGCGTCTCGCCGATGACCAGCTCCATGGCCAGATACGGCCAGGCATTGGGGTCGTCGCGAAAGTCGGTGATCGCGACGATGTTGGGATGCCCCAGCTGAAATGCGCTCTGCGCCTCGCGACGAAAACGCGTTCGCAGCTCGGGGTTTGAAACCAGCTGCGGGTGCATGAACTTGATCGCGCAAGGCCGCTGCAGATGCAGGTGAAACGCCCGATACACGACGCCAACGCCGCCCTTCCCGAGCTGCTGATCCAGACGGTACGTGCCGTCCAGCACATCGCCAGGCTGAGGCTGCTTGCGCACTTTGAGTGCGGTTGCCGAATCCACCTGATGTGGGCTCTGTTGCTGATCACTCATGCCGTGGCCCGCTTCACCCCTCTTGCCCCAACGGACAAGGCTAGACCTTGTATCGTACCACGCGGCTTGGCTCTTCCGCGGGGTTGTGAGCAACTTCGCAGCCTTAGCGCAGCCCATAGCTAGACAGACGCGTTACACACCACCCGGCACCTGCCAACACAGGCTTCGCAGAAAAAACAGCCTCTAAAGTAAGACTAGCGGCGCTGGCCGGACGAGCAAGCTCGAATGCGGGGTGATCTCTATTTGGCGGCGCGAACCAGGGCCACGCTTTCGCCGATCGCACAAGCGATGTGCTCGATGTCCGCCGATGTCGTATCGGGCCCCAGCGAGACGCGGATGGCCTCGCGCGCTTGGCGTTCGTCCAGGCCCAAGGCCACAAGCACGCTCGACGGTTTGATCGATCCAGAGCTGCACGCGGCTCCGGCCGAGACGGCGATCCCACGCAGATCGAGGTTCATCAACAAGAGCTCGCCTTCCACTCGATCGAAGCCCAGGCTGCTCGTACCCGGAGCCCGCGAGGCTGCAGATTGGCTGTCGCCGTGAACGCGCGAGCCTGCGATCGTCGATTGGATCTGCGCTTCGAGCGCATCGCGCAGCGACGCGACCTGCGACCAGCGTGAAAGAAGCTGCTCTTGTGCAAGCAGCGCCGCTTCCCCGAGCCCGACGATGCCCAGCAGGTTCTCGGTCCCCGGCCGCAGCCCGCGCTCTTGCGGTCCGCCGTACAAAAGTCCCGGCAGCTCGGCAAGGGATGGGATCGGATCGGACTGCCTGGGCAGAGCGCGACGCGTGCGGACATACAGCGCCCCGACCCCCTTGGGCCCAAAGAACTTATGACCCGATACGCTGAGCAGATCGACATCGAGCTCGCGCACCGAGACCGGTACACGCCCGACGGCCTGCACCGCGTCACAGTGAACCAAGGCCCCTGCGGCATGTGCAACCGCTGAAAGCTCGGCGATGGGATACAGGTTGCCGAGCTCGTGATTGCAAAGGGCAAACGACACAACATCGGCCGGATCTTCGTTCAGCAGATCCGCTAGACGCTGGGCAGACAGTCGACCACGCGCATCGCACGGCAGCTCGCGCACCGCACAACCCTGCTGCCCCAGTGCGGCGACAGTCTGTCGCACCGACGGATGTTCAAGGCCACTGGTCACGATGCGCGCGGGTCGCCCATGCTGACGGGCCAGAAGCGCTGCCGTGCTGCGCAGCGCGCAGTTGTTCGACTCGGTTCCGCCGCTGGTAAAGACGATCTCGCTGCTGTGCGCCAAGAGCAAGGCGGCAACCTGTGCGCGAGCCTGCTCGATCAACTGTCGAGCGCGTCGGCCTTCGCCATGCACAGAGGATGGATTGCCAAAGCAGATCTCGGCGGTCTCGATCATGCGCGATAAGACACGCGGATGAAGCGGTGTCGTCGCGTTGTAGTCGCAGTAGATGCGCTGCATAGATCGCTATGTGGCAGAAATTCAGGCCCAGGGGAACTTCTGTCTTGCTCGCGCAGCACGCAGTGCGATCGTTCCGTCGACAGCGCCGCGCCCACCCGACGCACGCAGCACACTGCAGACCGTCGTCAATGGCTCGGCCCTCGAACGCAGCGCTGCGATCTAGGGCTTCAGCGAGCGCCAGCTTGGTGCGCTAAACAGCCGGGCCTCTTCGCCGGAAAGCGCCGTGCCATCAGCGACGCGTCCACCGACCAGCAGCGACCCCGTGAGCTCGGGTGCATAGGCAAATGAAGCCCCGCTGCACGGCGCAGGAAGCATGCCCTCCGTGATCGGCTTCCAGCGATAGTCGATGGGGCTCCAGGTCAGCGTATCCGACAGCGGTGCGCCTGCGGTGGTGCCACCGAATAAGACCAGCGCACCGGCAAACAGATCAAACGACACCGAAAAGTCACTGCGGCGAATCGGTGCCGTGTTCCCAGGCGGTGGAACCTGCTCGGTGAAGTTTGTCTCAAGCCGCCAGACTTTGATCGTCGTTGGATTGGCCTCGTCGCTGCCAACCAGAAGCACATAGCGCCCATCAAAGACCAGCCGCGGATTGGCGACCACGGGCGCGGCCATGCCCAACGTGCGCGGAATCCACGTGCTGCTCTCGCCGGGAAGTTCCCACACGTCGTTCAGAAGCTGTGCCTGTGCTTCGTTTCGACCGCCGTACAAAACCAGCGAGTCGGTCCGCGTGTCATAGGCCAGCGCCGCCGTGCTACGAGCGGATGGCGCAGTAGGTTGACTGATGCTGCTCCACGAGCCGCTTTGGTCGAGCACCCACAGATCGTCGAGACCCTTGTTTCCACCATCGGTCGACAAGCCACCAAACAGCGCCACGGCATGACGGCGTGCGTGATAGACCAGCGTCGAGGCTCGCGCGCTGGGATGGCTCAAGCTGCGCAGCGGCTGCCAGCGCCGCTCAGCAGCCAGAAATTCCCACGTGTCATCGAGCGCACGGCCTTGGCTGTCCAGGCCCCCAAACAAAACGATGCTGCGCCGCTCCGGGAAATACGCCATACCGGCGCTGTGACGCGCCGCAGGGTAGCCGCTCGACAGCGTGGCGGCATTGCCAAGATCAGGCCCCAGCTTGAGTGTGAGCTGCTTGTGCTGCCCAGCAGCCACCGTGTCCCCGCCTTGCCCCCGCAGCACCGGACTCCCCGAGAGCTCTGCGATCACATCCAGGCTGACCTGGCTCGTGCGATCTCCCAACAAGACGCTGAACGAAAGAGGAAAGCGCAGGGCTGCGCTGCCCAAGGGCGGCTTGCTGATGCGTTCTGCAGCGTTTCCTCCGTCGATGCCCACCAGCACTCGCAGACGATCACTGCGCTGCTCGCCATCGGCTTCCAAGCGCACGCTCAAGCACGTCTGACGGATGCCGTCACAGACATCGGGTCCACAGCCTGCCGCAAGAGCCACAAGGCTCACACACAGACCCACGACTCGGCGATAGGAAGAAGACGAATGCTGCGTCATGGCGTTACCGGCTCAAAGACATTGGCTTGTGTGCTGCGCGTTCCGAAGTAGACCCCAAGGCCCACGGCCACTCCGACCACCACGGCACCGCCGACGACGCCCAGCGCGATCGGCCACACCGCCTGCTTGCTGCGGCTCCCGCGAACCAGACCAGCCGGGGCCGGCTCGGTCATGCTCTCGGCACCGGGTGGCACATACAGCGTCGAGTAGTACGCGGGACCGAGCTGCTGTTCGAGAGCACTTATGCGCTCTTCGACTTCGCTGCGGTTGGGCGCGCTGGGGCTCTCGCGCAGATAGCGGCGATACATCAACAGCGCCTTTTCGGATTCGCCCGAAAGGCGATGTGCCTGCGCGATGTTGTACAAGAACACCGGCTGCGGGATGAGCTTGTAGCCGTTCTCAAACTCGACGATGGCCTTGGCGTACTCTTTGGCCTGGTACTGCTTCATCCCGCGCGCAAAGGCCTGGCCGGCTTGGGCTTTGGTCTCGGCACTGACCTCTTCAGCCGCAGCGCGCCGAGGCTCAGCCATCATGACAGTCCCTAGTGCAAGTAGCAGGACTGCAATAATCGTTTTCACGGCTCACAGTACCACGTAACCTAGCGCGTCGTACAGCCCTTGTCCGACGCGCATTCACAGCAAGATGGTCCGCATTCCACCGACATGGATCGCGCTTTCCGCATCGCCGATTCGCAGAGCGCGCGGGCGGCTGGTGAGTCGGGTGTGGCGCTGCTCTTGTTCGCGGTGGCTCTGCTGCTCTTGATTGTCATTGGCAGCTTGTCGCAAGCCTACCGACCTGGACCGCTGGGCACCGCCGTCACCGAGGTCTTGGCCATCCTGCTGCCTGCGCTGATCTTCTCGCGAGCGCGACGATCACATGCGCTTCATGCGCTGCGCTTGCTGCCGCTTTCACGCCGGATCCTGCCGGCACTTCTTGGCGGCGTGATGCTGGGTTTGGCCTGGTTCTATGTTCTTGCCGGCTGGATCGAACCGGTGTGGGAACACTGGGTGCCGGTCCCCGAAGCCGAGCGCCAGCACATGCTGCGCATGCTGCGCCCAGCGACGGGCCTGCGCCCGCTGTGGCAGGACCTTTTGTGCTTCGCGGCTGTGCCGGCTATCTGCGAAGAGGTGTTGTTCCGCGGTGCGCTTCTGCCGCTTCTGACCCCCGCGATAGCGCCAGCGCTGCGTCGGGCGGGACACCATCGAGTGGCCGCTATCCTGCCCGTCCTTGCCTGCGCGGTCTTGTTCGGCGTGTTTCACCTGTCGCTGTCCAAGCTCGTTCCGACAACCCTTCTTGGCATCGGGTTTGGCGCGGCGCGGGTCCTCAGTCATTCGCTGTGGGCCGCCATCGCCATGCACGGCACGAACAACGCGATGGTGATCGTGCTCACTCGCGCGGGCCTTGACGAGGGTCCTGCCGCGGGGGGCGACCTCGCTACGGGCACCAGTGTGGGCCTGCTTGTGGCTGCGATTGCCCTTGGAATTCTCGGTGTGCAGGCTCTGCGCTGGGCGGCTCAACGGTCTGCGATCATGACTCGTTCAGTCGATGCTGCGTGATCAGCTTGTGCAGGTACATGCGATCGATCTGCGCGCGACGGGCCGCTTCGCTGACGTTGTTGCGGGCCGCTTTCAGCAGTGCGCTGATATAGCGACGCTCGAAGTCATCGATCAGCGCTTGCTTGGCTTGCTTAAACGGCACGTTGATGTCGACGGATTCGTGCGAATTGCTGGCGGCGCTGCTGCGCGGCGCATCCTGGCTGGCGGCGGCGCTGGCTGCATCACTGCCCTGGGGTGAAGTGGGCTGATCCAAAAGCGGATCTTCGTCCGGTATCGCCACGGCGCGTTCGACGACATTGCGTAGCTCGCGAATGTTGCCGGGCCAGTGATAGTCCGCGTTGTGTTCCAAGATCCGCGCGCCGATGCTGTCGACAAGTTGCCGCATCTGGGCCTCGGATCCCGACTGCCGATGACCCGGCAACACGTGCTGCACGAAGTGCTGAATCAGCAGCGGTAGATCCTCGCGACGATCGCGCAGCGGCGGAATGTGGATGTTGACCACGGACAGCCGAAAGTACAGGTCTTGGCGGAAGCGGCGCTCATTCACCTCAGCGCCTAGATCGCGGTTGGTGGCCGCGAGTACGCGGACATCGACGGAACGCACCGTTTCTGAGCCCACGCGGCGCACTTCGCGGCGCTCAAGTACGCGCAGAAGCTTCGGCTGCAAATCCAGCGGTAGCTCGCCGATCTCGTCGAGAAAGACGGTTCCGCCGGATGCTCGTTCAAACGCCCCGCGATAGTCGCTGTGCGCCCCCGTGAAGGCACCGCGCATATGGCCAAACAGCTCACTCTCGATCAGGTTCGCAGGCAGCGCCGAGCAGTCGATGACGACGAACGGCGCTTGCGCCCGCGGACTCGCCTGCACAAGCGCCTCGGCAACGGCCTCTTTTCCGGTGCCTGTCTCGCCGGTAATTAGAACCGTGGCTGGCGTCGCTGCGACCTGCTCAATGCGCGCAAACATGCGACGCATGGCTACGGACGCACCGACCATGTCAAAGAACCGATCACGTGGATACAGCGTCGCTCGCAGCGGTCGATCGTCCAGCGAGTCAAAGCGCAAGCGGCTGCGTCCAAGTGCGATGATCGTGCCCGGTCGTAGCTGCACATCAAACACGCGCAGGCCCGCAACATAGGTGCCGTTGGTGCTGCCGACATCGCGCAGCCGCCAGGCAAACGCCTCAGGACCGCTGCTTGCCTCGCTCGCCCCATCGCCGCTGACCCGTCGCGAGATCTCCAGGTGATAGCCGCTTATGCTCTTGTCGCTGAGGATCAGGTGATTGTTCTCGCGCGTGCCGACCCGCAGCAGCATCTCGTCATCGCTCTCGACACTCATGCCGACATCGGGGCCCTCAAGCACCGACAGCCGTACGCGCTGCAAAGCAACCGATGTGGCCAGGCGGCCATCATCGGAACGCGGCATCCGCTGCGTCCGCTTCTCACTCATCTCGCTCGGCTCCCAACGTGTCGTTTGCCCGTTAGCCGCCTGCGAACTTGGCCAAGGCAAACGTGGCCATCACTTTGTCGTTGGTGTTGCGCAGGCGCTCAGACAGCGTCAGCACGAAGTTCCACAACAGCGAGATCGTCATCTCGCGATCGTCGTGCATGGCCTGATGCAGGTCGGCGATGCGTATGGCTTGCAAGATGCACGTCGTGTGCGCCATGGCTTGCGCGGCGCGTGGAATCGGCTCGAAGATCTCCATCTCGCCGAAGTAGCTTCCCTTGTCGAGGATGGCGAGCGCCTCTTCGCCCATGCCCGGAATGATGCGCGAGATGCGAATGCGGCCCTGCACGATGATGTAGAAGAACGCGGGCTCGTCGCCTTCGTGAAACAGGATCTCACCGGGCTGCAAACGGATCTCGGTGCAGATCGATTCGATATGCTTCAGCTGTTCGGGTGTCAGGTTGCTGAAAAGACCAACGTGGCTGAGAAAGCTGTCCATGCTCTAGGCCTCAGACCCATGCAAAGAAGGATGGCGAACTTAGAATTATCCGCTGCATAGGCAGCGATGGCGAGCGGAAAACCCGACCGCGCTGGCCATCGTCGCGCGTGGTCCACGCTCGCAGCGCTCACGTAAGCCCTTCGGCGCGCGAACGCCGCCCTAGGCCGAAAGTGGGCCCGCGTCGCCGAGAATCCGGCGAGCTTCTTCGGTGTAGTCCCCGCCGCCGCCTTGGCTCGGCACCGAGCGACAGCGCAGATAGAGGGGCGGCTCGATCAGCAAGCTGCTCTTCGATCCTTTGCAGGCCTCAACGAGCACGCGCTGGCCTGGCTCATCCGCATACGGATGCACAACCCGCAGACGGACCGGCGTCAGGCCTTCGGCCTGCAAAACAGACAGCAGCTCGGTCAAGCGCGGCGTTGGATAGACGACCGCAAACCGCCCACGAAAGCGCAGCAGCCGTCGCGCAGCGCACACCAGATCAGCCAGCGGCAGATGAACTTCGTGACGGGCGATGGCCTCTTCGCCCTGCGGGTTCACTCCGCCTTGGCCCAGCGGATAGTACGGCGGACACGACGCAACCAGATCGAACGTAGCGCCAGGCAGCACGCTGCGCAGGGCCGCGGCCCGCACATCGCCTTGCACAACCTGCGTGCGATCGGCCACACCGTTTTCTTGGGCATTGCGTCGGCACAGCGCAGCCAAGCGCGGCTGAAGCTCGACCAGCGTCACACGCGCGCAGGGATCGCTCTTGGCGAGCAACAGGCCAACGATGCCAACCCCAGCACCGATGTCCGCCAAGGCGCCAAGCGGCGCCGCGCCCACGAAGTCAGCGAGCAAGATGGGATCGATGCTGAAGCGATACCCGATGCGTGGCTGCCACAGGGTGACGCGGCCGCGCACGATGGGATCATGGCTCAGCTCATGATCGCTCCGCGCGTCGCTCTCGGCTCGCTCTGCCGCAGCCGAAGCGCTCGCAGGTGGCATCGGCGCGTTGGACACATCTGACGACACAGCCGCTACACCGCGTCGACTGCTTCGCTGGGATCGACGGGATTCAGCACGATGCCCGATGCGATCTTAGGAAAGAAGTAGGTCGACTTCTGCGGCATCACTTCACCGGCTTCGGCCACCGACATCACTTGCTCGACGCGCGTCGGGTTCAAAAGGAAGACGGCCTGTTCCCCGTCGCGACCGGCAGCAGCCTGCAGAGCCTGGCCGAAGTCTTTCAGATAGCGCAGGTTGGTCTGCGCCTCTTGCGCGGCGCGATCGATGCCCAGCGCTTGCTCAAACACCAGCGCGTGCAGAACCGTCACATCGAGATCGCGCAGGACATCGGGCCCCCCGACGGCGGCTCGCGCCTCGGGCCGGCGGGTGAGAAACAGCGATCGACCTGCGCTGCACAGAAGAAAGCTGGGCCCGCGCTCTCCGTAGTCCCGCAGCGTAGCCTGCGCGATCTCGTGCGATCCCAGCGATGATTCGACGATGTCGAAGTGCTCGGCGAGCTTCCGCAAGAGCGCATCCAGATCGAAGCCGGGTACGCTGTGCAGCACTCGATGCGTCGGAAAGACGACCAAGCCGGGATCGCGCGCGTTGCACAAAAAGATCGATCCGTATTCCGCTGCTGAGTCGTTGCCGCGATAGCCAGGCTCACGCCGCCACTCTTCGCGCAGCGCGAGCATGGTCTCGTACCGATGGTGGCCATCCGCGATGTAGATGCGCTTGTCGCGCAGCAGACGACAGACCTGCGCCATCGCCGTGCGATCGGTCAAGCGCCACAGCCGATGCAAAACATTGTCATCTGTGGTGCCGAACAGATCGGGCGGGCGGCTTTCAATCGACGAGAACATGGCATCGGTGTCGCGAGCTGTGTCGTCATACAAGCCAAACACTTGCGATAAGTGCGTGCGGGTTGCGCGCTTGAGCTTCAAGCGGTCAAGCTTCGGCCCGGCCAGCGTGCGCTCGTGCGGCAACACCACGCCTTCTGAAAAGCGGTGCAGGCGAATGCGACAGATGAAGCCGCGGCGCACGATGGGACTGGTCGCCGCGATGCTCGATGTGCTGCTGGGTCCCGTCGAGCCCGGCGGCAGGAAGATCTGGTGATAGCGATACAGCGCGGGCTGCGCGTCTCGCTGCAGCGCGCCCTCGTGCAGCATGCGGCGCAGCGCTGCGCCCGCGACCTCGTACTTGCCGTCGCTATCGCCGCCGCGATCGTCTTTGGGCAGGATCAGGTGGACGGCGTTGTACGGACTGCGCGCGGCCAAGCCCTGGCGCTGCGCTTCACTGATCACGTCGTAGGGAGGAGCCAGCAGCGCAGAGACATCGGGGTGCTGGTCAGCTTGTGGGCGATAGAGAATGCCGCGGAACGGTGCGATCTCAGCCATGGCCGCTAGTTCTACATCGGCGGCGGCCCAGCCCGACAAAAAAGAGCGCGCTCGATCCGCGAACTAGGTCGCGGTCTTTTGGTGCCACGCTGCAAGCTCGGCGACCGCGCTATCTAGCTCGTCGCACAGCGGGTGGCCCCCCAGCAGCCGGCGCGAGATCGCCGCCAGCGAGGTGTAGTACCAGAGCTGGTCGGCCGATGAACCGCGGAACTTGCTCCACAGCGCTTCGCCCTGTGCCTGCAGATCGCGCAGCATGGCGTGGCAGTTGTGCAGCGCGTCAGCGGCCTTGACCGCTGCGATCAGGCTGTCCCCGGCGGCAAGCTGGGCCAGCTTTTCTTGCTTGCGCTCTCGCCATGAGCGCAGCTTGCCCCCCTCGGTCTTCTTTTCAGAGACGGCATCCACCAGCCGCGCCACCGCCTGCCCGAATTCCTCGCTGATCTGCGACAGCGGGATGTCGGTGTCTTCGACCACATCGTGTAGGACCGCTGCCACCACGACCTCTTCGGGGAACTGGTACTTGAGCAGCACCATGGCAACGTGTGCGGGATGCACGATGTACGGAATCGCGGTGCCCTTGCGTAGCTGCTGTCTGTGGGCCTGCGCAGCGACAACAAGAGCCCGGTCGAGGACAGAAGAATAGGCAGGCATGCCCGCAGTATATCAAGCGGGCCGCCTGGGCGGCGAAGCGCACCGATCACACGGGGGCCAAGACGAGCCAGCGAGCCATGCACGAGAGAGGAAAAGCAAAGACCGAGCGAGAGAGGGAGAGAGACGAAGCGCGCGTCAGCGGATGGCAGGAGCAGCGGAAGCTAGTAGCGGTAATGTTCCGGCTTGAACGGACCTTCGACCGAGACGCCGAGATACGCCGCCTGCTTTTCGGTCAGCTTGGTCAGCTTGACGCCGAGCTTGGACAGGTGCAGCGCCGCGACCATCTCGTCGAGCTTCTTGGGCAGGACGTGAACGCCCAGCGGGTACTTGCCCGTCTCTTGCCACAGCGCAAGTTGGGCTAGCACTTGGTTTGTGAAGCTCGTCGACATAACGAACGAGGGGTGACCGTTGGCGCAGCCGAGGTTTACCAAGCGACCGCGCGCCAAGACGATCAGGCGATGGCCATTCTTGAGCTGGAACTGATCGACCTGCGGCTTGATCGGCGTCTCGACGCTGTTCTGCTCTAGCCAGCGCATGTCGATCTCGCAGTCGAAGTGACCGATGTTGCACAGGATGGCGTTGTCCTTCATCTGTGCCATGTGCTCGCCACGCACGACGTCCAAGCAGCCGGTCGCGGTGACGAAGATGTCGCCCTGCGCCGCGGCCTCTTCCATGGTCGTGACTTCAAAGCCTTCCATGGCCGCCTGCAGCGCGATGATCGGATCGATCTCGGTGACCAGCACGCGCGCACCGAAGCCGCGCAGCGACTGTGCGCAGCCCTTGCCGACATCGCCGTAGCCCGCCACAACGGCGACCTTGCCCGCGAACATGACGCCGGTCGCGCGCTTGATGCCATCGGCCAGCGACTCGCGGCAGCCATACAGGTTGTCGAACTTGGACTTGGTGACGCTGTCGTTGACGTTGATCGCCGGGACCTTGAGCTTGCCGGCCTTGTGCATCTCGTACAGACGGTGAACGCCGGTTGTGGTCTCTTCGCTGATGCCGCGGACGGGATCCGGGCCGGAAAATAGCTCGGGGTACTTCTCATGCACGACGATGGTCAGGTCGCCGCCGTCATCGAGGATCATGTTCGGTCCACGCCCGCCCCACTTGTTGGGCGAAAAGGCGCGAAGCTGCATGTCGATGCACTCGTAGTACTCCTCTTCCGTCTCACCCTTCCAGGCATAGACGGGGATGCCGGCCTTGGCGATGGCGGCGGCCGCGTGATCCTGCGTCGAGTAAATGTTGCAGGACGTCCACGTGACCTCGGCGCCTAGCTCGACCAGCGTCTCGATCAGAACGGCGGTCTGCACGGTCATGTGCAAGCAGCCGGCAACGCGCGCTCCGGTCAGCGGCTTGCTCTTGCCGTACTGCTGACGAAGCGCCATCAGGCCCGGCATCTCGCTCTCGGCGATGATGATCTCTTTGCGGCCCCAGTCGGCAAGCGACATGTCTTTGACCTTGTAGGGCGGAACTTCTCGGGTGCTGTCGGCCATAACGTCTCCTTAAGCGGGTGCCTCGCGCCAGGGCGAGGCGTTCAATTGACTGTATCGCAGGTGAAGTAGAGAGGAAGTGGCAGGTCTGATGCCGCGCTCGGTGGAGACGCAGCGCAGAGGAGAGCTAGAACGCCAAGCGTGCGCCCACGCGGAGATACAGCGGAGCTTGGTATGCCGTCGGCTGACCGTAGTTGCTGTTGAGCACCGGCACCGAGCCATCTGGCGAGCGCAGCCGCTTGAGATCTTCCGGCTTGCCATAGCGGATGGGGTCAACGAACGAGAACGTGTACTCATCGTCGACGTTGATCACTTCCTGCTGGTTGAACAGGTTGATCACGTCGAAGTACAGCGTCGCCTTCACTTGATCCGTCAGCTGATGGTCATAGCCAATGTGCGCGTCCATCTGCGTGATCATCGGCGTGCGACCGCCCGATCCCGACGGCAGGATGAACGTCTCGCGCGCACCATAGACCGAGTGCTGACCCAGCACTTGAATCGGGCGACCCGACAGCGCTGTAAACGTCAAGCTGGCGGTCAGCGAGCCCTTGCCACCGAACAGCGGCTGCACATAGAAGCCCGTCGCCTTCAGGTTGTGCGGGCGATCGTTGTTCAGCGGACCGTCGCGGTTCACGAGCAGATCGATGATGTCGTACTGCGTCGTGATGTTGGGATCGAGCTGATTGTTGTACGGGTTGAACGGGCCGGGGAAGTTACCCGTCAGGCGCGAGTAGGTGTAGTTGGCGAGGATCGAAAAGCGGTTCGACAGCCGCTTGTTGATGGTGAACGTGATCGCGTGGTACTCGCGCTTGGGCGGCGGGAACAGAGCAACCGCCTTGGTCACTTCCAGGCGACGCTCGGCCTGCGCTGCTTTTTCCGCCAGATCCTTGTTCGTCGGATTGGCTTCGGCGGCTTTCTTGGCCGCGGCTAGATCGTCCTCAAGCTGCTTGACCTGCGATGGGTCGGCGACCGCACCGGGGTTGGCGATGAAGTACGTCTCGCCGCCGTTCACAGACAAGTCTTCGACGGCCTGGCCCAGCGTGCGGTACGTATAGAACGCGCCGACGACGATGTCCCAGCCCACGTCGTACTGACCACCGGCCACGAACTCGTCGAGATACTGGCCCTTGAGGCCCGGCTGAACCGGCGCGAACACGCCACTGCCTGCCACGCGCGGCTGGGATAGGTTGCACGGCAAGTCAGACGTTGAGCCAGGCACCACCAACGAGCGACCCGTCTGCGAGTTGGCTCGCTTGGGGCAATCCGTCACAAAGCCGCGACCGACCAGCAGACCTTCGCCGCTGAACGCGCGGTCGTTGATGTCCATTGGGATCGACTGGAAGAAGCGGCCGAAGTTGCCATAGATCTTCGCGCGACCCTTGCGCGTCGGATCCCAAGCGAAGCCGACGCGCGGCGCGATGTTATCGAGCAGCGAGATCTGCTTGCTGCCGTCGGCGCCGTAGACATCTTGGATCTCCCAGCGAACTCCGGCGTTGATCACAAAGCCCGGCAGGAACGACACGTTCCAGCTATCGCGCAGGTACACGGCATAGTTCCGCGTCTCGGTGACGGCGCGGAAGTAGTCGTAGCAATAGAAGCCCTTGGCGATCGGGCACGGCGTGCCTTTGTCGCCAAACTGGTTGACTTCATCCGGCAGCGCAAAGCCACGGTTGGTGCGCAGACCCGAGCCATCGGCGTTCGTCGTGTACGTCACGCGACCGGCGTACAAGCTGTTCGGATCGAAGTCGGTGCCGGTGTACTTACGCGTGTTGTCCGATAGGTTGTCTTCGAAGTCGAAGCCAAGCTTGAACTGGTGGTTGCCCAGCAGGTTCACAAACAGCGTGCCGGACGCTTGCAGAGCATGACGCTGCAGCACGCGGTTGAGCACGAACTGCCCATAGCCATACGCGAAGTAGTCGGTGATCGGGCAGGGGTTGAACGCTTTGGGGTCGTTGGGATCGTTGCCATCGCGACGACAACCTGGCACGTCCTCGAAGTCCGCCAACGAATAGGGATTGGCGCCCGAGGCACGATAGCGAATCTGCTGCCGACCCAGCGCGTTCGGAACATCGGCGCGCCCCTGGTAGTGATAGCCGTACAAGACGTCAAGCTGCAGCTTGCGATCGAACAGCTTGCCGATGTAGTGGACCATGCCGTCGTGAACTTGCTGCGAGCGGTCGACGAGCAGGCCGTTCGGATCGTTGCGCACGTTGCCGTTGTAGAAGCGATCAATCTGCGGCGCCCCGATGTAGCCCACCGTGATGTTGTGGTCGGGGTTGATGTTGAACTGCAGCTTGCCGATCCAGTTGTAGATGCGCTGGTACTCGCGAAGCTCTTGGCTGCCGACCTCCGTCGTGCGCAGCGCGTTCTGCTCAAGACCCGCGCTCAGCGCCGGATCCGCGAGGTAGCTCGGCGCGCGGTAATCGGTATCGCGCTCGGGCAGGAACGTGCCGTCGGCCTGCATCGCGCCCTTGACGCGGCTGCGCAGTACGCGATCGATGCCGGTGATGGTGAACGTCGGAGCAAAGCCGGCATAGAACCAGATGCGGTCTTTCAGAATCGGACCACCTAGCTCGAAGCCGAAGTCGTATTGGTGCAGCTGACGCGTGCGCGTGCCCAGCGCTTCGCCCAAGCGCGCCACCGTGTTCGGTGTTGCTTGGTAGGGAGCCCACGCGCCGAACACGCCTCCGTGGAATTCGTTGCTGCCGGTCTTGGTGGCGATCGAGATCACGCCGCCTGTGGCTCGGCCATATTCCGCCTGATAGCCACCCGTAATGACCTGGATGTCTTTGATGAAGTACTGGTGTAACTGCGTAGCCACCACGCCCGTGTTGAGATCCGTGGTGTTGAGACCGTCGATGATGACCGCGTTCTCGTTGCCCACCGCGCCCGAAAACGAGACACCGACGTCTCCGCCTGCCTGCTGACGCGGCGCCACGTCGGCCGAGCCAGGAGCCAGCGACATGACCGACTCATACGTCCGGCCACGCACGGCGGTGTTTTGCAGGATCTCTTGCGTCACTTCGACGCCTGTATTGGCCGTGACGGTATCGACGTTCGGCGCCCGCTCGCGCAGGACGATCTTTTCCGCCCGTCCCTTGGTCGTCGACATCGCGACACCGACCGTCAGCGTCTTGTTCAGGCTGACGCGAACGCCCGGTCGCTCGACGATGACGTCGTTGAAGTAGAAGCGGACGATGTAGTTATCGCCCGGCGGTAGCTGCGTGATCAGATACCGACCGCTGCTGTCGGTTACTTCCGTCTGATCGCCTTGCAGCGCGGGACCGCTGATCACCACGGTGACGCCCGGCAACGGACGCCCGCTTTCTTTGTTGGTCACCTGTCCCTGAATGCCGCCGAACTGGACCTGCGCCATCGCCGATGGCGCATACAGCGTCGACAGAGCCATGCCGCCGGTCAGCAGCGCAGGCAGGGAAAGCTGACGCAAAAGCGGGCGGGCCAACGGCCGCTCCGTCGAGCGCAAAGGACGCTTAGAACGATTCTGCTTTCGTGATCTCATTGCCGGTTTCCACGGGATGGGTCGTGTCGTGTTGCGTCACGCCCCGACTAGGGGCACTTGCTCGCTGCGCGTGCGTCGGCGTTCTTGACATGCGGCTCTGCTGCCGTCGCTGCAAACTTCACATTCAGGATTAGCTCGCCGCTTATGCTGTGCCGCCCCTGCGTGAACATGCCCCCCTGCGCGACGTCCTTGATGCTGCCCGCCGGGATGCGAATCTTCAGCTCGTTGGCATCGCTGGGCCAGTCGCCAGTCATCGGGAAGACGTACAGCTCTCGCTGGCTCTGGGGCTTGCATTCCGAGCGACCAAAGGCGTTGCTGCCCAGCCCGACTTGGATGAGCGCCCCACCGTCTCTGCGTGCTTCCACCATCACGGCGCTCAGGCCGGCGTGAAAGACCGGCGCATTGAGCAGCAGCGTCACCGCTCCGTTGCGCTGCTGATCGGCCACGTCAAACGTCGTCAGCGCCGGCTGGCTCTTGTAAACCCACTCATCCTTGTCGGGGCTGTTCTTGCTGCCAAACACCCGCAGGATCTGGAATGGCTCGGTCTTGAACTTCAGCAGCGCACCCTGTTCCCCTGCGCCCGACCACTTTTCGCCATCGCGGCCCGCGATTCCACTTGCGAGCTGGATCGTGTAGCTGCTGTCCGGTTCCAAGGCCGCCCGCGGATCCGTGTTGTCCTTTGACTTGTCGTTCTTGGTGAACAGCGACAGTTGGATCGATGGGCCGTAGGGGATCGATACCGGATCAAACGACACATCCGATCCGCTGATGAACAAGTTGCGCGACATCGGAGGCTGGCCGCCACACTCCGTACAGATCAGCTTCACCGAGTCGCGCAAGGCCACGCTGGCCGCATCCGTGGTGTTGGCATCTTTGCTCGCATCCCACGAGGTACCCAGCTCTTTCCCGTCGAGCATAAGCGGCGCCTTGTTGAAGACGATGCGAATGTCCCGCCCGGAATCGGGCGTCGGCGGACTCTTGTGCGGCGCGTAGCGATCTTTGAAGACGTCGTTGTAACAGATGCGGCAGATGCGCAGCTCGCGGTTCTCGGCCTTCGTGCAGTCCGGCGCCATCTTGCAGTCAGGCAAGCTGGTATCCGTGAAGACGGTCGCATCGCGCGAGCCCGGATCAGACAGCGTCAACCTTAGGACTTGGATCGGACCCTTGGGCTCTTCAAGCTGACCCGTCAAGTAGTCAGCGCAGCCCGAAAGAAGCAGCGCGGCGCTCAGCCCAGCGCAGGCGCCTAGGCTGACACCGGCACCGGAAACGGCACCAGAAAAAGCTCGGAAGGTTCGTGACGATGACATCGCAATGCTCCAGGCGTGGTTGCTGCAGACCAGCTGAACTACACGAGCCGGCGCAATGCCTATACAACGAGGAGACCGCCAAAGTCATCAATGAAGATCACGCCCCCGGCCAGCCCCTGGGCGCTCTCCTTTGGCTTCGCATCCGCCGTCGGATCACGATGAGGCGCGCTGAAGTCGCGGCAGCAAGACGTCTTCGAGCGCGTCGATCCGCGGCGCGACGATCTGCGGCGAGTTATGCGGTAGAACGCCGCGTTGCTCTAAGCGCTCTGGGTCAACGTTTTCTTGCGTTCGCAGCGGCGATTCGAGCCGTTCGGGTCGATGGTGTCGCAGCTTCTGACCACTGAACTTCAAGCCGTGCGCCGTGCTAATGACCACAACGCGCTCGTGCGATCGCACGGTGTCCTGCTCGCGCAGGTGTCGCAGCGCGGCCAGCGCCACGCCGGTATGCGGATCGGCATACAGGCCGTGTCGATCGCCCTGCAGCCAAGCCTGCGTGATCTCATCTTCGCTGGCTTGCTCGACCACGCCCGCGAAGTCTTTCAATGTGGCGATCGCTTTGTCGACATTGACCGGGTGACCGATGCGAATGGCGCTGGCCTGCGTCGGACCGGCCAGCGTTGGATGAAAGCGCCACTCGTTCTTGAACGCCGCATAAAGAGGGGCCGACGCTTGTGCTTGCGCGGCGCACAGACGGGGCAGCCGATCGATGAGCCCCACAGTTCGAAGCAGCTTGAAGCCTTTGCCGATCGCGGTGACGTGTCCCAAGTTGCCGCTGGGAACGATGATCCAGTCGGGCACTTGCCAGCCCAGCTGCTGGCAGATCTCCACCGATAGTGTCTTTTGTCCCTCGATCCGCAGCGGGTTCATCGAGTTCGCCAAGTAGACGCCGTGGCGCCCGCAAAACTCGGCGACCAAGCGCATGCAGCCATCAAAGTCGGTATCCAGCGCGCACGTCGTCGCGAAGCTTGAAAGCGGCTGAGCCAACTGTTCGTCGCTGACCTTGTCAGCTGGCAAGAAAACGATGGCCGGGATGCCAGCCCGCGCGGCATACGCCGACAGCGCCGCCGACGTGTCACCCGTGGATGCACAAGCAATCGCCGCAATCCGATGATTCCGCCGCAGCGCTTGCACCATCGAGACCAGCGCCGTCATACCCACGTCTTTGAACGATCCCGTGGGGTTGTGTCCGCACTGCTTGATCCACAGATGCTCACAACCAAGCTCACGCCCCAGCGTCGGCATCGGTACCAGCGGAACCCTCCCCTCGCCCAGCGAGACGATGTCCGCGTCGGTTAGGGCCGGCAACACCCACTCTCGCTGAGCCCAGACGCCGCTCTGATCTAGAAACGCGGCACTACTCGCCCGCGCCGAAAGGAGGGCCCGCCATGCATCGGCCGATCGCTCTTGCCACGCCGCTTCGTCATGTACGACATCTAGCAAGCCGCCGCAGCCCCGGCAGCGCACCAAGATCTCGGTCAGCGGATACGTTGCACCGCAGCCGGCAAAGCAGCGAAACCAGGCAGAGAAGTTCGGGGATGACATGCACGGCCGTCCTTGGCGAGGTGAGGTGTGATTCGTCAACGGGCTTCGTCTTCAGCGCGCTTCGTCTTCAGCGCGCTTCGTCGTTCTGGCGAATGAAGTGCTCGTAAAACGCAACCACTCGCGCAAAGTCCGCGATCGCGATCCGCTCGTCGGTCCCATGGAATCGCGCGAGGTCATCCGGGCGGAACAGAATGGGCATGAAGCGATAGGCGTTGTCGGCTACGGCGGCATAGTGGCGAACATCGCTGGCTCCGATCATCAGCGAAGGCGCCACGACAGCGTCGGGGAAGTGATCTCGGATGCTCTGCGCGATGCGCGCAAAGGCCGGCGAATCGGCAGACGATGTAGTCGAGGGCTCGTTGCCGCGCCCGCCTGCGATCTGCACTTCAACACGAGGGTCAGCGACCGTCTTGCGCACGTGCTCCAGCACTGCCTGGACGCTGTCTCCGGGCAAGATGCGAAAGTTGACATAGGCCCGCGCTCGCTGCGGCAGCACGTTTTCTTTTGGGCTGCCTTCCAGCATCGTGATCGCCGTCGTCGTGCGCACCAGAGCATTGGTCGAGGGTCGCTGCGCTAGCTGCCAGTGCAAGACGGGCTCGAACAGCCATAGGTTGGTCATCAGCAACCGCAGCGCGGGCGGCATCTCGGGCGCTAGGTGTTCGAACATCAAGCGAGGCGCACCAGACAGACGAACCGGAAGCTGATGCGTCTCAAGTCGCGTGAGCGCTGCAGCCAAGATACCGGCTGCCGTCTGCGTCGGCGGCATCGAGGAGTGTCCCCCCTGCGATCGCACGGCCACTTCGATCGTCACGGAGCCTTTTTCAGCAAGCCCGATCAGCGCCACCGGCTGGCTGAGGCCGGGCAGCATGCCCTCGACCAAGGCCATGCCTTCGTCCAGAGCGAACTCCACGCGAACGCCGCGCTGCGCCAAGCGCGCTGTAATCGCTTGCGCCCCGCTTCCACCCACTTCCTCGTCGTGCCCACTGCCGATATACAGTGTTCGCTTCGGCTTGTAGCCGCTTTTGATCAGTCGCTCGATCGCCTCCATTATTCCGATCAAGCTGAACTTGTCGTCGAGCGCTCCGCGTCCCCAGATGTGGCCATCGACGAGAGCCCCCGAAAACGGTGGCTGCTGCCAGCGCGACTCGGTCCCAGGCTCAACCGGCACGACATCTTGGTGCGCCGCAAGCAGGTACGGAGGCAGCGTGCCATCGCTGCCGCGCCAGGTATAAAGCAGCGCCTGTCCCGGAACTGCAGCGTCCGAGGCAATGGCTTCCCGTTCGAGCGCAGCATGAAGCAGCGGAAAGGTCGACTGCAGGTACGCGTGCAGCGCCGTAAAGGCTTGTGCGCTGCGTGCCACGGCAGAGGCGTCCTTCTGAAGAGGTGAAAGCGAAATCGTGGGAATGCGAACCGCCGCCGCCAAGTGTTCTGCCATGGCCTGCTGTTCGGCCGAACTGATAGGTGCAGCGATGGATCCTGGGTTCTTTGGTGGCTGCCGTGAGCGTGTCATGGCCATCTTGATGACCAAGCCTGCGAACAGCGCGCAGAGTCCGATCAGGGAGACGACCATCAGCTGTTTCCAGCGCCGAGCGCCACCAGGTCTTGCCTGTTCTAGCGACGTCTCGGTGCTCATAACGCCTCCGTTTTCTTGGATGGATCGGTCGCGCGGATCGCTCGCAGCAGAAGGTGTAGCGCGGTGATCGCAGACAAGCGCCGAATGTCCTCGCGATCACCGGGCCAATAGATCGCTCGCGCTTCGATCCCCATCGGACCGCAGACCGCGATATGCACCGTCCCGACGGGCTTTTCAGGCGTTCCGCCCCCCGGACCCGCAACGCCCGAGATCGCTACACCGTAGGTTGTGTTGAAGCGCTCGCGAGCCCCACGCGCCATCTCTTCGACGCACTCGCGGCTTACCGCGCCGTGCTGCAGCAGAGTCTCCTCCCGCACTCCAAGCTGCTGCACTTTGGCTTCGTTTGCGTACGAGATGACGCCTCCTTGGTAGTAGTCGGAACAGCCGGCGACTCCCGTGATCAGCGCCCCGAGCAATCCGCCTGTACACGACTCCGCGGTAGCCAGCTTCGCTCCCGCTTGGCGCAGCGCACGTCCGATGACAAGCGGCAACTCATCGGCAAGCTCGCCATACGCCGCATCGCCCAAGCGATCGCGCACTTTGCGCAGCAAGCCCATGTGGTGCGTCTGCGCGTCGGTCGTGTCTCCCGTCGTAACGAGGGTCACCAGGATCTCAGGAAACGCCAACCGATAGTGCAGGGTCGTTCTTGTCGGTGCCAAGCCATCGCGGCCCGCGGCCACCAGTTCGGGCAGCAGGTCACGCAGCTTCTGATCCGTCTGTCCTTCCGTGAGTCCAAAGACACGCAGTGTTGTCTTCTGCTGGCTATACGCAGCCGGCAGGCGCTGACGCAGTCGCGGGGCGATCGCAGTCGCAAAGATCGCTTTCAGCTCAGCTGGGACGCCGGGCATGAAGAACAGCTCGCAGTCCTCGTGGTGAATTGCAAAGCCCGGTGCCAAACCGACCGGATTGGCCAACACCGTCGCTCCTGCAGGGACGCGCACCTGGCGCAGCGCCAGCGCCGGCACATCCCGCTTTCTCTCGGCAAAGCGAGCCCGTAGGCGATCTTCATGAGCTTGGTCGACCACCGCGCTCGATCCGATCAATCCCGCAGCGACATCGACCGTCAGATCGTCCGAAGTGGGCCCCAACCCGCCGCTTACGAGGACCACCGAGGCACAGGAACAAGCTCGTCGGAGCGCCTCGATCATGTCGGACTCGATGTCATTCACACCGAAGCGCCACATGACTTGATATCCCAAATCGCTGAGCTGCTCGCCCAGCCACGCGGCATTGCGATCGACGACTTCGCCGCGGTTGAGCTCATCTCCGATACAGACGATCGCTGCGCGACCTGCTGACGACCACGTACGATCAGACGCAGAGACTGGCACGTGAGGAGCACGTTCAGACGAGACTTTTGACATGCGCGCGATTCTACCGCAAAGCACATGGCGCCCTGTTTGGGGCTGGCTCGCTGTAGGCTAGACCGACAGGCACGATGTCCTGCACGCCTGCTTACTGGTTCGTCACCGACTCACCGGCCAAGGTTCGACGGAGTGGGGTCAGCAGTCCCGTTGACTTTATCTCGCCGGTTGATAAAGTCCTATTCTGCGCGGTGATATAGGGCCGGGCGTTTTTACCATGAAGATCCGCTACGCTGCCAAGACCGATCCTGGAATGAAACGCACCCACAATGAGGACTTCTACCTCACGCTCGATGAGGAGAAACTCTTCATCGTGGCGGACGGCATGGGTGGCCATGCAATGGGCGAGGTGGCCTCGAAGATGGCCGCTGAGACCTTGCAGGAGTTCTACAAGCGGACCAAAGACGAGGACGCCACCTGGCCCTATAAAATGGACCGGCAGCTCTCGTATGTGGAAAACCGCTTGGTGTGCGGCATCAAGCTCGCCAACTGGAAAGTCCACGAATCTGCCACCAAGGACCCCCGCTGCAAGGGTATGGGCACCACGATGGTGACCTGCATGCTCAACGGCGATCGGGCGTACTTTGGTTGGGTGGGT
Source organism: Myxococcales bacterium (assembly GCA_016794505.1). Classification (GTDB taxonomy): domain Bacteria; phylum Myxococcota_A; class Polyangia; order Palsa-1104; family JAEUJZ01; genus JAEUJZ01. The sequence continues at coordinate 89,267 of JAEUJZ010000074.1, forward strand.
GACTCGCGTGGCTACCGTCTGCGCAACGGGGTCATCAAGCAGATGACGCGCGATCACAGCCTCCTTGAGGACTACAAAGAGGCGAAGCCGGACATGACCGAGGAAGAGCAGCGCAACTTCCCGCACAAGAACGTCATCACAAGAGCCCTCGGCATGCGGGAGACCGTCCAGGTTGACATCCGCCCCGAGGGAATCGAGATCGGCGATACGTTCATGCTGTGCTGCGACGGACTCACCGGCATGATTGACGATCAGCGGATCGGCGAGATCATCAAAATTGCCGATGAAGACCTTGAGAAGTGCGTGACCGATCTAGTCGACCAAGCCAACAAGAACGGCGGCGTCGACAACATCACGGTCATCGTCCTGCGCACCTACGAGGACGACAAATACAAAGAGGTCGCAGAGAAGTTCGACAAGAAAAAGAACTAGCGCCCTCGCCGCCTCTCGCCTCGCAAGCTGTTCTCCAGTCAGCCTCCCCGCAAATTTTTCAGCAGACAAGAAGCCGCGCCTGCCATTAGATCCGTCTCATGGCTATCGGATCTTCATGTGACGTAGACGTTGTGATTGCCGGCGGTGGACCGGCGGGCTCGACTACCGCGAGCTTTCTGCGCCGCCACGGCAGAAGCGTGCTGGTGCTCGAACGCGAGCAGTTCCCGCGCTTCCATATTGGGGAATCGCTTCTCCCCTGCGCGGGCGATATCTGGGACGAGCTGGGCTTAAAAGAAGAGATGCATCGTCGCTTCATCGTCAAGCCCGCGGCTCGCTTCATCCACAACGAGTCGGGCGCGCAGTTCACGTACTACTTCGCCAACGCCATCCGTCCCGACTACCCCTACGCGTACGAAGTTCAGCGCGATGAGTTCGATCACATGCTCCTTGAGCGCTCGCGGGAGCTTGGGGCTGACGTGCGTTACCTGAGCGAGGTGCGCGATATCGATATCCAAGCCGATGGCGTACGCACCGAGGTACAGCCAAGCGAGGGGGCGCCATACGAAGTGCGCAGTCAGGTCTTTGTCGACGCCACCGGCCGAGACACCCTGCTTGGCAACCGCTTGGGCCTAAAAGTCGCAGACGAGCTCGTCACGACCAACGCTGCTTGCTTCACGCACTTCCGCAACTGCAACCGTCAGACCGGCAGCGACGAAGGAAATATCACCATCGTCCTCTTCGACGGTGGTTGGTGGTGGTTCATCCCATTTAAGGGGGACATCACATCGGTTGGCTGCGTGCTTCAGAAGCATTTCTCCTTGGCGCATCGCGGTGCATCACCCGAAGAGATGTTCAACGCAGCGCTGGCTGTCACGCCGTCGATGCAGGACCTTTTGCGCGGAGCCGTCCGCATTCGTCCAGTCGGTACCACCGGCAACTGGTCGTATCGCTGCCGCCAGTTCTACGGCGATCGCTTCCTTCTAGTCGGAGACGCGGCAGGCTTCATCGATCCACTGTTCTCAACCGGCGTATTGATGGCGGCCTACGGTGGACGCTATGCAGCGCAAGCCATCGACGCAGCCCTTGCCGCATCGGACTTCTCGGCGAACCGTTTCGCGGAGTATCAGCAGCAAGCGCTGCAGGGTGCCGATCTCTTCAAGAAGCTCGTCCATGAGTTCTATGGTGAGAGCCTGCGCAAGCTGCTCGTCCACTCGGCTGCCCATCCCGCCACCTGCGCTGTGATCACCAGCATGCTGGCTGGCGATGTCTATCGACCCGCCCTCTGGCAGTCGGTGGTCCGCTCTGGCTTTTCGCGCGACATCCCCGAAAGCGGGCTGCCCTCTCGCGCTGAGCGACGCGGCAAACCCAACGATCTCACCTAGCCGTCCCCACCAGGCGCGCCCCCGCTGTCCTCGCGCTTGGGCCCTTGCATCATCACCGACAATAAACGGACGCTCTGCCAGTCTAAGCAGACAGATTCATCGAGTTCTTTGTGAGGCAAGCGTCTATGCAAACGTGTTACCCTCGATTCATGGTCCGTAAGTACCTATGTTCCGCACTGTTAGGTGTCGCTCTGGCTTTGCCGACCGTGGCGTTCGCAGATGAAGCGGATGCCCAGTACCGCAAGGGTCTAGAGCTAATGCAGCAAGGCAAACACGACGACGCGCAGGCCGCACTCGAAGAGGCCCTGCGACTGCGTCCCAACTACGCCGCTGCCCAGCTCACACTGGGCAACGTGTTCCGGCGGCAAAAGAAGTGTGACAAGGCGGTCGTGCAGTACGAGGCCGTCATCAAGACTCAGCCCAACGATCCGTTTGCACACGGCAACCTGGGCTTCTGCTACTCGATGCTGGGCAAGCCCACCGACGCCATCCGCGTGCTAGAACGAGCGACAGAGCTTGCGCCAAACGAAGTGCAGTGGCGTATGTCTCTGGGGGCGCTGTACCGTCAGGCCAAGCAATATGACAAGGCCGTTGCTCAGCTCGACAAGGCCGCGCAGCTTGACCCCAACAACGCTGACGTCATGCGCAACTTGGCCGTCGCCCTGCGGCAGACCAAGCAGCTTGATCGCGCCGCCGAGGTGACCAAGCAGGCCATTCGGCTCAAGCCCGGTGACAGCGATCTGCACTTCGATCTCGCAGTGATCTATCGCGTGCAGCAAAAGACGCAGGAGGCGATCGCGGCCTATCGCGACGCTGTGCGCCTAAACGACAAGAATGCCGACGCCTGGTACGACTTGGGCGTGCTCCTCGCGCAGGACAAGCAGCGCCAGGAAGCGATCGATGCGTTCAACAAGTACATCGACCTCGTCGGCGACAAGCGGGGCAATTCTGTCGAGGGTGTGCGGCAGCAGATCAAGGGCCTAGGTGGCACGCCTCACTAAGAGCGCCGTCGACCCTCTGCCAGCTGAAACCTGGCGCGAACAGATCGTCGAGTTTCACGATCAGCTCGTGCGTGAGCGCGGTGAAGGCTGGGGTGCATTCTGGGGCAGCCCAGCCTCGCAGCGCAGTCGGTACGAGATCTTCTTCCGCGAGCTGCCTCTTTCCGGCAGCGACGTCCTCGAAGTCGGCTGCGGCTTCGGCGATTTCCTACACATCGCGCGCGAGCGAAGTGCCCTGCCCCGTCGCTATCTCGGCGTCGATCTCAGCGATTCAATCATCGCCGCCGCACGGCGCAGCCACCCGCAGGCGGACTTCGCCGTCCTCGACCTCTTGGCCAGTGAGCCGCCGTTTCAGCCTGACTTCGTGATCGCCTCGGGCATCATGGCCGTCGATGTTCCCGACTACGAAGCCTATGCCGTCGCCATCCTGCGGCGCTTTCATGGCCTGGCACGCCACGGCTTCGCGATCAACTTCCTTAGCACCTGCAGCGACAAACCCGATGGGCGCAGCCGCTATGTCGATCCTGGCTGGCTACTCGGTGTGTTTCTGCGCCACGTCGACTGGCGCTGCCGCCTGCTGCACGACTATCGCCAGAACGACTTCACGCTGGTTCATCTGCGCCCGCCGTCGCCGTAGCATCACCGTCGTGGAGTGCCCCAGACCGCGCCCGTGCTTCGCTCTGCCCCGTCAAGCGCTGCCCGCGGCTCTCGGTCGCGTGTGGGTCCTCGTGCCAGCGCATCAGCCGACGCAGCCACTCGCCATCGCGCTGCGCTTCGCGGAATAGCTGCCGAGCCAAGGCCAGAAGGTGCTTGTGAACCCAGGCCGGCAGATCGCGTTCCGCGGCATACGCGTCAGCCCCCGGCGCAGAACGAATCTGACATCGACCGTCGCTGCGATCGACCTGTAGCGCGCAGCGCAGCGTCTGGGTCGGCAGATAGATCGTTACGGCGTACATCACCGATACCGCATCGACTGCCTGCCGCAGCATCTCGAAGCGAGCCCCAAACGAAGGCGTCATGGCATGCACCATGGCCGCACCCTAGCACTGCCCGGCAGCCCGTAGGTCCCCCAATGCAGCGGCTATAGGCCTGTATAAATACGTGGGACACGCTTGGAGATCGCACAGCAGATCTCGTACGCGATTGTGCCCGCCCAGCCGGCCATCTCGTCGAGTGTGATCGGTGCATCCGCGACGCAATCCCGTCGAGCCTGGCCTCCGATCAGCACCACTTCGTCGCCGATCTGTACGTCGGGCACCGCGCTGACGTCGATCATCGTCATGTCCATGGTGATCGGGCCCAGCACCGAGCAGCGTCGCCCGCCGCACAGCACCTGGGCCTGACCGCTCATGCGGCGGCTGTACCCATCGGCGTAGCCGATCGGCAGTGTGGCGATGCGAGCAGCGGCCTGGGTTCGCGTGCGACTGCCATAGCTGACGCCGGTATGGGCAGGCACCTCTCGTAGCGCGACGATGCGCGTCTTCAGCGACAAGACCGGCCACAGCCCAGAAAGAGCGGTATTCGGCGGTGCCACGCCATACAGGCCAATGCCCGGCCGCACCAGGTCCAGTCGCGCCGATCCAAAGCGCACGGCGCCCGCGGTGTTGGCTGCGTGCAAGACCCCCGGCTGAAGCCCCATCGCCGACAGGCGCTGCCGGCAGGCGAAGAAGCGCTCTAGCTGCTCATGGGTCGTCTCGTCCCCCGGACCGTCGGCATCAGCCAAGTGCGTACACAGCCCGCCAAGCGCCACACCGGGCTCGGCCCGCAGCACATCGACGAAGGCGTCCAGACTCTCGGGGCGAACGCCCAAGCGCGACATCCCGGTGTCGATCTTCAGATGAACTGGCACTCGCGGCGCTCCCAGGTCCGCCGCCGCCCGAGCAAAGCGCGAAAGGTCGCGGGCATCGGCCACAACCGGCGTCAGGCGATAGGCCACGACATCGCGATGCGACAGACCATAAAAGCAGCCCAGAACGACGATCGGTTGATCGATCAAGCCCGCCCGTCGAAGCTCAACGCCCTCTTCCACCAGCGAGACGGCGAAGCCCCAGACCTGGCGCGCCACCGCCTGCGCACACGGCACCGCCCCATGGCCATAGGCATCGGCTTTGAGCACGGCCATGATACCCGTCCGCGACGGTGGATCCCCCGCCGCAGCGAAGAATGCATCGGACGAAGGATCGCCACCGTCAACGTGGGAACGCAGCACATCGACGTTGCGGCGCAGGGCTCCCAGGTCGATCTCGGCCACCGTGGGCCGAATGTCCGTACGAATGTCGTAAACCGAGTAGATGGCGTGATTTTCCGAGACCGGTCTAGCCCGTCAACTTTCGCGCTTCCCTTTTGCCACAAGGCAAGCTAACCGTCCTATCCCATGTCGCTGCTTGCAAAGATAGAGAGCCGGCAGGCCCGCATCACCGTCATCGGGCTGGGCTATGTCGGTCTCCCGCTCGCTGTCGAGATCGCCTCCGCCGGCTTCCATGTCACGGGCTATGACAAGAACGCCGAAAAGGTCGACTCCATCTGCCGCGGAGTGTCGTACATCAAGGACGTTTCCGACGTGGCTCTTGGTCCCCATGTGCAGTCTGGGCGCATCACCGCCACCAACGATCCCGCCTGCTTGGCCACGGCCGACGCGGTGATCATCTGCGTACCGACGCCGCTCAACAAGTCCAAGGCCCCCGACAACGGCTACATCATCGCGGCGGCTGCCGATCTGCTGCCGCACATGCACCGCGATCTGCTGGTCGTTCTCGAATCAACGACCTTCCCCGGCTTCACGCGCGAGGTGCTCTTGCCTCGCCTGCGCGAGTCGGGCCTGGTCCCCGGCCGCGACTTTTTCCTGGCGTTTTCGCCCGAGCGCGTCGATCCCGCGAACCCGACGTATCACACGCGCAACACGCCCAAGGTCATCGGCGGCACCACGCCGCAGTGCTTGGCCGCGGTGCAGGCGCTGTATCAGACGTTTATCGATCGTTTGGTGCCGGTGTCGTCGACCGACGCTGCCGAGATGGTCAAGCTGCTGGAAAACACCTTCCGCGCCGTCAACATCGGCCTGGCCAACGAGCTGGCACTGATGTGCCAAAAGCTCGGGCTCGACACGTGGGAGGTCATCGAAGCCGCGGCCACCAAGCCGTTTGGCTTCATGCCGTTTTATCCCGGCCCCGGCCTCGGTGGGCACTGCATCCCCGTCGACCCGCTGTACCTTTCGTGGAAGCTGCGAACCCTCAAGTACGAGGCGCGCTTCATCGAGGTCGCCGATCAGGTCAACGCTGGCATGCCCGAGTTCGTCGTGTCGCGCCTGCAGGATGCGCTGAACGATGTCTCGCTGCCGCTGCGCGGGGCCGAAATCTTGGTCTTGGGCGTCGCCTACAAGCGCAACATCGACGACATCCGCGAGTCGCCGGCCCTCGATATCATCGAGATGCTGGCGGAAAAAGGCGCCCGCGTTCAGTACCACGATCCCTATGTGCCCAGCCTTCAGCTTGGCGAGCACACGTATCACAGCCAGCCGCTGGCCGACGTGGGACGCTATGCCGCAGTGGCCATTCTGACCGACCACAGCAGCGTCGACTATGCCCGTGTGGCTAGCGAGGCCGCGCTGATCGTGGACACCCGCAACGCCACCCGCAGCGTGCGCGATCTGGCTGCCCGTCGCGGCGTCCGCATTGTTCGTCTATAGACCCGCCGCCCGCCATGGCCCCGGCCTCTTTTGTCCCGCTGTCTGCGCCGCGTCGACGCCTGGCCGTGCTCTTGGCCACAGCCCCAGGGGAGCGCTTTCAGCCCCTGCCGCCCGCGAGCGATCCGCCGAGCCACACGCTGTTCGCTGACGACTTTGCCTGCGTTGCCTCGGCGCTTCGGTCGGCGGTGGCCGCCGGAGACGACGCCGCCCTGTTCTTGATGGATCACGGCGTGCTGTACGCCACCGATCCGCGCCTGCCGCCGCTTCTCGCTGAGGGAATCGATGTTGCGCTGTGCGCCACCGATGCCGAAGCACAGGGCCTGGATCTGATGGCCGCCGCGAGCCATGGCATCTTGCTCGGCTCGCAGCACGACCACGCCCGCCTGGTGCGCGACAGCGATCGCTTTCTGTCGTTTACCTAGCCGCTCGTCTCGCAAGCCCGCATGCCGTCCCGCCCCGCGAACCGTCCACAAGGCCACGCCGCGCCGAAGCGCGTCCTGGTCATTCTGCGTCGCCCGCCCGAGCATCCTCGCACAGCCCAAGGCCTGCGCGCTGCCGTCGGCTATGCCGCGGTGGGCCTGCGCGTGCAGATCGCCTGCGTCGGCCCGGCCCAGCCCATCGGCTTGCGTCCCGCGGCCGAGCTTCCCCCGCTGCTTGTGCGTCCACGACAGACCCTGGTGGCCTTGGGCAGCCTTCTAGTCTCACTGTCCGATGATCCGCAGGCCGCCGAGCGCCTGTCTGAGCTGGCTCAAGCCAGCGATGTCGTCGTCTGCTGGTAAGGCAACGCCGTCCCACATCCCCCGCGCCAACGCCGCCCTTGCAAGCGGCCCACCGCGACGCAGACTGCGATACGCTGGAGAGCATGAGCGAACATCAGGCAGGCGCAGCCGGACCCGCCCAGGCCACGGCCCGCCCATCCGCAGGCTCCGACGAAGCGCGCGTCTTGGGCGGCCTGGTCAACGTACGCGTCAGCGAATGGCCCGCGGTGCTGTGGTCGTTTCTGTATTTCTTCTGCCTGCTCTCCGGCTACTACGTACTTCGCCCAGTCCGCGACGAGATGGGCATCCTCGGGGGCATCAAGAACCTGCCCTGGATGTTCTCGGCGACCTTCGTCGGCATGCTCGCCACCTTGCCGATCTTTGGTCTCGCCGCCGCCCGCTGGCCGCGCAGCAAGCTCGTCCCTGGCGTCTATTTCTTTGTCATCAGCAACCTGCTCGTCTTTTTCGTCGCGATGTACGCCGGCTACCGCCCTGCCGTCGTCGCCAAGGTGTTCTTCGTCTGGCTGTCAGTGGTCAACTACTTCATCGTCAGCGTCTTTTGGTCGTTCATGTCCGACCTGTACGAAAGCGAGCAGGCCAAGCGCCTGTTCCCGGTCATCGCAGCCGGCGGCAGCGTCGGAGCCATCGTCGGCCCCGCCATTACCGCGGCCCTGGTCAAGCACATCGGCATCGCCAGCCTGTTCCTGGTCTCGGCCGGCCTTTTCACCTGCGCCACCGTCTGCATCAGCCGCCTGAGCGACTGGGCCAAGGCCCACAGCCACGGCGAGCGCCAGCACGGCGAGGCCGTCGGAGGCGGCATCTTTTCCGGCGTCCGCCTCGCGCTGTCGAACCCCTACCTGCTCGCCATTGCCGGGTACATCCTGCTTCTGCAAGTGCTGGGCACGTTCTTTTATCTGGAGCAGACGCGCGTCGTCTCGCAGACCCTGTCGTCCTCGACCGCCCGCACGCAGCTTTTCGCCCAGCTTGACCTTTCGGTAAACGGCCTGACCTTGCTCTTGCAGATCTTCGTAACCGGGCGCCTGGTGCTGTCGCTGGGGCTCTCGACCTGCCTGGTGCTTTTGCCGGTGTTCGGCGGCCTGGGCCTGCTGACCGTCGGGCTGTGGCCGACGCTGTGGGTGGTCGCAGCGGCCAGCGTCGTGCGCCGCGCCACCGAGTTCGCGATCTCAAAGCCCGCCCGCGAGGTGCTGTTCACCGTCGTCACGCGCGAGGAACGATACAAAGCCAAGAACGTCATCGACACCCTCGTCTCACGCGGGGGCGATGCCGCATCTGGCTGGGCCCACAATGGCCTGACCGCCCTGGGCATCAACGTCTCGCAGATGGCCTTTGCCAGCCTGCCCGCCGCCGTCGCCATGATCGCCGTCGGCCTCTACCTGGGTAAGCAGCAAGAAGCGAAGCGCAAGGCCGCCAAGACCGCCGACGCCTGATCCCTCGCTCGCACGCGATCGACGCGCCTGCGCACGCCCTACCCCACGGAACACCGCGCTGACCCGCGGGGCAGCCAAGAGCCGCGTCAGACTGCCCCACCTCGGCCGCTATCGCGTTTCCCCTATATCGACAGAGTGATCTAGTTGGGCGCCCCGCAGGCTAGCCAGTCGGCGAGCTTTTGTCGTTGGTCGGCGGGCGGGTCATCAGGTCCAGGGGGCATTGAGCTGTTGTTTGCCGCAGAGCGGACGAAGATTCGCGCTCTGTGGCGCTGGATCTGTTCCAGCGTGTCAAAGATGAACTCTCCGGGGGCTCCTTGGCGATCGACAGCCTGCGACCCATGACAGCTCTGGCAGTAACCGTTCATAAACGGAGCGCCAAAGCTCGAATAGCGCAGCGGCGTCCCCGGCGGTGGGCACGGATGGGAATCGATCTCGGTATAAAAGAGACCGCACGCGGACAGACTCACGAGCGCGACGACAAGCGCGGAACGCAGTGTGATTTGGGGCATCGGCTGAGGCTCCTAAAAAAGCTGGAAGGCGCCGCCCACGGACAGCCCGACAAAGCCATAAACCGAGGGACCCGTGGAATATGTGAGATAGCTCAGCGCGACTTCGGGACCGACGGTCAATTCGTACTTGGGTTGGCGATAGGCGACGAAGTCCACGCCCAGATTGCCTTGTACTCCGGCGCGATGGCGAATCCCGGTGCCAATGCCAAGCAGCGCGCCGCCTGGCTGTTCGGCCACAGCGGCAATCGACTCTTCGTGCTGATGGATAAACGATACGCTGATGCGGCCATATACTTTGGAAGACAGATAGCCGCCCCCCATAAGCCCAATAAGAATCGCCGTAAGCTGGCGCTCATCGATCCGCGCGTACCCGAGCCGCCCCTGCGCAAAGAGCGCAATCGTGCGGAATAGGCGCAAGCCCAGAAGCAGGCTGCCGGTACCTAGCGGATCGCCTTGCCACGTCGTACCTCCCGCCATGAGCCCGACGGAAACAAGGAGCTGTCCGCGCGGTTTGCGCGGCGCGGGACTGGCAGGCGTTTCGGCGGCTTGCGGCGGAGGTGCAGGCGCGACCTCTGCCGGTGGATTCTGGATCGCGGGGTCAAGCTGCATGCCCGCAGGTATACGCCATAGACGCCGGAAAGGCCGCGACAGAAATTCGCCGATCCGTGGGGATAAAGTCGTGTGCCGCATGCGCATCCCACGTAAGCCCAATGAGTCGCGCCGCGTTCGCTCTGAAGCCCCGCCCGAAACGCAGCGACCGCATGGCAAGATAGCGACCGTGCGTGTCCCCCGGAATTCCTCTGCCGCGCAGGCTGGCGAGCGGGCCATCGAGCTGGTCGATATCGACGCCGGCTCGGTGGTGCTGCGCGACGATCGCATCGGCCGCATCTGGCGCGTCGAGATCCAGCCCTTTCGCATCGCTCGATGCCCCGTCACCTGCGCGCAGTATCGCGAGCTCCTGGGCCTTGCGCCCTCGACCGACAACGACGCCCAACCCCAGAAGGACAGCGACGCTCTGCCCGTCGTCGAGGTCTCGTGGTACGAGGCCATCGCCTTCTGCAACGCGCTGTCGGCTCAGTGCGGGCTGCCCCCCTGTTACACCCTCTCTGACGAGGGCACGCAGGTCACGTTTTCCACGGAAAGCGACGGCTATCGCTTGCCCAGCGAGGCCGAGTGGCAGTACGCCTGCCAAGCTGGCGACGAGCGCGTGCGCTATGGCGAGCTAGACGCCATCGCCTGGTACCGCGAAAACTCGGGCGGCCAGCGCCACCCCGTCGGGCAGAAGCAGCCCAACCGCTGGGGCCTGCACGACCTGCTCGGCAACGTCTGGGAGTGGTGCTGGGACCTGTACGATCCGCAGGTCTATGGCGAGTACCGCGTCTTTCGCGGGGGCGGCTGGGCAGACGCTCACTGGGGCTGCACCGCCGCCAGCCGACGTCGCAGCCATCCGACCTTCCGCATCGACGATCTCGGCTTCCGCCTGGCGCGCAGCGGGCCGGCCAGCCCGGCGCAGCGCAGCGCAGAAATCAGCGAAGCCAACGACGAGCCCAGCGAAGGAACGCGCCCACAACCGACCCGCAAGGCGAAGAGCTGACCCATATCGAGTAAATTGATATATAAATATCTCAAATATATTCCGTATTAAACAACATAAATAATAACGATATGGATCCGTTCATCGGCTGGGCTTTGCGGAACGAGCCAGGACCGCCTCGGCTGCTCGCTGCGCCAGACACAGAACCTGATGTTCCAAGCGATGATTGCCGAGCAGGCGGTTGCAGTGCATGTGAAACAGCGACGCCAAGATGTCGTGAAGCGGACGGCTCAGCGCCGATTGTGCGGCGGCGGCGTGATAGGTCGCGGCAACGCGCTGCACAGACTGCTCGTACGCCGCAAAGGCCGGGGCGATGTCTCGGTGGTGCAGACACGCCAGGTCTGGCGGCGGCGAGGCAGAGAGGCCCTCGCAGGAGCCCACGAGATCGTGAAGCGGCTTGGCATAGCGACGGTATGTCGCGTCCAGCGCGCTCTTGTGCAGCGGGTCGTGGGCCGAGCGCAGCGAACGATCAGCTTCGCGCTGTTCGCGCAGCGCCCAAAAGAGCTGCCGCCTCTGCGCCAGATCAAACCCAAAGGCGCGATACAGCGTGTGGAGTGCCCGCACCGGCACGAGGATCCGCACGTCCCGCTCGTGATCCAGCTGATCGCGGTAGTACGCGGCAAGCACGCGCAGGCACAAGCGACTGTCGGCGGTAAACAACTGCTCAGCGGCTGCGATCAGCGCCGGACCGCCATAGCGATCGACCTCTCGCTCGTACGTCGCGACCTCAAAGTGGGCCAGCGCACCGTCGTGTAGCTCGGCAGCGATGCGCTCGGACAGCCGATCCAGAAGCTGCAGGGACGACAGGCGGCAAGGACGCAGGCGCAGGCGCAAGTGGGCTTCGGGATCGGCATAGCGCACGAAGTGAAACTCGCTGAGCAGATCCTGCCGCTCGCACTCGTTGATCAGTCGCGCGACAAAGCGACCCAGAAGATGGTCATCGAAGAACGCTCGCGTCGCCTCTTCGCTGCCCAGCCCAGCACCGTAATACAGCTTCAGGTACAGCCACGGCGAGCCCGGCGGAAAGACGTGGGCCTTGCGCAGCGCCGACGTCTCGCAGAGCCCACCTGACGGCGGCCAGGTGCTGAATGCAGAAGCCGCAGCAGGGGTCGGCTCGGCCTGTGATCCCGACGCAGGCTTGCGAGCGCGGTTGGGATGCCTCTGCGCCCGGCCCGGCCCGGCATCCTCAGACTGCGAGGGCAGGCGCAGCTGCACGACGGACTCTGCGACAAGCGGCCCGTCTGGACCGACGACGATGGAGCCTTCGTGCAGGAATTCTTCCTGAACCCAGAACCGCTGATCTTCGACCATGCTGGCCAGCTCGAATAGAGCCATGGGGCCGTCGAGATCCACGGCGTTGTGTTCCGCGTCTCCAAGCCGGACGATGCGCGGAACGCCGTAGCGCGCACGCCAGGCGGTGATCAGCGAGCGCAGCGCGACGTCGTCACGATCTTTGCGCGGCTGCGCCAGCACGTGCTGCAGGTTCGGTGGCAGAAACCAGCTCTGCGGTCGCAAGATGACGTCGCCGATGCAGATGCGCGCCGTGCGAGTCGGTAGCTGCTGGCTGTGGATGGGCAGCCCCCACACCATGCTCTGTGGGTCGAGAGCCTGCAGGACCTGGACAAGCGCAGAGAAGGCTTCCGGCACCAGCGCCGACCCCTGGCGCGCCACGACAGGCACACCGCGACGTTCCCAAAACAGCATGGGACCCAGCGGGCTCATGGTCACGCTCAGCTCAGAAATGGGAATCTGGAACTCGGCGGATACGCTGGGCTGGCCATCGGCCACGATCTGATAGCGAAAGGTCATCGGGCGCTGGCTGAGATCACGCAAGCGGCCCCCACCCCCGCTGGTGATCTCAGCGAGGATGCAGGGGGCAAGATCCTGTTCTTGCTGTCGCCATAGATCGCGCTGCTGCCGCAGCATGGGGTCGTCGCGATCCCAGTGCAGAAAACGGTTTCCATATCGCCCCACCTGCGGCGTGAATCCCGAAGCAATCACGCGCGGCCGTCCCTTCAGTACCACGAAGCGCAGCATCCCTTCGACGATCGTCGGGCGCTGACTGAACGGCGGCACATGCTCGCGCAGTGCGTTGGCAAGATCAGAGAGCGGAAGCTCGATGTGTTCGAAGCCGTGCAGGTCGGCATCGAACAGCTTCTGCACCACGCAGCGATCCAACAGAGTCTGCTGTTGTGATGCAGTGGGCGCGAGCCGCTGTCCGTTGAAGAGTGGGCGCATATCGTCCAGGTTCCCGCCCTTGGCGATGCGAAAGACGACGTCCATAAGCGGCAGCCGACTGCCCATCGTGCCCTCGGCAAACAGGTCGCAGATGGCTGCGTAGTACGGCGAGCGCACGAGCTGCCACAAAAACGGCGTACGCGCGATGCAGTCGGCGACTTGTTGCACCAAGTCTGCGGGCAGTCCGCCTGCCTGAATGGACACGCGCAAGACCGCTTGCTGATTCGTGCCCGCGCGCAAGGCTTTGCTGCGTCCATCCGGTTGCTCGCTGCGAGTCGCAAGCCACGGGTGGCCCTCAAGGGCATCCCACGCACGATCAAACGAGGGATCAGCAACCGGCAGCGCACGATCCGTGATCTGAAGCAGAGCCTGACTGTCGGCTGCCAGCCCGGACAAAGCCGGCTCGCCTTCCGCCCACGCATGCAGCGTGCGTTCGGGACGCTCGCCAAGACTTGCAGGCTGCAAGCTGTCGAGCAAGACGCCGCTTTCGAGAAGATCCAAGACATACGCATCCGCGGTTTCGCGAGTCGTGTCTGGGGCTTCGGACTGCAGACGCTCTGTCAGCTCAGTCCAGCTCCAGACCTGGTTGGAAGCCGCGCGGGACAGGATGGCTCGCAGGGGCTTGTCGAGACGCAGACAAGCGACGCGGTAACGCGGAGTCTGGGTCTTTAGTCCATCGGGTTGTTGATCGGTGAAGTAGCAGAGAACGCCGCCGCGCTGCATGGCGCTCTCGTTGAAGCGAAAGCGCATGCGCTCGCGCACTGCGGAGTGCTTGACGAGGTCGCGCGTGATGGCCAGCACGCTTCCCCACGAAGGCATGACATGCACGCGAGCCTCGGCGATCGGCGCGATGCGAAGCTGCGTGAAGGGCCCGAGGGTCGCCGCAGCGATTCCGGCAAGAAGCTGCAGCGGCGTGCTGCGCGTGGTGACGCGTGCGAAATACCGATGCAACGTGATCAGAAGATCTTCGCTGAGTGGCAGTCCGCTCACGATCTGGCGCTGCATCGCAGCCCACATCGCCGGGCTCTTCGCACGCAGCGCGCGGCGCAGGAGCGGTGACTGAAAGAAGTGCATCAAGTCCTGCTGCCAGTCGCTTGACTGCGAAAGCGACAGAAAGCGTGCGGACGAAGCAAGCGGCACCCGCAGCAGAGCAACCGGCAGAACGCTGGCCTGCTGCGATGGCTTCGCAGCCAGCGGATCCGCCCCAGGCTCAACGCGCCGCTTCATCGCTCGCTCCTGCACGTTGGGATGGCGTCGAGCGGACGACGTGGATGCCGAGCAAAAGCGAGAACAGGAAGACCCACGAAGCTCATGCGATCACGAACGGGATTGCAGAAAAAAACCGACATCATGAAGCGCTAGGTGGTGACGACAAGCACGGGCCTCAGGCAGCCGTGCCCTTCGGCCGAGGAGCAAAGAGAAGTCGCGGTCGACCGTGACTCAGACGCTGTATCCCTTGGTGGCGATTCGGCTCACCCCCAACACACCAGCCGCCTCGGCAGTAATGTTGCTGCCGGGAGCCACCTGGATCGCGTCGTAGTTCAGGTACAGCGAGTATCCGCCTTTGAGGTTCGTGCGGACCTTCAGACCGGTGTTTCCTTCGTCATCATCGTCAGCAACGTTTTCAGACTCAGGGTTCGGATTGGCAGTGGCTTGAGTATTCTGCATAGTCGCTCCTTGGGTAGGAATGAACAGGCTTCGATCCAGAATGCCTTGTCCAGGATAGGACGCTGCGACTCGGATTCGTAGATGATTTTCACGCGGATTTATCGTCGCTGAATAAGGAAATCGGAACGCAGGCTTAGCGCCGGCCCACCGACCCCAGATGCCCTGAACGAAGCGAGCGCAGGCGCTACTTAGGACGCACGTCCGATCGGTTTGCATCGGACTGCGACGACGAGCTGGCGGGTTCTTGGGCCAGGTGCTCAATGCGGCGACCCAAGCTGCGCAGGACAAGCGTGGCGGGCGATACCTCTTCGACGGCGATCTCGACGGTACCGGGCAGTCCATGCTGGAACGGAATCAATGTGCGCGGATCGGACAGCGGGCTCGCTGAATGGGCCGGCAACAGATCCAGCTCGACGCGAACCGTGCCATCGCGTGGCTCGGCGGCGACTCGCGACACACGGGCCGGCACCGCACCATACTGCAGCCAAGGAAAGCCAGTCAGGCGAAGCTCGGCTCGCTGCTGTTCGCGCACGCGGCCGAGCGCGCTCGCCGGATCGAATTCCGCGACCAGAATGAAATCACCACGCGGCAGCAGCGTCGCCAGCTTGCTGCCCTCAGAGACATATGCACCCACCTGCAGCGCCTGCACTTCACCGACGGTGCCGTCGGCTGGTGCGCGAATCGTATGGCGAGCGATCTGCTGTTCAAGCTCGGCCACATTGGCCATCAGGGTGCGCTGCTCGCCTTGCAAAGAAGTCAGCTCGCGGCGCAGACCTTCGATCCGGGCTTCCCCGCTGCGCAGTCGCGTCTTGCGCTCGGTCAGCGAGCGTTTGACATCGAGTGACAGGGCCGCCGAGGACGCCTGTCGCATCTCGGCTGTGGCCAACACGCGCTCCCTCTCCAACTGTGAAACAGCCCCAACCAGTGCGCCATAGCGCTGGGCTTCGCGCTCGGCCAGCTTGGCCCCGATGGCGGCCTCTTGACTGCGAGCTTTGGCCTGCTTGGCGGCTACTGCAGCAGCGGCTCCCTCGGCTTGCACCGCCCCGCGGGTCGCTCGCAGCTCACTCACCGTGGCTTGCACCTGTGGCTCGATGGCCTGCAGTCGCGCCTGCGCACTGGCGAGCCGCTGCTGCTCAACCAGTGAGTCGAGTACAAACAGCACATCCCCCTTCTTCACACTCTGCCCCAGTCGAATACTGACCGTGTCGATCTTTCCTGCGATGACCGAATGCACACTCAGCGATGCTCCGCGCACTTCCAGTCGCGTCTGCTTGCTGACTTCATAGATCGTCACGCGCGCCCCAAACAGCCACAGCGTCCACGCCAACGCCGCGACCAGCAGAGCAAGCAGACCCACGGCGGCCGCACGCCCGCTGTCCTTTTGCAGAGATCGCAGGGTATGGGGAAACGGCTGTGCCATGACGTATCGAAATCCGCTGAACGCTAGGGATGTGCAATCACAAGCAGGGTCGGGGCCCGCTCAAACACGCAGCGCAGCGTCTGCGACAAGGTCTCTGGATCAAGAGCAGCGAAGCTCTCATCGAGCAAGATGACCTGCGCACGCTGCAAAAGTGTGCGCGCTATGTACACGCGGCTGCGCTCTCCATGTGACAGCTGCCAGCCCGTCTCGCCCACGTGGGTATGCAGGCCGCTAGGCATGCGCTGCAGCAGAGGGCCCAGGCCCAGATCTTCGCAGACCTTCTGCGCGTCTGCGAGATCGGCAGCCGAAGGCGGCCAGGCCCGCCCCAGAAGCAAGTTGAAAGCCAGCGACTGGCTGAACAGATGATTTTCGTGAAACTGCGGAGCCGTTGACACCAGTCGCCGCCAAGCGCGCCCCCCAAGCGCTGACATGTCCAAGCCACCGAGCAGGATCTGTCCATTCTCTAGCGGCAGCAGGCCAGTCAAACACGAGGCCAAGGTGCTCTTGCCGCTGCCCGATGGGCCCTGCACGAGCAGCCGCTGCCCCGCGCGAATCCGCAGCGTCAGATCGCGAAGAGCAGGTGTCGCCCCCCCCTGGCTGTAGCGCACCGTCACTCGCCGAGCTTCGAGCACCACCGAGTCGCGAGCAAAGCTCGGCAATGCAGCCGTCAAGGGCAGCGGCTCAGGCGCGGCGGCACTGTGCAGCAGGTGCCGACAGCGGCGAAGTGCGATGGCGACCCCACCCAGTTGAGACAGCCCTGCGCCAAGCTTGCTGAGAGCCCGAAAAGCCAGCATGACGCCTCCCAGACCCAGGCCAAGCTGTGCCGTGTCCGTTCCGCCATCCAGCCAACGGGGGATCAGCGAGATGAGACCCGCGCTCAGCCAGCCATACGGCAGCAAGCCGAACAGCGCCGCTGACCAGCCATCGAGGGTACGCCCCAGCCTGTGGTACTCGACCAAGGCCTCGTCTTCTCCGCGATGGCGCTGGGCCCGCGGCTCTTGCACCAGCCGCGTGCGATGCCCAAGCATCTTTTCCAGCAAGTCCCCCACCAAGTGAAAGCGCGACTCGGTCCAGTGCTGCCGCGTGCGATACAGGCAATAGGAAACGACGCCGACCAGCACGACCCAGGCGAGCAAGGTCAGCGCACTTGCCGTCGAGACAAACAGCAAAATCGGCAGCGTTCCAAGGAGATCGAGAAGCGCCGAGCCGGCTGCGATACCTCCCGCACGTAGGCCGATCTCGACGGCCTCCGACTCGATGATTTGACAGACAAAGTCGCCGTAGCCGCTCTGTCGGGCCGCATCCAACGGCAGTTTGACGGCCCCCCACAGCAGGCGACGCCGCAGCAGAATTCCGATAGAAATCGCGACCCGACCCAAGAGCCAACTTTCGATCAAGGCCACAGGCGGCATGGCCATCAGGATCAACAAAGCAGCCCACAGCCAGCCGCGATCGATGCGTCCGTCCAACGCTCCGCGACCGACCAAGTAGAGCAGCGACAGACCCAGCGCATACTGGGCCACATGCGCGAGGCTATAGCCCAGGATCTGCCGCGTCACACCCTGCTCACGCGCCAGCAGCAGAAGAGGCCGGCCCTGTCCCAAGCGCACCAGAAACATCCCAGGAATCGCCAACCCACCCAACCGCCGCCGCAAAATCTCACGCGCGGCATGTACACGTCGGTCCCCTTCACCAATCCCCGTCTCGGTAAGGAGTGCCTCGATTTCGGGCAGCAGGGGGGCGAAGGAGGGTTGAGTGAGTGCGTCGACAATGAGCGAGATCTGGATCCATGTCTGCGCTCCGTCGGGGGAAAGGATCTGCAGGCGCTCACCGCGGCCACGCAGCACGACCAAGATGCCCTCTTTGGGCACGCGAAGCAGAAGCAGCGCGGGTGGGGCCTGCCGAAGCTGAGCATCTAGCTCGGCGAGCTGTAGCAAGACCGGATCCGCTTCCAAGCCGTAGTGCTTTGCGACCGCATCCATGAAGTCACTCAGGCTGCCGGGCGTTCCCTCAGGACTCTGCCCCGTCAATCCATGCGGCGGTGGTGGGGGCGAGGTGCTGGATGACACGTGCCAACCAGACAACCGAGCCAGTGCGCGCATGGCGTCGGCAGCCTTGCGCAGCGGCCACAGGACAGATGCGAGATTGCTCACGACTCCTCCTGCGAGCCATCTCGTTCTTTCCCCGAGACGAGCTGACCATCCACCATCGCGATGCGCTGCCACTCTTTGGATGCCCACAAGTCATGACGAACCGCTTTTTCGGCGCGCAGCAGCTTGGCAAAGCGCGAGTCGGGTTTGTTGCTGAGCGAAAGCGGTGGCCCCGATTCCACGAGCGTTCCGTCTTCGATCACGACAACCAGCGGAAACGACAGCGTGGTTGCGATGTCGTGCGAGACATAGATCAGCGTCGTTCGTTCCCACTTCTTCCGCGTACGGTCGAGCAGTTCCTGTCGCTGCGTGCGATCGAGTCCGCGGAATGGCTCATCCAGCAGAACCAGCTGCGGGGTCGACTGCAGCAGCGTACGTCCCAGGCGGACTCGCTGCCCTTCACCGCCCGACACCAAGCGCCCGCCTTCCCCAAGTGCCGTCGCCAAACCAGCCGGTAAGCGCCCCATGACCCGCGACAAGTCCGCGGTCGCGATGGCTTCGCTGAGAGCATCGACACGGTCGCTGGCCTGGCCATAGTGCAAGTTGTCGAACAGCGAGCGGTTCCACAGCCGGATGTCTGGGTCGACCCATGCGACCTGGCTGCGTAGCTGCACCAGCTCTTCGTTGCTGACTTCGATCCCATTGATTCGCAGCGTGCCGCTTGCTGCACGATGAAACCCTAAAAGAAGGCCGATCAACGTCGACTTCCCCGCTCCAGAAACTCCTACGACGGCCACGTGCGTGCCGGCTGCGATGTCCAGGTTCACCCCTTTGAGCACCGGTCTTCCCGAAAGGACCACCGACACATCGCGCAGGCTGATGGAAATCGTCTTGGCCTCGCGCACGGTCAGCACCGATGCAGAGTCTTCTTCCGATTCGGCGGGTGCTCCCAGTGGCTCGATCAAGCGCATGGTTACGTTGCGCAAGTCGGGATACTGCTGCAGCGACTGCGCCAGCTCGCCCGCGTTCCCCGGTAGAGCCATCGCCCAGTAGTACAAAAGCAGCAAGCCGGCTGCATCGCCGCCTCGGTCGAGATAGCGCGCGATGATCCAGACGATGAACAAATAACCGATGATCACTTGCACGCCCTGCGCGCTGACTTGGGCTCGCAGCCAGTCCAGTCGCACCCGTGCCCAGTGCGTCAGAACTTCTTCTTGATCGCGGACCAGTGTGCGCTCGGCTCCATGCGTTCGCGTTGGCGAAAGACCGATCAGGGCATCGAGATACGAGCGCATCAGCGTGCCGGCATACGTGCGCAGTCGCATGTCCAAACCGATGAGCCAGGGCTGAATCAAAAACGACATGCCAAGGACACTCAACAGAAGCGAAAACACCAGCAGACGCTCTTGTGGCGCCACCCAAAACAAGGCTGCGGCCGTCAACGTCGTCATGGCCACTGAGCGCATCACGTCGACGAATAGCTGCGGCAGCTGACGGACACGCGCAATGCTGTGCGCACGCTCGGTCATGTCTGAGATTGGCCGACTGTGAAAATAGTGATCGTTCAAGCGAGGTAGCTTGGCGAGCAAGGCGCTGCGCAGCTTGATCTCTAGGTAGCGGCCGACGCGCGTGATGTTCCACTGGGTGACGAGGACCAGCCCAAAAAGACCGCTCGCAAAAGCCACCACCAAGAGCGGGGCCATCAAGCGCTGGGTCGGAGATCGGACGAAACCGAGCACATGCAGCATGCTGCGGAACAGAGCATCCAGCTCGACTTGTAGGGCTGCCGCCACGGCTGCCGCCGCCATCGCCAACGCCAGCAGACCTAGCTGCGTTCGCGGCAAGAGCCGGAACATGCTGCGCAGTGGACGCAAAGGAGCCTCGACCAGCGCGGCCCGCAGATCCGCGGGTAGGGCCGCCACGCGCTGTGCCTGCTGCTGAACGTCTTCCACGCGTCGACCTCGGATGGCAACCAAGACAGCGCCGCGAAGCAGCACTTGCTCCACCTGTGCAGTCACTGGCGCTTCGCCGGCAAGCGGGCGCACCGTCCAGTATGAGTCAGGGATCTGCGCCGCATCGCGATGTGCGGCCAGTGCCTCGACGAAGCGACCGGCCTCTGCGCCAGAGCTGACGGCACGTGTCGCGATGAGATCAGACGCCATACGCACTGCGGCATCCAGCTGAGCCCACGCTTGCCAAGAACCCTGACTGCGAGGACTCTGCAACAGACGCTGCTCGACCGCCTGCGGAATCCCCAACTGACGCATCCGCGTGGTCAGAGCGCGCGTGAACGCGTTGCCGCCCAGCCACTTGCGAATCGCGGCCACAGGCACCGGCTGCGTGTGAACGAACAAGCGCTGCAGAAAGCGTGCGCTGTGCTGCCAGTGACGGCCTGTGGCTGGATCCATGACTTGCACAAACTCGCCGTCGAGCCGCCAACACACGACGAAGTGCGGGACCCCATTTTCATGCCGCACCACGGCGATCGCGGGCAGGTTCTTGCGTACGTCGAGCAGGATGTGATCGCCTGGAATAACCATCTGTTCGGCGACGAGACCAAGCCGCGCAGCCATGTCTTGCAGTGTGTCGATCGAGGTTCCATCGACCTCGGTCTGACACGCTTCGCGCAGGCGGCCATAGCTTGCGCCGATCCCCAGGCCGTTGAGCAGGGCGGACAAAGCAGCCGGCCCGCAGTCCATCGAAGAGGTCTGGATGACTTCGGGAATCAGGAACCGCCGTCCGCCTTGGCTGGTCCACTGTTTTCGCCACTTCCTAACTTCGGCGGTGAGCATCCTAACGGGCCATTCCGATTCACTGCATGCTCTCGGGCAGGCGCGCACACCCTACGCTGAGCCGCAGGTCATTTTATCACCCCAGGCAGCGCGCAAGATATCTCTGCAGAGGCGCCCATCCATCCCTCTGAATCGCTGGTGCAGCGTGCAGACCGCGATGCAGCGCCACACCGCGTTTCATGATTGTTGTTCGGCGGATCCGTGGCATCAGAGATAATGGCTTCATGGGGAAGCCTGAGGCTGCGTCGCAAGAAGCTGCCGATGAGCTGACTGGTGGCAGCACGGCCCCAGAGCGGACGCGTCAGCAGATGGACGACTCGCATGTGAAAGACCCCGCACGCGCGCTCGACGAAGACGACAGCGATCAGTTCCAGACTGTAGACACGCCCAGCGCACGCTCGGCCTCGGCGTCCGCGCTGGCTGGCATCGTCGGTAGCGGTTCGATCGATGGCATCCCATCAAACCGCAGCGGACCGGTGCGTCCTGTGCCGATCAGCCAGCCGGCCATGCCAAGCAACGGCGCAAACAGCGGACCCAGCGACCCCGGAAGCTTCCCTGTTGCAAAGTGGGATCGCTATGACTTCCTCAGCCTGCTCGGTCAGGGGGGCATGGGCGCTGTGTATAAGGCGCGCGACCGTCGGTTGCGTCGCTTGGTGGCGTTGAAGTTCATCCGCGGCGGTGATGAGCGACTGACGCAGCGTTTCATGCAAGAGGCGCGGGCCCAATCGCGTATCGATCACCCCGGCATCTGCAAAGTGCTGGAAGTCGGCGAGGTCGAGGGCAAGGCCTACATCGCCATGCAGTTCGTCGATGGCAAGTCGCTGCAGCAAGCCAAGAGCGAGCTGTCGATGCTCGACAAGGTCAGCGTCGTCAAGGCCGCCGCCGAAGCTCTGCATGCCGCCCATGAGCTCGGCATCATTCACCGCGACATCAAGCCCGCCAACATCATGATCGAGCGGCACGCCGACGGGAAATACTACCCAGTGATCATGGACTTCGGGTTGGCCCGCGACACCACCGAAAACACCGGCATGACCGAGTCGGGAACCGTGATGGGAACGGCCGCGTTCATGTCGCCGGAGCAAGCGCGCGGTCATGCCAAGTCCTTGGATCGGCGCACCGACGTGTACAGCCTTGGGGCCACGCTGTTTGATCTGCTGGCCGGGCGACCGCCGTTTCTGGCCGAGAGCATGGCTGACACGTTGATGCGGGTCATGCTGGATGATGCGCCGCCGCTGCGCAGCCTGGCACCCAATGTGCCTGAGGCGCTTGAAATTATCGTCGGAAAATCGCTGAACAAAGAGCCGGCGCAGCGCTATGCCACGGCCCAGGACTTTGCTGAAGATCTGCATCGCTTCTTGGAAAAGCGACGCATCATCGGCAAGCGTCTGAGCCTGTACTACCGCCTGCGCTACAAGGCGCAGCGCAACAAGCCGGCCGCCGTCATTCTGACGATCCTGCTGCTCACGCTGGTCGCGATGATCGGATACGGCATTCGACTGCGCATTCAGGCCGCCCAGCGCGAGCGACAAGCCCGACAGCAAGCCGAGCTAGCACAGCGACTCGGACAAGAGATCAAAGACATGGAGTGGATGCTGCGCAGCGCACGGCAGCTTCCGCTTCACAACCTGGATCGCGAAAAGAAGATTATGCGCCAGCGCATCGAGCAGCTACAGCTCGACCTGACAGGATACGGCGAGCTTGCACGCGGGCTTGCCCACTATGCGCTGGGTCGCGCGCACACCGCTTTGCATGAGTATCCCGCCGCGCTAGAGCAGCTTCGCTTGTCGATCGCCGTCGGGAACGAGCGCCCTGAGGTGCTGTATTCCTTGGGCTATGTGCTCGGCAAACACTATGAGCAGGCCATGGCCGACGCACGCTTGGCTGGGGGCGGCGACTTCGCGAAGAAGCAGCTTAAGCAGATCGAGCCCACGTATCTATTGCCAGCCATTGATGCACTGCAGCGCAGCCGAGCGGTAAAGCTCGACGCAGCGGCGTACCTGGACGGGCTGATTGCGTATTACCAAGGCGACTATGAAAGCGCGATCCGACGAGCCAACGAGGCGCTGCTGGCGGCGCCATGGCTGTATGAAGCGCACAAGCTGATCGGTGATGTGCAGCTGCAGCGCGGGCTGCGGGCTGTCGATCGCGCGCAGTTCCCCGAGGCCGAGGTACACCTTGCCGCCGCCGTATCGAGTTTCGAGCAAGCGGCCCACATTGGGCAGAGCGATGCCGAGGTCTACGAGGCGTTGGCCGATGCCTGGATCCAGCGCATGGCCGTCGCGCAGCAGCAGCAGCAGCGCCCTGCGGTGCAGGCGGGCTATGCCGCAGTGCTCGCGATCAGTGACAAGATTCGCACCACCGAGCCAGGCAGCATCATGGGCCCGCTGAAGCACGCGCAAGCTCTGGCTTGGCGGATCACCGCCGAGGATCCCAACGATGACATCCCAGATCTGGCAACGCAGTGCCAGGTCCAAGCAAAGCGCGTCTTGGCGATGCAAGCGCAGCATCCATACGCCAGCAACTTGCTTTCTACGTGCATCGCGCTCATGGGGACCTTGGCCTTCGCCAAACGACAAGAGGCCGAGCCGTGGTTCCACAAATCGATCGCTGCGCTGGAGCCGATCCTGGAAAAGACGCCGTACTTTTTGGATGGCTTCCGCAACCTGGCGATGCACTATCGCGATCTGGCGCGGCATGCTCAGCGACGAGGCGGAAACGATCAGCGCCTGTTTTTGACGAAGTCTCTAGAGAACTTTGGCCGCGCGCTGGCGCTTGACCCCAACGATGCCAGCGCGATGACGTTCGCGTTCGATGTGCGCACCAAGCTCATGCCGCTGGCCACTTCGCTGAAAGAGATCGACGAGCTGTTGCTGCAGGCAGAAAAAGACACGCAGCGCTGCCACGAGCTGATCGGCGAACACCCTGCCTGCGAGATCAACCGCCTGACGAGCTACGCTGCTGCCGTCGAGCGAAGCTTCGCGGCCGGACGCGATCCGCAGCCGCTTTTGAAGAAGGCCGACGACATTCTTTCGCAGCTGCGAAAGCAGGATGTGAAAGATCCCGAGCTTGAGCAAGCGGCCATGCTGGTTCGCTATGTCGAAGCAGCACAGCGACTGAGCAGTCAGCAGGATCCCAGCCCTGCCTTGGCGCTGCTGCAGGATGCGCTGCGTCGCTGCATCGCACTGCAAGCGGACAATCCCATCTGCCTGGATCGAGGTGCTCGCGCTGCATGGCTCGACGGTGAGTGGCGAGCCGACCGCCCCAAGCAAGCGAGCAAGACCCTGAAGTCGGCGCTGGCCACCGCGACCCAAGCCGCAGAGAACGCACCCAAGTTTCCCGAGGGCTTGCAAGCAGTGGCCGAGTCGCACCTGCGCTTGGCCCTGCTCGAAAAGCCGCGCTCAAAGGCGGCCGACTCGCAGCTTGCCGAAGCGGCCGCTGCGCTGGAAAAAGCCCTGGCCATGAACCCGGATCTGGCCACAGCGCGCGTGACCGAAGGCAAGCTGCTCTTGGCCCAGGCAGCCGCAGTCCGCGACGAGGCGAAAAAGGCCGCGCTGGCCCGGCAAGCACAGGCTGCTCTCGAACGCGCGCTGTTGCGTGACCCCCTGCTGCGTCGCGAAGCCCAAGCCCACCTGAGCAAAGCCCAAGAGCTCGCGGCCCGCTAAAAAGGTGTTCGCGTAGGAACCAGCCTCTTTGAGACTACATGCTCTCGATGCTGGCTTGGCCCGTGGCGAGCAGCCACAGGTTCTTCATGTAGCGCGCCTTGTTCGCCGAGATCGGCCCCAGCTCCAGCGCCCGCACCAGCTCGGCCACTTGCTGCGGTGTCTGCGGCGAGACCAACAGGCCGTCCATTTCCGGCCGCATCAACGCAAAGCGATATGAATCGGTGATACGCGGTTGTCTATAGTCAGGAGTCAATTGAAGGCGCTTAAATACCGACTCTGTAATATATGCACTGGTGCTCTTGAAATTATACATAAGACACGCGCGATTTGTCGGAATATACGGAAATAAATCTTCTTCAGCGCCCGGATGACCGGGGTTGTATCGAATATACGCAATGTCTATTAAATCTGAACAAATGCCGACGCGGGCCGCCACCCGATCGTGAAACGATGCCCCAATGCCGCGACATTGCCATAGCTGCTCGGCTCGTGCCTTGTGCAGGCTGCGGTAGCGCGGCAGAAAGTCCCCCAGCTCGGCCGCACCAGCCAGAAGGACATCGACGCGCTCTAGGCGGGGCATGGCGGCAAGCAGCTCATTGAATTGCAGATATGCAAAGATTGGCTCACTGAGATACGAAACCCCACAAATTACGATATCATCGCGACGGACGCCGCTTTCTAACAGGTCGTTTACGCCCGCCATCAATGGCGCATACAGGCTCCAGTGCAGATCATTGCTGATAAAGAAGAAATTAATTCCGGCATCGAACGCGGCTTTGACCGTCTCGCGCGTTGTGATGCCAAGGCAGATCGGACTCACCTGCAGTCCAGATTTGCCAAGAGCATAGCGATCACTGGCCTTGGGCAAGGACGTACGAACGGCCGATCGTTGCATTTAGTACAACATGCTCAACAAGCCCAGCCCGCTTGTCAATCGAGCTGCACAGTGTCGCTGGCCATGGCGTAGCGCGCCCCGGCCAGCGATGGTGTCAGCTCGCGAGAAGCCCGACTAAGGTATGGATCTTCGACTCGGTGATGCGCACCGGGACGAGCTGTCCGATCAAGCTCTGCAAAGCGGCGGGCTCGTGCCCTTCGCAGCGGATGTTGACGGTGTGATTGCCGGCCGTGCGACCGCAGAGCTGCGCCGTGCCCATGCGCGCGAAGCCTTCGATCAGAATCGGCTCGATGCGCCCCACCATGCGGCCGAGGCGCTCGGCCGTGATCGTCTTTTGCAGCGCCAAGACCGTCGACAAGCGACGCGACTTTTCATCGGCCAAGACGTCATCAGGCAAGTCGATAGCCGGCGTGCCAGGCCGACGCGAGTACGCGAACGAATAGATCGAGTCGTAGCGCACAGTCTCAAGCAGCGACAGCGTCTGCGCGAAGTCCTGCTCGGTCTCGCCGGGATAGCCGACGATGATGTCCGTCGACAGCGAGATGTCGGGGCAGACCTGGCGCAGGTACTCGATCTTTTCCAAGTACTGCTCGCGCGTGTACTCGCGGGCCATGCGCGAAAGCACGCTGCTGCTGCCGGCCTGCACCGGCAAGTGCAGCCACGGGCACAGCTTGTCGCAGTCGCGGAAGGCATCGGCGACCTTGCGCGAAAAATAGTGCGGGTGACTTGTGGTGTAGCGCAGCCGCATCAGGCCCGGCACGTCGTTGATGCGACGCAGAAGCTCGGCAAAGTCGTCGCCATCCGGCGTACCAATGGCGTGATAGGCGTTGACGTTCTGCCCGATCAGCGTGATCTCGCGCGCACCCAGCGCGATGAAGCGCTCGACCTCGACGCGCACTTCTTCGGCGGGACGCGACACCTCGCACCCACGCGTGTTCGGCACCACGCAGT
The DNA here is from genome assembly GCA_016794505.1 of Myxococcales bacterium. Classification (GTDB taxonomy): domain Bacteria; phylum Myxococcota_A; class Polyangia; order Palsa-1104; family JAEUJZ01; genus JAEUJZ01. The sequence continues at coordinate 115,789 of JAEUJZ010000074.1, forward strand.
ACGCGCAGTAGTTGTCGCAGCCCTTCTGAATCGTCACCAGCGCCGTCACAGACACATCGCCGGGCCGCGGATCGGCGGTCAGAAACGCATAGTCTTCAACGTCGGTGACCTCGGTCTTGGCCAAGCGCAGGCGATAGCGATTGGGAATCGCCGTCGAGCGTGGGCTGACCGGCGCGGACCCCGTCGCAGCCGCGGTGCTGCCAGGGTCGTTGATGCGACGCACATGCTCGGCCAAGCGCGGGATCTGATCGGGACCAAACGTCAGATCCGCGACGGGAATCTTGCGCAGCAGGGCGTCCCCTTCTTGCTGCGCGACACAGCCCCCGATGGCCACAACCAGGGCGGGGTTTTTGTCTTTAAGCGGCTTGTAGCGACCGGCCGCGGACGCCGCTTTGTGCTCGGCCTTTTCGCGAATCGAACAGGTGTTGATGACGATCAGGTCGGCCCCCTCGGCTTCGTCGGTGCGCTCGAAGCCGTTTCGCCGCAGCACCTCGACCATGCGCTCGACGTCATAGTCGTTCATCTGGCAGCCAAAGTTTTCGATGAACACACGCCGCGCCGCCCCCGCCATGGGGGCCACGGTCACGCTACCTTCTCGTGCCGCATCCACCGCGAAAGAGGGCGTGGTAGACAGAGCTTCAGACGACATGGCCAGCTGATGTACACCAAGTTCAGTCTTTCTGGATACCATTTCAATGGCCCGCTCTTGGCCGGGCTGTTGCTTGGTCTTTGCACCCTAATCAGTGAGGGAGGCTGCTCGCACGTGCCCTATCCAGACTCGCCGCAGTGGCGCAATGGACGCTTTGAAAATCCACCGGACTGGCCGCGTTTTCCGACGGTGCGTGAGTTCCTCCGCTGGATTGCGACACGCCCGCGCTCGTTTCCTGACTTTGCGCCGCGGGTGGTGGAAAACGATGGCCAACGGCTGCGCGAAGAGCGCAAGCGACCGTCGGTGACGTGGATCGGACATGCGACGCTTCTGGTGCAGGGGGGTGGGGTCTCGGTGCTGACCGATCCCATCTTTTCGCAGCGCATCAGCGGCATCTATTCGCGCTTCGCAGCGCCGGGCGTGGCCCTGGCCAAGCTGCCGCCTATCGACGCCGTCGTCATCTCGCACAACCACCGCGATCACTTGGATGAAGCCAGCGTAAAAGCGCTGGGGCCACGCGTTCATTTCGTCGTACCGCTGGGCCTGGCCGCCTGGTTTCGTCAGCGCGGCCTGACCGTCGTCACCGAGCTTGACTGGTGGCAGACCACCGAGATCACCACCGCCGCGGGTCACAAAGCACAGATCACGCTGGTGCCGGCGCAGCACTGGTCGCGACGCGGGCTCACCGACGATCGCGCCACGCTGTGGGGCGGCTATGTGCTCGCGCTGGGCGGCGTACGCGTGTACTTCGCGGGGGACACCGGCTATCCCGCTGCGTTCAAAGAGATCGGCCGCCGCTTCGCCAACCTCGACTATGCGCTGCTGCCCATTGGCGCGTATGAGCCGCGCTGGTTCATGTGCCCGCAGCACATCTCGCCCGAGGACGCGGCGCGGGCTTTTCACGATCTGGGAGCGCGTCACTTGATCCCCATGCACTACGCCACGTTTCGTCTGTCCGACGAGCCCATGGACGAGCCGCCGCGCCTTTTGCAGCAGGCGCTGGGCAAAGACATCGACCACCTGATCGAGCTCGCCATCGGCGAGACGCACTGGCAGGTCGGCACGCCGCCATTTTCCGACCTGCGACCCTAGGTCCGCGGACCGAGGAGGGGGTCAACGCAATCAACCAATCATTCAAAATACTCAGAAATGTAATTTAATTATTGATTCATATATTCATGAATCATTTGTTTTATGTCGCATTCTTTATTGCCAGTTACCCCATCAAGCTCCTAGCGCACAGACCCAAGGACCCAGCGTGAGCGAAGCGGAACACGGAACCATCCCGAACCAGGCGCCCCCCTCGATCAAGATGCCACGCGGCGTGATCGCGCTCGGCTTGGTCAGCTTGTTTATGGATGTCTCGTCTGAGCTTATCCACAGCGTGCTGCCGCTGTTTCTGACGTCGCTTCTGGGCGTCAGCGCGCTGTGGGTCGGCATCGTCGAAGGCATCGCCGAGTCCACCGCCGCCATCGTCAAGATCTTCTCGGGCGCGATCAGCGACTTTATCGGCAAGCGCAAGCCGCTTCTGCTTCTGGGGTATGGCCTGGCGCTGCTGACGCGACCGCTGTTTCCGCTTTCGCAGGGCTTCGGAACGATCTTGTTTGCCCGCTTCGTCGACCGCATCGGCAAAGGCATTCGGGTCGCACCGCGCGACGCACTGCTCGCCGACATCACGCCCAAAGAGATCCGCGGCGCCGCCTATGGCCTGCGGCAGTCGATGGACACCGTCGGTGCGTTTCTGGGTCCGATCCTGGCGATGCTGATCATGCTGGGCTCGCACAACAACTTTCGCTTGGTGTTTTGGCTGGCGCTTCTGCCAGCGCTGCTGGTCGTGCTGATCATCTGGCTGGCCATCGACGAGCCAGCGCCCAAAGCGGATCCCGTCCGCCGGCCGTTTCCGCTGCGCCGCGATCAGCTTTCGCGCCTAAGTCCGGCGTTCTGGTCTGTGACCGTGCTGTCTTCGTTTCTGACGCTGGCGCGTTTTTCTGACGCCTTTTTGATCCTGCGCGGCGACAGCATCCACCTGCCGGCGGCCTATGCTCCGACGATCCTGATCGTCATGAATGCGGTGTATGCGCTTGCGGCGTGGCCGGCTGGGATCTTGTCGGATCGCATCGGCAAGCGCCGGCTTTTGACCTTGGGCATCGCGGTGCTCATCGTCGCCGACCTGCTTCTGGCCTGGGGCGATAGCATCCCGTCGGTGTTCCTCGGTGCCAGCCTGTGGGGCCTGCACATGGGGCTGTCGCAAGGCATCCTGACGGCGCTGATCGCCGACGAGGCCCCGGCGGAGCTACGCGGGACTGCCTTTGGCATGTACAACCTGCTTTCGGGCGGGGCGCTGCTTCTGGCCAGCGTCATCGCCGGCTATCTGTGGAAGCAGCACGGCCCGCTTCTGACGTTTAGCGCAGGGGCCGCGTTCTCGACGATCGCTCTTGTGGGGTTCTTGCTGCGCGGCAACCGGTCGAGCCTGCCCCGCTCGTGACCGCGCGTCTGCGCCAGGTTGCGGCCCAGGGGCTGGCTCGACTTGCGCCATCAGCGACGGGGTAGACGGCGCTTGCAGCATCGACGTATCATCGCGCTGCCATGCTGCAATCGCGATGGAATGCGGTGTCTCGACTGAAACGAGGGAGCCATGAGTAGCGTGATGAGCGATTCCCTGGCCTTGCTGCAGCAAGCAGCGACCTGGCACGCCGCGGGCCGCAAGGTGGCGGTAGCGACGGTGGTGAAGACCTGGGGCTCATCGCCGAGGCCGCCGGGCAGCATGCTGGTGGTAAACGAAGACAGCGAGTTTGTCGGCTCGGTCTCGGGTGGCTGCATCGAGGGGGCGGTGGTCAGCGCAGCGCTGTCGAGCATGCAAGACGGACAGGCGCGGCTTCTGTCGTTTGGCGTCACGCACGACATGGCCTGGGAAGTGGGCCTGGCCTGCGGCGGCCAGGTCGAGGTCTTTGTTCGCGCTCTTGCTAGCGCTGGCCCCGATGGCGAGCGCTATTCCGCGCTGTGCAGCGCACTGGCCGAGCGCAGACCCGTGGCCCTGTTGACGGCCATTCCCGACGGAGAGCAGCGGCTGATCACGCTCGATGAGAGCGCCGTGTGTGCCGCGCTAGCGCGGCCCGAGTCACCTGCGCTGCGCTCCTTGCTTGCGCAGGCGCTGCGCAGCGAACAAGCCAGCGAAGTCCGCGAAGAAGCCACGGCGTCGGACGTCGCAGCGAGTGCGGCGCTGCAGGCCGCAGGCGAGATCTCGCGACGCTTTTTTCTGCAGCCCTTCTGCCCACCACCGCGCCTGATCATCGTCGGAGCGGTCCACATTGCGCAGCCGCTGTCCCAGATGGCGGCGCTTTCCGGGCTTTCGGTGATCGTGATCGATCCGCGCACCGCCTTTGCCAGCGAGGCGCGCTTTCCCGGTGTCGATCTGCGAACCACATGGCCCGCGCAGGCGCTTGCTTCCGTCGGGGTCGATGCGCGCACGGCCGTGGTGACGCTGACCCATGATCCCAAGCTCGACGATCCGGCGCTGGAAGCCGCACTGCACAGCCAGGCGTTTTATGTCGGCTCGCTGGGCAGCGGCAAGACCCACGCAGCGCGCTGCAGCCGCCTGCGCAACAAAGGATTTTCCGACGATCAGATCGCGCGGATCCATGGCCCGGTGGGGCTGAAGATCGGTGCGCGCTCGCCCGCCGAGATCGCCGTTTCGATCTTGGCTGAGCTGATCGCTGCACTGCGGAGCGAGGCGCGGTGAGGTTTTGCCGCCTGTCGCTGACTGGCGCCGATGCCGTCGGAGCCGTGTGCGCCCATACGCTGCGCCTGCGTCCGGGGCTGGTGTTCAAAAAGGGGCGCGTGCTTTCCGCAGCCGATGTCGCTGCGCTGCGCGAGGCCGGCCATGTCGAGATCGTAGCTGCCCAGCTTACCGTCGAAGACATCGGCGAAGACGAGGCCGCGGCTCGCGTGGCGCATGCGGCGGCAGGGGCCGGGCTGCGCTGCGCCGAAGCGAGCACCGGGCGATGCAACCTGCACACCACGGCCGCCGGTCTTTTGCGCGTCGATGCAGCGCGCGTCCATCAGCTAAACGAAGTGGACGAGGCCGTGACCTTGGCCACGCTGCCTGACTACTCGCCGCTTCCCGCAGGTGCCCTGGTAGCGACGGTCAAGATCATCCCCTTTGCCGTACCGGGCGAGATCGTCGAGCGCTGCCTCGCTGCGGTGCCGGGCGGCGTGCTGTCGCTGCAGCCGTTTGAGCCCGCGCGGGTCCAGGTTGGCCTGGTGCTGACCCGCTTGCCTAGCGTGCCAGACAGCCTGCTCGATCGCGCGGCGGGTTCGCAGCGCGTGCGCGCCGAGCGCCTGGGCGGACGGCTGGTCGCCGAGCTTCGCTGCCCACATGACGAGGCATCGGTGGCCGCCGCGCTGCGCACGCTGCATGCGCAGGGCTGCTCGCAGCTTTGGGTTCTAGGAGCTTCGGCGATCGTCGATCGCAGCGACGTGATCCCAGCCGCCGTGGTCGCGGTCGGCGGTCAGATCGAACACTTCGGCATGCCGGTGGATCCGGGCAACTTGCTGCTTCTCGCGCGGGTCTTTGATACACCGCTTGTGGGGGTGCCGGGCTGTGCGCGTTCGCTGCGCCGCAGTGGCTTCGACTTCGTCATCGAGCGCCTGGCTGCTGGATTTCCCGTCGGTGCTGCCGATGTGCGAGCCATGGGTGTGGGGGGGCTGCTGGGCGAAAGTCCGCTGCGACCACAGCCGCGCAGCGAAGCTCTGGGCGAGCCGCAGATCGGCGCCGTGGTGCTGGCAGCGGGTCTGTCGCGACGCATGGGGGAACAGAACAAGCTCGTGCAGCCCGTCGACGGAGTGCCGCTCGTCTTGCATGCAATCGATGCCCTGCTTGCGACGAATGTCGCGCCGATTGTGGTGGTCACGGGACATCAAGCGGACGCGGTGCAGTCGCTGGTTGCCAGCCGAGCGGCGCAGGGTCGCGTGCGCTGCGTTCACAACCCGGACTATGCACAGGGACTGTCGACGTCGCTGCGCGTCGGCATCGCCGCGCTGTCGGCTGGCCAAGGCGCCGTCGATGGAGTCCGCCCGTCGGCGCAGCGCTGCGATGGTGCGCTGGTGTGCTTGGGCGACATGCCACGCGTGCGCTCGGGCCACATGGAAGCGCTGCTCGCCGCGTTCGATCCCAGTGATGGCCGGGAAGTCATCGTACCGACCTATCGCGGGCAGCGCGGAAACCCCGTCCTGTGGTCTTCGCGTTTTTTTCCTGAGCTGCAGCAGCTTCACGGCGACAGCGGGGCGAAAGCGCTGCTTTCCAATCACGCCGATGTTCTCTGTTACGTGCCGATGGGCGATGATGGCGTGACGCTGGATGTTGATACCAACGAAGCGCTGGCCGCTCTGCAGCGGCAGCAGGCAGCGCGCCCAGAACAGAAACGCGGCCCGGCTGCGGGGGAACCCGAGCGGCCCCAGGCATCCCCGGACGAACCGTTGAGTGAGCGCAGATCGGCCGAGTAAGCGACGACAGCCCGTCGCGTGGCCCCAGCGAGGAGTGCGATGTCCACCCTGAAGATCGAAGAAAAGTTCACGGTCGCGGCTCCCGTTGAGCGAGTGTGGCAGTTCCTGCTGAGCCCCGAGCTTGTGGCGAGCTGCCTGCCCGGCGCGGCGCTGCGCGGGCAGGAGGGCGCGGATACGTACCTCGGCACGATGAAGATCAAGGTCGGGCCGGTGACGTCTGAGTTCAAAGGCAAGGCGACGATGTCCGACATCGATCCCGACGCGCACCGGCTGAAGTTGAGCGGCACGGGGGACGATGTCAGCGGTGGCGGCTCGGCACGCATGACCATGGATCTGGGGGTCCGCGCGACCGCCGAAGGCAGCGAAGTGCAGGTGGTCGCGGACGTCGACATCGCCGGCAAGCTGGTCCGCTTCGGCCGCGGCATGATCGAAGGGGTTTCAAAGCAGCTCTTCAAGCAGTTCGTCGAGCGAGCGCGCGACCGCATCGCCCAGATCAGCCCCAGCGACGACAAGCCCGCCGAGGAGCCAGGGGCCGAGACGGCTGCGGCGCAGGCGACCGGGCAGAAGTCCCAGGACGTGACTGCGGCGGCGGCCGACTCGCCGGCTTCAGTCGATGCGGGTCCGAAAAAAACAGATATAACTACGGACCAAGACGAAAATAGGAACGGATCTTCTGCGGTGCCCAGCGCTGCCGCCGCTGCAGAGAACGCGAACCCGACGCAGGCAAGCGCCGACGCTGCGAAGCCTGACGACGCGAAGCCTGATGCTGCGAAGCCTGATGCTGCGAAGCCTGATGCTGCGAAGCCTGGCGACGCAAAGCCTGATGCTGCGAAGCCTGGCGACGCAAAGCCTGATGCTGCGAAACCTAACGACGCAAAGCCTGATGCTGCCAACGTGGATGCGGCAGAGGCGCAGACCCGCGACAGCGAAAAGACCGCTGGTACGGCGGTCGCGGGATCGGCTGGCGGACCAAGCCCAGGGCGGGGACCGGCTCCAGCCCCCGAGGCGTCGGATATCACGACGGGCGTGCTGCCACGACCCAAGCCGCGCCCGCTCGCGATTGCCATCCCCAAGCAAGAGCCCGAGGCGCTGGACGCTGGCTCGCTGGTCTTTCGCGCGCTGTGGGAATGGCTGAAGTCGCTGTTCCGCCGCTTGCTGGGCCGCGGGACCTAGGAACGATCAGGCGCTTCGATGGCTGGCCCGCCGCGTCGCGATGAGAGCCTAACGGCCGAAGTGCTGTCGCTGCGGCGCCGCGACGAATCCGAGGCCCTGGCCGCGCTGCAAGCCGCGCAGGCGGCGCTTTCCCTGGCCATCGAGCACGCAGAAGCGGCACGCGCCGTGGCGGTACGCGATCAGGATCGAATGCAGCACGAAGAGCGCGCCTTTGCCCTGCTGTCTGGGAGCCTATCGGCGGCGAGCCTGCAGGCCCAAGCCGAGCGCCTGCGCCAGGCACAAATCGCCGCAGCGCGCAGCGAGCGAGCCCGCGCGCATGCCGAGCAGGCCGTGACGCAGTGCCGTGACGAGCTAGAGGCCCGACGCAGCGCGTTCCTGCTACGCCGCGGCCAGCGCGAGGCTGCCGAGCTTTTTGCCGAGCAGCAGCGCGCCAGTCTGCGCCGGGCTCGCGCGACGCGGCTGCGCGTTCTCGAAGAAGAAGCGCGCGAGCGCTTTGCCAGCGGCAAGCGAAAAAGGGACTCCTAGGCCCCGGTCTCGGCGTTGCCTTTTGCCGACCCCTGTGCGAATCATCGCGGCGCTCCCATGTCGCCCTCGTCGCATACTCCCGGATCGGATGGTTCCGAGGGAAGTTCCGCCCAGGTAATCTGGGCTTCGAATGGCGAGCCCAAGGGCGCGATGAACCTCGCGATCCATGCTGCAACAGAGCCGCCGTGTGGCTCGGTGGCGGAGGTCGCGCGCTTCTTCGCCTGGTTAAGCCTCGTCGGCTTTGGCGGACCCGCCGCACACCTCGCCATCATGCGGCGTGAGCTTGTCGAGCGCCGCGGCTGGCTGACGTCGCAAGAATTCCTCGATCTTTTGGGCGCAACTCAGCTCATTCCCGGCCCGAACTCCACCGAGATGGCGATCCACGTGGGCTATCGCCGCGCGGGTCTGCGTGGACTTCTGGCGGGCGGTCTCTGCTTCATCGTGCCGGCGTCGCTGATCACGCTGCTTCTGTCGTGGCTGTATGTGCGGTATGGTCGTATGCCCAAGGCCCAGCCGATGCTGCTCGGCATACAGGCCAGCGTGGTGGCGGTGGTGGCTCTAGCGGCGTGGTCGCTGGGGCGGACCGCGCTGCGCAGTCGCGGGCTGTGGCTCTTGGGCGCGGTGGCCTTCGTGGCATCCCTTTGCGGCGTGCCAGAGCTTGTGATCTTTTTCGGCGGCGGCCTGCTTTATCTTTTGTGCGCAAGCTGGCTGGAACCCGCCATGCGCCGTCGACTGGCTGCGCCATCGCAGGCCCCAAGCTTCTTTTTTTCGCTGGGCGGACTCGGTCTTTTCGACGCGCTGCCTGCTGCGCTGCCTGCCGCGCCACCTTCTGCCCTGCCTTCTGCAGCAGCGCTTGTCTCGCTGTCGTCGCTGGCGTGGTTCTTTCTAAAAGTCGGCAGCGTGATCTATGGCAGCGGCTATGTGCTGGTGGCCTTGCTCTTGCGCGGGCTGGTCGAGGAACGCGGCTGGCTTCCGCGCGCCATGCTGCTCGACGCGGTGGCGATTGGGCAAGTGACGCCGGGACCGGTCTTTACGACGGCCACTTGCGTGGGCTATCTGCTGCGCGGCAGCCTGGGAGCCCTCATCGCGACGGCCGCGATCTTCGCCCCCTCGTTTGCGCTCGTGTGGGGACTCGACAAGCTGCTCGTTCGCTTGCGTCACTCCACCCGGCTGCGCGTATTTCTCGACGGAGTGAACGCCTGCTCGCTGGCACTTTTGGCGGCTACGGCCCTTGGGCTGCTCGCATCCTTGGCGCAGCGCGGTGCCTATCTTTGGCTGGGCTTTGGCCTCGCTGCGCTTGTGCTGGGCATCGTGGCGCAGGTCAACCCAAGCTGGCTGATCGTCGCCGGAGCGCTCGCCGGGCTGCTGCTGGGCTGAAGCAGCCTGTCCGCCTTGTCGGGGAGCGCATCGTGAAGCGTGTCATGGGGCTTGCTATGCGACGCACTCTGCGATACCGAATGAACCATGACGAAGCCTCCTAGTAAGTGGTCCTTTCCGCGCCGGTCTACCTATGGCGTGCTAGAGCGCTTCATCGGCCAAGAGGTCAACGTCTTCGGCCCGCGCTCGTGCGAGGAACACGACAACTGTCTCGGCGGCGGCTTCCTGATCAGCATCGAAGACGGCTTTTTGCTTCTGGCTGAGCGCCCCGAAGATCCGCCGGATCTGGCCGTGTCCTTGGGTGAGGTGGTCGTCATCGCCGTGGTCAAAGATCGCCCTGAGCTGACCGCCGTCGACGGCGGCAAGGTGCATCGCTTCCGACGCCCCGAGGTCTCGCCCAGCGACAACGACGACCTGGAAAACTGATCGACCCGCGGGGACGCTTCGTCGGGTGGCGCGGCGAAGAAAGGAAGCCATGGAAGCGCTCTGCACGTTCTTGCTGCACTCGCCGACCGAGGCCATCCGTCCGCTGTCGAGCGCCCAGGAGTGGCTGCTGGCGCGCGAAGCGTTGCCCTTTTCAACGTCCATCGAGCGGGCGGCGGCCGCTGGTTTTCTCGCCGATCGTGTGGGCTATGCCTTCGCGGCGGGATATCAGGAAGCGCTGGGGCACCTGCTCATGGGGACGCCGCTTGCGTCGCAGTCCATGCCGTCCATGGCCTTGTGTGCGACGGAAGAGGGCGGTGTGCAGCCGCGGGCCATCCAGACGACGCTGAGCCCACGCGCGGGAGGGGATGCCGGCTCATCGCTTGTGCTAAGCGGTCGCAAGCGCTTTGTCACGCTGGGCGCGCTGGCCCGCTGGCTTTTGGTGATCGCCCGTCGCGGACTTGACGAGCAGGGTCGCAGTCAGCTTGCGGCGGTGTGCATTCCCAGCGACCGCGCAGGCGTCACGTTGCACGAAGCCCCCGCGACCCCGTTTGTCCCCGAGATCCCCCATGCCAGCGTTTCACTTTTCGAGGTCGATGTGGCAGCGGCCGAGGTCCTGCCTGGCGACGGATACCTGCGCTATCTGAAGCCGTTCCGCACGATTGAAGATCTGCACGTGCATGCGGCCGTCTTGGGTTACTTGATCCAGATCGCGCGCCGCTTTGCGTGGCCGCGCGAGCACGTGGCAGATGCGCTGTCGATCGTATGTGCGCTGCTGCCACTTGCCGCTGCTCCACCGCTTTCGCCCGTCGTGCATGTGGCGCTCTCGGGCGCGATCACAGCGACGGCGCGCTTCGTGGAAGACACGGCGCCGCAGTGGGCGCAGGTCGATGCTGCCGTCGCTGCTCGCTTTCAGCGGGATCAGCGCTTGCTTGCCGTCGCAGGCCAAGCGCGCAGTGCCCGACTGGCGAGCGCGTGGCAGGCGCTGTCCGTTTCCCCGCAGGCGTCCGCAGAATACGACAGCCAAGCGCGCAAGCCCTAGGGACGCGGATCCAGACGCAGCGGATCGGAAAAAGGACACGATGAAGCTCAGCATGTTGGGGCCTTTGGCAGCGCTCGACCGACGCAGCGCAGCAAGCTGGCTGTGCCTGCGCGTCCTGCTGTCGGGCTTGATCGCCGCGCACGGCTGGGCGCGCTTTTTCGTGGGCGGCGTCGCTCCGTTCGGCGAGTGGCTGCGCACACAGGGGATTCCCGGCGGTCTTGCCGTGGCGAGCGCCATTACACTCTGCGAGATCGTGGGAACGCCGCTCTTCTTGCTGGGACTCGGCGTGTTTCCGCTATCGCTGCTCTATGCGCTGCTCTACACCGTCGGGCTGGTCCTGGTACACGCGCCGGCTGGCTGGTTTGTCGTCGGTCTGGGTCGCAACGGCGCAGAGTACAGCGTGCTGCTCATCACCTGCCTGGTCTTGGTCGGCTTGCAGCATCGGACGCGCGATCCGCAGAAGCCTCGCGACGCAGAGACGATTCCCAATCGCTGATCGACTGCCTGCGCGGCGATGGGCGAGGTGCCGGCCTAGGGTCGGCGGCGCAAGATGGTGCCGCCTTGGCCCACCACGTAAACGATGCCCGTGCTGTCCGCCCAAACACCCCGCAGAGGCTCCGACGTAACGGCAGCCACAGGGGGACAGGTGCTGGACCCCGCCGAGCAGCGCACCATCGCACCTTGATCGCCGATGGCAAAGACGTTGGCCGCGTCGCTGCCCCACACCGAGTGAAGGTATTTCGTCGTGCCCGAGTTCAGCGGGACACAGGTCGAGGCCCCGGCGGCACAGCGCACCACTGCACCATCCCAGCCGACGGCGTAGACGTTGTTTGCGTCGCTGCCCCACACAGCGTTGAGCCCCAGCGTGGTGCCCGTGGGCAACACGGTGCAGGTGCTGGACCCGGCAGCGCAGCGCACCACCGCACCGCCCGATCCAATCGCATAGACATTGCCTGCGTCGCTGCCCCACACCGCAGACAGAGAGGCCGTCGTGCCAGAGGACAGGGGCGTGCAGGTAGTGGAGCCAGCGGCGCAACGCACCACAGTGCCGCCCGTACCGACGGCGTAGACATTGCCTTCGTCGCTGCCCCAGATCCCTTGCAGCAAGGCCGTCGTGCCGGAATTCAGCGCAAAGCAGAAATCGGACTTCGCGGTGCAGCGCACGATCGTTCCAAGCTCGCCGACGGCGTAGACATTGTTGTCATCGCTGCCCCACACGGACTTGAGATGCCGCGTCGTGCCCGAAGTTAGGTGCGTGCAGTCGTTCGAGCCGGACGCGCAACGAATCACGGTCCCGTAGAAGCCTGCGGCGTAGACGTTGCCCGCTTTGCTCCCCCACGACGAAACGAACAAGCTTGAAATGCCGCTGCTCACCGGGGTGCAGAGGCTGCTATCCGCGGTGCAGCGCATCCCCTTGCCATGGCTGCCCAGAGCGATGACGCTGCCGGCCTCTGCTCCGGCGATGGTCATGTAGCCGTCCAAGGCACTGTAGGACAAAGGAGTACACGTGTTGGACTTGGCTGTGCAGCGCACCACCATTCCGTTTTCACCGACGGCATAGACCTGGTCCGCGTCGGCCCCCCAGACCGAGTAAAGAGACCGCGATGTGCCCGAGTAAAGCGGCGTGCAGATGTTCAACCCAGCCGAGCAGCGCATCGCTGCACCGCCGATGCCCACGGCATAGACATGGTCTGCGTCGCTGCCCCAGATAGAAGTGAAGTACATCGGAGCAGAGGTCCACAGCGCGGTACAGGTGCTCGACCCGGCAGAACAGCGCACCATCGCATCGCTATCACCGACGGCATAGACCTGGTGTGCATCGACTCCCCAGACGGCGTTGAACGACCCCAGGGTTTCCGTAGACAGCGCACTGCAGGTGCCAAGCCCGGCCGCGCAGCGCACCACCGCACCGCGCGTGCCCACGACATAGACATTGGCCGCGTCGCTGCCCCAGACGGCATGGAACGACTGTGGGAACGGGATATCCGTGCTCAAAGGAGTACAGGTGGTGGATCCGGCGGAGCAGCGCACCAGGGCGCCATTTCCACCGACGGCATAGACGTTGGCCGCGTCGCTCCCCCACACCGAGTTGAGAGTCTCTGTCGTGCCGGACGAGAGCAGCGTGCAGACGGTGGATGCGGCCTCGCAGCGGATGATGGTTCCCTCTGCGCCGACGGCATAGACGTTGGCCGCGTCGCTTCCCCAGACGGAAAGGAGCGGCTGCAAGGTACTGGTGCTCAGGCGCGTGCAGGGGCTAGAGCCATCGCCGCAGCGCATCACGGTACCGGCACTGCCCACCGCATAGAACTCGTCGGTACCGCTGCCCCAGACGGCTCGAAGAGCCTGTGACGTGCCTGCGTTTTGTCGAGTACAGGAAGACCCGATGCAACGCAGCAGCTGTCCGGCTCCGCCCGCGGCGACGACGACGCCATTCTGTATACGTCGCGCAGCCGAAAGCAGGTTGCCCAGGGGCAGAGGATTCAGCCAGCACCACTTGTCTTGGCTGCAGACCGAAGGAGAGAACGTCGTCTGCACCTGCTGTGCCCGCCCCATCGCCAGCAGGCACGTCGCGGATGGACCTTCACAGGCTCCCTCAAAGATGGGATAGGCCGTCGGCGACGTCGCGGTCAAGGTCACCAGGGCGCCTTTGGGGAAGTCCGCGCTGCACGTCGCATCGCTGCCTGTGCATTGGATACGAGGCGGGTCTGAGCGAACCTGCACCGACGTGCCCTGCGACGCAGACACGCCCACGGTAAGCGGGCATAGCGTCTCGGACAGCTTTACGAACTCGACGGTGTGCTCGCTGGTTCGGTTCAAGCCGTCCGGTACGGGCACGCGCAGGAAGGCCAGCGCCACTTTGCATTGTTCTGCATCCAGCCCCTGCAGCTCGATCTTGACCGTGCCACTGACTCCGTCAGGCACGTGGATTTCGATGCGCCGCGTAAAGGGTCCATAGCTTGCGTCCTTTTCCGGTTGGCCCTCAAGCGTCGTGCGCAAGCGAAGCGAGGCCGCTCCGTCGGGACGGCGCGCAATATGGAGCACAAGGACAGACTGCGAAGAACAAGTCGATGCCAGCACAGCAAGCAACGAGACCACGAGCCAGCGAGACAATCCCATCAACAACCCCCCGGTGGATGGTGCGCAGAGGCATCAGGTCCGCGATAGGCCCTCGCCTCACACAGCGCGCAGGGAAAGACCCGCACGATCGTATCACGAGCCCTCTAGCCGTCGCTCTACCTGTGAATCGTGTGGATAGACGGCAGAGCCGCTGCTAGCGCAGCGTGCGGAAGCGGTCGGTTGCGCTGACGAGCTCGTGCAGGATGCCAGGCTCGCTGGCGGCGTGTCCAGCGTCGGGGACAACGCGCAGATCCGCCTCTGGCCAGACGCGATGCAGCTTCCAGGCGGCCTCCATTGGGCAGACCACGTCATAGCGCCCTTGCACGATCACCGCGGGGATGTGGCGAATACGCGTCACGTCTTCGAGCAGCTGATCCGGCGTGCGCAGAAAGCCGTCATTCATGAAGTAATGCGCTTCGATCCGCGCGATCGACAGGGCGAAATGATCCGCGGTGAAGCGAGCAATCACCGCCGGATCCTCAAACAGCTTGCTGGTGCGCGCTTCCCAAAGGCTCCAGGCATGCGCCGCTTTCTGTTCGATCTGCGGATCGCCGCAGGTCAAGCGACGGTGATAGGCAGCAACCAGATCGCCGTGCTCCTCGGGGGGAATGGGGGCCACAAACTCCTCCCAGCCCTCGGGGAAAAGCTGGCAGGCGCCGTCTTGATAGAACCACTGCGTCTCGCGCCGTGACAGCAGGAAGATGCCGCGCAGGATCAGACCAGCGACGTTTTCGGGATGGCTCTGCGCATAGGCCAAGCTGAGCGTGCTTCCCCACGAGCCACCGAAGACCACCCAGCGCTGGATGCCCAGGTGCATGCGAAGCTGTTCCATGTCCGCGACGAGATGCCAGGTGGTGTTATCGACCAGCGACGCATGCGGTCGGCTGCGACCAGCGCCCCGCTGATCGAACAACACGATGCGATAGGCCGAAGGATCAAAGAAGCGACGCTGATTCGGCTCGGTGCCGCTACCCGGCCCGCCATGAACAAAGACCACCGGCAGCCCCTGTGGATTGCCCGAGACTTCGTAATAGATCTCGTGGACTGGCGAGACGCGCAGGTGACCGCTGGTATAGGGCTCACACGGGGGATACAGGGGACGGCGGGCGATGGGGGCAGCGTCGCGGGATGGCAGGATCGGCTGGTTCATGGCGCGGCATCATCACGGCGCTTGGGCCTGGGAGCAAGATGATAGAATGCGTCCATGGGTGTTCGCGACGAGCGACCGGCTTCCAGCCCCGGAACGGTAAGTCCAGGGGGCCAGCCAGGGGACGGGGCAGGTACATCGGCGACTGGCCAAAGTGGTCCGATGCCAGCCAAGGATGGCGGCAAAGAAGCAAGCGGCACGCTAGGCCCGCCGAGTCCGCAGGGCTCGGGCATTGCCGACGCACGACAGCGGATCGAGGTGCTGCTCGGAGACATCGTCACCCTGCCTGTCGATGCCATCGTCAATGCAGCCAACAACTCGCTGCTTGGCGGCAGTGGCGTGGACGGTGCGATTCATCACGCGGCCGGCCCTGCGCTGCTTGCGGAATGCCGCACCCTCGGCGGCTGCAGCACGGGCGATGCCAAGATCACGCGCGGCTACAACCTGCCGGCCCGCCACATCATCCACACCGTCGGACCCGTCTGGTACGGCGGCAGCCGCAACGAACCAGAGCTCTTGGCGCGCTGCTATCGTCGCTGCATCGAGGTGGCCCTGGCACACGGCGTTCAGACGCTGGCCTTCCCGGCCATCAGCACAGGCGTCTATGGCTATCCGCACTTGCCGGCGGCACGCATCGCCGTGCGCGAAGTCGCAAGCGCGCTGCGGCGCAGCGATAGCCTGAAAAAGGTCCTCTTCGTCTGCTTCGATCGCACGACATACCAGACGTATCAGAGCGTGCTCGCGCAAGAAAACAGCGCGGAACTGCCGCTCGGTCCCACAGAGCCTCGCCCTTCGCAGCCATCGACCTCGACCAGTGGTCTGTTGCGCGTACCAGCCTCGGCCCCTCCGGCCGCAGCGTCGGTGCCGCCCGGCTATCTGCGCCCGCCTCAGCCCTCGAACCCGCCGCACGCCTCGCCGCTTGTGCGCGCTCGCTTTGAAGAGCGCGTCCGCGGTGCGCTGTGGGGCGCGATCGTCGGCGATGCGCTCGGTGTTCCCGTTGAATTCAAGCTGCGCTCTGTGCTCGATCAGGCCCCCGTGCGCGATCTGCAGGGCTATGGCACGTACAAGGTCCCGCCGGGCACCTGGTCAGAAGACAGCACGCTCTTGCTCTGCACCCTGTACAGCCTGCTGCAGCAGAGGCTGGATCTCGCGGATCTCGCCCAGCGCTTCGTGCGCTTTCTCGATCACGCGTACATGACGCCGACCGGACAGGTCTTTGACATCAGCAGCGTCACGGCCACGGCCATCGGGCGCATGCGCAGCGGCGTTCCTCCTGAAGAAGCGGGCAGTGAAAGCGATACCGACAACGGGCCCCTAAGCCGTGTACTACCGCTGGCCCTGCGCTTTCCTCGCGAGTCCGATTCGACCCTGGCGCTTTACGCACAGCGGGCCGCGACCCTGACGCATCGCCACAGCCGTGTACAGATCGGCTGCGGCTACTACGCCGTGCTCACCAAGGCACTTCTCGACGGAGAATCGCCGCATGGTGGCTATCGGCGCGCCAATCAGTTCGCCCGCGCCTATTACGACAGCTCGCGCTATGCCGAAGAGCTGCAGCACTACCATCGCCTTCTCGATGGCCGCATCGAGCTTCTGGCCCGCGATCAGGTGCAGTCGAGCGGTCAAGTTGTGCAGACCCTGGAAGCCGGCGTGTGGTGTCTGCTTTCGACGCAGTCTTACGAAGACGCGGTGCTGCGCGCAGTCAACCTGGGCGGCGACACCGACACCATCGCCAGCGTCACCGGAGGCCTCGCCGGTCTGTGCTATGGCGTCAGCGCGATTCCCGAGCCGTGGCGTCAGGCCATGGCCCGCGCCGAGGACATCGAAGATCTCATCTCGCGCTTCGTCGCCCGCGTCCTGCCCATCGCCTTTGGCTAACGCGCCTCATCGTCGCGCGATCCCGCTGATATAGTCCCGGCTCCGCACAGGAGCCCGCAATGACCATCCGACGCTTCCTTCCCGCTTCGCTCGTCTGTCTTTCGTCGCTTTTCGCCCTGCCCTTTCTCGCATGCACGCCGCCTGCGAACAACGACCCACCCAACGACCCACCCGGCCAGCGGCTCAGCTATGTGCAAGATGCCAAGCCCATCGTCGACCACTACTGCGGGGACTGCCACATAAAGGAGGGCATCGCGCCCTTTGCTCTGTCGGATTACTCGCAGGTCAAAGGCGCCGCCTCGGCCATCCGCGCATCGGTCGAGGCAGGCCGCATGCCGCCCTGGTTGCCGACCCCGGTGGGCGTTCCGCTGCGCTATGCCCGCGATATGCAGCCCGCGCACAAAAAGATCCTCCTCGACTGGCTGCAGCAAGGGGCAGAGCCCGGTGAAGCCGGAGCCACCCCGCGCGTGCAGATTCCCAACGCCGAGCGCGCAGCGACAGCGCGTGGCGATCTCGTGCTCGACATCGGTGCGACCTATCAGCCCAGCACAAAGGCCGCCGATGACTATCGCTGCTTCATCGTCGACCCCGGCACTCCCGCCAGCCCCGGCCTGCCCGAGCTACGCTATCTGCGCGCGGGCGAAGTCCTGCCCGACAACAAAGCCATCGCGCATCACGTGGTCGTCTTTGAAGTCGATGCGGCTCACATCGCCGATGCCGTGGCCAAAGACACCGCGGAAGCCGGCCCCGGCTATACCTGCTTCGGTGGCGCCGGAGTCGGTGGCGCACAGATCGTCCTTGCCTGGGCCGTCGGAGGCGGCGTCAATCGCTTGGCCGACAACCAAGGCACGCCGATCGCCAAGGGCTCGATCTTCGTCATGCAGATGCACTACAACCTAGCCAACTATCGCGGCGTCGGCGATCGCACACAGACCCGCCTGGAATTCGCCAGCACGCCGCCTGAGTATCTCGTCCGTTATTTGCCGCTGCTCAATCCATCGGGGCTCAAGCTCAAAGCCGGCGATGCCGACGCCAAGCAGGTGGTGGTCGCGCCGGTCTCGCAGATCCTCAAATACCTGCGCATGCCCAATGTGACCGAGCTTTCGATCACCTCGGTGCTGCCGCATATGCACATGCTGGGCAAGACCATCTCGACGGGGCTCAACAGTCAGACGCTGCTCGATATCGATCGCTGGCAGTTTGGCTGGCAGCAGACGTATTCCCTGCAGCAGCCGGTGCGCGCCACGTCCAGCGATCTATTGACTCTGGAATGTCACTGGGACAACAGCTATGCCAACCAGCCGACGATCGATGGCCAAAAGCAGATGCCGCACGATGTGGTCTGGGGCGAAGGCAGCGGCGACGAGATGTGCGTCAGCTTGCTGGGCGTCGCCTTGCCGCGACAGTGACGTCGCGCGAGCGGCCACAGGCTCGCCCTGAATTCCGCGCTCCGTTCTCCGATCTCCACGCTCCGCCCTCCACGCTCCGCTCCCGCTCATTCCTAACTCCCGATTCTGAAAGCGGATCCTTGGCTGCGGAATTCGGACTCCTAAACAGTCCCCTTGCTCTGCGTTTGCGCGTCGCGATATATTACGCTTCCAGGATGCATAATATCCGCTCGCACGCGGATGAGCAGGCCGAGTCAAACACCAAGGGGGATGAAATGAGTCTGTACGAAGAGCTGGGGGGAGCTGCTGCCTTTGATACCGCGGTCGAGATCTTCTATCGCAAGATGCTCAGCGACGATCGCGTGGCGCGCTTCTTTTCGGACGTTGATATGGATCGCCAGATGGCCAAGCAGAAGGCCTTCTTGACGATGGTCTGTGGCGGTCCCAATCACTACACCGGCCGAGACATGCGGACGGCGCATGCCAAGCTGCTTCAGCACGGGCTGAATGATTCCCATGTCGATGTCGTGATCGAGCACCTGGGCTCGACCCTGCGTGAGCTCGGCGCCAAAGATGAACAGATCGCGCAAGTGGCCGCCTTGGCCAACTCGGTACGCGATGCAGTCCTAAGCCGCGACAAACCCGCCGAGCAGGTCTAACGGGTCCATCGTGGCCCGTCTCACGCTCGGTGACCATGTCGTTGATGCACAGCCCGGCGAGACCGTGCTTACGGCTCTCTTGCGGGCTGGTGCCACGGTTCCCAGCTCGTGTCGAGCCGGCGCCTGTCAATCCTGTCTGCTGCGAGCCACCGCGGGAGTTCCCAATCCCATCGGTCAGCAAGGCCTGAAAGACAGCCTTCGCGAGCGCGGCTATTTCCTTTCCTGCATTACTCCGGCGGACTGCGATCTGGGGCTTAGCACCACGGACAGCGACGGCTTGCAGGTACGAGCTGAGCTGCGCGAGTCCGTGCTGCTTTCCGATAGCGTGCTGCGCCTGCGCCTGGTCCCCGAGCGCGATCTGCCGTATCGCGCTGGGCAGTTCATCAACATCCAGCGTGACGACGGACTGACCCGAAGCTATTCCCTGGCCAGCGTACCCAGCCAGGATTCCTTTTTAGAGCTTCATGTCCGCCTGTATCCCCACGGTCGTATGTCGGGCTGGCTGCGGACGCTCTCGCCGGGCGATGTCCTTTCGCTGCGCGGTCCAGCCGGCGAGTGCTTTTATGTCGCGGGTCGGCCTGAGCAGCCGCTGCTGCTCATCGGCAGCGGTACGGGCCTCGCCCCTCTTTGGGGCATCCTTCGCGATGCGCTGGGCCAGGGACACAAGGGACCCATCGTGCTCTTGCATGCGAGCCGCATCGCGCAAGGTCTTTACTATCAAGACGAGCTACACGCGCTGGCCCAAGCACAGCCGCAGGTTCGCTATCAGGCGTTTGCATTGGAGCCCAGCGCTCAGCAGCCACCGACGGTCCAGGTCGCATCGCTAACGGATGTGCTCTTGCAGCAGTACCCCAAGCTCGCGGGCTTTCGGGTCTTTCTGTGCGGCGATCCGCAGCTTGTGCAGACCCTGCGACGGCTCGTCTTTTTGGCCGGAGCCAGTCGGCGCGACATCCTGGCCGATGCCTTCCTTCCCGCTTCGGCCTAGCTGCGGCCTTGGAAGTCCCCGCCCTGCCCCCTCGCGATGATAAGATTTCGACGGGAGGACGCATGAAATCAACGCCGCTCTTCACCGAAAAGAGCCCGCTTCACATCGCCGCGGTCTGTACGCTGAGCCTGGCCGCCATGGTTCAGCCCAGCCCCGCTTTCGCTCAAGGTCCGCCCGGTGGCCCGGCACCTGCGCAGAGCGCCGGGTCCGCCGCAACCCCCGCGCAGCCGCAGTCGGGTGGCCTGCTGGGTACGGTTCAGGGCCTCGCCGGCAAGGTTGCGCCCGTCGCAGGCCAGGCGGTGCAAGCTGTGCGCGGCGGCAGCCCTGCCGCAGGTCAACCACAGGGCCAGCCACAGGGCCAGCCGCAAGGCCAGCAACCCCAAGGCCAAAACCCGACCTTGACGCAGACCGCGATCGGAGCGGTGCGCACCGTCGCCGGTCAGCAGCCCCAAGGTCAGCAGCCCCAAGGTCAGCAGCCCCAAGGTCAAAACCCGACCCTGGCACAAAAGGCCGTCGGAGCCGTGCGCACCGTCGCCGGCAAGCTGGGAAACAAGGGGCAGAAGCCCGCCGCGACGACCACAGCGCAGAGCGGGCAGCGTCCGGCGTATCCAGCAGCCACGCCGGCCGCACCCGCTGCGGCTCGTCCTGCTTCCCGCGCAGGCGGCCCACCCAGTTAGCCAAAAGCGGCACGCGACACGGCTGCCCACATGCAGGCCGCAGCCACGCTCGTGATTCACATTGACGCTCTTTTCGCGACTTTGGAAAATGGCAACCATGGAAAATCTTCTCGCCTCGATCCCCCCTGAGCGCCAGATTTCGTATGGCAAGGGAACCTTCCACATCTGGCAGCCCAGTCCCTTTGTCATGCGCCTGGCTGCTTTCGGCTATGGCGAAGCGCCGCTTGTGGCGCTCATCACCAAAGAGATGGATGAAGCCGGCCTGCGCGCGGGTCGCCCCATCGCCGTCTTCACCGACGATCGCGGTCTCAAGGGCTATGAGCCCGCCTATCGTCAGGCGTTTGAACAGTGGGTCTATGGCTGCTGGGATCGCATCGCGTCGATCCACCTGCTTGTCGACTCGGCCGTCGTCGAAATGGGCATGGCCGTCGTCAGCATGAAGATCGGCGACCGCGGCATTTATGAGATGTATCGCGACTTCGACGACTGGCACGCGCGCTACCAGGCTGCCCTCAAGGAACAGGGCGCATAGCCGCCTGGCGCCGATCGATCGATTCCAAGAGCCTTGCGAGCGCGGCTCTCGATCGGGCTCTGCGATAGACCTTTGCGATGAACTGGCTGCGCCGTCATCGACTTTTGCTGCAGCAGCAGGCCGCCCTGGGCTTGGTCCTTCTGGCCTTGCTGTCTGTCGCCGCTCTGCTGCTTGCCGAGTGGATCACTGGTGCGCGTCCCCCAAGCGCCGAGCTTGCCATCGGCCGGCTGCTTTTCCTGCTGCTCTTCGTGGCGGCTACCGTGGGCGCGGCGCTTCATCTGGCCATTCGCGCGCACCGTCGCCTTGGCCAGCGCCTCGAACGTCTGCGTCAGCTTGCGCATGGCTCGCTGGTGCCCTTTCCTGCCGATCCATCTGAGCTATCCCCGACGGCAGGCGACAGCACATTGGACTCGCAACAGTCGCTGGCCCATGACGCGCTGGCCCAGGCCGAGGCCGCGCAAGAAGCAGTCCAGAAGCAGCTTGAAGCCCTGCGCCAGTCGGCCTGGCAACGGAGCACGCAGCTTGCGACGAACGCCCAGTCTCTTTTGCAGGCGCTCGAACAAGTCGCGCAGATCGCCAAGCAGCCCATCGATCAGACCGCCATCAGCATCGAGACCACGTCCTCAAACGCCATCGTCTTGGCCGAGCGCGCCAAAGAAGCCCACGAGTTTACCGACAGCGCCCGCGTCCATGCCGAGCAAGGCGTGCGCGTCGTCGAAGCCGCTGGCCGCGAGATCCAGCACGTCTCGACCGTCGTCGATCAGACGGCGCAGACGCTCCTTGCGCTCAGCCAAAAGACCGCCAGCATCTCGTCGATCGTCAGCGTCATCAAAGACGTCGCGGATCAGACCAAGGTGCTGTCGTTAAACGCGGCCATCGAAGCCGCGCGGGCCGGCAAGCACGGCGGCGGCTTTTCTGCCGTCGCTGATGCGGTACGTCGCTTGGCTGATCGCACCGCGCAGTCGACGCGTCAGGTCACCACGATCATCGAAGGCATCGAGCACGAGACGCAGCGCGCGGTCTCGACCATGCAGCAGGCCCTGCAGGGCGTCGCATCGAGCCTGGCCTTGTCGCGCCAAGCCGGTCGAGTGCTGGAACAGATCCACAGCGGCGCCAAGCGCAGCGAAAGCACCGTGCGCGGCATCGCCGATGCCACGGCCGAGCTCAGCACCGCCAGCTTGAACCTGGCTACGCAGATCAGCTCGTTGGCCCAGGGCATTCGCAAGGGCAACCGCCTGGCCCAGCGCGCCAATGGCGACGCCAAACAGCTTCTGAGCGGCCTGGAAGACCTGCGTCAGCAGCTTGCTCCACAAGCGGCGAGCGAGCCCCCCAGCGAGCCCCCCGCCAAGCCCTCTGTCTGAGTGCTGTGGGCTAGCGCTCGCTGCGTGCGGCGCTGCGTAGCTCGGTCGCGATGTCGCGGGCGATGCGGCGCGTCCCTTCGATGTCACTGGCTGGAAGCGAGATCGCCCCCACCGCCGGGTGCCCACCTCCGCCATGTCGGCTGCAGATCGAGGCAATGTTGGCGGTGCGTCGCTCGGCCCGCCAGGGGTTGCTGCCAACGCTGATCTTGGTGCGCCCCGGCATCTGCATGACGCCGACGACATAATGCGCATCCGGGTGCAGGTAATACGGCACGAACTTGCTGACCGTCTGCAGCGACAGATCGCTGACGTCAAAGAACACCACGCCGTCTTCGTACTGCGCCCGCTCGCGCACCGCGTGCAGGAAGCGGTCGGCATGGCGACGAATCGGCGACAACGCATCCTGCACATAGTCTTGGGCGGCAATCTCAGCCAGGCTGCGCGTCGTCAGATCGGCGATGAAGCGGCGCTTCAGGTGAGGCTCGCGGTTCGCTTCGACCCAGGTCATAAGCTGCAGCGCGGGCTCGTTCCATTCCACGGCCTGCGCCGGATCTTTGAACTTGGCGCCATCGATTAGATCCGCCCACTCGATCAGCTCGCGAAAGGGCGCCGTGTCGAAGCCATACGCCGCCGCGCAAGAGTCCGCCAAGAACTTGCTGCACGACTGCGCCGCGGGGTCGTAAAAGTGTCGCGGGTTCTTGACCGCGGAAAAGTGCGCTTCGTCCTCGGGCGACATGAACGCGCTCTGGTGGTGATCAAACCAAAAGTCCAGACGCGGATCGGCCGAATACCGGAAGTCAACGCAGGCATGCGTCACCCCTCCTGCCCCATCATCGCCGACGGGAAACGCCTCGGGATTGCGGAACGCGCCCTTGAACACATCGCCCGGTCCATGCGACATGCCGTGAAATTCAAAGCGGGCATCGGCGCGAATGCAGCGACGGTAAAACTCGGAAAACAGCGCCGCTGAGGTGGCGCCGTCAAAGCAGTTGTCGTGGTACAGGACGCGAACAAGCATGGCGCGCAGGGTGTGCCAAAACCCCGTGCGGGGTCAATGCAGCCGCGCCCCCTTTTCGCCATCAGCGGCCGGCTGGCCGAGGCGGAACCGGGACGGGACTGGGGCCGGGGCTAGCAGGGCCGGCGGGGCTGGGTCCGTCCGGGCTCGGCTCCACTTTACCCGCCTGACCACGACGCATGGCTCGCTCAGCGGCGCTCTTGAGCGGGGCCAGAACGTGCTGCTTGAAGCCCGCGTCATCGGCCAAGTCATTCAAATCGGCGATCGCCAAGACCGCCGACGCCGCGCGCACCCAGGCCATGCGGTTGGGTGCCACGCTCGCTGCGAGCCGTGCAGGCACCCGTGCAGGCGGTGGCGTGCTCGCTAGAGGTGATCGACGTAAGTCACCAGGGCGTCGCGGCGGCTGGCCTCGGGCACATAGTGGTCCGGGTCGGCGGCATCCTGCAGGAAGGCGGACAGCGTCAGAGCGCGCCCATCGTGACCATATGGAGCTCGCTTCCAAGCCTGCAAGAGCGACGGCACGATGAGCTGCTTGCCGCGTACCTTGGCCGTCTGGCCATTGGTCATGGCATCGCCGCTGTGACAGGTGGAACAGTGACTGGCAAACAGCTCAGCCCCGCGCGCGGCCAGCTCGGCTTCACGTCGCGAGACGGGCGGCGACCAAGCCGGACGCTGCGAGCGCAGGAAGGTGGCGATGTTGGCCGCTAGCTCGGGCCGGATCGAGTTGCCAAAGCGCGACATGTCGCTCTCGATGAGCTCAGGCAGCGAGCTCTCGCTGCCGTCCCAGCGGAACGACGAGCGGCTGGCCAGCCCAAACAGGGACAGGGTGCGCAGCTTTTCACTGCTGTTCGGCGTGCTCCACAAGTGACCGTCTTCGCCGCCTTGGCTGTGACAGGACTCGCAGGTCAGGCCACGCGCGTTGCCGGTGTAAAAGGCGGTCCGGGCTTCACGCAGGTCAGCCGGCAGGCGCGACTCGGGCAGGGGCAGGCTGGACACGATGGTTCCGTCGGAGCGCAGGGTGTGCAGGGCGCGCGGCATATCCGCCACAAGCAAGAACTGGTCGCTGCCCAGCGGCGCCAGGGCCAGCGGATACAGCGCCTGACCACTGGCCAGCTTCGGGCGCAGCGGGCGCACCGAGCCGAGCGTTCCATCAGCTCCGACGCTGGCGACATACGCAGGGGGGCGGCCCGCTTCGGGGCTGGTCTTGCCTGGCAGAGGCACGTTGCCAATCGCGATGGCCAGAAGGGATGCGCCACTGCCGCTGAGCGCGAAGTCCTGCGGCCCGGTGGCTTCGCCGGGATGGACACCGATCCCGATCTGCTGCTCTTTGCTGCTGAGCGTCGTCCAGAACGGCATGATGGGAAGCGGCGGACCGTAATAGGGCGGCGCCTTCAGGGTCGTCGGCGATATGCGCTGGGTATAGGCCATCAGCACCCGTGTGTCGCCGAGCTTGATCATGCGCGACAGGCCGGCCGGCACCATGGGCAGGCCGCTTGCTTGATAGTCGCCCGGCCGCAGCACGGACACGGTCTTGCCGTCGCGGGTTAGGCGAGCGATGGTGGCGCTGCGCGTACTGGCCAGCCAAAGCTCGCCTTGGACGATCTGCAGCTCTGCGACGTGCGACAGCGGGCTCGACAGCACGCGGTCGACGCTCAGACGATCGCCTGCGCGCTGCAGACGCATCACCGGGCCGCGTGTACAGGCCACCCACAGGCCGTCGGCTTCGTCGATGGCCAGGCTGCTCGGCTGCGGGCAGACAGGCCCCCAGGGGCCGCGGCTTCCGTCGGGCCGCACGCTGACCACGCGTCCGGCGTTGGCCAGCGCGACATAAAACGTACCGCTGGCGTCGCGCACCGGTCGCAACGGGGCGCTGCCCGGTACGTCCAGCGGGATCGACGCCACAGGCCCGCTCGGAAGCTGGGCAAACAGCAGCCGATTGTCATCTGGATCGGCGATCAGCGCCGTCTTGCCGTCGGCAGAGACCGCAAGGCCGCTGCGCCCGAGCACGGCCGGGGCATCGCTGTTTACATAGGCGGCCGGCGTCACCCAGCTGGGATCCTGAACGCCTTCGATGAACGGTGCGGTCGTTTTGGGCAGATCGAGGACGGTGCCGCAGCCTCCCAGCAGCGAGGCGAGAGCGAGCGAGGAGGTGCCGAACAGGTTACGCATAGCTTGACGCATAGGACTTCCCCTTTGCAGCCCACGTTTGGGCGCGGCATGGATTCATACTGCGCAATCGAGCCCCCCTGGCGATACCAAAGGGCCTTGCAAACCGACATGCAGGGCTGTCGGTCTGGCATTAAGCCTTTGCACTTGCTGTGCCAGACCCGCCGAATGCCGACTTACAGACCGAGTGACTGCGGCAGAAGTGCCAGGATCTGCTCGTATTCTTTCTTTTCGCAGATATCGGCCTGGATACTCTGCCGCGGGCCCAGCGTTTCGCCCATCGGCGCGCCAAACGAAGCAAACTTGCTAAGTCGATGCTGCGCCGAATACGTCATCGCGCCAGGAGTCGTACAGGTATGACGCTTCTCAACCAGGCAGTCCAGGTCCGTGGCCGCACAGGTCGTCTGGGCTGGATCAAGCTCTAGAGCAACTGTCGCCGGGTTGATCATTTTCTTACCGTACAGATCACCCCAGACCTTCATGGTCGTCGCGCTGTCATCATAAAACTTGATGGGACCTGGTGGCACGATGGCTGCCATGAGCACATTGTACTTGTGATCAGCGCCGATCATGTCGTTGACCACGCTTGGATTCGCACCTTTGGGCCCGAGCACGGGATACAGGAATGTCTGCATTGCATCTTCTTTGCAGTCGGTTTTCATTCCGGCGCTGAAGAAGTCTTCTTTGCAGGTTGTGCTCATGGCAAAGCCGCGGAAGTTCAAGTGAAAGTTCGTGGGCTGCTTGGCGCCGCCCGGCGTGCCGGGCGAGGTGTTGTAGTCGTACAGCATCGCGGCCTTGCTCGGATCGGCCAGGGACTGATCGTCTTCGTCCGATATCAAGACAAGGAACAGCAGCGAGGTATTCGAGTTCCGATCGGGGTCCATCGCGGGTGTGCGGTTGTAGCGAAAGAAGTCTTTGCCCTTTCCGATCGCGCGACGCACCGCTTCAAACGGGGCTTCCCGGCCACAGCCGCGCTCTCCAAGATAGGCGCGGCAGGACATCATGGTACTAAACGCGCTGCTGATCGCGTTGATGTCATTACTGCTACCAGCCGGCAAACTAATATTACTTGATACGGTTCCGGCGCTGTTTGATTCGATACGAATGAATGGTTTCATATCATTCGCGATATATTCTTTGTTGCAATACGTGGTACAGCGCGGATCGCTCGCCGTGTTGGGGCGCATCGTGCATGACTTTTCTTGAAAATTGCCATCATCGCCGAGTTTTGTGCAGTCTCTGAGCTGTGAGATTCTTGGATCTGCGTCATAGCCAATACCGACATTCGTAGAAATAATGCCGACATGAATGCTCAACTCTTGGCTTCGACCTTTGCTTTTGTGGTACTCTTTTATCTTTTTAAATGACTCGATTAATTTATCGGCAAACACACCAATTTTCGATGTTAGCAATCCTTGCTTGTCGGCCATGGATGGTGAGTTATCAATAACAAACAGGACATCAATGGCGCGAATGTTATCGCGCAGCGACATGATTACTGCGGGATCCGGCCGGCGCACGAGCAGCTGAAACAAGCCAAGCTCTTGAACCGCCACCGGCACGGCGGGGCGCTGGCTGAGCACGACGCGCTGCATCGGGTTTTCAAGCGGCTGCGACGCGGCGTTGTGAGCGACAAAGAAGGCGTCGGTGTAGTGGATCCGCTGGCGCTCATACGGCAGCCAGACGGTGACATCACCGCGGGGCAAGGGCGGCTTGGCCGTGATGCGCAGCGTCGGCCCGACGGCCTCGGCATTTTCGGACAGCGACGGCGCGGGATCGATCTGCGCGATGGTGAATACGGTCTCGCTGCGGATTAGACCGGGCGGAACCTGCAGCAGCAGGCCCTGGAGCGCCGGATCCTGGGTGTGCCCACCGTCCAGCGCGATCTGCCCACCGGCCGGTCCCAAGCGGAAGCTGCCGAGCACGGTGCCCGGCCCAAAGCGGTCGTCCCCGTCGAGATGGTCGCTGCCACCGCAAGCGACCACACCGGCCATCCACGAAATCAGGCCAAGCAGGCACAGGCTCTTCTGCACTCGGGTCATGGGCGTCTCCTGGAATCTGAGAGGGTTGAGGCCCGGCTGCGCATGGGCGCCCATGGGCGCGCCCAGAACATTCGCGCTGCGCAGCGGGCGGAAGAAGACGCTGTGCATGCGGCATACCAGCCCTAAGTGCAGGGATTGTCTGCGCAGCCTGCGACGAAGCGAGAGCGAGCGGCCCATCGCAGGGGTCGTTGGCATCTCTCTGGCAAATCAAAGCCGTCGGGACGTAGATTGAAAGGGAGAGATCCGTGACAGGGGAGTCCACAGATCGCGCTCTGCAGCCGGGTGAGCGCATGGGTTCGCTGCGCGTTCTGCAGCACGTCCACGACGGATGCTATGGCGTGCTCTATCGCGCAGAGGACAGCGAGAGCCGACAGAGCGTCGCTCTGCGCATCCTGCCGACCGCGGGGGGACACGCCGCGTTGCAGAACTTGCAAAGCCTGGCTGCACATGTGCAAGCGCTGCAAAAGCTGGCTTTGCCTTTGGTGCCGCTACCGCTTCAGTCCGGGACGACTCGGGCTGGACACGCCTACCTAACGACCGAGTGGATCGAGGGCCAGCCGCTCGCGTTCCACCTGCCCAGGCTAGGCCCTGGCGAGCTACTCGCCATCTTGCAGGGCCTGGCGGGCTGTCTGGATGCGGCGCATCGGCACGGGGTCCATCACCTGCTGCTTCGACCGAGCCAGGTCTTGCTGCGGGCGATGCCGGACGGCACCTTACGGCCTGCGCTGCTGGGTCTGGGCTGGTATCAGCTGCTCGGTGACCGCAGGCCGGCACTCGCCGCGGCCGCTCGGGCAGCGCTGGCCCCAGAGCAGCAATCGGGGGGCGGCATCCCAGCCCTGCCGGCTGCCGCAGATGTGTATGGGTTTGCGTCGCTGATACGGGCCTGGCTGGAGCGACCGATGGCCGGCGGGACGGCCGCCCCCTGGGGTCGCGGCCCGCAGCGAAACCAGGCGTTGGCGCAAGCCCTGGGCGGGCTGGTGCATGCCATGCAGGGGGCAGACCCAGCGACGCGGCCGACGATGAGCGAGGTCAACACGCGCCTCTATGCGCTCTTGACGTCGGGAGACTTTAGCGGGCAGCGCTCGGCCCGCGACAACCTGACGCTGGTGCCTGCCACGCTCAGCGGGATCAAGGATGCCCGAGCCGCCGGCTCGCCCCAGGGGCGCGAGTCAGCCAACGCCGGGGACCCGCTTGTCGGACAGTGCTTTGGCAGCTTCCGCTTGCTGCGCTTGCTCGGCAAAGGAGCGATGGGCGCGGTCTATGAGGCGCGCCATGTGGTCATCGGCACGCGGGCCGCCGTCAAAGTGCTTCGCCGCCAGCTGACCGCGGGCATGGGGGGGCATGAATACGTCAAGCGCTTCCTCGATGAAGCCCGCGCGGTCAACATCATTGAGCATCCGGGGGTCGTCTCGATCTTTGAGTTCGGCCAGCGCGTCGAGGACGACCTCCTGTACATCGTGATGGAGTATCTGCCCGGCGACACGCTGGAGTCGCTGCTGGCTCGTCGCCAGCACCCACTGTCGCTGCGCGAGGCGCTGCCCATCGCCATGCAAGCTGCTCAGGCTCTGGCCGCGGCCCACGAGTGCGGCATCGTGCATCGCGACATCAAGCCGAGCAATCTGATGCTGCTGGCAGAGCCGCTGGCCCCCGATACGCTGCGCGTCAAGATCGTCGACTTCGGCATTGCCAAGCTGGGCCCCGAGTCCACGCGGGAAGGCGATCCCGAGCGGGAAGATCAGACGGAAGCCGGGGCAGTCATGGGGACTTACGCATACATGGCCCCAGAACAGTACGGAGACGCCAGTCGCGTCAGCGGCAAGGCCGATACCTTCGCGCTGGGCGTGCTGATCTACGAGATGCTGACGCTGCGGTCGCCATTTGGCGAGGCCAACTCGTTTTCGGTAGTGGGCAAAAAGGCGCAGGCCTTGCCGACGCATGGCCGGTCGGCACAGAGCTCGCCGCGGCTGGCCCAGCTGCTGGCGCAGATGATGGAGGGCGAGGCCCCGCTGCGACCGGACATGCCGCAGGTGATTGCCGTGCTGCGCGAGGAGCTACTGCAGATCCAGCGCCCGCAGCGGCGACGCGATCCCCTGCTGCTTCTGGCAGGCCTGCTTTCCCTGCTGGTGATCGGCGGGCTGGTGATCGGCGGGCTGGTGTACGTGGCCAGCCAGCCCAAGCGCCCCGACGAGCGCAGGCGGGCCGCAGTGCGTGAGCAAGCGCGGCGGCTGCTCGAAGGGATCTTGATCGCTCCGCGCACCGACCCTGCGCTGCGCGCCGAGGCGGCCCGCGCACTGGGGCGCTCACGCGATCCGCGCTATTTCGATCTGCTGATGCGACAGCTGAGCGACGGTTCCGAGGTCGTGCAGCAGGGGACGCTGCTCGCGCTGAGCGAGCTGGGGGATTCGCGGGCCGTGACGCCGCTGCGCGAACGGCTGCGGGCCGGTCAGCGCAGTGGGCGAGTTGCCGATCACGAATGGTGGGCCCTGCTGTGCGTGTTGTCGCTGCAGCGGGGACAGGCCGAGCCCTTGAATTCGACGGAGCGTGAGCTGATCGACATCTTTCAGAAGTCACCGCAACTGCTGGCCGACACACAGCCGGCCTGGGGACGTCGCTTGGCGCTGCAGACGGCGCTGTATCTGCGGACAGCGCCGGAGCAGCGACGGCCGCTGCGGCCCAGCCTGCTCGGGCTCTTGGCAGCGCGACAAATCAGCCCGCCCGAGCGCCTGCGTGCGCTGCACAGCCTAGCCGAGGGGCTGGATGACGACTGGCCCGAGCTGCGCGAACCCCTGGAACAGATCGCGCGGCTGCGCGACGCCCCCGAGCATGCCCTGCAGGCGATGGCGCAGCTCCGTCGCGCCCAGGCCCTGCGTCCCGAGCAAGAAGCGTGGGCAGAGAGCTTCGTACAGCAGCATGTGGAATACCGGGGAGTGGTGGCGCGCCAAAACGTCGCGCTGGCCGGCTTGACGACGGACTGCGAGCTCTTGCGCGGGGTGGTGGCGGACCGCGAGCGCAGTGAGCTAGAGCGCAAACAGGCGGCCGACAGCGTGGCCTTCTGTCCGTTTGAGCACCTGGAACCGC
This sequence comes from Myxococcales bacterium, assembly GCA_016794505.1. GTDB lineage: Bacteria > Myxococcota_A > Polyangia > Palsa-1104 > JAEUJZ01 > JAEUJZ01. The sequence goes on from JAEUJZ010000074.1 coordinate 146,525, forward strand.
TCAGCGATCTGCTGGCCGAGAAAAGTCCTGCCTCACCGACGGTACGCGTCACCCTGGCCGGCAGTCTGCTGCGAGCGCTCGGTCGCCCTGCCGAGCAGATCGCCGAGCAGAGCTCTAGCCTGGATGCTGCGGTCGCAGGCTTGTGGGGGACCGATCGCATCGGTGCCATCGAGCTAGCCGCCCAAGGCCCCGGAGAAGACGGCAAGCGCTGGCTCTTGGCGGGTCTGCGCGACCAAGATCCGCGGGTGCGGGATGCCAGCTCGCGGCTGCTCTCTGCGCAGTCTTTGCTGCCGCGTCTGCGCTGGATGCGGGACGCGCTGCTCGATGCCAACACCGACGCGCAGGTCGCAGGCATGAAGGCCGTCGTGTACCTGCTGGATGCCCTGCAACAGCAAGGACAGAGCGCGCCTGAACAGGAAGCCGCCGCGCTGCGCGAGCGGGTGCTTTCCCTGCTGTCGCAGAGCCGCGATGAAGTGGCGCAAGGCGTGGCGCGCACGCTGCTTTATTGGCTGGGCGACAGCCGGCAAAAACGGGCTCTGGAACAGACCCTCACGTCGGGCACATCCGTCGCAAAGCGCGTGCTCATTGAGCTCTTGTCACCGCGGGATTCGCTGCTGTTGCGTGCGCTGCAAGACGCGGATCCGCGGGTGCGGTTTTTTGCGGCTCGCCGCTTGTCGGATGGCGGCCGCAAGGAAGGCATCGCCGTGCTGCGCGAGATGCTGGCGCGCGAGGGAGAAGAGTCGCTGATCGCCTACTGGCTGCTGCGCCGACTGGGGCAGGACGAGGCCCCGCCACGTCACCTGATCGACATGCTCGGACGAAGCTATCCGGCCTATGTGCGGGTGCACGTGGTGCAGATCCTGGGCGCGCTACCGGGCGCGCCAGCGATCCACGAGCTAGAGCGAGCAGGACGCGACCTATCGGGGGTCGTCCGTCGCCAAGTAGCACGGGTCGCAGCCGAGCTCTGGTCGCGCACGCGAGCGCCGCGCCTGCTCGACTTGCTCGATCGCTTGCAGAGTGATGAGGATGTCAGCGTCCGCATGTACGCCCAGCGCCTGCGAGCCGGGCTGCACGCCAGCGTCGCCACAAAGCGAGCCGAGGTCGGCCAGCCCCCAGCGACGGAGCCGCCGTCTTCCCCGCGCGCTGACCTGGGGGCTCGGCAGGATCCGCCCTCGGCAGCGCAGGATCCCCCGAGGCCGCAGCCTGCCGTGGGAACCTCGGGCACACGTCCCACGCGCACGCCAAGCGAGCTGGAGCGAGTCGAGGAGGCGCAGCGCCTGGCCGCGGTTTCTGCCACGCGGTCCGAGGGAATCCAGCGACTGCGTCAGATCGCCGATCTGCGCCGCTGCCAAGGCAGTGCTGCGATGCGTGCCTGCAGCCTGCTTGGCGAGCTACTGCTCGCGGACGACGCCATGGCCGATCGAGCCTTGGGGCTGAACTACCTCAAGCGGCGCTGGAGCGCGGCGGCAAGCCTGCAAAATTCATCCGGGGGACTGTCGCGGACCGAAGCCTGGCGACGCTTTGGCGGCAAGCTGAGCTGGCTGACCATCCGTCGACCGCGCGCCGATCGCAGCTGCCAGACCGTGCATGACGAGCTGCACCTGCCACAGCCCGAGATGAGCGTGCTGCAGCTCAGCCCAGAGCGTTTCCAGTTGCGCGCCGGAGAACACTTCATTCGTGACTGCTGCCAAGCCAGCGAGCAACACATGGTGAGCTGTCGTCACTTCGTCAGCCTGCTCTCGGCGGGCGTGGGAGCGGTTCGTAAATGAGCAAAAAACAGCGCCGCGTGCGGTCACACATCTGGCAGCCGCAGCGCGCCCTCATCCGTCTTTTTTTTGTGCTGCTCTGCGGCAGCGCGCAGCCCCTGCAGGCCCAGCCCGTTGCCGTCGAGCCGCGGCTGGAATCGCCCGCCGCACGCCAGGCGCTGGCAGACGCGCAAGCGGCTGTGCGTCGTGGCCAGATCGAGCAAGCCGATCAGCACATCGAGCGCGCCTATCTCAGCGAGCCCCATCCCGAGCTGATCGTGTACCTGGCTCAGCTCCTTGATGTCGCCACCGCGCGACCGGAACAACGCCTGCGCGCCGTCGATTTGCTGCGCCTGTACCTGAAGTTGGGACAGCCGTCGGATGACGTGCGGCGGCGGCTGCAGCAGCGGATTGATCAGGCGCTGCCGCAGTCGGCCGAGCTGATCGTCGTCGGCGCGGATCAGCGAATGCTCTGTATCGACCGCAGGTGGGTTGGGCTGCTGCAGTCTGACTTCACGCACGTGACGACCCCTGGAGAGCACGAGATCGCGCTCGGCGGACCGCGCTGCGACCGTCCCACGTTGCAGGTGAAGATCCAGACGCAGCTTGACGTGCCGCTGATCGTCGAGGACTTCTTTCCCGGCCGCGAGCCGACGGCAGGAAGCGCGCAGCCGGTGCTCTTGACCCTGGATGATTCGCCGGTCTTGCCGACGACTCCGCTTGCCGGGCTGCTGACGCGTACCTTGCTGCGCAGCCATCGTCAGCCCATCTCGGCGCCGCGCGTGCTCGCCGCGCTAAGGGGCCAGCGCACCCGCTGCTTGGCCGATCTGCCCTGTGCCCTGGATGTCGCTCGCACGCTGGGGGCCCGCCTGTGGTTTCGGCTGCTCTCGTCACCAGGGCCAGAGCCGGGGCCAGAGCCGGGGCCAGAGCCGGGGCCAGAGCCGGGGCCGGGGGAACAGCTCCGCATCGAGGTGATCCAGGTGGCGGCCGGCGTCGCCTGCACCGCAGGTCGCCTGACCCTTTGTGCGCAGTGCGCAAAAGAGGCCGAGCTTCGACACGCCGAAGCCACGCTGCGTCAAGCGCTGGCCTCGGCCGACTCCTGCGCAACGGCGCAGGTGCAGCTACGCAGTGTGCCGCCTGGCGCGCAGATCTTTATCGACGGCGCCGAGAGCGCCCAGGCCCAGACCCCGGCCCTGCTGACCGTCCTTGGTGGCCCACGCCGCGTGCTGCTGCGCAGGTCCGGCTATCTGCCGCTGCGGGCCGAGCTAGACGTCCCGGCGAGCAGCGTGCAAATGCCGCCGCCCTTTGTGCTGCAGCTAAACCCCGCCGCGCGCACGGCCCAGCGCCTGCGGGTGGCGGCGTGGCTCTCGGGAACCTTGGGTGTGCTGGCTCTTGCCGGGGGCATTACAGCCTGGGTCCTGGACCAGCAGATCACGCGCCCGGTAGCGGACCTTCCCCAAGACACGGAAGTGCTGCGCACTTGGCCTTCTGGCATTGCAGGACTGGCCGGCGGTGCGCTCTTGCTCTCGGGCGCCGCGCTTCTTGGCTGGCAGAGCGTCCGCTATGGTCGAAAAGCGCAGGCTGCCGAGCGCTAGATGGACCGCTTTTTCGCTGCGCCCTACTGGCAGCGGAAGATGTGGACCGAGCCTCCGGTCGGCGTCGGATCGCCCACCGCGACCAGCGAGCCCGAGACCGCAAGGCCGCCGCCATAGTTGCTGCTCGGCGCACCCTTCGACGAGCGCAGCGGAGTGGGCGTGGCGAGCCCCGGTGCATCGGCGCTGATGCGGGTCACCCAGACCGTCCCCGCGCTGGAGTCTTCATACAGCGCGCCAATGGCCGTCAGGCTGCCCTCGTGTTCGCTGTCGCGGGCCAACGTCAGCCGCGAGGCGCCCAGGATATCTGGAATGGTATTTAACACCGGGCTCTCAAGTCGCTGGGCGCCGCTTTCCGCCAACGCAAACATCACAATATGGGTATCCCCATTGCAGGTTTCCTGAGCCACCAACATATCCCCAGATAGCGCGGCATTGGGCTGCGCACTGAGCCATTTATCGTTGTCATCGGGATTATGCGCTACTGACAATGTGCAGTTCTTGCTTTGCACACTTTCACTCACTGATTTCCAACTGTTTTGAACATTGGCGGTGGTTAATGGCGAAACTTGAAAATCGCCTTTCAGGCTCTCAGTCTGCCCCCCCGTCGCCAACCACTTGCTTGATCCAAGAAGCGGGCGCCCCCAGCTTCCAGGGAAGCTGGCCTTGCCGAACAGCCCCTCCAGCCGACCGGCCCTGAGCTCCAGGATCGGGGGGCTTACGATATCATTATTATTATTGCTAACGAATATCCGCCCGTGCCGACTGAGGATCGTCTGGCCATAATCAGTGTAATAATTGGTATTGGGAGCTCGCCCATACACAACGATCTCCGATGTTGTGATTTGAGTCGACTTTACTTCGAGATTTATATTATTAGCAGGAGGAAAATATGTAATGGTATCCTTTTTGATGTCGAATCCATTGCGACCGTTTATGCTAGGGATAGGTTGTGATAAACCAGAATTCGTTCCACTCATTTGGAAAATATAAATTTGTGCAGAAGCCGATCCCTGGCTTTCGTCAAAGCCGCTAATTGCCACATATTGATCGTTCATCGATATATAGTGGCCAAACTGCGACGCCATGCCGGAAGCGGTTATGGCTGGAATTGTGAACACCTCGGTGCAGCTTGGCGGCGTCGATGCCGACGGCAGGCGCTCCCAGAAACAGGCGGGCGCAAGCAGGCAGGGAACCGCAAGAGCGGCGAGCGGACGGGATCGCATGACAACCTCCACGGGGATGCGGTCTTTATTTTCGCTTGAAGCCCCGCTGAGCGCAGCCCAAAGGGTCACCGGGCGGCTGCAGCCTCTGCCGGACCTCGGCGAGTGGGCGCTCGGGCAGGCCCAGGATGCGCCGATACGGCTCGCCGATTGACCTACGATTTTGGTTATTAACCAACGTAAACTTTTATTGTTCTTTCAACTCTTCTTCAGGTTCTAAGCCAGACAACGCTAGCTGCGCACCAGGCGCAGGACGAAGCGCAGCACCAGCAGAAAGACGACGGCGCCGACCACCGCAACCAGGATCGTCCCCGGCAGACCGCGCAGCGGCACGCGCAGTCCCAGCCAGTGGAACAGGTGGCCACCGACGTACGCGCCGAGAATGCCGACCAGGATGTCCCACAGAATGCCGCCACCGCGCCCGACGATCAGCGACGCCAGCCAGCCCGCGATGAAGCCAACCAGCAACCAGACCACAAGTGCCGAAAGCGCCATGGGTCCATCCTCCTCTGTTTCTGTTTCGTGAGGTTTAAATGTAACTCAAAATACAAATGCGTTCGTGCGGTATGCGGTCTCTGGAACGTCGCCAAAGCCCTAGTCCGGCGGCAAAGCAGCGGCTGCGGCGGCCTGGGTGCAAGCGGCCTGGGTGCAAGCGGCGAGCCTGTGTGCGGGCGGTGTCTCCGTCGCACACCGGGGGCCAGAATCTGGGGACAGAGCCTGAAAAGCTGTCGCCAGCGAGCGGTTTTCTGAACGAAAATCAGACGATGGCCAAAGAGTACCGAGTCATTGGCCCCTATGCCGAGGGCGGGAAGTTTCGCTTGGTCGTGTTCATGCCCGAGCGCCGATCGCTGTGGTGCCACAGCCGAGAAGAGGCCGAGGCCCTGCGAGCCCAGATCGCGCGCACGATTGCGGATCAGGCGACGCGCACCGTCGGCGATGTGCTGGCCGAATACCTGGCCCATCTGCGGCGCAGTGGGCTCAAAGATGCCTCGATTGCGTGCATCGAAAACCGCCTGACGCGCTTTCTGCCGCAGGATGCCTCGCTGAGTGCGCTCACGTCGGATGTCGCGGCGACGCTATACAGCGACGAGACGCAGCGCGTGACGAAGTTCGGCCGCACGGTGGCGGCTTGCACGCATCGCATGCTGTTGCGACAGACCAAGGCGTTCTTTCGCTGGGTCATCGACGAGCGTCGGTACCTGTCGCAGAACCCCTTCGAAAAGGTCAAGCCCATCGGGCGCGTCAACACCGGCAAGGCGCAGCTTACGATCGACGAAGCGCGCACGCTGAACGCCTGGCTGCTGCAGCGGGCCGAGTCCGGTGACGAAGGCGCGACGGCGGTGCTGGTGCAGCTTGTGCTGGGCCTGCGCTCGTCCGAAGTGCTGGGCCGCCGGGTGCGCGATCTCGACGACGGCGGACGCGCGCTGTGCATTCCGGGCGGCAAGACGAAGAATGCCCGCCGCTCGCTGTCGATCGAAAGCGAGCCACTGCGCGCCCTTCTGCAGCGTCAGACGGTGGGCAAGCGCCCCGAGGATCTGCTCTTTGGCAGCGGCAAGCTGTTGACCAACGACTATCTGTGGGATCGGCTGCAGCGCTACTGCGTGCTCGCGGGCGTGCCCAAGGTCTGTCCGCACAGCCTGCGCGGCCTGCACTCGACGATCGCGATGGAGCGCGGCGCCACGTCCGGCGTCGTCGCAGCGGCGCTGGGTCATGGCAGCTTTGCCGTCACGGCCCGCCACTATGTCCACCCCGACACGCTGGCCAATGCCAAGGCGCGCAAGGTGTCGGCGGCTCTTGCCAGTCCGACGGCAGCGACAAGCCCAGCCCGCATCGACCTGACGGGCCTATCAGCAGCGCTTTCTGCCCTGTCCCCCGACGAGCTTGCCGCAGTACTTCGCTCAGTTGGCAAGCCGCTCTAGGCCGATCGCGGCGACAAGGCTGCGGCGCCATCGTCCTTGTCTGCTGCTTGCGGGCGGGCCACACTGCGCGCCATGTCTCGACAGGCGCACCGACTGGGTGACAGTCACAACTTTGGACGGCATGTTGAGAAGCGCGCTGGGCGCCTCTTCAAGCCGCGGACCGTCTTTTGGGAATGGCTGCTTCTGTCGAGCAAGAGCCCGCTGCGTCAGCTCTTGGCTCGCCTAGCCCGCGTCGATGGCGAGGGAATCTGCGTCGACTTCCTGCCTAACTTAGAATTCGGAATGGCGCATGCGAACGAAAAAGGAATCTGCGCCATGACCGGTGATGTCGAGCACATCGCGCTCGCACCGCTGGGTTCCGTTTCAGCGAAGCAGCGCCAGCAGCTTGCCGATGTCACCGGGCGCGCCATCGCGCTGTATAGCTGGCTGGGCCTGGGCGATCTGCACTGGGAAAATCTCGCACTTGGGAGCGATGCGCAGGGGCGGATCGTGCTGGCTCCGCTTGATGTCGAGCTCATGCTCGACGATCACGATCTGCCCACGGCGACGCGACTTCTGCCGGAAGCCGACGCGCACTATGCAGCGCTGTATCGACACGCCTGCGGCGCGCGGCGCGTCCTTCCTTTTTTGGGCAAGCCGGTGGTGATCTCGGACCTGCTTGCGATGGTGGCCGCGTATCACCAGACCTTGAGCGCGCTCGATCGTCATTCCGACGCAATCGCCGCGACCTTGTCGCAGCTTCCCGATGTGTACAGCGCGCCGCTGCGCGTCTGTCTGCGCAGCACGGGGGACTATCTGCGTCCCGCTGCGCAGCTCGATCCGCCGCTGCTTGCGGCCGAGCGCGAACAGCTTCACCGCGGCGACATTCCCTATTTCTTCCGGTTGTATGGGCGCCCCGGCATTCACTACTTCACCGATGCCGCGCTGACGACATCGCGGCGCATCCCGGCTGCGGGGGATGTGCCCACGCTAGCGCCGCTCTTGTCGCTGTCCAAGGGGCTGCACTCGGCGAAGCGTCGGTCCCTGCACGAGCACGGGCTGTTCTGTCTGCTTGCCGCGTTTGACCATCCAACGTTTCGCGGCGATCACACCCTCGGCGAACTGACGGTTCGCTTCCTTTCGCGCCGCTTCGTCGTGTGCCTGCCCGATGGGGACGAGCTTGAAGCGCGCCGCGACCTGCGCGCCTTTGTACAAAGTGTCTATCAACCCTGCCGCTGCGGCGAAGTGCAGAGCGTCCTGGTCCCCCGCACCACGCACTGCGAATGGCATGACGAAGACCGCGCAGCGCTTGGGTCGTAACCAATCCAGGCCACGCGACGCCTGCGCCGGACTTGTGCGAAAATGCCGGCCAGGTCATTCCTCATGCGATCTTCTCCGGCACTTCAAGCGCATCCATGGCACGGCATCGCGACGGGCGAACAGGCCCCGATGATCGTGAACTGCTTCATCGAAATCGTCCCCACCGACACCATCAAGTACGAGGTCGACAAAGAGAGCGGCCACCTCAAGCTCGATCGGCCGCAGAAGTTTTCCAACTTCTGCCCTGCCCCCTATGGCTTCGTTCCCAGCACCTACTGTGGACAGCAAGTGGCGGCCTGGGCCATGCAGCAGACCGGCCGAAAAGATGTTGTGGGCGACGGCGATCCCTTGGATATCTGCGTGCTGACCGAGCACACCATCAACCGCGGCGGCATTCTGCTGCGGGCCCGGCCCATAGGTGGGCTGCGACTCTTCGATCGCTCAGAGGCCGACGACAAGATCATCGCCGTCGTGGTCGACGATCCAGCGTACGGGACGATCTCGGACATCTGGCAGGTGCCGACGCCGCTCGTCGATCGGCTGCGGCATTACTTCCTGACGTACAAAGATTTGCCCGAGCCGCTCGGCAGCGAACGCAAGCGGCGCTGCGAGATCAGCCATGTCTACGACGCCGCCGAAGCGCACGCCATCATCCGCGCATCGCAGGTCGACTACGCCGCATTAATGAGGCGCGAGCCACACTTGTAGGCACGTACACACGGCGGGGACTCCGCGTCGTACACTTTTTGTATGCAGCAGCGAAGTCGCCTTGCGGGGCGCGTCCTGGGTGGCCTGATGACGCTGGGAATGTCCTGTTCCAGCGACGGACAGGGCAACATGAACGGCGATCCTCCAGGCAGTGGGCCGGGGCCTATGTCGCTTCCTCCCGCCGCATCGTGTGCCGCCGCAGCCGGGGGTGGCGCGGCCAAGACGCAGGCGCCGACCCTGCTTCTAACGCTTAAAGACCGCTATGAAGAAGCCTGGCTCGGCTCGCCCGCGGTCGCCGATCTCGACGGAGACGGCAAAAAAGAGATCATCGTGCCGCGCGGCGGACTGGTGGTGGTCTGGCGGCAAGATGGCAGCCTGGCCTGGCGCTACGCCACCGGCCAAAGCCGCATCTGGGCGAGCCCCGTCGTCGGAAACTTCGTCGGAGACAGCAAGCTGGAAGTGGCCGTGGCGGCGCGCGATCGCATCATTCTTCTTGATGCCGCGGGCATGGTGCTGCCCGGCTTTCCCGTGACCTGGCAAAACGAAATGCGCGCCCTGGCCGGCGGCGATGTCGACGGGGATGGCAAGCTCGATCTCGTGGCATCGGTGGGCCGCAGCGGTCCAACCGATGTCGTCCACGCCGTGCGAGGCGATGGCAGCGCACTCGCTGGATTCCCACCGCAGATGACCGGGACCAGCGGCTGCTCCGTCGACGGCAAGTGCTATTTGGCCGGCTGCTACGACCAAAATCTGGCGCTGGGTGATCTCGACGGCGACAGCAAGCTGGATCTGGTTGCGCCGCACGACAATGCCTATGCCAGCATCCACAAGGGCAGCGGCGTGGCGTTCGATTCTTCGTCGCTGTTCAAGCCGAAAAAGGTCATCGGCGTGCGCTATCTGCACAGCCTTGCTGAAGCGCAGCAGGGCTACGCCAGCAATGAAGCCACGGCGCTGCAGGCCCACTTCACCAACACCGCACCGGCCATTGCTGACCTCGATGGCGACGGCAAGAACGAAGTCGTGATGCTCGGCTCGGTGCAGAACGCGCAGCAGAGCCAGCGCGAGCTAGGCGTGGGTCTGTGGGCGGTGCGCAGCGACGCCAGTCGTCTGCCCGGCTGGGAAACACCGCTGCACGTGCCCCAGTACGTCTCGGGTCTGTGGGATCTCGGCAACACCAACATCGTCGCCGCCACCAACCAAGTCAGCATCGCCGACATCGACGCCAGCAGCCCAGGGCCTGAGATCGTCTTTGCAGGCTTCGACGGCACCATCCACGCCGTCTCAGCCGCCCGCAGCGAGCGCTGGTCCTATCGCTATACGAGCGACCCCAACGTGCTGACCGGTGGCGTCGCCATCGGTGATCTGTCCGGCGATGGCATTCCCGAAGTGGTCTTCACCAGCTATTCGACCGACGCAGACAAGAGCGCGCTGTTCATCCTCGATGCCGGCGGCAACCTACAACACCGCATCCCCCTCCCCCGCCGCGGCGCCATGCCGGTGCCAACCTTGGCGGACGCCTGACCCAATTAAACGCCTCCGCGCAGCACCGACATCCGCGCACCGAGGGCGTTGGTGCATCGAAGGACGAAGCCTTCCGCGCGTCCGGTCCGCGCCACGTACGGCGGAAATGTCACGGCTCTTCAGGCGAACTCATCGATCCGCCGCTGCTGCGAAATCTCTGTAACCCACTGCAACATCAACATCGAAGCGCATCACCGCGGATCCACTGGAAGCGCTTGCGCTCGACAGCATGCCTCGGCGAAGCTCAGCGAGCGGTTTGTTTCTTGTGGGGCAGAGATGCTGCGTCTGTTCGCGCGCAACCTAGGCTTTGTGTTCTTTGCCTTCGCGGCGTCGGCGTACGTGAACGTCGTTCCCCAGATCGTCTTTGCGCGCAGCGCACCGGACGCGAAGTCGCTGTGGCTCTCGGCCACGCTGCTGGTGGGGACGTTCGCCAGCATGGCGGCGGTCGAAGTGGCACGCCGGGTTGGCTATGGCGCGCGGCCGTGGCTCACCGGCAACCTGATCACGCTCGTGATTCTGTCGATCTTGTTTGTCGCGGGTGGCGTCACACAGCCGCTCGTCTTTGCCGCGCTGTGCATCACCTTGCGCGCACTGTGTCAGTACGCATCGCAAGAGAGCGATCGGCGCGCGGCTGTACTCGCTGGCTCGACAGAGCGCGGACGCAATGACGCCATCAGCCTGGTGCTGCGTTTCGCGGGCATGCTCGGTGGCCCGCTGTTTATGGGCCTGCATAGTGAGCTGGATGCACTGAGTAGCGCGGTGTTCCTTGTGCTGGCCGGGCTGGCCTTGATCAGTACAGCGGCCGTCGCCCAAGCCCCACAAAGCGCAGTGAAAAGTAAAGGGAACCGAGCGAGCGATCCAGAGCTTCGCTTGCGACCCAGCGATCGCCGGATCATCTGGGCAGCCCGGCTGATCTTCGCCTGCTATGCGATGCTGACCGCCTGTGTTTTGTATGCACTTCGCGACCTACACGGGCTTACCGCAGCGGCGCGCCATGGCAGCACGCTGATCACGGCGGCGTTCGCAGCAGCCATGCTGGCAACGCCCTTTTTGGCGGTGCTGTACGGTCGCGGCAAAGGCCAGTACAGCTTGCTGGGTATGCTGCCGGCTCCGATCGCGATCGCCGCGGCTGGGCTCTTGCTGCCGCTGCCCTCAGCGGGGCGTATCGGCCCAGGCCTCGTCGGAGCGGCCGTGCTGGGCATCGCCTTCGCGGCATTTCAGCTCTCTTTTCGCGACTATGCATCGAAGCAAGCGCTTGAGTCTGGGCGCAAAGAGCTGCTCGCGATCTTCAACAACCTCGCGAACACCAGCGCTCTGGTTGCATTTGGCGCGATGCTGCTTTTGTCGCTTTCGGCCCGCGCGCTCGCGCTCAACTCAGCACGTACGGTGCTGGTGGGAGTCACAGCGCTTGGCCTGGCCGCGAGCCTCGCTACCGCTCTCGCGCAGCATGCACAGGCTCACGCGCGACACGTGTCGATGAACTAGAAAGCTGCGGAAAGCTCAAGAGATGCGACCACACACAGCACTTCATCGGCATTTTTATTAGATTGATCTTTGCACTCGTCATGGTGGCGGGATTCGGTCGAGGACACTAAGCAGAGCCCATCGAGGCCGGGGGAGCCAGCGGGCGGATCGGTCCACGCCCTCTGTGACGGTCGCAGCGTGCCCAAGAGAACCCGAGCAGGCGGCTTGCTCGCGGCGATCACGATGGTGCGGTAGCAGCCCGCAGGGATCGCTTTTTTGTTCCCTGCACAGGAGCACATTTCGATGTCTTTTCGGTCCTATGGCGAAATTCTTCTGCGTCACTCGCAGACGAGGGGAGAGCGCGGCTTCACGTTTCTAGTCGACGGTGAGCAGCAGGCAGTCTTCCTTTCGTACCGCGAGCTAGATCGCCAAGCGCGGTCCATTGCCCAGGTCTTGCGCGATCGCGGGCTCACAAACGAGCAGGTGATCCTGCTATTTCCGCCCGGACTTGAGTTCATCGCGGCGCTGTTTGGTTGCTTCTATGAAGGGACGGTGGCGGTGCCGCTGGCGCCCCCCAATCCCAAGCGCTTGACCGACGAGCTACGGCGCATGGCCATCCTCGCGCGGGACTCACGCGCTCGCGCCGTTCTCACGACGGCATGGTTCCACAGCATCTTTGCCGGCCTTTCCGATGTCGATCCGGCGATTGCCGGGCTTGAGTTCGTCGTGCTGGAAGAAGCGATCGCGCAGCCGGCTCCAGGCTGGCAGCCGCCGGATATTCGAGCCGATCGCTTGGCGTTTCTGCAATACACCTCGGGATCAACGGGCGTGCCCAAGGGCGTCATGGTGACGCACCAGAACCTGATCGAGAACTCACGGTTCCTGCAGCACGCCTGCAAGCTCGACGAAACCAGCCACGGCGTGAGCTGGCTGCCGATGTTCCACGACTTTGGGCTCATCGGCTTTGTGCTGCAGCCGGTCTTTCTTGGTGTTTGCTGCACGATCCTGTCGCCACTGTCGTTTCTGCAGCGGCCCGTGCGCTGGCTGCAAGCGATCAGCCGATACCGCGCGGACGCCAGCGGCGCACCGAACTTTGCATTTGAGCTGTGTCTGCGCCGAATCACAGACAGCGAGTGCGAAGGGCTGGATCTCAGCTCGTGGCGGGTTGCGCAGTGTGCAGCCGAGCCGGTTCGCAAGAACACGCTAGAACGCTTCACTGAGCGCTTCAGTCGCTATGGCTTCCGCGGCACGACGTTCAGCCCGTGTTATGGGCTGGCCGAGTCGACCCTCTTGACGACAGCCAGCCCTGCGGGGCGCGGCATGGTGAGCGTGGACTTCTCGGCGCGAGCACTCGAAGAAGGACATGCACGGTCGGCACAGCCCCACGAAGAGAGTGTGCGAACCTTGGTCGCGCTGGGTCACACCCACCAAGCCGGCCATGTCGCCATCGTGGCAGCCGAGAGCCGCGTGCGCGTGCCCGATGGCGAGGTCGGCGAGATCTGGCTGTCAGGTCCCAGCGTCACCGCTGGCTACTTCGGCAATGCCGAGCAGACCGAGAGAGTCTTCCACGCGACGCTCGCCGACGAGCCAGGCGCGCACTACCTGCGTACCGGCGACCTTGGCTTTCTGCACGGCGGCGAGCTGTTCATGACCGGCCGCCTCAAGGATCTGCTGATCATCCGCGGACGAAATCACTATCCACAAGACATTGAGCAAACCGTGGAATCGGTATCACCGCAGCTACGCGGTGGCTGCTCAGCGGCGTTTTCCGTCGAAGTCGATGACGAAGAAGTCGCGGTCGTGGTGGCTGAGCTAGCCGCCGGCACAAGCCAAGACGAAGCGGCACAGATCGGTGTCGCGGTTCGTCAGGCCGTCAGCGAACAGCATGGACTTTCCTTGCACGCGCTCTGCCTCGCCACACCCGGCACCGTTCCCAAGACCTCAAGCGGCAAGCTGCAGCGCAGTCGCTGTCGCGCCCACTTCCTTGGCGGCACGCTGCATGCGCTGTGGCAGTGGTCGGCCCCCGCACCGGCACAGCCCGCCGAGCCCCCGAGCGAGTCCCCCTTACGCAGCAAGCCGGCGAAAGACACCGCCGTCCTCTCTGCCCCTGACGCTAGGCCGAGTTCCAAGGCGCAGCCGACAAACGACAGCAGCGAGACGGCACTAGCGTGGCTGCGCACGCGACTCGAAGATCTCGCGCACGCGGCCGGCGTTCCGCTGGATCCCGAGGCCCCCCTGACGACTTTGGGTCTCGACTCGATGAAGCTCGTCGCGCTGTCCGGTGAGCTAGCGCAAACCCTGGGGCAGCCTCTGCCGCCGACATTTTTCTTTGATCATCCGACGCTGGCCGCCATGGAGCATGCGCTGCGCGGTGGATCCCTGCCGAGCGCGTCTGGCCCGGATCTGCCAGCCCCCAGCGAGCCCATCGCGATCGTCGGCATGGCCTGCCGCTTGCCGGGAGGCATCACATCCCCTGCCGCGTACTGGCAGCTCTTGGCTGCAGGTCGCGATGCCATCACACCCTTTCCTGCTGAGCGCTGGGATGTCGAAGCGATCTACGATCCAGACCCCAATGCCGTCGGAAAGACCTACTGCAAGCACGGCGGCTTCTTGAGCGGTCTCGATCAATTCGACGCAGCGTTTTTTGCCATCGCTCCGCGAGAGGCTGTGTCGATTGAGCCACAGCAGCGGCTGGTGCTTGAGACCGCATGGGAAGCGATCGAGAACGCTCAGATCGCGCCGTCCCGCCTTGCGCAGACGCAGACCGGTGTCTACATGGGCTCGCAGGGCTCGGATTACCACCCGCCAGCCGCCGATCCATCGACGCTGCGAATGCTGGATGGCTACGTGGGAACTGGGCATGCAAGCAGTGTGCTTTCAGGCCGTGTCGCCTATGCCCTGAACCTGCAGGGGCCGGCGATTACGGTCGACACCGCCTGTTCATCCTCGCTGGTCGCTCTGCACTTGGCTTGCGAAGGACTGCGCCGCGGCGACTGTGATTGGGCGCTCGCAGGTGGCGTGCAAGTGATGAACACGCCGGCTGCATTTGTTGAGTTCAGCCGCCTGCGTGGCCTGGCTAAAGATGGGCGCTGCAAGAGCTTTGCTGCAAGCGCCGACGGCACAAGCTGGTCGGAAGGCTGCGGCATCTTGCTGCTCAAGCGACTCGCCGATGCGCAGCGTGATGGTGATCGAGTCTGGGCGCTGATTCGCGGCACCGCGATCAACCAAGACGGACGCAGCCAAGGCCTGACGGCCCCCAATGGGCCTGCGCAGGAGCGAGTCATCCGCCGTGCGCTCGCCCGCTCGGGGCTCTCCCCACACGACATCGATGCGATCGAGGCGCATGGAACCGGCACGCAGTTGGGCGACCCCATCGAGGCGGGGGCACTTGCTGCCGTGTTTGCTGCCGACCGCGACGCAACCCGCCCGCTGTACGTCGGATCGAGCAAGTCGAACGTGGGCCACACCCAGGCTGCGGCCGGCGTCGCTTCCGTCATAAAGCTCGCGCTGTCTCTGCAGCATGAGTGCCTGCCCAAGACGCTGCACGCCGAGACCGCGAGCCCGCACATCGACTGGCAGCGCAGCCGCCTGCAGCTCCTGCAAGAAGCGACACCGTGGCCACGCCGCGACCGTGTCCGCCGCGCTGGAGTCAGCTCGTTTGGCATCAGCGGCACCAATGCCCACGCCGTGATCGAAGAGGCACCCTACGTGCCCTCTGTTCCATCGGTGTCTGAGCGCGCAGCCGAGCTTGTCGTGTTGTCTGGGCAGAGCGAAGCCGCGGTGCGCAGCCAGGTGGCGCGCCTGCATGAGCACGTGCAGTCACATCCCGAGCAGAGCCTTTTCGACGTGGCTTTTAGCCTGGCGACTACGCGCAGTGTGCAGGACCATCGACTGGCGATCACGGCGACGTCGCGCGAAGGGCTCTTGCAACAGCTCAGCGCCACCGAGCGCGGCTCAGTGATCCCAGGAGTGAAGAGCGGGCGCGCGATCCCCGGCAGCAAGGCCAAGCTGGTGTTTGTCTTTCCCGGTCAGGGCTCGCAGTGGCTGGGAATGGGGCGGACTCTGCTCGCCAGCGAGCCGGTATTCCGCGCGGCCCTGACTGCCTGCGATGCGGCTATCCAGACCGAGGCAGGCTTCTCGGTGCTGTCCGAGCTGGCTGCGGACGAAGCCACATCGCGCCTAGGACGCATCGAGATCGTGCAGCCGGTGCTGTTCGCGATGAGCGTGGCGCTGGCCACGCTGTGGCGCTCGTGGGGTGTCGAGCCAAGCGCAGTCGTCGGCCACAGCATGGGCGAGATCGCGGCAGCTCATGTGGGCGGCGCCTTGACCCTACGTGATGCGGCGGCCATCGTCTGCCGGCGAAGTCGACTGCTGCAGCGCATCAGCGGGCAAGGAGAGATGGCCCTGGTTGAGCTGTCGGTGGCAGAGGCCGAGCAAGCCATCGCAGCCTATCCCGATCGCCTGAGTGTCGCGGTGAGCAACAGCCCGCGCTCCACGGTGATCGCAGGGGATCCGCAGGCCATCGCCGCCGTGCTGGATCAGCTTGCCGCGCGCGGCGTGTATTGCCGCCGAGTCAAGGTCGATGTGGCCAGCCACAGCCCACAGGTGGATCCGCTGCGCGACGATCTGCTTGCATGCTTGGCCCACATCGCACCGCGGAAGCTGTCGATCCCGATGACCTCGACCGTGTCCGGCGAGCCGCTGCAAGGCGACGAGCTTTCGGCGGGATATTGGGTGAAAAACCTGCGACAGACCGTGCGCTTTGCAGCGGTTGTGCAGGCGCTCTTCGACAGCGGACATCGCCTGTTCATCGAAGTCAGCCCGCACCCAATCTTGGT
The DNA here is from genome assembly GCA_016794505.1 of Myxococcales bacterium. Taxonomy (GTDB): domain Bacteria; phylum Myxococcota_A; class Polyangia; order Palsa-1104; family JAEUJZ01; genus JAEUJZ01. Next base: position 162,834 of record JAEUJZ010000074.1, read on the forward strand.
CCCTGCCATCGAAGAGCTGCAGCAAGCAGCGAAGCAGCCAGGGGTCGCTCTCGGTTCGCTGCGCCGCGGTCAGGGCGAGCGCGCAGAGCTCCTGTCTTCTCTCGGTGGCCTCTTTCTGCAGGGCTATCCGGTGGCGTGGGCGCGGCTGTTTCCGCAGGGCGGACGCCGAATCGATCTGCCGACCTACGCATGGCAGCGTGTGCGGTATGTTCGACAAGCGGGAGGCGGGCCCAGCGAAGCAGGGCGAGCGCGTGTACGCCAGGCCGGCCATCCACTGATCGGCGAAGCGCAGCGGCTGTGTACGCAGCCTGGCACGCTGCTTTGGGACACGTCGCTTCTGGCCAAGAGTCCTGCGTGGATCGACGATCACAAGCTGCGCGGCACCGTGGTTTTTCCCGGTGCTGGCCACATCGAAATGGCGCTTGCGACGGGTGTCGAAACGCTGGGCACTTCCGCGTTTGCCATCTGCGACGTCGCGCTGATCGATGCCCTGGTGCTGCCAGGCGATGCCCCCGTGGCGCTGCAGATCGAGACCAATACCGAGCCGTCGGGGCACGTGCGCTTCCAAGTCAGCAGCCGACAGGTCGTGCAAGGCAAGACCGTCTTTCGCACGCACTCGCGCGCTGTTCTCGCGCGCATCGACTCAAAGCTCGATCCCACACCACTGGATGTGGCCGCGCTGCGCAGTCGCATGACTGCGACCACAAGCAGCGCCACTTTCTATGCAACGCTCAGCTCGCTGGGGCTAGAGCTGGGGTCGTCGTTCCAAGGGCTGCGCGAGCTGTGGCAAGGAAGCGGCGAAGTCCTCAGCCGCGTGCTCTTGCCCGAGTCGTGTGGCTCGGTCGTCGGTTATCACTTCCACCCCGCACTGCTGGACGCGTGTCTGCAAGGCATGGCGGCTTGTTTCCGCGATGAACGCGACAACACGCCCTGGGTTCCCGTGCAGATCACCCAGTTCATCCTTCGCAAGCCGCCACAGGGAGAGCTGTACTGCCATGTGAAGATCGCCCCCCACACCGCCAGCGAACCGAAGCGCCGCCGCGCCGATCTGTGGGTCGCTGATGCAGCGGGGAACATCGTCGCTGAGATCGCAGGACTTGTTGTGCAGCGTCTGGATGGCGCACGACGCTCGCCGCATGAAGACTGGTTTCTTGCCGCCAGCTGGGAAGCCGTCTCGCTTGCCAGTCATGCGCACGCTCCATCAACAGGGCGCTGGCTGCTCCTGGGCCAGGCAGCGACGCTTGCAGAGTCTCTGCGCGCGGCTCTGATCCAGGCCGGTCACGCCGTGGTGCAGGTGCCTTCGCTTTCTGCCGCTGCGGACTCTGCGCGTGACCTGCTTCGAACAGCTTTCCAAGGGCGCGAGCCGACGGCGGTTCTCTGTCTCCACGATCGCGATGCGGAAGCACCGCCGCACGAGGACAGCCCGCTTCCCGCCATTCTGCGGCACAGTCAGCTCGTCCTTTCTGCACTGCAGGCGATTGCTGCCATGAGCTATCGCGATGCCCCTCGGCTCTGGCTGCTCACGCGCGGTGCTCAGTCTGTTTCTGGCGAGCCGCCAGCTGTCGAGTTGGCTCCGCTGCTTGGCCTGGGCCGCGCCATCGCTCTTGAACATCCCGAGCTGCGCTGCTCGCGCCTCGATCTCGATCCCACGCGACCACTCGACGAGGCCGCCGCAGTCGTAGCCGAGCTTGTGGCCGATGATGCCGAAGAAGAGCTGGCCTTGCGCGATGGCCAGCGCTGGGTCTCGCGCCTTGTACGGCGCGCTCTCAAGACCGCTCCGCGCGAGCGGCTTGAAGCGGCCGCTGGTCGGCCCTTCCGTCTGGAACGCGGCCCTGAACAAGGCATCGAACACCTCACCCTGCGCGCCTGCGCAAGGCGAGCACCCGGCCCCCACGAGATCGAGATCGCGGTGGAAGCTGCCGACGTAAATCCACACGACCTGCGGCTGGCGCAAGAACCCTTGGACACCGCGACGGCCCACGGTGAAGAAACAGGCTGGCTTGCCCTGGGCAGCGCGTGCGCCGGACGTGTGGTCGCGGTCGGCGAAGGCGTGCAGTCACTGGCTCCGGGCGACTCGGTTGTGGCGCTCACTCCGGGTGCTTTTGCTTCGCACATCACGTGCTCTGCTGCCGCGGCCCTGCCGATGCCCCAGGGTCTGTCCTCGGCGCAAGCCGCTGCTCTTCCGGTCGTGTTTCTCAGTGCGTACTACGCGCTTCATCACCTCGCTCATCTCGCCCCTGGTGAGCGCGTGCTTGTTCACGCCGCATCCGGTGCGCTTGGACTCGCCGCTATCCAATGGGCCCAGCATGTCGGCGCGTCCGTTTTCGCTACGGCAGGCACGCCGGAACAACGCGCCTTCCTTCACTCTCTCGGTGTCTCTGGCGTCTCGGACGTGCGATCAGATCAGCTCGTCTCGGACCTTGCCACCTGGACACAGGGACATGGTGTCGATGTCGTCCTCAGCTCGCTCTCCGACGATCTGCTCCAAAAGAGCACCCGCCTTCTCGCGGATCACGGGCGCTTCATCGCGCTTGGAATGAGCAGCGCGCAGCACAATCAAGCGCTCGACCTCGCGGTCTTCCGCCGCAATGTGTCCTTCGCTGTCTTCGACTTTGCCGGTCTTGTGCGCACCAAGCCGGCCCTGATTCACACACTCTGGCAAGACATCCTGGCCTTCTTCGAATCGAACGTCTTCTCGCTGCCACCGGTTTCCACTCTGCCCATCGACCGCGCCCGCGACGCCTTCCACACCCTGGCCCAGGGACAAGCCAGCGATGCGATCATGCTTTGCACGGATGTGCCCAGCCTGCAGATCGCAGTTCTACAGACCTCGCATGCCACCTTCCGCAGCGACAGCAGCTATCTCATCTCGGGAGGCCTCGGGGGGCTCGGCTTGTCTCTTGCGGCTTGGCTGGCGCAGCGCGGCGCGGGACAGCTGGTCCTTCTGTCTCGCTCGACACCTAGCCCACAACAAGACGCGGCGCTGGCTCAGCTTCGCGCACAGGGAACGCAGGTTCTGGTGATCGCTGCCGATGTCGCCGAGCGCGATGCCCTCGTCTCGGTCCTGCGCCAGATCGATCACTCGGGACGACCGCTGCGCGGTGTCTTTCATGCGGCGGGTGTGCTCGATGATGGCGTCCTGTTGCAGCAGACCCGCGAGCGCTTCGAGCGCGTGCTGCGCCCCAAAGTGCAGGGTGCGTGGCTGCTTTCTGAGCTTACCCAGTCCCTGCCGCTGGACCACTTTGTCTTGTACAGCTCCGCAGCGGGGCTCTTGGGCTCGCCTGGCCAGGCGAACTATGCCGCGGCCAACACCTTCCTCGATGCGCTCGCGCACGCTCGACGCGCTGCTGGCCTGCCCGCCCTAAGCATCGACTGGGGCGCGTTTGCCGACGCTGGACTTGCGGCTCAAAGCGAAAATCGCGGCCAGCGCCTTGAGCTGCGCGGCATGCGCAGCATCAAGCTCGATGAAGGGCTGCAGATCTTGGGTGAGCTCCTGGCGAGCGGCGAAGCACAGCTTGGCGTGGTGCCGCTGAACCTGCGGCAGTGGGGCGCGTTTCATCAGGTCGCATCGGCCTCGATGCGCTTCTCGGCCTTGCGCGGCGCCAGCAGCAGCGACGTTGCCAGCGAAGGCGACCGCGAGCTTCTCGCCCGCCTCCGCGCCGCGCTGCCCAGCAAACGGCCAGCCTTGATCGCCGAGCACCTTCGAGCGCAAGTCGCACACGTCTTGCGCATCGCGGAAAACCAGGTCGAGCTGGATACACCGCTGACCAGCTTGGGTCTCGATTCGCTGATGGGGCTTGAGCTGCGCAACCGCGTCGAAGCCCTGTTCGGCATCAAGGTGCCAGCAACACTCCTTTGGACGTATCCCACGCTCAGCGCGCTCAGCGCTCAGCTCGCACGATCGCTTTCTGGGCCGGATGAACCAGCAGCGGAACCGCCTGAAAAAGCACCGCCAGATACGGCACCTCACGACGAGGTTCTGCAGGCCGGTGAGGAAGAGCTGTTTGCTCTGCTCGATGAGTCCCTCGCGCGGGTGGAAAGCAAGGTGCGGCGATGAAGAGCCGAGAAGAACAGCTGCTGGATCGTCTGCGCCAAGCGACCCATGCGCTGCGCACGACACTGGATGAACGCGACGCACTGGCAAGAGAGCGGACCGAGCCACTCGCGATCGTTGGCATCGGCTGCCGGTTGCCAGGTGGTGCGAGCAGCCCGCGGGCTTTTTGGGATCTCTTAGCAGCGGGCCGCGATGCGGTGGTGCCGCTGCAGGATCGCTGGGCCCGCCTGGGTGTCGAACCCGACGAGCAACTGCCGCGCTGGGCCGCGCTCTTAACCGATCCGATCGATCAGTTCGAGCCCGCTTTTTTTGGCATCTCACCGCGAGAGGCGCGCTCCATGGATCCGCAGCAGCGTCTGCTGCTGGAAGTCGCGTGGGAGGCTCTCGAAGATGCGGGAATCCCCCCGCTCTCGCTCCAGCAGAGCCGCTCGGGTGTCTTCGTGGCCGCTTGCACCGATGACTACGCCACGCTGGTTGAGCGCCAGCCGGCCAGCGAGAAAGACGCGTACGCCACGACAGGCAGCATGCTGAGCATCTTGGCCGGTCGACTGTCGTACACGCTGGGCCTGCAAGGGCCGTGTTTTACGATCGATACCGCGTGCTCGTCTTCGCTGGTGGCGATTCATCTGGCATGCCGCAGCCTGCGCAGCCGCGAGAGCGATCTGGCCTTGGCGGGTGGCGTCAACCTGATCCTGTCTCTCGACAGCACGACCGGGCTCTCGCGAATCCAAGCGCTGTCCCCCGATGGTCGCTGCCGGACCTTCGACGCCCTGGCCAACGGCTATGTGCGCGGCGAGGGCTGCGGCCTGCTGGTCTTAAAGCGCCTGAGCGATGCACAGCGCGACGGCGATCGCATCTGGGCGGTGATTCGCGGCTCGGCGATCAACCAGGATGGTCGCTCCACGGGCCTGACTGCTCCCAATGTGCTGGCGCAAGAAGCACTGCTGCGTGAAGCGCTACGCGATGCTGGTCTGAAACCAGAAGCCGTGGGCTACATCGAGACGCATGGCACCGGCACCTCGCTCGGTGACCCCATCGAGGTTCAGGCCCTGCGCTCAGTCCTCGGCAAGCCGCGCGCAGCGGGCAGCCGCTGCGTACTCGGTGCCGTCAAGACCAACATCGGACACTTGGAAGCCGCTGCGGGCGTCGCGGGCGTCATCAAGGCCGCTCTGGTCCTGGCCATGGAGCGCATCCCAAAGAACCTGCACCTGCGCACGCTCAACGCGCATATCGAGCTTGATGGTTCGTCGCTCGCCTTGGCCAGCGAGCCTGTGCCCTGGCCACGCGGCGAGCACCCGCGCATTGCCGGCGTCAGCGGCTTTGGTCTGAGCGGTACCAATGTGCATGTGGTGTTGGAAGAAGCCCCGCCAGCCGCAGCGACCGCGGAACGCACCGCGCGCCCGGCTGAGCTGATCCTGATCTCGGGCCGAACCGAAGCAGCGCTGCGCAGGCAAGCGACCCAGCTGCAGGCGCTGCTAGAGCGGCAGCCCGCCACGCCGATCGCCGATCTCGCATTCAGCCTAGCGACGCTGCGCAGCCCCCTTGAGCATCGCCTAGGGCTCGTCGCCCAGACATCGGCTGAGCTGATGCCTCTTCTTGATGCGGTCAGCAAGGGGTCGCTGCCCGCGGGCGCACAGCAAGGCACTGCTTCGTCCCGTGCCAAGCTCGCATTTCTGTTCACCGGCCAGGGCGCGCAGCTGCCCGGCATGGGCCGCGGCGTATACGACGTGTGGCCCGCGTTCCGTGCGGCATTTGACCGCTGCGTGGCTCTGTTTGATCCGCTGCTGCCACGCTCTCTGCGCGATGTCATGTGGGCCGAACCAGAAAGCGCAGAGGCCGCCCTGCTCGATCAGACCGGCTACACGCAGCCCGCGCTGTTTGCTCTTGAGTACGCGCTCTGCGAGCTCTGGCGATCGTTTGGTGTGCAGCCGGAGCTGGTCGCGGGCCACAGCGTCGGTGAGATCGTCGCCGCCTGCGTCGCCGGAGTGTTCAGCCTGAGCGATGCGGTTCGGCTGTGCGCGGCTCGCGCAGAGCTGATGCAGGCGCTGCCAAGCGGTGGAGCCATGGTGTCGCTTGGGGCCCGCGAGGACGAGGTAGAGGCGGCGGTTGCACCGCATCGTCACGCCGTCTCGATCGCTGCGATCAACGCCGACGATCAGATCGTCCTCTCAGGCGAACGAGACCGCGTGTCGCAGATCGCAGCCGAGTTTTCTGCTCGCGGTGTGCGCACCAAGGTGCTGGCCGTGTCGCACGCGTTTCACTCGCCGCAGATGGACACGATGCTGGCCTCGCTGCGCCACGTCGCCGAGTCCCTGCACTTTGAGCGCCCGCAGCTTGCACTGGTGAGCAACCTGACCGGCGCGCTCATAACCAACGAGGTCTGTCGCGCTGAGTACTGGGTGCAGCACGCGCGGCAGGCCGTTCGCTTTGCCGCAGGTGTGCGCGCACTGCAAGCAGCCGGCGCCCGAACCTTTGTCGAGGTGGGCCCGAGAGCGACCCTGCTCAGCCTGGTCCCGCGGCGTGCCGAGCAGCCCGTGCTTCTGCTGCCGAGCCTGCGTGGCCCGCAGCACGAGCCCGCCTGTGTCCTTGAAGCCCTCGCCGGAGTGTGGACCCAGGGCGGCGCCATGGATCCTCGCGGTGTATTCCCTACTGGCGGAAATCGGATCGAGCTACCTACGTATCCCTTTCAGCGTCAGCTCTGCTGGGTGGCCGAGCCCGATGCCGCAAGCGCAGCCCTTGCAGAGTCGCGCGATCCGCAGCCCGCGAAGCGCCGTGGCCACCCACTTCTTGGCGAGGCCCAGCGCTTCAGCCTGCACGCCGATGCGCGCCTGTGGGACACGACGCTGCAGTCGACGCAGCCAGCCTGGATCGCGGACCACCAGATCAAAGGAGCCCTCGTGTTTCCCGGAGCAGGGCACATTGAGATGGCGCTTGTGGCTGGACGTGAAGTCTTCGGTGCTGCGCCGTTCGCCATCGCGGATCTCGATCTGGTCGATGCCTTGGTCTTGCCGGCAAACGCCCCTGTGTCTGTGCAGGTTGAGACGGGCCGCGATGCCGCAGGACGCGTCCGCTTCCAGGTCACAAGCCGAGCGACTCGCAGCGGCACGACGAGCGCTCGCCTGCACTCACGCGCGGTGCTGCAGCGCGCAGACAGCGAACCCACGCAGGCAGCGCTGGACCTCTCCAGCCTGCGTTCACGCCTGACGGCTGGACCCAGCGCGGCCGAGTTCTATGCCGCACTGCGCGCCATGGGGATTGAGCTTGGCCCGGCATTCCAAGGTCTGCGCGAGATCTGGCAAGGCCGCGATGAAGCGCTCGGTCGGCTGGCTCTGCCAGAGTCCGCCGGATCCGCTGCTGGCTATCACGTCCACCCTGCGCTGCTCGACGCCTGCCTGCAGGTGATGGCTGGCTGCTTCGCTTCGCCTGGCGAGACCGCGCCGTGGGTACCGGTGCGCCTGGGTTCGCTGCGTCTCTTCGCATCCGCCGTGCCTGCAAGCGAGATCTATTGCCACGCCGAGATCACCCCAGCCGGTGCTGAATCACAGGAACAACGGCAGGCCCACCTGCGCATAACAGACGGCAGTGGGCACGTGCTGGCAGAGCTTCGCGACTTCGTCGTGCAGCGCCTCGATCGCGAGCAGCACGCCGCGCAAGACGAGTGGTTCCTGGCTGCAGCCTGGGACGCTGCGCCCGTGCCACCGCCAAAGCTCGCCGGCATGCGCTGCCTCCTTCTGGGATCGGCGCCGACCCTGGCGGCATCGCTGTGCGCGGCGCTCGTCGAAGCAGGCCACAGCGCGGCGCATGTGCCACAGCTTCCAGCATCCGCCGATGCGGCACGCGAGATCCTCGGCAGCGCGTTTCAAGGCAGCGAGCCCACAGCCGTGCTCTGCCTGAACGACGTCGATGAAGAACCGCGCTCGCCGCTCGAAGGTCCGCTGCCCGGCGCGCTGCGCAGGTGCGAGCAGGTCCTTTACACCGTGCAAGCGATCACGGCGCTGAGCTATCGCGATGTGCCCAGGCTCTGGCTGGTGACGCGCGGGGCGCAGTCGGTAACAGGCGAGGATCCTGCCGTCGAGCAAGCACCGCTTCTGGGTCTGGGACGCACGATCGCGCTTGAACATCCCGCGCTGCGCTGCGCCCGGCTGGATCTCGATCGAACGCCCGCAGCAGACGAGGGTGCCGCCATCCTGGCTGAGCTTCTGGCCGATGATGCCGAAGAAGAGCGTGCCTTGCGCGCCGGGCAGCGCTGGGTCTCGCGGCTCGTGCGGCGGCCCCCCAAAGCGCCCCCGGCCGAGCACATCGAGGCGGCACAAGGGCGCCCCTTCTGTCTAGAGCTCGACAAACCGAGTGGCTTTGAACACCTGACGCTGCGACAACATGCGCGGCGCGTCCCAGGCCCTGGCGAGATCGAGATCGCGGTCGAAGCCGCCGGCTTGAACTTTCGCGATGTGTTGCTGAGCCTGGGCGTGATTCCCGAGGACACACGCAGCGAAGCCCGTGGGCCGATCCCGCTCGGCAGCGAGTGCGCAGGTCAGGTCGTAGCTGTCGGGGAAGGCGTGCCGGATCTCGCGCCGGGCGACTGGGTCTTCGCCTTGGCTCGCGGTGCCTTCGCCTCGCACGTCACCTGCGCCGCCGCAGCCACGCTGCCGATTCCATCCGGCTTCACGTGTACGCAGGCCGCGGCCATTCCCGTCGCATACTTGACTGCCTACTACGCTCTCCATCACGTGGCGCGCCTTGCTCCCGGCGAGAGTGTGCTCATCCATTCCGCATCGGGGGCCGTCGGGCTCGCGGCGATCCAGTGGGCGCAGCACGTCGGCGCAACGGTCTTTGCCACCGCTGGCTCGCCCGAGAAGCGAGCCTTCCTGGCATCCCGCGGTGTCCGCTTTGTCTCCGACTCGCGCTCAGATCAGTTTGTCGCCGACATCTTGCGCTGGACGCAAGGGCACGGGGTGGATGTCGTCCTCAACTCGCTCTCGGGCGAGCGCATCGAGCAGAGCCTGTCTCTGCTGCGCGACCACGGGCGCTTCGTCGAGCTGGGCAAGCGCGATGCGCTGCAGAGTCGTCCGCTCGATCTGCTGCCGTTCCTGCGCAACTTGTCGTACTCCCTCCTCGACCTCATCGGACTTCTGCGCAACAAGCCCGCGCTGGTGCGCGCTGCGCTGCAAGACATCGTGTCCTTCTTTCGCTCAGGCGTCTTTTCGCTGCCGCCCATTTCCACCGCTGGCATCGACCACGCCAAGGACGCGTTCCGCGCCATGGCGCAGGCGCAGCACATCGGCAAGATCGTGCTGACCACACCGGCAGGCGATCCGCGCATCGCGGTGCCAACGGGCGCAGGCATCGCCATCCGCAGCGACGGGATTTACCTGGTGTCAGGCGGGCTCGGTGGGCTGGGCCTGGGCGTCGCTTCGTGGCTGGCACAGCAGGGCGCTCGTGAGCTCGTTCTTGTGTCGCGCACGCCGCCGCTTCATCCCCAGCAAGAAGCGGCCATCGCCCAGCTTCGGCAGCAAGGCGCGCATGTGCGCATCGCGTCGATCGATGTGGCCGACCGCGCCGCGCTGACTTCGCTTGTGCGCGATCTAAAAGACAGCGGACCCCCACTGCGCGGAGTCGTACATGCCGCCGGAGTGCTCGCCGATGGCGTGCTTTTGCAGCAGACCGCCGAGCAGTTCGAGCGCGTGCTGCGACCCAAGGTGCAAGGTGCCTGGCTGCTACACGAGCTTACGCAGACAGAGCCCCTCGACTTCTTTGTGATGTACAGCTCGGCAGCGGGCTTGCTCGGCTCTCCAGGGCAGGCGAACTACGCGGCGGCCAATGCCTTCCTCGATGCGCTGGCGTATTCCCGTCGGGCTCGCGGCTTGCCCGCGCTCAGCATCGACTGGGGCGTGTTTTCCCAGGTCGGGCTGGCAGCGCAGAACGCCAACCGAGCCCAGCGTCTTATGCTTCGAGGCATGCGCAGCATCCAGCCGGACGAAGGCTTGCAGCTGCTGCGCCGGGTGCTCGGCTGCGACGAAGCACACGTCGGTGTGGTGCCCTTGAACCTGCGGCAGTGGGGCGCCTTTCATCAAGCGGCAGCGGCGTCGCCTCGCTTCTCTGGCTTGCGCAGCGGGCTGGGTGTAGACGCGGCCAGTACAGGGGACCGCGAGCTTCTCGATCGGCTGCGCGCGGCCCCGCCGGCCAAGCGAGCCTCGCTGATCGCGGAGCACCTGCGCACGCAGGTCGCTCACGTCTTGCGCATCCCGCCGGGTGAGCTCGACGAGTCGGCACCTCTCACCAGCCTGGGGCTCGACTCACTGATGGGTCTTGAGCTGCGCAATCACATCGAATCAACGCTGGGCATCCGCGTGCCCGCGACCTTGTTGTGGACGTACCCAACGCTTGCCGCGCTGTGCCAGCACATGATCACTGCGCTGTTCCCGACGTCTGCAGAACCGCGTGCAGATGCCGACATCCCCGACGGGAAAATGCCTGCGGCACCTGCGTCTGCACCTGCGCCCGCAGCCGCACCTGATTCAAGCGCAGCGACAACTTCGCAGGAGGATCGCGAGCTATTCGCCCTGCTAGATGGCGAGCTGGCACTGGCCAAAAGACACGGAGCCTAAGTCCCCATGTCGCACCAAGAAACCCTGCTGCGCGAGCGCCTGCGCGAAGCGGCTTTGGCCCTGCGCGATCTTCGCCTAGAGCGCGATGCTCTGGAACGCGAGCGCAGCGAGCCCATCGCTATCGTCGGCATGGGCTGCCGCCTGCCGGGCGCAGCGAGCAGCCCGCAGGCATTTTGGGATCTGCTCACCGCAGGCCGTGACGCCATTGTTTCGCTAGAGCCACGCTGGCGACTGATCGGAGCGCATCCCGACAGCGATGTGCCGAGCTGGGCGGCGCTTCTCACCGAGAGTGTTGAGGCGTTTGATCCGGCGTTCTTCGGCATCTCGCCACGCGAAGCGCGCTCGATGGATCCACAGCAGCGCCTGCTTTTAGAGGTCGCGTGGGAAGCGCTCGAAGACGCAGGTATCCCGCCGCTCGCGCTCGCGCAGAGCCGCACAGGCGTCTTTATCGGGGCCTGCGCGAACGACTACGCGGATCTGGCAGGCCGCCAGCCACCCGCTGAGCAAGATGCGTATCTGACGACGGGAAACATGCTGAGCATCGCTGCCGGCCGGCTGTCGTACACGCTGGGCCTGCAGGGACCGTGCATGACGATCGACACGGCGTGCTCGTCTTCGCTGGTGGCGCTTCACGTGGCCTGTCGCAGCCTGCGCAGCCACGAGAGCAGCCTGGCGCTGGCCGGTGGTGTCAGCCTGATTCTTTCGCCCGACAGCATGACGGCGCTCTTCCGCACGCAGGCACTGTCCCCCGATGGCCGCTGCCGCACGTTTGATGCGCTGGCCAATGGCTACGCCCGCGGCGAAGGCTGCGGCCTGTTGGTCCTAAAGCGCCTGAGCGATGCGCAGCGCGACGGCGATCGCATCTGGGCCGTGATCCGCGGCTCGGCCGTCAATCAGGATGGTCGCTCAACGGGTCTTACGGCGCCCAATGTGCTGGCGCAAGAAGCGCTGCTGCGCCAGGCACTCAAGGACGCGCGCGTGGCGCCAGAAGCCATTGGCTTCGTCGAGACACACGGCACCGGTACCTCGCTGGGTGACCCGATCGAGGTGCAAGCGCTGCGCGCAGTCGTGGGTGCGCCGCGCGCCGATGGCAGCCGCTGTGTCCTCGGTGCCGTCAAGACCAACATCGGGCACCTCGAAGGTGCGGCAGGGGCCGCAGGTCTCATCAAGGCCGTCCTCGCCCTGGCCATGGAGCGCATTCCAAAGAACCTGCACCTGCGCACGCTCAACGCGCACATCGAGCTCGATGGTTCGTCGCTCGTCCTGGCCAGCGAGCCTGTGCCCTGGCCGCGCAGCACTCGCCCGCGCTTTGCCGGTGTCAGCGGCTTCGGACTCAGCGGCACCAATGCCCATGTCGTCCTGGAAGAAGCACCGCCGCCAAGGCAGCAAACACCGACCAGCACGAGCGCCTTGCCGTTTGTGCTCAGCGCCCGCAGCGAGGCGGCACTTGCCGCGCAAGCTGAGCAGCTATCCACGCAGCTTGCCCGCTGTCACGACACGCCGCTTCCCGACCTTGCGTATACGCTGTGCTGCCGACGCACTCAGTTCGAACACCGCGCCAGCATCGTTGCCCACAGCCGCGATGACTTGCACGCTGCGCTGGTCGCTCTTGCGCACGGACAGTCGAGCCCATTTCTGCGCACCGCTACAGTCCGCCGAGCGGGCAAGCTGGCCTATCTATTCACCGGGCAAGGCAGTCAGCGGCCCGCCATGGGGCAGGCTCTTGCCAGCGCGTTTCCCGCGTTTTCCGACGCGCTGCATGCCGTGCTGGCCGTGCTGGATCCGCTGCTGCCACGCCCGCTGCGCACCCTGATGTGGGCCGGCAAAGACACGGACGATGCGCGGCTGCTTGATCAGACGCGCTTTACACAGCCGGCGCTGTTTGCGCTGCAGGTGGCGCTGTATCGCCTGCTCGAAGGCCTGGGCATCACCCCAGACTTTCTGCTGGGACACTCCGTGGGTGAGATCGCAGCAGCCCACGTGGCCGGTGTGCTGTCGCTAGCCGATGCCTGTCGCTTGGTCGTCGCACGCGGACAGCACATGCAAGAGCTTGCAGCGGGGGGCGCCATGGTGGCGCTGCAGGCCGCCGAGCACGAGGTACGTCCACTGCTTGCCGGACGTGACGCAGCGCTCGACATCGCCGCCATCAATGGACCGCAGCACACCGTGATCTCGGGCGATGAAGAAGCGGTCCTGTCCGTGGCAAGCCACTTCGCGGCACGCGGCCGCAAGGTGACGCGACTCGCGGTCCGTCATGCCTTTCATTCGCCGCGCATGGACGCCATGGCACCCGCGTTTGTCCAGGCGGTCTCTGCCCTTACCTTTCGTCCGTCGCAGATCGCCATCGTTTCCAGCACAAGCGGCGCGCTGATCACCGACCCCGAGATCGCGCAGCCCGCTTACTGGGTCAAGCAAGCGCGGGTCTCTGTGCAGTTCCAGCGCGGGCTGCACACCCTGCGTGAGGCCGGAGTGCAGAGCTATTTAGAGCTCGGCCCCAAAGCGGTGCTCTGTGCCATGGCTGCCGAGTGCTTCGCAGACGCGGCAGCGCCGGCCATCGATCTCATCCCCACCCTGCGCGGCGACGATCAAGAGCCCAGCAGCTTCTTGCAGGCGCTGGGCAGGCTGCATATTCGCGGAACCAGCGTCGATTTTTCTGCGCTGCTGCGTCCCCTGCAGCCACAGCTTGCCGATCTGCCGCGCTATCCGTTCCAGCGAATACGCTGCTGGATCGACGCGCCACCGCGCAGCCATGCCGACGGCAGCAGCGGACTGTCCTCGCTTCCCCATCCGCTGCTTACCACCGCTCTTTCGCTCTCTGATCAGGACGCCTATCTGTTTAACGGTGCTCTCGCGGTGCGCAGCTCGCCGTGGCTGCTTGATCACGCGATCTACTCGGTGCCGATCTTTCCCGGAACCGGCTTCCTCGATGCAGCACTCAGCGCAGCACGCGCGTTGGATCTGTCGGTGGTGGCTGAGCTGACGCTCTCGGCGCCGCTCTCGCCGAGCGAGTCTTCACCGGTCCAGCTGCAGGTCTTGGTGCATCCCCCCAACGCCCAGGGCATGCGCTCGTTTGCCATCAGCAGTCGGGCTGTGGCAGCGCCGCTCAAGTCCCCCTGGACGCAGCATGGCACGGGCTTTCTTTCCTCCGCTGCCGCAAGCGCGCTGCCCTCCGCGCCGCCAACCTGGCCACCGGCCGGGGCCGAAGCGGTCGATATCTCAGGGCTGTATGCCGCCTTTTCCCGACGAGGCCTGGGGTACGGACCCGCCTATCAAGGTCTGCGTGCGGTCTATCGCGTCGCAGACGCCGTGTACATTGAAGCAACGCTGCCAGAGCCACTGCGCCGCGATGGCGTGCGCTATGCGGTGCATCCGGCCCTGCTGGACACGACGTTGCATGGGCTGGCCGCCGTGCTCTCGGATGAAGTGGAAGAGCACGCGGTCATGCTGGTGGCCTGGCAAGGGGTGCGCGTCGTTTCGCTCGGAGCGCTGACTCTGCGAGCCCGCCTCGACCGTCCTTCGTGGGAGCAGAGCGAGCTCGTCTCGACCTCGCTTGTCGCCTGGGATGACTGCGGGCAGCTCGTACTTGTCGTCGAGCAGGTGACGCTCAAGCGCGTGCGAGTGGCCCAGCTCAGCGCCGCACGCACGCGGCAGTCCTTGTATGGCGTGCAGTGGACACAGGTTGCGGCGACGCCCGCGATGCACGCGCTCGACGAGACCTGGGGGATGGCCTGCAGCAGTCCGCACCTGCGAGCACTCGCGACAGTCGAGCTGGATGATGCACACGCGCTCGATCAGCGACTGCGTGCCGGGCCACCACCTGCGCGTCTGATCGTGGACGCGACAGAGCCCGCAACGCAGAGCCCGCCCGCAGCTGCGTATGCGCGCATTCACCGCGTGCTGCCTCTGCTGCAGTCTTTGTTACGGGATGACCGCTTGACCGCCGTCGACCTGCTCGTGGTTACCCGTAATGCCGTGAGCGTCGGCCCACAGGATGCCGCTCCCGTGCTGGACCAAGCGCCTCTTTGGGGGCTTGTGCGCTGCGCTCGCAATGAGCACTTCGATCGCCGGCTGCGGATTCTTGACATCGACGCCGCGAGCCACAGCGAACAGATCGAAGCGGCTCTGCGCGAGGACACACAGCCGGAGCTCGCGCTGCGCGCAGGCGTGCTGTATGCGCCGCGCCTGGCCCCACTTGCCGCAGAGCTCACCGCACAGCCCGCCGCATCTTCGCTTTCTCGCCTCGCGCAGGGCACGACCCTTATCACGGGTGGAACCGGCGAGCTGGCGAAGAATCTGTGCCGACATCTGGTGCTCGCGCGTGGTGCGCGTCATGTCCTGCTGGCCTCACGCCGCGGCATGCAGGCCGACGGCGCAGCGGATCTGGTGCAGGACCTTGCGGCACACGGGGCCAGCGTGCGCATCGTTGCCTGCGATGTCACGGATGCGCGACAGCTCTCGGCGCTGCTGTGTACGATTCCCGCGGCGGCTCCGCTGCGTGCCGTGTTTCACTGCGCCGCGGTGCTCGACGATGCGCCACTTTCTGCGCTGTCCGCTGAGCGCGTGGATCGCGTCTTTGCCCCCAAGCTCGATGCCGCCTGGCACCTGCACGAGCTCACGCGATCTCTCGATCTGGATGCCTTTGTTCTGTTCTCTTCGGCGGCCAGCATCTTGGGGGCGCCTGGTCAGGCCAACTATGCCGCAGCCAACGCATTTCTCGACGCGCTGGCCATGGTTCGCCGCCAGCAGGGCCTGCCTGCGCAGAGCCTGGCCTGGGGCCCCTGGCAGTCCCAAGGCCAGGGCCTTACCGCCAAGCTCGCCGCCGCGCAGATCGAGCGGCAGCGGTTCTATGGCATCGATCAGCTATCACCCGATGAAGGCATCGCGCTTCTGGATGCAGCGCTGGCTCGCAGCGAGGCGCTTGTGGTGCCGATTCGACTGATCAGCGAGCGCATGTTCGCGCGACTGCGCGATCGCCGCGATCTCGTGCCGCCCATTCTGCGCGGTCTTGGCGGATCGCAGCGAGCCCACAAAGAAGAGATGGGCATGGCGGATGCCGTTGCACTTCAGAAACGGCTGCGTGCGCTGTCCACCGCAGAGCAGACGGCCGAGGTGCTTCAGCGTGTCCGACGTGAAGTCGCCGCGGTCCTGGGACTGCCCAGCGAAAGCGCGCTTCTGCCCGAGCAGGCGCTGCGAGATCTCGGGCTCGACTCGCTGATGGCCGTCGAGCTGCGCAATCGGCTGCAGGTGCTCTTGGCGGTGCGCTTCGATCTCAGCGCGATCTGGCGCATCACCACGCTGCATGACTTTGCCGCCGAGCTTGTTCGCTTGCTATCGCAGCAGCGCGCAGAAACCGAGCCGGCATCGCCTGCGGCTGAGCCAACGGAAAGCCAGACCGCTCAGCCCGTTCTCGCCCCGCTCTCGGCTGGACAGACACGGCTGTATTTCCTCGACCGCGTGCTGGAGCGTCGACACACCTACAACCTGTGCATGGCCTTTCGCATACGGCCCGCGCTGCGCAGCGATCTTTTGCGCAGCGCGCTCGAACAGCTGATCGCTCGACATGAACAGCTGCGCGCGTGCTTCGTGGAACACGATGGACAGCCGCGGCAGCGCATCCTGCCCTGGGTCGAGCCGCCGCTTGCTGTGATGTCTCTGACAGTCGAAGAAGAAAAGCGCGATCCCGCGCTGAACGCGCTTCTTGAACGCGAAGTACACAAGCCGTTTGACCTGTCGCGGGCTCCGCTGTTTCGCGTGCTCTTGATTCAACTCGACCCTTCCGAGTCCGCGCTTGCGGTGCTCTGGCATCACATCACCAGCGACGGAGCATCGGTTGCGATCTTCTTGTCCGAGCTGTCCGCGGCGTATCAGGCTGCGCGTGAGGGCACGACCGCGCGGCGAGCCATCGGCCCGTCCTATGTGCGATACACAGAAGCGCAGCGCGCGTGGTTGCAGTCGGATGCCTGCGCTGCACAGCGCGCGTTCTGGGCCGGCAAGCTCAAGGATGTTCCGGCTCTGGATCTGCCCAGCGATCGCATGGCGCCACGTCAGCGCAGCGAGCGCGGCGGGCTTGTCCCCTTCACGCTGCCCAAGGACGTTTCGGCGCAGCTTGAAGCGCTGGCCAAGCGCCTGCGCAGCACACCGTTTGTCATCGTCTGTGCTGCCTGGTCTGCTCTGCTGGGCCGTCTGTCCGGGCAAGACGACTTCGCGTTCGGCGTCACCATGGCGGGTCGCTCCAGCGATTCTCTGCGCGATGCCATTGGCTTCTTCGTCAACACCGTGCCGCTGCGCTGCCCGCTGTCTTCTGAGCAGAGCGGCCGCGAGTACATCCGTCGCATGCACGAAGAAGTGTGGTCGGCGCTGGAACAGCAAGAGCTGCCACTCGACGAGATCGTCCGCGTCGTCGCCCCCGAGCGACTGCCCGGCTTCATCGGCAGCCCGCTGTTTCGCACCTGCGTGTCCTACAACGAACATCACCCATCGCTTGACACATTCCTTGGCGCAACGGTCGTACGCGTCGCGGATCCCGTGATCGAAAAAGTCGGCGGCACCAGCAAGTTCGATCTTTTGCTGTCGGTGATGAAGTACCCGCAGGCTGTCTCGGCAGCACTGGAGTACTCGACCGATCTATTCGATCACGCCACGATGGAGCGCTGGTCTTCGCACTTCATCACGCTGCTTACGAGCTTGGTGCAGCAGCCAGAACAGAAGATCAGCGAGCTACCGCTGCTGACGCCCGAACAGCGCCACGAGATCGTCGTTGCCTGGAACGACACGGCCGCGGCATATCCTCAGGATCGCTGCATTCATCAGATCTTTGAAGCGCAGGTGCAGCGAAGTCCCGATGCGATCGCAGTGGTCTTTCAAGCACAGCGCTTGAGCTATTCCGCGCTGAACGAACAGGCCAATCAGCTTGCCCACAGGCTGCGTGTACTGGGAGTGCAACCGAATGCTCTGGTCGCGCTGTGCGTCGAGCGCTCAGTCGAGATGGTCGTCGCGATCCTGGGTGTGCTGAAGGCTGGCGCTGCCTATGTGCCGATCGATCCCGACTCTCCCGCGGATCGCATCGACTTTATGCTGCAGGACACCCAGCCCGCGGCGCTGCTGACGCAGCATGCGCTCTGCGACCGCTTGCCGCTGACTTCCGTGCCAACGCTGCACCTGGATGATCCCGCGCTGCTTGCCGATCAGCCGACCGACAATCTGCCCTGTCTATCGACGCCGACGAGCTTGGCCTATGTCATCTATACCTCGGGATCGACGGGCCGCCCCAAGGGCGTGCTGATGGAACAGCACGCGGTCAACAACCTGTTGCAAGCACTGAACCGACGCGCGTGGGGACCCGCACCGCTGCGCACCGCAATGCTGGCGCCGATCTTCTTCGACATGTCCGTCAAGCCGCTGCTCGGCGCGCTGCTCTATGGTCACACGCTGCACATCGTCGACCGCGAGACACGACGCGATGGCCGCGCTCTGCTCGCGTTTTTTGCGCAGCACGGCATTGAGTGGAGCGACTGCACTCCATCGATCTTGGCGCTGCTGGTTGACGCTGGCTTGTCGACGCGTCCGTCGCTGGCTCTGCAGGTGCTGTTGTGCGGCGGCGAAGCGCTGCCCACTGCGCTGGTCGGAAGCGTGTACGCACCGGGCCTGCGGCAGGGCCTGCAGATCATCAATGTCTATGGACCCACCGAGACCTGCGTAAACGTCAACGCCAACCCCGTCACGGCACAGACTCTCGATACCTCGCGCAGCACGGTGCCCATGGGGCGACCCTTTGAAAACACACGGCTCTATATCCTGGATGCCCGACTGCAGCCGGTGCCAGTGGGCGTGCCTGGCGAGCTTCACATCGGCGGAGTGGGTCTAGCGCGCGGCTATCTGAACCGACCGGATCTAACGGCAGAGAAGTTCATCGCCGATCCATTCCGATCTCAAGCGGACGAGCGCATCTACAAAACGGGAGACCGCGCTCGCTTCTATCCCGACGGAAAAATCGAGTTTCTGGGTCGCATTGATCATCAGGTCAAGATCCATGGCTATCGCATCGAGCTCGGCGAGATCGAAGCGGCGCTTTCGACGCATCCTTCGGTGGCGGCCTGCGTTGTGGTGGCGCGCGAAGACAAACCAGGGGACAAGCGCTTGGTCGCCTATGTCGTACCGCAGCCGGGTGGCAGCATCGCGATCGACGAGCTACGCCCGCACCTGGCCAAGCAGCTTCCGCAGTACATGCTGCCGGCGATGTATGTCTCGCTGCCGGCGTTACCGCTCACGCGCAACGGCAAGATCGATCGACGAGCGCTGCCGGCACCCGAACGCGAGCCAGCGCGCACCGCCTTCGTTCCGCCAGCAGGTCCGCTGGAACAGGCTCTGGCCTCGCTCTTTTGTTCGGTGTTGCGACTGCCGCGCATGGGTCGACACGACGACTTTTTTGCTTTGGGCGGCGACTCGCTGCGGGCGGTTCGCGCCGTGATGCGGGCGCAGCACGCCGGCATCGCTCTATCGGTGAGTCAGCTCTTTCGCGCCCCGACCTTGGCCCTGTTAAGCGCGGCGCTCTCGGGCAGCGCGAACACAACGCTGGCGATGCTGCTCAAGCCAGGACAGGCGCCTGGGGCCGTCGTCCTGATTCCAGGGGCTGGGGGCGTCTTGCAAAATGCCCAGGATCTAGCTTCCGCACTGGCGGTCGATGTGCCGGTCTATGGCCTGTTGTCACCGGCCTTGGCCGGCCACGTCGCGCAGCCGCAGTCCGTCGCAGATCTGGCCGCGCTCTATGCCCGCGATCTGGCTTTGTGCATCCCGCAGGGTCCCCTGATTTTGCTCGGCTACTCATTCGGGGGAGCCGTCGCCATCGAGCTTGCAGCATCCCTTCTGCGTCAGCAGCGGCCTGTGGATCGAGTGATCTTGCTCGATGCGCGACCCGGCACGCGCGGCGCAGCGCAGGAACTAGATGAACGGACCGCGATCTCGGCCCTGCTACAGACCTTGGGCATTCCTGAGGATCTCGTGCCAGCCCGCGGACAAGACGATGCCCTCGCGGGGCTGACGTCGCTGCTTGTGCCTGATCTGCGCGACACGCCGAAGACGCAAGAAACAAAAGGGACAGAAGGGACGGAAGAGGCACAAGAGACACACGAGGCCGGTGGCCTACGCGGCTTCTTCGCGCTCTTGCTGGACAATGCGCGGCGCGCCACGCAGCAGCTTGCGGCATGGCAGCCACACCTACCGCCCCTGCCCGTTCACCTGCTTCGCGTCGAGGGACCCGCCGACGAAGCCCCTGACTATGGCTGGAGCCAGCATGGCGATCTAGCCAGCGTGCAGGTAATCCCCGGCGAACACTACAGCCTGCTGCGACCGCCGTATCTGGACAGCACGATGGCAGCGATCCGAGCACTGCTTGAACACAGCGCCCTAGCCCCTGCGCGCGGACCGTGAGCGATGCAGCCGCTACACGCCGTGGGGACGCCAGGCGCGCGTGTAATGGGCGATGCCATGCGCAACGAAGTGCTCGATCAGATCCGCCGCCCGCCGGGCGCCACCCGCGAGCTTGAAGCTGGACTGCAGCGCCGGAATCGGCCGCCGGAACCGGTCCTCTTCTAGAACGCGCAGCACGGTCTGGCGCAGCTCAGCGGGCGTAAACGTTGACTTGTTCACGTACAGCCCGACGCCTGCGTCTTTGACGCGCACAGCCATCTCTCGCTGCCCGGCCATCATCGGAATACCGACGATGGGCGTCCCCGCGGCCAGCGATTCATAGACGCTGTTGACGCCGCAGTGCGAAATGAACACGCGCACGTTCTCGTGCGAAAGCACCGCGGATACGGAAGGCACCCAGGACTCGATGCGAACATGGTCCGGGATCTTGTGGCCGGCGAGCGCCTCTTGCAGCTCGCGCTTGAGCACCCACAGCACGCGGAATGCGCTCGAATCAAAGGCCGCGAGCATGCGCAGGATCACATCACGCGAAGCCAAGGCCAGCGTGCCGAGGTTGGCGTAGACAACCGGGGGACCGCTCTCAAACCACTCTTTGTACTCGACGGGCAGCGGCTCAGGATCCGGGATCATCGGCCCCAGCGCGTGAACCAAGGGCGGCAAGGGGCGGCTGTATTCCAGCCCAAAGCATGAGTTGGTGATGATCAGCTGATCCTTCAGCACCGTGTACAAGTCGACGGGCAGCCGCCCGCGCGTGATGCGCAGCGCGTTGAGTCGCTTGCCCAGCGTCAGGTTCAAGGCGCGCGATGCGGCCATGCGCAGCAAGCGATTCTTGATGCGATCGACCAGCGTAATGTCATGCACCGACTTCGCCGACAGATAGAACGGCAGATCATCGGCGGGGGGCAAAACAGGCGCCGGCAGCACCGCCAACAGGTACGGGTTGTTGATGACCAACGGAATCTGCTCGCGATCTGCGACATCCATGCCGGCGAAGGTCATGATGTTGGCGACCACGACATCGGGGCGCCGGGCGCGGATGGCTTCGCTCAGCGCGTCGTACATGATCGGCCACAGCTCGACGAAGTTGGCCGTCATGCGGGCTGTTCCGCGCGTGTACGAGGGATCCAGCGCGCCCTCGACTTCGGTGCGCTGAAGCTGCTCGGCGAGGGGCCCCATGGGGCCCAGATCTACGAACTCGACGCCGCGCGCTTGCCGCTCGATGTGCGCACGCACCTCGCGCGTGGAAGCCAGCGCAACGCGCCAGCCGCGACGCACAAGCTCTTCGGCCTGCGGGATCAGCGGGTTGATGTGACCGATCAAGGGGATCGATGCAAAGAGCGCGTATTTCGGCGAAGCAGAAGGCTGCTCCGTTTTTGCAGTGCTGTCCGTCATCCTGAACCTCTTTGGCTGCTTCGCGCAGCCCACACTCCAAACAGAACGCCCACCCAGGCGCGCGTGGCTGGGCGTTCGGCCCTGGCCTTCACAGCCCACGATCCTTGCGCCAGCGCTCGCGCTCGGCGGCCAGCAGGTCGGCCGCCACCATCTCAGCGACTAGATCATGAAAGCGGGTTCGATGCTGCCAGCCTAAGCGCTGTAACGCCTTGGTTGCGTCACCCAACAGCAGATCCACCTCGGTCGGACGGAAATAGCGCGCATCGATGCGCACCAGCTCCGCGCCGGATCGCGCATCTCGACCGATCTCAGCGAGCCCCGATCCCGACCAGGCAATCGCGCGCCCGATCTGCGCGAATGCCACCTCGACAAACTCGCGAACCGAGTGTGCTTCGCCGGTTGCCAAGACATAGTCATCGCCTGCAGGTTGCTGCAGCATCCGATACATGCCCTCGACATAGTCGCGCGCATGCCCCCAGTCCCGCTTGGCATCCAAGTTGCCAAGGTACAGCGTCTTCTGCAGTCCCTTTTCGATCGCAGCGACGGCGCGAGTGATCTTGCGAGTGACAAAGGTCTCGCCGCGCAATGGGCTCTCATGGTTGAACAAGATGCCGTTGGACGCGTGAATGCCATACGCTTCGCGATAGTTCACGGTGATCCAAAATGCATACAGCTTGGCCGCTGCATACGGCGATCGCGGATAAAAAGGAGTCTGCTCATTCTGCGGAATCTGGCAGACCTTGCCGTATAGCTCAGACGTAGAGGCCTGGTAGAAGCGGACTTTCTGTTCCAGCTTCAGGATGCGAATGGCTTCAAGCAGACGCAGCGTGCCCAGCGCATCGGCATTGCCCGTGTACTCGGGCGTCTCGAAGCTGACCTGCACATGACTCTGCGCGGCCAAGTTGTAGATCTCATCTGGCTGCGTCTCTTGAATGATGCGGATCAGGTTCGTCGCGTCCGTGAGATCGCCGTAGTGCAGTCGGAAGTTTGTCGGCCGCTCGTGCGGGTCGACATACAGATCATCCACGCGCTCGGTGTTGAACGACGAGGATCGACGCTTCAGTCCATGGACGACATAGCCCTTGTCGAGAAGCAAGCGTGCCAAGTACGCGCCATCTTGGCCGGTGACTCCGGTGATCAGCGCCACCTTGTGACTCATGCACCACCGGCTGCTTTTTGCGGTAGCAGAAGCTTGTTTAGGACGCGGCGCAGTCGCGGCACCAGCGGCCGCTCTGCGAGCCCATGGATCAAGCTGGCCAGCACCAGCATCAGCGCGGTCATGCCCAGCACACCTGGCACGCTGTCTGCGATTCCGAGGGCCGTGGCAATGGCGCAACCAAACTGGTGATGAATCAAGTACAGCGGAAACGTCACGCCGCCCGCGAACTCAATCAAGGGCCGCTCGGTCTGCGTCGGATGCAGCGCAAACCAAGACAGGATGGCGGTTGCGACCAGCATGATCGAGCACGAGATCCAGGGATTAAAAACCGCGTGCTCCAAGTGGACGCGATCAACAGCGCGCTGCCAGATGCCGGCCATCATCAGCGCCACAGAGCACGCATAGAGCAACCATAGCAAGCGTGAGCGCGGCTGCCGCGACAGCAAGAACAGAAGCCCACCAACGGCAAAGCGACTGAGCCACTGCGTCGCGAACAGCACGATGCTGAAGCCCGCGTGCCGCCAGGCCAGCGTGGTCAGCAGGCTGACCACCAGAAAGACGATCATCAGTCGAAGCTGCACCACGCGGACCGCCAGGCCGATGCAGACCAGCCAATAGAAGACCCACTCGATCTGAATGGTCCAGTACACGACATCGGCCACTTGGAACTTCTGCCCGATACCAGGGATCAAGATCAGTCCCGTGATGTTAGCCAGCCAGTCCAGCACGGAGATGTTGCGATGCGAATAGGCAGCCAAGATGCGACAGCCGACAAAGGTCAGGGTTGCGCAGGCCACCAGGGGCGGATACAGCCGGGCCAAGCGCGCGACCAAAAAGGACAGCCAGTCGCGCCCGACGGCCGTCATCAAGATGAAGTAACCGCTGACCACAAAGAAAATGTCGACGGTGACATAAAAGTACATTGAGACCGGCGAGAGCAGCGATGAGTGCATCTCGGTGCGACCAACCGAGTGGCTGCTGAACGAGAAGTGGCCGATCACAACCAGGACCGCGGCAATGATGCGCACGATGTCAAACGGGACAGATCGTGCCTGCGCAGACTTCTTGCCGGCTGTGTCTTGACTCATGTATCCACAGTTCCTTCCGGCCAGCGAATGCAGCGCAGATACGCGCGTTCACTTCGCGGCCCCCCGCTTCCCACGATCATCCAGTCCTGCTGTTGGCTTGTTGATCCGCATCTGGCAGGGTGAAGCGAGCTGCCAGTTGGAACAGCAAGCGGTCTATTTTTCAGCGTATCGCTCGCAAATGCCGAGGGTCAAGCTCCGAATCTGTGCGCTGCTTGCACTTATTTCGACGAGCGGCGCGAGCCGGCCGCGTGGTCGGTGGCGCCCGCTGCACGCACCGGGTACTGGCTTGGCATCGGCACACGGCAGGCCTGCGCGACCAACTGCACCAAGTCGCTGAGCCGCGACAGATCGCGGCCCGGCGGCAGCAGTTTCAGCCGCTGCAAGTTCAGCAAGAGCTGATCCAGCGCGACATTGCCAACGCGCTCGCCAATCCCCAAGACCGTTCCATGCACGCGGTCGGCTCCAGACTGCAGCGCGCACAGCGCGTTGATCTGAGCCAAGCCGCGATCGTTGTGACCATGCCAGTCGATGCCGATCTGACGTGACAGGCCCATGCTGTCGATCACGCCACGCGTGAATGCAAGCAGGCTGCGAACGCCCTCTGGCGTGGCGTGCCCGACGGTGTCGCAGAGGCACAGGCGCTGTACACCGCAGTCGAGCACACTGCGAAATAGCGGTTGCAGAAGTTCGGGCCGAGCCCGCGTGGTGTCTTCAGTGACGAAGCAGCAGGGCAGACCACTGCGCACGGCAAAGTCGACGGCTTCGGTTGACAGTCGCGTCAGGTACGCGACATCCCAGGCCTCGGCATCCAAGCGAATCGGCGAGCTGCCGATAAACGCCATCACTTCGATCGCGATGCCGCTGCGCTGCGCGATCTCAGCGATGGGGCGAATGTCCTTTACAACCGTGCGCGCCGCGCAGCCAGGGCGGATGCGCAGGCGGTGGTTTGCGATCTCTTGTGCCATACGCAGCGCATCGTTAAAGGCACGCTGTCCGCCCCCAGGCATGGCCAAGGTCACGTGCTCAACCCCGAGCTGATCCAGCAAATGCACGATCTGTAGCTTGTCTTCGATGGACGGATCGCACACAGACGGCGACTGGATGCCATCGCGCAGCGTCTCATCCAGCAGCACAACGTGGGACGCGATCGGTGGCTGCGCGCTGTGCTGATTCCAGTCATACGGTTGCTCTCGACTCGCTTTGGGACGTGCGAGGCGCCGTGCCTGTGGTGGCTCTGCTTCACTCATCCGGTCCGCTCCTGCTGGGTTGTGAGTGAGCCCGCGCGTAGCCGCTCGCCCAGAACAGCAAGGCCCAGTTGATGCTGATGTGCGCGGTCTGCGCCAGCAAGCCGGTGATCAGAAGCAGGGACTGCGGTCGGGGAATAACCAGCGTGATGGCGAGCCAGCCCGCTGCGAACAGAGCGGCTCGCCGAAAGAAGCGAGACGCAAAGGGCGCCCAGATGCAGAGCGCCCACAGCGTACCAAGGCGCGTGTAGGACGGTGCAAACGGCGCCTGCAGTGCAGCAAGATTGAGCAGCGCGATCCACAGAATGGCGCATGTCACACGCGGCAGAGGCCGATCTTGTCCCACCTGGCGATGAGCCCACCACGTCACCCAGCCAGAAAAGAGCAGCAGCGCAAAGCCATAGAGTCGATTCAGGCTGGGGGCGATGGCGTCGGGATTCTGCACAAGCCCCAGAAGCTGCAGTCGGTACGGCAGGCCGAAGATGGACCCATTGGCCGCCTTGCTTTCGATGGTCTCTTTGAAGAATGCGAAAGCCTCTCCGCTCAGCAGACGCGGTAGCTGAAAGAACAAGAACTCGCGGAACGGAGACAGCCCAAAGAGGGCCACAAACACCGCGCAGTAGAACAAAGCGAAGCCCAGCACCATCAGCAGCTCGCGAAAGCGTCGCTGCATCAGCAACACCAAGCACAGCAGCCCCGGATAGATCTTCGTGCAGATCGCAAAGGCAAGCAGGGCTCCACCCAGCGCGGGGCGATTGCGATCGAACGCGACCATGGCGGCGATGCTTGCGGCAAACAGGACGAACTGCACATTGCCCATCTGCAGCGTGATCAGATGGATGAACGATGCCCAGCAAAATGGGGTCAGCACGGCGACGGCCAAGCCCTCTTTCCCACCGAGCCACACCGCAACAGATCCCATGGCCACAAGCACTGCGACCAGCGACAGAACGAACCACACAGCACGCAGCACGACGAAGTCTCGGCTGATCAGAAGCAGCGCTTTGGGCAGCAGCAGGAAAGGCGGCGGGTATTCGTATTTGTCTTGCTCAAAGGCGCCGATCGATATGCCGCGCCCGACGAGGTGGGCTTGCCGTGGGTAGCTCTCGGGCGCATACAGCGGACTGCCCGGCTCGCCCAGACGATCCGCGGCCGCGATATAGGCCGAAAGACACGAGTGCAGCGACAGCGTCGGATTGCCAGGCATCATGGAGTGTCGTTTCTGGGTCGGGTCGAACATAAAGCTCGACAAGCGCAGCAGCAGCACAGCGGCCAGGCCGATGAGCGCGATCGACATCACCAGCCGAGCGCGTCGCCCAGCGAAGAGTGCTTGATAGGCCGCTCGAAGGGGCGCGAGCCGCGCGGTTGTTTCCACGGAACCGTTCCTCCGTTTTCTTAGGTGGCGCTCAGAGCTTCCACAGGACGCAGGCGTGCGGCCTTCCACGCTGGATACAGCCCAGCCAGGATCGCACCCAGGACCGCGCAGGCGACCACGCCAACCAGGAAGCTCAGCCCGACGCGCGGATAGAGCGTCACGACATCGCCGCCAGCCATGGGCCCCTGGATTCCGCGCACAGCCAGAAGTGAAACCACCCCATAGCCAAGCGCGGCTCCGCACAGTGCGCTGAGAAAGCCATTTAGCGCCGCTTCCCACAAGAACAGGATCGTGATCTGAATGCGGCGAGTGCCCATCGACAGCATGGTGCCGATCTCGCGCACGCGCTCATACACCGCCATCAGCATCGTGTTGATGATTCCCGATGCGGCCAACAGGAACAGGACCAGAGCCACCAAAAAGAACGTGTACTGCGCCGTGAGGACACGCATCTTGGTTCCGGCGTCGAGCTGATCCCACGTCGCCACGTCATAGTCGTCGCCAAGCACGGCCCGCAGGTGCCTGGCGATCGGGTCCACGCGCTGCAGATCATGAACGCCAATCGCGTAGCTGGTCACACGCCCCGGCATTCGCAGCAGGTCTTGCGCGAACTGCATGGGGACGACGGCACTGCGCGTCGATTCGACGAAGTCGACCGCCCTCAAGAAGCCGCGGATCTCAAGATCCAGCGCATTGGTGCTGGCATGCGGACCTGCGGCTTGCAGGACCAGCGTGGAACCCTTCGCCGCTCCCAACGACTCGGCCAGTGTCTGCCCCAGCAGCATGTCGCCGTGCCGCCCTGGGCGCAGCCCATCCGATCCTTCAGCGACAAAGATCCGCCGTTTCGGACAGACCGCGTCTTCAAGCGCTGGCTCGATCGCAGTGGCCTGAAACATCGTGGCTTCGCTGCCATTCGAGATCAGGCCATCGAACTCCATCCGCGGAGCCACCGCCTTTACACCCGGCACCTGCTGGATGCGCGCGACCAGATCAGAATCCCAGGGCAGGCTGAAGTTTAGTGGCTCGTCTGCTTGCAGATAGCCCTTTCGAAATACGTGAATAGCGCCCAGCTTTGACTCGACCTTGGCGGCGATCAGGCTGGTGACAAAAGCGGTCGCAAGCCCCTGCAGAACGACGCAGGCAAAGACGCCCAGCACGACGGAAAGTGCGCTGATCACCGTCCGCTGTCGGTTGCGCTGCAGGTTGCGCCACGCCAACAAAAACAGCCGCATGTCAGACCGCCGCCAGCGCTTGAATGGGTCGCATCGCACTGGCGCGAAGGGCGGGCCAAAGTGCTGCCAGCGCTGCGCCAACCGCCGACAGAGCCAAGACCCACAGCACGTGATCCAGGCTCAGCCTTGGATAGATGTGAACGGGCGCCAGCATACCCGGCACGCGCAGCAAGATGCCCGTGTAGCCGAGGAAGGAAACCAAGCCCTGGGCGATGGCCGCCCCCAGACCGCCACCCGAAAGCCCAAGCAGCGCCGCTTCCAGCAGGAACAGGCTTAGGATCTGATGACGACGAACGCCGACCGACATCATGGTGCCGATCTCACGCGTGCGTTCCTGGACCGACATCGACATGGTGTTGCCGATTCCAAGCAGCGCGACGAAAAGAAAGACGCTCAGGATGAGATTCAGGATGAAGTTCTGTCGCTGCACGAGGTCATCGAGGAACGAGGCCACGTCGTGCCAGGTCGACACCTCGTATTCAGGGCCCACCGCCGCCTGCACAAGTGGCTTCACCCGTTCGGCATCGTTCAGGTTTTTGAGCGCGACCACGATCTCGGTGGCGCGACCTTCCATGTGCAGAAGCTCTTGCGCAAACGCCAGCGGCACAAAGCCAAACTTCTTATCGCGCAGAGCAAATCCTGGCTGGCCGTACAGGCCGACGAAGTCGAGCTCCAGCGCGCTCATCACGCCATCGCGATCCGTGGTGAGCAGGGCCGCGCGCTGTCCCAACTTCAGCCGCACGCTCTTGACCAGCTCCGTAGTCAGCACGGCGGCGCTTGGCCCCGCACCAAGCAGGGTCTGACCTGCCGAGACCATTTCCATCCGCAGCGGACAGACGGCAAGATCCGCGACGGGGTCGATTGCGGCCAACAGCGCCACACTGCTGATGTCGTTGGCGTTGACCATGCCACCAAACAGGATGCGGCCCGCGACCGCGGTGACGCCCGGCACGGAACGAATCTTGGCCAAGAAGCTCGCGTCGGTGGGCAGATCCAGGCTCAGGGATCCCGCATTCGCCGACTTCAGCAAGCCCTTGCGATGCACCTGCAGGGCGCCGGTCTGGCCCAGCACCATCGACTCGATGATCGATGCCTGCATGCCATTGAAGAAGCCGCGAATGCTGATCATCACGAAGACGGATAGAAAGATCGCCAAGAAGGCGATTCCCGATCGGCGCTGGTTGCGCAGCAGATTGCGAGCTGAAATTCGCAATAAGATCCGCAGCATATCCCCCACAACCTCGACACTTCGGCAGCCCCGCGCTGACTCGTCACTCAGTCCCTGGGGCGTTTCGTAACCAAGAAGGCAGCAGGCGGATCGTACCCCAAGCGCTCTCGGAAGGAAACCAAACAGAATCGACACTTGCCTGGCGCATATTCAACACCACAACATCCGCACGGTATGGTATATGTTGATGTTTTTGTTGATTATTATCGACAGATCGATCAACGACGATTTCTATGCGATTACGTCAACCTGAGTGCGCAGAGGGTCGCCAACGTCATTGAGTCAATCCTTGCTGCTCTCTACGTCTAATTACAGCGATAGCGCAGGTCCAAATGCCGCAGCGCGGACATGAGCTGAAGCTGGTTCGCGTGTATCAGGACATCCTGTCGGGCGGGAAAGATCGACGTCCGGGGTTGCAGGATGCGCTGACACAGCTCGACAAATACGGCAAGAAGACGACTCCGGCGCCTGACAGTCCGCGAATGAAGGGTGTGGTCGATGATGACGAGGAGCTCGCGGTCATCGCGCAGCTCAAGGCGTGCTCTGCGAACGGCGCTCGCTGCCTCTTGGGGGAAGCAACCCGGCACAGGGTACAAGGGTAAAAGGGTCAAGGGATAGACCGCGCAAGACGAAAACCGAGGCTCCTGCCGCGGTAGAAAGGCGCGCTCCTGTCGCGGTTCGCGACCCGCGCGTTGTCCGCCTCGCCGCCGAAGGAGCCCCCCCGAAGCACGCGGTTCACGTCCTGTTTGGGACCCGTAGGATCTAGCTTCTCTGCACCGGCATACGAATCGGCATACCAGTCCCAGACCCATTCCCAGACGTTCCCGCTTAGGTCGCGCAGAAACCAGCTATTGGCCTTTTTCTTTGCGACTGGATGGGTTTCATTTTGCGAGTTCCCCGAATACCAAGCCACGGTATCCTGATCGTTCGAGCCCGCGTATTCAAAGGACTGATCCGCTCGCGCTGCGTATTCCCACTCGGCCTCGGTCGGCAGGCGATAGCCGGGGCAGCGCGGGTCCGACCAGCGCACATCGAGCCAGCGCACATCATCCCCCTGGATCTGATAGCACGGCGAAAGCCCTTCGCGTTCAGACAATTTATTGCAATAGCGCACCGCATCCAACCAGCTTACTGATTCAACCGGCCGCTCGGCTGCGTCGGGCCTGTCTTTGAACATCGATGGGTTTTCGCCCATCGCGGCTTGATACTGCGCTTGCGTGACCTCGGTTTCAGATAGCGCGAAGGATTGCGATATCTTCACAAGGTGAGGTGGCTTTTCATCCTCAAACTTCGTGCTGCCCATCACGAACGCGCCCGCTGGCAGGCGCAGCATCTTCGGGCGCAGGGGGACGCTAATGACCGGCGTGGGCTCCTCGACGATGCGCTGCCGCGGCACCACTTCCTCGCTGCGCTGGTACAGCCAGTACAGTGGGCCCAGCAGCGTCAGGAGAAGCAGCAGTCCTCCCGCGAGGCGCGAGAGCCACGTCCACCAAGGATTTAAGCGGAAGGATGGGGGATTCATGGGCGATAATCCAGCGTTATTTTGTTTATTGGTTCGTGACCATGTATCAGGATATCTATTAAATTTTCGCCTCCGGCTTTGCTTGGCTCATTGCGGATTCAGAAATACAAAAACCTGTAAAATTGTAAGATGGCTAAGGGTTAGACCTCGCAAGACGGAAACCGATGATCCTGGAGCGGCGGGAGGGCGTGTTCCAGCCGCGGTTCGCGACCCGCGCGAGGACCGCCACGAAGACGAAGGAGCCCCCCCGTAGAACGCGGTCCTCGCCCACACTAGGCCCCGTGGGATCAACGCTGCTGGCTCCTTTATACGAGTCCTTGTACCAGTCCCAGACCCACTCCCAGACGTTCCCGCTCATGTCGCTTAGGCCCCAGCGGTTGGTCTTCTTCGGCGTGGTTCCTACTGCGTGCGTTTGAATCCCCGAGTTGCCATCGTACCAAGCCACCTCAGCGGCATTCTTCGAGCCCGCGTATTCCCACGCCTCCCCCGCTCGGGCTGCATATTCCCACTCCGCCTCGGTTGGCAGCCGATACCCCCTGCAGCCCTGCCGCTTCGGCCACTCCACGCGGTCGCCTGAAATCACGTAGCAGGATTCCTTGCCCTCCCGCTCGGATAGCTTGTTGCAGTACCGTACTGCATCCAGCCAGCTCACGCTCTCGACCGGCCGATTCGGGGAGTCGCCTGCGTCGGAGAAGAACGACGGGATTTCTCCCATCACTGCCTGATACTGCGCCTGCGTTACCTCCGTCGCAGACATCAGGAATGGCGTCTGAATGAAGACTTCGTGCGGAGGCTTCTCGTCGGAATATTCTTCGCTACCCATCTGAAAGCGACCGCTGCGGATTGGCACCATCTGCGGGCGCAGTGCCACAGGCGTTGGAGCCGGTGGGGGTGTTGCCAAGTCGGGCGGGGTCGCTGTCGCCAAGTCAACCGGCGCGGCGACGGCCATATCGAAGACAGGGCTTGGCTTGGGCGGCGGCGACGGCGACGGCGACGGCGACGGCCGACGCCGGACCGCCACAGCCGCAGGCTTCTTGAGCTCGACAACAGGGGGCGGCTTGACTGCGACGACCTCGGGCTCGGGCTCGGCCACCTGCGGGAGGTTGGGGCAGATCACCTGCTCGTCGGGCTGTGTCTTCTGCGCCCGCTGGTACGTCGTCGTCACGGCGACTGTGCGGCGCGGCCAGGTCTTTAGCGTGCGTAGGCCGGTCACGAAAAGCAGCGGGAACAGCGCGGCCACGAGCGCGCTCTGCCAGAGCAGCGTCGGGATGCGCGCCATCGGCCAGGTCAGCGTGGGAGGACGCGAGACGACTTCCAGCACGGGCTCAGAGCTTGGGCCTTCGCCAAGCTGGGTTAGAAGCTCGGCGGCTTCTTGCGCCGCTTCGTGGCTGGGGGTGCCGCGCAGCTTTTCCAGCGCTGCCTGGCTGTCTTGGCCGTCGCAGCGCGCGATGCCGGCCTCATACCAGGCGCGACGAAACCGTGTCTCGTGATGCACCAGGCTGGCTGCTTCGTCGGGCAGCAGAACGGGCTCGGCGGCGATGGTGTCGAGCAGCATCGCGCAGCCGCGACGGAATAGCGCGCGTTCGTTCCAAAACAGCTTCAGCAGAAGCTGCGTGCGCAGCGTCCGGCTTAGCTCAATGGTCGGCTTGCTGGCGCTGTACGACGGGCCCAGAAGCTGCGTCAGTCGTTCGACTAGGCGGCCGATTGAGCGCGGATCGGGCAGGACTTCCAACAGCAGTTTTTGTCGCAGCACTTCAAGCTGGTTCAGCGCCGCATCGGGCACCAGCGCGCCCAACCCCAGCCACACATCCACCCAGCGCGCCATATGCGCATCGGACAGCGCGGGAGGCGGGGACCACGCAGGCGGACGCGCCCCCTCGGCGGGGGTGCCGATGTAGCGCGCGGCGGCCAACAGCCCATCTTCTGTGAACGGCACGCGCGGAAGGTTCTGCGGCAAGAACTCCAGATACGTGCGGGTGTCGTTGTCGCGCTCGGCGTCCAGGCGCGGATCGGGGTCGAGCCAGGCGCAGACCGCGGCCTGTCGCAGCGTGCGCGGCCAGTCCAGCTCACGCGTGGGTGTGCGCACGACCAGGCGGTTGGCAAACAGCAGCAGCGAGCAGCCTTCGCGCTGACGCAGCAGGTCGGCAAGCTCAATCGCGGGGCCGTGCTGCGTGCCCATGCCAACACTGGCGCTGGCAATGACCGGCGTAAGCGTCGTCGGGTGGCGCGAAAATCGATAGAGGCTCAGGCGCACGCCCAAGCGCTGCCAGCGCTCGACCAGCTTCAGAAAGCCGGGCAGATACGGGCGCGTCGTGGTGTCGTCGTACAGCACGCACAGCTCGCGCACCTCGCGGCCGGGCAGAAAGACCGGCTGCGCCGCGCCACCGCGCTCGATGGTCGCGTGCAGCGTGCCGGCGATGTCCAGATCGCGCCCGCTCTGCGCCATGAAGGCGCGACCGAGCAGCGTTGCGCTGTCCTCGACGACGTCGGGGCCAAACGGCGGCTGCAGGTCGATGCGGTACTGTGGCCGCGTCGCGGCGCCGGTTGTCAGGGCCTCTTTGACCAAGTGCTCGCGCGCCCTTTGGGCGTCGGCAAGCTGCTCTTCTTCCTGCTGCTTGCGGCGCTGCGCGGCGAGCTGTTCTTCTTCCTTCAGCTCGGCCAAGCGACGGCGCAGGTACGAGGGCAGGCGCAAAAGCAGCACCGCGAGCCAACACAGCAGCAGCACGCCGAGCGCAAGCAGCGCCAGCCATCGCAGCGACAACGGCGCGACCGGCACCGGTTCCTGGGTCGTCGCTGTGGTGCTGCGCGGGGGCTCGACGATGGGCTCCCTGCGGCAGCCTTGATCGACGGGTGGGGGCAAGAGATCGGCGGTGCCCAGATCCGCGACTTCGCCTGCGTCACTCGACGAAGGATGGCCCAGATCGGCAGACCGAGAGGGCACAAAAGGTCGCAAGCCCAGCCACAGCGCGATGAGCAGGAAGGTGCCGAGCAGCCCCCCCGCCACGATGCGCGGCCAGCGTCGAGGGGGTGGAGGCGCAGGCCGCGGGGCGAGCTCGACATCAAAGACCCGACGAAGCTCGCGCCAGGTGTCGCGATCTGTTGCGAGGGCCGACGCCAGCGCATCGCCGAGCGCCGTCTGCGACCAGCCCTGCGCCACCGCTTCATCGCGGATGCGCGCTGCGATCAGGTGCTCGCGCGTGCCCAGGCGCAGCACGTCGCGATCGACGCGAGCGAGCCAGGCATGCAGCGATTCAGCCGAAGGCAGCATGTGCGAGCGAAGTCCTAACGAGCACCGCGGAGGAGCGTGATTTCCGTCGAGATCATGGGCTGGGCATCAGGTCTGCGGGCTCAGACGATCCAGTGTGTCCAGGTCGTCCTTCAGCTTGATCAGACAATGCAGCGCCGGCAGCTTGCGCCACGGCATGCGTTCCTTGTTGCGGGCGCGCTGCGCTAGCTCAGAAAGGGGCAGCGTCTTGCGAAAGTCTGCCTCGCGGCCGGGCTCTAGCACGGCGCGCAAAAAGCCGATGATCTCGGCGGTGCCGGGCGGCTTGATCAGGCGATTGGCGGGATCGCGCAGGGCTTGGGTGATGGCCAGGGTGTCGGCGATGGCTCCTTGCTGCGACGGTCCACCCCCGCGTCCGAGCCGCTCGATCAGAATGGTTCGCAGCTCGCTTTCATCGGGGAACGGGATGTGGAAAAAGACGCAGCGACGCAGAAACGCATCGGGAAGCTGGCGCTCGGCGTTGCTGGTCACGATGACCAGGGGGCGCGGACCATCAGGCGGGCGCTGCATGTGCCGGCGTAGCTCGATGCCGCTTGCGGCGTCGCGAACAGAGCCAGGGACGGCGTCGGGGATCTCGGCGATCGCGAAGTGTCCCTGATCCATCTCGCGCAGCAGATCATTGGGCAGATCGCGCGGCGCTTTGTCGATTTCATCGATGAGCACGACGCGCTGGGTGGTCGACATCAGCCCGATGCCCAGCGGCGACAGCGTGACGTAGTTGCGCGCATCCTGCGCTCGCTGTGCGTCGCCCGATGGCGGATGCTGCGCGTCGGCAAAGCGGGCCAGGGCATCGTACTGGTACAGCAGATCGCGGGCCCGCAGGTCGCTGCGGACATAGCACTCTAGCGGCTTGGCGGTGGCTTCCGGCTGACCCAGAGCGGAAGCCAGCGCACGCGCCGCGTACCAGGCAAAGTCGGTCTTGCCGCAGCCGGGCTCGCCGGCCAAAAGCAGCGGCGTGTTCAGAAGCAGCGCGGTGTTCGCAGCGGCCAGCAGCGCGTCGCTGGGGTGATAGGGCGCACCGTCGCGGCCGTTGTGGATTCCATGAAGGCGAGGGGATGCCATGTCGAGTTCCGAGGGGGAAAGCGGCGCAAATTAGGAGTGGCGCGCCACGATGTTGTTCAGCGCCTTGGCAAGCTGCTCAAACGTACTTTCTTGGCCGAACTTCGCATATTCCTTCTCGGCCTCCTTCAGCACTTCGTTCAGGTCGTTCAGCGGCGGATGGTGCGAGCGCAGGTAGCTGGCGACATCGTCCCAGCTTGGAAAGCGGACTTCGGGCAAGACGTCATGGGTACGCTCGTCGCTGTGCCACGCTTGCTGCAGCCAGCCCTGCGCCTCGGTCCGTAGGTCGGCTACGCCGTCGCTGTGGCGGACTTCCAGCGGCAGAAGAACGGTGATGCCGGTGCGTCGCGAATCGCTGAGCAGCTTCGGCAAAGCCGTCGTCACAAAGTCTTTCAGCCCCGCGCGCTGCCGCGCCGACAGCGTGCCCAGCACCGCTAGCGGGTTGTCTTCGGCGACCAGCGACAAGAACAGCGGCGACCGCTCACTGGCTTGCGCGATGAGCTCGGGCAACGGCAGCGAGGATTCGTCGATATGCGTTTCCAGTGCGTGTTTTAGGTGCAGGCCCCAGTCGGCGGCCGTACCGGCATAGACGTTGTTCAGCCGCAGCGGCACATTGACCACCTTGCACCCCGTGACGTGATCATCTTGCAGGAACTCTTCGACGCGCCGCACGAACCACTCTAGGTTTTGCTCGGGACCGCCGTACAAAAGCAGCGCCCGGTTCTGCGCCCGGCCCCGCGCCGCGCCCAAGAGCAGGCGGCCGTACTGCGCGGTGCGATCCAAGAACAACAGCGCATTGACCTGGGGCCGCGGCGGTGGCGTCCCGCGCGAGGCGGGCGGCGGGGGCTCGGGGCTGCGCGGAGCCCTCGCATCCCGTAGGCCGCCGGTCGGCGGCGGCGGCTCAGGGGCCGGCGGCGGCGGCGCGGGATCACCCGTCGACGCTCCGGCGCAGTGCGCCATCAGCTGTTCGTACACCCGCTTTGGATCGGTAATCGACAAAAGCAGATTGGTGCGCTGAACGCGATCCATACCGCTGGTGAAACGCGCATACACTTCTGAAAAATAGTCCAAACAGAACGCATCAAAATCGGACGCACTGCACAGATGTTGATTGAGCTGTTGACGCACAAAGGCGAGCGTGATTCGTGATTCACTGCGAACAGAGATCCCCTCGCTGTCCTTTGTTCCCAGGCTCGTCGATTTGATCGTTCGCTTCTGTAGCAAGCTTCGCAAATAGGGCGCCAGATCCTTGTGTTCAGGGCCATACCCCAGCACATGAATCCGCTGGGTCAGCGGATGGACTGCCATCAGGTCGCCGACGTCGCTGTCCCGACCCAGGCGAACATGGAAACAGTCGGTGCCCGGCACAACCTGCGTCGCCCAGCGCAGCAGAGCACCAAAGTTTGGATCCGCAAGGCCGGCGCCAAAGCCGACGAAGACCAGCGTGCGATCCAGAAACAGCAGCCGCTGAACCGCCTGCGCGTGCTCGCTGCCGATGATCTTGCTGTACGACTCGATGCCCAGGACAACGGACTCGGGCTCGTTGTAGTGGCCGTGCAGGTGCAAGATGCCGTCTTGCTGTCCCTTCAGGAAGCGCAAGACCATGCCGTGGTCGCGCCAGCTTATGGGGGGGCGAAGCAGGGCCTTTTCGAGCAGCCCATCGTAGTTGCAGGTCGCGACGGGGAGCGTTAGCTCGGCCAGCGCATCGCAGACCTCGCGCGACTTCAGCGGCAGTGCGCCTACGCTGTCGCGCAAGAAGCCCTCGTAGGCCCCGCTCGCTCGCAGCGCCTTTTCCACCGCGCTGGCGACGGCAATCAAGTCATCGGCGCTCTTTGATTCCAGCCGCCGACGTAGCTCCACCCCGTCCCAGAGCGCGGATGACTTCAAGGCCCCCTTGGCCTTCAGCGCATCGCATGCCGACACCCCCAAATCCAGCAGGCCACTCCAGTCTGCCGCCCCCGCTCCCCCCGATGCCCCTTTGGCCACGCCGCTGCCGAGCACAAACAGAACGCTGCCATCCTTCTTCCTGCGCGCTTGCGCGATGCGCTCCCGAAGCTCCCTCTCCGCATCGAACTTGGCCATGGCGGCCAATGTATCAGCCTAGGGTTCAAGACGTATAGAGCCGCTTTCCTTACGGCCCGTTCAACGAACGAGCGCAGGTAGGCTGTCGCCTGCTCGCTTGCCTAGCGATTGCTGAACATGTGAGCCACTGCCTTACTGAACAGCACCGTTTGAGACGCTGCTGTACCTCACGGTGACGTGGAAACTACCCATTCTCCGCCCGCCCAATGCACCACGCCGCCGAACGCAGAATGAGCATGGCTGGCTGGGGCGCGGTCTGAACATAGGCTGACGAGCACGTCCCGAGTCAGCGCTTCGGTCGCGCTCTGCGGCGTTGTGAACATCTGGCCGCAACGGCAAGCCGCTCGCCCTCGCTGCCGTTGAGCACATCACGATCTGCAGCATCCAGACCCGGCGCCGCAGCCCGTTGTGTTCAGGGGGCCTTCGTTGCCCGATCGCAGAGCCGACGCTGTCACGGCCAGGCACTCGAAAGCGCAGCGCCGCGGGCCAGGCCAACTGTCGGCGCCGTCAGCTATCGTCCACCAACCGAACTCATCCAGGTGCTAGGTTGCGCCCTCTTTTCTCTGCCCTCTTGCCGCTGCGGTGACTGTCGCGCACGTTCGTCGACAGCTTTAATACCGGCGCCATTGATCTGGCGGACCTGGAACAGTTTGCAAAGACGCCATCCGCCGACCACAAGAACGAAGCGACGCGCGGCGAGCAGCTTGTTCATATCTTGGCCGAGCGACGCGCGGCAGCGACCAGCGCTGACCCAACAGACTTCGCAGCCTCGCATCACGAGGCAAACCGCCAGCACAACCAGTACCGCGCAGAGCGGGGCCAGGCCGCAGAGCGCTCGGCAAAGTCGGTCGTGCGCGATGGCAAGACCTACGCGGTGTTTCGCTATGCCGACGGCACGCAGCATGAGTGTGAGCTAAACCGCCAGCACGACATAGTCGGCATGAACCGCCCCGGTGGGCGCTGACCGCGCTATTCTTCCACTGCCTGGCGACCCGCATCATGAACCCCCTGCAAACCCCGCTGTTTCTTGGCTGTCTTGCCGTCGCGGCCTGTAGCTCGCGCATGGTCAGCACGGCCGCCACCCCACCCAAGGGAGCCATGTCCAGCGCTGTCTCGATCGATGCCCAAACACACGCCGTGCTGCCTAGCGCCGACGTTGTCTTCATCGGCGAAGTTCTGGCGCTACATGCGTCCCCAGGAATCTGGAGCGGCCGCGCTATCGCCTATCAGCGTGTCGAGTACCATGTTCTGCGCGTCTTCAAGTCCAGTCCCAAGATTCCCACCATCGGGAAAATCGCGATCCTGCACCCGATCATCGCGCGCAGCCCGACCGCCGATCTCAGCGAGCCGCGCCTGCACCCAGAGCGATTCCGAGTGGGCACACACCTGCTGATCGCGGCCAAGCTCGACGAAGATGACGGGGCGGTGCAAGCGGTAGATGCTGACCGCTCTGCATCCGCGTGGAACGAGGGCTGGCTGAGCGAGGTGGAGCGGACCCTACGGGAGCAGCAGTAATCGCGAGGGCAGAGGAGTCCTAAGTTCTGTCATCGCCACCCGGCAGGACCTCGATTTCTTCTGAACCCAGGGCGCAAGTGATCGACCCCGGCAACGGTTGCACATCCCGCTTCAACTCAGTTGCTCGGCGTACTCCGCATCCGGCAAGACCGCGCCCAGATCCAGCGCCGCACCAAGTCGACGCTGCACCATCCGCGTGATTGGCGGTTTCAATCGGAGCGTCCGCCAACCGTTCCTGATCGCGGGAGCTAACCCCCAGAGGTAATGTCCGCCGCACCAAGCCTGCGACGT
>JAEUJZ010000077.1 GCA_016794505.1 Myxococcales bacterium
GGGACGATCGCGGCGGGCGTCGCCGTCGCCCCCGCTAACAACCCTTTTGCAACGAATTTCCAGAGGAGCCGTTATGCAGAACAACAATCTGAGTGGAGCCCTGACGGGCATGTTGGTCGCCGCTGCCGCGAACTGGGCACGGTACGACGATGATACGCAGCGCCGCTTGCGAAACATTCGCAACGACGCGGAAGCTGCGCTCGATGAGATCCGAATCTTGCAGAGCCGCGGGGACATGATCCGCCTGCGCATTCCCATCGTGCAGGATTTCCAGGTCGGCTTGGCGCTGGCCAGCCCCGCCTTGATCACCCCACAAGTCACGCCGGCTGTCGTGCCGATGGTTCGCCCGAACCTGACGAACATCACGCCGTCGGCGATTGCCGATCTTCAGTGGCCGCCGGTCGTCGGCTCGTACGACCCGAACGGCATGACCAGCCAGCCCGGCGACATGACCGTGCTCAGCTTGGCGCTGAGCTATGAAGAGGTCCGCGCCTTCATTCTGGGCCTGACGCAGAGCCAGCCGCCGCAGTCCACGACGAAGACGCAGATTTACAACGCGGCCAGCGGGCTGGTGCAGGCGCTGGCGTACATGGGCTCGACCAAGCCGCTGACCATCGCCGAGTACGCGACGATCTGGCTGATTCTGTTTCAGGGGACGGCGGCTGGCCCTGGAGGACCGGGATCGCCTGCCGTCGATCCCCACACATCGACGGCGCTGCCGCCAGTCGCGACTTCGCTGCACGCCACTGCGGCGATCACGCCGCTCGGCAGGCCGGAGATCCCTGCCTACCCCTACGAACACCAGAACAGTGACCGCGTCAGCAAGTGGCGCATCGTCGTGACAGGCACGCTGCCGGCGGCGGCTTCGATTGCAAGCTTCAAGTTTGGAACCATCTTCACCCGCAACAACAAGCCGTTCCAGCCAGCCGTGAGCGTCAGTGATGGGCGCATCAAGGTCACGAGCTTGCTTCCAGACAAGTTCACGGTCGAGGCATCCCAGCAGCTCCAGAATGAGACCGTCGATCTCAGCTTCATTGTGTCTGGTGGAGACTAGCCATGAGCTACGCCGCACAGGTCAAGCTGATGACGGTCGACCCTGGGGCTCGATTCCTCGCACAAGTCGCAGATGATCTGCAGGCCCAGCTCGACACCCTGAAGGCCCGCGTCGATGACTGCTGTGGGGCAGACGGGCCGTCGCCTGTCGCTCCGCAGGGGGATGCGAAGTTGGCTGTCCCCGATTCGGCAGCCGCGAAGGTGCGCTAGCCAGCGTATCCCGCTTGGGATAGCCTCCGTTCTTCGGAGGAGACCCCATGCGTCAACTGGCTATCGCATCCCTTGTCTTATTGGGGTGTTACAAACAACCCAATGTCACAATCATCTGCGATGGATCTCCTTGCGACCAACAGGAAGATCTTGCGTGGCAATCAGATGCAGCCAATGTGGCAGATATGACGCCAGTGCAGGGCTGTGCTAACGGCGCTATACCAACCTACCTTGGTCCCAACGCTACGGGCTGTGCGCGGACGTTCACGACAGGCCAAGCCCGCCAACTATGCCAAAATGGATGGCAGGTCCCGACCATGGCAACGGGGGTTGACCTTGCGAAGTGCGATAGCGTTGGTGCTTGGTTCAGTGGAGACGCCCCAGCATATTGGCTTGCCAATATGACCCTGGAGACTTGTGGAACCTCGGTTAGCCAAAAACTGTCGTATGGTTGTGGTCAGGACGGCAGGATGGGCTACAAGATGTGCGGTGGGTTTCAGCGGGTTCTCGATACGAACGTGACCGGTTGGGATAGTACCAACGCTGCGCTCGATAACACGTCGAACAACAACCCAGCCCGCGGCGTCCTGTGCGTCAAGATGTGACGGAACGCTACCGCTGAACGATCAGCCAGATCCCGCCCGCAACCGCCGACCCCAGACCAATCCCGAGCAAGCTCCAGCCTGCGACATTTAGCCTGTCGCCTTGCGCATTTAGCTCGCTAAGCTCCGCCATCGTCAGCTTCGCCCCCTCATTGCTCTGGCTCAATTGGGAGCCTGCCGCCGCCACTCCGATGTCGGCAATCAGCAGCGCGCCTCCCACCCCAATCAACATCCAAGGAACCAGGGAACGCTTCCTCCCACTGGACGGCTTAACTGCCGGGACTGTGGCGGTAGTCGCAGCCAGCTTTGTGGGCTCACTTGGCCCCATTAGTTCCTTGACAAAGGAATCGACTTCTGGATCGGGAGTGTCCAATGTTACTCGGTAACGCTGCACATAGTCGATCGCAGCTTGCCGATCGCCCATCTTGGCTGCCGCTTTGGCTAAGTTCCATAGAAAAACAGGGTTTTTCGACAGCTCGTAGCCGGCTTGTAGCTCGATACGCGCGGCGGGGTATTGCTCCAAGCGGTAAAACTGCATCCCGCGCTCGTGGTGCTCTTTGGCCGCGGTCGAAAGGAGGGCAACCGCTGCCTCGGGATCGGCGAGAGCGACCGGAACATGGACGAAGCAGCCGAGCAGCAAGGCCAGCAGGCAAGCAAACCGCATCGGAAAATTAGAGCACAGCCCGCCGCGATCGGGCAACGGGCGTGCGGTGACTCGGTATCGTATTGATATGTCTTATGAAAAAATGTTTGATAGATTACCTGAAAAATTGTGCTTAATCTAAGGGCATGGCGCTTGATTCAATCTGGGGGGCAGCGCTGGTCTATCTGGGCCGGCAGGACGATGCCGTCGGCGCTCGACTGCGGCAGGCTCGACGGACGCTCGACGGGCTGACCGAAGCCCTGGCGACCTTCGCTGCGCGGGGTGAGCTTTTGCGGCTGCGGGCAGCGCTGGTACAGGACTTTCTGATCGGGATCTTGATCTCCCGAACTCCGCGCGGGGCGGGCGTGCTGCCGACGCAAGTGGGGGCGCGACCTGAGCTGAGCCCCGATGAGCCGCAGCACTGGCCTCCACAGGAAGGGCTGTACGATGCGAACGGGCTCGGCAGCCGGCTCGGCGAGCTGGCGCAGCTTGGCTTCGCGCTCACCTATGAAGAGGTGCGCACGTTCCTGATCGCGATCACGCAGGCGCAGCCACCGACGCCAAGTGGCCGGCAGCAGATTGGTCGTGCTGCGCGGTCGCTCAGCTCTGTGGTGTCCAGCTTGGCGCTGGATCTGGCGAGCTATGAGCGAGCGTGGCGCCGACTGTTCAGCGGCGATGCGTTGGGCGCGACGAGCATGGCCCCGCTCGCTCCGCCAGTGCCCGTTGTACCGACGCCGCTCGCGACCTCTGTGCCACCCGAAGTAGCCAACGGCGGAAGCATCGGCACGGCGACCAGCGCAGCGCGGGCTGATCACACGCATGGTCATGGAGATCAAGCAGGCGACTCGTTGCATGCGCTCGCGACTCCGACCGCTCCTGGCTTCATGTCCGATCTGGACAAGAGCAAGCTCAACGGCATTGCGGCGGGAGCGACGGCGACGCCGCTGTCGGGCTCAGCGCCTACGAATGTTGCGGCGACTAGCAGCGTAGGCGCGGCGACCTCTGCGG
>JAEUJZ010000098.1 GCA_016794505.1 Myxococcales bacterium
TGGCATTGGCTGGCCCGCCTTGACCGGGATGCGCGCTCGCTCCGCGTCGTAGGCCGACAGCAGGGCACGCACGATCGCGAGGCCCCACTTCTGCCAGAAGTCGATGCGGTATCGCTCGCTGGCCAGCTGCAGCCGCAGCTCCCGAAAGACATATGAACCCCCACGCTGGATCTGCTGCATCAGTCGATCCACCGCCGCTTGCAGCTCGTCCTCCATCGCGGGCGCGGTGCGCTGCCACTCCGCTGGGCTCGTGTCCTTCCACACGGCATGCGCCGCGTCGGGGGTCAGGCTCTCCCACTTCAGATCGCGATACTGGCGATACCCGATGCTGCTCGGGTGATAGCTCACTGCGCCGAACTCGCCGCCGCCGTACTGCGTGCCATCGGCGCGTGTTCGCACCACGACAGCCGACTCCCAGACCGCACCGTCCTGTGGCACAAACGACAGCGTGGGATGATGCGCGGCCTGAATCGCGACGAAGCGCCAGGGCCAAATCATCGGGTCGGTCTGCGCAACCTCGCCGCTGATGCGCACGATCTCATCGAGCAGGTGCGCCTTGGCGATCGGGTCCTTCGTCGTCGCCGCGTCGCGCTGTCGGATCGCGATCTGGCGGATGCTGGCCCAGGCGAGCTTGATGATCCGCTGGTTCTCGGCCTGCTGGGCTTCCTGCTTCTTGCACTCGATCAGCGCCTCGGTCTTTGCCTTGTCGCGCGACAGATAGATCAGCCACTCTTCCGGGCTGCGGTTGTCTTGCGCTGCGGGGTTGTTGGTCTCAGATGCCGCGCTCTCAAGCAGCGCGGCCATCCACTCGCGCTTGCCCGCGATCAGCTGAAACCGCGCCATGTCCGACGAGCGCTTCGAGAGGATGTAGTAGATCTTGAGCACGTCGTAGCGATTGCCCTGCCGCTGCCCGCGCCCATTGCGCTGCTGCAAGGTCGCGGGCTCATAGGGCAGGTCGCCGTGAAAGATCGAGCAGGTCCGCGTCTGCAGGTTCATGCCCTCGTACGCGATGCGGTTCGCGATCACGACGTCGTAAAGCGGCGGCTCTGCAGTCGTGAACCCTTCTGCGATGCGCTGGCGTGTCGCTGGGTCCGGTGCGGTCTCGCCATTGAGCACCGCGATTCTCGACTCCGGGATCCCTGCCTGGATGAGCAGCTGCTTCAGCCAGTAGTGCGCCGCGACATTTTCCAGAAAGACGATGTGCCCGCAGTCCCGCTTTTCCGCGATCAGCTCGGCGATCTTGCGCAGCTTGGGACTGTCGTACTTGCGCGCCAGCTTCGCGTTGCCATAGGTCCACTTGGGCTTGTCTTTGCGCCGCTTCGCGCGGGCCAGCTCTCTCTCCATTGGGGGCTCCGCTGCTTGCTCATCAAGCGGCAAGCTCGCTTGCACTTCTGGTGGCCCTTCATCGAGCAGCGAATGCACCGCGACCAGCGCCATGCGTTGAAGCAGGCCGAGCGCGGCGTACTTGCCCGCGGGGTTGAGCGCTAGATTCTCCAGCGCTGACTGATACGCTTCGAGGTACTCGGTGTACTTCGCCTCTTGCTCCGCATCCATCTCGACTTCGATGCGCTCGACGCTCGGCTCAGGGATCTTCAGGCCCACCTGCTTGGCCGTGCGGAACTCGCCATAGCGAAACAAGACCTCGCGCAGCTGATCGAGGTTCTTAAAGCCGACGACACAGGGCACCTCGACCGGCTCCAGATCCGTGTCTTGGATCAGGCGGGTCTGAATGTTCAGGTACTGCGTGATGTACTGCTCGGCATCGACGATACCGAGGCGCGTCCAGATTTCGCTGTCGATCAGAGACAGGATCGAAAGGAACTCCAGCGGCGAGTTCTTCGCGGGCGTGGCATCGGCCAGATAGACCCCTGTTCCGCCCGTGCTCTTGCGCACCAGATACGCGCGCAGATAGAGCTGCCAGGCGATGTAGCTT
Organism: Myxococcales bacterium; assembly: GCA_016794505.1. Classification (GTDB taxonomy): domain Bacteria; phylum Myxococcota_A; class Polyangia; order Palsa-1104; family JAEUJZ01; genus JAEUJZ01. Next base: position 1,934 of record JAEUJZ010000098.1, read on the forward strand.
CCCTCCTGCGGCGACCCCAGGAAGCGCGGCTCTCCGCCTTCGCGGCTCCCTGCGGTCCACAGGTTCTTGCCGATGTGGCTCTCGTCATACGCCAGGAAGTCGATGCCAAGCTGTTCCCAGAAGATGCCCGGATCGGGATCTTGCCCGACGGGCGGAACGGCCCACTTGGCGGCAAAGCCTTCTTCGCGTTCTTCGAGGATCGCTTCCTTGCGCTCGGTCCCCGCCATGCCGCGCAGCTGCTTGCGAAGACGCTCTAGCTCCGCCTCTTGTTCTTCATCGAGCTTGCCAGCCTTCGCTCTCTTTTCGAGTGACTCAATGCGCCGCTCGGTCTCGCGGACTTTCAGCACCAGCTCGCGCTGGACCGCGGGCACCGACCGCACAATCTGCAAGATCGCTGGCAGATCGAGCTGCGTCCGCGGCAGCGCCGAGTACGTCACGATCACGAGGTCGTACAGGCCCGCCTGAAACCGCTGCCACTTCGCCGCTCGTTGGGCGGGCGTATCCGGTTCGCTGATCAGCTCTCCCCGCTTCGCGCCCCGCTGCATCACTTTGGCGCGAGCACCGATGATCGCGAAGCGAAAGTCGGGCAGCACCCGCTCGATCTCGCGTGCCCAGTTGAAAACCAGGCTGTTCGGGGCGGCGATAACGACTCGGCGCGCGAGACCATGCTGCTTGGCCAGCGCTACTGCACCGAGCAGCGTGCGCGTCTTGCCAAGTCCCACATCGAAGAAGCAGCCCCCGCCGCGGTTCTCAACGAGCCGGCGCACCGCGGAGTTCTGATACGGCCACAGCGGATACTCGGGATTCCAGCGCGCGATGGCGACAGGCTCCGGGCTGTACTCCGGCGTGACCCAGCCGCGGAAGATGCGGTTGTGTGCTTCCGCGATGGCGGCCTGATGTTCTGTAAACTCTTCGATCCAGGTTGCGAAGTGCTCTTTGAACTTCGCGGCGATGGCCGTGCGCTTGTCCTCCAAGTTCTCGTCACGACTCGCCGATGGCTTGAAGTACGCCATGTCGTGATTGAGGTAGCCGAGCACCAAGCGGATCGAGTCCGAGTGATGCGCGAGGTCGAGATACGGCACCCCCGCGAGCGTCAGGAACGCGCCCTCGCGTTCGAGCGCATACCCACCGCGAGATCGGGTCACTTCATTGACCCATGCCTCGACCACCTTCTGCGGCAGCCAACCCAGTCGCGGCTCGACGTTGATCTCGGCAAAGGTCGAGGGCTTGATGGTGGCCAGAAGCTGGCTCGCCTGCACCGCGGCGACGGCATCCCCGGCCTGCGCTCGCTCGCGGGCGCGATCGTACTTGGGCCACAGGTTGCCCGAGTAGTAGTGCTCTTTCGGCAGAAGCGGCGACGTCCCGCCGGGGTCTTCACACCAGCCCGCGTTGTGCAGTGCGGTCAGCGCGTCTTCTCGGCTCACGCTTCCGCCCAGCGCGTGCTGCTTCTGCACGAGCACATCGATCGAGAGGGATCGCGACTGTCGCCACAGCCAGTGCGCAAGCGCGGGGATGTCGTCCACGCCGTCGAGATAGCGTTCTTCGTACTGCGGCGGGGACGCCAGCTCAGGGATCAGCGACCCGCTTGCAAAGACGTTGCTCAGCGTCACGAGTTCGGTCGCAGACTTGGCGTACTTCAGATCTTCACGGCGTTGCTCGGGGGACTGCGCGAACCACGCCGACAGGTCACGATGAAGCTCGGGATGCGCACTGGCAGCTTGTGCAATCGAGGCTGAGTCCCCGCGCGACAGGAGGGAGAGGTAGGCATTGGCTCGATGTGCAAGCGCAGCCGCATGCGCTGCGTGCTCGGGGAGGACCACAGGCTTCCGCTTCTCGGATTTCTTCAGCGGTGTGACGTTGCAGTCGCGGCACTGGTCCCGCTCAACCAGCGATGGCAACCCCGTGAACGCACCGCGTACCTGATATCCCCAGCGCGGCGCGCGTTCTTGCTCGTCATCATCGCCTTGCTGACCGACCTCACGGCCCAGCACATGCTGCGGCGTGACCGCGAAGTAGCGACCTTCCACGATGTAGCGGTCCGCTTCCAGCACTGCGGGGATCGACCCG
>JAEUJZ010000100.1 GCA_016794505.1 Myxococcales bacterium
GGTAGCCAGTCAAGCGGACTCGGCGGTAACAAGAACCCCTGCCGAGGCTGATACTCCCGATACGTCTTCATTGCGCCCTTAGATCACGACGCAACAAAGATGTCGATCCGTTTCTGAAGGATTACTCCAACAAGCTCCTAGCGCACCGGCCAAGCCATGGTCACGACGCCTGCAGCCAGCGTGGCCGCCCCTGGAATCACCAAGCCAAGGCCAAGCGGCAGCGTTTGATAGCTTGTCACGCACATTGGATGCGGAATGGTATCGATGCAGTTGCCATCACGTACAAGCGCACCAATTCCGAAGCCGATCATGGTACCGCCGGCTGCCGCCAGACCAGCCCCGAGCAGCAGGCGCCAGGCCGGCCTCGCAGTACGGCGGAGCACAAATGGGTTTTCCGTCGCGCTTTGCGTCGGGTCGGGAAGGGTGTGTTGACGATTCGCGCCCGACAGCACTACCGGAATCTCGCCGCTTGAACGATAGCCGCGCTTGCGGACCTCGACGCGGCGGGTCACCGATTCCGTCAAGGTACGGCCAGCGTAGACTCGCAGACTGCTGCCGTATGCCGCGTAGCGCAGACAGCCATCGACGTAAACCTGGGCGTCGACCGGCTGACTCAGGACGCTGAGCTCCACCACTTGCAGATCGTTCACCGCTCGCAGCAGGCCGGCGGTCGCTTTGGCGATGGCGGTGGCCGCCTGCGCGCCGCTGCACGACGAGCACACTACTCGCTTTGGATTTGCAGGCTCGCCGCTCACACGCTCAGCGATTTCGGGAGGAAGCAGAGCCCCTTGATTGAGATCGTAGATATGCACCATACCGACATAGCCACTCGCCGGCGCCGGCAGGGGAACAAGCGAGATGCGCGCCAGGCTGGCGATGTCTGACAGCGGCCGGTGTCTATCGGTGGGCAACAGCGGCGGCAGACAGAGCGGAGCCGGTTCGGCGACGGCCTCGCGGGACTGGCGAGGAGGACTTTGCCCGCGACGCTGAATATGGCTTTCGTGCAGGGCCGAATCGAGCGCGGTCAAGACCTCGGCGCGCAGCCCGGGTGCCGTGACTTCCGAAAACACCACAGAGACCGTGGCCTCGAGTGGCCGGCTCAGCGAAAGGTTCAATAGGTCGCCCCGGGAGGACAGCTCGGCATGTAGCTGCCGGCTGCCATCGGGTAGACGGGTGCGCTCAGAGGCCATGACCCGCTCAGATCCCACTAACATCACGTGCAGTTCACCGGCTGCGGCCGGAAGCAGAATCGGCGTCGGCAGCGGCAAGACTCCGGTGAAACGGCCATTCACAAACAGGTACTGACCGGGCTGCCCACCGCTCAGGTCGACTTCCACATGTGGTTCCCGGAGCTGGCGGACAAACTCCGGAATGCGACCTGCTGGGTCAGCCCCCTGGCCACCTGCCTGATTCACACTGTGCAGGTAGCGGTTGTAGAAATCAGCGGCGACGACAAAACGTCCGGCGTTCTCAGCAGCAGAGCCCAGCTGGAGATACAGCCCTGGGAAGGCGGCGAGCCGCTGAGCTTCCGCAAGCAGAGAGACGATCTCGCTGGCCGCCGCTGCATCCCTCAGCCGCAGTTCCGCCTGTTGCACGCTGCGCACAGCTGGACCTGGATCGGTTGGCGAACTCTGTGCGGCTCCGGCTGAGAGCAACCACAGCAGCATGCCCAGAGCGCATGCCCGAAAGCCGCGGGGCGGCGGCACGATGGCTTGAGGAGAGAACGCGATGCGAACTACGCTTTGCATCTATTCGCCGCAGGCATCGTATACGTTTTTCTGTCCGCCGGGCTCGATCTGCTGCCGCACAGGAGTGGCCTTCCCGCGAAGCTGAATGATGACTTCGGTCGGCCCAAAGCGCTCGGGATAGCGGATCTCGCGCTGGTCGCACTTGCCCGTGCTGGGATTGCGATGCCAGACCACCACTTGGCTGATCTTGTGGGACGCTAGCAGACGGCTGATGCTCGCTTGTGCGTCTCTGCGCTCCTGCGGCGTAGTTCGTCTCTGTTCGTCGGCAATCGCCTGGTATTTGCGCGCTACTTCTTGGTAGGCGCGCACATACCCGGGGCTGCCTGGGGCACCACTGCCGCTGGCTCGCGCCTCGGCTTGGCGAGCAAGCTCCAGGCTCGAAGGTGGGCGTAGGACGGAGGGCCGACTGGCATCAAGCCGGGCCCCACCGGGCGGGCTGCCGCCATCGACCACGATTGCCGGCTTCGGCTCGGATCGATCCGGCGGGATGTCCTGGTGCCCGCTGACTAGAACCACGGCGGGCGGCTGGGGCACAACGGAGGGAGGTGGAGCCCCGGTGCGGTTAAGGCGAGCGAGCAGTTCCTCAACGCGATCAACCACCGACTTCTCGGGGTCAAACAGTAGCCCGGGATTGAGGAGGTTCAGAAAGCGCGCCTGCCCTGACTTTTGGTAGCGCTCAAAGGCAATCGTTGCGACCGCCACTCGGACCACGGCCGCGCGATCACGCCGCGCGCGACTCAGTGCCTGCCAGAGCTGGTCATCCGAGAGCCGCGTGCTCGGCAGTCGCAGGCGCACAACGAACGAATAGCGTAGCGGCAGATCCTCGCGGCCGTACTGTTCAGAAAAGTCAGCCGGCAGCTCGACGTCGCGCCCCAGCGCCAGCAGCGCGGAAATCGCCAGCCAGCCAATGTGCCGCCCCTGGGCCAGCGCTTGCTGCAGCTTCGTCCACCCTTCCTTCCGGCCGGCCTGGGCTAGGCGATAGGCGGCGGCGATCTGGACCTCTTCATTAGAGTCACCAAGTAGTGGCAGCAGCGCCTGGGCATCGCCCCTGGAGAGCCACACGCAGAGGACACGCGAGCGGGCATCGGAAAGCGGCGCGCAGGCCGTGGGGGCGGGTGCCGACTCGCCTTGCAGCCCACTTTCTAGCACTCGGGCCCGCTCGGCATCTCGTCCCCCCGAGCCGGCGGCGATTTCATGTAGCGTCGGCAGGATATTCGATTGGGTTGGCAGCTCGCTGCGCTCACAGTTCAGGACGCGATGCTCCACGGCATCCAACGCGGTACTGCGAACCCGCGGGTCGGCATCTTTGAGCAGTCGAGCCAGCACCGACCAGCCGGATGCTCCGCAGCCGGTGGCCATGACCATGGCGGTCTGAACTCGGAAGGCGGGAATACGCCACTGCGAGCTCGCCTGTTCCCAATTCGGGGTGGCCAGCACGCCCTCTAGATCAGAGGACTGCGCCCGGACGCTCCACGCCAGGCGTGAACCGGCATCCTGAGGGATCGTGTTGACAGAGCGCAGAAAGGTGGCCGCGGCCGCTTCGGCCAAAAGCGGTTTGTCCGCGTCCAGGGCCAGCAAGGGCAATAGGGTGCGCTGAACCGCGTCGCGTTCCAGGCCACACTCGGCCATGCCGCGCAGCGCCATCAGCCGCACGTCCTCGGGATTCTGATCCGAGCCGGCCAACTCGGCCAGGGTGTGTGCCACTTCGCAGTCGCGCAGCCGGGCCAGCCACTGCGCCGCCGCCGCTTGCTGTACGCCGGGCCGGGTGGCGATTTGCTGCAGCCGGGAGCGTGCTGCTTCATCCACCCCGAGCTCGACCAAGCACGCCAAGCTATCGAGGGTCGCAGCGTTGACCACCGGACTTGCCGCCTGCCGCTGCAAGGCCGCCCGGGCCTGCTGACTGGCGCTCAGCGCCGGTTCGGATCGGACGGGCAGCCCGGCCACCAAGCACAGCGCCGACCGCGCAACCGCATCTTGCGGCTGATGTTGTAGAGCCCAGCTCAGGGTACGTCGCAGAGGCTCGTCTAGCGCCGCATCAAATGGGCAGTAGCGCAGCGAGGCCAGCGTTGCACGGCGCTCTAACTCGGGATCGCCGTTACTACTGATCTGTCGCAGCTCGGCGCAGCCTCTCTCGCTGCCGAGCTGGGCCAGTGTTCCCCACAGCGCGGCTCTGATCCGTGGCTGACTGACTTGCGACGCCAGGTCTTGCAGGGGCGGTATCGCCTCGGTACCCAGGAGCTCGCCTAGCGCTTCCGCCGTTGCCGGCAGCAGCGCGATATCGACGCGGCCCAGCAGGCTGCGAAGCACCGGGCTCAGGTCGAGCGCGTGACTCTTGCCACTCCAGGTGAGCGTGCTCTCGCGTAGCGGCGTCCGCGCTAGGCTGCGCACGAGGATCTGTTCCGCCCGTCCGACGAGGACAGCCGTCGAGGGGGGCTGCCGAAGGAAAGCTCTATAGGCCAACGTCCCGAGTACCGCCGCCAAGGTTATAGCCATCACGGGCAGAGGCCAGCGGCGTCGAACGTCTCTGGGGGCCGGGACTTGCGTCTCCTCTTCAATCGCCCGCAGACGTTGCAGCAGTTCCTGGGCTGTCTGCGGCCGGCGCTGGGGTTCATCGGCTAGACACTCCCTGAGCAGCAGCTTGAACGTTTCTGAGACATCCGTGAGCTCGGCAAGCTGGCAGTCGATGGCCGTTTTTCGTCGCGCAAAATCGGAAGATGGCAGACCACCTCCAACTCGCAGCTCCAAGTAGATGAGGGCCAATGCGAAGACGTCCGAGGGGGCAGCAGCGGTAGATTTCGCCTGTAGCTGTTCCAGCGCAGCATAGCAGGGCGTAATCGCGATCTTGGTGGTTACATCCTTTGAGGAAATGTTGGCCGATCCCAAATCGACAATGACTGGCTTCAACTTGTCGATGTTTGTCAGATAGGCAATGCCGTTTTCTATTTTTATGTCACCCAATGATGTGTTAGCTAAAACAATGTTAGGCGGTTTCAGATCTCGGTGACCTCGCCGCGGCAGATCATCCGCGGTACTCCCTGATGTAATCGCGTGGAGTGGACAAACTGCCTCTATCAATCTTCGCCAAATGATATATGCATCTTTCGCCGAAAATCCTACTGAGTCCGGCGCCGCGGGCTGATCGACCTTCGAATTTGGCCGCAATTGTTGGAGTACGCGATCTAGCGCCGTACCCGCCACATATTCCATTACAAATGCCGTAATCTCTCCGTCTTCGATGAGATTGGTGCGGATAGAGACCACCGACTCCGCCTCCGTTTCCGAGACCGCCTTGATGTTGGCAATCTCGCGACGGATACGCCCGCGGTCGTCGGGCGTGAGCCCCGGTTTGTAGATCTTGATCGCGACTTTATGCGACCGGCTCTCGCGCGCTGAGCGCAGATCATACCCCAGCCATACCTCGGCGTAGCCGCCGGTGCCCAACGGGGTATCTAGGACATACTGCTGAAATACCAATCGCCCCTGCTTTATGCCATGTTCGACGAGCGGCGAGAGCTCCTTATGGCATATATTGCAGTCTTTCTGCGGGCCAGTTTCAATACCAGACAGACAGGTGCGACAGTATTTCTTCTCTGGTGTCATGGGCTTACTGTGATGGTGCGCGATACGTCTCAGTTTTTCCATGCAGTTCGGGGAATTTTCGCCAGGCTTTCTCTAGCTGTTCCAATAGGGGTTTGGTCGTTTCCAGGCACGTCTTGGCCGCGGTATGTTCCGGTGAAGGCCGCCATAACCGTGCAATCAGTCCGGGGGGATCGGCCTCAATCCCGGCTAGTACCTTATCCGCGAACTGAAACGTTCGGTGATAGTAATTATTGCGTAGGTTGTGCAGCTCCAGCTGCTCCTTGAAGAGTTCTTCGATAATCCGGGAGTCAGTCTTGATGGCCTGGATCTGCCAGTCCAGCTCTACCTGCTTGGCGACAATCGCATCGCGCTGACCGCCCGAAAACGCGTCAGAGTCGGCCAAGCCACAGTCGATCAGGTACCGCTGGGCGAGGAGCTGATCTCGGCGCTTCTTGGCCTGCGCCCGATCCTCCTGCCACTGCGCCTTCAGGGTCTCGATGCGGCTGCTCTGCTGGGCGATGCGCTGGTTGAGCTCGTGCAGCCCGCGCAGCCGAGTGGTCAGGGATTCCGAGAGCTTGTCGCCCCAGCGCCCCGCCGCCAGGGCTTCGCTCTGGGCTTGTAGGCTGGTGCATGCGGTCTGCAGCTGGGGCTCGACATGCTCGATGTCGCGCACGGTGCGCTCGAACTCGATGACCTGCGAGCGCCAGCTCGACTCGGCATCGGCCGCCGCCACAGACGAAGCGGCTAGGACGGGGGCGCCGACGATGGACAAGGACGGGGTCGCCACCGCGGGCGTCCGCTTCGGACGCTGGCTGTGCAACAGAATCCACGCTGCGACTGAGGGCGCCGGTAGCTGTGCTTGGATCGCTATGAGTTCGCGCAGCAGCTCCATGGCGCTGGGACGCTGCGCTGGGTCTTTCCCCAGCAGGCGCAGCACCAGCTTGTCTAGGGCTTCGCTGACCTGCGAGTCCGGAAGGGAGCGCAGCGAAGCTGGTATGGCGTTCTGGTGCGCGTATCGCCAGTGCCCCTCCGTGAGCTGATCGATGCTGATCTGGCCACCGTTGCTGCGGTGCCACTCATAGATCGCGTGGCGGCCCTTGCTCAGCATCTCGTACAGCATCAAGCCCAGGGCATAGCAGTCAGACTTTGGATGCTCTGCAAGCGGATCGCTGAAGCGCTCGGGGGCCGAGTAGGCGGCGGTACCAACCATCCAGGTGGTATATGCCTGCTCGCTAGGGTCACGCAGGCGCGACACGCCGAAGTCCATCAGCTTGGCCATCTCTGGCTGACCATCTTGCGTGACCAGAAAAATATTCTCGGGTTTCAGATCGCGATGCCATATGCCTTGTGCATGGACCTCAACCAAGCCTTCGGCGATCTGGATGGCCAGCCGCACCGCCTGCACCACCGATAGCTCACCGCGGTTGATGCGGCCATGCAGTGTCTCGCCCTCTAAGAATTCCATGACGATGTACGGCACTCGATCCTGCACATCGTGGAACACATCGCTCAGCGCTTCCTTGCCGTAGTCGTGGATCGACACGATGTGCGGATGACTGAACTTGGTCATGATCCGCGCCTCGCGTTCGAAGCGGGCCAGGCACTCTTGGCGCACCTTGGGATAGCGCGCCGTGTCTCGCCACAAGGAATTCGAGATGAGCTTGACCGCAACGAGGCGGTCGAGCTTCTGATCGACGCCCTTGTAGACCACCCCCCAGCCGCCTTCGCCGAGCCGCTGGGTCAAGCGGTAGCGTCCCCCCAGCACCCGATCGATCAGAGTTCCCGAGGGGGGCACTGCCGCGGCGGGAGCAGGCTCAAGGGCGGTCAAGGGCTTGCCGTGCTCAGAGCAGGCGAGGTTCTGGCAGACCCTCACTTCAGGGAGATAGCTGCGCTTGCAGGTCAGACAGGCTTTGATGGTGGCCATGGTTGGTTGTTCCTCACCGGGTTTGCATTCACCGCCCTAGCAGCGCTCGGCAACGCTCCTTCCGTACCACGTCGGCGAGCGCGCTGGACACTAGTCGCCAAGGTTCAGCGCGAAGATCTGGCTGAGCATGTACGCCGCCACTTCCCGCCGCGCTTCCTGATCCGGACAGACGCTCCCGGACGGGCAGCCAGTCAGTCCGCCGGTTGGCAGGACGTTGTGGGCGAGCAGATAGTGCGCGTGTGCGCATGCGCCATCAGAGGCTGGCAGGTCGGCAATCAGGCTAGTGCCACCGCTGGTCGCGCAGCTGTAGTAGCTTCCGGCCACTACCCCAGCTGGGGGTAACGGCTCGCCCGCAGGCAGGAGAGAGAGCGCAGCGAAGACCAGGAGCTCACGCCGAGTGGCGTGCTTCAAGGGACAGAATGCAAAGCCGGGGGCGGGAGCGCAGCCGCGGGTGAAGCCGCGCTGCGCCAGATAGTGCGTGGCTGCGCAGTACATATCGTCCGCTGCCACATCCGAGAAGAGGGAGATTCCCCCGGCGCGGCAGTCATACGTTCCGCGGCCTGGCACCGTCCCCGAAGTCGGCGGTCCGCCGCGTACCAAATAGCGGGACACAAAGCCTGCGAGATCCTGGCGCAGCGTTGGATCGCTGGGACAGTAGCGCGGGCCGCCGCAGCCGACAGTCATGTCTCGATGGACTAGGCGTTCGACCGAGTCATAGTAGGGGCTGCTGGGGAGAACGTCGCCAAACGTCTGTCCGATATGCACCGTGCGCGCGAGCCCGCCGCAGGCATCAGGAACGCCCCCGCGCAAGGCCTGAATGGACTGGTCAAACTGAACATCCCAGTGCAGGTGCGGGGTTCGCGGCAAGCTGGTGAATCGTCCCTGCACCGAGAAGCAGGTTCCCAAGCCTAGACAGGAGTATTCAGAGACGCCCGGCCAGCCGGTCGCAAAGAACAACGTCGCATCGGGCCTGAGAACCGAGAAGTAGCCATAGAGGGGGCTCGACAGCACCGCGCGCGAGCTCGAAGCGAGCATCCACCCCGCGGTATCCACCCCCGATAGGCGGACTTTGGCGTCGACGCTAAAGTCCTCGCCAGGCTCGGCCATCCCGTTGCCAAACGGATCGGGCATCAGAGGGCCGCGACTAAACGTCGGCTTCGGGAGCTCCACTGGGCACGCGGCGTGGTACCCATCGCAGCGCTCGGGCGCGTCGCAGAGCGGGTCATGAGAGGGCTCACACACCGTTCCGGCGGGCTGCAGCGGACGCGCGGCGGGGCAGGACGTGCTGTGTCCATCGCAGGCGACCGGCTGGATGCAGGCCTCCCTACGGCTGCCGGGACTCCAGCAGATCTTCTTGGTATCTGGGGTTCCTACGTCCACCGGACAGTCGAGCCGGCTGCCATCACAGAGCTCCGGTGCGTCGCAGGCCAGCTTGGGATCGCTGGGCCGGCAGGGGAAGCCAGCAGGCTGTCGCTTTGGAGTAGGGCAGTCCGGGCTGCGACCATCACAAGTGGTAGCCACGCCGCAGCTTGGCCCGGCAGGCGGCGTCCAGCACACCTGCTTGGTGTCCGGGGTGCCAACGTCTGGCGGACAAGCTGGGCTCACACCGTCGCACTTCTCGGCAACGTCACAGAGGAGTTTGCTATCGGCGGGCCGACATTCCTTTGTCTTGTCAGGCGTGCCGCGGTCGGGCGGACAAATCACGCCAGAGCAGGTCTCAGCCACATCACAGGCCAGCGAAGGGTTGGCTGGCCGGCACACTGGGGGACGAGCCTCGCCATATGTCTGACAATCGAAGGGACAACAGATCGAGCCATCGCACAGTTCCCTAGAGGAATCAACTATGCCGTCGCCGCAGCGACCGGGCCCGCTGCCACACTGGTGCGGACCGCCGCCGCCACAGTGCTGTCCAGCTGCACAGCCACCGCAGTTGAGGAGCCGACCGCAACCGTCATTGATCAGCCCGCAGCCGACGCCGAGCTCGCGGCAGGTCTTGGGCACGCAGCTGCCAGACGTCGGAGCGACGTCCGCCTTGTCCTCGACGGCAACCGCCGGGATCATCAGCTCCTCGGTGGCCGTCGCCATCGCCGCAGGGCTGCCCGTCAGCTGCTCCAGCTTGGCGGAAGTAGGCTCTGGCTCCGCCGGGCCACCACAGCCTCCAAGTCCCCCAAGCGTTGCAGCGAACACGAGCACGGCCAGAGGTGGCCGCGCAGCCCCCCCTAGGCGCGTTACCAAAGCCAGCCGGAAGCGCAGTGGAACGAACGAACGAGACATCTTCATCGGAACCTCCTGCGTCTGAACTAGGCACGGCGCGTGCCACCCCCGATGGCGCACAAACACCGTCGCTGCCCCTTATCTAGTACGGCAGCGGCAGGAGTTTTCTGACCCCACTGAAGGAGAAAATTCCACCTCTGGCCTACGGCCAGGAGGCTAGCTGCCCAAAGTCAGCGAGAAGATTGTGCTTAGCAGGTGGGCGGCCACTTCACGCTTGAAGGTTTCGGCTTGGCAGACCCCGCTGGTGCACTGGGTCATCACCGGATCCAGAGGCAGCAAGCCTTTGCTTAGCAGCCAGTGGGCATGGGGACAGACTGCGCCATTCGGCGGCAGTCCGGGAATCAGACTCGTGCCCCCTGCAACGCAGTTGTACCCCGGACCCATTGTCGGAATGGAGGTTCCAGGCGGCATCCGCCGACGCAGCGCTTCCGCCGCCCACTGCAACAGTTCACGGCGCTCGGCCGGCTTGTATGCACAAAACGTGAAAGGGTAAGGCGTCCTACTCGCGCAGCCCTGCGCAATCCCCTGCGCGACGACATAGTGGATGTGAGGGCAGAAGTCCTTGAGTGGCTGCGCCTCAGGATCGTCGAACAGCACTGGCCCAGTAGTGCAGTTGTAGCGACGGTCAGCGATCACGCCCTCGGATGGCGGACCTGAGGGCTTAAGATAGTTGGTGATCATTGCGGCGAGTTCCCCTCGCAGGCCTTGCTTCGATGGACAGTACTGACCCGTACCACAGCCGACGGTGAGCCGATTGTGCAGCGCACGCTCGATGTCGAAGTAGTAGCGGTGCAAGGCCGGCACGTCCGTGAAGCTGCCCCCGATATGGACCGTGCGTGTCGTGCTGTAGCAGGAATCAAGAACGGCCCCGTCACGCAGCCCCTGCAGTTCCTCGGAATAGGCAATGTCCCAGTGAACATTGGGTGTGCGAGGTAGCGTGGGCACAACGGAGCGGCTAACGTAACAGTCCCCGGCGGGCATGCATGAGTACTCCCCTGCAACAAATTGCAGGGTCGATTGATCTGCAACTACGCCAAAGTAATCGGGCGTGGGTGATGAGAACAGAGCCGTGAGCCTCCCCTGAATCACCCAGGAAGGATCGGCACGTCCTGCACTGTCTAGCAGCAGCATCCGCCCATCGAGGGCAAAGTTCTCGCCTGGCTCCGCCATGTCATTGCCGAACACATCGGGGCGGAGCGCACTCTCCTGCCAGATTGGTTTCGGAGGCTCAGGGGGACAGGAAAAGCCCGCTCCATCGCAGAGCTCAGGGGCGTCGCAAGCATCTTCGGCAGCGGCCTCCCGGCAGACATGCTCGTCCGCTTTCGTGTAGTACGCATCCAGCGGGCAGTCGAAGGTCTTGCCGTCACAGTATTCCGGTGCATCACACGGCTTCGCCGGTGCCGCCGCCCGGCAGAGCTTCTTACCTATTCTCGGTATCGGATACTGGATAGGGCCGTCTATCGGACAGTCGAAGCTCTTACCATCGCAGTACTCCGGCGCATCGCATAGCTTCCCCGGCGCCGCCGGCCGGCAGACAGTCCTACTCGCCACTTCGAGAGGCACCCCAGGGATTTCTGCATCCTCGGAGCTTTGAACGCTGCATTGCTTCGGCTCATCGCACGCCTCCCCCATCACCACTGCACGCCCCCCCCACTTGTCCGTTTTGGGACCGGGGACGGGCTTGTCAATGGGACAGTCGAAGCTAGAGCCGTTGCAGAACTCGGGCGCATCGCACAGCTTCCCCGGTGCGGGCGGTCGGCAGGGCGTCTTGTCGTCCTTGGGGACGGCTTTGTCGATTGGACAGTCGAAGCTAGTGCCGTCGCAGTACTCCGGCGCGTCGCACAGCTTCCCTGAAGCAGGTGGCCGGCAGGGCGTCTTATCGTCCTTGGGGGCAGGCTGGTCTTTGGGGCAGTCGAAGTGTTCGCTGCACAGCTCAGCTACATCGCAGCCCAGACTGGGGTTCTTGGGCCGACACACAGGCCGCGGCCCCCCCCCCCAGGTTTGGCAATCAACAGGGCAGCACAGCGTTGAGTCACACAGCTCATTCGGAAAGTTGGTTACCCCATCGCCGCAGCGACCCGGCCCGGTACCGCACACGTGCACCCCTCCTCCTCCGCAGAACTGGCCCGAGGAACACAGCCCGCAGTCGAGCAGGTGGCCACAGCCGTCATTGATCTTGCCGCAATTAAAGTTCAGCTCCGCGCAGCTGCGAGGCGTACAGGAGGGACTCAATCCTGCCGGCGTAGCCATGGGTTCGCTGGCGCTCTCCGTTGCAACGAAGGAGGAGCTTACTGTGACGGCCGAGTGGCTAGTCGCGAACACTGGGCTGGTCGTTGGCTCCGGACCAGAGCCACCGCAGCCGCTGGTCCAGACCACGATGGCGAACAGCAGAGCCGCAGCGCAGCGGCGTCTCCGATTGGACGGCCAAACAGGCGTGGACGGAACTCCGCACAGGAACGAAACTGCGGTTACAGGGCTCATAGGCACCTCCTCAGCAGGGCAAAGCAGAACCCATGCCGGGCGGGAATTCTAGGAGAGCCTCGGGCGCCCCAAAACGACCGCAAGGTGGAAGTGGATTTTGTCTCCTGGACGGGAGAAAATTCTCCGGCCTCATTCCTCAGGGGCAGCCCACGTCCAGTGGAGGAGGATGCCGAAGACTCGATGCGGGCATCCCGGGGCCAGTGCTGCTTAGGATAACAACCGCTTGGCTACCTCGCACAGTCAGAGCGATATCGGCGAAACCATCGTGGTTGAAGTCGGCACTGACGAGATCCTGCGGGGCTTCATCTGACTGATAGTTGTCGACTGGGTCGAAGGTTCCTTGTCCCCTACCCATCAGAACAAGCAATGGTGAAGATGTTCCCAGATCAACGGGGTTATTCAGGCGACCCGTCCGCAATATCACAATATCCAAATTTCCGTCGTGATCGAGATCCCCCACAGTTGCGCTCCGGGATGATATGCCAATACTATCGGCTGTCCCTGGCTGCGCTCGAAGCGGGGTTGGAGTGTCACCTAAGACGGTCCAAATATTCGGCAGGCCCGAGTTTGTTGTATAGAGCAGGTCGTCGTACGTATCTCCATTGAACAGCGCGACCGTTGTTGCCAGCGTATCCATAGGCAGGGATGCCCACTCTGTTCTGCTATATTTCCCCGTATCCTTATTGATAGTGAGGCGCCAGGCGCTCGTGGAATTTGTTTTTGTAATATATACATCCCGAGTCCCATTCACGAGAATATTGGATACAAAGATTCCGTAAGATGAATTTGAAGGATATGAACCTACAGTGTTCTCGCTGTACAGTAAATTGAGATCCCCCCTATCGTAACGCAGGAAACAAGGTGGCTGTTGACTGGGCGTCCCAGTGCCTTGCTCAAACCCAAGGATCAGCTCACTCTGCCCATCCTGTTCCAGGTCGGCAGCCACTACGGTGAACAGATTTTCGGGCGCCACCAGGGGACAGACGACCGAAAAGGCCAAGCTCTGTGCGGCAATGAAGGTCCTCCCGCCGGTCTTCACCAGACTCCAGACCTTGGCTTGCTCCTTCGTTCCCCAGGTCAGCGCGACAAGATCCCGATTACCATCCTGATTGAGATCAATCACAGCCAGTGCCTGGGTTGGATCCCGATTGATGTCCACCTCACCCAGCTCATACCAGGCCTTATTGTCTTCAAGCCCCCCCATCCCGTCGCCCCACAGTACGCGCACCCCGAAGTTTTTGCTGCTGGCACTCTTTGCCAGGAACGCCAAGTCCATGTGCCCATCGCCATCAATGTCCGCGGCCAGCAGGGAACGCGGCTGCTGGCACCCTACCGCCCGGCCAGTCTCGACTAGCTGGCTGGGTGCGTGCCTGAGGAAGTAGGCATAGGGGTCGCAAGCCGACAGAGCGAGCAACCACAGAACCTGTACGAATGCAGCTTTCATGGTGCAGTCCTTGCGTTAGCATGTAAGATGCTGTGTCTGGCGCTTAGCTGTTGTCCGAGTCAGGCGCCCCCTGCCTTGGTCCAGCTAAGCCGTGCTTGGCGTACAAGTCGGTGAGGTAGCTTGGATCAACCCCCGCGAGCCTCGCTTGATCGATTCGCTTGGGCACGCGCTGCTTCAGCAAGCTTAGATACGCGCGCTCGGTCTCGGTTTTGACCTGCTTGAGCGATTTCCAGCTGCCCTGGCCAAAAAAGGCCGGTGACCGCTCTTCACGGTCCAGGTTCTCAGCATCCAGCCCACCTGCTCCGCATACGTCCAGCAAGTCCGGCGTGATCTCAAGATCCCGCGACAACACCACCAGAAGATCCAAGATGCGGCTGAGCTGACGAACATCCCCCGGGTAGTGCATCGCCAGCAGGTGTGCCTCGACATCGGGATGCAGCCGTCGGGTCACGCGGTGGGCCTGGCAGTGGCGCTGCAGCAGCGCGTGGATGAGCAGGGGCAGGTCGGACAGCCGGTCCCCCAAGGCCGGCAGCTTGATCACCGGCGGAATCAGGCGATGGTAGAGGTCAGCCCGAAAGCGGCCTTCATTGACGAGAGCCGCCAGGTTCTTCCAGGTCGCTCCGATGATTCGGCAGCTGCTGGTCTGCGGCTTGCCGCCGATCGGTTGGTATTCTTTGCGATCGAGGACCCGCAGCAGCGCTCCTTGCATCGGCAGGCTGAGGTCAGCGATCTCATCAAGGAAGAGCGTGCCGCCCGTGGCCTCGCTTAGCTTTCCTGGTTTCGCCTCGACGGCGTGGGTGAAGGCGCCCCGCTCATGTCCCATGAGCTCACTCTCGAACATGGCATCGCCGCGGGCACTGCTGCACAGGGCGACGATGAATGGCCGTGGCTTGCGTCCGGCCGCGCCGTCTTTCCATACTGACCAGCGAGCATGCACTTCCCGTGCCGCTTCTTCCTTGCCGCTGCCCGACGGCCCCACGATCACCAGGCTCTGATCAGTCTCGGCAATGCGGATTAGCCGATCGATCGCTGCGCGCATGGCGGGATGACTGCCGACCAAGTTGCCAAAGTCTGTGCTCGCTGGCATCGACAGCGGCTTCTCCGGTCGAGCCGATAGGCGCAGCGTTGTGCTGCCCAGGACCAAGGTGCACTCGCGCTGCGCCCAGACCTCTTTGGTCTCAACGGAATTGACCTCCATGCCATTGGTGCTGCCGACATCGCGGACATGAATCCAGTGGCCGCGCCCGGCTACCTCGACATGGAGCTCCGACACAGCCGGGTCGGTCAGCACCAAGCGACACTGCTCAGACCGGCCGATATAGACCCGCTCCTGATCCAACAGCACAGACAGGCCCTGGTTCTTTCCGTGCACCACCTCTGCCAGAACACTCGTCCACGGGAGTGCATCCCGATCATGCTGTTTCCCCGGCTGGAGTCTGGCCGTAGGCCTCGAGTCTGCGATTTTCATCCGCGAACCCTAGCGCGAGTCCTAGCGAGGTAACAGGGCATTTGTCCCTGCTCTGCAAGCGGCATACTTCGCCCACTGAGCGCGAACACATGCGCATTGGGGACACGCATACACCGACCGGAAGCTGTCAAAGGATGCGCCAGGCTTGCGCCTGAGCGCATCGCACCTCGGATGGAAGAATGCCGGAGCGGACGCAGCTTGGTCGCAGCCAGCTTCGCTGGCTAACATGGCGGTATGCCTGAGGTCCAAGTTCCTCTCCCGATCTTCATTAGCGCCTCTTCCGAGGACAAGGTGTTTCTTACCGAGCTCTTGAGGCAGGTCTCACCGATGTATCGGAATGGGCTGATCGCGGTTCAGCATGCGGGAACCATCGAGCCGGGGCGGGACCGGAAAAAGGAGCTTCATCGCTTCATCCAGGAGGCAGAGGTCATCCTCCTTTTGATCAGCCCTTCCTACCTGGACAGTGAGCGCTGTCATGAGGAGCTCCAAGCGGCCCTCACTCGGCGTGACACGGTGCCCGTTGTTCCAGTATTGACTCGCCCCGCGAACTGGCAGCACGGGATGCTGGCCCCGCTGCAGCCACTGCCACGGAGTGGTCGGCCCATCAGCCTGTGGCGGCAGCGTGACGAAGCCTGGCACGCCGTCGGCAAAGACCTGCAGGAGACCATCGAAGCCCGAAGGCGTGTGCTAGCCGAAAAACCGGGCTCTGTCCGCCGAGCATTGGAAGCCTGGGCCGCCACGCTCCCACTGCCCTTGACCTACACGCTGCAGTCAGAGGATCTCTTCGACGATCTGCTGCGTCAGTGGGAGCTCGCAAAAGGGAGCGGCAACGGGTTAGCTGGCCTGGCCCCGGGGCAGCCTGCGACGGCCTCATGGGCCTTCCACATGCTGGGTCTTGCTCGGACCCTACGCGATCGGCTGGCTCGGTCTAGCGAGCCTCGCTTCGAGCCGGCGCTCGACTTCCTGTACATGTCGATGCTCTGCAAGGCGGTCGAGGAACACACCGTGTTGACCAGCCTGCATCTGCTGCGCATCACCGTTGTGTTGCTGTCTAGCAGGCTGCCCAGATACCAACAAGGGGCGATGGACAGTTTGCTTCGCGAGCTCAACCTGTCCATCGCGCAGATTGGCTCGTCTTTGGCAGGCTACGGAAGAAGCGAAGGGTTCTGTCAGATCGTGCATGAGCTACGCGAAGACGCCGCCCCCCAGGGGACCATCTCCATCGACGATTTGCGGCAAAAATTGACCAAGCGGGCCAGCAACAACATGCGGCAAGTACTCCGTCGCGCCGGGCTCTCTGACATGAGGGAGCTCGTTCCGATCGCGCTGACCCTACACTCTCCTGCGCTGGAGCCCAGGGAATGAGATCGTCATCGCTCATCACTGCCGGAGAGGGAACAGTCTGGCGCATCGTGTGAGCAATCGACACTGCTCCCACCCTTTCCCCGATGTCTGACCGGTAGTCAAAAGTCGGCACTGCTATTCTGAGCCTACAGGCACACCCACACAGCAACCACCTTTCGTCGATATCAGACTGAACCACCGTCGACAATCTGCCAAGCTTCGCCCTTGTGCGCCCGCCCGGAGGCTGCAAATACCGCTTACCAAGAAAAAGCAAAACTCAGCTCGGCGGTACCTTGACGGGTCGGTCCATATCAGATCTGCGAACTGTCGTGAAGCTTCGGTACCGAACCGCCAAAAGTAACGTTTGACTTTATCTGTCACATGTGATTCAAGCTGCGCCTTCTCGCCCGGGGCTTTCGTCGAATGTGCCCACCCTGGCCCGGGCCTACCGCCGGGATGCCAGTGCGCAGATAGGGCTGCTTGACGAGCGGGCTCAGGTCGATCTCGGCAGGGTCGTGAGGGCGAGCCTGTGCCAGAGACCAGTGGCAAACCGAGCGCCGGCTATTGGCAAGCAGTGTGTGCTGAAGAACCGGGATGCATGGCCGGCCGCTCGCAGATCTGCATCGTGCGTGTTCTCTCTGCGATCTCGGCTGGCGGAAGCTGGCTGCCCATCTGAGGCATCGCATCGGACAGCGCCATGCCGTGCTTCGAAATTCCCATCGCTGACCCCCTTTCGTGGATCGCAAATCAAGCCCAAGAAAATCGCGGCGCACCCCCCCACTGCGAACAGCGGGCTCAGAGAGCTGGCGTTCAATGCCCCGCCGCGACGGCCATCTGATCCGATCACGCTCTGGTCGGTATCCAGCCCAAACTCGGCGGGACTGCGACCTCCGACGAACGAAGAATGTCTGCGATCAACCGAGGGACGCCGGCAGTGGTCTGCTGCCGGGTCGCCGACTATCACGCGGTCGCCAGGCACTACCCAGCAGATGGTGGTCACGCGGTCACGCAGTCGCAGACGACGACCTACCCCGCATCGTGGGTCGATCTCGGTGCAACTTCGCGTCCGCTCTGCGGCATGGCGTACGGTCAGCGGCACGCGCAGGCACTCCGCGAAGGCGCGTTTGTGTCAGACGCAAGCAGACCCCACCGGTGCCACGCCGCCGGGCCAAGCGGCACCGTGGTCCGTGTGGGAGCCTCGGCTCGCAAGCAGGAATGTCAAGGCGGGCAGCGCTGCAGCGCTGCGGTCAAGGCGAAGTCCGAAGTGCAGTCAGAAGGCAGCTCGCCAATGCGGCCTTGTCGTCCGGCCGAACGACGTACTCGCATCAGGAACGTGCGGCCTTGCCGACTCGGCGGGAGGCGGCGTACTCGCACGGGTTGGATGCGGCCTTGCCGGCTCTGCGGGAGGCGGCGTACTCGCATCGGGGACGTGCGGCCTTGCCGGCTCTGCGGGAGGCGGCGTACTCGCACGGGTTGGATGCGGCCTTGCCGACTCGGCGGGAGACGGCGTACTCGCATCAGGAACGTGCGGCCTTGCCGGCTCTGCGGGAGGCGGCGTACTCGCACGGGTTGGATGCGGCCTTGCCGGCTCGGCGGGAGGCGGCGTACGCGCATCAGGAGCGTGCGGCCTTGCCGACTCGGCGGGAGGCGGCGTACTCGCACGGTTGGGATGCGGCCTTGCCGGCTCGGCGGGAGGCGGCGTACTCGCATCCGAAGGCATCGGAAGCACGGACGGTACAGGCTTGCAGAGCACGCTGGGCGACGATGGCCACGCCGACCCGCGGGATGTCTGCGCTCCTGCAATGACACGTCGAGCGGGCCGCGCCGTCTGCGCAGAAACCGACTCTGCCTGCTCTGGTGTCATAACGATAGCTGACCCGGTTGATAAGAAATCGTCAAGTCTATTTTATAAACGCCCAAGAGGCTTCGATTTTTCGACGAGTAGCGATCATTCATTGGCGCTGTCGTTGGTCCATGAATCGCCGGATTATAGACATGGAGAGGCCGTGTTATTCATGGGAGATGAAAGTTCGTCCTCGCCTAAGCGATTAAATAGGCTCTCATTTCTGAGCTTGATTCTACTCTGTAACCCCTGAACATTGTTCGGTTACCTATCGTGGCCATGCTGCTGCTCTTCCGGGCCCAGACGTTCAAGATATCTACACATTCCGCGGCCTCTTCTGAGCCATCCAGCTCAGGCCCTGGACCTCTGGATGGCTTGCCCAACGTGGGCAGCGCTGCCAGCTTCCCTCCGACGCCGGCCAGCCCACCTACACCGCCACTCCCCGCCCGCCGTTTTGGGCAGCCCGTCGCTCAAGCCGCAGATTCGGCCGCAGCCGGTTCCGCTTCATGGCGCGCTGCGAACTGCGAGGCCGCAGGCGCTGCGCGGGCGGCAGGTCTGACCGCGTCTTGCTCGACAGGCGTCGCTGCGTGCACACCGCAGCCGTTGCCGCAGCGCAAACGCAGCCATTGTCGATTTTTCGCCGCGCGCCAAAATCGGAGTCATCTCTCCACTATTCCTCCGCTATCTGTTACGGAATAAATCTTGCAACATGCAGGCCGAGCATGGCTGCGGAAATGGCTGCAGACAAGGCCACCGCACAGGCTCAGAGTCGGCAGTCGAATCGCCCGCAAGACCCGCTCCGCGGACGCCACAGGATGAGCTACGAAGCTGCCTTCAGACCCATCCATGATTGACGAATAAAATTGTCTATAAAAATCACGGAATTGCGATGTTTTCCGCCGATTTGTCTCGATCGGTTCTATTCTTTTCTGGGGGGAGCAAATTCGATGTACGAATCGCTGTGCTGTGCGATCTGTCGGGAGCCAATCCCCGCTAGGCGGGCCCTATCGGCGAAGTACTGTGGCCAGAAGTGTAAGAACAAAGCGCTGACCCTGGAGCGCCATTCCGAGCGGCTGCGACGGAAGCTCGACGCCGACCGCATCATCCAAGCCCACGAGCTGTGGTTCGCGGTCTTTCATCGCGAGCTGATGCGAGCCGCGCCACCCGAGGCAGGCGGCTACCAGCTGGGCCTGTGGACCGGGCAGTCGACGCACTGGTTTCCGTCGCTGCGCAAGGGGCAGAAGTATCGACATACGCTGCGCGGACGCCGGACGGAACACGCGTTCTTCGCGCTGACTCCGTTCGAGCCACCGACGGTGCCGATCGCCGCATGGTACGAAGTTCGCTACGTGCAGAAGGTTCCGCCGCACCCGCCGCTGCCCTCGGTCATCAAGACCTGGCGCAAGAAAGTGCCCTACGCCGTGCCGTGCGGCCCCCTGCCGTTTAACCTGCGAACCGTGCCACACGATGCGCGCTAGGCACGCTTGGAAAGCCGTCGGTCGTCGCCGGCCGTTGGCTGTGCGGGTCGTGCTGTCTCTTTGAGCGTCCACACCATCCCGCGGACGCGGAATCGGCGTGTCTGTCTCGTCAAGCAGGTTGCCGGCGAGTGTGTTTACCAGAAGCTCCTGCTGTCGCCGCCGGCTGAAAAGCGCCGCATAGCGCCGGAAAACGCGGCGGTCGGCGTTGGAGGTGCCGGTGAAAAGCGCGGGGGGAGCGGAAGAAGCGCCAGCTCGCAGAGCGTTCAGCGGTGTGAGTAGGAAGAGGTGGCGCGATTCGCTCGCAGAAGTCTCGTCGAGCGGCTTCGCCGTTTGGAGACCGATCGGTTTGGCAATTCATCGCGGTTTGCGTGAAGCCGCTCTCCACGTATCTATGGCCCGGCCTGCTGTCTGTGTCGCGGCGGCGCGTTGGCTCGCTGGCCTCGTGCCTTGGCGCGATACCTGGCTTGCCTGCGGCGATGAGACATCCGACGACAGTTAAGCAGCCAGCCGTCGGGGTTTGCGCGTCCGCAGCGCAGGCAAGCCCACAGCGCGGCGGTCGCTGACGAATGCGAGACGCCGGGCCGCGGGGCCGAAGTGGGCAGCGTAGGCCGCGTCGCAAGCTGGATGTCCTGGGATGAGTGAGGCTCAGCCGGAGGCGCGGGCGCAGGCGAGCTCGCGCGGCCGGAAGGGCGGGCTCTGCGGCGTGCGGCGTATGCAGGCTGGCGGGCCGCGTGCTTGAGCCGTCCGGTCTCGGTGCGTTGGTAGCGCTTACCCGCCGCGCGAAGCGAGCGCCGTCGTGCCGCGAGGCGGCAAGAGGCACTGCAGTAGCGCTGACCACGGAAGCACGACCCGCAGAGCTGGGTCAGCGTTCGACACACTGCGCACTGCAATTTGCCATGCGCCTGCGCCACGGCTGCACGACGGGCAGACGTCGTCGAGGTTCGTTTCGTACGCTGACTACGCGAAGCTTGCATGCCCGCTGCTTAAGGTGGCCGGGGCGCCCACGTCAAGCCTGGATCGCGGTAGGACAGGCGGGTCGCGTGCCCCTCATCCGCGACGATGAACACAGTCAGAAACGTGCAGACGTTGATGCGTCAGCCAGGTCCAGTCAGCCCCGTTGGGTTAGCCCCGCTGTGCGCCCACTCTCAGGCTGCCAGGGGGGCCGCTCGCATCCAGCGTGGCGACAACTTCCGAGGGATCCGCGACGCGCCAAAGCACCCCAAACCAAAGAACTTGATGAAGGAAACGCGCAAATGGCCGACACCCCCAACGCAGATGACCTGCGCTTTCCGGCACTATGCTGCGGGTTGAGAGCGGCGGCTACACCTGCACCTCATGGCGCAGGCCTCCGGTGGTGGGAATCGGAGGGCTGTAGTGGTGATGGCGCGCGCAAAAACGACGACAGCGACCTGGCCAGGCCGTGGCCAGAGTCGCTGTCGTCTTCGATGCAGGAGGCGATGTCATCGGCCTGCGCTCCCCTTGCCAGGGGGGACTGCAGGCCGCTTCATGATCTCAGAGGGCTTGGGCGTTCGCGACGCGGGTTCGCAGGTCCGAGTCGGCGATGGCCAAACGTTGAGCGTCGGCAGAGGCATGCGTGCCGGCGCCGCTCAGGAGAGCACGGGAAGGCAGCTTGCCCGGCAGCGAAGGCGGCGGAGAAGGCTCCCTTCGGACGGTTCGCGGGCCGTGCGGAGGGGACCTTCGCGGGCGGGGCAAAGCGGGGCCATGCAGCGAGCGCGCAGAGAATTCCATAGGGTCGGGTCGCAGGTTCCGATCCGAGGAGAGATCCAGCTCAATCGGTGCAAGGCGGGACCTCGGCGCGGTGTGCGAAGACCATGCGGAGGATCCCGTCCACGGCGTCGACCGAGGTCGCGCGGTGGACCTTCTCGTAATCGCTTGCATCGGCGACTCCGAGAACGTTTTCGGCGCGCAGCGTGTGCTGCACGCAGAGGCGGTCTGCGTTCCGGATTGCGAAGTCCGAGCAGAAAGCTGGCGCCGCGCGGGCTGCAACCTCCGCGCAGGGCTGGAGCGCGTCCGGCCTGAACGCGCCGACACCCATGAGCCGCAGGGGCCGACCTGATGCTCACGATGTCCTGGCTTTATTACCATGAGCAGAGCATGCGAACTGGAATGTCATCCGTCAAATCCATTTTACAAATTAACGAATTTTCTGCGCTTTTCGCATACACTGCCGGTCTCGGTATGCGCGGCATGGAGTCCAACCCGCTGCGAAGACTCTATCCGTGTCGTCTAATGCTCGCGATTTTCCAGGCACACAGTCCTTCATGGCTGGAATCGAATCAGGAACTTCTTGCCGCATTCATCGCAATGTGCCGCAATTCGCAAGCCCATGAAAACATGGCATTATCTTCGCCAAGATTCGCTTGTTAGATATTCATTCATCGAATTATGAACATATGTTATGAATCTTAATAATCTGTAAATAATCACATTTCACTATAAGGTATTCATGACGACGCCCTGGAGCATTGCGGTATGGCATGGCCCCAGGGCGCCACCCAAAACCGGTGTGCAGAGCTGCCGCTGGATGTCCATGCCCTGGGTCGTCTCACAGATCCGTTGCCGTCAGCCGATCGTCAGTCGAAAAATAAGCATACATGCTGAATAAATTCTGAAATTCATTCGCGAGCTTGTCTTTGTACGCCATCGTGTGTCCATTCATTATGCTGTGAAGAATTCTAATACCACTATGCAACATCGCAGAAAGGTTGATCGATTTCGGGTATCCGCTAGTACGATGCGTGACTACATGAATAAATGAAGGCAACGCCTTTGCCATCTCGCATCCTACGTCCTATCGCGCACGGGAGTAGCGCCCTCGCGAGGGGCGGTGGAATGGTCGTCACCTATGCAGGAAGCCCCTTGCTGCGCGTCGTCGATGCTGTGGCTTTCCGATATTTCTAATATTTATCAATACTTACAAATGTAGATATTGATCGAATTTCAGAAGATGGCATGATTTTCTGTATGCGAATCCGTCGCTGTGAATATTGCCGCCGCCGAATCGCTGATGGGAAGAGAGTCGATGCAGTTTATTGCAAAGACGACTGCCGCGT
>JAEUJZ010000103.1 GCA_016794505.1 Myxococcales bacterium
CTGAAAATCCGCGTGTCGCTGGTTCGATTCCGGCTCTGAGCACCGACGGGGGATGCAGACAGAAGCGCATGGGGTGGGCTTCGGTTTGCGTGTCGCGAAGGACATTAGGGGACATTAAGGGACATTAAGGGACATTAAGGGACATTAAGGGACACGCGAGCGGACTGCTGAAAAGAGGCCATGAAGCGGGGGCCGGGTAGTTTCGATTGTCAGATTCGTCAGCCACCGACGGCTGACGATGGTCTGGAAAAAAATCACCGATCGTCAGTTTAGTAATCTTAATAACGAGCCACTGACAATGGGCTGACGATGAAAAAATGCATCGTCAGGAAGGTTTCCCGTCGCGGCTGACAATGCTGACGATGATTTCCAACCCAGAGTGAGGGGGAGGGAAGTTATATAAGCAGAGAGGGGATCCTGCTCTCCGTCGGTGAAGCAGCCAAGAACGACACGCGGATTTTTTGTGGCGTGTCATCTTGGGTGGCCCGTCCAATTCGTTGCGCTCGGGATGGACCCGACCGGGCGCCCGCTCAGGAGTCCAGATCCGAGGGCAGGCGCGCGATGGCGGTGCGCAGCGTGTGGCCAGCCAGGCGGCCATAGACGCGCTCGACCATGGCGCTGCTCGAGTGCCCGAGGAGCTGCGCGACGACATACGAGGTCTCTCCTGCCTGAACGAGCCAGCTTGCAAAGGTACGGCGCAGATCGTTCGGTGTGACCACGGGGCAGTGAGCGCGCTTGCATGCGACGGCAAGGTCACGGCGGCAATTGGGCCACTCGGAAAGCAGCGGCCCGCGCGATCGCTTGAAGAGCAGGGCCTGAGCCAAGCGCGGATGCAGGGGAACGAAGCGGTCGCTTTGCTGGGTCTTGGTGCCGCGAATGTGGACCTGAGCCGCGGAAAAATCGACGTCGGCCCACTGCAGGCGCAGCAGCTCGGACAAGCGAGCTCCGGTGTAGACGGCGCACAGAACGAAGAGTGCGCGATTGGCCGGCAGCTCGGCGAGCAGCTGGTTGACCTGCTGCGGGGTTAGCCAGGTCTTGCGCGGGACGTACTTGGCGCGAAAGCGCGGGAGGGCCTGCTCGGGTGCAGGAGCTTGCAGACCGCGGCGCTGCGCCAAGTCGAGCGCACGACGCAGGACGCACAGCTCTTTGCGGACGGTCTCGGCAGATGCGCTCTCGGCCAGGCGCTGCTGAATGAACGCCTGCACCTGGTCCAGGTGCAGCGAAGCGAGCGGATGCTCACCGAGCAGGCGCAGCACATGTCCGGCCCGCTGCCTGTAGCACCGGATCGTTCCCGCCGCATTGTCGGCGCAACCCAGACCAATCAGGTCTTCGAGTGCGTGGGCGACGCGATACGCCGCAGCGGACGGGGCTTGACGGGCTGCAGGGTGATGCGGGGCAGGCTGGGCAAAGAGGGATGCGGCTCGCTCGACGGCGAGGTCTTCGCGGTCGGTAAAGAGGCAGCGTTCGGCGCGCTGTCCGTGCTCGGTCCACTCGACAAACCAGTCAGGATTTCCGCGCCGCTTGAAGAGCGAGTAGTCCACGCAGCCGCCTCGAAACGCGCGAACTCTTCAGGAGAGACGCGCAAAATGCGTCCATGGGCAAAACAGCGCATGCGAGCGCGCATGATGCGGCGGGCCGTGCGCACGCAGCAGCCGAGCAGCCGCGCGACATCGCACGGACTGAGCCAGGCGTCTACGCCTGAATCGTCTGGACGGTCCATTTGTTGCCATCCTCGCCGCGTTCATCCGTGGGGACCAAGCGCTTGCCCGCCCAGACGCGCCCCTTGAATCGCCGGAGCGCATAGCCGACTTGCTTGGTGTCGGGCAACGAATTTCCGATGCATCGGCAGGACTCGGCGAGGGCATCGCGAAGCGGCAGAAAGCGCAGAATATGGCCGGTGCGCTCGGCCTTGACTTGGGAATCTTCGGCAAGCCAGGTAAGCGCCTCTCGGACGGTGCAGGACTCGACGCGGTTTTCTGCGAGCAGCTCTTCCCAGCCGCGAATGAAGTCACGCAGGCTGTGCATGGCGCTATCGGCCACCTGAGAGAGCGCCTCGTGCGTCTCGTAGGGGTCGGGGAGCCCGGCATGCACGACCGCACCGCGCACCCACTCGCTCCAGTCCTCAAAGCTACCCCAGCGTTGCAGCTTGGGCCGATTTTCGCGAGAGAGGAAGCCAGCCCGCAAGAGCGTAAGACAGTCCGCGATCAACTGCCCGCGGCTCGACGCGACGAAGTCGGGGAGGTTGGCATACTTGAAGCCCGTGCGCTTCTCGGGTTTCTCTTCAAGCGACATCATGCGGATGTGAAGCGTTCGCCTCGACGTGTCGCATTTCGGGTTGAACTGCACATTGTTGCCGGTGCCGAACCAGATGCAGCGATGCGGGACAATCACAAGCTTGGATACACCGAGCACGCGATCCGACCAGAGTCGGGAAGTCAGGGCGCTGTCGAGCTTGTCGTCTCCGAGAGGGTGGGCGATGTTGTCGATACACATCACGACTTGCCCGGCGATGCAGATTGAGGTGATGAGCTTGCCGCTGGCCTTTGAGTCCTCAGGCTGGCCCTGGGTGGGCATCTCGCGCCCGGTCGGAATCATGGCGGTGATATTCGCGAGGAGGCCGCTTCCGGCGCCGGGGACATTCTTATCAATGAGGAAAAGGGGAGTGCCGCCGCGCGTGTAGGCATAGCGCGCGAAGAACGTCAGGAGGCTAGCGAGCCAGGCCGCCCGGTGCGCGGCCGAGGCCCACGGGAAATCGACCACCAGGTCAAGCAGCCTCTCGCGTGCGTGTGCTACATCGTTATCCGTCGGGAATTCGGGAACCGGGGCGACGCGCAGATCGGCCGGTGGGCAGTAGTAAAGAGCCGTCGACGCATCGTATCCCGGCTGTTGAAGAACGGTGCCATCGGGCCGCATCACGGGATACTCGATGACACCGAAGAGGTCTTTGATTCCAGGCCGTCTGGGGCAGGTCTCTAGATATCCAAGGACCCAGGGGGGACAGTGCTCGGGCCTTCCTCGTTCGCCGAGAAACTCAGCGACTTCAGAGAGTCGGGAGAAGAGGACATCGCGCGAAACCGGGACGACGGCGGGCATGCGGTCGAGGCCGATGTTTTGCTCGCCGACCATGGCGAGTTCATTGCCAAATTGATAGAGCCCCTCGCAGCGCGTGAGAGCCTGCAGCGCTTCCTTGTTGACGCGGTACGCGTGGGTATCGAGGCGTATTTCAACGCGTCCGGTTAGGGAAGTGCGCATGGGGAACTCCCTGCTGTGGTGTGGTTGCGATCGAGGGCAGTTAGGGCCAGACGCGACCGCAGGGCCTGATCAATCTTCCGTCGCAGAAGCGCTTCGTTGTAGGGCTGGGGAAGGCGTGGGTTGTACTCGCAGGCGAGAACTCGATACGCGCGGTGCGCGTCGAGGCCGAGCTGCAGAGTCAGAAACTGCGCCAGCTTGAAGGTCTGGGTACCGCGGCCTTCGCTCTCTTGTTCGACGCGCCACTTGCGGGCGGCCCCGATGGCGCGAGCGAGGTCTCTGCGACCGGTGTGCAGCGACGGGCGGACAATGGCGGGGGCAGCCGGGGGCGGAAACCAAGCGCGGGACCAGGCGGGCAGCATGGCCAGGGTCTCTGATGTCGGCGGCGAGCCCAGCCAGGCATAGACAAAGCCCGAGGCATGAACGGACGGCGGACAGACGACATGCGCGCCTTCGGCCTGTACGTCGAGCGCGAGCCGGTCGGGCTTATGCCGCGTGTGTACCGGCACTCCGGGGTGTTTGAAGTACCAGTGTTCGCCGCGGCGGGTGACAGCGCGCACAGGAGAGAGCGGGAAGCGCGAGCGGGCCCAGGCGACGGATTCGGGGGTGTCCAAGTCGAGGACCACGACGGGCAGTCGCGCACCGGGAACCAGGCCGGTGTGAATGCCGATCTCCATACCGGGGCGATAGAGGATCTGCAGCAGCTCGGCATCGAGCGCGGGTGCGCGCTGCCACTCCTCGGCGATGGGCTCTTTGCTGCGCGGATGCAGAAGATGCACGGCCAGGCCCAGCTCGACCAGGCGCAGCGCTTCACGAAGTCGGCTATCCATGGCGCGGCTCCTGTTCCGGCGGGCACGTGGGTCGTTTCTTATCGAAGACGAAGACCGCGCCGAATCTGCCGACGGCGGGCGATCCAAAGTAGGTGCCGCCGTTCTTCATGCGACGGAGCTGGACCGGGCACCGCTTGCATCGATACGTGACGTACAGACTCGTCTTAGAAATGGGAAGCTCAAGATCCCATTCGTGCGTCTTGAGTCCGTGCTGCGTGACAACAAGAGCGCCGGCCCTCTCGAACAAGAGCGGCAACTGCTGAGCCTGGCCACTTGCAAGATGCAGCTTTTCGGCGAGCTGCGGGTTCTGAGCGCGCACGCTATCCAAAGCCTCGCGGGCCGAGTGCGCGGAGTGTCGTTGAAGGGTCATCATTCCTCCCTGCCGCCGATGCGGCTGCGTGGTCGCGCGCCCCCGAGCGCGTGAGAAAGTGGGAATCACCGGCCCGCGTCCGCTCAAGACCCTCATCGCGTTCTCTGCGCGATTTCGTGCTGCAGGGACTGCAGCACCTCAGCGGGCGGCAGTGCCGTGAAGCGGGCCCCAAGCTCGGCGACGTCGCGGGCCATCT
>JAEUJZ010000135.1 GCA_016794505.1 Myxococcales bacterium
GTCGCGATGGACGATGCCCTCTTCGTGGGCGATGTGCATGGCTAGGGCGATGTCGCGCGTGAGGGTGACTTTTTCCGTAAGGCTGAGGCTGCGTGCGGCCTTGTCGAGCGCGGCGCCCTCGACGTATTCCATGGCAATGTAGGGCTTGCCATCGACGAAGCCGACCTCGTGTACCTGGCAGATGTTGGGGCTCTGCAAGCGGGCCTGGGCGCGGGCCTCCTGCTGAAAGCGCTGAATCAATCCAGGGTCGTCACCGTGGATGAACTTCAGCGCAACGATGCGGCCCAAGCGGCGGTCGCGAGCTTTGTAGACGGCACCCATACCGCCCCGGCCGAGCAGAGAGATGAACTCATACTTGTCCCAGTGCGGGGCGGGGAAGATATTGACGCTGACCACGGGCGGACCCAGCGCGCTCGACGGGCCGACGCCACCGCTGGCCAGGGTCGCAGCCGTTCCCAGGGGTTCGTCGGGGGCCGGCGATGGGGCCGTAGGCTCGACGGCGCTCTTCGGATCCGGGGCTGCGGCAGGCTGATCCGGCAAGCGGGGCAGCACCGGGCGATCGAGATCGGGCAGCGTATGGAGTCCTGCCGCTGCCTGCGCCCCAGTCTCCGCGTCGTCGCCACCCCCCTCGTCTTGGGGCTGACCTGAAGAAGACACCGAGTGATTATATCGCGACGATCCCGCTCACAGAGTGTCGTCGACGTGTAGTTCTAGCGCTGACTGCCGCTGATCTTGGCGCGGCGCAGGATGCCTTCCAAAAGGCCGGGCAGGAACTGCTGAACAAAGACGGCCAGCTTGCCGTGGCGGGTCAGCACGCGCTCGGCTTCGCGCAGAGCGATGGCGTCGGCGATCTCTTCGGCAGCCTCGCGGGCGGGCATCTGCAGCCAGGTCGGGATGGGATCCTTGCGCTCGCTGCGATAGACCCCTTCTCGGTCGATCTGGCGGATCTCGGTGTGGATGAAGCCGGGGATGATGTGCGTGACTGCGATACCCAGCGAGTGGACTTCCATGCGTAGACAGTCGCAGAAGGCGCGCACCGCGTATTTTGAAATGGCGTAGCTTCCGGCGCTGGGCACGGTCAGATAGCCGTTGACGCTGCCGACGACGGCGATGCAGCCGCGCTGTTTTTGCAGATCGTCGCGTGTGGCGATGAAGGTGCGCAGGACACCGAACAGGTTGGTCTCTAGCTGTCGGCGATGATCCTCAAGGCTCAACTTCATCAGCGGACCGATGACGCTGATGCCGGCGTTGGCAACGACGATGTCGATGGGGCCGACTGCTTCATGGGCTTGGGCAACGGCGCGCTCGATGTCGCCATCGCGCGCGACGTCGGCCTCGCAGGCGATGATGCGCGGCGTGTGACCGTCGTGAGGCCTGCTTAGCTCGCGGGCCAAGGCATCCAGGCGATCGCGGCGACGGGCGAGCAGCACCAAGTTGCAGCCTCGACGGGCTAGCTCACGGGCGACGGCTTCACCAATGCCCGAGCTTGCCCCGGTAATCAGCGCGGTCTTGTTTCGCAGATCTGCGTTCATGCGCGAAAGCCTACCCCGCGTCGGCCGCCGGTTGGAAGTGGGGCCCAGGGGTTTTTGCTGCAGACGCGCCGCTGGTTGCGTAGGCTCGCCAGCACGTCATGAATCCGTCGACTTTGCCTGATTCCTCGCCGTGTCTATGCGGCAGCGCCGCCGCCTTTGCCGCCTGCTGCGCGCCGTACCTGCGTCGGGAAGCACTGCCCGCGACGGCTGAGGCGCTCATGCGCTCGCGCTATTCCGCCTATGTCGTTCGTGACGTGGCGTATCTGCTCTCGACGTGGAGCCCCAGCAAACGGCCGCGCTCGCTGTCCTTGAAGGACGACCACACCGAGTGGCTGGGACTGCGCATCGTCGAGACGCAGGCGGGGGGGGCGTCGGACTCGCAAGGCGTGGTCGAGTTCATCGCGCGCTTTCGCAGTCAGGGCCAGCTTGGCAGCCTGCACGAGCGCAGCCGCTTTGCCAGACAGGGGGGATCCTGGCTGTACGTCGACGGCGACACGGGGACCGCACGCAGCGAGCCCGCCGTGCCAGCGGCAAAGAGCGCGACGCCTGGACGCAACGATCCCTGCTCGTGCGGCAGCGGTCAGAAGTACAAGCGCTGCTGCGGACGCTAGAGGCGCGCTCCATCCTGCCCGAGCTCAGTGCCTTTATGTTCCTGCACATACGTTCCTATTCTGATCAATTTAGGGTCCTTTTTCGCGCAAATGCTGCCGCGAACGGCCGCTGAGCTCTGGGCCTGGGCCTGCGTCTGCGTCTGATCGGATATAGTGGACCTCTCGTCACGGGCTGAGCCATCGCGGCTGGGTTTCGGGGCGTGTGCTGCGCGAATCCAGACAAGGCCGAAGCCGGCCGGGAGGAAGCATGTCGACAGGAAAGACGATCGCGGTGACCGGAGCCACGGGCAATGTCGCTCCGCTGATTATTTCGCTCGTACAAGCCGGGGGCCACAAGGTGCGGGCGCTGGTGCGCAACCCGGCCAAGGCCGCGTCGCTGGCCGCGCAGGGTGTCGAGATCGTAGAAGGCGACCTGAGCCGCCCGCGAACGATCGAGCACGCATTCGATGGTGCCGACGCGGTGATGTCGATCGTGCCTCCTGGGCCTCTGGCTCCGCAGCAGGCATCGGCGGTGACGTGGGCTGCGCGAAAGGCGGGCGTGGGGCAGATCGTGCGCCTGTCCGCGTTTGGTGCGGCCCACGATGCACCGACGGTGAATAGCCGCTTGCACGCGCTGTCGGATGCCGAGCTTGAGCGATCGAACCTGCCGTACACGATCCTCAAGCCGCACTTTTTCATGCAGAACCTGTTCATGGCGGCAGAGTCCGTGGCCAAAGAAGGCGCGATGTATCTAGCACTGGGCGACGGCAAGCTGGGCATGATCGATATCGCCGATATCGCGGCGGTGGCAGCGCATGTGCTGTCGACGCCGGGACATCTCGGCAAGACCTATGTCCTTACGGGCCCGACCTCGATCGATATGCATCACGTGGCCGAAGCGCTTACGCAGGCGGTCGGCAAGCCGGTTCGCTACGTGCCGATTCCCGTCGCTGCGCTCGACCAAGGGCTGAGCCAGATGGGCACGGATGAGTTCACGCGCACGCTGTACTGCGACTACTTCACGGCGTACTCGGCAAACTGGGGCGACGCGGTGACCGACGAGGTGTCGCGGCTATTGGGTCGCCCGGCGCGCTCGATCGCAGACTTCGCACAGGCGGTTGCGCCGGCCTTCGGCAAAGCGCAGAGCTAGGCCGGCAGCCTATGCGGCACGGGGCGCTTTCGTCGGCCCTGGGCGACGCGCGATCAGGTGGACTGTGGACCGTGGACGCCGTCGTCAAACCAGATACGCTCGCAGCAATCGGGCGGTTCCGCCGACGGCCCGGCGAGCGCATGGCCATAGGCGGCAAAGCGCGCAGTCAGCGCTTCAGGAGAGGCGGCAAACAGCGGCCACTGGCTGGCGTAGGCCGCGATGACCTCGGTGCGCTGCGCCACACTCTGCGTGACATTCACAAGCTGAGGGCGCAGACGCGGCGGAAAGCCAGGGCGGTGGCGACCGGGATCGCCATCGGCCTGCACAGCGACGTGGGCCGCAACATGGGACATGAATAGACGCAGCCCTGGCAGGCGACGCTGCATGTGCGGAAACGACAAGAGCCAGTCGCGATACGCGGCCCGCTCGCGGGCGGGGCTGGCTCGCTCTTCACTGGTGATACCGAGTGCCGCCAGCCGTCGCGCCAGGGCATAGGGCGCCAAGGCATAGGGCAGGTCTTCGTAGTACGCCAAGCGCAGGGACGGTCCTCGCTGATAGGCCAGCGCGCGTGCGGCTTCATGCGTGATGCGGTGATCGATGTGGCCGCCAACCCCGAGCGGCGCGTACAGGATCGCCGTTGCTGGCAGCCAAGGAAGCAGGCGACTTACGACTTCGTTGGTGATACCCAGGTGCTGCGGCCCGAAGCGCATAAACAGGTCGAGATCGCCGCGGATCTCGGGACGATCGGGGGCATCGGGAAGCTCTAAACAGCGGTACTGGCAGCCGAGGATCTGCGCGGCCTTTTCGTCTTCCTGTCGTCGCTGCCCTATGCCCGAGAGAAAGACGGTGACCAGCGTCTGTTCGACCGGATCGGACTGGCTGCTTTGTGGTCGTGCGAGCTGCCGCCGCGCGATCTGCCCCAGACAGGAAAATGCAACATCGTCGGCATGCGGTGACAGATACACGTGGTGAGCGCGCGGCGGTATCCGAGCGTCTGATTCATCGTCCGCGGTGCGCGAGGAATCCTGGGCCTGGTGGAGCACTGGCATGTCGAGTGTGCGAGATGAAATCGAGGCTCCAAGTATGGCCAAGTTCGAACAAGGGGAGGACACAAAAACAGGCGATGGCGCTGGCCAAGATCAAGGCGCGGCCGGCGTGCAGCGAGCGCGCAGGGGGCGGCGGCTTGTCGGCAATCGGCTGATCACGCAGCCACAGAAGAGCGAAGTACTGCGACACGAGCCACAGCGCGACGTACAAAACGGACACGCCACGCAGGGCTGCAAACGCAGACAAGGCCAAAAGAGCATGGCCGACAAAGGTCGCGGTGCCCGGCGGGGCATAGAACAAAAGAAGCGCCACGCGCAGCGCTTCAGACTCGGGCGATTCGGCTGCGTCAGGGGCGTTTTTTGGGGCGTGTGCGGTGCCGTGCTGCGGCGTACAAGACGTTCGCCGCGGCAGTCTGGCTAGGCGCTGACCGAGCCAGGTGCAGGAAAGACACAGCGAGCCAAGCAGCAGCAGCGCAGCCAGAGTGCCCGTCGCTGTGGCGCTGGCTAGGCCGACCAAGGCACCGGACAGCGGCACGAGCAGCGGCAGCGCTGGCAGTCGCTGCTCCAGCCGAACGGTGCGGCGCAGCGCGGACGAAAACGCGGCGGCGGCACAGGCAAACAGAGAAAACGCACTCAGGCTGGGTAGAAGGACGCTGTGGGCCTGTGGCAAGAGTCCAGCGACGACACGGACGAGCAGATAGAAACCAACCAGCGAGGAAACAGGCAGCAGACAAGTCGGCGCTGAAGCGGCCGAGAGCGGGGAGCGCAGACACAGCACCGCAAGGCCGATGGCAGGGGCCAGCGTCGCGAGTGCCAGCAGGCCGTATAGAGCCGGGGCGATGGGACGTCCCCAAAGTCCGGTGCCAGCTGCGGACAAAAGGGGCAGATCCGCGAAGTAGTTTTGGTAGCTGAGCTTGACGAGATCGGTGGTGTGCTCGACGAACCCGCCACTGCTGAGCAGCGTCGGCTGGGAGTGAGCCGCGAGAAAACAGAGTCCGGCCACAAACACGAAGAAACTAGGCACCGCGACGGTCGTAAAGATGCGCCGCGGGCGAATGGGAAGCAGACCGCCCATCGCTGTATGCAGCACAAGGAGCGAAAAAAGGAGCGGCACGAGATCGAGGCTGACGAGCAGCGCCAGTGCCATGCTGTGCAGCAGCGTGTGGGCAAACAGGCAGCGTGCGGTGGGAGCTCGATCGTCCGGCTGAGTGATGCAGGAAGGCAGCCAGAGCGAGCGGAGAAGCGATGCGACGCGAAGGGCGGCCCATAGCTCCAGGGACCAGGCCAAGATCAGCGAAAGCCCGTCGAGCCCGGCGTGATAGGTAAGCGGCAGAGACTGTGCGAGCACACGCTGCAGCAGGAACTGATAGCCGTAGTTGCCTTGCGCGACGCCGAAGCCGCGAACGAAGGCGTGCGTGGCGTAGCCGAGCAGGAAAAGAGGAAGCGCTCCCGAGAGCAGAAGCAGTCCTGCGGTGGCCCAGCGAATGGATGCCGCTCGGCGCTGGCGCAGGGACCACAGCAGCGCAGCCAACAGCCCGGTGGCAAGCGGCGCCAGCCACAGCCAGAGCGCGAGGGTGGACTCGCCAGCGCAGAGCGGCACGCTGCGGACGAAGTCGCGTTCAGCAGTACGCGGGTCGTCGGTGTCGCGCGGGTCATTGGAATAGATCAGCAGCGCGCCATAGGCCTGCTGCCGCCCCGGCGTGGGCTGGTACTGCACGCGAATCGAGCGCTGGGCATGGGGAGGCAGCGGCTCAGCGAGCGCGCTCTTAAGGCTGGACTCAGCGACGGAAAAACCCGCCGAATCGGGACTGAGCGCGAGGCCATGCAGGGCAAGCGCTGCGTCGCCGCGGTTGAAGAGCGTGATCTCAGCCGACAGATGCGTATTTTTGTGTTCGGTAGCAAGTGTGACTGCGGATGAGGCTGCGAAGTGAGGGCCTGACGGTATGCGCAGCGTCGACGCCGAGACTTCGAGCTTGGGCGCGGCGTGCGCCGTCGCGGCGCAGGTCAGCGAGACTGCTAGGACAGTGACGATGCAAGGCCAGGCGGCGGGCAGGGCACGTTGTGACATCACCACAGCCCTCGCAGACAGAGCCACAGGTGCAGGGCTAGAAGCAGCGGCGCCAGGGCCAGAAGCAGTGGGCCGGTCGCTGCTCGGATCGTTGGCGAGAGAAAAACCTGTCGAGCGTGTAGGGCGCGCAGGAGGACTTCTGCGCTGGCGAGCTTGACGAGCAGGGCGGAAAGACAGAGCGCAAGCAGCACGGCGGAGGTCGGGATGCCAAAGAAGATCTTGCCCTGCAGGCGTGTCCGCAGCGACGGACGGTCGGCATCCCCGCTGCGATCAGATGAGGCACGTTCCAAGGGCGCCAGCACCGCATCGGCAGACAGGGAAAGGCGCATGACCGGCAGCGCTGAGTCAACTGGAGCGCGGGACTCGCCAGGCGCGTGTGTCGTCGGTGGCATGTCGGCGATGTAGCCACTTCCGGCGCGCGACCAGGTCCCACCTTGGGCCCAAAAGAACAGCGCACACGCAAGAAGCAGCAGGCCATCGGCCAAAAGTCCCCGTCGCAGAAATCGCGCTGCGGCATGCGGCGGAGTGGCCAGCGCGGCGGCGCGACCCGTGACGTAGGGCAGCGAGCCGACCCAGGTGACGGCGAACCATGCGAGTGGCAGCCACAGCAGGCTGCGCACCCAGGGCAGCGCCGACAGCAGGCCCACCAGGAACAGCCGCGCGAGCGCGTCGCCGCGCAGCGAAAGGCTGGCTAGCGGGGCCAAGCGCAGAAGAAGGCTGCCGAGAAAAAGCCAAGCAAGAAGCAGCGCAAACAGCGTGAGCGGCAACGACGGCCCAAGCTGACGCAGAGGCTCGGGCAGCACACGGTCGACGGCTTCCATAGCGAAGATGAGCAGAGGCTATCCCACTGCCAGCGCCGCGCTGTCAAGGAGTCGCTCGGGGGCTCGCGCAGATCGCAGGGCCTGGGGTTGGTCGCTTTGCGGGTTGCCGTGCGGCTCAGAGCGCAGCGCTCAGAGTGCGTGCAGAAAGTGCAGTAGGGCAGCGCGATCGGGCAGCGACAGCGAGAGGCCGAAGCGATGTCCGCCGCTGCGCTGTGGATCCAGCAGGGCTTCCACGCTGGGCACCGATCCATCGTGCAGATAGGGGGCCGTGCGCGACAGGCCAAGCAGTGTCGGAACCTTGTATCCGTTGCCGCTATTGGGCAAGACGGCGCTGATACGCGTTGCATCGGTTGCCAGAGTGGACAGCGGAATCACGCGACCGTTCGTGTACAGCGGGGGCTCGTGGCAGCGTGCGCAGGTCTTTGAAAAGACGCGGCGCCCTGCCGATCGCGCTGGGTGTGCGATGGTCACGGCCGCTTCCGCGGCGGCAGCTTGCCCGAGCGATCGCAGGTACGCGGCCAGAAGTGCAATCACCGCCGGGGGCGCCGAGCGCGCAGACAGGTTGCGATCGATCTGCAGTTCGAGGCTGGGAGTATCGCCGTTCCAACGCACCGGCCCATGGCTGGCAAGTCCCCACAGGCTGGGAATCTCCGTCGGATTGTGCATTCCGTCGGACGACGAGTCGTTGCGGCCTGGCCGGTACGACATCAGCTGATCGAGGTTGCGATTCTGTGCCTTGTAGTGAATCGGCTGGTCGATGCATGCCGCCAGAAGCAGCCCTTGATCGTAGCTGCGGCTTGGGAGTCCATCGTGGCGCTGCCCGGTCGCGTCAATCTGCGTGTGGCACAGCGCACAGGTCACGCCATACCGGCCCTGCGAGGCGCGCACAGCCGATGGGCCTTCCGCCTGCTCATCGTCAACGAGGACCAGTCCTGGAATCACGTGCGGCCCACCCATTTTGCCGTGCACTTGCAGACCCAACGCGTCCAGCAGATCGTGGTTTTTTCCGTCGGGAAAAAGGAAGCTGCGCAGGCACGAGTCATAGTCTGTCTGCGAGGAAAACGGATACAGACGGAACAGCTCTTGACCCATTGCCAGAGCGGCCGGGCTGGTGAGCGCTTCCGTCGCAAACACAGCGGCGGCACGGACTTCGAGCGCGGCCGGGGACACCTGCGGCACAAGAGGGCGACTGAGAGGTGTGTGATCGAGCTCTTTGGCAGTCAGTCGAAAGGGCGGCTTGCCAGGCTCGATCGACCGACGCAGCCCAAGCAATTGGCGCACGCGGCGATGGGCCACTTCGAGATCCAAGTCTGGGGTTAGAAGGCGGGCTCGTTCACCCAGCTCGTCGACGAAGGTAGCGGGTAGATTGCCCAGCGAAAGCGAGTGCCGCAAAGCGGCCAGAGCCCGGCCGTCGCGCGCCCGATCGAGCACACGAGCGCGCAGGTAGTGAGCGATACCCGAGAGCGGATCGATCTGGATCACTCCGTCGAGCAAGCGCTCGGCGGTGGCAGCAAATAGAGGATCTGCGGACTTCAGAAGCAGCCCGATGTAGGGCGGCAACAGCGGCATAAGATCGGCGACGACAGCCGGGCTTAGCGCAGCCGGGATCACGGGCAGGGGCGCGACTGCGCTGGGCTTGGGCACACTGCTTCCCGACACGTGCAGGCTGCGCAGAAGTGTCTGCAAAAGTGCGGCATCGTGCAGGCTGTCTTGGCTAAGCACTGCGGCGAGTACGGCCTGTCGAAAGACGAAGCGATCGGCGTGGCCAAGTCCTGCGGCGATGTGCTGTCGCGTCTGCGTCTGCAGCTCGCGGCTCGGTAGCGCTGAATACAGGGCGCCCAGCGCGAACAAGGCCCGTCCGTGCAGAAGTGGCGAGGGATCCTCGGTCAGCAGAGCCAGAGTCTGCTTGGGCAGCGACCCCGACCCGAGCTCGCGACGTGCAGCCTCGTGAAGGGCGGCGAAGGCGGCGATGCTTGCCAAGGTCCAGGCCGATAGCCGCTCGCTTTGTTGGCCAAGAGCCTGGCTGCAGGCACTGGCATAGCGATGCAGCGCGTCGGCATCGGGGGGCGAAAATCCAGCACCTGGCGAGGTCCAGCGCGACGCCAGCTCAAAGAGCGCACTTGCCTGCTGGTCGATGCAGGGCAGCGCGACCAGCGCGCTTCGTGGGTCGTGCGGATCGGAAGGGCACGCGCCTGCGGCAAGCGAAAGCAGAGTGCGATCCTCGACGGCAGCGGCTGCCGAAACCGGTGAATCGCGACGCACAGCCGGCGCAGCCAAACGGGATGCGGCCGACAGCGAGGCGGCCTGCGCTGCAGGGTGCGGCGTTGACTCGGAAGCCGAGTGAACAGCTGCCCCAGGCGGACTGCCACAGCCGAGCAGCCACAGAAAAAGGGGCCACGGGGATAGGAACGAGACGCTCAGGCTCGGCCAAGCAAGAATCCGAGGGAACACCGCCGCGGTGTATCACAGCCCTGCGGGCACGTGCAGAGTGGAGCGGTGGTGGCGCGATGGCGACGAGGATCGGGCGGGAGGTGTGCCGCGAGAGCTACGGCGCCGGGTTGTCGCCGAGCACGACGATCTTGCGAATCTGGCCCAGAGACAGCGAGCGATAACCGCCGCTGACTACGCGGACGATGAGCTGCTCATCGGGGGAGTATTCGAAGAATTCAGCCTGGATTCGGCCGCCGCCTTCGAGGTGGATCAGCAGCTCTCCCGTCGTTGGGATGACTTGCGCGGCCATTGGGCGCGGGCCCATGATGCGGCGGATGTCGCTCCAGCGAATGGTGCGAAGCTGGCCGCTGGGCAAGCGCAGCGTCGTGTGGTCGGTGATCAAGGCTTCAACGATGTCGCCTTTGACCGTCGAGCCATCACGCATCACGATGGTGCGCTCGGGAGATCCAAGGTCGGCTGACACGTCATTCTTGGATCGCTGCGGCGAGATTTTTTTCGCTTCGTTCCAGCCGATGCGGCGCTTTTCGCCATTGGCGAGCTTCAGCGTGACATGCGATCCCGCATCGTATTCGAGTACTTCGCCGTGGAACACCAAGCCTTCGCGCGTGACGACAGTGCGTACGGTGTCTGGCGGTGGCGGCAAGACCACGCCGCCGCTGGCCACGGCACCCGGACGTGGCGCTTGCGTCGCAGGACTTGGATTTTGCGATGGTGCGGGGCTGGCGGCTGGCGCGCTGCTGACAGGTGCCGGCGCGACTGCGCTGGGGGGATTCATCGGCGCGCTGTTGACCGCGGCAGGCGGGCTCGCGGCGGGTGCAGTAGACGCCTTGGGTCGCGGCGGCGAGATGTGCGCAGCGTCGGAAAATGCGATCCGCTTGAGCTCTCCGCTGTCGAGCTTGAGGGTGATGTGATCGCCGATGACGTACTCGACGACCTCGCCGCGGTACATGGCACCGTCTCCGGTGACGACGGTTCGTTCGACCGGCCCGGTGGGCTGGCTGGGCACCGAGCCAGGACTGACTTGTGCCTGCACCGACATCGGCGAAAGCGCCGTAAGTCCCAAGAGCAGCAGCGTACGGAAGTCACCTCGGCAACGCATCAGAACCTCCCGCTGAAATTGTACTCTGCGACCGGCGTCGCCGGGGGGCGGATTTGCGCCGCGGGCCTGCACGTGGATCCCTGCCGATCGGCGTGGCACGAACACAGGCGAGTGCGCGGCGTGATCTAGGGGACGGGCTGCGCTGCGATCTCGGGGCGTGACCTCGGGGGGGCGACGGCAGTACCATGCTCGCCTTATGAAGGCGCTCGGAAACAAGTGGCTCTTGCGCGGTCAGCGCATCGTCTTTCCTGACGCAGTGCGTCCGGCGATGTTGCAGATCGAAGGAGAGCGCATCACAGACATCCTGCCCATTGACCACGAAAATCCGTCGGGATTGGTGGTTCTTGACGCCGGAAACTTGGCCGTCCTGCCCGGCCTGGTCGATACGCATGCGCACATCAACGAGCCTGGCCGGACCGACTGGGAAGGCTTCGTCACTGCCACGCGAGCCTGCGCGGCGGGCGGCATCACGACGGTGGTCGACATGCCGCTCAACTCGATCCCAGCGACGACGACGCTGTCCGCGCTGCAGATCAAGCGGCAGTCGGCACGCGGCCAGTGCCAGATCGACTATGGCTTTTGGGGCGGCGTGGTACCGGGCAACCGCGACGAGCTTTCGGCGATGGTCGATGCCGGTGCGCTGGGCTTTAAGGCCTTTATGTGCGAGTCCGGCGTCGATGAGTTTCCGGCGTCCTCGCTGACCGACCTAGAGCAGGCGATGCATGTGCTGCGCGAAAAAGGAGTGCCGCTTCTGGTTCATGCCGAGCTGGAAGGTCCGGCGCCGCGGGTCGAAGACGGCGATGTGCGCAGCTACGAGAGCTATCTGAGATCACGGCCGCGCGAGTTCGAGAACCGCGCCATCGCAGCCCTGCTGCCGCTTCTGCGCCGCACCGCATGTCGCACGCATGTCGTGCATTTGTCGTCGAGCGATGCGCTGTCACTGTTGGCTCAGGCCCGCGACGAAGGTCTGCCGCTTTCGGCGGAGACCTGTCCGCATTATCTGTCGCTGTGCGCCGAAGACGTGCCAAGCGGTGCCACGTGGTTCAAGTGCGCTCCGCCCATTCGCGAACGGATGAACAACGAGCGGCTGTGGCTGGCTTTGAAGAGCGGCGACATCGACTTCGTCGTGTCGGATCACTCGCCGTGTACGCCTGGCCTAAAGCACATGGAGCGCGGCGACTTTGCCCGCGCGTGGGGAGGCATCAGCTCGATCCAGTTCAGCTTGCCCGTGGTGTGGAGCGGTCTGCGTACACGCGGCATGTCGATTTCTGATCTGGTGCGCCTGATGTGTCAGAACACCGCGCGCTTTGCTGGCCTTGCCCATCGCAAGGGCAGTATCGCCGTCGGAAAAGACGCGGATCTAGTGCTGTTCGATGACACGCGCGAGTACGTCTTGTCGGCCGAGACGATCCAGCATCGCCACAAAGTGACGCCCTATCTTGGGCGAGCGCTGTGCGGTCGCGTGCAGGTGACGATTCTGCGCGGCCGCGTCATTTATGAAGAAGGAAACTTCCCCACACCACCGACGGGTCGCGAGGTGGGGACGAAGTTGTCACAAGGAATGCAGAGCGAATGAGCCACCCCATCCCATCCAGCGCCGCGGTGCGCGTGTCGTTCATGGATCTTTTGGATCTCGCCAGCGAAAAAGTGGGCGGCCGTGTGCTTTCGTGCAGCGACGATTTCTTCGCGGAAAAAGAGAACCTGCTCAAGGCCACGCCCGCGGTGTTCATCCCCGACAAGTACACCGAGCGCGGCAAGTGGATGGACGGCTGG
The DNA here is from genome assembly GCA_016794505.1 of Myxococcales bacterium. GTDB lineage: Bacteria > Myxococcota_A > Polyangia > Palsa-1104 > JAEUJZ01 > JAEUJZ01. The sequence goes on from JAEUJZ010000135.1 coordinate 12,531, forward strand.
GAATCGCGACGCAAGCGCGTGCCTGGCCACGATATCTGCGTCGTCGAGCTTGGCATTCCCGGTGCCATCTTTGGCTTTGAAGTCGACACCAGCTTTTTTACCGGCAACTATCCCGAGTGCTGCTCAATCGATGGCAGCAGCGACGGTGGCGTGACGTGGAAAGAGCTGGTCAGCAAGACCAAGCTTCTGGGCAATACGCGCAACATCCTTCCCAACTTTGCGGGCGCGGATCGCATCACGCACCTGCGCTTGCACAGCTATCCCGACGGAGGCATCGCTCGTCTGCGCGTGTATGGCGAGGCGCGTCCTGACTGGGACACCCTGCTGCAAACCGCAAAAGACGGCCGGGTTGACGTTGCCTGCGCCGCACATGGGGGCGTGGTGATCGCGGCCAGCGATATGCACTATGGCGCCAAGGACAACGTCTTGTTTCCCGCTCGCGCGACGCACATGGGCGAAGGCTGGGAGACGCGGCGCAGCCGTGGTGTCAACCACGACTGGCTGATTCTGCGCCTGGGACGCCCGTCGTCGATTGCCGAGATCGAAGTCGACACCAACCACTTCAAGGGCAACTTTCCTGAGTCCTGTCGTATCGAGGGCTGCGTGGCTCCGGCTGAGTATCTGGCGAGTGACTTTCGCGATCAGCCGGTGCGCTGGAGCGAGATCGTGCCGCGGCACACGCTGCAAGCGCATACGCAGCACCGCTTCAGCCAAGAGCTTCTTGCCGGAACCGGTGTCTTTTCACACCTGCGCGTGACCATTTTTCCTGACGGCGGAATCAGTCGCTTGCGCGTGATGGGGACGCCGCAGTGAGCGCGCAACAGGCTCCCCACGACGAGTGGCTTGCTCAGGGCTTGCAGGCGCTTCGCGCTCGGCCGATCGAGACGCTTCGCGCTCAACTTACGACGTGCTGCGGCGCAGCGCGCTGGGTCGATCGCATGCTAGCGCGTCATCCTTTTGCCGATGTCTCGACGATGCTGCGTGATGCCGAGTCGATCTGGTGGGACTTGGACGAGTCTGATTGGCTGCAGGCGTTCGCCGCGCATCCCAAGATCGGCGACGTCGAATCGATCCGGCGCAAGTACGCGGCGCAGGCGACGTGGTCGCTGCAGGAACAGACGGGTGTGCGCGGTGCCAGCGAAGCCGTGCTGCAGGGCTTGGCCGCAGGCAATGCGGCCTATGAAGCCAAGTTCGGCTTTATCTTTTTGGTCTGCGCGACGGGGAAAAGCGCCGCCGAGCTGCTGGCCATATTGACGGCGCGGCTGCCTGCGGATCGCGCGAGTGAGCTACGCGTGGCCGCGGGGGAACAAGCGAAAATCACCGCGCTGCGCTTGCGCAAGTGGCTGACCGAAGCAGCGCAGGCGACCGAAACAGGAGATCCGTCCCGATGAGCACGACAAGCCTGAGAAGCCCCATCACGACGCACGTCCTTGACACAGCGCGCGGCTGTCCGGCGGCCGACGTGCCCGTTCGTTTGGAACGACAGGTCGGCGACGGCTTCGAAGTGATCGGCCGCGGCGTGACCAACCGCGATGGACGTGTCGCGGATCTGCTGCCGCCGGGCACGCTCGCAGCGGGCGTGTATCGCATCACGTTCGAGACGGGTGCGTACTATGAATCATGTGCCACACCGGGCTTCTATCCTTATGCGCAGATCGTGTTCGTGGTGCGCGACGTCAGCCAGCACTATCACGTGCCGCTGCTGCTCAGTCCGTATGGCTATTCAACGTATCGGGGGAGCTAGGTGACGCGCGCTGCGATGCGATCGATGGAGTGGTTTTCTGCCCGAGCCGGTGCGTGGGGGCTGGTCTTGGTATGCACCGCGAGCGGCACTTCGTCCTGGGCCGAGACGCCGCAGGTGTTGTCGTGGATCCGCGCCGATGTCGATGGGGATGGCACTGCCGATGCCCTCACGCTGCGCGGGGACGGCACGCTGCTGGTTGAGTGGCATGGCGCGGCGCCGAGCACGCTACGACTCGCTGAGAACGTGCTGCTGAAGCGACCAGCCGAGGTGCAGTTTGAAGCCACGGCCGCGGGCCGCGTGATTCTGGCGCGTGCGACCGAGGTGCGGCGCGGCGGCGGTATGCAGGCGCGGGCGTTGGCCGCGGTGGCCCAGGGTCGACGTCTGACGGTCGCGTACGCCGGACCCGTGGGGCCGCAGGGACCCGATGGCGAATACACGCAAGAAGTGGCGATTACGAGCGCTGGGCTGGTTCGCTATCAGACCGCGCCCGCTGTTCGACGCTGCGACGGAGAAGTGCGGCTGTTCGCCGAGCGCTATCGTGATGGGGTTGGCTTTCAGCCCTTTCCCGAGCTGACGCTGCCGACTGTGAACCCAGGCCCGGCCGCGACGGGTCTGCAGCGGCTTGCCAGCGCACCGCCTGAGTATGCCGGCCCATCGTTGGGCATCTATCGCTGGGTCGCGGCGTCGGCGCAGGCGCACGTCTCGCGCGCGGATTCATTGGGTCCGCCTCGCGAGCTAGACGACGACAGCCCGCTTTCGGCCTGGGCGCCGCCACAGCTTCGCGGAGCGTTTGTGACGGCGCAGGCCGATGGCGCAGGCCATTCGGTCCGCGCACTGCGTCTGACTGCCGCACGCGGCAAGCCGCTGCCCAGCCGCATCGCGCTGGTCCTGGGCGGTACCGGCAGCGCAGCGGCTACACCGCCTGTCGAGATCGAGCTGACGTCGGCGCTGACGCAGTGGCTGCTGTTTCCTGCCGGCGCTCTGCCACCCAGCGACTGCGTCTCGCTGCTGATCCGCGATGGGGCAGCCGATGCCGCCATCGGCGACGCCGTGCTGTATAGCGAAGTCGATGGTCAAGGCGGATTGACTAATTTGGCGACCGTGGCGGCATCAAGCGACGGCTCGCGCGCGGAAGGCGCGGCGCGTACGCTGCTCTTGCGAGCGCGTCGCGATGCGGCGAGTCGGCAGGCCGTACTCGACGCCGTGGCCGAGGTCCTGCAGAAAGGCAGCGGCAGCGCAGAAGGCCAGCGCCGCTTGGATGATCTTCTGCTGCAGCTTGCCGATGCCGATGTCGCGACGCCGGGGCCCGCTGCGGCGAGCACAGCCACGTCGGCCTCACTGGATGCGCTGTTGTGGTCGGCGGTGCAGCGTCGGCTGCAGCCGGCCGCGGTAAGCGACGGCCAAGCCGCAGCGTTTCTGCGACAGCTTGCGGGCCGTAAGCACATCGGCCCTCGTCTGCTCGATCGCATTGCCAGCGATGCTCGGCTGCCGGGCGAGGCGCGCGGCATGGCGCTTGTGCTGTGGGCTGCCGCGCTGCCCAAAGAGGCTCCGGCGCGCTTGTTGGGTCTTCTGGCGGATGCATCGCGCGATGCCAAGCTGGCAGCAGGCTGGTCCGCGGCCGTGGCAACGGCTGTGCGCTGTGCAGCGCTCGACGATCCCGCCATGGCCTCGCTTGCGGCACCCCTTATCGAGCGGCTGCGCGCCGGGTCGGATGGGCGGGATCCGAGTGCATGGTCAGCGACGGCACTTCTGCTTTCGGGACTGTCACAGGCGCTGACGAACTGTCCCGATCTAGGGCCGCGGTCGCAGCTTGCCGAGCGCATCGCACAAGCTTGGCCGTCGACGTCGGCGGGGGACGAGGCGCTGTTCGTCCTTGAGTACCGTCTGCTGCAAGCGCTTGAGCGCTTGGCCGCTGCGTCGCCTACGGTGCTTTCGCGAGTCGCGCAGGTCGCAGCCAGCGATGCCGATCCCGTTCTGCGCCAGCTGGCGAGCGCGCTGCACGTGCGCTTGGCGGCACCGGGATCGGATCGCCTGCGGGGTCTGCGCGATGCGGACGTCGGTGTGCGCCTGGCCACGCTGACGGCTCTTCTGAATGGCTCACAAGGTGCGAATCCGACGGGCGCGGAGCTTCCGACGGTCCGGCCGGACGAGCTGGCGCAGATCGAGCAGAGCTTGTTGCGTGATCCCTGGCCCAAAGTGCGGCGTACTGCTGCCGAGGCGCGGGCCGCGCAGTGTCGGGATGCGGCGGGGGCCATGGCGCCGCGTGTCGATGTGCTGCATCAGGCGCTGGCCGATCGCGATCTGGATGTGCAGCGTCGTGCGCTCGCGGGTCTGGCTCGCTGTGAAGGCCCGGCGGCCCTCGACGATCTTTCGCGCATTGCCGAGAGCGAGTCCGCCAAAGCCGGCCTGCGCGGTCAGGCGTGTGCGCTCTTGGCGCGGCATGCCATGGCGGCTTCTGTCTTGTCGGTGGCCCAGCGTGAACGAGCGCATCGCGCGGCGGGGACCGCCCTGGTCGATCTGCTGCGCGATCCGCAGGCCGACGATCGCCACGCGGCGGCGCTGGCGCAGTGCCTGCGCGGGTTCGCTGATGCCGGCGACATCGCCGATCTGCCGGTGCTGATCGAGTCCACGGGAGCCGAGTCTCCGTCGTCGGTGCGACAGCTTGCGTTTGCCGCCATCAGCAGCATCTGCAGTCGACCCACGCGCGAGCCCGGCCGCGGAATTCCCGACACGAGCAAAAAGGCCTTGGCGGATTCGGTGGCTGCGGTTTTTTCCGGCAGTCAGGATCTGCGCCTGCAAGCCAGTGCCCGTCGCGCGCAGCAGGTCTGCAAGTAGCGAGGCGGGACCGCTTCGCGCGCTGCGCCACAAACCCCGATGAACGATCCCATGCCCATCGAAGTGCCCATGCCCATCGAAGTGCCGCATCCCTTGCTCCGAATCGTGCGGATGGAGTTTCATCCCGAGGCTGTCGCGACGTTTCTGGGCCTGTTTGACGGCGTGAAGCGGCGCATTCGCAGCTTTCCGGGATGCCGCGATCTGTTCCTGATGCGCGATGAAGCACTGGCCCAGGTCTATTTCACGTACAGCGTGTGGGAGAGCGCGCAAGCACTTGAACATTACCGCGCCAGCGCGCTGTTTCGCGAGACGTGGAAACAGACGCGCGTGCTGTTCGCCGCACCCGCGCAGGCGCACTCGCTGATCGAGGTCGAGCGCATCGCACCAATCTGAATAAATGGCTTTATTCCACCCCTGGCACGACGGCGTCGCTGTACTTGCCAGGGCACAGTGCGCACGCGGTCTGCCATGGATCGGCGGCGTCGCGCACGCACGGGAACGTAAAGGGCAGGGCGAGCTCAGTCACGAACTCGGGTGGATCCGGGCTGGTCACAAGCTGATGCAACAAGCGCGCGGCGATCGGATACCAGCGCGCCGCTTCGCCCTGCCAGCGCACCTGGATGCGACGCAGCGGAGTGTCCTGCGACGCACGCAAGAAGCGCAGCTCTTCGTGCAGCAAGCGTTCGAACTGCGTGCGCGGAACGCGGCCGTGGGCAAGCTCGGCCCAAAGCTCCCAGCGGCTGCGTTCGGTGGTGGCCAGGTCGTCCATGATGCGGACAAAGACCGGCTCGCCGCGGACGTTGCGCAGCGTCGCGGGCAGCGCAACACAGCCATTTCCAGACAGCCAGTCGGCCAGATACTGCAGGGCCTGAAAGATGTTGTAGCGAACCTCGTGCGGATCGTCGTTGGCGATGACAGGTGAGGTCTCTAGATCAGCGGCCAGGACGCCGCGCACATAGCGCGGATCGTCGAGCGAAAGGCCCGGCGCGTCGCCTTTTTCCAGAAAGCGCACGAGTGCGGCGTGCTCGTCGGCATCGGGAATCAGATCGCGCAGCAAGTCCCAGAACACGCGGTCTTGCGGGTCGCGTTCCTGCCGGCGATACGCCTGCACGAGCGCAATGGCAATGCGCACGAAGTCGGGATGCGCGATCCAGAAGCCATCGAGGCCGCGGCGTAGCTGTGTTGTCACGTCTTTGATGAAGCCGACCAAGCTAACTTGGTGCGAGGCCGCGTTGCCCTCCTCGGGAAGGACGCCGTACATGCCGCCGATCTTGAGCGCGCCCAGCGGTCCCAGATCACGCACCAAGATGCGGTGCGACTCGCGGATGTTGTTGATGACGATGTTGGGGTCGGCTTTCACCGGAATGCGGTACCGCGGATCGTTGCGAAACAGCCGGGCCGTCGATGCCAGAAAGTCATGCCAGCCGAGACTGCCGCCCAGGAAGTACGAGCCAAGGGCCGCTGCCATCTCGCGAATGCGAAAGATGGCGCGCGGATTTTCAAACACCAAGATGACCCGCACGCGGCCTGGCACATAGCTGGGATCGAGCGCGTGGACGTGTTCCTCGGTGGCTTGAAGGAGTGCCCGCAGATAGCCCGCTTCTTCTTCGGTTTCGAGCTTGGGCACGTACAGCGCAAGCGCCTGCGGTCGCCTGCGGTTGTGCCAAATGTGCATCACCAAGTCGAAGACATGAAGGGGCAGCGGTTGCCCAAGAAGCAGGTGGTTTCCGTCGGGCAGGGCCAAGCCGGGGATGCGCTTGATCGGCCGCGCCAAGCCGGTCTCGGCCAGCTGATAGGTGCGTCCGCGCGCCGCATCGACGAAGCGCAGCGTGCCAGCAAAGCAGCCCTGCAGGTTTTCGCAGGCGCGCAGAAAGCTGCTCATGATCGGCGTCTTGCTGTCTTCGTCATCGGCGCCCCAGCGCGGCACCTGGCCCGACTCGGCCACAAGCTGCTCGACGAGCGGCGACTCATCAGGCCGCTTGCGATGCAGCGAGTTCATGGCGTTGATCGACAGACGCGCGGTGTCGGGTGGACCAAACAGCGTGATCTGTTCGCCGCGCAGGAATTCCGGCACATCGACGCGCCGGATCGGGGGGCGCTCAGGCAGTGGCCCGCAGACGATCCGTCCGCTCGGATCGCGCAAGCCCAGCACGGTGCGATAGCCCGGATCGTGGAAAGGCAGTCGTCGGTTGTGCTCGACCAGAGCGGCGGTCTGGGCATCACAAAAGGCGCGGTCTTGGACGCGCTGTTCCAGCACCTGTGCAAGCTGCGAGCGCGTGGCGCGATACACCGAGCAGACCAGGGTCAGCGCTTCGACGGTTTCAATCTCGGGAAAGCGGCTTCGCATGCCCCGCGCGACCTGCAGGCCGGGCACCTCATGTACGGGCTCGCTGTCGGCGGCAAGCCGTGCCAAAAGCGCCGTGGGCAGGAAGCTGGAAAAGAGCGGCAGAGCATCCGAAGAGACACACGACATGGCGGCTACGCTACACCTGATTCGTCGGACTCGGGGGAGCGGCGGATCCGGCTATTTGTAGTCGCCCGCATGGCGTCGGCGCTCGCCTCGCTTGGGGTCGTGCGCGGCCTGGCACTCGATGCACAGCGTCGCGTACGGCATAAACGAAAGCCGCTTGTCCGAGATGTCGTCGCCGCACTCTTCGCAGATGCCGAACTCGTCGGGATCGGCGTCGATCTTGCGCAGCGCGTGGTCGATCTTGCCGACGACCTCGGACTGCTTCTTGTTCTGCTGCGAGGCCAGGGTCTGCATCATTTCAGACAGAGCCTGCGCGTCTTCATCCGACACGCCCACGGTTGCGGTGTCCTGTCGGTTGGGCTCGATCTTCTTTGGCCCGGCCGAGATGATCTCGTCGCGCAGCGCAGAAAGCTTGGCTCGATACTGGGCACGTTCCTTGGCGTTCACGGCCGCAGAGTAGCAAGAAGAAACGGGCAAACGGACGACAAATGCGGGGCAGGATGCGAGGCCGCAGGCCTGGCTATTTGGCGACGCGATAGACGGTGCTGATGTCCGTGAAATAGACGTCGCCACCTGCCACTGCCAGATAGCCTGTGCTGTGTCCGGATCCGTCGACGGTCTCGGGCTGTCCCCCGGACTTGGCCAGCTTGGCCAACAGATCGTGCATCAGGCTGGCTTGGCGAAAGAAATAGACGTGGGTGTCGGACAGGGCCAGGCGTGCGTTGGCGTTGACGATGGGACCGATGACCTCGGGCGAGCCCCCGGCCTTGCTGAGACGAGCCAGCGCATACTTGCCACTGCCGGGGTTTTCCCAAAAGAAGTACAGGTGCGCCACATCACCGGTCAGCCGCAGCGCGTTCTGCGTCGGAGTGCGCGCCCACAGAACCTGCGCCGAGCCGCCGACCTTGGGAACGCGCCACAGCCCGCTGTTGCTGCGGAAGTACACATCGCGCTCATCGACGACCAGGCTGTCGAGGCCGATGTGTCCACCGGCCAGGATCTCGGGCGGGCCCCCGTTTTTCGCCACGCGCTGCACCGCGCCTCCCGGATCGTGGCGAGCGAAGCTGACGAAGTACACGTGCGTGTGATCGAGGGCAAGCTGGGTCGGCGCGTGGGCGTTGGCCACCACAGCGGTCGGGCCACCGGTCTTAGCGACGCGCAGCACGGCATTTCCGTGCTCGCTGGTGAAATAGACGTGGTCGTGATCCACCGCCAGATCGCCGCTGGGCAAGACGTCGAGCAGAGCCAAGGTCTCGACGGTTCCACCCAGGGTTGAGACGCGGCAGATGGCGTTCTTGGCCCGCGCAAAACCCCCGGCTGCGAAGTATACGAAGTCGTCGCTGACCACGACTCCGAGCGGGTGGTCGATGCCCTGCGCGAGTCGCGCCGCCCGCACCCAGCCTTCGGCTTTGCCTCCGCTTGGTCGCTGGGATTCTTTGCCGCGAGATAGGAAGACCGCTCCGAGGCTGATGGCTCCGGCGGCTACACCCAACAAGATCTTGCGCATCGACATGCTGCTGTCTGCCACCCTGTGGTTTGTTGTCGTGGATCCGGCGTGTGCGACACCGCCCGCCCGACGCAGCCCGGTATCCAGCGGGTCGGCGGAGACCTCTACAACAACACATTGTGTTGTCACCGCGCAACGGGGAGCGCGATACGATCGAAAACCGATCTACAAGCAGACTGCGAGCCGCGCCGGGGGGCTGGGGCAAGGTTGTGGGGGGACGCGGGGGGCTTGCGCTAGGTCAGCGCAGCCAACGAGCACGGGCAGCATCGCGAGCATCGGTCGCAAGAGGGTCACATGCCGAACGATTTCGAGAGTACGCCATACGACGGCCACCATTCCTATACGGATCCGGGCAATGACTGGCGCACGGGGGACGGCATCGCGGGCGGGCTGGGCCGCATGGTTTCCTATGGGAACTGGGCCGGGCCGAACAACCGCATGGTGATCGAGAACTCGGAGTACATCAACCAGCAGCGACAGGCGGATGCAGGCTATGACCCGTATCACGACCCGTCGCTGATGAACAATCCGCGGTACAAGCCAGTCGATGGACTGGATGCCGCGGCGCAGCGACACGATCACGGCTATTTCCAGTCGCTAAACGGCGAAAACATGTTCGGTTGGCAGGGCATCCGCAACACGCGCGAGGCCGATCGCCAGCTTGTCGCCGACACGCAGGCCGAGATGGATACCAACGGTCATCTGTACTCGGACGATGCGGAGCGCTATTCGCGAGGACTGCGTGGCTACTTCGGCGGTCGCGTCATGGGTATGGACGCCGCCGACTGGGCCGGCGGCAAGATGAACGAGGCCGGTCAGGGCGTCTCGAACTTCGTCGACAGCGCTCGCGATTGGCGCTCGCTCGGTGACGCGGGGCGCGGCATCTGGCAGGGCGTGCAGGGGGCCGGAAGCTGGCTGGCCAACACCGGCCGCGAAGCGTGGGGAGGAATCCGCAACGCGGTCAACACTGCGCGTGAGCTTGGCCCGGTTGGCACGCTGGGCATGATTGGCGGCATCGGCAACGTCGCAGTGGCCGGGGGAATTCACGCGGCTGGCCAGGCTTGGCAGGGGGCCAAGAACCTGGGCAGCAACATCGCAAGCGGCGCGGCCAATATGGCTCGCGGGGCGGGCAATGCCATCAGCAGCGGGCTTTCGACGGCCGGCACCGCGCTGCGCAACGGTGCTGCCTCGGTCGTCAGCGGGGCAGGGAACGTGGCGCGATCGGCGGGCAATGCTGTCGTCGGTGGCGCCAAGAAGCTGTGGGGCTGGCTGTCGCGCTAGCCGCGGTCCGACGACGTCCCCCGCACAATGCTGGGCAGGCCACGGCACGACCGAAAGGCCTAGGTCAGTCGAGGGGCTCGCGACGCGCGGTGATAAGCTGCCGCGATGTGTTCCGCTTGGCTCCTGTTCTTGGCTGTGCTGCTGGTTCCTGCCGGTGCCGTCGCAAGCCCGGCGGAGTCCCCGCTGCCCGCGCGCTTTGCCTTGGTGGCGCCCGAGTCGGTAGCGCTGCAGATCGCGTCGTCGCCCGCCCGCGTAAGAGAACGGCACGTATCGACGGCAGCACTGGCGTTTTCGACGCCAGTCTGCAACGAGCGCGCGGCCGGTCTGTGTGACATCAACTGGCAGAGCGCACCGGCTGCACTCGTTCCGATTTTGCTGCCTGAACCGTGGGCCACCGAGGTGAAGAGCGGCCAAGCGCAGGTGCTGCTGCGGGCGGAAGATGGCTCGCCCGTGCTGGTCACGCGGCGCGGGTCGGTGCTGTTGGCCTTTGCCACGGACAGCGAACAGCCAGGTGATCCAGGGGCGCGCTTACTGCGCTGGTCCTATTTCAACTATCTGCTGTATGTCGCAGCGTGCCAGGCAGGCGGGATCGCGCCGCAGCGCTACGCTGACTTCGCGCTGTCACCGTTGCCTGGACCGACGGTGCAGCGCCTGATCTGGCTGGCTCTGCTTGCCGTATGGATTCTCGCCTGTGTCGCATTTCGCGCGGCATGGCGACGGGGGCGCCGACACCCCGAAGCCGCGGCCGAGTTCCTGCGTGCCGTTGCGCAAGCCCGACATGGGAACGCGGAAACGGATGCCGCTGCCCCGCCTGCAGATTCCGCTTCTTCCGCGCTTCTGCCTTTTGCCCGTCCTTTGTCGGGACTCCTTGCGCTGCTCGCCAACATGCTCGTCTTGATCGGGCCCTATTTTGCGATGCAGTCCCTGCTGGCGCGCCGCGTTCAGCCCTTTCCCGAAGCCGACGGGCTGTGGCGGACCACGGCCGACGCGCTGTTTATCCTGTGGATGACGTTCGATCTGGGAACGCAGACCGCATTCGTGAAGTACTTCGCCGAACACCGCGCCAGCCGGGACGGAAAAATTCAGGAACGAGCGCTCGCCGATGTGCAGTTCTACATCTGGTTTCAGGTGTTCTCGCGCTTGATCGAAGCGTCGCTCTTGGTGGCTGTGGCGATCGGTTTTTTGCCGCTTTCAAGCTACGCCCTGTACGCGCCTTTTGTCCTGCTTTACGCCGGCACCTGCCAGCCCGCTTTTCCGGCCGTGGGCAAGTTCTTGTGTCAGGCGATGCAGCGCTTTGACTATTACAACCTGCTCGACTTCCTGGAGTCGCGACTGTTGAGCTTCCTTATTCCCATTCCGTTTATTCTGTTTTTTCGTTCCTGGGGACAAAGCCATCCCGCGTTTGGCGAAGCCTATGGCGCTGCCATTGGCATGGGTGTCGGTGCCTTTGCCAATGCCCTGGTGGTCTTGGCCATGGGCCTGTTCGCCCTGTCACGGCTGCAGATTCCCGTCGGAACGTTGTTCTTGGCGCAGTTCCGTTCGGACACCGCGGCGCGTCAGCTTTGGTTCGGTCTAAAGCTCACGCTGGGTCAGGAACCATTCCGCCTGACTTCCTTTTTGGAGTCGCTGATCATCATTCGCTGGCTGCGCGACTTTCCCACTTGGCTGGGCATCCGCGATCTACTGCACAATCGTCTGACCTTCCTCTATTTCTTTGCGTGGAGCTTCTATCAGAGCGCGATTCCCGCGGTCTCGGAAGCGCTGAGCACCGGCAAGAAGCAGCTTGTGCAGTACTACGTCAGCCGATATCTGCAGCTTGGGACGCTGTTCTCGGTGACAGTGTTCTCGCTGCTTATGGCGACGGGGGCTTTCTATGTCCGCGGTGCCCTGGGCGGGCAGTGGACGCTGGCCGAGGGCTTCCTGGTCGTCGCATCGCTTTCCGGTCTGCTCTTGCCGTGGGCTTGGCTGACAGACTCGCTGCAGCAGGGGGCGGGACGCACAGGCACCACGATGTTCATTATGCTGGTGGAACAGGCACTGCGCTTGGGACTCCTTTTTCTGTTTGTGCAGCGCTTCCAGTTCTTAGGAATCTATCTGGCCGCGCTGAGCGCGCTGGTCCTAAAGTGCCTGTTGGCGTGGTCGATCAATCACCGCACCATCGTTCGGCTGCAGGTGCCCGTGTGGACGACCTTGCTGGCACCGGCTCTAGCAGCGGCCTGCAACTTCGCTTTTTGGAGCGCGGTGACCTGGCTGTTTTCCGCGCTGGGTTTGCAGGGACCCGCGTGGTCTGTCGGCCTGTTTTTCGTCGCTGGAGTCGGCTCGATCGTCGTCTGCTTGTTCCTGCTTGGGCTCTGTGGCGGCATCGACGCGGTGCTGCAGCAAGAGCTTGCCCAGGCCTCGGACCTGTCTGCCGTGCTGCGTCCGCTGTGTCGTCTGCTCGCTTTGGCGGCTCGCTCGGGCGCGCGGCTCGCTCCCTTTACGCCGCCGGCTCCCACAGCGTGGGAACAGGCCCAAAAAGAAGCGGCCGAGATCGCAGGCTAGGAGTGTGTGGCCGACGTCCCACCCGTGCTGTGGGCGTCTTAGTGTACGGCGCGGCGGCGGCGGGATCGCACAACGAACAAAGGAAGCAAAACGGAAGCCAGCGGCAGGAGTGATGTAGGATGCCGTGCAGACATCTGGCAGCCCGAAGCCATGCCGCCGCCCGGCGGCGGAGGCGGCGTCGCAGCGTCGACGGCTGGTGGGCTGGCCATGTCCGGCGGGGGGCCACTTCCCTGCAGCGTTACGTCGGCGCAGGAATAGTACGTCGCTCCCATCGGAATCGTTGCGGGTGGGCAGGGGTCCGCGTCCGTTCCGTACATAATCTGGCGCATGCGAAAGGTGCAGTTGCTGCAGGTCACGCCCCCCGGAAGCTGCACTTGCGCCGTATAGGGGCGTGGCGTCGTCCCGGTGGCCACGTGCTTGACGTTGGCCAATAGCTGCCAGGTCTTGTCGCCATCGGTCGACAGATCAAACAGGAAGCAGCCGGGGTGATTCACCGTCTCGGTCCAGTTGACGGTGAGCGTCGAGCCAGACGTGAGCACGCTGGGGTTTGTGGTCTTGCCGACGCCACAGGGGCCGTTGGGATCTTTGTACAGGTCCGAGTTGTCGCGCGGCTTCGGCGAGGTCAGAAGTGCATGTCCGCGAACAATGCCCGGACTTAGGAGTCCGAACCCCAGCAGCGCGGCAGGCACGACGACCCAAAAGGAATCTCGCAGGCGGCGAAAATAGGAAGCTCGGTCGGACATGGGAGACTCCTAGCAGCGGTTGAGAGGGATCAGCAGGCTGCGCAGGGTGTCGATGGCGGGCTCGTCCTGGCAGTTGCCCTTGCCGCTGCCGTCGAACAACAGATCGCCGCCCATCGTGGTTGCGGGGTCCGGCAGCATGGCCTTAAACGCCGCCGACGGAGCCAGGCCGTTGTTCTTGTATGTATTGTCGAGGATGCGCGTCCCGTCGCTGTTTGGCTCGATGTCCAGGCCCATCGGGCTGAGCAAGTTGGTTACGCTGATCACCGCGATGCCGACGGAGGCATTGCCCTCGATGCGGTTCTGGCTGATGGTGGTGTTGTCGGCCGCCATGATCAGCATGCCCAGCCCCGGTGGGACCTTGGCGACGGTTGACATGGGATCGCCGAAGTTTTCGTGGTTGTTGTCGTGGACATAGTTGTTGCGGACGATGCAGTCCTTGCCGACTTTGCTGGGGTTGTTGGGCAGGACAAAGACCAAGAGGCCGCCTGTGTTGTCCCAGGCTTCGTTGTTTTCGACGAGCGCATCGACGGTGTTTTCGATCTCGATGCCAGCGACATTGCCATAAGCCTTGCAGCCACGAACGACGGCGCGCTTGCTCTGCCCGACATAGATGCCAGCGTCTGAGATGCGCGTGGCGACACAGTCTTCGATCAAGATGTCTTCGGACTCGACGGGATACAGGCCGTACTGGCCGGCGTTGTCGGTGATGACATCGCGGAAGGTGACGTGGTGCGTCTTCTGCGTGGTCACGCCGTTGCCGCTGTAGTTGCGCACCAGAAAGCCGCTGATCGTGAAGTGGGCGCCGCTTACCACCACGGCGTCTTTGCGCAGCTTGCCTCCGTCGAGCGAGCCGTCGAGGATGGGGCGTTCGTCGCTGCCACTGCCGCTGACCGTCCCGCGAAGCTCAACACCGGGGCGGTTCACATCGATCGACTCTTTGTAAAGACCGGGACGCACCTGCACGACCCACTTGCTGCGGTCCTTGGGCATGGCGTCGATGGCGGCTTGGATCGAGCCACCGGACTCGACGATGACATCGACATCGCTGCAGTGGGCGGTACCCAGCAGCACGGCACAGGGGACGACGACGCGAAACAGGGAACGTAGCGTGCTACGCAAGCTCATCAGATACCTCTTCCGAAGCGGGTGGAAGGACAGCGACGTGGCTACTTGAAGGAACGCAGGACGGGAAGCCCCGACGGAACCTGCGCGGGGATCTCGGGGGTCAGCGATTCATCGGTCAGCGACTTCATGAAGGCGACAAGATCGGCGCGATCGCTCATCGACAGATCGAACTTGCGGATCTTGTCGTCGAGATTGGGAACCATCAGATCGTGGCCGCCACCCTTGGCGTAGAAGTCCATCACTTCTTCCAGCGTGTGATAGATGCCGTTGTGCATGTACGGCGCGGTCTTTTCGATGTTGCGCAGCGTCGGGATCTTGAAGGCGAAGTTGTACCCCGCATCCATGCTGATGGCGCCACGGCCGAGATCTGCGTCGTACTTGGTGGGGTCTTTGACGTTGGGAACGCCGATGATCTTGTAGTCCTGGTTGGCGAAGTTGGGCAGGCCGTGACACTCAAAACAGCGGGTGCTGACCGAGCGGAAGAGCTTCAGGCCATTGCGGGCGCTCGGCGAGAGCGCGCTGGTATCGCCCGCTGCGAAGCGATCAAAGGCCGAGCTGGCGCTGATGATCGTGCGTTCGAACGTCGCGATGGCCGCCGCGATGTTGTCAAAGGTCACGGCCGAGCCACCCTGCCCGCCAAAGGCGCGATCGAACTGCTCGACGTAGGCCGGGATTTTCTTGAGCTCGGAAACCAGCTCGGCCGGCTTCTGATCCATCTCGACCGGGCTTTGGATGGGACCTTTGGCTTGCTCTTCCAGCGTCGTCGCACGACCGTCCCAGAACTGCTCTTTGTTAAAGGCCGAGTTCCACACTGTCGGGGCGCTGCGACCGGTTCGCTGCCCACGAATGCCGACGGAAAAGTCCAAGCCATCGGCAAAGCCACGATCGGGGTGATGGCAGTGCGCGCAGCTAATGCTGTTGTCGCCGGACAAGACGGGATCGAAGAACAGCAGCCGGCCTAGCTCGATGCGCTCGGGCGAATTCAGGCTGCCCGCGGGACGGTTCAGCGCTGGAAAAGGCTTGAGCAAGCCGTTGTCCATATCGACGGGCGGCAGCGGCGCTTGGCACTCAGCGACGCCCCCTTTGCCATCGACGGGCTCGGTGAGCCACACGGCGCGCAGACCCTTGGGGCACTGAATCTGGGGGCTGCCGTCGCTGGATCCGCAGCCGATGGCCATGAGGCTGATGCACAGCCCCGCCGAGAGGCGCATGCGTCGGAGTGTTCGATTGGAAAAGCGAGGTGAATTCATCGGCGCAACGTAGACCAAGTGCGCGACCTAGGACAATCCTCGGCGTGCGGGGCGGAACAGAATCGGGCGGGGGGCACGAATACGATGGGGCGGGGGCGCGAGCGCTAGAAGCTGATCTGCGCTTGCAGCTTCAGGACGTTGTCGTCGGGCAGCGTCTCAAGCGCGACTTGGCCGGGACGCAGGCGGACGCGCTCACCGTACGAATAGCGCGAGTACTGCAGGAAGATCTGCGCCCCAAGCAGCCAGTTCACCGTCGCACCGATGCGCGGCGAGACAATGCGCAGCGCGCTGGCTTCGTCCTGCACGTCGATGACGACGCGGTCATAGCGCAGCGCGACGAAGGCGTACGAAAACGGCTGATAAAAGATCTCGCCGCCCCACTTAAACGCCAAGCGCCCGTCGCGGTTGATCGTCGGATCGGGATCGACCTGCTGGCTTTGGGTATAGACCGTCATCGCGAACAGCTTGAGCAGAAGGTCGCCGTGTCGCAGAAAGCGCGTGCTCTCGGGCGAGAAGCGAGACAGCGCGCTGCGCAGGCTGAACGTGTACTCGCCCCCGGCGCTCCACAGCGAGCCGTTGCCGTCGCTTTTTTCGACGCCCAGATAGTTTTCGTACAGCCCGCGGCCGCCCCAGGAGTGCAGCGCTTCGATGGCCGGCGCCAGATACTGCACGGCCGAGGCGCTGATCACCGATCCGCCCAGATAGAAGCGACCCAGCCACAGGTTCAGCGTCGCATCGAGCCCCACCACGCGCATGCCGGCATCGCGTAGCTCTTTGAGCTGACGCTTGTCGCGCGACTGCGCATCCAGGAAGTAAAAGCCGATGCTGGCGATGCGCCGAATGTCGACGCCGGCATTTAGATAGTTCAGCAGCGTCAGGCCCTGGTTCGACTCGATGGCCTCCATGTGGGCGCCGACGCCCTGCAGCAGAAAGAACGACAGGCCGGATCCGATGTGCTCGAAGTCGAAGCGCACCTGGCCGCCCATCTGGTGCGTGCGCCCGAACAGATAGGTGTCGTAGTGTTCGAGCCAGCCGAAGCGATCCCAAAACGAACCAGCGCGAACCATCAGCTTGAAGCGCAGGCGCGGGCCGCTGGCTTGCCAGTTGAACGTCAGAAAGCCCTGGGCGATGCCCCACTGACGGTCGATGATCGGGCGCGCCCAGTCGGAATACAGCGATCCCATGAGCGCCACTTCGCCGCGCAGGTACTTGTTGCCCGCGCCCAGATAGATCTCGGACCAGTCGGACTCTTGCGTGCGGCTGTATAAAAAGCCGGACCGGAAGTAGTCATCGTCGATGAGCCAGGGCGAGTGAATGCTGGTCGAGGACTCGCCCGCGGCGACATTTTCACCGCGCGGTCGAAAGCTCAAGCGCAGCGGCGCGCGAAAGTATCCGGTGGCGCGGAAATCGACGGGACCGACGGTAAGACCCATGCCAGGCTTGGTCACCGCAAGCTCGCTGGGGGCGCTGGTGGCAGGCGCGGGCAGGGTCGGCGGTGCTTGCACAAACGGTGATGGAGCCTCGCTTGCGGGCTCGTTTTCCGCCAGGGCAGCGACGGGAAGCTGCGTCAAAAGCAAAGCGAGTCCGGCGAGGCCGAAGCGGGGGCGCAGGGACATTAGCGATCGCCTCCGCGTTGCTGCATCCCGATTTGGCGACGTCGCGCGGCCCGTCGCAACAGCAAGAGCAGCACCAGCGCCGAAGAGCCCAGACCCATGCCCAGCGGCCAGGCGCGCCGCGTCGCAGCGGTCTGCCCCGGTGGCAGGCTGCACAGACAGGCATCGGCGTAAGGCAGCTCTTCTGCCGTCGGTGCGGCCGGATTGTTGGGGTTCTGCGGGTTGCCTGGAGTCCCCGGCATGTCGCTGCTGCACGACAGCGCCCGGCCGCTGGACTTGTTGCCCTGGCCATCGCCGCAGTCGTTGGCTTCGATCAGCCCCGAGCGATCCAGCATGGTCAGCACATAGGCCCCGCCGCCATAGCCAACCATCGGGATGCTACCGGTGTACTTGCCGATGGTTCCGTCGCTGGGGACCGCGTTATAAAGCTCCGGCAAAAGATAGAAGTTGGCCGCTGCCTTTTCGATCACCTGCAAGAGACTGTTTTTTGCCTCTTGCTCGCGACCGGCCCGCCACTGGGCATCGGCGACGCGGAAATCGATCAGGATCCACTCGTTGTTGTCGTACGAGGACTTGCCGTCGTCGTTGCGCTTGTAGCCGCCGCTGGCCACGCGCAGCCGCTCCAACAGATCGAGTGTCGCTTTGCCGGTGCGCTCGCTGTACTCGCTGTCCTTGAGGATGTTCCAGGTAAAGGCTTCGGCCACCGCACCATCGAGGTACTGGTTCATGCCCAGCTCTTCCGTCGAGCCGGCGATGGCGCCCTCGCGATCCAGGAAGGCCGAAAAGAAGCCAGCCCGCGCTTTCGTCGACAGATCGCGATAGGTCTGACTTTCCGCGTCGCGGCCCGCTTTCTTGAGCATCGCGGCCAGATCGCAGAACCCACGGATCGTCGCCATCGTCGTGTATGCGAAGTGCTTGTCGTTTTCGACGTGAACTTCCCAGATCGACGAGTCGGCCTTGGCGATTCCCGATGGCTCTAGGTTGGCGGCGAGCGGCTTGCCCACCCCCTGCGTCAGCGCATCCAGGACGGTTGTACCCAGCCGTGTGCGCTGGCTGAGCCAGGCGACATTGCCCGACGAATCGACGTACTGCCGGGCTGCCCACAGCATCATGCCCCAGCCATCGATCTCGACGTTGGGCGTCGGCTGACCCGAATAGTCGGCTTCTTCCTCGCCGTTGCCGAAATAGCGCACGACCGAGATGCGATAGTCCTGGTTGCGCACGTACGACTTGAACTTGCCGACGGGATCGGCATTCAAGAAGAACTCCAGCGCGATGCGTGCCTCTTCGTGATGGCCCATGCGGGCCAGCGCAACGACGCCGTACATTGCGTCACGGACCCAGCCGGTGTGCCATTCTCCGACGGGTAGGCTGGCCAGCACCATGCCAAAGTTCTTGCGGTTGGACAGATACGGCTCACG
The DNA here is from genome assembly GCA_016794505.1 of Myxococcales bacterium. Classification (GTDB taxonomy): domain Bacteria; phylum Myxococcota_A; class Polyangia; order Palsa-1104; family JAEUJZ01; genus JAEUJZ01. The sequence goes on from JAEUJZ010000135.1 coordinate 31,061, forward strand.
CACCTGACCCATGCGCAGGATGGCTTCGCTCTGCCGCCACAGCCGCTTTTCGTCGTCGGTGCAAAGCGAGAGCTTGGGATCCGGCGGCTTGCGCCAGGCCCGCCACTCAGCCAGCGTCGATTCCAGGATCTGCGGCGGCGTCTTGCCCCCGACAAAGGCCTTGAAGCTGGTCAGCATCGACTCGGCCTGCGCGGCATCGGCGCTGTACAGCAGGGCCACGCCCATCCAGCCATCGACGAGCGATGCTTGAAAGGCTGGGACGATGTCGTTGCCGCGACACCCGGCGTTATCGCCCAGCGCCTGGCCCGCCTTGACCTTGTTGTACACGCCATCGCAGTCGGCATGGGCAAGTGGTGTCAGCGGGACATAGATCATGGCACCGCCACCAGGGCCGGTCTCGATGACCGCTTGAATCTGGCCGCCCGACATCACCGCGCGCAGCGACTCTCCGTTGGCGGCGGGTTCGGGGTTGCCGTCGCCCATGTGAAAGTTCATCAGGGCAAAGCCGTCTGTTGCACCCGGTGCTTTCAGAAGCGCGATCGAGGCATTGCCTTCAAAGCCGAACGGCGACAGGTGATAGACCTCGGCCGATACGCCTGCCAGGCTCAGTGGCGCGCGGATGACGTTGGTCTCTTCGACATAGCCGGGCTCGCTGGCCGCCCCTTCGTTCAGCCAGCCGCCGCCACCCGCCCCGCGCAGCCCGAAATAGAAGTCATAGGCCAGCTGTCGGCGTCCCACCCCGTCGGCGCGCGGGTCTCCGGGACTTGGCCGCAGATAGCGATACGGGTGTTCGAGAAAGTGCGTCAGCTTGTTGCGGCTGCTGTCATAGACCTGAAAGCCGTGGCCGTTGCCCGTCGTCAGGTAGTTCCAGGTCCGAGCCGGCTTGGCCTGCGCCGACGGTGTGGCCAAGGTCGCAGCCAGTGCCAGGGCTGAGCCAGCGAAAAATGCGAGCCGCTTCGACGGAGATGCTGTCATGGGCGGCGACGCTATCCCGCGCCGTTTGAGCCTGTCAATCGCCAGCCGGGTCCGCGGGTTGCCCGGCAGACCCCACGATCCGCGAGTGGCCCGATCTCTCTCCACAGATCGACCGGGCTCGCTCCACATGGGCGAGGCCCTGGAAGTACCTTGTTCCTGGGGTCCATGGGCCTGGCGAGGCCCTCTGCCTAGGCCTGGCGAGGCCCTTTGCCCCCAACGAGTCGGCCCATCTAGGCCCAGCTGCCTGCCGATCGTGTGCCTCGTGCAGGCGGTCCATGGCCCTGGCCATGCCCGTCCATATCGTCATCCCACCGGGGTGGAGGGGCCTGTTCACCGGAGTGGTTGGGCTTGCAGATTGCCAGGGTGGAAGCTGTCAGGGCGGGCCCTGTGTGTGATAGGCGATTGTCCATGTTCACGATGTTCGTTCGCGGGCCGCAGAGCCGGCAGGGTCGATCGAGGAAGCAGGAAGGGCTGGAGCCGCAGGCCGCACGCCGAGCGCGACGGCAGGGCATTCGGGGCTCGGCTGGGCTTTGCCTGGGGGCTGCGCTGCTCCTGGCCTGCAGCGAGGGCACACAACCCATGCAGAGTCCACGTCCCGTGCTCGATATGGGCTTTTCGGGACCCTATCTGCCGGGCGAGCGGGCGCCACAGGCGCTGACCGAGGTGGCGGCAGTTCCCGTCGGTGAGCGCATCTATCTGCTCGGTGGGCTCGTTGCTGGCGGCGGCACGCATCGCGTCGAGATCTATGACCCCGTCCGCAGCACCTGGAGTCGCGGCCCCGATCTGCCCGCAGAGGCACCGACGCATCACCTGGCCGTCGCGGTCTTTCAGCAACAGATCTATGTCTTGGGTGGCTATACCGATCTGTCGTTTGCGCCCAGCGCGATCACGCTGCGCTTGGATCCAACGCGTGCAACCTGGAGCCGCCTGCGCGATCAGCCACTGGCCCGCGGGGCGGCCACCGCACAGGCTCTTGGTTCGCGCATCTACGTGGTCGGTGGAGCCGGCTTAGGGCAGGTGCTGTCGGCGCTGTGGTCGTACGATCCGGCAGCAGACACCTGGCAGGTACAGGCCGCGATGCCGCTCGCGCGGGAACATCTTGCCTCGTGTGCGGATGGCGTCCGCATGCTGGTCGTCGGAGGGCGGGCTTCAGTCAACCTGCGAACGGCGCAGATCTATGAGGCCGATCGCGATCGCTGGACGATGGCGCCGGACCTGCCCACGGCGCGCGGCGGGCTGGCCGCGGCCACTCTGGATCGACGCTGCTATGTCGTCGGAGGCGAAGCCCTCGATCGCGGCCCACCGAACACCTTTGGCGAGAACGAGGCCTATGACTGGGATCGGGCGCTGTGGACCGTGCAGGCGCGCTTGCCAACCCCCCGCCATGGCTTAGCCGCCGTGGCGCTCAGCCCGTCGCTGTATACGCTGCTCGGCGGCCCACAAGCGGGCTTCACCTTTTCGGATGTCGTCGAGATCTTCACGCCCTAGGCCCCCGCTCGCTTGCCGGCCGCGGAGCCAGCCATCGACCCCACACGCCCCACTTTCCCACTTGCGCCGTAAAAAGCAGTTCTTAAACTACGCCGCGCTAGCACTCACCAGGGGTGAGTGCCAACACGCTCTTTCCCATCAAAACGCACGTCGGCTCGTTCGCACTGGTTCCCCCTGACCCCCCCTAGGTTCGCCAGAGCAGGAGCCGATGTGCCCCTTCTAGCGACCCGATTCGACGAAAGGAGAGTTGTTCGATGAAAGGTACCAAGCTCCGTCCCCTCCACGACCGCATCATTGTGAAGCGCTTGCCCGAAGAGGAAGTGACCAAGGGCGGCATCATCATCCCCGAGGCGGCCAAGGAGAAGCCGATTCAGGGCGAGGTCATCGCCGTCGGTACGGGCAAGCTGCTCGACAACGGCCAACACCGCAGCCTCGACGTCAAAGTCGGCGACCGCGTGATGTTCGGCAAGTACTCTGGCTCGGAAGTGAAGATCGACGGAGTCGAGCAGTTGATCCTGCGCGAGGACGAGATCCTCGCCGTCATCGAAGGCTAGTTCCCAGCAACAAGCCACAACCTAATCTCACCGCTCACTCTCTGGAGGAAGCTAAGCAATGGGTGCCAAGGAAATCATGTTCGACGAGGCCGCACGAGCGCGCCTCCTGGTTGGTGTCAACACGCTCGCTGATGCCGTCAAGGTCACGCTGGGACCGCGCGGCCGTAACGTCGTCATCGAGAAGTCTTGGGGATCGCCGACGGTGACCAAGGACGGTGTGACCGTCGCCAAGGAAGTCGAAGTCGAAGACAAGTTCGCCAACATGGGCGCCCAGATGGTCAAGGAAGTCGCTTCCAAGACCTCGGACGTGGCTGGCGACGGCACGACGACCGCGACGGTCTTGGCCCAGGCCATCTTCCGCGAGGGCGTCAAGATGGTCACCGCGGGTCACAACCCGATGGAGATCAAGCGCGGGGTCGACGCCGCGGTCACCAAGATCGTCGAGAACCTGCGGGGCCAGTCGAAGCCGACCAAGGGCCACAAAGAGATCGCGCAGGTGGGCACGATCAGCGCGAACGGCGATGAAGTGATCGGGAAGCTGATCGCTGACGCGATGGAAAAAGTGGGCAAGGAAGGCGTGATCACGGTTGAAGAAGCGAA
>JAEUJZ010000139.1 GCA_016794505.1 Myxococcales bacterium
TCGTCGGCCACCGCCCGCAGCCTACGCACGACCCAAGCCCAGCCCGACTGGAGAAATCCCCACGTCCGCCGCAGCAAGCCTGTCAGTACGTCAATTAGCATGGTGCCTGTTTCGACCTCGCCCAGCGTCGGGACCAAGGTACGCCGCCCCTTATCGCCGACCTATTGTCCATGCTCGCGTGGCCCTATCGCGGAGGCAAGTAGCCTCGCTATGTCTGCGAGAAGAGGCCAATTTCTCCCGCGCATCCGCTACGGAACGCTATTTTTCTTTCGCGCGATTAAGGTTCTTAGATTGGGAGGGATGCTTCCGCATCCTCTCAACAGCCATCCGTCGAGAACCGGCAACAGGCGTTTTTTCGGTAAATCTTAGGGCCAACATAGCCTCGTGAAATGATGAGCGATTTAGCTAAATATTCTGTTTGGATAGAATATTACTTTGAAGCGGTCGTGGCCATAACTCCTCGATAACCTTGCAGTTTCCGCGGATAGGGCCTCCGTGCCGCCTTACCTAGACGGCAGATAGTACGCGGCCATCGCCCCCGCAGCGGCCGGAACCCTCGTCGGAAACTGCGGCAAGCGCCTTGCCTACATTGCCTCCGGCTTGCATCGTTGGGGCCTGGGCTGCCCATCGCGGAAGCGAGCGGCAAAATTCCTTCAAAGGTGCCTGTTCGCTAGGACTGCATATCCTGGCGAGCAGGCTCGGAAGTCACCAACCAAACCTTATTCGGTTCCTTATGCCTTATTCAAGCACACGATAAGGATCGTGAAGTTTGGTTCTCATTCCTTATTTTTCCTTATTTTATGGAAACAAGCAACGCTCAGTCGCTGTTCTTCTTATTTCTAATTTATGTAGCGTAAGAATTTTCGTTGGGCCGACATCATGATCCGCGCTAGTTTGTTCGCGTCAGCACGTATTGCGAGGCTATCCGCCCGCAAACGCGCGATCGGTCGCCCTCTTCCCAGATAGGCCCCCTCTACTTCACGATTAAGGGCGCAGATCGCAACCGATCGCGATAAGCTGAGGGACGGCGCATGGCCCAAAAGATCATTCGCTCGTGGGAGGTGCTGTGGAAGACGGCTCGCCGAGCGGGCTGCACCCACTGGAACTACTCCCGCGGCAAGCTCCGCTTTCGCCCGACGAGCAAGCGGCCCTTGCCCATCGGGCATGAGACAGCGATCGAACCCGGCCCGCCTGTCCGTGTTCGCTTCTACACGCTCAGCGACGGGGAATTTCCCCAGGGCGGCCCGCTAATGGTCAGGTTTCGGCCCCCCGTAGAAATCGCCACGCTCCCGTCGGACTTCGACGGCTGGCCCACGAGCCGGCAGGCCGAACATGTCGCAGAGCTGCTCGAGATGCTGTCAGCCCCCCGCTTCATCCGACAGATCAGCCCCGCCAGTCGGATCCTGTTGCGGATCGTGATGGCCCTTCAACAGCAGATCGCCGACCAGGAACGCCGCATCACCGAGCTGCAGCGCGTCCGGCCCGTCGCGCCGATCCCCAAGCCCGCCGACCCCCAACCCCTCCGTGCCCCGGCCCCGCCAAGTCCCAGCAAGGCTGGATCGCCGAGCGCTTCGGGGCAGGAGATCCTGCTGGCCGCCCTCAACCTATTCACACGAGTCCAGCAGCGCAAAGGCTAGCGCCCGCCGCGCAGGTAGGCCCCTGCATCGCTGCCCGCTATCCCTCGGTTGCTGTGCTGAGAGGCGGAGCGGACATTGCCACCGGAGTCTGAGCCCTCGCCCGTCAATCTGCTGTCCCACGACTGGTCACCGAGGGGGCGTATTTTCGAAATTTGGGGTACGGCTACGATCTAACGCAGCAGCGGGTTGTTCAGTAAGGCCCGACCTCACCCGTCGTACCCCATATCAGAGTGCCTGATAGTCACCGACGTATGAGCAGACAAACGTTCATTTGGGCGAGTATGCCGAGACCGAACAGTCAAGAATCCCGCCGATGTCAACTATGCGAATGATCTCCCTACACTAATTGAGAAATTTTTTCAATGAATTGGCCAATGAGACTCTCCCGTCTATCCCGACTTAACTTAAGCGCCTTAACTGAAAACTCCCACAAATCGTGTTCTTCCCTGCTTTGAGCCTGAGCTGAGTAGATGACAGCAATCGCTCGTTCCAGCGTTGTCCCGGTGCCAGCCAAGTGCGACTCTAATTTATCAATCATCAGCATTAGAATCGCTTTCTGCATATATGGGGCTGCTTCTTTAACAAGGAAAGAGGCTCGAACATTCGCATACCCAGACCCAATTAGCGGAATAGCGATGGTCTGGCAATTATTCTCGCACGCACAATCAAGAACCCTATCGATCACATAATCGATCCCTTCAATGGGTGTATTAACATATCTCCCGTAATGTTGTTCGTGTGTGCTCAGATTTCTCGTGGTGACAGCAAGAATCACGCCTTGTAGGTTGTTAGAATTTTCCGGCAGCTTGATGTAATGAGTATGACCGATTCCGGCGTTTGAGGGCCGAAGTCTTCGTGGCCAAAGTTCCTCCAATACATCGTAAAAATTCCGCTTCTCTATACGAACTGAATTGAATGCAGCCAGAACGCTCCTCGGACCTCGTTGCATAAAATCAAAGTCTTGATTAATTGGCAGTACCACAGTACTCGAACGAATAGTGGCAATATTGCCAAATACCAAGTTCAGTACCCGGTTCGAACCAAGAACTCGCTTCGGCGCTACAATATCACGGAAGCTATCCTTAAATGCGTCATATGGGTAATCAGCGATTTTCTGTGCAGCTATTGGAGGAATTTGATCGGCCAGGGTACTGTTTTGTAATTTGTCGACAATCAAAATCCCTAGATTTTGATTCGTCCGCACTGAATCATACTCAACTAATCTCTGAAGAATAATCGCCGTTGCATTTATCTCCAACAATAAGGTGAGTTTCTGTTCGGTATCCATTCCATTAGAACATCGACTTTTGGTCATCGGGAAAAAGTCAGTAAGAAAGGCATCAATATCTGTATCATTCGTGAGTATCATCCTGAGCAATTTACGCATAGAATTTCGAGTGTATGCAAAGCTCATCCAAAGCTCCTCTCTTTCTGTAAGAGTACGTGAGGGTACTGTCTGATGTCAAATCTGCTGATGTAGTTTCAGTGCAAAGTCGCTGAGTCACGGGGGGCGACTGGCAGCGACTCGACTACAGTATGTAGCACTGCGCCCCCCCCCGGACCACCGTGGGCTATGCTCAACGGGCAGCCTCGTTGGTGTCGGCTATTTGCTCAGCATGCGGCAGAAGTACAGCTGAAAGACAGTTCCAATCAACTACACCTAACTCCTTCCTCCCACTACCTGTCACTTGACTCAATTTGCTAAGTACTGGAGAATCCTGTCAGAATCTGGAAAATTTTCTCGTATAGAGCCCAGATAGTTGCACTGAGTCACCGCAGTAGGTAGCACCGTTCCATACAGAGGCCGACCCTGTCCACGATGGAGGGCTTAAGATGGATAATGCCAGTCTGAGGAAACTCATAGACAGAAAGATAATCTCCGACGTAGAGCTTTCTGAATTCTTGATAGACTACTACCCAAACATCTATCGACAAACATCATCGGGTATGTCTAGGACAGAGAAAGTCAACATTTTGCTATCAATTGAATATAATAAAGAATCCCTACTGAAAAACATAAACCAATACATCAATAGGTCAGCAACAATAGGAAGACAAACAAGCCGAGTGGGACTGCTGACAGTATGTGCCATTTTATTGGTTTTTTCTGTTTTGCCTGTGATGATTTTGATTAAAGATAACAATCAAAACGACAGACAAAAACATCCATACTCGGATATTGAAACAATGGCTGTCCGCTCGGAGTCGGCGATCGTTCACGGAGAGAGGCCGTCAAGCGTACTGAGCAAAATTGCAACCGCTCCGAGTAGTGGTGACATAGCGCAGGGAGGTAAACCACGGCCACGTCCCATTATACCAGGACGTGGCCATGAGGAAAATACACACAAATATCATATTAACGGCAACGTGCAAATCAATTCGCTGAAAACTGGCGCTGCGATTATCAATCAGAACAACACTAGGTGATGCCCATGACAGCACAAGGCTTTCTCTTGGCAGTCGTTGTTTCCTGTGTCTTCACTGGTGCATGTGCCGTGCCCGCTATGCGTATACCGATCACATTGCGCAGCCTATCAATAAAGGCTGCGTCAATAGACACCCCAAACGAGCATAAAGAATTAAGTAAGACTCAGCTAATGGAATTGGAGCACAAGCTGACTCGGCGAGTTCTCGCGGATTTGCTGGCTTCTGGGCCATTTAGGGCACCACTTCCAAGTGAAGCTTCTTATGAAGTTTATGTTGACCTTAGGAAAATGACTGCTGGATATCAGGCCGAGAGCGAAGACCTAAAGTCAGCGATTAGAAAATTTGCAGGTCTACCGATCGGATACGTCTCGATGAGTGGATTTGCGATATTTCAGATTTTTGCGCCCGACAAAAATACTTTGGTTCATGAAACTGTCACTCAGCTGGAGCATGAAAGCTCCATAAGTATATATCGCGGTAAACGGTATGGTTTCGAAGATGTTACATCAAATCTTGTCGATGCACTAAAACAGCACGCCTCCCGTAGGCAACATTCTATTTTGACAAAAAATAGAGTTGATTCCGTGCAGAAGATTGAGAAGAGCATCAAAGAATACGAGATACAACCTGACGGGAAGATTATTTATTACTATAATGTCACGGGTTCGACTCAGATAAATCACATGTGTGGCGATAAGGCAAAGATTCAACAAAACAATGCTCCCGCCAATCGGGATAATAGTTCGAACCAACTCAGGGAAGATACATTAAAGAACAGACCAGCCAATATTCATAGCAAAGATGACACTATAAGGATAGTAGATTAATTGCGTCCGATTCAATATGGCCAATGGGATCGAAGGGATCGTCTCGATCGCTAACGCCGGCAGGCGTACAACGGGCGCAGGTTCGGGTCAAGCTGAGCTGTACAGCGATGGCTGAGCATGTCTTGGCTACATGTGCGGACGCCTGCCATGAACCGGCGCCGTTGTAGCGAATTCGTTGCAATGGGGAGCACTCAGCAGGAAGAACAAGGCGTCAGCCCGGCCAGTGCTGAGACTGCCGGGCACCTGCATCAGCGATGGCTGAGGAATGGCGGGAGAGTCGGGCCGCGAGGGAGTCGGAGCGAGGGAGAGCGAACGGGACGATGGGCGAGGCGGGCTTAGTTTTCGACGCTGCTGGGCACCGGCTGCCGCAGCAGGTCAAGGATGCTCGCCGCGTGCCACACGTCGCAGCGGGCGGGCAGGATGCGTTCTTTTTGTAGCTGCGCGGCGATCTTGCGCAGGCTCAGCCCGTCGGCGCGCAGGGCGTGGGCGCGCTCGATCGCGGTGGGCTTGTCGCGCGTGATCTTGCGCTTGCCGCGCTTCTCCGTCTCTCCGTCGTCGGGTGGGCGACGGGGCAGCGTGATCAGGCCCTCGCGTTCAAGGATGCGGTAGATCGACGGGCGCTGCGGTTCCCACGTGCGCGACTTGCGCGCCGGGATGCCCTCGCGATCGAGCGTCAGCGCGATCGTGCGAATGCCGAGGCCCTGACGGTGCAAGTCGCAGATCCGACGCACGGCGGCCTGTTCCTGCGGATGCGGGATCAACCGCTTGCGTCCCGTCGCGTCGGGCTCCTTTGACCACTGCCAGCCGTAGGCCGCTCCGCCGGTGCGGATGCCGCGGCGCTTGAGTTCGTTCATCGCCTCCTGTGTGCGCTCGCTGATGGCCTCGCGTTCCCACTGCGCGACGGACATCAGCACGTTTAGCAGCAGCTTCCCGCCCGCCGATCGTGTGTCGATCGAGTCACTCACCGACAGCAACGACCACGGCAAGCCCTCGCGGAAGTAGCCATCGAGCAGCGTTCCAAGATCCTTCACGCTGCGCGTCAGACGGTCCAGCTTCACGACGACGATCGCGTCCGCCTTCTTCGCCGTCAGCAGGTCCAGCGCCCGCTTGATGCCGGGCCGCTCCAGCGACTTCGCCGAGTAGCCATCGTCGACGATGATGTCCACGAGTTCGAGATCCTGACTGACGCAGTGCGCACGAATGCGAACCTGCTGCGCGTCGAGGCTCACGCCCTCCTGCGCTTGCTGATCGGTGCTGACGCGCACGTAACCGACTGCGCGCAGCCGTCGCGGCATCGTTCCTGCCGTCGCTGGCATGGGCTTACGCATGGTAGACGCTCCCTGCCTCGAATCGGGCCACGCAGCACACAAGATCGATCGCCATGCGCCCTTGCTTCGTGCGCGTGTCGATGCCCTCTCCGACGGCGATCAAGTCCGCGATGCCCGACGGAGCGCTGAAGTAGTGCACCAAAATCGGCGCAAGCTCCGCCGTCTTCCGCGCAAGCTGCGCCAGGCTCGGCACGACGAGCACGGCGGCCCGTTCCATGACCAGCAGATCGAGCGCCCGCCCTCGCCCCTGCCGCCCCCCAATGTCGACAATCATATGCGTTAATGATATCCGCGAATCGCGGCAGTAAGCAATGATGGTATCCTTATGTCGCTGGATCTGCGCCAAACAATCCGCCCCACATACCGTCGCTATATGCACGTACCCAACTGCTGTTGTCTGTCTTTCTGACGCCATGTACTACCTCCGTAGTGACGTCGTTGTATTGGTTTATAGCGTCCCCATTTACATCATCCAGCACAACCATCTGGGCACTACTGATCGCGGTGCGGCCGATGGGCATGATCGGATCGCAATCCCCGACGCCTTCCTGCAGATTGCGGACCTGGCAGACTCTAATATCGCCGGCCATGTCGAGGGCGACTAGCTCGGGGAATGGCGCGCTCAAGATATCGACGATCACAGCCGCCTTGGGGACGAACTTCAGATCGGCTGGCGGGTTGCAGGCAAATGGCTCGCTCATGTTGGCGCCGCGGGCGGAACAGAGCTCGATGGTTCCGCCGCCACCCATGTCGCCCTCGGTCACGATCGCGAGATCGTCGAGGCCGTCGAAGTCGATGCGCGTAGAGAGCGCCATGAACGCGCCGGGCTGGCTCTTGGTCTTCAGCTCCCGTCGCGACTCCAGGCTGGTTCCGACGTTGTAAAGAACGGTCGTGCTGCCCTGGCCAACCAACAGCACATCGGGATACATATCGCCGTCGAAGTTGCCCGAAAGCACGTGACTGGCTTCGGTTGTGTGCGTCGAGGTCGGCACGGCAAAGAAGTCAGCGTCTGGGCTGATCTTCACGCACTTTTCAGTCAGGCTGTCGCAGACCTCGCCGCTTTCGCACAGACTGGGGTTGCGCACGCAATTTTTGGGGTTGGGTTGTGAAAAACCACCGAACAGCGCATCGCAGCTAAGGCTCAGAAGCAGCCCCAACGACAGTAAGAAACGCATCTGCATGACGGACCCCCTATGCAAATAAGCGAGGCAAGTAAGCGAGGCAACGAAGCGAGGCAACGAAGCGAGGCAACGAAGCGAGGCAACGAAGCAAGGCAACGAAGCGAGCCACGAAAGCGGCATGGCGGCGAGGCAGACCGCGCGTGCTATTGCGTCGATGGAACGAGCCGCTTGGGCCCTGGCAGAGTGACCAGCACGACGCCACCTGCGGTCACCAAGAAGCCGCTTCCAAGCAGAAGGGCGGCGAGACCTTGCGTGCTGTATTTGTCGCGACACTCTGCGCCCGAGACACTGGTGGGCTGGATGCACTGGTTGTGGATGATGCCGGCGCCCAAGCCGAACGCCATGGTCAATGCACCTCCTGCGATGAGCACCGAGCCAAGCGCAATCCGCCAAGCGGGGCGCGGCATGCGCCGACTTTCAAGAGGCGGCAGAAGCGGTGCAGGGGCAGGCTCGGGCTGCTGCAAGACGACGTCGATGCGGCGCTGTTCGTTGTCGCGCAAGATGACGTCGCGGCTCTCGGACTGATAGCTGTCTTTGCGCACGGTCAGCTGGTGACGGCCGCTAAATATTGTTTTGGTAAGCGGCGCGGTGCCCAAGGTCTTGTTGTCGAGCAAGACCTCTGCCCCGTCGGGATCTGACGTGATCGACAGCGTGGCGCGGGTGCGACCGTGGCCGCTTTCGTACACGCGGCTGACCAAATCGACCAGCGAAGCGCCGAGCTGTTCCGGTGAGCAGCTTGGGCAGCTCTGCTCGTCGGCGCTGGCTTCTTCACCCACATGCAAATCGACGAAGCCGACGCGCAGGTTTAGCCCCGATGGGCTGGGGTTGGCGCGGACGCTCAGCACAGCTTCTGCTTCGACCTTGCGCGCTAGCTCGACCTGACAGCGGTTTTCCAAAAGGCAGCCGGCAAGCTGCGGCGTCTGCGCTAGGGACAGGGCGAATTCGCGGGAAAGCGGAGACAGACGACGGTCGAGCAGCGCTCGCTCGATGCCGCGCAGTAAGCGCTGGCGCAGCGCCTCGGGCATGTCGTGGAGGTCTTCCAAGATCAGCACGCCCGGCAAGATGCTCAGCACCAAGGCGCGGCTGTTGATGTCGCTGCGCAGCTCTCCCGATCGACCGGCCGGAATCTGCACCTGATCTTCGATGCGTTGGTTGCCGCGGGACAGCGCGATCTTGTGATCGCTCGGCGATATGGCAAGCGGCAAGGGCAGGGGCAGGCTGCCGACGAGACGACCGTCAACAAAAACCAAGGTGCCGCGTTCGCCGCGGATGCTCAGGCTGGCGAAGGCAGGCGGGGCTTGGGCCACGATGCCTTCCGCTTCTTTGATCTCGGCAGCAAGCGGTGTCGGCGGAGCTCTGCTGGTCTTTTCTGCCGTCGCCGGATCGACGGTGTCGAGCTCGGGATCGGCCAAGAATCGCCGCATCAAGTCATATGCATCGAGTGCGCGTTTCTCTGCCACCGCCAAGCGGCCCAGCAGAAACAGAGCGAGCGGCCCTGGGGCACTGCGATAGGCGCTGGTGAGGGTCGCCTGGGCTGTCGCAAGATCACCGGCTGTGAGAGCGGCCTTGCCCCGCTGCAGCTGTTCAGCGGCCACATCGTCTTCGCTTTGGCGCTTGCGCTCGCTGCGTGCCTGGATTGATGGCGCGGCGAAACAAATAGCGATCAGAAGGCCGCACGCAAACCACAGCGCACTTGGCCGCACGCGCGGCCCCATTCCTCGGCACGGTCCATAGGCACGAACGACAGACATCAAAATGAATAAGACCGAACGATCTTATCAGGTGTGTCGTCGTTGCGGGTGACGTTCACCGCGCCGACGGCGTCACAAGTCGCGCCGGGCCGTCTGGCGTGCGGCTATGAGAGCGGCAAGGCATCCGCGATGCGTTGGCCGAGCTCACGACCGTTGCGCAGCACATCGGGCACGCTGACCCCGTAAAGCGCCGCGCCCGTTGCGTGCAGGTGGCCCAGCGCACGCAGGCGCACTTCGATCTCGGCGACGCGGGCGGCATGCCCCAAGCGATACTGTTCGATGGCCTGCGGCCAGCGCTGGATATGAATGAATCGCGGTTCATTCCAGATGCCCAGCGTCGTGCGCAGATCGCGCTGCACCTGCTCTAGCAGTTCACCGTCGGCCATGCGCTCGACTTCGGGATCGTGTGCGCCACCGTACATGGCGCGGATGACCACTTGGCCTTTGGGCGCTTGTTCAAAGTCGGGCAGGGCGCTGGTCATAAACAGCGCGCCGAGCAGACGCAGCCCATCGCGCATGCGCTCGATCCGCGGAACCAAGAAACCAAAGCCATCCAAGGGATGTGGCACTTGCTCGCGTGGCCAGCCCAGCGAAATGGCGACGATCGGCGCCATGCCGATACTGCGGTATACCGTCGAAAGCTGTGGATCCAAGTCGGCCAGTAGCCGCGCGGCCTCAGGCGGAGGGACTGCGAGGATCAGCTCATCGGCAACCAGGCTGGTCTCTGCCAGCTCCATGCAATAACGACCGCTGCCAGGATCTGCTACGCGGATCGATCGGACAGCGGACAGCGGACGCACGCGGCCCCCTTGTGAATCGATGGCGCGTCCCATCGCCTGCATCAGTCGGCCGAGTCCTCCGCGCAGTCCGCACAAGCGCGGCGCAGTCGGCGTTCCCTTGTTTGTGGCTTGGCTGTGACGCAGCGCTTTGAGCAAGCTGCCGTGCTCGCGTTCCATCTGCCACAAGCGGGGCAGGGCACTCGGCATAGATAGCTCGGCAATGTCACCGGCATAGATCCCAGCCAGCGCGGGCTCGACGATCTCGTTGGTGACACGGCGACCCAAGCGGCGCTCGAAAAAGCTCTGCACGCTCTCATCCGTCAAGGTGTGTGCGCGCGGTGGAACCAGCGGCTCGGCCAGCAAGCGAGCGCGGGCCGGAATCGATAGCGCGTCGCTGCTTAGGATTTCGGGAGGCTTCATCGGCAAGCGGCGCAGGCGACCGGCTCGATACACATAGCGACGCTTGGCTCGGTCATCGGAATAGACCTGCTCATCTTGCAACTGCAAGCGCTCAAAAAGCTCGCGCAGGCCGGGCGCTGTCTCTTGCACGGTGGCAGCGCCGGTCTCGACGACAAAGCTGCCATGGCGTTCGCTGAAAACCCGTCCGCCGATCTGATCTCGCGCTTCAAGGACACACAGGGACACGCCGTGCGCGCTGCCATCGGTTGCCATGGCTGCCGAGCCACTTTGCTGAATCGTCCCACCGCGTGCGCGATACGCATCGAGCAAGGACAGACCACAGCTTAGGCCTGCTGCGCCAGCGCCGATGACGACGACCCGAGTCATCCGCGCCGACTCCGAGCCGATAGGCGATGCACCATTTCGATCAAGGCCTGCGCGTGTGCCACAGGCGTCTCGGGGACGATGCCGTGACCGAGGTTGAAGATGAAGCCGCGACGAGGAGCGCGCCGCAGGATGTCGGTGACGCGTCGCTCGATTTCGGGAACCGGGGCCAGAAGCGCGATCGGATCGAGGTTGCCTTGGATCGCTTTCGCGGTGACCTTGGCAGCCTTGGGGCCGCGGCGTGAGCGCGCACGCGCAAGGCCTAGCTGCACACGCGCTGCATCGATCGGCAGGCGCCAATCGACCCCAAATACGTCCGCAGGAAGCTGACCGACCTGCGGGTACAAAGCGCAGCCACCGTGCGCGAAATAAATGAGCGGCACGCCGCTTGGGCGCAGCGCGTCCAGGATCCGACGCACATACGGCGCCGCGTAGGTCGCGAAATCTTCAGGGCCAAGCACACCCACCCACGAGTCAAAGATCTGCAGCGCTTGGGCTCCTGCTTCGACTTGTGCTTGCAGGTACGTGATGACGGTCTGGGTCAGCTTGTCCAGCAGCTGGTGCGCCGCTTCAGGGGCAGCAAATAGCAAGCGCTTCGTCTGCGTGAACTGCTTGCTGGTGTGACCTTCGACGGCATAGGACATGAGCGTGAACGGCGCCCCGGCAAAGCCGATCAGCGGAACATTGGCCGGCAAGCCCCGTCGACAGAGCCGGACCGCCTCGGGCACAAAGGGATAGTCTTCGTGCGTGGCAACGCGCAGGCGGGCGATGTCAGCAGCCGTGCGCACTGGATCAAGTCGTGGGCCTTCTTCGGTGAAGGCCAGCGACAGGCCCATGCCGGGCAGCGGCACCAAGATGTCAGAAAACAGGATCGCAGCGTCGACGCCCAGGCGCGCGATCGGCTGCAGCGTGACCTCGCAGGCTAGCTCGGGCGTTCGGCACAGCGACAGGAAGTCGCCCGCTTTGGCTCGCGTGGCTTGGTATTCCGGCAGATAGCGCCCGGCTTGGCGCATCAGCCAAATCGGGACACAGTCGACGGGCAGGCCGCGGCAGGCCCGCAGGAATCGGCTTTCGCTGGCCGTGTCGCTTGCGGCTTGGTGAGCCGCGCCTGTGATCGCGGTAACCGAGACGCGGCCTTTGCGTGGCTTGGCTTCGCGGCGTGTTGATGTGCGAGACGGTGCGGTGGCTCGTCGGCGCCTGGCCGTTCGCGTGCTACCGCCCGTGGGAGAATTACCTGCCGTCTTCATGCCGCTGGCCATTATCAAGGAAAAGCTTGTGCCGACGCGATGTTTTCAAGCGGGGGTCCTGCGTGCGATACTTATCTGCGCTGCTTCGCGTCTTGCGCGCAGATACCATGCCCAGGGCACCGGACCTTCATTGTTTGTCTTGCCGTTTGTTGCGGAACTCGGCGCGCTTGCGGCCACCGCGATGGCGCACTCCCTGGCCGCGAGGCCCGTCGGGTGCTGTCGCTTGGCTGGCGCTCGCTGCGTGTCTTGCGCTTTGGGGACTGCGCATCCCGCGTGTCGAAGCGCGCAGTGAGTCACGCAGTCGCAGCGAGCGATCGCGTGCGCAGGCCCAGATCGATGCGGCCTTGGCGCAAGCCAAGACAGCGGTCGAAGGCAAAGACTTTGCGACCGCCCATCAGGTTCTATCGCAGGCCTATCACAGCCAGCCGAGTCCGCGGCTGCTTCTGGGGCTTGCTTCGTTGGCCGTGGCGGAAGAGAAGTCCGTCGAAGCACAGGATCTGCTGCGGCGCTTTTTGGCCGATCCCAGCATCGATGCCAAGGCGCCCGAGCGAGGGGCTGCCGAGGCCAGCTTGCAGAGCCTGCCCTTGGTCCCGGCCGGTGAAGTCAGCGTCGGTGCGCCCCGAGGATCCTTCGTTGAGCTAGACGGTCGCCTGGTTGGTGTCACGCCGCTTCCCGCCGCACTTTTGGTCAAGACGGGACGCCACAGCGTAGCGGTCAGCTTGGGGAAGTGGCGCGCTCAGACCGAGGTCAATGTGCGCACGGCGCGTCTGTCTGAGCTTCGCTTCAAAGAGGGCGTCGAGGTCGGGGTGGCAACGCTGCCCGCTGCCGTGCTGTACATCGATTCCTATCAAGGTCTCGCAAACCTCGCAGGCTCGACTGCACCTGCGCCGTCGCCAGAAGTCGAACCGAAGCCGGCCGGTGAAGAGCCCGATCCACCGCCTGGTCCCGCGGCGAGTCCGGCAAGCTCATCGTCGCCCACGGCGGCCGCATCGGGCGCAGCGCACTTGCTGGTGGATTCGCTGCTGGACCCGTTGACCCAGGCTGCGGCCGCGGCGCTCAAGCGCGAAAACTATGTCCTTTTGGGTCGCGGCTTGGCGCTGGCATACGCCCAAGATGAGCCGGCCTGTCGTGGCAGCGACACCGTGTCTGACGCGTGTCTGAAAGTGCTGGCGACGCGCTACGGCGTCGATCTGGCGCTGCGGGCCGTCGTTGTGCGCGAAGAGCGCAGCGTACGCGTGGATGTCTCGCTGCAAGACATGCCGGTCGAAGATGTTGCGGCAAGCGCCAGCGCCAGCTGTCCTGGCTGTGTTACCGAACAGATCGCAGCCAAGCTCGTCGAGTCGATTGCGCAGGTGCTGGCCACAGGGGGCGGGCGAGCTCGCGGTACCTTGTCGGTGACGTCCGAGCCAGTCGGAAGCGAGGTGCGGATCGGATCGCGCGTGCTGGGCATGACGCCGCTTTCTCGCAAAGTCTGGGCGGGTTCGTATGAAGTCCGTGTGGCGCGCGAAGGGTACCAGCCGTATTCGCAACAAGCAGAGGTCAAGAGCGACGAGACCACCTCGCTGCTAGCCGTGCTCAACAAGCAGGAGTCAGGGCCCAGTGCCGAAGAGTTGGCGCGACAAGCGGAACAAAAGCGGCAAGAGCAAGATCGGTCGCGTCGTCGCCTGATCATGATTGGCGTTGGTGCAGCCGGCATTGCAGTCGGTGCCGTCGTTCTCGGCTTTGGCGTGTCGGCGTTGGCTGCAAACGGTAGCTGCGCGGCGCCTGCTCCGTCCGATGCCATGCCTTGTCGACGGCAGTATGGCACGCTGGCTCCCGGTGCTGCGCTGACCGCGGTGGGCGGTGCGCTCATCGTTGGCGGGGGCGTGACCCTTCTGTGGCCGCTCCTCAAGAAAGACCGCAAAGACCCGCGCTGACTCGCGCAGTCGCGCTGACTCGGGCGACGAGCGCGGGGCCGTCGCGCATCTTTGGCCGTTGCCTTTGGCGCTGGCTTGGCGAAACTCCTTCTATGAAAAAGGGAGAACACATTCGCCGAGTTGGCATCATCTTCGCGGGTGGGCCAGCGCCCGCAGCCAACGCGGTGATTGGTGCCGCGGCCGTCTCGTTCTTGGAAGACCATCGTCAGGTCATCGGCTTCTTCCACGGCTATTCGAACCTGCAGGACTATCACCCGGTCACGCATCGCCTGCTGCCGGACACGCACTATCGCATCTTCACGGAAAAGGACCTGCGCGGGCTGCGCAACAGTCGCGGAATCCTGATCGGCACCTCGCGCGCCAATCCCGGCAAGGGCATCGATTCAGCGGCGGATCTAGGCAGCGCGAAAAAGACGGCACTCCTGCGCAACGTGTACTCCGCGCTGATCGACTTAGAGATCGACGCACTGGTTTCGATCGGTGGCGACGACACGCTGAAGACCGCCAACTTGATCTTTGAGTATCAGAAGCAGCTTCCGGCTGATGCGCGGCGCGTTCAGGTCGTCCACGTGCCCAAGACCATCGACAACGACTACAGCGGGATCGACTTTACGTTCGGCTTCTTTACCGCCGTCGACTTCATGGCCAAGGAGCTTCAGAACCTGCGCGCCGATGCCATCGCCACCAGCGCCTATTACATCGTCGAGACGATGGGCCGAAAAGCTGGCTGGCTGTCGTACGGTGTGGCGATTGCCGGAGAAGCGAACCTGGTGGTGGCGCCGGAAGATGTCGGCGAGTCCTTGGGCCACAATGGCCGCCTCGATCTGCACAAGCTGGCCGATCGCATCATTGAGCTCGTGGCCGTGCGCGAGAGCCGAACCAACAAGCACTATGGCACCGTCGTTTTGGCCGAAGGCTTGGCCGAGCTTCTGCCCGAAAACGCACTCGATCAGACGACGCGCGACGAGCACGGGCACATCTCACTGGGCAAGGTGGATCTCGGCAAGCTGGTCGCTCGCATCGTCTCGGATCGCTATGAAGCGCGCACCGGTCGTAAAAAGAAGTTCACAGGTGTGCAGCTTGGCTATGAGTCGCGCTGCGCTCCGCCGCATGCCTTTGACGTCATGCTCGGCAGTCAGCTTGGCATCGGCGCCTATCGTGCGCTCGTCGAGGAAAACCTGAGCGGCTACATGGTCAGCGTGCGCGGCCAGCTCGATCTGCACTACGTCCCGTTTGCTGATCTTGTGAACCAGCAGACTCTGAAGACCGAGGTGCGCTTCATTCAGCCCGGATCCGATTTCCACCGCCTAGCCCGCTTCCTTGAGACGCGCGTCGATCCCGAGCGCGAGTGGCTGCCCGGCCGTCGCAAAGAGCAGTAGTCGTCCATCCCCCAAACGGGCTGTCTTGTGCCAAGCTTGCATCTTGCGATGACGAGCAGTGGCCATATCCAGCGTGTCGTGGTCTTGGGGGGCGGAATCGCGGGCTTGTCGGCGGCTGTCGGGCTGTCGCGGCGCGCCGATCAGGTCGTGCTTTTAGAGCGCGATCACTACAGTTCATCCGACGAGGTTCGGCTACACACCGCGCACGGGGCGCACGCGCACATCTTGCTTGCGGGCGGGCTCTCGCGGCTGTCGGCGCTGATCCCCGAGCTGCCTTCGTGGATGGATGCGGCCGGTCGGCCCGAAGGGGATCTGTGCCTGCACACGCGCGTCGCATACGAGGGCCGCTGGCTGCCCAAAGTGCGCTCGGGCATTCCTGTTCGACCGTGTACGCGCGGCGAGGTCGAGTCGCTGCTTTTGCGCAAGGCGCGCAGCTGTCCCAACCTGCAGATCGTCGAGGGGGCGCGCGTCGAGGGCTTCCTGGGGGACACTCGCGTCGAGGGCGTGCGCTATTCCGGTCCAAGCGAGACCCAGGATCTGCGCGCCGAGCTGGTCGTGGACGCCACCGGCCGCGCCTCGCCGTCGCATCGCTGGATCGCCGAAAAATGCCGCCAGCCCATCGTTGAGCAGATCGTCGACGCGGGGGTTGTCTATTCCTCGGCCTGGTTTGAGGTCTCGCACGAGATCCCCGACGACTGGATCGTGATGGCGACGCTGCCCGCCGTGCCCACAAGCCCACGCATGGGCATCGTGGTGCGCTTCGCAGGGGGGCGCTTGCTGTGCTCGTCGGCCGCGTACGGTCGTCCCAAGGCGCCGCAGAGCCACGCCGAGCTTCTGCAACAGCTTCGCGATCACTGCGCGCCCGAGCTGCAGCGCCTGCTTGCCGCGGGGCGTCCGACGTCTGCCATCCTCACCTATGGCAACACGCAGAACCGCTGGCGCCGCTATGGCCGGCTCGACGGCTTCCCAGACGGCTTGGTGGCGCTCGGTGATGCGGTGTGCAGCTTGAATCCGCGCTATGGCCAAGGAATGACCGTCGCTGCCTTGAGTGTCGATTGTTTATTAAGAACGTTTGATGATTATATATTGAAATATAAAAATCTGATCGGATTCTCGCATAATTTCCAGAAGCGCTTGGAGCAAGCGCTGCAGATTCCATGGCAAATGGCGCTGCTCGAAGATCGCGGCTGGGCCTCGATTCTGTCGGGACGCACACTCAGTCACGGCGAGCGCTGGGTGCAGGCGGGGGTGCAGCGCGTCTTGACAACGGCCTTTTCAGATATCGACACATATATTCGATTTATGAAGGTCGCTCATCTGTTAGAGCCACCCACCGCGCTGCTGTCGTATGCCACGGTCGCCAAGATCGTTGCCGGTGGGCAGCCGACCGGAGCCGCTCCGCCGCAGATCGGCCTTTGACGCCGCGCCGCGCCGCTAGCAGAAGCTGCCCCCGTCGATGGTCAGGGCTTGACCGCTGATCTTGCGACCGGCTTCTGAGATCACCAGAAGCTCGACCAAGGCCGCGACCTCTTCGGGCTCGACCATCTGTCCGAGGGGAATGCCGGCTTGTAGCTGTTCCTGCGACAGCCCCAGGGCTGCCATGCGCTCTTCTGCCATCTGCGTACGCGTCCAGCCAGGGCAGATCGCGTTGACGGTGATGCCGCGCGGCGCCGCGTACTTGGACAGCGCGCGGGTAAAGCCGAGCACCGCGTGCTTGGCCGCGCAGTACGCCGTGGCATCGGGCACACCGAACAAGGCCAACACCGACGCGATGTTCACGATGCGACCGCTGCCATCGGGCAAGATCGGCAGGACGTGCTTTGCAAAGTAGTACGTCCCGTGCAGGTTGGTGGCGAGGATCTGGTGCCACAGAAGATCGGACAGCTCGGGGGCTGCATCCGGCGAAAGAGAGTTACTGCCCGAGAGTCCCGCGTTGTTGACCAAGGCGTCGATGCGACCCAACCGCTCGTGCGTGGCAGCGACGGTACGAGCCACCTGCTGTGGATCGCTGACATCGCAGCGCAGCGCCACGTCTGCCCCGGATTCCTCGACCTCCGGCGAGCGCGCACAAGCCGCCACCCGCCAGCCCAGTCGGGCGAAGCGCTTCACAATCGCAAGGCCAATTCCGCGAGATGCCCCGGTCACCAGGATGACGTGTCGAGAATCGCTCATTGCATTGCGAACCTTGCCGCTTCGGCGTGCGCCTTGGCAAGACTCAAGGAAGCCGAGCGGCCAGCCAGCGCGATATCATGCGACGCGTGGCGGACCAATCGCTCACCACGTCTCTGGATCGAGCCAGCGCTTGATCCAGCCAGGTCGCGCGATCCGTTTGCTCGTCAAGCAAGTGATCCAGATCGATGTCGACTCCGCTGCGGCCGCCACTCCGTCGTAGATCGTCGACCCGCTGACCCATGGCTGACAGAAAGGCGCGATCGAAGGCGCGCACTTCGGCGATGAAGGCATCGACGGGCAGGCTCCACTCACCCGATACGTTGTGCCAGAGCGGCGGTGCATCGCATCGCTGCGGGCGCGAGCGAAAGACCAGGTTCATGACGTCGGAATCGCGCCACAGCCACAGGCGCGGAGCGTCGACCAAGTGTCCGGTGTCGAGCCGTCGCGCATGCCAGAACGAAAGGCCTGCACAAAAGGCTTCATAGGTCTCGTCGTCGTATTCCTGCGCTTCGTCCTGGGCGTTGGCCACGGCCGCCAGGAAGCGCTCGGGATCGCGCAGCCAAGCTGCGATGTCCGCTGGCACGGGCTCAAGCGCTGTGGGCACGAGATCCAGCACGTCTTCCCACAGCCGCACGACCTGATAGTCGACATACGGCCGACCCTCAAACGGGCTGCCGGCATGCACGCGAAACAGCTCGTGCCCGTCGACATCGATCCAGTACCAGCCGTCGCTTAGTCCAAACCAACTGAGCGTGGGGCGGTCCGGGCTGCCCCATGGAACGATGGCGTCGGTCTCGCGTAGATGAAAGTTGAACAGCATGACTCACTTTGGCTGAACGTCATCGCAGCAGCCAGCGCGCAGGGAGCCGGCGCGAAACCGCGAGCGACCACCGGCCGGACTCATTCCCGTCGAGCATCGGCAAAGAATGTGTGCAAGCACGCGCACACCATGCCTGGTTGCCTTCGCAGCGAGCGGCGGCTCCTGGCAAGCCAGACTCGGCAGACGGCGACGGAGCGCAGCAGGCGCCCATGACTGTCGTTCATGGATCGCGATGGTCACTGCGACTGCCTGTTCTGTTGTCGGCTGCGCAGAATGGTGGCCCCCTGGCCGACGGCCAGGACATCGCCATCGGGAAGCACCGCGATGCCGGTCAGCGTGCCGATGGATCCACTGTCAAGCAGCGTCCAGGTCGAGCCATCAAAGCTCAGCATGGTTCCGCTTTCGCCGACAGCATAGATCTGCGCAGCGCTCGACCCAGACAGCGAGAGCAGAGCCTTTGCTGTCAGGCTGCTGCCCTGGCCATGCAGGGACCACGTCGAGCCATCGAAGTGCAGAATGCGGCCACTGTCGCCAACGGCCCAGATGTCTTGTGTACCGGCGCCCCAGATCGCGCGCAGATTGTCCGCAACCCCCGACGGAGCAGACACTGCCGACACGCCATTCCAAAATAGGATGGTTCCGCCGTCTCCCACGATCCACAGCGCCGTGGCCGAGCTTCCCCACAGCGCCCGCAGCGTCCTGCCCCCCGCAGCAGGCAACGCCGTCGCGGTCCACGTCGTGCCATTCCCTTGTACCAGCGCCCCCGCCGCTCCCACCGCCACCACCACCCCACCGCCCGCCCACACCCCAAACAAATCCACCACCGTCCCCGTCCCCCCCCCAACCACCCGCACGCCGTCCCATTTGAGGATGGTCCCGCCGGATCCGGCGAGCCATACTTCGGTGGGGCTGGGGGCGGTGACGGCGTGGAGGGTGCGGGGCGCAAGGAGGCCAAATGGGGCATCGGTTACCCAATCGGCGCCGCTGTAGCGGAGTACGGTGCCTTGTTCTCCGACGGCGTAGGCACTGGCTGGGCTCTGCGGCTGGAGACCCGAGGTTCCGGCCACGGCCAGCAGCGTATGGGCCGAGTGGCTGGAGCTAGAGGCGGTCCAATAGACGCCGTTATAGCGCAGCACCGTGCCAGCGGATCCGACAGCCCAGATGTCGGTGCTATCCGCGCCCCACAGGGAGTACAGATCGTGCTGTGTCCCGCTGTGTGCCGTCGAGAACGCGCGACCGTCAAAGCGCAGTAGAACACCGCCATCGCCTGCTACCCATGCTTCCACAAGGCTGGCTTGAAAGACCGTTCGCAGCCGTGTGGTCACGCCTGTGGCGACCAAGCGGGCTTGTGTGCCTTCGATGCGTCCGACGATTCCTTGATTCCCCACCACCCAGGCGCCTCCGTCGGGAATGGGCCATACCCCGTGCAACGTCTCGCTGCTGGGAAACGCCACAAGCTTCCAGTCGTTGCCATCGTAGTGCAGCACCGTTCCTCGATCGCCGACCGCCCAGATTTCGCCGCTGTCGGTACGGCCTTGAATCGCCCGCAGCTCGGCTCCAGCCAGCGCCGGAATCGCGGCGGCCTGAAACGCCTGGCCGGTCCAGTGCAGCAGCGTCCCCTCACTTCCGACAACCCAGAAGTCATCGGTGCTGCGTCCCCATGCGTCGTTGAGTCGCAGACTGCCCAGAGACTCGGGACAGGACCATTCATTGTTGAGCAAGCGCAGGACGGTTCCGGCGTCTCCCACCGTGACGACGTTGTTCAAGCCTCCTGGGACGATTCCGCTTAGTGGGGTCGGCACGCGCACGCGGCGCGGCGACGAGAAATACGTGCCGGCGTAGTGAAGAGTGGTGCCATCGCCGACGGCCCACAGGTTGCGGCGATCGGTGCCTCGCACTTTTCGCAGAGTCTGTCCTTGGGGCCGGGGATGTTCCCAACAAAAGCCGCTGCTAGAACACACGCTGTCACGATCGACGTTGATTTGGACTGTTCGAGTATGCGCACCAATTTCTACCTCGCAGCCCGTGGCGCTTTGATCGCAGCCGTCGATGATGCCGATATAGGACCCGCGATCTTGATCGGTAATCGAGGGCAGAACCTTCACTTTTGTACCAAATGGGAAGGTCATTACTTTTTCTTCGGTCACCAACGACGTAACAGGACACAGCTTGTCGGGCGGCAGCGGCGCCGCAAAGTGCCAGCGCGTCCCACCGCTCAACGCAACTTGCACAGAGCCATCCCCGAGCTTTTGCACGCGCAGCGCGCAGCCTTGGCTGGTCGCTAACGGAATGGTCACGGAATAGCCACCTGGCCCGCTAATCGGAACGTGCAGCTCACCGGCCAGCGTGGTGCATCCGTCCATCCGCTGCGCGGTGAGCGCGATTCCTAAGTCGCCCATCGTGTCGGGGGGCAGGTGAACTTCAACCTGCGACAGATTCCGGCGAAAGGCATCCTGCGGAGAGGCTGGGGCCTTGCCGTCCAGAGTCAGCTTGACTTGCAAGCTACCGATGTCCGCCGTCAACCCTGTCACCTGCACATACACAATGGGGCGATCAAGAGACTGGCATGACAGACTTAGGAATGTCGTCACAAGGCATAGAAATAGGAATCGAACGCCGACCCGCGCGCACGATGGCATGGTGCTTCCCCCTGAGCCTACGATGCAGTCCATGGTACTCCCAATAAGGAGCTACCACTCGACGTAGATCGGCCGATCGAGCCATGGCAGGCGGATCCAGGTAATGGGCCAGGGCAGGGTGCGCGGGTCTGTCTGCTGGCCCGAGCTCTCGACGCGCAGCAGCCAGCAATCGTCACGCACACTCAGGACTCCGCGGCGCGCGATAAATGCCGAGCGAAACTCGCTGGGGATCGTCTCATCCCCAAGCCGCGCATGCGCGATGGCTGCCAGAAGCACGTGGCTACACTCTGCGGCTTCTGCGTCGGTCAGCGGATCGGCGAAGTCGAGCACACAAGCGAATGGCATGCCGCACAACACTTTGGGCAAGGTGGCCTGATGTTCCGCGGGTTCGCGGTCGCCTGTCGCAAGATGCACCAGCAGTCCGGTTGCGCGCTGCAAGGCGGCCCAATCGACAAACGTCTGATCGTGCAGAAGACCCAGGTTTTCAAACAGCGGCGCCAGGAAAGGCCACAGGACCACGCAGCCTGCCTGTTCAACGTAGGTCTCGACGGTCTCGCTAAATGAAAGCGGAACGGCGTTGCGCGGGCCCACGTTGTCACGCGTCCCCTGATTCACGGCAACAAGCGGCGGTGCCATTGCCGATTCCGGCCGCGTTCGTCCGTGCATGAGTGGGCGATGGAGCGTGTGCGTCGCATCCAGTGCCGCCTGCACGTGGCGGATGGCACGCAGCAGCACGGCGGGCCGAACAATGGAATGGGAACGCAGCCACTGCAGCCTGCGCAGCAGGCGGCGCAAGGCCGCAGCGTACGCGCCGGTTCGTGTCGGGTGGCTCAGCCTGGTTTCCTCTGCACGCTCTTCGAGGGTGCTAGCCGCGGCACTGTGCTGGTCGAGAGCTCCCGGTTCCCAGAGCACAGGCAGAACGTCCAGCGTGTCTTTCAGGATCTTCTGCGCGGCAGGGGGCGATTCCAGACAGACCCGACGAAGCTCGCCAAAGAGCGCGGCGATCGGGTCGAGCTCTGGATCCTCTGTCGCTTTCCTATCAAGTACCGGCACAACATCGGAATCGAACACAGAGTCTGTCTTGGCACTTGTCGACAGAGCGTGTCGCGCAGAGGCCGCTGGCTGACCACGCGAAGGCTGCTGTGGTCTGAGCGTGGGAATGTCTTTCGTATCCGTTTCCGTCGGGACAGACCCAGGGCTGAATTCGCGCACGGATCCGTCAAAATCGGCGGGTGTGGCTGCAGCCGCCCGGCCGACAGGCTGCCCGTTGGCCAGGCGGGTCAATGCACCATGATGCGTGCTCGGCTCGGGGTCGGTGGGCGATTCCTGCCCAGGTTCCGAAGTCTGTTGTGCTCCAGAGCCTGCCAGGGAATGCGCCTCAGAGGCCCTCTCCGTGTTACTGGACAGTTCCTCTATGAATTCCACGGCTGAAGGCAATCGGGATTCCACCGCGTCGGTGCGTCGTGGTTCAGAGTCACCTATGACGTGCGCTTGGGGGGCTTCGCTGACCCAAGAGATCGCAGCGGGGTCGGGGCTTTCGACCGGCACGTGGACATCCAGTGCATGCGCCTCGCCGTGAGTCGTCGCGCGATACGCGACGTTGGACGCGGACACGTGCGCGGATGCCAGCACGCGCTGCAGGGCTAAAGAGGGCGTGGCATCGGCGGCAAGCAGCGGGTGTACTAGCTCTGAAACCAGATCGACATACGGAACCGCGAGCTCCAGTGCGGCGTGGGCCAGTGCTTCGGCCCAGAAGTCTTCCTCGTGCGGGCTCGCATCTGCGACGGAACAAGCCGCCTGCAGACTGCCCAGCCACAAGGCAGTGCGTAGCTGCGCCGCGCTTACACCCAGGCGATCCGCTCGTTCTTGCGCGGACGTATGCAGCAGGTGCGGCAGTCGCCTGGCAACATCGACGACACGCATCGAGCGCTGCAGGGGACTGGATAGTAAGAGCGTCGACACGAGCTGCAGCAGAGCGGCATCTTCGCAGTGCCGGACAAGGCGCAGACAGCGGCCAGCGTCACGCAACAGCGAGCGAAGCTGAGCCGTGACTCGTGGGGTCGAGCAAGACAACAAGCGATGCAAGGCTGTGGCCACGGGGCGCCTCTCACGGGTGTCGGCCCACCACGGCACAGTGCCGGTCTGCAGAAAAAATGCGATCAGCTCAAGCTGCGTCTCTGCCTCAAGATCCTCGCCGACATGCGCAGCGTCACGGGTCGCTTGTTCTTGCTGCGTGGCAATCGCAGTTCGCAGGGCAGACTGCAGGCGCTGAAGCAGCGCGGACTCTAGCGTCTCGCTGGGAAGCAAGCCTAGGTTGAGCTCTAGGCGATCGATGCGCAGCAGCTGATCAGCGGGGCATTGCTCGCTTAGACAGGCGTCGAGCAGCGCAGCGAGCTGGTCGCGCTGCACGCGGGTCAGCGTGTCTTGCACTGCTCTTGCGCGTTCGATGCTGTCGAGCTCGACTTCGAACACGTACCGACGAATGCGATGCCGCTGCTCTGCCATGGTGTAGGTGGTCGACTACAAAAGACGGATCGTCATCGTGCGTCCGCTGGTCCATGGAATGGAGGTGCGGGCCTTGACCGCGGTGACATGGATCGTGACACCGCTAGGCAGTGGCGCGATCTCGATGATCGGATCGGCAGGGGGCCGTCGCGCCAGATCACGTGTGCTCTCGCTTCCAGGCGAAGGATCGCGGGCGACAACCAAGTCGGTCTGCAGCCAGGTCTGCCCAAGGCCGCGGTTGAGCTGTGCAGCGGGATCGGTGTCATCCCGCTTGTGGAAGTACGCCGGCAGTCCCAGAAGCGGCGCGCCGTGTTGTTCGCGGAAAAAATAGAACACGCCTTGCTGCCCACCAGAGACCTGCAGCGAGCCGCCTGTACCATCACCACGCGGAGTCAACGTGGCGCGCAGATCCGGTGCTACTTCGGGCCGCAAGAGGATCGCTGCGGTCTGCGTAAGCTGAAGAGCCGAGCTCAGGCCGGCGGCGGCTGCGTGCGACTTCGTCGCCTTGACGATCACGACACTGTCTTCGTGCAGAGCCGGGAATGTCAGCAACAGATCGCCATCGGTACCAGGGCCGTGCGCCTCTGCGAAAATGGGGCTTGGATCGCGCCATGTGGCAGGGTGAGCCGGGGCCCTGACATAGACCTCTTCTGCGTCAGAGATGGGCACCCGCAGGATGTTCAGATCGCTGCTCAACTGGCGCGGAAAGTCGGCATCAAACAGGGTGCAGGCATAGGCGGTATAGGTCACGCTGCGCTGACTGCTTGTGATGCGGATCGTGACCGTGCTGCTTGGATCGTGAATCGCGGATCCAACAACCGCGATGGCCACAGCGGGATTGGCGCGCACACCCACCGGCAGCTCGGTGTCGAGCAGCGCTTGCAGGATCGGCTGGCCGTCCGGCAGATCGGTATCGCGGATCGCCCGCACACGCAGCACCGTGTCTTCGTGCAAGGGCTGGGTATGCAGCGAGATCTCGCCACCATTGCCCATGACCGATGCCGCGCTGACTTCCTGTCCGCGATCGTTGAGCAGAGCGTAGCGGGCACCGGCTTGTGTCTGCGCGACCTTGACCTCGACGGTGGCACCATAGTCGACGACCGGGGCTTGTGGACTGACCTGCGGCATCCACACCGCAAGGTCGGTATTCAGGCCGATCTTGATCGCGATGATCGCAGACAGGAACGTGGAGAGGTCAGGCCGATCGATCTTGAATGCGCGAATCGTGAACGTGTGATCGAGCTGAATCGTGGGACCGTTTAAGACGGCCAGAGATCCGCTGCCATCTACGGTGTGACCAGCGAACGGGACGCCGTGCTCATCGCAGAGCTCATAGCGCACGTTGACCTGCGCCGGATCGATGAACAGCGTCGGCGACATGTTGTAGCCGACGGTCAAGCTCTGCGCATAGACCGCAGTGTCTGAAAGCGGATAGGTCTCACCGATGCGCAGAAGATCGATCAGTCGATCGCGGGCTCCGCGCAGATCGATGGGGCGCGGCTCGGGCGTTGCCGGCTGTTCTGTCGCAGGCACCGGCCGCTTCAGGCTGTAGCTGCGAGCGATGTGGCTGCGCAGCGCGTTCTGCCATCTGCGGTGTGTTTCGCGGAAGTCGTCCCAGGTCGTCGCGTTCAGCCAGTGAACGAACGGCACCAAGTGTGCCGGCAAGCGCTGTCGCAGCTGGTCCTCGATAAACTGCTTGAAGTTCGCTCGTGCAAAGCGTCCGACGCCATCAGGCAGAACAAACGACACCTGCAGGGAATACGGATCGCTCGTCTGCACGGCCGAAAGCAAGGGGCGCTCGGCTTGTCGTGTCTGCCCCTGCTCATCGCGCAGGATGTCTTCCTTGAGGGGCCGCAGCAGGACATGCTCGATGAGGATGAGATCTTCGCCTTGCTGTCGGTCGAAGCTGAGATCGATGCGCAGCCTGGCCTCCATTCCCGAGAGTCGATCGGCATCGCTGCGCAGAAGATCCTGCGCCGTGCCACGCGCGCTGCTCAGAGCGGGATAGTTCTGCAGCAAGGCCTGCTTCTGCTGGCTGCGCTCGGCAAGCGATGTAGACAGCGTGGAATCAGAAATGGGCTCTGCAAAGCGCGCGAGCAGGTGATTGAGCAAGCGATTCTTCCGCTGCAGGGCTGCCTCGCTGTCTTCGGGTTCGACGAGATCCTGCAACCGAGCACGGTGTCCATCATCCACCGTTCGCACCGCGTCCAGAGTGCGCTGCTGCGACTCGACTGCCTGCGTGAAGTACGTCTGCGGGCCGCTGTGAAACGAGAAGAGATCGGCAACATGTGCGAGCTGGGCGCATTGATTGGCACACAGCTGATCAAAAAAGAGCAGATAGGCCGCGAGCTGTTTGGCCTTGGCCTTGCGTTCCGCGCTCGCAGATTCTGGCAGGCCGCTTTCCCCGATGCCGTACAGCATGGGAAGCTGGTTCTGCAGCGAAGTGTAGCGACCCACCTCGCGCGATCGGGCCGCCAAGACTGAATGAGAGCGTGGCTGCTGCGCGGCCGCTGTGCCGCGCTGTGGACTCTGGCTGTCGGGGCCTTTTAGCGACGAGCGATGGATCACTTGGCCGGCTCGCCGCAAGGTCAGCTTCGATGCGAATGCATCGAGTCGCGGCGCTTTGTCGTCGTCGATCGGAAGGGACCATTCCTCCCACGCGCCGCCTTTGCTGATGCGAATGCGACTGACGGCACGCACCTGCGGCAGGTTCATGAGCGCATGCATCAGATCGCTGCTGTGGAGCGTGGTTCGGCGCTTCAGGCTCGCGAGCACTTCACTCGCAAGGAATCCTCGCTGAAGCAAGGGACCATCGAACCGATCATCCTGCGATGCGCCGAGCGGTAGCGGAGCGTTGAGCGCGGCGAATGGAACGCTGGGCGAGATCGCTTCGGCCAGGCAGGATCGTACGTCGCTGACCAGGCTCTGTGGATCGTCCAGCGGCGCGACATCCAGCGTGATGTCGAGCTGGATCGGCTGTGTCTGCAGCACCGTGATTTCGGCCAGGTCTTCGCCCAAGGCGCGGTGTGCATACAGGCGCTCGGCCACACGCGATCGCAGAAGTGGGTTTTCGACATCGCCTGAGGCTTCGATGAACACGCGGTGAAGTCCACGCAGCTTGATAGGCTGGGCAGAGCGCTCGCCACTAGACAGGCGCAGGTCGCTCGTTCGCGACGAAAAATAGAAATCCGCAGCGTCTCCGACAGCGGGCTCACACCATGCGTTCTTGACGCCATCAACATCCAAGATTTGGCGACGCACGTCATCGGTCGTGACCGGCTGCGTCGGCAGGATTTCGTGCGGTGCGTGCAGGCTGGCGTGCGCATCGCGACCGCGTTCCGCCAGCAGATCGGGGATGGGATGTTCGATGCGATATCCAACATCGGACAGCACATAACAGAGCTGTTCCAGAAGCGTGATACCTGGGTCGTGATGGTTGAAGTCCGTCCACACACCGCCGCTTAGCCGTTCGAGCCAGCGGATTCCTTCCTGGCGCAGAAGCGAGTAGTCCATGCGTCCCCCAGATCCGGCTCACGCTCGGAGTCAGAAGCCGGTTACAGCTCGATGACACTGAGCGTACGATTGGTGCTGCCCGCGGTGTTGTTCAAGCCGCAGTACAGCGTGGTGCCGCTGGCGGTGGCATCGCGGTACCACTGCACTTTGATGGTGTGCGATCCCGCGGTCACGGTGGTGATGGCGTGCATTGTGACGTCGCGCCGCTGGTATCCCGAGGTGGGCCACTCTTGCATGTTGGTATAGACGACGCTGCCATCGACCAAGATCAGGAACACGGCGCGTGAGTTGGACACGTCGATGGCCACGGCGCCCAGCGTGGCCAGGACCAAGATGGGTCCGGCGGCAAAGGTCGCCGTGATGGACAGGCCGGACATGTCTTCGGCAGTAGTCTTGGTCGTCGAGATCGCATCCGTCTTGGTGACCGTATTGCGGATGTTGCTGCTCTTGCTGGTGCCACTGATGCTGACATCCCCAGCGACGGTCAAGTCGTTCCCGATCGCGACCTTCTTGGTGTTGCTCCACGTCAGCGCCACCGCTTGATAAGACTCAAACGATGCGTTGTCGCTGGACAGCGTGCCGCTGCGACCATTGCCTGAGTTGTCGCGGATGCTGCTGCCGCTTGCATCATCCATGGGCCACGATGCAGCGAGGCTGCTGGTGCTGACGACGCACGTGTTGTCGTAGCGATCCGCGATCTCCTCGGCGCTCAAGGCGCGACGCCAGATGCGCACATTCGCCAGCTTGCCCTGAAGATAGCCGTCGTTGGTCCAGTTGCTGCGGCCGAGATAGCAATAGTTGCGCTTGGTGCTGCCGGGTAGCGTGACTGTACCGGTGGTCGTGAAGCTGACCGAGGAGCCGTTCTTGTACATCTTCACGTTGCCCGATGAGTCAACCGTGGCGGCGAGGTGCATCCAGCTTCCGGTGGACAAGACATCGCTGGCATCGCAGTAGAACCCAGACGTGCTGTTGTAATAGACATTGAGACGCAGCGTCGTACTGGTCCCTTTCTGACATAGGATGACGTTGTCCGTGCCGGCGCCGTTGCCAAAGTCGATGATGCGCGCGTAGCTGTTGCTGAGGCTGCTCAGGTACACCCAGGCTTCCAGGGTCAGACCCGACGAGAAGTCATCGGTCATGGCGGGCATTACCGCGTGGCCGTTGGTACCAGCCAGCACGAGCGCGCCTTCGACGCCTGCCACTGGACACCGCACGCTGCCGAGTGCGCCACCGCTGTACCCGTGGAGGACGGGGCCGTTCACGTTGCTGCCTGCAAACGGGCGGCCACCATTGGAGAGTCCGAGTCCATGGTTGTGATCACCCGTGCCCCCCAAATAGATGCTGTTGGTCTGCAGCCACGTGCGGCCAAACAGCGCAAGCTGGCCGTGAAGGCGGACGCCACTTGTGTAGTCTCCAGCGTAGTTGATGCTCAGCGAATCGCTGCCGTCGTGGACGAGGGCGCGACGTGTCGAGCCGCTGCGCCCACCGCGCCGGCTGCTGTTGTCCAGGTTGAGGTCGGTGCCACTGATCGTGACAAAGCTCTGCAGATAGCTGGCGCCCGCGACTACCAAGGCGCCTTGCAGGTTGCTCTGTCCGCTGACTGAAAGAGTGCTGCTGAGCGAAGTGGCTCCTGTGACAGCGAGAGTGCTACTGAGCGCCGTGGCTCCCATGACAGTCAAGGTTCCACCGAGAGCGGCCGTGCTCGATGTGCTGAGCGTAGCGAGGCTGCTGCTGCCGCTCACCGTCAGCGCGCCCGTGACCTTGGCGTCCGCTGCAGCCGTGAGCAGACCATAGACCGTCATTGTCTGTGCCGCGCTGGATGTGCCAACGGTCAGAGCACCACCTGTGATGGCTGCTCCTGCCTTCAAGGAAGTGGCGCCGTTTACGGTGAGCGTGCTGCTGAGTGATGCCGCTCCGCTTACGGACAAGGTGTTGTTGAGGGTGCTCGCGCCCGTGGTTGTCAGCGTTCCCCCGACGCTGACATTGTTCGATGTGCTGACTGTGTCGAGCAGCGTCGCGCCGACCACGGTCAGCGCACCGCCAACGCTTGCGTTGGCTGTAGTCGCCAGCGTGCCGTTGATGGCAAGGGCTTGGTTTGCGGTGGCTGTGCCGACGGTGACAGTGCCTCCGGTGAACGTGGCGCCGGCTGCGCCGCTGACCAGGCCGTACACCACAAGGGGCTGCGCTGATCCGGCTGCACCGACGGTAAGACCGCCACCTGCGATCGTGGCGCCCGCCGAGGTCGCAAGCGATCCATAGACCGTGACAGACTGTGCGGCCGTGGTGGTACCGACGGTAAGTCCACCACCTGTGATCGTGGCACCTGCTTGCGCCAGCAGGGCGCTGCCTGTGATCGTTGCTCCGGCGTTGAGCTTGACCGCGCCGTTGGCCGTGAGCGTCTGTCCGCTGGGAACCGCAAGTCCGGCGTTGGCATTCAGCGTCGAGCCGCTGACCGTTGCCCCGGCATTCAAGCTGACTCCGCCGTTCGCGGTGAGGCTCTGTCCGCTGGGAACTGTGAGTCCGCCATTGGCGTTCAGCGTCCCACCGGCAACCGTGGCACCCGAGTTCAAGCTGACTGTGCCGTTGGCGATGAGGCTCTGTCCGGTTGCCACGGTCAGGCCGGCATTTGCATTGAGCGCACTGCCAGTGATGGTGGCTCCCGACTTCAGGCTGACGCTGCCCTCGACCGTTAGGCTCTGCCCAGACGGCACCTGGATTCCTGCCGCAGCGTTTAGCGTGCCACCTGAGATCGTGGCACCCGCTGCCAAAGTGACCGTGCCCAGAGTGGTTAAGGTCTGACCGGCCGGAACCGTGAGCCCACCGGCTGCCTGCAGCATGCCGCCAGAGACGGTTGCACCGGCATTGAGATTGACCGCGCCATTCACCGTCAAGGTCTGTCCAGAAGGGACGTTCAGTCCGGCGTTGGCCTGAAGCGTGCCACCCGAGACGGTGGCTCCGGCATAGAAGTTCACCGTGCCGCTTGCGGCGAGCGTCTGCCCGGCGGGAACTTGAAGACCCCCGTTGGCGTTTAGCGTACCTCCTGAGACGCTGGCTCCCGCACCCAGGTTGACTGTACCGCTGGCCTGAAGAGTCTGTCCGGCCGGAATTAGGAGTCCGGCGTTAGCCTGCAGGATCCCACCACTGACCGTTGCTCCGCCGCTTAGCTGCGTACTTCCGTTGTTGGTGAAGGACTGTCCGGCAGGAATTGTGACTCCACCGCTTGGCGAAAGAAGACCGCTGATATTCACCGCCCCTGCCACGGCCAGCTTGTACCCAGACGGCGTCACGGTGCCAATGCCGACGCTGCCAGAGTCCTGATCGACAAAGAGGCATGCGTTGGCGGTTCCTGAACCATTCCCAATTCCCAAACCACGACCCACGGTATGCGATGCACTGGTGGTGCCGGGAAGCAGACTGATGACAAAGTTCGGAGACTGCGATGAGAAGCTGTCGTACAGATGCACGATCGGGCGGTCGCCGCTCGACTGTGCTTCGATACTAAGCGGCGCATCGGCTGACTTGGTTAGCCCATCGTCTTTGTGATTGAGCACTCCGTCGATGAGGTCGCGGAAGTTGCTCTCCGTCGGAACTGCGTTCTTGATGAAGTATGCTTTGAGCTCCGTACGGCTCTTCTTGGTGATATCCATGATGGCCCCCGCCTTCTCGTTCCTATGTTCAGCGCTGTGCGATCCAGTGCTGCGCAAGGAAAAAACAGACTCATCCTTCGGAGACGATGAAGTCGAACTCCAGTTTCATAAAGTCGATGCCGGTCACTAGGTTTTCGGCATATGTCGCGCCACTCAGCACGTCGATGACGTGCTGCCGAGCTGCCACCAGGACGGCATCGGGACGCTCGGTAGAGACGGCGTACCCTTCGCCATCCTGATCGTTTGGCCGCGGCACAGGCCGGAACACCACGCCGTCTTCGCTGCGAAAGAGCTTGATGCCCGCGACGTAGTCGACAAAGGGAAGTCGATCAACGAAGTCGACGATACGACTGGCGTAGATCTTGCCGCCCAGTGCAATGTCTGCCCCTTCCTCATACGCCCACGGCGACAGGAAACGATTCAGCGCTTCGTTGAGCTGATCTTTGTAATACGCTTCGTTTCCGTCGCTGCGGAAGCGCACTCCCAAACGGACGCGCACTGCCACATAGTGCGCATTGCGCACGTCGACTTCAGCACAGGAAGGCGCGCGAGCCTGCAGATACTCGCGCACTTCGGCGAGCAAGTTGGCTGGCGCTTTGGGGGCGAAGGGCTCAAAGGGCAGCTTGTTGCGGACGTTGGGAATCACGATCAAGGTCACGCGCCCTGGCTGCTTGGGACTGGCCGGAATGCACTTTACTTTGTGCAGATCGGGAAAGCGCTGCAGCGCTAGACGCTCATAGTCCCACGGCGTTACGGCGCGTCCTTTGTGGCGCAGACGCTCGCTGACTCGCAGCGCCCAGGTCGCGTCACTCTCGGCCATGCGCCCACCATACGAGGTATACGGCTGCCGCAAGCCTGCGATGCCGGGCTGCGCTTTTTCAAGCTGCGCGATGCTTCCTGCGGGCAGCGGCTCGCGAAAGTGATCCGGTGCATTGCCGCGATCGACAAACGTCGCCGAGACCGCCTGCGTGTGCATGCCCACGATGTCGCAGACCGAGCCCGTGTCGCGAGCCAGCGAAGCGCGAATCCAGTACAGCGCGTCGCGCATCCGCGTGCTGGGCTCCGCGGCAGGCAGAGCGAGCTCTACGATTCCCGAGCTGCGCAGGCTGCGCGTCGTGTCGAGCACGATATGGCGATCCAAAGGCAGCCAGCGATCCCCCGATAGATAGCTCCAACGAACGTCCTTCTGTGGCAGATCGGGATCTGCGCTGCCTTCTGCGACCTGCACAAAGATCGATACGTTCTGTGGTGCTTGCAGATCCTGCAGCCCCAGATACAGCTCGCCATCGTTGTCATAGCGTGGCAGGAACGGCAGGCCGAGATCTGGATCGCGCTCGGCTTCGCTGTCGCAGAAGCCAAACGGGTGAATGTGATAGACGCGATGCAGGCTGCGCTCCCTGCGCTCGCTCTCGAAGCGCAGCTCTAGCGAGGCACGATATCCCACCGTCAGGCTCTTGAGCTTCGGTGTATAGGGCGGGCGGACCAGATAGTCCGCGGCGTTCAAGGCGCCCCCTTGTGCCGCTGCGACGGCCAGGGCCACGGCCTTGCTGCTGGCGACGATGGGATAGTTGGCGTGCTGAAAGTCGGGGGCATTCAGCTCCAGCGCGAAGAAGCGATTCCACGTCAGCAGATCCTCTTCAGGTGGCTCGGTGTCGGCTAAGGCGGCGGCGGCCTGTGTCTGATTCAGTTTGGGTGTTGGTCCACTTCGGAACGAAACCGGAACAGTTCCGGTATTCCCAAACAGTGGAACTGACGCATGCATCGTCGTCTCGCGCGAGCGATCGATGACACAGAGTCGCGCGGAAAAGCTGTCTGAGCTGCTGAGCCCATACGCTGCATAGTGCGTGCTCAGGCTCGCTGGGGCTCCCATCCACTGCATATTTAGCTGCACATGATCGAGGTCTTTGGCGACGATCTCGGGGTGTCCCAGAAGCAGGCGTGAGCCCACGGCAGGCTGACTGCCAAACGGCTCAAAGGGCTTCTTGACGTCGAGGATGCTCTCGTCATTTTGCGCCTGCACACTGCACAGGCCGCTGACATCCACTTGCAGATGTGCGGCCAGCACGCGCAGCCCAGCAAGCTCGGGATAGCTCGCCCGATGCTGTCCCAACGTGGCGTCAAAGATCGGGCGCAGCATCAAGCGCAAGACAGGGTAGGGGCTCTCGATTCCGGCGGAATCGCCGGGCAAGGGCGCCACCGCATCCGCAGTCTCGGTCAGCGTACAGACAAGCTGCAGCGCCTGGCAGTCGCTGGCTGGCTGTGTGCCGGTCAAGGTCGAGTAGGAATCGCTTCGCGGAGCCGCAAGCGCACAGGGGATGAAGCCGCGCGCAGTGCTGATCTCGCAGCACACTGCAAGCTCGCCATTGCGTACGAAGAGATCAGAAAGCGGCGCAGCGCTGGCCGAGAATCCCAAGGTCAGCGTGATCGTGCGATTCCCCTCGCCCAGAAAAAGGAGTGGGGAGCTGATCGCCCAGCCCAAGACCGGGTCGGGAGCCGGGCTGGCCGTGTATCTCGGGCGGGCTGCGCCGAACGGGGCAAAGCGAGGCGTGCCCTTGGGGCTGTGCGCAGCATCGCCAAGTCGCACGGTCGTCGCATCGTCCGCGGGATACAGATTCAGCCACTCCGTTTGCTCGGCAGGAGCTTCTCCGATTCGGCTCCGCCAGGCGAGCTCTAGCAGCGCATAGATGCGTTCCCAATTCCCCGCGTCTGCCAACGTCGGCAGCTTGTCCGCGTTGCTTTGTCCGATGTGTGGCGCCACGCGATCGAGTGCGGTGGCGTCTTCCGCAGACGATGAGGGCTCGCCCAGGACATGACGGATCAGATCGACCAGCCGGGCCGGGGGTGTCGCTTCGCGCAGACTGCGCAGTGCGGACCGTCGCTGCTTGCGCTGCTTCTCTTGGTGCGCCTCTTCCAGCAGGGGATAGATCGGGTCCCACGCATCCAGTGGCCTGGCGACGACCTCGTCGATGACCAGCGCAAACAGATCAGCCGGCAGGCAGAACGCGTCTTCGGTTTGGCGGACGCGTGCGACATAGGCATCAAAGCGCGCCTGCGTCACCGACGTAGCCGCAAGCAATTGATCGAAAAAGGAATCGACGTGGGTAGCTGCAAGAGAATACCCCTGGTCATTCCGTTTTCTCGCCCCAGCCTGCTGCAGGATGAGGTTGATCTCGCGCCATTCTGTATCGAACGTGCGCTTGAGCTGCATCATCGTCAGGAAGTCCGCACGGTCGTGAAAATAGAGCTTCTCGCCGATGAAGGCCTGCACATCGCTGCGCCCACGCTGGTCGTACAGATCGTCGACGCTTTCGATCTCGGGCAGCGTACTCAGATCAACGAGACCAACGGCCAAGGTCAGATTTCCCAAGAAGTCCTGCGAGCTGCGATCGAGCGAAAACATCGCCCCGCCGCGCTTGGCTCGGCCGGCGATCTCTAGCTTTTCGTTGATGCCATCCCACTCAGCCGGGGCCGGCGGTCGTCGGGCTAGGCGTGCCGTCAGATCGCGCAAAATCGGAATCGGCAGGAAGGTCTGTGCTTCATCCTGGCGAAGCGCATCGCGCAGCGCAACCAGGGCAGAAAAAGTCACGGGTCGATCTTCAGAAAAGAAAGGAATGCGATCGCCCAGCGCGATGCGAAACAGAAGCTCGCAAGAGCGCTCTTTGTCATTTTCGTGACGCAGTGGCGCCTGGCGCAGCGTGGTGCGTCGGCAGTCGATATACAGCGAGCGCAGCCGCGCAAGCTGGGCGCGGGTGACCAAAAGATCGCGATCGGTGGCATAGCTGCGATCGACACCTTGCGAATCGGCTCCAGCGCGAAGCAGGGTTCCGGCGGGCAGCAGCACAGATCGCACACCGCGTGCGAGATCGACGATGACGTTCACGCGATCGGGGACCGATGGCTTGGGCGAAAAGCCCAAGTACTGTCGATAGTAGTAGTCCAAGTGACGCGCGGTCAGTCCATTCAGAGACTGTCGCGTTCGATCGAGAAGCTGAAGAAACGTCAGAAACAGAGTGAAGTGTGGCCGGAAGAGATCCGGAGCCGTTGCCGGCGAGAACTGGCTGGGATTGGCAATGAATGCAGCAACCTGATCGAGATCAAGTGTCTTCGGAATGAAGGCGCTGAAGTCCCCTGCCGGCTGATTGTTCTCATCGAAGTAGCGAAGCTCTTTGCCGTACGCGCGGGCGAAAGCCAGCGCATCCACAAGGCTGCGCTCATCGATCGCGACGTATCCAGGGTGAAGGGCCGGCAGCGCGCGGTCAGCCTGGCTGGTTCCGTCGCGCTCGACGGCAGCAGGAGATCTGGGTTGGTTTGGCACTCCGGGTCCCGCCACGTCACGCTCCTGTAAACTTCCGGTTGGTCGTGCTGAACATCCCTTGACCGAAGTATTCGGTGGTGGGGTCAGGAATCGGTGATCCGGGGCCCGGAGGGGGCTGCTTCGCAGGGGTCTGCACCGAGAAAACGGCGCTGAACAGGTTCCCTTTTAGCAGGACCGCCTTCTGTCCGGTCCGGGTCTTTCTGGCTTTCTGGTTTGAGGCCAGAGAGTCGATCTTCACCGTTCCCTTTCCCGGAATGCAGTACTGCGACGTGAGATAGCCGCAGTTTGCGACTTCGACGCTCTCTTCATCGCCGACAACGCAGATCTTTTTTCCGTTGAGCGTCCCTGGGCCACTGCCCTTCAGCTTGCCCGATGGCCCCCAGACCATGGCCTGACCGAACATCAGCAGAAAAAGGACTTTGTCCCCATCGACCAAAATGAAGTCGGACATCCCAGTGCTACGGACCCGGCTGGGTCGCCTCCAGCAGGTAGTACGGGAAGACCATGTTGAAGCGCGAGTTGGTGCTGCGGACCAGATAGGTCAAGCGGATCAACAGCCGACCAGCTTTTGGATCGGCATCACGAACGTCGATCGTCTCTAGCTGGATGCGCGGCTCAAATTCCAGTACCGCGTCGGTGATGTGGCGCTTGAGCTTGTTCAGCAGGCGCTGATCCACTTCTTCAAAAAGGAAGCTCGGCAGATCGCAGCCGAACTGGTCGAGCAGGACCCGCTCGCCGGGGGCCGTCCCTAGAATGATACGCAGGCTCTGTTCGATGTCTTCTGGTCCCGACACCATATCGACGCTGGATCCTCCCGCACCGAAGGCAGGCGGGAACGCCCAGCCGCAGCCCAGAAATGAGGAATCACTCGACATGAGGCACCGCACGGGTCTTCATTTGATGTCTACCTTGCTGCCGGTGATGGCCACGTCTTTGGAGGCTTCGATCTTCAGTGCCTTGGCGCTGGTGATCGTGATTCCGTTTTTGTCGAGCTTGATGCTGTTGCCGTTCTGATCGCTTAAACAGATGCCGCCGCTGTCCTCGTCTAGAAGCAGCCTGTTCTGTTTCGGTGTCTCAATAAGCAGCGACGGCTTCTCCGCGTCCACGAAGCCAACGCTGAGTCCCTTTTTGCTGACGATGCCCCGCTTCATGTTGTCAGCATCCGGGGTTCCCATGCTGGCTGGCGGCGCATTCTTGGAACCAAACAGCGAACCCAAGATGATCGGACAGCGCGGGTCTTCGTTTAGGAATCCGACCACCACTTCGTCGTTTGGTTCAGGGCGGAAATAAAATCCGCGCAGACCACCGGCATCCGGCGTGGCCAGTCGCGCCCAGACCGCGCTGGTCTTTTGCATGTCGATGCTGGGCAGAAGGACCTTGACGCGTAGCTCGCCATCGGGATCTTTCTCGAACTCGGCGACCACCCCGATCTGCAGACCGCGCACCGCCGGCAGAAGTCCGGCCGCCGCTGGCTCTTGCACAGCGTGGCGCTGCACAAATCCTTCGGGCGGGCCACCCACCTGAATGTCGGTTCGCCAGCCTGCACGATCGATGCGATGGCGCAGCCCGGTGATCAGCGCGGTACCGCTGAAGCGCTGACCCACTCCTGCAAGCTCGATGACGTCCAAGAGCTTGAGCGTGGTCACACCCGGAACGGACAAGCGGCCGCGCAGCAGTGCCAAGCGACTGCGCGCCATGTGCGCATCGGCCCATGCCTGCAGCTCGTTGTCGATCAGCGGCACGGATGCGTTCAGGGCATGGCTGCTGTTTCCGACTGCGCGTGCTAGCTCATCCGCCTTCAGATTTCCTGGCGATAGCGTCACGCTCTTTGCTTGGCTGGCTGCGGTCAGGGCCTGCGCCTTCGGATCCCAGGTGATACTTTCGATCGCGGCGTACTGATGGCTGGCATCGGCTTCCAGATCGAACTCAAAGATCTCGTGAATGCCGTACTCAAACGTCTTGCGCGCCGATCCTGAGATCGCTCGTTCGCGAAGGGAGAGGGTTCCGTTTTCCACCACGACGGCAAGGCCCAGGGCGTCTGCTCGCGAGACGATGAAGTCCCAGGTGGTGCAGTGGTACTGCACCATGTTGCGGTGTTTGAGCGTCGGTCCTTCGACGGTGCCAAGCTGCACGGCGGTGCCGCTGAGCAGCGTGCGGAGGATCTCGCTGTCGTCCATGTTGGCGAACACCGCGCTGCATCGCGTGCCCGAAAGCGAGACGGCGGGATCCTTTAGTCCCACCACCAGCACTGAACCTGCGCGGCTGGCTTCGACCCCGTGTCGCACCACCAAGCCGCTGAAAACAAGAACATCGGACCCACCTTCATAGCGCAGCGAGATGTCGACCGTGGCGCCGGGCTGAAAAAAGGAAGTATCGCTGACATCAAAGGTACGTGTGCTGGCATTGCCATCCTGCACGCGGATCTCGGCGTGCGGGATGCGGTCGATCTCGCGCTGGATATCGATCGACAGCAGCTGATACGTGCTGGGCATCGGCGTGCCGCCGCTCGCCAGCGTGGGGGTAAAGACTGGCATGGGCGGTTAGCTCCCTCCTGTTTTGCTGTGTCCACGCGGCAGGTTCACAAGTGGAGGAAAAAGGAGCTGACGTCCTGGCTGCAAGTTGCGGAAGTCATCCAGTTGATTGAAGCGCGCAACATCCAAGTAGCGATCGGCGGAGCCATAGATGGCTTTGACCAAGAGCGGCAGCGTGTCCCCGTGCCGCACGATGCGGACGTGCGTCAAGTCTGGGGATGTCTTGCCGTCGCGCTTGGCGCGCTTGCCTGCGGTCTCATCGGACACAAACGTCACAGCCAATTCAGCGCGCAGCGGTGTGCCATCGCGATCGAACGCGGTGTACTTGATGTCGACATTCGACAGGCGACAGCTGAAGCTCAGCTCGCCCCACTCGGCCACCAGGTATGCCGGCTCGTGCAGCGATCCTTGATAGGTATAGGCGACATCCAAGAAGTCTTGTATGCGCGCAGCGACAGTCTGACTTGTGAATGAAAACAGACCGATTTGATCGACGCCTGTGCCGTCAAACACCAGGTTCAAGCTCAGCTCGGATGGCTCGCTGAGGATGTACTGCAGCTCGGCTCCGCTGTCGTTGATGCCCTGGCGCCGCTTCCATTCAATGGCATAGCTCTGCGAATACGAAGACGGGTTGAACATCGCTTCAAAGCGCGTCCCAAAGCCCGAGCGTGCCGCCGTCTTGTATGCGGTAACGGTGAGCTTTTCCAGCTTGAACAAGCTTCCCAGAAGGGACATCGCTAGCGTTCCTTCCCAGCGCGCAGAATACGAAGCACTTCTTTGACCGCCGCTTCCACCAGCGCCTGCTGTAGCTCGGCAGAAGGGGGCGAACTCACCACGCCTTTGGCTTGGCTGGCGTCGCTGGTCACGACGGCACGGATTACGAGCTCTTTGATCTCGACCGGCATGTCACACCCTCACGATCTGCAGCCCGCCATAGGCCAGCTCCAGCGTGTCGATGAGGAGCTCTTTCTGTTCGGCATCGAGATCCGAGGTCGACCAGCGAACCGGATACGCCTTCATGAACAACCAAGCCGCCACCGGGATGCTGGCTTCGTTGAACAAGGTCACAAGCACGTTGGAAGGCGAAAATGAAAAGAGCGACATCGCGGCGTTGAATTCCAGGTTCAGCGGTGAGCCAATCACCATTCCGCGTTCGAGGATCAGGTTCCCATGCTCGATTCCGACGGGAACATGCTGCGTATACAGGTTCTGGCCCCCTTCTTGGATCGGTTGAGTCTTGACCGTGCTGCTGAGTCCGCGGACCTTGCGGAAGCGGATGTCGATGGGATTGGGAATCACGCCCAGGGCAAAAAAGAACACACCAAATCGGAAGCCCAGCAGCAGCTCAGCACGCGCACTCATGGGCTGACCTCCTTTCGCGAGGACAAGCGGCCAGCACGCGCAGCATAGGATCCGCGTCCGGTGTCAGAGTTTGACAACGGAGACTCCTTTGGCTTGCAGCTCAAGCGTGTCGATCGAGACGTCGTTGCTGCTGGCGCTGAACGTCGGCGCCTTCAAGCTCGTCGGCACGGCCGCGGCGATCTTCCAGCTGAACACCTCGGATCCCTGCTCGTCACACAGGCTGATTTCCATGGGGCGCAGATCGCGCGCCTTCAGCCAGTCATACAAATACGTCGGCTGCGCATTCAGCACCGTTCCGCGCTTGCAGGTGATTGGGCGAAATGCGCTGCGATGGAACGTCTGGATGGACTCGCCTTCCAGAAAGCTCAGTCCGTGGCGATAGGTGACGTGCTCATAGTCCACTGCAATTCCCGAGATCTCGGTGAAGCTGACGGAGAGCGAGCCCACCTGAACGCGGAAGTTGTAAACCGGCAGTGGATACCAGAGCTTCTGATACGCCGCGGACTGAGCCATCTGGAAGTGCCTCCGCCTACGCTTCTTCGATGAGGATGGCGTCGGCCATGAGCTCCATGCTTTCGATGGCCGCATCGTTTGAGCTGGCCGAAAAGCTGGGGGCGTCGAGCTTCTTGGGGAATGCGTTCACCACTTTCCAGCTGATGACCGCGTTGCCCGACTCGTCGCAGAGCCGGACATAGATGTCCTTTTTCTCGACCTGATTGAGCTGGATCGAGTTGATCCAACTGTACAGGGTGGCGACGCTGGTGGTCTTGACCAGTCCTTTTTTCAGCGAGACGCTTGCGGTGGCTCGCTGCGAGGGCATGTTCATCACCACGGGCCCCGGCGCGCCGCCTGCAGTCGGACTCTCTTTGTAAGTTGTGGTCTCGCGCGAGATGCTAAGTCCCGAGACTTCCGAGAATCCGATTGCCACGCCCGCGATCTCCACACGGTAGTTATAGGAAGGCAGTGGATACGCGGTCTTGATCTCTTGTTTGCTGAGTGCCATCGCTTAGCCCTCCTGCAGTTTGTGAGTGAAGCGGAGGACGATGAACTCGGCAGGCCGCACTGCCGCGACACCGATCTCGACGATCATTCGTCCTTCCAGGACATCCTGCGCATTCATGGTCTTGCCCAGACCGACATGGACGAAGTACGCCGACTCGGGCTTTGCGC
The DNA here is from genome assembly GCA_016794505.1 of Myxococcales bacterium. Lineage (GTDB taxonomy): Bacteria > Myxococcota_A > Polyangia > Palsa-1104 > JAEUJZ01 > JAEUJZ01. Next base: position 39,930 of record JAEUJZ010000139.1, read on the forward strand.
CAGCGAGCGCGCCGCGTTCCCACAGGCTGTAAAGCAGACTCTCGATCGTTCCTTTGACCTTGAGCCACGTCGTCATGTCGTTGGGCTCAAAGACCGCAAATGAAGTTCCCTTGCGTGCGGACTCTTCGATCATGTTGAACAAGCGGCGCACGGATACGAAGCGCCACTCGTTGTCGTTGCCGGCCAGGGTGCGGGCTCCCCAGACCAGCGTGCCTTTGCCGGTGAATGCGCGGATTGCGTTGACCGACTTGCCAGCGGTTGGGTCGACGTTCAGGCCCTCTTGCGCGTCGCTGCTGATCTTGACCACTGGACCCAAGACCGCCGAGACACTGACGTTGGCGGGCGCTTTCCACACACCGCGATCGCGATCGACACTGGCATAGATCCCGGCCACCGCGGCGCTTGGCGGCAGAACTACACGCTGCGCTGATAGCTGCGTCTTTACTTGGTTGTACAGCGCGGTCTTGCTCGACTTGATCGCGGCCAGAGCGACATCTGTCGTCGTAGCCGTGCCATCGGCCGCCGGCTGCTGAATGGTGACTCCTGATTCGGCGTAGCCAAAGTTCAGCGTCGTCTCAAGATAGGGGTAGTAAGCGGCACCGAATGCCAGATGATTGGTTCCGATTCCGGTGCGGAATGCGTCGGGATCGGGCGTGTTGGCCTGAGCGTCCTTTTTTACATCCAGGATCGCGAAGCGATCCCCCAGCTTGCGACACTGCAAAAGCGCGGCTTGCGCTAGCTCGTGATAGTCGGCAGCGGCCAGATTGACCGCGTCGGTGAGGACGATCAGCGTGGGCTCGTCTTCCTGTTCTAGGCGGGCCAAGCCAGCCACGAAGTCCGCCTTGGCTGGCGTCATGCCGTAGTCGCCAGTCGACACGACATAGCAGCTTCCGCCACCGTTTTTGAAATAGTGGCTCAGAGCGTAGTACATCAAGAATTCGGGAACGGCTCCGACGGTGTTGCTGCCCAGAGTCCGCGTGACGCTGGTGATGTTCCCACTGGCATCTGTGGCAACGGTAAAGGTGGCAGGCTTGGGACCTCCGAACAACTGTTCGTACTCAAGCAGCGTGCTGACTCGAGCGATCTTGGGACCTTTTTCGGTGTATCCGACAAAGGCCGGGACAGCGGTCGAGACCTCGGCTACGGACGGCGGTAGCGTCGAGATCTCTTCCACGAAAACACCAGGTGTCTTGTAGGCAGGCATCTTTCCTCGCGCTCACTGGGTTGAGAGGGGCTGCGTTCGGTACTTGATGACGCGAAACAGCAGGCTTCCCCCCACCGCACTGCGCGGTGAGGGATTGGGCAGGGGACTGACGACGCGCTCGTCGCCGAGTCGCAGCTCTAAGTACTTGCGAGGCTGCTGTTGGCACGCGACGAGCGCATCGGACACAAAACGAACGCAGAGCAGGCCTGGATACTGACTGAGCAGCGTCATTCCCATTTCATCGCTGGGATCGGGATCGTCCGAAAGAAGCCTGCGGTTGCTGTCGGAAAAAGTTAGGACATCCACCGTACCCGACGGAGAAGCATCGACAATATGCAGAACGCTCACATCGGTGCTGGCGTGGGTCAGGCAGTAATAGGCCCAGCGCACACGCTTGGCGTGAAACTGCAGAAAATAGGAAGCCAGAGATGGCGCCGGAGCGGCTGCCGGGATCAAACAGGGAAGCTCAATCGCTGCGAAGCGAGCCGCTGTATGCGTGGGGTCCGCCATCGCCGCCACGCTCAAGCTTCCTGCTTCGCCGGTCCCATCGCTGGACGGTGTGAACCACGGGGCGCGATGTGCCGGCATGAAGCTGAAGTCGGTGTAGTCGAGAAAATCGGAGTTCTGCAGAGTCAGTTCAAAGCGCAATGCCAGAGGCTGAGTCGTGGGAATCAGCGCGCCCCCTGATTCCGTGATCGGAACCAGAACGCGGACAGAGTCCGTTTCGATCCGAAGGAGGCAGCGATGATTCTGTACCTGTTGCACAGTGCTGGCCGTGGGCGTGATCGCAAAGTCACGGCAGCGACCATCGCTGGAATGGCTGTGACGCAGATGAAGCTCGATCAGCGGGGCATACTTCATCGACGGATCCTCAGCGCGGCATCGGCCAGGCGAGCCGCCGCAGGCAGAGCATCCTCGTCGTGATACGCGACCATGCGCGCCTTGTAGAGCAGCGATGGCAGGTACGCTGCGCGCAGCAGAGTCCAGACGTTTTGCAGCTCAGCGAATGGCAGAGTCAGAAGTTCCATCACGATCTTTTCGATCCGCGGATTCAGCGTTGGCGCCGTTTGGTGATCGAAGACGCGATGGCTTTGGAAGAACTGCAGGATCAACGAGAGCGTGGCAAGAGATCGCTCATAATCCTTGAAGCGCGCGACAAATAGGACGTACAGATTCAGGTGAATCGGTGGCTGCGTTCGCAGCGTACTGCCATCGCTGGTAGCCACGCGATATGGGTCGCCTGTGCGCAGCGAGAACTCCTGCTCGACGTTGACCAAAAGGAGGCTCACACTGCCGAGCTTGAAGTCTGGATTTTCAAGGGACTCATTGCCAACGAAGCTGACGCGGCCTTGATCGGTCTGCGAGCTTTCGACTCCTGAGCAGGCACTTATGTGCCCATTTACGGAATCCCGTAGAAGCAGCAAGACATCGTGCAACATCGTCCGTGCAGTTCCCCGGCTCTCACGAAAAAGGAGGTGAGCCTGTGTGAGCTCTTAGGGTGCTGGGGTCTGTTCGGCGGGTCTATTTCATTCCTTCGAAGGCAGCTTTTGGTTTCAAACAAAGGATTGCAGGAGCCGGCGCCCGTAGCGTGGGTGAGAACACCGAATCGAGGCTGTGCCTCTGTCTGGGTGTCGAGGATCGCAGCCATGCACATGCTGCTTGAAAACGCCGCAGCCTTGGAACGAGAGCTCGCTTGGTTCGCGGCCGTGGTGTCGGCCCGGCTTCGTCTGTATTTTTCTCCGGCCGAGCCTGGACCGGCTTCGGTGCTTGACTTGGTGCCTCCCGATCTCAGTGAGTCAGCCTCGGAATACGCGCGCTTTGTGCAGCACTACGAGCTGTCGTTTGCCGAGCGCTTGGCCGTTGTGCTGTGCCTGGTTCCGCATGTCCGCCCGCAGCTTCTGGATCCCTTCCTTGCGCGGAACACCATTACAGATCGTCGCTGCAGCGAGTTTGGCGGCTTCACGGAGCGAGGCGATGGAGAGTTTCTGCCCACAGGCGAGACGCTGGCCTTTTTGCTCGCTGGAAGCGATCTGGCGCTTCGCTTTCAAGTGCAGCTGCTGTTCGAGCCGCGGCACATCTTTGCCAAGCACCGCATCTTGAAGCCGATGCAGCCCGCGAGCGAAGTGCCCCTGATGAAGGCGCCGCTTGCCCTTTCAGAGGATCTTCTATCGCTATTCACCATCGGAAAAGAGCGACGTCCACACTTCGGGTCGAACTTTCCAGCGCTGCAGATCGAGACCGGCTTGAGCTGGGATGACATCGTCTTGCCGGCGAATACGCGCAAGCAAGTGGAGGAGATCCGCACCTGGATCGATCACGGTCCTACGCTGATGAACGAGTGGGGCATGGCTGCCAAGCTGCGACCGGGATATCGCGCGCTGTTCTATGGACCACCGGGGACGGGCAAGACGATGACCGCGTGCTTGGTTGGGAAGTCGACGGGGCGCGATGTGTACAAGGTCGACTTGTCGCTGGTGATGTCCAAGTACATCGGCGAGACAGAAAAGAACCTGGCGCGAGTCTTTGATCACGCCGAGCACAAGAGCTGGATTCTGTTCTTCGATGAAGCGGATGCGCTGTTTGGCAAGCGCAGCGAGACACGTGATGCCCACGACCGCTACGCCAACCAAGAGGTCGCGTTTCTGCTGCAGCGAATTGAGAGCTTCGATGGAATTGTGATCCTGGCATCCAACCTGCGCGACAACATCGACGATGCGTTTGCTCGGCGTTTTGAATCGGTGATCTATTTCCCCATGCCGCGTGCAGAAGAGCGGCTGCGTCTGTGGCGTCAGGGGTTCTCTGCCAAGGCTCAGCTCGATCGCAGCGTGGATTTGGATGCACTTTCCCGCGAACGTCCATTGTCGGGAGGCGCGATCATGAACGTCATTCGCTTTGCTTCGCTGCAGGCACTGAAGGGGGGAGCTCGCGCGATTACCGGTGAGGATCTGCAGCTTGGAATTCAGCGCGAGCTGGCCAAAGAAGGCAAAGCCAGCTGACGGCAGAACGGGCGCTGTGCGGCGTCGGCGTGTCCTATTCGTTCCAGCACAGATAGCGATAGCCACAGCGCATGGCGTCGCAGTCATTTCGGGGCAAGCGCGGCAAGGCCAGGGCGGCGGAAGGGCTCTTGCGCAGCACCGCTTCGCGTTCCTGAGCCATCGCCACAAGGACCTGCAGTTCGCGCGCGGAACATGCGGCGGGCAAGAAGCGCGGCACTGGATGCGGCTCGCGCAGATCACAACAGGCTGTATGGACCGCAGGCTGCGCGCCGAAAAAGGTCTGGGCTGCCCACGCGAAGAGCTGGCCTTGCGCTCGCGATAGAGCCGATGTCGCATCGGGGCTGTAGCCATAGCGAAAGCGCAGGATGTACAGCGACGCGTCTTTGGCCTCCGGTGCGTTGCGAGTGCCGATGACCCAGTCAAACGAGTCGCGGATCCGCAGCGACGCCAGCGGGACGTCAAAGGACACCGCGCGGTGAAGCGGTGGACTCGACGGTGAAAGCAAGCGATCGACGAGGGGGGTCGCCAGAAAACGCTGCAGTCGTGTGGCCAGCTCAGCAAGCGTCGGCGTGCGCAGATCGTGACCGCGGACCAGCAGAGGCTCGGTCACGGACGTGCGCAGCAGAGACAGGTCTTCACGGGTCAGCAGCGATGTCGCAAGCTGCGCCAAAGGCAGCTCGCCTGCGGGATCGTCTGTGGCGGCGGCCGGCATGGCCGGATCGCGTTCGTGCAGCGCAAAGCGGTGGCGAAGCTGGTATCGACGCGGGCAGACCCACAGATCGGCTGCGGCCGAGAGCGTCAAAGAAAAACCGGACGACACCGACGAAAGCTGAAGCGGTGAATACGCAAGATGGACCTGCGCATCGGCCGCGCGAGCGAGGATGGGGCTGTCGGCGGCGAGCATCGGCTCATGACTGGGCAGAGCTGTGTGCCGCATCGGCTGTGGCTCTGGATTGGGCAGAACCAGGCGCAAGATATCGGGGCGATCGGCGGCCAGAGCATCGAGGTGAGCGCGCCATGTGCCGCTGCTGGTTCGCTTGCTTTCACCGACGAAAATGAGCCGCTCGCTGGCGCGTGTAGCTGCGACATAAAAAAGACGTGAGGACTCAGCCAGAGCGCGTGCGCGCGACAGCATGTGAATGCGTCGTGCGGCCAGCGTCGGCATGCGCTTGCCGCCGCGCTTCACTCCGCTAATGCGGGCATCGCTCTGCCACACGCGAAGGCCCAATCCGACCAGCGGATCGTACGAAATGGCGGGGCTCTCGCTACGCTCAGGACTTGCACAGCCAGCGACGAAAACCACCGGAAACTCCAGCCCCTTGGACTGGTGGATGGTCATGACTCGGACGACATCGTCGCTCTCACCAGAAATGGGGGCGAGCGGATCATCGCCTTCGCCATAGCCCGATGCCACGCGCGGATCGGTGCTCTGTTTGAGGGCGCGCACGAAGCTGCCCAGCGTTCCGCCGCGGGCTTCATGCGCGGCGGCGCGTTCCTGCAAGCGCTGCACGTTGGCGACACGCTGTTGCCCCAAACTGGCGCCACTGCCGCCGCCGTCGGCGCACAAGATGGCTAGATAGTCAGTGTGATCTATGGCCGCTTGCAGACAGGCAGCCGGGCCCACGCGTGCGGCACTGCCACGCAGCAGCGAAAGCAGCGACAGCAAGACGGCGAGTCGTTGATGTTCGTCGATCGGCAAGTGCGCAAGCGGGCCGGGATCGGTCGTCGCATCGCTGTGTTGGCTCTGCGTATGCATGCTCAAGAGAGAGTCGAGGCCAAGCGCTCCAGAGAGCTGAAGCTGAACCAGGCTGTCATCGCTGAGCGCGCAGAGCGGTGATCGCAACACTGCGAGCAGCGCCAGTCGGTCGTGCGGATCATCGAGCAGGGCCAGAAACGATGCGAGATCCAAGACCTCTTGCGCGGCGAAAAAGCCTCGACCGCGAACGACGTAGTAAGGAATTCCAGCTTGCGTGAGAGCGCCGGTATAGCGCAGCAAGTGCGTGAAGCGACGCAGCAGAAGGACGATGTGCTTGGCCTGTGTGCCAGAAGCGAGCAGCTCGTGGATGCGCTGTGCGATCCACCGCGCCTCGCGCCCGATGGGATCGTCATCGAGAGGTCCGGTATCGTCGCTGGCCGTTGGTTCGGCAGTGGTCTCTGTTTCCAGCGAAGGTTGGCTCGCCGCGGGCTGCTTGTTGGGATGCAGACTGCCCAAGAGCTCAACCAAGGGGCGGCCTGCATCCTCGCGTGCGGCGCGCAAGCTGTCGCGTGCTTCATCCCAGCACACGCGCCCCGCGTGCCGCAGCAACGAGTCGACGGATCCAGAGTTTTCCTCGTCGAGTAAGGCAGGGTCTTGGCTGCGATCGAAGACGCGGGCGAACAGGGTGTTGGTGAATTCGATCAGGGCAGGGCGCGAGCGATGCGATGTCTGCAGCGTCTGTTCATCTGCTCCCGCAGCGAGCAGGCGCTGACAGACCGCTTCATAGGCGGCAACATCGGCGCCGCGGAAGCCATAGATCGACTGCTTGCGATCGCCGACGATATAGAGTGGACGAGCGCGCGGGTCGCTGTGGGGGGCGCCGCTGCTCGTTGCGGTGTCGGAGATGAGCAAGCTGAGGATCTCGGCCTGCAGCGGGCTGGTGTCTTGAAATTCATCGACCAACAGAACGGCGAAGCGCGCTTGCTCGCGAGATCGGACGGCGACATCGTCGCGCAGAAGATCGCGGCTCTTGCGCAGCAGATCGGCGAAGTCCAGCGCTGAGAGCACGCGCTTGGCTTCTTCATAGCGGCGCTGACAGTCCTGCAGCAGCCAGTCCATCGCATGTGCAAGAGGAGCCGCGCGCAGAGACACAAGCAGGGCTTCGGCGTGTTCCTCAGCGGACTTCAAGCGATCGTGGCTCGCTTTGATCTGCTGCTGCAGATCCTCGCGACCCGATCGCACATGTCGCAGTGCGGCGCGAAGATCGCTTAGAAGCGAGGTGGCGCGAGCGAACGAGTCGAGCGACGAGAGTGCTCTCTGCAGATCGGCGAATAGCAGTTGGGCGTGGGCGACGCGCTCGGCACTCTTTTCACTTAGATCGGGCGACAGTGCGAAGAGCGGCTGCAGGTGGGTCTGCAGCTGATCGCGCAGCCAGATGCGCTCGGCATCCAGGACGCCGCTCTCATACGCCGCGCGTAGGCTGGCAGCGCCGCTGCTTTCTTCTCCGCGCGAGGTCTGCAACCGACACAGCGCGGCCACCAAGCCATGGTCTCCGGCAAAGCCGAACTCGGTCACAAGCTCGCCTGTGTCTTGCGCGACGTGCTCGCCACCCTCGCCATCCAAGCCAGCCAGGACTGCGCGTTCACATGACTCGCCGAGCAGATCGCGCGCGGTCTCTTCATCCAGCAGATCGAAATCTGGGGCGATGCCCGCCGAAATGGCGTGCCGTCGCAGAAGGGCGGACGCGAACGAGTGAAACGTGCCGATGGGGGCCATCGCAAGCTGGGACCGCGCCGATTCAAAGTGGCGGGGGCCGGGCCAGCTTCGTCCGAGCGCCGCCGCGGATGCACACAGATCGGGCTCTTGCGCAGCGAGAAGGGCAGGCGATGCATCGGCGCGCACCAGAGCGAGCAAGCGTCGCCCCAGGCGCTCACGCATCTCAGCAGCGGCTTTTTCAGTGAAGGTCAGCGCGGCAATGGCGCGTGGCTCAAGTGGCGTAGGCAGTGCGCTGAAGCCAGCGATCAGGTGTAAATACTGGGTCAGCAGAGCATGGGTTTTTCCGGTGCCTGCTCCGGCGTTGACGACGCGATGTCGGCTCAGCGCGAAGCGCCCAACCTCCGTCGCTGTTGCTGCTGCATCGACCTGCGACCCAGTCACCCCTCGCTCATACCACAGTCAGCCCGTGGACCTGCGCGCAAGCGAGTGGCGGCTCGCGACTTGTCTGCGAAAGTGAATAAGCAGGGGCCTCGACACCGTCCCTACACACGTACCGCGCACAGTAAAATGTCTTTCCAGCTTCGCGATCGCCGGTCTATGGGGATTGTTGAAGCCCAGACAAATAAGGAGCTTGTCATGAAGAAGTTACTGCTTGTCGCCCTTGCCCTGCCGTTGTTGGTTGGCTGTGGGCGCTACCGCCAGCCACGTAGCTACGCGGGGACGATTCCCCCGGCCAACCCGACATTCCCGGCCAGCACGCCGGACTATCTGATCGATGCGGGCGCGGGTGTTGAGGCCCCGCTGGGGACGTACCAGATCACGACCAATGGCGAAGACTGGATCTTGGGCTGGATGGGCGATGGGCTGGCCCACCGCTTTACGGGCGATGTGTACTGCCCGGTGGGCTGCACGTTCGAGTACGCCGTTTTTGATAACCTGATGCTGGGCGACGCGGTGTCGAACGTTGCCAACAACCACCTGGGCTTTGACGCGGTGACGGATCACACGGTGCGCCAACAGCTAACCTTCGGGGCACCACTGCAGCCGATCACCTTCAACCTGTATATCGACGGTCGCCCGGCGATCAATCAAGAGGTCTACTTCCCATCGGGGGGCTACGCCGCATACGCCGACGTGATGCCATTTAACTTGGTGTCCAGCAACGCGACCTTTGCCGACGCGGCCGATCTTGCGCCGGAAGCCACCATCAAGCCGGGCACCAAGACGACTACGCTTCAGGCTCCAAAGCCGCGCGCTGAGGGAGAGCGAACGACTGCTCAGCGGGCTGGCCAGTAATCACGGCGGGAATGGTTGCGCCTGAAGCCAGGGGGGGTCCTGGCGCAGCCGCTCCCGATGAATCTGGCGTCGAAGCCGAGCCGGCGGGCTTTGGGCTGGGGCGGCGTCCGGGCAGGACGTGCCAAAGCCGCGAGATCAGAAGAGCGCCGAGCAGAGCAAACGGCAGCGGCGCCAGCGGCCAGATCTCGAACTCGGATCCACCGGAGGTCGGCGTGCGGAAGTGATCGAGAAGCCGGCCCATGCCATTGCCGACAATCGCACCCGCTAGATACTGCGCTCCGTCGAACAAGCCGGCGGCTGTGGCCACTGCCTTGCGTCCGCCAAAGTCCATCGAGGATGCGCCGCCGACCAGCGAGTGCGCGCTTTGGATAAACAGCGAGATCAGCACCAAGACCAGCGCTGCAGCCCACGGGCTGTACAAGCAGAAGCGCAGCGCGACCAGCGAGGCCGCCATTCCCAAGAATGCAAAAAAGATGACCGGCGCGCGGCGCGCATGAAACAAACGATCGGATGCGTTGCCGGCTAGAAGACCGCCTGAGATGGCAGCGAGCGGAATCACCACCGATGCAAAGTGGAACGGTCCGAACGAGCTCAAGGACTTGTTGGCCAAGTGGAAGACGCGGACAAAGTACGGCGTGTACCAGTGATCGATCGAGTGGCGAACCATGCCGATGCACATCGAACTAAACGCGATGATCCATGGCTCGGGACGCGCAAAGACCTTGCGAAGCACAAAGCCCAAGGTGGGCTGGGCCTGTGCTTCTTCCGGGGTCTCGTCGCCGGTATCGAGGTCCTCGAAGCCCGCGGCAGAGGGACTGTTTTCGATTCCGCGCAGACAGATCAGCCACATCACCACCAGCGCCAGCGCAGGAATGAAGAATGCGTACCGCCATTCGAGATAGCGCAAGGACAAGGGCAGCAGCGTGAAGGCCAGCATGCGTCCAGCCTGGATCATCGCGCCGAAGATTCCAGCAAAGCTGCCGCGCTCGCGGATGCGGAACCACGCTGCGTTGATCTTGACGATCGATAGAGCGCCGAAGGACTGGAAGTAGTGATTGCAGGCCCACAGCACCGCGTATGTCGCAATCACCGTCGAGCTGCTCATGCCAAAGGCCAGCTCAGCGGGCGTCACAACTTGTCCGCCTTTGACCACGGCAGGCGATCGCACCAGCAAGTGACCGAGGCCGAACAGCAGGTTAAAGAACGCGGCGCCCGCGGCCCCGATCAGGATGGCGCGCTTGCCTCCAATGCGATCGGCGAGCGGTCCGTTGAGGAAGACCGAGCAGCCATAGGTCAGGAGCCCGGCACTTAAGATCGCGCCGTAGTTGCTGTAGCTCCAGCCGAAGGTCTCAGCGACGGCGGCTTGCACCGCACTGAAGTTGTACCGGCTCATGTAGAAGAAGGCGTACATGAGCCCCAGGAAGAACCAATTCTGGAAGCGCCTCGCGCGAAATTCGAGGCTGTGAGCTGCTTTCGTTTCGACGATGTCTCCGCTAGGCGCGGCGAAAGCCATAAGCGAGCCTTACCACAGATGACGGACTCGTCACCACTGCTTTTTGCGGCGTCCGCTTTGCGGCGAAATTGCACAATATTGCGTCACGCAGATCGATTGCATCAGCCGGCTTGACCCGTGCGTTCGTGCGCCGTACTCTCGATTCGACCTGTCTGCCTGTATCGCCCCGGTTGGGAGTGTTTTTTCCCTACGCGTTTGCAGCCGGGATCTGCCTCTGGCCGTGGCGTGCATGCCCGCGAGTCGGGAAGCCCAATTCGGTCAAGTGGAACCCACCTACTTAAAAGTAGGGGCTCAAACATCTCAACCACGACTGGGCGGGGGTCAAGAGGCCAGTCAGCTTCGCAGCCGGCTGGCCTCTTTTTTTTCGCGCGATGGCCGGCAGGGGCGCCGAGCAAAAGCGCGGAGACGTGCGCTGCTCAGCCTGCGGTCCGCGTACGCGTGGGCTGTGCGATGGCCTAGAAGAAGTTACCGATGGTGAACTCAAACACCATCGACTCTTCATCGGGCGCCTTGTTCAGCGGGATGCCCCACTCAAAGCGCAGCGGCCCGATCGGTGAGAACCAACGGAAGCCGAAGCCAACCGAATAGCGCAGGTTCTGCAGCGTCGGATACTTCACGCAGGGGTTGAACGCTTCCGGCAAGTTGGCGTTCGCGGACTGACTGCTGCAGTACTTGTCTTCCAAGTTGTAGCCGTTGCCAGCGTCGAAGAAGACCACGCCCTTGATGTTCACTGCGGGCAGGATCATGAACTCGACTTCTGAGTTCATGAACACCTGCCAGTTGGCGCCGACCGAGAACGTGCGGATGAACGAGTCCGGCTCAAGCGCGTTTTGGATCTGGATGCGCGGGCCCAGTGTGAACAGGCGATAGCCGCGGATGCTGTTGATTCCGCCGAGGAAGAAGCGCTCATAAATCGGCACACCGGCCGCATTGCGCGAGAACACCAAGCCACTCTCGCCGCGCAGACGGAATACAAACGGCCCCCACAGCGGACGATAGAAGCGCAGCGTGCCGGTCAAGCGCACGTAGTCGATCTCTGATCCCAGGTACTTGTCGGCGATCTCAGCCGACAGCAGGTGGAACTGGCCGTACGTCGGGAACATGCGATCGTTGCGACTGTCGTAGACCAGCGATCCGCGGATCGCCGAGGTCCAGCCCTTGCGATACAGGTTGTGCAGCGTGCCGCCAGCCACCTGCTGGATCGCGCCGAAACCCGAAAGCTGCGCGCCCTGCGCGACCTGACCAACCTGCACCCACTCCAAGCGATACGTGCCCAGCAGGCGCAGGTAGTCGCCAAAAAGATAGCCCCACGTCAGATCGCCACCGCGCGCCGTGCGGGTGAAGTCGCGGTAATAGAGGAGCTGGTTGTACGCCGAGAACGCGAAGGTGATGCGCGTATCGAGGAAGTATGGGTCGGTGTAGTTGATGGAAAAGAACTGCCGCAGCGATGAGATCTGCGCCGATAACTGCAGCGTGGTTCCACGGCCAAACAGGTTGTTCTGCGCGACCTGTGCCTGACCGATGAAGTTTTCGAACGACGAGAAGCCGGCGCCGATCTGGAAGGTACCCGTCGGGCGCTCGGTGACTTCGAGGTTGACGACAACCCGCTCGTCGTTTGAGCCAGCCTTCGTCGAGATCTCGACCTTTTCAAAGAAGCCGAGGGCCTGCACGCGATTCTTCGAGAGATCCAGCAGGCGCTGGCTGTACAAATCGCCTTCTGAGATCTTGAGCTCGCGACGGATGACCTTGTCGCGCGTCTTGCTGTTGCCACGGATGTTGATGCGTTCGAAATAGACTTTCTTGCCTTGCTGCAGATCAAAGACGAGATCGACGGTGCGCTTGTCAGGATCAACCTTGGTTTCAGGCGTGACATTGACGTTGGCGTACCCAAGGTTCTTGTACAAATCGTTGATGGCGATGATGTCGCCTGACAGCTTGGTGCGGTTGAACTTCTCGCCCGGCTTGGTGGCAAGACCGCGCAGCATGTCTTCGCGTGGGCGGATCAGCTCGCCTTTGAAATCGAGGGTGCCGATCGTATAGACCTCGCCCTCCTCGATCGGGATGACCAGATATAAGAAGCGCTTGTCCGGCGACATCTCAATCTGCGGCTTGCCGACCTTGGCCGTGACATAGCCGCGATCGTAATAAAAGGCGGTGATGAGCAGCGTGTCGCGCTCGAACGCATCCTCGCGATACGTTCCGGCGGACGTAAGAAAGCCCAGCCAGTTGCCCTCTTGCGTGCCCATGACGCTGCGTAGCTCGGCATCGGTCGCGTGGTGGTTTCCGATGAAGCCGATCTTGCGCACCTCGACTTTGGCGCGCTCATCGACGTAGTAGTAGACGTCTAGCTGCGTCGGAGAAAAGATCTTCACTTCTGAGCGCACGTCGGCCAGGAAGTATCCCTTTTCGACGTATAGCTCGCGGATCTTCTCAGCGTTGCGCTTGACCTTGGCGGGGTCGTAAATCGTGTCGCGTTTTAGATCGAGCGTCTCGTTGATCTTGTCGAGTCCGACTTCACTGTTACCGGAAACGTAGATCTTGCGAATGGTGCGCTTCTCGCGGACCACATAGGTCAGAAGAAGACCCTCTTTTCCCTCATCGACTTCGACGGAGACATCGTCGAAGCTGCCCATGCGCCAAAGGACCTTCATATCCTCGCGCACAGAGCACAGATCCAGCGGCTCGCCGACCATGCTGGCGCGCACGCAGGGAATCTTGCGCAGCCCACCCGTCTGCGGATCGCGGGCATCGCAGACCGGGCATGCCTCGCGATTGCCGATACGCTCGCGCAGGACGCGCGCCATCGCAGCGGCTTCGACCTTGACTTGGCCCTTGAAGCGAATTTGGCCAATCGACTTGCCGATGGGAACTTCGGCGTCTGACGTATCCGCTGCGCGAGCCGAGCGCACCGTGGGCAGCAGCCAGGCGATCAGCAAGGCCACCGCCAGAAAGCTAGGCTGCGACGAGCGGCGCAGCCTAGCGAGGCAAAGTGGAGCCGCTACAGCCTTGGTTCGATGGTTCACGAAACGGCTCCCTGCATGGATGGGTCGACGCTGCTGGAAGGGCTTGGGGTCCCACCCTTGTCATGGACTGCGCTCGCGTCGCCTTCGATCAAGCGTCCTTGCGTCATACGAAGCTGTCGCTGCAGCCGCACCGCCAGATCATCGTTGTGTGTCACCACCAGCAGGGTCATGCCGCGCTCGCGGTTCAGCTTGACCAAGAGATCGTGAATCTCGGCGCCCGTTCTGCGATCGAGGTTTCCCGTCGGCTCATCTGCTAGAAGCAGCTTTGGCTCCATGACCAGCGCACGGGCCAGGGCCACGCGCTGCTGCTCACCGCCGGACAGCTCGCCGGGACGGTGCTGCAGTCGCTGACTCAGCCCGACTCGCTCCAGAAGCTCCGAGGCTCGCGCCTTGGCCTTGGACTCGGACAGGCCCGAGATCATGGCGGGCATGGCCGCGTTTTCCAGGGCCGTGAACTCCGGCAGCAGGTGGTGAAATTGAAAGACAAAGCCAATGGTGCGATTGCGGAAGGCGGCAAGCTGACCACTGCTTAATCGGCTGATATCGCAGTTGTCGATCACGATGCGCCCTTGCGTGGGCACATCCAACGTCCCGAGCACATGCAGGAACGTGGACTTGCCCGCACCCGACGCTCCAACGACGGCAACCATCTCGCCGGGCTCAATCGTGAGATCGATTCCCTGCAAGACCTGAATGCTGCGTCCTTCAAAGTCGAAGGACTTGTGCAGCCCTGAAATGTCTAGGCGAGCGCCAGCCATGTACCGTCGAGTCGTCGGAGCATATTCAGGTCGACTGTCCCTGTCAACCGACGTATCGAGCGAGAATGATTCCGAATTGTCATCATCCGGTGGCGCAGAGTTCGCTCGGGACGGACCGCAGATTGTGAGGCTGGCTTTTCATCTTGCTTTTTGCAAACAGGGCCACATATCCTGCCGCATCTAGACGAGCCGGCTGCCTGCGAAGCCTTCGTCAATCGTGAGTACACCCGATGAAGCTCTATGCGACCAAGATCCCCGTCATTGCTGCGGAGCTCATCCGCAAGCTGAAGGATGACGGTGATATCGAAGTCAACGACCCGAAAGAGGCCCAGCTCGATGTCGAGGCTGTGCTCAAAGAGTACCTGCGACTGGATCGCGAACTGACAGAGCAGGCCAAGGACTATATGGAGCGCCGTCGCTTGCCGTATGAGCAGTTCGGCAAGATCAAGCGCGAGTTTGCGGAGAAGCGAGACTTCCCAAGCGGCGAAGACTCGCTGCTGTACTTGGCCAACCAGACGTTGGAAGCGTTTATGCATTCGCAATCGATCGACGAGGTATTCGGCGACGATGGCGACATGCGCAAGAAGATGGCCGCGGTGCTGAAGAAGCACATGCAGGTCGATGCCGATATCGATCGTGAAGTGCGGCGTCGCATCAAGAACTTGGAAGAAGGTACCGCCACGTGGGAAGTCGAATACGCTCGCGTGATGGAAGGCCTGCGCCAGCAGAAGAAGCTTCTGTAGAGGAGAATCCGTTTGAGCCGAGATGATCTGGTCGAGATGAACGGCACCGTCACCAACGTGATGGTGGGCGGTAACTTTGAAGTTGTGACCCCAGATGGGCACAAAATCCTGGCCCGCCTGTCGGGTCGCATGCGCCGCTTCCGCATCCGCGTGGTCTTGGGCGATCAGGTTCTCGTTGGCGTGTCTCCGTATGACCCGACGCGCGGACTGATTACCCGCCGCACGTAGTCCCGCGCGCTGAGTCTGGCTCTTTCTTCCGAATCTACCCGCTGTGCAGAGCCTGTGTGACGCGGTCGCGCAGAGCCTGCAGTCCCGCCTGAAAATCCGTCCCCGCGGTCAGCAAGCTGATCACGACAAACGCCATCCCTGGCTCGTGCAGATCAAAAAAGTATCCGGGGTGTACAAGGACGCCGTCCTGGTGCAGCAAGCGTAGCGCCCAGTCTTCGTCGGATAGAACGGCGGGCAGGCGCAGCACTGCGTACCAGCCGCCCTCGACGGGCAGCGCCGACACGGCACTGCCTCGCAGGACGACGCGCAGCCGATCGAGGTTGCTCTGCAGATGGCTGCGCAGCGTGGCGCCAAGCCGCGGTTGCAGCGAAAGTAGCTCGCTTGCCGCTTGCTGTACCGGCGTATTCACCGACAGAAATGTGTCGGCGATCAGCTCCAAGCGATCCTGGGCTTCGCTGCGCAGAGGCTCAGGGCCGCGTATGTGAATCCATCCCAACTTAAGCTGCGGCAGGCCCAGGACCTTGGACAGTCCAGAAAGCACGAAGGTAAGTGACGAGCTGTCGTCCGACTTGGGACTGGAAGAAAAAGGAGTCTCGGCCAGTACCGATGGCAGCCGCGGATCTCGCGGATCCTCAGAGGGGGCCGCGGGGTCCATCAGCCCATAGTCCGAAAAGACTTCGTCGACGATAAGGGCCAGATTCCGATTTCTGCACAGCTGCCACAAGGCGTGCAGCTCACTGCGGCGCAGGATCGAGCCTGTGGGGTTGTTAGGGCTGATGCAGATTAGCGCCCGCGGCCGTGCCGGCTTCTGGTTTGCCGGCGATGCATCGGGCGCAGCGTCCAGGCCCTGCGCTCGCTGTTCCAATGCAACGCGATCCAGCACAAAGTGATCGCCGCAGAAGCGCAGTGGATAGGGAATGACATCGACGCCGTTTAGGCGGGCCAAATGATCGATCAAGGGATAGCTGGGCTGCGGAAACAGAACGCCATCCCCCGGATCGCAGAGCAACTGGAACAACCAGCCATACGCTTCGCTGGTACTGGCGCACAGGACCAGTTGATCGGGATTCACAGAAATGCCCCGTCGAGCGTAGTACGCGGCAATCGCTTCGCGACAGGGCAAAAGCCCGCGCGGGGTCGGCTCATAGTGCAGCACGGCACTGCTCGACAGCGGGCAAAGAGCGCGCAGAACAGAGTCATCATACAGGTGTGACAGCGCCCGCGTTGGATTGGCGATCGTCAGATCGCAGAGCGGGCTTCCGGCCTGTCGGTATGCGTCGAGAGCCGTGCTCAGTCGGTTTGGGGCCACCTGCCATGGGATGCGCTGCGAAAACACATCGGCGCAGATAACCCGATTGTTTCAGCGAAGCAATCCTCGCGGTGGACAGCGACGCGGACACTGCGCTCTGCGCGAGCCCGCCCAAGCGATCGGCCAATCGTGATACAAGCAAAAGAGGGGGATTTTGATGCGTTCTTTTGCCTGGTCGCGGACATGGCCGCGTCAGTTCACACTCGTTTCATGCGCTGCGCTATTCCTTTCTGCCGCGCTGTCGCAAAGTGGCTGCGCCAGTACCAAGCCCACGGTCTCAGCGACCGAGGGTGGCTTGAAGCGCACGAGCGGCGAGAGCAGCGTGTCTGCTCCCGGTGCCGACGAGGATGAAGGGCCGTGGGCGCAGCAGGTGCAGCAGGGAATCACGCTGGTGCGGTCTCGCCAGCCTGAACGCGCCATCCGCGAGCACTTCGAACCTGTGATTGCGCACTATGAGTCGCGCTATGCCGGAACCGCCACCCGGTATTACTGCGCGACGTCCAACGCCGAGGCGCTGGGGTATTCACTGCTGGCCGCCAAAGACGGAGTGAGCGCCAAGGTCCTGGGGCCAGTCTGGGCCACCGCATACTTTTTCAAAGGCTATGCCTTGGTTGAGCTAGGCAACGCCGACGATGCGCGCACCTGGGTTGAAAAGGCGCTGGTTTTGTCACCCTGGAGCTGGCAGTACCTCGTCGAGCTAGGGCACATCCAGCAAGCGCGGCATGACTGGCAAGCCGCGCTGAAGTTGTTTGGCGAGGCGCTCGATCATGCGTCGCTGGGCTCGCCCGAAGACTTGGTCGGACGCAAGACGCGAGCGCTGCGCGGCCTAGGCTTTAGCCTGATCGAGCTAGGGCGCCTCGATGAAGCCGAGGCCAGGTTCCGGGCGGCGCTGGATCTCGATCCCAACGACGAGCGGTCGAAAAATGAGCTGCTCTATATCACCCAGCTGCGTAAGCAGGGACGGGACACGCCCGGCTCGCTATAGCCCCGCGTTGGGGACTGGGCACAAATTCCTATTTTGATTCCTTTTTCCACTCCTGTGCTGTGCCGACATCCGGGCCATTTCTAGTGCTTTCGGGCTGTGCTTCCCGTCGCATTCCGTTTTCTTGCACGCCGCTGGTTTGAATTCCCTTTGTCCGCGAAGTCGTGCCGATCACTTCGTGGGGCAGGGCGGCGCGAGTCGCGCAGACACAGCGACTCTAGCTGTTGCAGCACCCACGTGTGGGCCGGGCCAAACGTCGTATCGGGGCGATAGATGGCGGACAGATACAGCGCATGTTCATGCTCGCCCCAGCCCTCTGGCTGCAGGCGGACCAAGCGGCCATTTGCTAGCTCGTCCCGGATCAGATGTTCCGGCAGATTCCCCCAGCCCAGACCTGATCGCAGAAGCTCATGCTTGGTATGCAGATCTGAGACTCGCCAGGTGCGGCTCGACAGCACGCCTTGATCCGGCACGCCCTCATCGACGTGGTCTGCGTCGCTCGGCTCGATGCGCTCGCTGAGGACGATCTGCACATGGGGCTCAAAGGCTCGCTGCGGGATTCGTCCGCGATGCTGTGCTAGCGGGTGCTTGGGGGCGGCCACCGGCACCATCACGATCTGCGACAGGACGCGGCGTTCCAGCTTGTTTGAAAGCCCCATGGGACTTACGACCCCCAGCGTTGCCGCACCCGAGAGCACGCGGGCGGATACGGCAGACATAGTCTGGGTATCGACGCGCAGATCGACGGCCGGAAACTGCTTGGCAAATCCCAGGCACAGATCGATCAACGCCGACAGCGGAAACAGCGCGTCGATGCACAGCGAGACAAAGGGCTCTAGCCCCGCTTGCATGGCGGCGGCAAGCTGACGCAGGGACGTCATCTCGCTAGACACACGAGCAGCGGCTGCCAAGAGTGCGCGTCCTTGCTCTGTCAGCGCGGGCACTTTGCTGCGCCGATCCCACAACGTCAGGTTCAGTTGACGTTCCAGATTGGCCATCGACTGACTGATGGCAGACTGCACGCGTGACAGCTTGCGTGCTGCCGCCGAGAACGAGCCCTCTTCTGCCACGGTTATGAACATCCGCAGCTGATCCAGTGTGATGGCGTCGAGCATGACTAGACCATCACATAAACCGATGGATGATGGCTAGTTTCTATCTGTGCAGGGAATCATTCTGAATTCAGCCAAAGCAGCGTATTGCGTGCGTTAATCGGAATGAGCCGCAGGCGGTGCAGCCGCGTCGCTGACGATGTCGCGCAGAGCGCACAGCGGGAACAAGAGGCGCTCTTCGATATCTAGGCAGCGCAGCTCTTCGTCGCTGATGGCCTTACGCAGGCGGGCTGTGCGTTCTCGCTGCAGCGTCTCAAAAAAGGCGCGCAGAGGGGTCAGGAGCTCCTCTTCCAAGATCTCTGGCGCGGTGGGCGAGTCGCGTTCGAGCGCGCGGCCAATCGCGGCTTCGCTGAGCTCAAGCTTGGGCAGCACACGGACGAAGAAGTCATCGACCTTGCCGCCGCGCAGATAGCCCCGTGAAAACGCGCGATAGCGGCCATAGACCTGCTCATCCAGCAGGCGGACGAACTCGGCCTCGCTGTCGTGCTGGCCCAGGTGCAGGTCGGCCAGCACGCGGCCACGCGACGCCTTGGCCATGGCGACAAACTTTTCGTCGAGCAGAGTCAGCAAGAAGTCGCGGTCGGCGGGGGCGGCCTGGTGTTCCGAAAAGGGCCAGCGGCGCGGCCGGACGAAGTCCAAGGTCTCACGTGCAGCGGCGCGATGGGCCGCATCGGCGTCGTTTAGCAACAGCTTGCGCTCGCGCGGGAGGAGATCGCGCTGGAACAAAAGACCATCGGCCTGCAGAAGGCGCAGATCACACTCTAGGCTGTCGCGAGTCGGGCTGCTGATCAGGCCTTCGATGTGCGTGCGGGCGCGATCGAGCAGAGCCAGAAGGCGTGCTCGCGCGGCACTGTGCTTGATGGCCTGCGCCCGTTGGAAGAAGCGCTCTTCAAGCGCCTGCTCTAAGGCGGGCAGGTTGGCGCGGCGCATGCGTTCGGCGTCGCCGCTTTTGCGACCGAGCATGGCTTCGCGGCTGGAAAAGGGCACGATCGCTTCCAGTAGCTCGACCAGACCGCTGTCGCTGGCGCGCAAATGATCGAGGATGCTCTGCAGCGCGGGCGAGGTGGCGAGATCGCTCATCGCGCCGTCGCTGTCTGCGAGCTGAGGCAGGCGGTCGATCTTGTTCAGGACACCCAGGATCTGCTTGCCGGCCGCGCGGATCGCGGACAGAGCTTCGCGTTCGCTGCTCTTGCCGGCTTGATCGACGGTAAACAGCCACACCACGGCATCGGCCTGGGCGATGAACTCGCGCGCTGTGGCCTCGTGCTCGGGCAGGATGGAGTTTAGGCCGGGCGTGTCGACGACGTTGACGCGCTGCAGGACATCCAGCGGATACAGAACTTCAACCAGCTGAATGCGTGCGGCTTCCTGCGGGTCAAGGCCGCGCAGCAGCGACGGAACTTTGGCCCAGGGAACGTGGCGGCTCTGCCCATCGCGGTACACGACGCGCGCCCCTTGTTCGCGACCGTACTTCAGCAAGTTGATGGTGGCGGTCGTCGGGGTCACACCCATGGGCGCTACTTCTTCACCGAGCAGCGCGTTTACAAACGTCGACTTGCCCGCGTTGAATTCGCCCATCACCGTGACCAAAAGCGGGCGATCAAACAGCTCGATGATGCGCGAGGCGTCGGGACCAAACGTCGACAGATCGGGGCTGCTCGAAAGCAGATCATGCGTGCGCCGCAGCAGGCCGTACAGATCGCGCGGCAGGGCTTCGCGCTCGCGATCGTACAGCGCGCTCAAGCGCTTGCGGGGACGCGGATCGTTGGCATCCAATGCGGCTGCTCGTCGCAGTTGAGCTCCGGCAGCAGCCCGCTGTCCGCGACGCAGCTCGACTTCAGCGGCGGCCAAACGCACCTCGATGGTGTCGCCAAGCTCAAGGGCTTGATGGATCAGCGCATCGGCATCTGCGACCGAGATGCCCGGTGTCAGAGCCTGTGCAGCCAGACTGTCGGGACTGCGCGGGACATTGGGATGCTTGGCCAGCGCGACGGCATGCGTCACGTGATCGTGCAGCAAGGCGACATGCAGCGCCTCGTTGACAAGCTCGGCGCCGACGTGATCAATGCGGCTCAGCGCGTCGGTGTTTTCGGGTCCAGCAGCGATCTGTGTGCGTGCGGTCAAGAGCTCGGCCAAGGCTTCGTCATACGCGGCGAGCGCACGCTCGATCGTGCCCGTCTTTACATGGCAGCGCGCGAGCAGCATATGCACCTCAGCTCGCTGCTGTGCGCTATCGGTAGACGTGGCCTGCGAGATAGCCTGCGACGTAGAACGCTCCGCGCCGCTCGCCGGCTGGCCGCGCAGGCTGGCATAGGCGCGCAGACCTTGCTCGTATGCGCTGGCCACATCCCCCTGCCGCAGGCGCAGTTTCCCGAGGGTGAGCAGCGCCGAAACCAGCTCGGGTGCTTCCTTGAGCGCACGCAGCAGCGCCTTTTCGGCATCCGCCACCTGATCTGCTGCAAGAAGCAGCGCTCCAAGGGTGGCGAGGATCGATGGAGAGGGATGTTCCGCTCGTGCCGCACGCAGAAGGCACTGCCGCGCGGCTTCAAACGTCGGCCCACCGGGCGGTTCCGCCCGTCGCTGCGCTGACTTGACCAGCGCTTGACCGAGCAGCCCTTGGCTCGTCGCGTCTTCGGGGTTGGCCGAGACAGACTTGCGCAGCTCGCGCACAGCCTTGTCGATCTGATCGGTCTCTAGATACAGGGCGCCCAAGCGACGCTCGACATCGGCGCGAGCGGCTGCGTCGGACAACAAGGGCAGAGCGGTGCGATAGTTCTCGGCCGAGGCTTCGTATTCACCGCCTTGGCGCAGCGCGTCGCCCAGCGCCACGTGCGCTTCGGCATAGCCCTCGCGAACGGCCAGCGCTTGTTCCAGCGCCCGCTTGGCTTCTTCGGCATCGCCGGGGCGGCCACGCTGGCTGTGCGCCAGGCCCAACAGGTACAGGGCACGGGCGTGATCGCGGCGCTTCTCTAGCGCAAGCTTGAGCTCGGCGATGGCACCGTCAAAGTCGCGACGATCGAGCAGTGCAGAAGCAAGCTCGACGTGTGGTCGGACATCATCGGCAAGGTCACCCAGAATTCCGCCGACTTGGTTGGCAAGGCGGTTGAAGCGATCGAACAGATCCACGAGCTCGTTCTCCTGCGTGTCCCAGTTCATACCTTCGGCGAAAGCGCGTCCCGTATGCAAGCGCTGCGGCGGTTGCCGGTGCGTTTGTCGAGATGCACCCCATTTGCCACCTTATGTATCTGTCGATACAGGCTCGCTTCCGACGGGAAACCTGACTAAGCTGCCCGTGATGTCTGTGTCGCGCTGGGCGCTGCCAATCGCTGTCTTGGCCTCGCTGACCTGGGGGCTTTTGCTTCGGGCTTCGACTGCACGAGCCGACGAGGCGCCCGCGATCTTGCAGGGCCGTGTGTTTGCCCGCGGATCGATTGCGCGCATCGCCGCGGCCGAGATTCGCATCGAGCCCGCCGCGCAAGCAGCGCCACCTGAAGCCGACGACGTTCGCTCGCCGTCGCGTGAAGCGGCATCGGTGCTGAGCAATGCCGACGGTGACTTCACGCTGAAGGTGCCGGCGGGGAAGCTGCGGCTGCGCATCATCGCAGCAGGCTTTGAGTCGCTGCGGCAAGAGCTTGTGCTGCGTCCCGGCGAAAATCGCCATGAGTTTCTGCTGCGCCGAACCCGCGGGAACAGTCCGTTTGCGACGGTGGTACGCGCGGACCCGCCACACCAAGGCCAGCAGACCAGCCTGCGCGGCGAAGAGCTGACGACGCTGCCGGGCAGCCTGGGCGATCCATTCCGCGTGATGGGACTTCTTCCGGGAGTGGCGACGCCGGTTCCGCTGCTGCCGGTGTTCGTCGTGCGCGGTGCCAGTCCGGGGATGAACGGCTTTTTCCTCGATGGAATGCGCGTGCCGCAGCTCTTTCATCTGCTGGTGGGGGGCGGCATTGCACACGCGCGCTTGGTCGATCAGATCGACTTCTATCCCGGTGCCTATGATGCGTCGCTGGGGCGCTACGGCGGAGGCGTGATGGTGGGCCGAACGCGCGCGGCGCGGGCCGATGCCTGGCATGGCGAGCTGGAAGTAAAGCTCTACGATGTCTCGGCGCTGCTAGAGGCTCCTTTGCCCGGCGGTCTGCGCGTGTCGCTGTCGGGGCACTATGGCTATCCCGGTCCGATCGTGCATGCCATCGACAGCCGCGTCGACGTCGGGTACTGGGACTATCATCTGCGCCTCGATGTGCGTGGGCTTACGGTCCAGGTCCTCGGTTCGTACGATCAGGTGACCATTGTCGACCCCAACCTGTCGGCGATGGCGCAGAAGCCCGTCGACAACACCTTTCGCGTGATGTTTCACCGCCTGCAGGCGGTGTATCGCCACAGTGGTCACGGCTGGCAGGTGGAAGCCGGAGCCGTCGGTGGCGTCGACGAGATGACCATCTTTCAAGGCAACGGTGTGCGCAAGCTGTCGCTGAATATGCGCGCCTTGGCCAGCTATCGCACGCAGATCGGGACTGGCGAGCATGGTGCCTGGCTGCGCCTGCGCGTCGGTATCGATGGTGAGATCTCGCGCTTTACCGCCGAGAACTTTGACCCCGATCCCGTGCGAGCGCGGCCTGATGATCTCGGCGAGCTGGGCACCTCGCGCGATGGCATGGTCGGCGCGGCGTATGGTGTCGCTACCATCGGTCCGCTGCATCCCGGCCGCCTGCAGTTGACGCTATCGGGGCGAGTGGATGTGTATCGCGCGGCGACGGTGACGCTGCTTGGCTTCGATCCGCGACTGCAGCTTCGATCGCAGCTGACATCGTGGCTGACGCTGCACGGTGGCGTCGGGATCTATCAGCAGCCGCCGAGCTTTCCCGTGCCACTGCCCGGCATCGATACCTTTGCTTTGCAGCTGGGTCTGCAGCGCGCGACGCACCTGGCCTTGGGACAAGAAGCGACGCTGCCTTGGAACCTGTTCTTTGCGCTGACCGGCTTCTACCAGCGCTACGAAAAATCCAACGATGTCGTCCTCGACTTCACGCCACAGCTCTGCACCTCGCCACCGCCCGAGTCGCTGACGGGCTATATCGCGCAGGTGATGCGGCAGGTCGACGGTGTGTCGTATGGCATGGAGCTGATGCTGCGTCGCCAGCGTGGCCGCGTCACAGGCTGGCTGGCGTATACGCTGGGGCGGGCTGAGCGCTCGTACACCTGCGGTCTGCGGCCTGCGGACTATGACCAGACGCATGTGTTAAACGTGGTGCTGCAGCTGCGACTGCCTTGGAACCTGATGCTGGGCGGGCGGTTTTTTTATTCGACGGGGCGACCGTATACACAGCTCATTCCCCCCGACGGTGCCGGCACCGTGCGCAACAACCAGCGCATCCCCGACACGATCCAGTTTGATGTGCGCATCGATCGCGAGTGGATCTTTCGCCGCTTTGCGCTCGACGTGTTTCTGGAAGTGGTCAACACCACCTTTGGGCAAGCGGTGTTCGGCATCGCCTATCCGCGGCAGGGCAACATCACGCGCTTCGACATGCCGCAGCTAAACGGCTTCAACTGGATCTTGCCGTCGATCGGCGTCCGCGGGCGCTTCTGACGTCACTACGTGATGCGGCGATAGATACCGACGACAGTGCCGAGCAAGTTTACGGGCTTGAACTCGCTCTTTTTGACCTCGATGGGAACCATGCGGCTGTTGGCGGGCTTAAAGACGATGCGATCGCGCTCGGGATAAAAGTACTTCACCGTCGCCTCGTCGTTGATCATCGCGACGACGATGTCGCCCGCGCGGGCCACCGACTGCTTCTTGACGAACAGATAGTCGCCATCGTGGATGCCCGCTTCAATCATCGAGTCGCCCTTGACGCGCAGCGCAAAGACATCGCGATGATTGCCCAAAAAGAAGCGATCGACTTGCACCGTGTCTTCGCGCTGCTCAAACGCCAAAAGTGGCTGACCGGCGGCGACGCGGCCAAGCAGCGGCACTTCGACGACGTCTTCGGACAGGGCTGCTGCGGCGGTGACCATGGCCTGACTGGCCGCGCGCGATAGGTTCTGGCCCTCGTCGCTCTGCTCTCCGTCGGGGTTCTTGACGCGCAGGGCACGCGACTTCAGATCGTGGCGCTCTAAGAAGCCCTTTCGTTCGAGCGCTCGCAGGTGGTCGTTGACGCCGTTTGTCGATCGGATCTGCATGTGCTGACCGATCTCGCGCAGCGTCGGGGGATAGCCGCGGCTGCGGATGCTCTGGCTGATGAACTGCAACACTTGACGCTGCCGATCGGTCAGGCGATCGCGCCCTGGCTCGTCGGCTTCACTGCGCTCGTCTTCTATCTCTGGGTCGCGATCACCGGCCAGGCGCAGGGCCGGGCGAGGGCTGACTACGGGGGGACGACTCGCTCGCCCACGCCGCGTCATCGTCGTCGTTGAATGCTGTTTTCCGTCGTTGTCTCTCATGGTCGACCTCGCCTGCCGGATCTGAATTCGCGGGGCCAGCGCGTCGGAGGATGGCCTCGTGCGGACTCTGGGGGGGGACTGAACTTTTGGCAGCCTACTGAACGGACGGTCCTATGTCAAACCCCCGAAATGCAGGGCCTGCGGACGGCTGGGCCGCCTGCGCAAAAGGGTCGATCGGGGACCTTGGACGGGTGCAAGTGGGTGAGATCGTGGACGAATTTTTGTTCGCCCTCGCTCCGTCGCGAGTAGGCTGTAAAGAATGCGACGTAGCTGCATCGAGAGGCTAGGCCCCCATCGCGGCATGGACGCGCGGGCTGCAGCGGCCCCGCGACAGATACGGAGGAACACGTGATAGGGGTCTTGCTCGGGCTCTTGTCCCTGTCGCCGCCGGCTCTGGATGTTGCTCTGCCTCGCCCGAGTGAGCTGTCGGCGGTGGCCGGCGATCCCATCGAGCTAGAGCGCTTGGCGGCTCGCCTGGGGGGCTCGCGCCTGCTGTCCCTGTGGACCGATAGCGCGACGCGTGGGCAGAGCCGGCCGGCGACGGTCCTGCTGCGCGGCCTCGGTCTTATGTCGCTGCAGCATCCCGAGCGAGCGTGTCAGCTGCTGCCGATTTTTTTGGACACCGTGCTGCCGCTGGTCCGCAGCCAGCGTCTTGACGAAGGCATGACTCGGACGGTCGCCGAGACCTTGCTGCGGATTGGCGAGGGCATTGGCCTTGCTCCCTGGGAAGGCGACTTTGGCGGGCCACCGCAGGGCATGGACTTGACGCCAGAAGTCAGCGACGCCGCCCGTCGCCTGGTCGCCATCACCCTGGATCGCTCTGGCAGTCTGCCGCTGCTTCTGCGCGAGGCTGCGTTGGGGGCATTGGCAGCGCTGCCGGTGTCTGCGTGGGCGCCTTTTTCAGGTCTGCTTTCGACGCTGGCCCAGGAACGTGAGCAGCCGGGCCTGCAGCGCGCCGCAATGACTGCCTTGGCGGTGCTCAGCCAACACGATCGCAGCCCGGCATTGGCCGAGATTGCTCTGCACAGCGACGATCCCAGCGTGGCAGCCCAAGCCGCTGGAGAGCTGTGCTTGGTGGCATCACCGCCTTCGCGTCGTGCCGCGACACCGACGAGCACAGCGCTCAGTCCGGCGCTGGCCACCCGCGTGCGCTCGCTGGCTGCCCTTGATTTTTCGCCGCCCCACCGTCAGCGGTTAGGAGAGTGTCTGCGCCTTTTGGGAACGCCGCAGGATCGTGCGCTGTGGCAGAACATTCAGATTGCAGCCAAGCGCCCCCGTCGCTGAGTTCACGGATTTTGTGCCATGGCCGATCCAGTCTGTTTTTCGGTCGCTGATGCCTTGGCTGGCCTGTTTCGTTTAGAGCGAAGGTCACCGACGCTGCGCGGCTCGGTTCCGCTGCGCGTGGCCCAGGCCTGCGTACCGCTTCTTCAAGGCAATGCGTTCGGCTGGCAGGTGGTCTTGCAGGAAAAGTGGCCGCTTGCGCGCGGTCCTCTTGGCTTCTCGCTGCATCTCGACGCAGAGTCGCTGGCGCGGCTGCAGCAGCGCTATGCCCAGGGCCTAGCGCGGGCGCTTGCCGCTGGCTGGCTGCAAAAAGGCAGTGCATGGCATCGTTTTCTGACGGAGCATGCGCTGTTTTTGGCCCCGCCGCGGCGCCTGGGACGAAGGCCGGTTCTGGTGGTGTGGACAGGTCTGTTTGTGCAGCCAGATCGTGGGCTTGGCTTGCGCCTAGTGCCCGTCGGAAATCGTCGCTCGCATAGCTGGCTGTTGGCAGAGGCGCTGTACAGCGAAGCGGAGATCGCCGAGCCATCGCAAACCACCGCGGGCCTGATCCCGCTGTGCCTTACGCTGTCTGTGTCCGAGGCGGCTCAGCGCAGCCCGACGCTGCAGCTAGGCGGAGAGCTTGCCTGCTTGGCCGTCATGCCGCTCGCCGCCACGTTTGCCGTCCGGTCCCTGGCCGAGTGCAACGAGGTGGGGCGGGCTCACTGCTCGTTTTACGACGCCAGCTATTTTCGCCACAAAGAGGGCAGTGCCACCCGTCGCTATCGCAAGCAGATCAAGGTGTACCCCGAAGACGGCCCAGCATCGCGCGGTCTGGCTGCTGCTCGCGCGGATCTTTTTGGATCGCAAATCCACGGCGAGATCATCGTCGCAGGACCGACGGAGTTTGAGCTGGTCAGCGATGAAAACGTCGTTACCGCCTTAGGGCCGGAACCAAGGCGGCGGGCGCCGCAGGCTCCGCGCTTGCAGCATGTCGTGTTTCGCAACCTGCTCGATTTTCGCGCTCGCTTCGACGGGGCCAGCGTCAGTTTGGACTTCGACGCCCACGAGCTAGAGCAGAAAGCACAGCCCCTTTTTCAAGGCTTTCGCCGTCTGTATGGCGCGGGCTTTGTCGACAAACACCCCGGCGCGCTTTTGTACTTGAGCAAGTACTTCACGGCGCATCCGCCCGGTGAGCCGCACTTCTTCGTCAAGCCCTGGGCGTTCACGCGCACACCGCCCGGCTGCTCGGTCCTCGTCGACGGGTATCCCGGCGATGGCTATGAAGTCCTGCGCGGAGTCATCGCCTGCGACCAGTTTCACGCGACGCCGGCCGTCTTTTCCGTGCAGCGCAGCGACGAGTGGCTGAGTGTGCCGGGGCGAGCGCCGCTCGTACGCGTTCTGGCTCTGCCGCGGTCGCTGCTGTCGGCGACGTTTCGCAGCCTGCACGCGCCGGCCTAGCGCGGGGGCGGGCAAGAACGGTGGGTAAAATTTTGCCTGTGTTTACCTGTTTTCTTCTTGCTTGATCACTGCTCATTTGTACACTGTTCGTATGTCAAGTATGGCTGCCCGAGCGCTTTCAGCGACGAGCGATCTCTCTCTGCCTGTGGAAACGAGCGCAGAAGAGTCGCCACGCTCGCTTGGTTCGGCCCGCTTGGCTGCTGGTGGTAATCCTGGCCAAGGCGATGCCCTGTCTGTGCTGCGGCAGAAGCTCTCGGCGCAGGCTCCGGCCCGTCACGCTCCGGCTCCGCTTTCGACGACGCTAGAGCCGCTGGATGCTGCTCTGCGCGGGGGCCTGCCGCGCGGCAAGCTCGTCGAGATCGCGGGCGGGGCTGGCAAGCTGGCCTTTACTCTTTTGGCCTTGGCCGCGGCAACGCAGCGCGGTGAGCTGTGTGCATTCATCGACGTCGAAGACGCGCTCGATGTGCAGACCGCAGAGCGTGTCGGCGTCGATCTGCATCAACTGCTGTGGGTCCGCCCCCGCACTGGCGATCGCGAGTCCAGCGAGACAGATCGCGCCGCAGTCGGGAAGAGCGCAGCGGCAAACGAAGCAACAACGGCCAGTCCTGAAGACCGCGTCAGCGACGGACTGAAGGCGCTAGATTTGCTGTTGTCGGCCGGAGGCTTTGGCCTGGTGGTTCTTTATTTGGGGGGCGCCGCGACGCGCAACAAGCAGGCGGCACGAGCTTGTGCATCGAGCGCGGCCTGGTCTCGCGTGCTGGGGCGAGCCGAAAAAGCCAACACCGCGCTCTTGCTGGTCAGCGACGAAGCAGTCAGCGGTAGCTTTGCCGTCGCAACCCTGCGCTGCGCCAGCGGAGAAGCCATCTGGCAGCGCGTTCCCGGCGGTCGCTGGCTTCTGCACAGCCAGCGCACAGCCATCGAAGTGACGCGCAGCCGACTGTCTGCTCCCGGCGACTCGATCGCCCTACGCATGCTGCGATAGCGACGGAGACTGTCATGCGCCTGCCTTCGCGGATTGCCTGTCTTCGCCTGTTTGATGCAGTCGCGCCTGCGGCGTCTCGTTTGGATGCGCTGCACGATTTGGCCACGGCATTTTCGCCGCGGATTGAGCGCGGGCGTTCCCTTTTGGAACCCACGGTCTGCTTAGAAGTCGGCGATCTGCGACGGCTGTACCCCAGTGAGTATGAGCTCGTCTCGGCCATGCAGGCCATGGCGACAGAGCTGGAGTTTTCTTGCGGTGTGGCCATCGCCAGCAACAAGGCCGTGGCGCAGGTGCGGGCGCGCGGGCTGAGTCCGCAGGCGCCATCGGCGATCGTGCCGGCTGGCTGGGAACGCAGCGCCATCGCCTCGCTGCCCTTGTCCGTGCTGGCTCCGTCGGCGGATCAGATTGTGCGCTTGCGGCAGTGGGGTCTTGCACAGGTCGGAGACTTGGCCCGCTTGCCACGAAAAGCCGTGGCCGCCCGCCTGGGACAGAGCGGTCTGCTTTTGCATCAGCTGGCCTGCGGCGAGTGCCAGGCTCCACTTTATCCCTCGCCCCCGTCGGCAGAGGTCGTCGAAGAGCAGGGTCTGCTCGACCCCGTTGCAGATCTAGAGCCGCTCTTGTTCGTGCTTCGTGGGCTGATCGATCGCGTTGTGACGAGGCTGCGGGCGCGATCATCGGCGTGCGGCGGCTTGCAGTTACGCCTGCAGCTTGCAGAGCCGCTGTCGGCCCGCGGGGCCTCGCATGGAGAAGAGCGGCGCGCCATCGCGGTGGCTGCTCCGACGCAGAAAGTGCCTGCGCTGCTGGATCTTGTGCGCGTGTCGCTGGAATCACAGCCGCTGCGTGCCGCCATCGAGCGCATCGAGATCCGCGCGCAGCCCGTCGACCCGCGGCCGGTGCAGCTCGATCTGTTTGCGCCAGCTGGCCCCGCGCCCGAGCGCTTGGCGACGACGCTGGCTCGCCTGCAGGCGCTGTGCGGAGCGAGCCGCATCGGACAGCCGCAGGTACCGGATCGCTATACACCAGGGGCCGCGGATCTGGCCGAGTTCGTCGAGCCCAGCCTGCGTCGACCCCGCAGCGATGCTGCGACAGTCCCGCGCGGATCAGACATGAACGCCGTGACGGCGACGCTGAGCCTGTTTCTGGCGACACGCGTCCTGCGTCCTGCCCAGCCGGCGCAGGTGCTGTGCCAGGCCGTGGCACCGACTCGCTTAGACGGCGGACCGTACGCTGGCGAGGTGCGACGCAGTGGCGGTCCCTATCGATTTTGCGAGGACGGACAGACGCACGATTACTTCGATGTCGAGCTGGAAAGCGGCAGCCTGCTGCGCTTGCGCCATGACCTAGATCAGGGCAGCTGGTTCGTCGACGCGGTCTATGACTGAATCAAGGATCGAGGCGGCCCATGTCATCGGCCCTTGGTGACTATGTTGAGCTGCGCTGCCAGAGCGGCTTTTCGTTTCTGCGTGGCGTAAGCCAGCCGGAAGAGCTCGTCGCTGCCGCGTCTGCGCTTGGCTATCGCGCGCTGGCCTTGACCGATCGCTGTGGCCTGTATGGTGCGGCGCGCTTTTTGAAAGCGGCTGCGCGGGCCGGCATCCATCCCATCGTCGGGGCTGAGCTCTGCATCGACGGGCAGCCGCTTCTGCTTCTGTGCGAAAACGCTGTGGGGTATCGCCACCTGTGTCGCTTGATCAGCAGCGAGAAGCGGCGTCAAGGCACCGGCCCACAGGGCGCGCTATCCAGCGATGATCTCGACGATCTGTCCAGCGGCTTGATCGCCATCGTCGGAGGCCCTGATTCGATCGTCGCCCACGCGCTTTCCCGGTCACCTTCGGGGCGCAGCGATGCCGTTTCTGCCGTCGAAAAAACGCTGCAGCGCTTGCGCTCGATGTTCTGCCGCAGCGGTCAGCAGGGTCTGTTTTTAGAGCTGCAAGTCCACTTCGAGCGCGAAGAAGATCGTCGCAATCTGGCGATGCTGCGCCTGTCGCAGCGGCATGGAATTCCGCTGGTGGTCAGCAACGATGTGCGCAGCGCGCAGCGCGACCGCGCGCTTTTGTGCGATGCGCTGGACTGCGTGCGCCAAGGCATAGCCCTGCGCACCGCCGGTACGCGACTTCTGCGCAATGGCGAGCGCTATCTGAAGCCGCCCAAAGACATGGCTGCGCTATTTTCCGACGTACCGCAAGCGCTGGAATGCACGCTCGACATCGCCGCACGCTGCCAGTTTTCGCTGCGCGATCTGGGCTATCGCTTTCCCGATTATCCAGTGCCTGGCTGCGATCCCGCGCTGCCGCATGAGCACAAGCAAGCCGCGCAGCATGACTTTCTGCGCGCTCGCGTACTTGACGCGGCCCCGACGCGCTTTCAGCCATTTTCCGATCGCGTTCGCGCTCAGCTTGATCGTGAGCTCGGACTGATCGCCAAGCTCGGACTCAGCGGTTATTTCCTGATCGTCTGGGACATCATCGAGCTGTGTCGAGCCCGCGGCATCTTGGCGCAAGGCCGCGGCAGCGCTGCCAACTCTGCCGTCTGTTACGCGCTTGGCATCACGGCTTGCGACCCGCTGAAGATGGATCTTCTGTTCGAGCGCTTTTTGTCCGAAGAGCGCGGTGAGTGGCCCGATATCGACCTCGATCTGCCATCGGGTGCAGCGCGCGAAGAGATCATCCAGCACCTGTATCGCAAGTACGGCCCCCACGGCTGCGCCATGACTGGCAGCGTCATCACGTATCGCGGGCGCAGCGCCGCGCGCGACCTGGGCAAAGTGCTAGAGCTTCCCAACGAAGCCATCGATCGCCTGGCCAAGTCTGTGGGGCATTACGAAGATCCGCGCGCTCCCAGTCCCGAGGCAGAGCAGGGCGAAGCGGGAACGCTGCCCCAGCGCATGCGCGAAGCCGGCATCGATCCTGACTCGCTCGCTGGTCAGCGCTTTGCGACGCTGTGGACGCAGATCCAAGATCTGCCGCGCCACTTTGCGCAGCACCCCGGCGGCATGATCATCGCGGCCGGTCGCTTGGATGAAGTCGTGCCGCTAGAGCCTGCGGCCATGCCCGGTCGCGTCGTCATGCAGTGGGACAAAGACGACGTCGAAGATCTGGGCATCGTGAAGATCGATCTATTGGGCTTGGGCATGCTGGCAGCGCTGGCCGAAGCGCGTGCGCTTGTGCCGCGCCATCACGGAGTCCCGTTCGATCTGCACACGCTACCCGAAGGCGATCGCGCGACGTATGACCTGATTGCCCGCGGCGACACCGTCGGAGTGTTCCAGATCGAAAGCCGGGCGCAGATGGCCATCTTGCCACGCACGCAACCGCGCACGTTTTATGACTTGGTCGTGCAGGTCGGGCTGATTCGCCCTGGCCCGATCATCGGGGACATGGTGCATCCGTACCTCAAGCGGCGCGCTGGACGCGAGCCGGTTCGCTTCCTTCATCCGTCGCTAGAGCCGGTCTTGGCGCGCACGCTGGGCATCCCGCTGTTTCAGGAACAGATCATGCGCGTAGCGATGATCGCGGGCGGCTTTAGCGGGGGGCAGGCCGACGAGCTTCGTCGGGCCATGGGCGGAAAGCACGGTGCCGAAAAGATGGCACGCATGGTGACTGCACTGCGCGAAGGCATGGCTGCGCGCGGCATCACTGGGGCTTTCGCCGACGAGATCGTGCAGTCGATCACCGCGTTTGCTGCATACGGATTTCCTGAGTCACACGCCATCAGCTTCGCGTACTTGACCTATGCCAGCGCGTATCTCAAAGCGCATCATCCCGCAGCGTTTTATGCGTCGCTGCTCAATGCGTGGCCGATGGGTTTTTATCACCCAGCGACGCTGGTCAAAGACGCGCAGCGCCACGGTGTGCGCGTGCTGCCAATCGAGATCAACACTTCACAGGTGCGCTGCACGCTGACCGATGTGCAGGCCGCGCACGGGATGGCTGCGAACTCGACAGAAAACGGCACGGAATCGACGCAGCGAGGCTCTGTCACGCAGCCAGCGCTGCGCATGGGCCTGCGCTATGTCCGCGGGCTGTCGCAGGCAGCGGCCGAGGCACTTGTGGCAGAGCGCGAGCGCGAGCCGTACGCGAGCCTGGGGGACCTGCGCAAGCGGGTGCCGTTTCTGTCGCCGCGCGATCTTGCGACCTTGGCCGAGATTGGCGCCTTTGCTCGCCTCGACGGGCAGCCAAGTCGACGCAGCGCGCTGTGGCAGGTCAGCGCTATGGGCGATCGCGAGGGGCTCTTGGCTGGTGCTAGTGCCGATTCCGAGTCACCGCTTGCCGAGATGACGCTTGCCGAGCGCATCGCCGCCGACTTCCACGGAGCCTCGCTGAGCGTCGGGCCGCACCCCGTTGCTCTTTTGCGATCGCAGCTTGCCGAGCAGGGGGTGCTGAATTCGCAGCAGGCGATCGCAGCGCGCCCCGGATCGCGCGTGCGCAGCGCCGGTCTGTGCATCGTGCGGCAAAGACCACCAACGGCGAAGGGCTTCTGTTTCTTGACCTTGGAAGACGAAGCCGGACTTCTGAACATCATCGTGCCGCCGACTGTGTACGAAGCGCATCGCGCGACCTTGCGTGGCTCATCGCTTGTGATCGTCGACGGTATCTTGCAGCGACAAGACGGTGCCGTCTCGATCAAGGCCGACCGCTTGGCGGCGCTGCACAGTGACGAGCGCGTGCAGAGCTAGCGGATCAAGAAGCCGGCTTTTTCACAGGCGGCGCGGACGAACTCGCGCGAGCCAGGGTCGAGGTGATCGAGGGCCAAGCCGACCAAGGTCGCATTCCTTAGCGCGCAGGCGGTCGATCCGACGATGCGCCATGCGGTCGGAGCGCGCAGCGGCGTACCCGTCGCGACGTGCGCCAAGCTGACGGCCGGCCATAGGCGACCTTGTTGGTGCGCAACTTGAGCTTCGCGCAGGAAGCGATCGATGTCCGAAAGACTGGTTGCTCCGCCGGGAAAGTCACCGGGTAGCTCAAGCCCGGTGCCCTGCGCATCGCGGACTGGCGGATAGCCAGCGAGCTTCTTGGGGCCCGGTGGCACAGCGCCAGCAAACGAAGCGCAGGGGCGCCAGCGCGCCTGCAGAGCTCCTTCGTTGTCAGGCGAAGCCGAAAGGACCTTGTCGACGTGGGTCTGCACGTCGGCGCAGGATCCGGCGGTGCGCGCCGCTTCCGCCTTTTGGATGTGGCTGCCGACCACCAAGGTCAGAAGTATCTCGTACTGCTGCTGCGCCGTCAGGTTCAGGCGCAAGGTCGGTGGCAGCTCGCGCGTGATCAGAAGCGCGCTGTCATAGTCCTTGGCGCCGATTGCTGCGTCGAGCTTCTTGTACGACGCTTGCGACTGCGTGCCGTTCTTTGCTCGCTTGCTGGTGATCTCGGCGGTGGCGCGCACGCTGTCGGGGACGCCCTTCATTTCAAGCACGCGGTCGGCCAGCTTCTGAGCATCGGCCCAGTGCTCTTCCATCAGCGCTTGCTCAGCGGCAAGCAGCATCTCGCTGGCTTGGGCCGGGCGCCGCGACAACATGCGGACGATGGGGAACAGCAGAAGCGCCATGACCAGAGCACCGATGCCAGCAAAGCCCAGCATGCGCACAAAGGCGATGCGCGGCGCCAGGGCCGGCGCGTTTCCGGAGTGGCTTGCGGCCTGGCTGGCCTGCGCGGCTTTGGCGGCTGCGGCGCGCTTCTTGCGCAGCTTGGCTTTTTCGCTCTCGGGAAGCTCGATCGCCGCCAGAAACTCCAGCATCGTCGGATAGCGCGCTTCCTTTTTCTTGGACAAGGCGCGTTTGACAGCGACGGCGATGTTGAGCGGCAGGTCGGGAACCAGCGTCTCAAGCGGCGTTGGATCGTCGTTGATCACCTGCTTGAACAGGTCGATGACGCTCTCTTGATCGAAGGGCAGCTTGCCGGCCAGCATGCGATACAAGATGACCGCCACCGACCACTGATCGGATCGGCCATCGATCTGCGAGTTCTGGCCCATCGCGCCTTCGGGCGCCATGTAGCGCGGCGTACCCAGGACCAAAAGATCCTTGGTGGCGCGATCCGACGGTCGTGGGATCTTCGACACGCCAAAGTCGATGACCT
Source organism: Myxococcales bacterium (assembly GCA_016794505.1). Lineage (GTDB taxonomy): Bacteria > Myxococcota_A > Polyangia > Palsa-1104 > JAEUJZ01 > JAEUJZ01. Next base: position 74,718 of record JAEUJZ010000139.1, read on the forward strand.
TGGCCACCTCGATCATCTTGCCGCCGACATCCTGCTGCGAAAGGAAGATATTGCGTGGCTTGAGATCGCGGTGAATGACGCCGCGCTGATGCGCCGCCTGCAGCGCGCTGCCGATCTGCTTCACGATTTCGAGCGCGTCTTCAAGGGGCAGCTTGCCGAGGCGCTCCAGCCGGTCTTGCAGGTCTTCGCCTTCGAGAAGCTCCATGACAATGAAGGCGCAGCCGGTCTGGTCCTTGTCCAGATCCATCACCGTCACGATGTTCGGGTGATGCAGCGAGCTGATGATGCGCGCCTCGTCTTGGAAGCGCTCGTATAGCTCGCTGTTCTGGGCCGAGCGCGAGTGCAGGATCTTCACGGCGCAGGTGCCGCCCGTGCGAATGTGGCGGGCTCGATAGATGGCGCCCATGCCGCCTTCGTTGATCATCTTTTCGATGCGGTAGGTGTTGGCTAGCACCGCACCGACGAGCTTCTCGCTCTCCTCGCGCTCGTCTGACATGGCCTTCTTTATCCCCCGCGGGGGAGGAGCCCAAGGCGGGCCGATCCCCTCGCCAAGACTGAGGATATGCCAGCGTCACAGGGCGGCGAAGCGCTTTTTTGCCGCGGGGCAAAGCAGCACCGGTCGGGGGACGGCGCGCACGATGCAAGCCGCGGATGCAGGACCCTGAGTCAGGCGACCGATGCAATGGTTGCTGCAGCCAGGGGTCTTGCCCGTGTACCCTAGTGATTCTGTGACCCTGTATAGGGAAGGAGTGCATATGCAGACCCTCGCCAGCAATCCCGCCTTCATGGTTTATGCCCTCGCGACGCTCGTTCTGTGTCTGAACCTGATGTTCCTTTGGGGCTATAGCGGGGGCGTGCGCGGCAAGACCAAGACCGCGCTCAACCCCGAGGACGCCGCGACGGTGGCCAAGGGGGCGCAGGTGACCGAGACCGACCCGCCCGAGGTGGCCCGCGTCCTGCGCGCTCATCGCAACGCCGAAGCCAACATCTATCCCTTTTTGGCCTTGGGTCTGGTGTTCGTGCTTCTGGGCGGCCCCGCCGAGCACGCCAAGATTATCTTTGGCATCTTCGTCGGTGCGCGCTGGCTTCACTCGATCGTTTATCTCGCCGGCAAGCAGCCGTGGCGCACGCTGAGCTTCGTCATTGGCGCCTTTGCCATCCTGGGCCTGATGGGCGACATCGTCTGGCTGCTTCTGAAGTAAGCGTCGACCCGGCTCGCGTGATCCGGTCGTTGTGTGCTAGGCCGCGTCGCGCCGTGCTCGGTTCCTTTGGCATGCCAGTCCTGCTTTCCATCCATGAACCCTGAGCTCTGCATTGCGACGCCGCGGCTGTGGCTGAGCGTGCCGGACGTCGACTACGCCGCCGCCGTCGCAGACTTTCAGCGACGAAACCGCATACACTTTGCGCCGTGGGATCCACCGCGCGCCGAGGCGTTCTTTAGCGAGCCGCACTGGCGTGAGCAGCTCGCCCTTTCCCGTTCCGACTGCGAGGCCGAGCGCAGCCTGCGCCTGTTTCTGCGGCCGAAAGCCGACCCGCAGCGGGTGATCGGCTTCGTTCATTTTTCAAACATCCTGCGCGGCCCGTTTCTGGCTTGCTTCTTGGGCTATGGCCTGGATCAGGACTGCGTCGGACAGGGCCTGATGACCGAGGCGCTTAGCGAGAGCATCGACTGGGTATTTAGCCAGCTTGCGCTGCACCGCATCATGGCCAACTACATCCCAGAAAATCACCGCAGCGCCGCCGTGCTTGCGCGCCTTGGCTTCGTCATCGAGGGCTTGGCGCGCGAGTACCTGTATATAAACGGCGCCTGGCGCGACCACGTGCTGACGGCCCGAATCAACCCCAAGGCGCCATCACCGCTGCCGTTCTAGGAACGCGTCGAAAGGGAGGGGTACAATCAAACCATGCGCGCCGTGCCGGGGATGATCACGCTGCTTGCCTGGTCTCTTTGCGGCTGTGTTGAGCTGCTTGTTCCAGGTTCTCCGAGTCTTCGGGTTGAGCGCAGCCTTTCGTTACACGACTCTGGCGTCGAGCCGCGGCTGGCTGGGGATGCGCTGGTCTATCTGGATGGCATGAAGCGGGCCGTGCGCCGCGAGGGCACAGCCGAGCGTCGCGTGTCGCTTGCCGGCCATCCCTGCCTTGTTCCTGACTCCCGGCCGAGTCTGTTTTTTGTCGACCCCATGGGAATGCAGGCCATCGCGTGGGGGACGTCCGGGGGCATAACGGGAGACTTCGTCCACGTCGTGGGTGTTCGCACGACGGTCGACTGCTTGGTGGACTTCAAGGCCGGCACAGCTCACGTTCTATCCGACGCGCTGCCGCAGGTATCGCGGTCGATGCTCACGGGATCCTTCGTGTTGGGCGCGGGGCGCGTGTATCACTGGACCGCGGACTCGCCCATCTATGTCACGGAGCTTTCGACGGGGCACTCGGCGGCGCTCACCGAGCGCTCGGACAGCCTCTATTGTCAGGTGTCTGAGCACGCCTCGGTTGCGCTGGTGGCTTGCATCTATCGACAGGATGCGCGTCGCGGAAGCGTGTTGTTTCAGCGTATGGACGTGTCGAGCGTTCCGCCTCGCAGCTTGGACTCCTTTACGCTGGCGGTGGATCTGCCGCTGCAAATCCATCCACCGATCATCGCCCCGGATGGCAGCCGGCTTCTGTACTTCGGCGAAACCTACGACACGGGGGAATACGTGCCTCTCGACGCTGCGCGGGAAAATGTCGTGGTGGCCGTCGATCTGCACCGTCGATCGCTTTCCTTCGTCCACGCGCTTCGTCTCCGTGGCTTCATTCACAGTGTGGCGACAACCAGCGACGGGAGCCTCACCCTGATCGGCGAATTCCTGGACGTGTGGGGGCAACGTTCGCAGATCCGCATCCTGGCGAGGAACGGCGAAGACCGCGGCACGTGGCCGATCGAAGGGCAATTGAAAGCGATCCTTCCGCTTCGGCAGGGGCACCTGTGCTGGATCGTGGTCGATGAGACCGCGTATCTGATCCGCCTTCCTGCATAGGAAGCCACGCGCACAAGCGGTTCAGACGCGGGGCGCTCGTCATTCGGATGCGACAGATGGTGAAGGAAGCCTGCTCGCGATGGGCACGGCGCAGATCGTCGAGATCTGCAAGACCGTGCCCGCGACGGCAAGGTGTACGAAATAAGAGGGGATCGACGGGCAGAGAGGCGTTGCGAGAGGCGCTCTGGGCGCGGCCGAGCTTACGGAGCCTTGGCGCAGGCGGGGCGTGACGTGCAGCGCTTGGCCCAGGCCGAAAGGCGAGCCAGACCGCTGTAGTCGATGCCCATCATGCCGACGTATTCCAGCCACGAGGCCAGGTGCAGATCGGCGATCGAGAACTGATCGCCAAGCAGGTAATCGCGTCCCGTGAGCGCCGTGTCGACGATGGCCAGAAGCTCCAGCGCGTCGGTCTTGCCGCGCTCGCCCGCCTTGGCGTTGCGCTCGTCTGCCGGTGCCCACTCGCTGAGGTTACGTCCGACGCGCATCACGGCATCGCCCAGAGTCACGTTGGTCCAGATGATCCACATCATCGCTTCGCCGCGGCGCGGACCCGGCGCTGGGAACAGGCCTTTTTCGACGCCGAACGTCTCGCCCAGATAGATCTGAATCGCCGCCGACTCAAAGATGGGTACGCCGTTGTGAACGATGACGGGCACCTTGCCATTGGGGTTGATCTTCAAGAAGTCGGGCTTCTTGTTCTCGCCAGCGCGGATGTCGATCGCCACTTTTTCATAGGGAATGCCCAGCTCTTCCAGCGTCCAGTGGACCGGCGAAGCACTCGATTGGGGGGCGTAGTAGAAGGTCAGACTCATCGTGGACTCCTTTGTGATTGCGCCGAGGTACGGCGGTTGGTGAAGCGGGCAGAGAGATACTGTTCATTTGAACAGATGTCTAGAAAAAAATAGCTCGCAGAAGCGGCAGGGCAGCGACGGGAAAGCGAGCTCAAGCAGAGACGTTGGACGCTGTCATGAAGCCGCCCGCGCCTGCGCGGTCCGGGCCGCGATCTCTCCTCGCTTCCGCGGGCTCGGGGCGCCTACGATAGACAGACCGACATGCAAGCCGATACGACTTCGTTGGGGCCGCGGCTCTCGTTCTGTGGGGCCGCGGGAACCGTCACGGGATCCAAGTACCTGATCGAGTGGGCGGGGCAGCACCTGCTTCTCGACTGCGGGCTGTTTCAGGGGCTGAAAGACCTGCGCCTGCGCAACTGGGGCGAGCCACCGTTCGAGCCGCGCCGCCTTGATGCCATCGTCCTAAGCCACGCGCACATCGATCACTCGGGGTATCTGCCGCTTTTGGTGCGGCGGGGTTATCGCGGGCCGGTGTACTGCACGCGGGCGACGGCCGCACTGTTGCGCATCCTTCTGACCGATTCGGCCCGACTGATGGAAGAAGAAGCCGAGTACGCCAACCGCCACCAGTACTCGAAGCACCACCCGGCGCTGCCTTTGTATTCGGCGGAAGATGTCGAGCAGGTGTTTCCGCTTCTGCAGCCGCAAGACTATGCGCAGAGCTTTGCCGTGCTGCCGGGCCTGTCTGCGACGCTGCGGCGCACGGGCCATATCCTTGGCTCCGCGTCGGTGGATCTGCTTTGGGAAGGCCTTGGCAAGCGGCTGATTTTTTCCGGCGATCTCGGTCGCTGGGGGCGGCCGATCCTGCGCGATCCCGAGCCGGTGCCGCAGGGCGATGTGCTGCTGATCGAGTCGACGTATGGCGATCGTTGCCATCGCAGCGATGCCCCGGCTCAGCTTGCGCGTGTCATCAGCGAGACGGCACACCGCGGCGGGGCGGTGCTGATTCCGGCCTTTGCCGTCGGGCGCGTGCAAGAGCTTTTGTGGACGCTGGGGCAGCTTGAAGACCGCGGCGAGGTGCCGCTGATCTCGGTCTATGTCGACAGCCCGATGGCCATCGACGTCACCGAGCTAACCCTGCGCTTTCCCGAAGAACACGACGAAGCGATGGACGCCGCGCTGCGCAACGGATCGTGCCCGCTACACAGCCGCGAGTACCACGCGATGCGCACCGTCGAGCAGTCGAAGTGGCTGAACGGGCGCAAGGGGCCGATGGTGATCATTGCCGGCAACGGCATGATGACGGGCGGTCGCATCCTGCATCACCTGCGTCAGCGCCTGGACGATCCGCGCAACACCATCCTGCTCGTCGGATATCAAGCGGCCGGGACGCGCGGCCGAGCACTTCTGGAAGGCGCAACACAGCTTCGCATGCACGGTCAGATGGTGCCGGTGCGAGCGCAGGTCGAAGTCATCGATGGGCTGTCGGCGCACGCCGATCAAAGCGAGCTTATGCGCTGGCTTTCCGGCTTTAAGACACCGCCACAAAAGACCTATATCGTTCACGGCGAGCCTGGTCCGGCGCAGACCCTGGCCAGCCTGCTCAAAGAACGCTTGGGCTGGTCAGCTGCCGTCGCTGTGGATGGCGAGACGATCCCGCTATTCGACGCAGAAGACGGCAAAGCAAACGGAATTTCAACATAAATAAATTGTCAATTTATGATTTTAAGTCGATTAAATAGAATCGATAATATATCAATATAGTATTTGCGCCTGCTCGGCCCGTGGACCTTGTGGCTCCGCACAAAACGAAGGTAGAGACGCCCAGCGGACTGTGACACGATGCCGCCTTTCCCACAGCGGAGGTGGCAGATGGCGTCCCCGGTTCCTTCCTCGCAGGCCGTGCAGCTGAACCCGAGCGCGTGTTTTGACGCACACACCACCGCGGGCACCCCGTCGACCGGCCCGCGTCGACAGAGCCGGGCGGGACGGCGTGCGTGGTGGGTGGCGCTGTCGCTGGTGATGGCTTGTGCGCCTGCCGAGCCAACCGGCGAAGATGGGCTCGACGGCCAGAACAACCCGCCGATGAATCCGATGGATCCCATGGATCCGATGAAGCCGCCGCGACCACCGCTGGGCATGCCGCTCTCGGTGCCGGCGGACACTTGGACCTGGGTCGACTTCCCCGACTCGGCCTGCGACGAGGGCACGACCACCGGCATCGGCGTCAACTGGAACGGCAGCAAAAACCTTCTGTTCTTTCTGATGGGCGGCGGGGCCTGCTGGGATTACTTGAGCTGCGCGGTCCTCAACACGTCGACGCATGGGCCGTACGGCAAGGCGCAGTTTGAAGCACAGCGCGGCGGCCTTGCCGACTCGATCCTCAGCCGCTCGCCGGACAACCCGTTTGCCGACTACAACATGGTCTTTGTGCCGTATTGCACGGGCGATGTTCACGCGGGCGATGCCGTGCAGACATACGAAGGGCTCGGCAAGAAAAAGGTCGTGCATCACAAGGGCCGGCCGAACCTGGTGGCGTTCCTCAAGCGCGTGGCGGCGACGCTGCCCGAGCCGGAAAAAGTCGTGCTCAGCGGCAGCAGTGCCGGGGGCTTTGGCGCGGCCAGCAGCTATGACCTGGTCCACAGCTACTTCCCTGAAAACCGCGTGTACCTGGTCGACGACAGTGGGCCGGTGTTTATCGAAACTGGCATCCCCAAGGATCTGCGTGACAAGTGGTATGCGTCGTGGAACTTGAAAGCGACGTTCGGTCCGCTGTGCGCAAACTGCCAGAGCGATCTGTCGGACATGATCAACATCCTGGCCACCAAGTATCCGACCGAGCGCATGGCACTTCTGTCCTATACCGAGGACAAGGTCATCCGCGGGTTCTTCGGCGCGCAGCAGCCGCAGGTGTTCAAGAACAACCTGTACGACCTCGCCGACAAGCGCATCGCTCCGCGCAGCCGCTTCAAGTACTACTTTGTGACGGGCGACAGCCATACCTTCCTCGGTTCACCGGGGAAGACGACGGCGCAGGGCGTGCGGCTGCTCGACTGGCTGAAGCAGCAGGTCACCGACGACCCGACGTGGACCTCGACCCGGCCTTAGCCGCGTCTGACTGCCTGGGGGGCTGGGGGCTCGTGCCCCGTTTTGCATGCGCGGCTGCGCGTCGATTCTTTGGCGGCGCTGTCCGGCGGCGGGGACTGGGGCATCGAGCGAGAAGACGTTGGAGAAGAGGGCGCTCTCGAACACGCTGCGCATTCTGACGGCAGAGCGGCAGAGCGAGTGGAGCGGCGAGGCACTCGTGCATCGAGTCTTGGGCCTGCGCCGACCTTCGCAGGGCGGTCAGGTTTTCATTCGCAGTTGCGTATTGCACATCCAGTAGCGGCAGCAGCGGCAGCGCTCTCTGCGCTGAAATTCGCCGCAGAGCCAACTCGTTAGGAGTCATCAATGACCATGTGGACCACATTACGGCGGGCAACTACCACCCTATTCTTAAACGGGTTTGGACTTCTCTTTTTGTCGGTATTATCCGCTTGCGGCGATCCTGGCTCTTTCGCCGGCACGTGGGGTGGATCATTGAGTTCACCAGAGTTTATTTATCGTGCTGCAATTGCCACGATGAAGATTGGAAATAGCAATAGCAGTGCAGATATGTCGGTCCAAGTGCAGTCCGACAAACAAGAGTGCAACATCGAGGCAGATCGTGAGGCGTCTGCGCTGCAAGCCAACCTTCGCCCAGGCGGCACGTGCGCAATAGCAGGTATTCCCGAGTTTAAATGGATCTCGGGAACGCTGTCCGTCGCTACTGGAGCGCTAGAAATGAAGGCAGTGATCGCGATTCGCGAAACAGAGATGGGGAATCTCGAATTTCGCGGGTCGCGTTACAAATGATATGATTTGAATTATTGGCTATGCCAGATGCTCTAAATGCCGTTTGGCCTGCCATCAATCTGCGCATACAGGCCAAAGGCATATTGCGCATCGATATCTTGCACCAGCGTGACCCCGTCTTGGTCGCCGCGCTGGCCTGGGGGCCGTGGGGCAGCTAGGCGCGGGCCTCGGCGGTCTTGCGGCCGCGGGCTGGGGCAGGGGGGGCTTCGGCGGCGGGTGAAGTCGGCGCGGCTTGGGCGGCGGGGGCTTCGACCCCGGCGCGCTGGATGCTGTGCTTGGTGAGGATGGCGGCCTCGATGGTCTGGGCGATCTCGGGATGGGTGCGCAGGTATTCCTTGGCGTTCTCGCGACCTTGGCCGATGCGCTCGCCGTTGTACGCGAACCAAGCGCCAGCCTTTTCCAGCACACCTGCCTCGGCGCCCAGGTCGACTAGGTCGCCCTCTTTGCTGATGCCCTCGCCGTACAGGATGTCGAACTCGACCTCGCGGAAGGGGGGCGCCAGCTTGTTTTTGACGACCTTGACGCGCGTGCGGTTGCCGACGGCCTTTTCGCCCTGCTTGATGGCGCCGACGCGACGAATATCCAGGCGCTGGCTGGCATAGAACTTCAGCGCATTGCCGCCGGTCGTCGTCTCTGGGTTGCCGAACATGACGCCGATCTTCATGCGGATCTGGTTGATGAAGATGACCAGCGTGTTCGACTTGGCGATGGTGCCGGTCAGCTTGCGCAGCGCTTGCGACATCAGGCGGGCCTGCAGGCCCATGTGCTGATCGCCCATCTCGCCTTCGATTTCTGCCTTGGGAACCAAGGCCGCGACCGAGTCGACGACGACGATATCGACGGCGCCCGAGCGGACCAGCATGTCCGTGATCTCAAGCGCCTGCTCGCCGTGATCCGGCTGCGATACCAAGAGATCATCGGTCTTGACGCCCAGCTTTCTGGCGTAGCTGACGTCGAGAGCATGCTCGGCATCGACGAAGGCGCAGACACCACCACGGCGCTGGGCTTCGGCAATCGTCGACAGGGCCAGCGTCGTCTTGCCCGAGGACTCGGGCCCATAGATCTCAAGGATGCGACCGCGGGGAAAGCCGCCGCAGCCAAGCGCGATGTCGAGGGCCAGCGAGCCGGATGGGATCACCCGCACCTCGGGCAGCGCGATGCCTTCGCCCAGGCGCATGATGGCGCCCGTGCCGAACTGTTTTTCGATGTTGCTGGTGACGGCTTCCAGAGCCGCCTCGCGCTCGCTGTGGCTGTGAATCGCGGTGCCGTTGCCCTTGCCCGCGCTGCGGGACTCGTCTTTCTTGTCGGTTGCCATGTCGGGTTTGTCTCCTTTGACTCTCATTCTTGCGGCGGGGGGCTGACAACGGGGGCGCAGCCAGGCCGCTGGGCGGCATGGTCGTCGTCGCTGCGTAGCCATGGCTACCCCACGCTCGCCGTGTGGCCCGCGCTATAACAAGACACCCACACAAATGTCCAGTGACATAAAACACGTAGACGACCGCGTGCTTTAGGGGGCACAGCCTCGCGAACGGACAGTGACCGCAAGCGCAGATCGTTTCCCGGCATGGCGCGTCTATAGCCGGCATGCCACGCAGCCTGTCGATCGTGCGGTTCATCACGCTCTCGCTGCTGATCGCTGGATCGCTCGCGATCAGCGCGGCCAGCCTGTCGTACTTCGTCGAAGAAATGCCCGCGTTTCTGATCGAAAAGTTGCCCCTGCCACGGCAGGAGCTGTGGTTGCTGGCGCTGCGGACACACGTGGCCGCGGCAGCGCTGGCCTTGCCCGGCTGCGTGCTGTTGACGTCCACGTGGCTTTTGCGCCGCGTCCCGCGTGTGCATCGCTGGCTGGGGCGGATCGTCGGCGCCGCGGTCTTGCTCGCGCTGGCTCCGTCGGGCTTCTATCTGTCGCTGTCGGCCAAAGGCGGCTTGCTGTCGACGCTGGGCTTTGTCGCATCGGGCCTTGTTGTCGTATGGGGGATGGTGCAGGGGCTGCGCGCTGCGTGGGCTCGCCAGATGGCGCGGCATCGTCGCTATGTCCTGCATGTTTTGGCCCAGCTAAGCGTGGCGGTGACCTCGCGGGCGCTGCTGGTCGCGTTTTCGGCCTGCAACATCGCCGAGACGCCGGCCTATCTGATCGCGCTGTGGCTGCCGGTTGTCTTCAGCTTTTTGCTGGTTGAAGTCCTTGTTTCGCCGAGGAGGAATCATGAAACGTCTCGCGCTCTGTCTGATGTTGTTGGCGTGGCCGGTCTCAGCCGAACCGCTGCCGCCTGAGGCTGTCCAGGAAAAGAAGGCCGTGCCTGTTCCCGTCGCGCAGGCCCAGAATGCTGCAGAGCCCACGCCCGCTGCTACGCCGGAACAGCGAGCGGCACAGTCGGTGGTGCAGGCGAAGCTGGTGACACCGCTTTCGGAAAAAGAAACGACACGCTCGCGCTTCTCGCGTGTGCTGCTGCCAGCAACGGTGATGCGCGTGCGCGTGATCGATCCGCAGCCGCAGAAAGACACGCAGGGCGGAGCCTATCTGACCTTTGCCGTCGACTCGTGTCGCGCGTTTAACCGAAAAGCCGACTGCTGGCAGCAAGCTGCGATCACCGGCTGCGTCTATCCGACGAGCGGACAGGTGTTCGTGCAGCGCGGCACGCAATACTTCCCGGCAGAGATCATGCTTGGCAAGAAGGCCGAGTCGGCGGTGAATGTGTGCCAGGCAACGCCGTCAGGGACGACGTAGCTTGAACGCTCATCGCCAGGCGCTGGTTGTCCCATCGGCGCCGCGCCCGTGATCGCTGAGCCGTGCCGCTTGTGTACGGGAGGCTGTGAGCGACCGGGCCTAGTTTTCTTAGCGATGGCTGCGTTTCGTCGTATGAAGAACGCATGAGCAAGCAAGAACGAGTGCGAGGGCGTGGAGAGCGCTCTGGCCGAGCGCCGAGAGCGGATGCGGATGCGCCATTTGTCGTCGATGACGTCTTGGGCGATGCCGGATCGACGGGAGCAGGACCGCGGCTTTTGCGCCTGGAACGTCTGATCTTTGAGGAGCTGGATCGCCTGTTTCGGTTGGAGGTCAGCGATCCGCGCCTTTCAGACATCGCGATTGCCCGCGTGCAGCTGAGTCCAGATCTGCGGAACGCCAAAGTGTATTACGCACGCCGCGATGCGTCGCCGCAGCGGCCCAGCGGAATGTCGCCCGGAGCAGCGCGTGTCCTGCTTGAGACGCAGCAGAAGACCATCAACGATGGGCTGTTGCGCGTGACTCCGTTTTTGCGCGCACGCCTGGCCGATATCGTGATGATGAAACAGCTTCCCGACCTGCACTTCCACCGCGACCGCGATGCAGAAGCCGCGCTGCGGGCCACGCAGATCAGCGTTGGCGCCGAGCCTTCCAGTCGATAAGGAACGAGTCGCTCAGCCGACGGTGCGCTCGATAAAGAAGGGACCGAGGACGAGCACATCCATGTGCGTCTTGGCGAAGCAGCGCAGCGCGTCCATGGGGGTGCAGACGATCGGCTCGTGTTCGTTGAACGAGGTATTGAGCACGAGTGGAACACCAGTCGTTTGTTCGAACGCGTGCAACAGGCGATGGAAAAGGGGACACGTCTCGGCGGAGACCGTCTGCAAGCGGCCGGTGCCATCGCGATGAGTGATCGCTGGTACCATCGCCCGCTTTTCTGGGCGAACGCGATCGACAAGAAGCATGGCCGGCGAGAGCGTTCCGCGCTCAAACCACTCATGAACACGCTCGGCCAAGATGGCAGGGGCAAAGGGGCGAAACGGCTCGCGGTGTTTGATGCGTCGGTTCAGCCGATCCTTCATGTCCGCGCGGCGTGGATCGCACAGGATGCTGCGATGCCCGAGTGCGCGGGGGCCAAACTCCATGGCTCCGGCGAACCAGCCGACGACGGCACCTTGGGCGATGGCGGCGGCGGCGCGTATACAGCGCGCTTCATCGCTGAGCCGCTCAATACGCAGGTCGGTTGGCTGCGTTGCGAGCCACTCATCTAGAGCGCGCTGGCACGCCGCGTCGTCGAAGACAGGTCCGGTATAGGCGTGGCGCATGACAAAACGCCGTGGCTGATGGAGGACTTGGTGCTCGACCCATAGCGCGGCGCCGATGGCTGTGCCGTTGTCTCCGGCGGCGGGTTGGATGAAGAGATCTTGGAAGTCGGTCTGCTCAAGAATCGCTGCATTGGCGACGCAGTTCAGTGCGACACCGCCAGCAAGGCAAAGATTCTTCTGCTTGGTTCGTCGCTGCAGGTGCCGGCAGATGTGGACCATGGCCTCATTCAAAAGAGCCTGCAGGCTGGCCGCTACATCGCAATAGTAAGGCTCCTCTTCGATACCGGGTCCAGCAGGGCGCGGACTGCCCAGCAGATCACACAGGGCCGGGCTGTACAGAATGCCGACGTGGGGCGTGTCAGCCCCAAAGCTCATATCGACGCCTTCGCGATGGTGGCGGAAGTACGAGAGGTTCAGCGCGAAGGTCCCATCAGGACGCAGGTTTACCAGAGCGCGCAGACGGGGAAGGAGCGTCGGCTGACCGTAGGCCGACAGACCCATGATCTTGCCCTCGTCGCCGTACTTGCGGAAGCCGAGCCACTGGGTCACGGCCGTATACAGCACGCCTAGCGAGTGAGGAAAATGGATGCCATTTTGGATCTGCAACTGCCGGTCTTGCCCGACCGCCCACATCGTCGACGAGAAGTCGCCGAATCCATCCACGGACAGCGCGGCTGCCTCTGCAAAGTCGGAACAAAAGAAGGCGCTGGCTAGGTGCGCGCGGTGATGTTCGACGGGATGCAGCAGTGTCTGCGACGACAAGGTGCCCAAAGACTGCTCTAGGTCATGGGTCAAGCGATGCAAGCGCGTGCGGTTGTCGATTCGCTGCGACAAGGCCGCTAGGAAGCGAGCGCGCTCGGCCGAGCTGTCCGTTAGTGCTCGGAGTGCGCGTTCGCCGATGTAGAGCGCTTTGCGCGCGAGCAGCGCTCGGCTGTCGCGCGAGACGGCGATGTGATCGATGTCGGCCGATTGCAGACCGGCACGCTGCATACACGCTTGCACCGCTTGTCCAGGAAACCCTCCGCAGTGCTTGCGACGATTCAGTCGTTCTTCTTCGATCGCATAGCGCAGATCACCGTCGACAAAAAGAGCGGCGCTCGCGTCTGCATGATAGGCGTTTAGTCCGAGAACAACCCTGCTCATCACTCTGCCAAATGGTACACGGGCGGGCAGAGCGTCGCGTGAATATTGCCGGGAGCTGTGCGATTGGCTTGGACGAAGGCGTAGCGGTCTGGCGAGAAGCCGGGGTCTAGCGAAAGAGCCTAGGGCTCGATGAAGGACTTGAGCTCGCGGGTCTGACTGGCATGACGCAGCTTGCGCAGCGCTTGTACCTCCAGCTGACGGATCCGTTCGCGCGACAGCCCAAAGCTCTGTCCGATCTCTTCAAGCGTTCGATCCGAGTCTTGTTCAATGCCATACCGCATGCGCAGGATCTTCCGCTCGCGGGGGTTCAGGTTCTTGAGGATCTGGCGTGTGTGGAAGACGAGCGCGGCTTCAACCAACGAATCTGTTGCAGAGCGAGCCGATGGGTCTTCCAGCATGTCTCCGAGGCTGCTTCCTTCACGTACCGCGCTGGGTGAGTCCAGCGAAACCGGTTCACGAGCGGCAGCCTTGAGCACTTGGCGCACTTTGAGAACGGGGACACCGCTGCGCTCTGCCAGCTCATCGGGCGTGGGCTCGCGGCCCAGCGTGCGTGAGAGCTCGTACGAGATGCGGAAGAGCTTGCGAGCCGTCTCGAACACGTGGACCGGAATGCGAATCGTGCGCGACTGATCAAAGATGCCGCGCGTAATCGCCTGACGAATCCACCACGTCGCATACGTCGAGAACTTGTACCCGCGTTGGTACTCGAACTTGTCGACGGCACGCATCAGTCCAAGGTTGCCTTCCTGAATCAAGTCGAGGAACTGCATGCCGTGGTTGGTGTACTTTTTGGCGATCGAAACGACGAGCCGAAGGTTGGCTTCAAGCAGCTCGTGGCGCGCTTGATTTGCGAGCCTCTCGCCGTCGTCCAGCTCGGCCGCAAGCTCAAGCAGTGCCGAGGCTGCGAGACCTGCTTCCTGTTCGACGCGGGCTCGGGCTGCAAGGGCTTGCGTTGCCTCGCTGGCCATCGCGGTCAGCTCATCTTCTCGCAAGCCGAGCTTCCGCAGGAGCGAGCGCTTCCGCGAGTCCGAGCGCGAAAGATCCTGCAGTGCCTGTGGTAGCTCCTGGGCAGGGATCCCTGAGCGCTCTTCAATGGCTCGCAAGGTTGCGTTCGCATGACTTGCGCGATCGGCCAGCGACTTGACGCGACTGGCGAGCTGCTCGATCTGCTTGGGGTGGATCTTCATCGAAGAGACCACATCGAACAGTGCTTGTTTGTGTTCGCCTTGCCGCTTTGCTAGGCGTGTGCGCTGCGCCTCGGTCATGGCCTTCTGAGTGGCCGAGGGGCGGCGCAGCTTCTGCCAGGCGCGATAGTGGTTCTGCGCGGCATCCAGCATCGAGACGACTCGATCCATATAGACGGATTCATCGATCTCTTCGCTCTCTTCGGTTTCGAAGTCCGAAACGACGTCGCGCAGCCGCACAGAGCCGCTCTGCAGCGCCTCTTTTAGAGCCAGCAAATCGTGGACGGCGGCTGGGCACGAGAGCACTGCGCACAAGACGCGTCGCTTGCCCTCCGCCATTCGCTTGCCCAGCGCGACTTCGCCTTCACGATTCAGCAACGGAACGGCGCCGAGCTGCCTTAGATACTGGCGGACAGAATCATTGGAGTCGCTGGGCTCCGTCTCTACTTCGACTTCAGCGACGGGTTCACCTGCCTCGATTTCTTCTTCCACATCGGACGCTACTGCTGAGGTGCTGTAACGGTTCATGGGATGTGTCCTGTCGTACGAGCAGAGACTGCTCATGGGGCGTCTTCCGCTTCACCGCAATCGGTCAACCAACCGACCCGGTCAGCGTAGTGGGACTGCTTTGGGATGCTGGGTATTCGCGGGAATCCGTCGCTATTTGCCGAACATCGGCAAGCAAACGGGATGCGAGGAGGCAGCTGCCTAGCCCAACATTCCCCTACCAAACAAGTCTAATGCCCGGTTCATTCCGGGCAACCCAAGGGGCGTGTTCTTGTCACGTTCGATGCGCGGTGAGTCTGAAACGCGTCAATCACCGGTCCGATCTAGCGTTCGAAAACACGACGCTGGCCCTGTACGGGATGCGCATCGGCGCAGGCGGTCCTGGATCGGCTTCGCCAATCCCGCTTTAGATCGGGTGCTCGCTAGAAATAGCCACGACTGCAAGAGACGCAAGAGGCGGGGGCTGATATGGCACAGGAATCACACGGGCGGGGCGCGGGAAGCGGAGTCTGTCGGACGTCTCAGCCGCTGAGGTTTCAAGAAGCACGCCGGTCAAACGGCAGCGCTCGGTGAGCCGCTGCGCCAAGAGCAGCTGGCTGGGTGGCAGGAGCGACAGGCAGAGCGAGAGCCGCCCCAGCATCGGGCTGCCATCGGGAGTATTAGGCGACTGGATGACTCCCTGCGTGACGACGTGTTGGCCCAGAAAGCGCTCGGTCTCGATCTCCAAATCGACGAGATGGACGGGCGTGGGGGCTCCGATCGCACGCAATAGCAGACGGGCAGGGTCACGCGGCGGTGGGAATTCTTCCCAGCCCATGATGAGCAAGCGCTGCTGACTGGAAACCGGAAGCACGCGCAGGATGCGTTCGAGAATCGCGGGAGACTCGGTGTTCATTCAGAGAAAGCCATGCAACTCTTCAGTAATTCATCATAGCGCCGTCGGGAAATGCATGTTGATAAAGAACGGCATGGCTTCATTCATTAGATCGAGTGAAGGGTCGAGCTGCTTGCCAATGCCTTCGGTCACGGCGATGGCGATGTTGACCATCGTGAAGGTGGCGTTCACTCGGACCCGATAGCGTCGCAGGATCTGCATCATCTCGAACACCACGCGGGCGACTTCGACCTCACCGAGACGCTTGCCGTGATAGCGGTTGACAAAGCCCTGCACGGCGCCGCGGAATCCATCGAGATCTCCGACGGTCGGTGACGGAGAATGCTTGACCATGATATCGGCCATGGTCTGGCCATCCCCTTGTGCCCAGGCCGCGAAATAGCGAGCAAAGGCCGTGCGATGGCTGTCGTCCAGATCGGCCACCAAGCCAAGATCGAGCAGGGCCACTTTCCCGGCGGGCGTGACCAAGATGTTGCCGGGGTGCAGATCGGCATGCACAAACCCGTCGGAAAAGACCATCTTCAGCATGATGCGGAAGCCGAGCCGACCCAGCCGGCTAGGCTCAAGGCCCGAGCGCTGGAAGTCGAGGATCTTCACGCCCTCGATGAATTCCATCACCAGGACCCGTTTGCTGCACAGTGACTCAAAGAGGGCTGGCACGATGACGTCGGGCTCGCTGGCGAAGTTGCTTCGGAAGCGATGGTTGTTCCTTGCCTCGACGCCGAAGTCGAGCTGCAAGCCGATGGCGCGGCCAAACTGTTCGATGCTCTCGCGCGGGGCCAGCAGCTTGAGCGATGGAAAAAGCTCAAGGATCGAGGCGTACATGCGCATGACAGACAGGTCAAAACCACAGAGCTCTTCGATATCCGGGCGCCTGACTTTGACCGCCACGAGCTCGCCTGTCTTGAGCCGTGCGCGGTGGACTTGCGCGACGGAAGCAGAGGCAATCGGGGCCTCTGCAAAGTCGGAGAAAAGTGCGTCCAGTGGCTGCTGGAAGTCTGTCTCGATCGTCTGCTTTACCAGGGCAAATGGGAACGGGCCCACGTCATCCTGAAGTCGCTGCAGCGCCGTAATGATGTGTGGTGGCAGCAGATCGGGTCGCGTCGACATGATCTGGCCAACCTTGATGAAGGTCGCGC
Source organism: Myxococcales bacterium (assembly GCA_016794505.1). Lineage (GTDB taxonomy): Bacteria > Myxococcota_A > Polyangia > Palsa-1104 > JAEUJZ01 > JAEUJZ01. The sequence continues at coordinate 91,335 of JAEUJZ010000139.1, forward strand.
CCAGGTCGCGAAACAAGGTGAAGACGCAGCCGCCGAAGAATCGCTGGCGCTCAGCGAGCGGCTCCCCTCGAAGGCGCATGGCGCACCAGCCGAGCGCATAGATGAGCGCGGTGCGTCCCATCAGAAACAGGATCACAAACGCGCGAGCAATCAAGCGCAGCGTGTGACGCAAGCGTGACATGGGCGGGATTATAGCGGGGCTGGCTCGCGCCAGAGAGCGCTCTTGCCGAGCGCCTGTGCAGTTCTTGGTGAGCCCTATTCGTCCGATGAAAACTGCGACCCGTTGTGCTGCAGGCCGTTGCGACGACATAGCTCGACGAGCATTCGTCGATGCTCGGGATCGCGCAGGTGGTTATAGGCATTGGTGGCTAGCTGTGCTTGGCCCGAACTGCACGCTGCACCGCCGACGAAGCGCCAGGCTTTTACTGCGTCAGGGCCCCCCTTGCTTGTGACCTGCATCGCCAGCGAGATGGCTTGGTGATGCTGGCCGCGGACAAACGCCTGCTGTGCGGCCTGCAGAGCCGCTTCTGTGGACGGACCTTGTGACTCAGCGGGGGCGGTAGGCCGCGGGGGCGGGGTCATGGCCACTGGGCGCTGCACGGCCTGTGGACGGTACACCTGCGCAGCGGGCGTTGCCGGCAGCGGGCGCTGCACAGGCTTTGGCTGCGCAGTAACCGGGCGCGGTGTATTGGCTACGACGAGCGTTGGCTTGGTGGCAGGCGCGGCTGGGCGCACCGCCGCAGCAGGGCCGACAGGCTTGGCCTGCGCGATCGCCGTCGGCTTTGGCTCAAGTGGCGCGACTGGCTTGGCTGCCGCGGCGGCTGGCTTGGCTGCCGCTGCAACCGCTGCGGTCTGCGCGGGTGTTATCGGCGCCGCTGTCTTTTTTGCGATGGGCAGCGGTGTCGTCTTCGCGGCAGGCTGACCGGGAGCGGCCGCCACTTGAATGCCGGCCAGTGACTTGGCAGCCGCGGACGGTTTCTGGGGCACTGTAGTTGTGGCCAGCGCGGATGCCGCCTGTGCCGTCGTCGGAGTGGGCTTCTGGCCTGGAACCGGCTTGGCCTCGGCCGTAGCGGGCTCTTGCTTGGTTGTTGTCGTCGGTGGAGGCGTTGGATCAGCGGGAGGCAGCAAGCTCTCGACGCGCAGGGGGCGATTGACGGCCACTTGCTGCGGTGTCCCGGTGGTGTTGTCTGAGCCGGGATGGTTCGCGACCGGCAGATTGCTGCGCTGGCCACCCCACCAATAGCCCAAGCCTGCACCACCGACGGCTAGCAGCGCCAAGCCCATCATGGCAAACGGCTGCCAACGACCGGATGCTGGCCGCTGCATCGCGCCTGGATGGGGCGCCACCGCAACCGGTGCAGCCATTCCTCCCGGTGTGCCGCCCGCATTGCTGACAAAGATCGGCTGGGGAGGCTGGACACGGGGCGGCGAGGCCACGTCGCGGGCCGCCGGATCGGCGCGCTGCGCCTGCGGATCCGAGAACAAAAGGGGCGGCATGGCAAGCTGCGGAATTGGAGCTTGGCTGTCGGCAGCGCCAGCTGCTGGCTGAGCGGCGCGCGACGCGGGAGCTTCGGGGATCGGGGGCGGTGGCGCCGCGGGAATCGGGGGGGCCGGAGCCGTTCCGCGTCCACTCAGCGATGTCGAAGAAGGCAGCGCTTGGATGGCGCCGCTTCGCTCCGAGTATCGCTGACCCTCGGGAGGAATCGAGTTGCGCGGGCTGACTCCCGGCAGCATGGGCGCGTCGAAGTCCAAGGCGCGGCAGAACTCGGCCGCCGATGCGTAGCGCTCGCTTGGACTGCCCGCCGTCGCACGTCGCAGGACCGCCTTGAGCTGCGGAGTCGCATCGAGCTGATCGATAAAGGTACCGCGGTCTTGCACGGCACGGCTGGGGAGCTCTTGACCATGGATGGCATAAAGAGCGCACATACCCAGCGAGTACACATCGGCGCGTGGGTCGCCAGTGCTGCCGGCAAGCTGCTCTTCTGGGGCGGTATAGGTCAGCCGATCGCTGCGTGTCTCTGCGTCGCTGATGGCCTCGGCTGGCCACACCATTCCAAAGTCGGTCAGACGTGCGTGGCCGGTGCTGTCAAACAGGATATTGGTCGGCTTGATGTTGCGATGCAGAACGCGCCGTTCATGCGCGTACTGCAGTCCCGCGCCCAGGCGCTGCAAGACGCGCATGATGTGTACGCGAGACAGCTTGCCGCCTTGCACCCACTGACGCAGGTTGCCGCCAGACAGGCACTCCATCACGACGTAGTGGATCTCGTTCTCTTCGCGCGGCTTATTGAGGATGCCGACGATCGCCGGGTGCGAGAGCGCTGCCATCTGGTGCGCGCTGCGCCAGAACACCTCTAGAACCGCGGATTTTTCGGCAGTGGCGCCGTGCAGAAGCTTCAACGCAACCTGCTCGTCCTTGATGCGATCGTAAGCGCTCCACACGACGGCGACCGGCCCGCGGGCAAGCTCGTTTGTGAGGAAGTAGCGGTTTGCCAGGACCAGTCCAACTCCAACCTGCAGCGCATTGATCGGTGGCTTGTAGTTGGCTGGTTCTTCGACGGCAGAACCCGCTGCGCTGCTCAGCGTTGCTGGGGGCGAAGCGGCCGTGGACGGCGCCGCGACCGGCGAGCTTGCGGCAGGTAATGGTGCAGCGGCAGCGACGTGTGCGGGACTTGGCGCGGCGGGCTGCCCCTTTGGCTTTTCCACGTCGATCGGCGCAGCGGGACTGGGCTTGCCGCTGGCAACGACGTTGACGATGTCCTGACGAACGTCAAGTCGACTTGACCATTCCCGCAGCCGGCGGTTGATGTCTTTGGGTGTGACCAGCGACAGCAGCAGATCCGTCTTTTCTTGCCGCGACATGCCGAGCACGAACTTCTCAGCGACATGTGGGAAGAAGCTGGTGCAGAAGGAATCCAGCTCGGCCGAGAGCATGAGCTTGTTTTCCAGCGTCTCTCGGAGTGCGTCGAGCTTGGGATCCGCTTTCTGATTCGTCGGGCTTACCGCTTCAACGCGAGCCTTTTCAGCGCGGGCGGCAGCCAGCTGATTGGTCATTTCCTTGACCGGATCTTCGACCCACGTCGACTCTTCTTCTTGGGTCTGGTCGATCTCTACGACGGCGTCGGATGACTGCCCGGCGTTGCTGGAAGCGGCTGCCGCGGCCGGCGCTCGCGAGGTGAGAGTGGGACCCGAGGGCTCTAGAGACAGAGTGGGAACCGCCAGCGCGCCAGCCCCAGGAATGCCCAAGAAGTCCGCCGAGGAATCGGCCTGCAGATCGATCAACGCGGGCAGGGACTCAACCGATGAAGACAGGCTGACTGGACTTGGGCGAGGGGGCTCAGGCAGCGCCGCCGCCAGCGTCGGGGGCTCGGGAAGCGCTTCGGCTTCCGTATTGGGCAGCGCGAATGGGTTGACCTCACGCTGCGGAGTAATGCGAGAGGCTTCAGCCAAGCGGGCCAGCAGGGAGTGCTCGCGGCGGGCTTCACTGGGTGGCTCGATGTGTACCTGCGGCGTTCGCTGCGAGGGCGCGCTTTCGCTCTGCCCTGGGTTCATGCGCGCCATCGCCTGCTGCAGATCGAGTGGACCCGCAGGGCCGAACACACGCTCATAGATCGGACAGACAAAGGGGTTTTCTGCGTCGCATAGACCGAGCAGACTGAGGTCGCGCAAGATCCCGCTATCGGGTGACGTTCCGAGGACAAACATCAAAAATGCCGTCAAGCGACTCGGGTCATCCGTCATGGCCTGATAGATGGCCATGAAATGCGGGACCTTCTCGGCCGTGTGGACCAAGCGGTCGATGGCGCGCTCGGCATCGGCCACCGTGATGGCCGAGCGGGACTGCGCGGCCTCGTTCCACAGCGTGTGCAGGACGAGCTGGCAGAGGTGTACATTCCCGCCCGTCTGCTGCGCGAGGAAGTGACTGATCTGCGGGTCGATGGGCACCTGCGCGGTTTCCAGATCCCAGGACAGCTTCTCGACCTGCTTGACGGAAAGCGGAGGCACGCCAATGGCGCCTCCGGCAAAGGGAGTTGCCAAGGCCGCCGGAATCAGGCGCTCGGGATGCGCAGCGCCCGCGAGGACAACTTGCAGGCGACTGTACTGCGTGTTTTCGACGCGGACGTTGTACAGAAATCGCAGCTTGCCGAAGAGCTGATCGCGGAATGGCGCCCGCGCCAGCGCATGCACTTCATCGAGGAACAACACCAGCCGCTGGGGGAATGTGCCCAGCCAGGACAGGATCGTTTCCTCGGGCGCATCGGTGCGGATGACTTGCTTGTCGAGCGCAGTATCCTGCGCGACGGTCTCAAGCAAGCGGCCGATAAACGTCGCATAGTCGTTGAGCGGCAAGCGCGAGACGTCGACTCGCGTGCAGCAATATTGTCCAGGCGAGAGGCTGTCCATGCAGTGGACGATGAGGCTCGATGTTCCGCTGTGCCGCGGGCCGTACAGAAACAAGTAGCGCTGGTTGTCTGTCAGCTCGCGGCGGAGCTTGATGTCCGCATCACGCTCGACGTAGGCGCGCCCTTCTTGATTGCCGACGATCCAGTATGGATTTTTGGTCGTCACAGCACAGCACTCCTAGAAAACAGCACGCCCTTACGCGCGCTTATGGCGCAGAGATCAGAATGCGGCATAAAACTAGATTACCTAGGTAGGGAGCGGTTTTTCAAGCCTCGCCTCGTCGGGAGGCAATGACTCTTGGGGGCGCTATCGGACAACGCGTTGTGGGGAGAAGTGGGGGACCTGTGGCGGCTTCATTCCATGGGCGGCGTGATAAGGTGACGACGTGACGGACCCCAAAGACACGCGTCGTCCCAACCTGGGCAATCGGGCCGCGCCGCGCCTTGCGGCGGATTGTTCATCGATGGCGGACTTGGAAGCACTGATTCCAACCTGCGGTGCTTGTTCGCGCTTACGCCGGTACTGTCATGAGGTCGCGGCGAACAAAGTTAAGCGCTACGCCGACTGGGACTATCACGGCCGACCGGTGCCCGGCTTTGGTGATCCGCAGGCTCGCTTGTTGATCGTTGGCTTGGCGCCCGCGGCGCACGGCGCGAATCGCACCGGGCGGCTGTTTACTGGCGACCGCAGCGGGGACTTCTTGTTTGCGGCGCTGCATCGCGCAGGCCTTGCCTCACAGGCTGAGTCGACGGCTTCCGACGATGGGCTGCGGCTGCACGGGGTCTATATCAGCGTCGCGGGCCGCTGCGCGCCTCCCGCCAATCGTCCGACGCCGACCGAGCTAGATCGCTGCGTCGCCTTCTTGCGGCAAGAGCTAGCCCTGCTGCGCGAGCTTCGCGTCGTGGTCGCGCTCGGTGGATTGGCGCATGCCGCGGTTCTGGCAGCGACTGGATCCGCGCGCTGTGTTTTTGCTCACGGCGGCGAGCATCCGCTGCCCTCGGGTCGGGTGCTCATCGACTGCTATCACGTGTCGCAGCAGAACACGTTTACCGGTCGCCTGACTGCCGCGATGCTGGATGCAGTGCTAAAGCGGGCCAGCGAAATCGCCGAGCTGCCGCGCACGCTGCTTTAGCTGCGTTTTTTTCAGGCGGCCTGACGGCGATCCGCCGCGATGTTGCCGTCGACGATTTCGATTTGTCGGCCGGTCCGTTCAGCCAGCTTGTGGTCGTGTGTGACCAGGACGACGGTGACCCCTTCGCGGTGCAGTTCTTCAAACAGCGCGACGATCTCGGCACCTGTGCGCTGGTCCAGATTGCCGGTTGGCTCGTCGGCAAGCAGCAATACCGGCTGGTTGACTAGGGCCCGCGCGATGGCGACGCGCTGACGCTGTCCTCCCGATAGCTGATCCGGTCGATGCTCGGTGCGAGCGCCAAGACCTACCCGGTGCAGTGCGCGCAGGGCGGCCTCGCGGCGCTCGGATCGGCTGCGCCCTGAATAAAGCAGAGGCAAGGCAACGTTATCGACCGCCGTGGCTCGCGCGAGCAGGTTGAAGCTCTGAAACACGAAACCAATCTTGCGGTTGCGGATCTCGGCGAGCGCGTCGTCCGAGAGATCCTGCACCGGTTCACCGTCGAGCACGTACTCGCCCGAGGTGGGGGTGTCCAAGCAGCCAAGAATGTTCATCAGCGTCGACTTACCCGAGCCTGACGGTCCAACGATGGCCAGGTACTCGCCGGGTGCGATACGCAGGTTGACGCCGCGCAGGGCATCCACTCGCTCGTCGCCAAGCTGGAAGGATCGGCGCAGATCGCGCACGTCGATGACCGGCTGTTTCACGCTCATGGGCGGGCGTGGCCGCTGGCTGCTGCCGGCTGGGCGGAATCGCTGGCGGGCAGCTCAGCAGCGACGGTGGCCCCATCCTCAAGGCCTTTTTCATTGAGCGAGGTGACCATCAGAGCCGAGACCGGAAGGCCAGCGCGGATTTCCGTGCGGTCCCAGTTTGTCAGGCCGATATCGACAAGCTGTCGACGCACACGATACGCAGAGCCTTGCGGTTCCAGGTGATAGACATGGCGTGAGACGCCGCGGCCGATGATGACGTTGCTTGGGACCCACAGAACATTTTGTTTTTCAGCAACCAGGATCTCGACGTTGGCGGACATGCCCGGCAGCAGGCCAGCACTGCGCGCCGCAGGCAAGTCGCTGACTTCCACCTCGACGGTCAATGAGCGAGCCCCTTTGATGTCGCGCTTAACGACCGGATCGACCTGCGACACGCGGCCGGCGATGGTGCGCCCTGGCAGTGCATCCAGATGAAGCTCAGCCCGCTGTCCTACCTGTACGCGAATCGCATCGGCTTCATCGACGAAGGCATCGACATGCAGACGATTGTCGTCGACGATCTGAAAGACCGGCGCTCCAGGAACAAGGCTGTCGCCTGGATGGGCGGTCACTTCGGTCAAGACGCCGTCAAAGGGCGCGCTGAGATCGCAGCGGCTTCTTTGTACCTGGGCGGCTTGCTGCGCAGCCCGCGCTTGTGCCGCTTGTCCGTCGGCAGCGCGCAGCGCGATCTCGCCTTCCCGGACGGCACTGCGGGCGTCTTCACTGATCTGCACCGTGCCAGCGCCGGCCTGGGCCAGAAGCTGAGCGCGCTGCGCTTGCCGCTTCAGTGTCTCAAGCCGTGCGTCCGCTTGGGCACGCTGGGCTGCGGCCGCATCCAACGCCGCGTGCGCCTGCCGAAGGCGCGCATCGAGATCGGCTGGATCAAGCTGGACCACCAGATCACCGCGCTTCACGAGCGAGCCCTTGCGACTGCGAACGCTGAGCACTCGGCCGCCGATCTCGGCACGCAGCGTGGCATGCATGGCGGGCGTGACTTCCCCCGCGCTGGAAGACGAGACCACATCGCGAACGGTCCCCAGGCTGGCTCGGACCACGCGCACGCTTGGGGTTCGACGAGGCCACAGCTTGATCGCGGCGGCGCCAAGCGCCACGAGAATCAACAACACTAGGAGGCGCAGCGGACGAACGGATCGCGACTGCGCAGAAGGCGCGGAGGCCACGTCACAGTGCCTTTGCTTGCGTCGGCAGCCCGCGTTCCGGCAGGATGTTCCGAGAGAATGTGAAGGAGGAAACCATGCGCGGCGATGCTATCACGAAGGGTGCGGCCGTGTGGTTGAGTGTGTTGGGATTGAGTGGCCCGCTTGTCGGCTGTGAACCCCCTGGCTACGGCGGCGGAACGGGCTGGGTTGGCGAGGGTCGCGTGGCGCTGTCGTGGACGCTCAACGGTGTGCCGCTTTCGCAGGAAAGCTGCCAGAAAGAGCGCATCAGCTCGATGAACTTGTTGATCGTGAGCGACTACGACGGCAACCAGAACATTGAGTTCCTCAACGTGACCTGTGGACTGGATCGATTCTCGGCCGCCATGGCCCCGACCGGCCCCGTGCGGATTCTCGTCGACGGGATCTTTGATCTGGGCGGCGGGCGCACGTGCCGACGGTACAGCGGACAGGCCACGGCGTATGCCACGACGCAGTATCCGGCCACACCGGTTCCGGTTCCGCTGCGCGCGGTGTCCGGCTGTCCATAACGGTGTGCTCCAGCGCGCTCGTCCATGCGCGGCTGGCTGAGTTCAATCCGTAACGCGAGCGCGTCCTTGATGACCGCTGCGCACTCTCTTTGGAAGGATCTGGCGATGCGCAGTCTATTGGTGCTGTGTGTTCTTATCGGCTCGGTAGTGCGGGCCGTAGCGGCTCCAAGTGCGGTGGCGCCACCGACCGCGAGCACAGTGTCAGCCACGGGGCTGACGGGACAGGTCACGCTGTCCCTGAACGAGTACGAACGGCTGTTGAGTCGCGGGTCGACCACCGTGGTCGAAAGCCTGCGCGTCAGCGGCAGCTTTGCCGGGCGAGATCTGCAGCTGCAACTGTCGGGGCGCAGCAGCGGTCCATGGCCACGAGTGGACGTCTTGCATGCGGGGCCCGGTCTTTCGATCCATGCGTGCGAAGGCGACGCCATCGTCGGTCGATCCAGCCAAGGCATCGGCGGATCATCGGCCGCGGACACCACGCGCAGCCTGTTTGAGTTGGTGCCCCTGGCCGCGAGGTTCAGCGTGCGCTGTCGCTTGGCAACGTCGAACAGCGACCGGCTGCAGCTAGACACAACACCCGCTGTGCTGTGGGTTGATTCGCTGGTCAGCGACGGGGAACTGTCGAGCGTTGCGGCCGCTGATCTGCCAGCGGACGGCAGCCGACGCTATCAAGTGGTGCGAGTCGCGTCGGGCAGCACGGCTGTCCTGCCCATCACTGCGACCGCGCGATATCGCATCAGCCTGCAACCCGAAGCGACGCAGTTTGCGTACCAGATCACGGCGTGGAATCCCAACCGCCAGCATCAGACGCTGACGGTCTCGCTGCTGAGCGGTGAACACGTGCAGAAGGTGGAAGCGGCCGTGCGCTCAGAGCCTGCGGGCACGGTCTATCGCTTTGAGCTTCCGCCGGGCGAACAGACGCTGACCTTGACGGGGACTCTGGTCAGTGGAGATGCCCGCAAGGGAGCCTTTCGCCCACCACTTGCGGCCGCCGTTCACTATGTGTTGGTCGAGAGCCATCCGCTGCTGCGCCCGACGATCTCGCTAGAGGGGGGACAGCGCATCAGTCCAGCCGAGACCGGCTTGTCTGCGCAGCATCGTGGCGCGCAAGGCTTTGCCCTGCGGGATGGCGACACGCTCAGCTTTCGGGTGCAGCGGCTTGAGCCGATCCACACAGCGAGCTTTGCGCTGCCTTGGGCGCGGCACACGTTCTTTCTGTCGGGTGATGGCCATGTCTTAGGCGAGACACAGCTGCGCGTCGACAATGAGGGCGCCGCGGCGCTGACGATGCCGATGCACGCGGCGGCCAGCTATGCCAGCCTGCAGCAGTCGGCGGTCCTGCTGACACAAGACGAAAGCGGCAGCTTGTGGATCCCGCTGGGCAGCGGGTCGCAGGATGTCTTGGTCCAGTATCGTCAGACGCTGCGGCACGGTGGGGGCTTTGCGTTGGCGTCGCTGTGGCTACCGGAAGCTCCCATCGCCGCTTCGCAGACCTCTGTCGAGCTGCGCTTCGGACAAGAGTGGGTGCCGCTTTATGTCGAGCTTTCCCCCGAGCTGCAGCTGCCGTTCTTTTCTCAAGGCTGGTTGCTGTTGTTCGCGCTCTTGTTCATCTGGAGCGAGCGCTTGCTTGCACTGCTCTCGCTGCGCCTGCGCCATCGCTTGCTGGCCGCCTGCGGGCTGTCCGTTTCGGCGGTGCTGGTGTCGTGGGCCCTGACGCTGCTTATCGTCGCCAACCTGGGGCTCAGCATCGTGCTGTCCGTGGCGTGGCTATCGCGTCGTCGCTTTACGCTCTGGACCGCGATCGGTGCCTTGTGCCTGGGCGGCTTGGTGTTCTTGGGCGGGGCGCTCTTCCTTGTGGGCAGCAGCAAGCGTGCAGCGAATTCATCGGAGCCCGTGGGCTCAAGCTCGCAAGCGATCGCCGACCTGCGCTCCTCCGACGAGACCAAGCCCGAGAGCGGCGATAGCAAGAAGCGCAGCCGTGATGCCCTTGCGTACGAAGGCCTGCCTGCCAAGTTCACGCTGCCCTACGGTCACGCGCACAGCTATTTCCAGCGTGAGCTCTTGGTGACGTCTCCGCCGCGGCCGGTTTATGCGCTGATGATTTCGCGCGTAGCGGTCGAGCTACTGGCGGCGTTTCTGGCCGGCGTGGCTGCGCTGTTCCTGTTGGCGCAGCGCCGCCTGCTGTACTTGGGCTTTATCGATGTGTGGGAACGACTGAACAAGCGCGTCGAGCCCGCGAAGGAATCAGCCGGATCGCGCTAGAACGAAAGGCGAGCACCCAAGCGCACAAGCAAGGGGGCTTGGAACGCGGTGGGTTGACCGTAGTTGCCGTTTACGATCAGCGGTGCGCCGTCGTCGGTCTTCAGGCGCTTCAGGTCCGACGGCTGCCCGTAGAGGATCGGGCTCACGATCGAGAAGGTGTATTCCTCATCGATGTTGGTCACTGCCTGCTGGTTAAACAGGTTGACGAGGTCGCCAAAGACCGACAGGCGAACTTGGCTGCCCAAGCGCTGCTCGTACCCGATGTGCAGATCAAACTGCGTGATCGGCGGTGTTCTGCCGCCTGCGCCTGGAGGCAGGATCAAGGTCTGACGTCCGCCGTACGCCGCGTGCGCGCCCAGCACTTGAATCGGTCGACCCGAGACCGCTGTAAACGTCAAGCTGACCGTCAGTGACGAGCCGATTCGCGGGAACGGCTGCACGTAAAAGCCGGTGAACTTGAAGTTGTGCGGACGATCGTTGTTCAACGGCCCATCGCGGTTCGCCGTCAGATCGATGATGTCGTACTGCGACGAGATGTTGGGATCGAGCTGATTCACATACGGCGAAAACGGCCCTGGATAGTTGCCGGTCAAGCGCGAGTAGGTGTAGCTGGCGAGCAGCGCGAAGCGATTGGACAAGCGCTTGTTGGCGGTGATCGTGACCGCGTGATAGTCGCGCTTGGGCGTCGGGAACAAGACCATCGCCTTGTACACGTTCAAGCGATCACGAGCGAAGGTTGCGGCCTGCTGCAGCGTCGGATCGGTAGGCTTGGCCATGGCCGCCTGCGCCGCGCTCGCCGCTTCTTCTTCTAGCTGCTTGACGATGCCGGCATCGGGCGCCACCCCAGGGTTGCCGATGAAGTAGTTGTTGCCGCCATCGACCGAAAGATCCTCGACGACCGTGCCCAGCCAGCGATAGGTGTAGAACGCGCCGAGCACCACGTCCCAGCCGATGTCGTACTGCACACCCGCGACGACCTCGTCGATGAACTGGCCCTTTAGGCCCGGCGCCACGGGGCCATACTCGCCACCGGACAAGCGCGGCTCGATCAAGCTGCAGGGATCCGACAGCGTGCGCTCAGGCACGGGCACGGGGCGATTGCCGGGAACGTTGGTCAGCGAGCGGCGCGGGCAATCGCTCGCAAAGCCACGACCGCGCAGGAAGCCCTCTTCGCTGAAGATGCGGTCGTTGAGATCCATGGGCACCGATTGATAGAAGCGCCCATAGTTCACGTAGACCTTGGATCGGCCGCTCTTGCTGAAGTCGTACGCGGCCGAGACGCGCGGCGCGATGTTGTCCCACAGGAACATGCGACGACTTCCGTCGGTGGCGAACAGCTCCTGCAGTTCCCAGCGCAGGCCAGCGTTGATCACCAAGCCGGGCAAGAACGATGTGTTCCAGCTATCGCGCAGGAAGATGCCCCAGTTGCGTGTCTCAGTTTGCGCGCGAAAGTCCGAGAAACACCAGCGGCCCTCTTGCCCCGCGCAAGGCGTGCCGACTTGGCCATAGAAGTTCTTGGGTCGCTCTAGCGCGTAGCCGCGGTTGATGCGCAGGCCATCGCCCGTTGCGTTGGTTTCCCACGAGATGCGCCCGCTGTACGGATCGCTTGAGCTGAAGTCGCTGCCGGTGAACTTCTTGGTGTTGTCGAGGATGTTGTCTTCAAAGTCGAGTCCCGACTTGAGCGCGTGATTGCCCAAGGCCGAGAAGTAACCGGTGATCGACGCCTGCAGGCTGTGGCGTTCCATCTTGCGCAGCGGCGTGTACTGACCAAAGCCCGCGCGTGTGTAATCGGTAACGGGGCAGGGGTTAAAGAGCTGTCCGTTGGGCAGTCGCTGTCGCTGACACTCGGGGATGTTTTCGAAGTCAGCCAGCGAATAGGGATCGTCGGAAGGTGCGCGGTAACGAACCTGCTGCACTCCCGCCGCATTGGGCATTTCTTGCAGCCGGACCAAGTGCAGGCCGTACAGCACATCAAGCTGCAGCTTGCGGTTTAGGAACTTGCCGATGTACCGCAGCGTGCCGTCGTGATTCTGCGCGGCCCGCGTGATCGCCTGGGCATCGACATCGCCCGAGTAGGGGTTGGTGCTGCCGGTGGTGCTGTAGCCGCTGCCCGAGCCGTATTCGTTGCCAAACTGCGGCGAACCCAGGTAGCTGACGATGAACGCGTGATCGGGGTTAATGTTGACGTTGAGCTTGGCGATCCAGTTGAACAGTCGCCGCGTCTCTAGAATCTGGCGCGTGCGCTCGGGCACCAGCGTTGTGCGTCGGGCCTGCAGGCGCGGCACAGCCGACAGCCCAGGATCCGATAGATAGCTGGGATCGCGATAGTCGGGATCGGCTTCTGGCTGCTGCGTGCGAATGCTGCGCGTGGTCAGGTTGGTCGTCAGCGTTGGCGTGAAGCCGACATAGAACCAGACGTGATCGCGGACAATCGGCCCGCCGAGATCGAAGCCCATGTCGAACTGCCGCAGGATGCGTGTCGACGTCGCGATGGCTTCGCCCAGGCGTGCGATCGGCGTGGCATCGGCTTGCCAGGGAGCGACCGAGCCAAACAAGCTGCCGTGGAATTCGTTGCTGCCGCTCTTGGTGACGATCGAGATAACGCCGCCGGTCGCTCGGCCATACTCGGCCTGGTAGCCACCCGAGATGATGTTGACTTCCTTGATGAAGTACTGGTGAAGCTGCGTCGAGGGCAGGCCAAATGCCAGATCGGTTGTGTTCAGGCCGTCGATAAGGACGTTGTTCTCGTTGCCGACAGAGCCCGAGAACGACACGCCGACATCGCCTCCTGCTACGCCGCGCGGCGCGACGTCGGCTGCACCGGGGGCCAGGCTGATGACCGACTCAAAAGTACGTCCGCGCACCGCCGTGTTCTGCAAGATCTCTTGGTTGATCTCGACCCCGGTGTTCGCCGTCGCAGTATCGACGTTGGGAGCCCGCTCGCGCAGGACGATCTTCTCTCCTCGGCCTTTTTGCGTCGGCATCGCTAGGTTGACCGACAGCGTCTTGTTCTGCGTGATGCGGATCCCAGGGCGCTCGACCACTACGTCGTTGAAGTAAAAGCGCATGACGTAGCCGTCGCCGGGCGGAAGCTGCGTGATGACATAGCGCCCCAGCCGGTCGCTGACCTCTGTCTGGTCGCCTTGCAGCGCGGGGCCGTTGACGACGACGGTGACGCCGGGCAGTGGCTGCCCGGTCTCGCGGTTGGTGATGCTTCCCTGAATCTGACCAAACTGCAGCTGAGCCTGGGCGCTGCTTTGGGAAAGGACAATGCCGGCGGCTGCGATCGTGGCAGCACCGAGCGCACGGGTCCTACGCAGGGGGTGTCGCATCAAGGTCTCCAGCGGGATGAGATAGGGCCACGCGGTGCCGATTCAGCACCGAAACATCGGACAAGAACGCGGGCCATTCATACCGCAGTTAGCGACCGCTGCGCGCAAGGATTTCGGCGGGCCGCGGCGCCTTGGATTCCGTCGTCTGCGACTGCGGAACCACTGCGAGGGCGCTGGGCCTGACTGGGCTCTGTCGAACGCGGGTGCGAGAGGAAAAACGTGGAAGGCTGGCTGGCTTACTGCGCGAAGTGCTGGTTCGGATCTTTGTTCTGTTCTTCGCGCTCTTTGGCGGCTTTCTCTGCAAGCTCGCGCTCGAAGCGATCGATGCGGCGCATCATCGGCAGGACTCCCAACTGTTGGTCCTTGTGATTGGGATCCCAATTCCCATCCCCGACGTACTTGCCCTTCTTGTACTGATCGCTGCCCGAATAGACATAGGGCGAAGCCATGGCGCGGTAATTGAAATAACCGAGTCCGTTGTAGCGCTCGGCATAGCTGGTCAGCGCCGCTTCATCGCTCGTGTTCTCGTCGATCTTGAACGCGTCGCGAATTCCTTTTTTCATACCTAGCGCGTGCTCGGCCGCGGGTTCCCATTCATCGAAAATAGGAATGTTGGCGGGCTCGTTGACGGCTTTTTTGCCGAGCGGGTCGCCCTGATGCAGGTATGTGCCGAAGTCGCCGGTCGATTCCCGCCAGTGCAGCGATGCAATTAGCTTCGCTGGCACCCCCGTCGTTTCGGCCACCTGCTGGTAGCGTGCCTTGTTGGATTCCCAGTTCTTGACGAACCGTTCCATGTCCTTTTCTTGCTGCGGAGTCAGCGAATCGCTCGCATTGGCGGCGCGCATGCGGTTGAACAGATACACCGCAGCCAGCTTCGGATCGTCCGGCATGTGATCCGACGTGTCGCCCCCTTGGCCGTCGCCTCCGTCGGTCGTTTTTGGCTTGCTGGGCGCCTTGTCCAAGGTCAAGAGCATGTCGATGGTCTTGGGACCGACCACGCCGTCAGGACCTAGCCCGCCGCCTGTCTGGATGGCTTTTACGACCGCCTGCGTGTCTTTGTCCATTACGCCGGTCTCTTCGATGTGCAGGCCAAGCTGCTTAAGCTGACGCTGCAGCAACTGAGCATCCGCGCTTTTGTCACCGGGGCGGATGATGTGCTTGGCCTCTTTGAGCGCCTCCATCTGCTCGGTAACGATCTGCCGCTGCTGCGCATCGTTGGGATTGCTCTGTTCAGTCGGTGGTGTGGCCGGCGCGGTCTTGTTCTCGGCGGTGGCAGGCTTTCCTAACTCACCCAGTCCGGCTGCCACGGCACCCGCCTGGGCCTGATCCGCGGTGACCGGCGCGGTCTTGCTTGGCGGCAGGATCGACAGCGGATGGGCAGGGGCTTCGACGGGCTCGGCCCGGCGAACGGGAACCGGAGCGACGAACTGTTGTGGCTTGTGGTCTTCGCGGCGCGCGATGTCGTGTTGAGCCATGTTTCACTTATCGGCAAGCCAAGCGTGTGGGTGCGCTTGCTTTGCTGCTTCGCTGGGGCCTGCGACCGTCCCCTACTGTGCCTACAGACCGACGCAGCAGCAGCGAACGGCTTCGTCCTGCATGAACGGGTCGTTGCACTGATAGCTGCGCACGGGATTGCCCGTGCAGATCGAGTTCGTATACGTCGCGCCGCCAAAGCGCGTGCTGAGGTTCTGGATGTGACCACAGCCGTTGTTTTGGCAGGCTAGGTTCTGCGTCGCGCAGTACTCAGCGCAGTTCTGCGCTTTTTCAAGCGATGAGCCAGTGACGCAGCCGGACCACGTCGGCTCTCCCTTTTGCCGCGGCGGGCCGCTGTTGGAGCCGCCGAACAGGCTGCAGGCTCCGGCCGCCCATAGCAGCGACAGAGCGCAAAGGGAACGAAGCCAGCGCCAGCGAGCCGAGGTCACCACAGAGACGTGCTGATCAGAGGTAACAGGGTTGAGCATAGGGTCATCGTATCGCGATCAGCGCAGAGCGGGATAGGCTCTCCCCGACGGACCGATTCCGCTGTGCATCCGCTGACTTAGCCAAGCGATAGGGCGACTGCCTTCGCGATCTCAGCGGCGCCGCGCGGGCCGTGTCGCGGTGTTGCGCAAGCCGCTGGGCAAAATACTTGCCCGTCGGAAAAATCGGCTGGTAAGTTGCGACGCTATGCGAGGACAGACGCAGCCAAAGCGCTGGCAACACGCGGCTGGCCACACCCTCTTGCGATCCTTGATTCGACTCGGCTCTGTCGGGGGCGTGCTGTCGTTCTCGCTTGAAAGTGCGCCGCTTGCGGCCCAGACAGCGAGCGGCCCTGGTACACCACCGGCCGTGGATGCTCGCGACGATCGCGTGCAGCGGCGCGCCATTCGCGGCGGTCCCGTGGATCTTTCCCGCGAGTCGCCAGAGCTTCGCGAGCTGCGCGGCTTTGAAGAAGAGTCCTTTCCCCGCGCGGGGTTGCGATCGTCGATGCCAAGCGCTGGACCGGGCGCAAGCGGTGCGGGCAGCAGTGAGCTTCCCGCCGATGGCTTGCACAGCCCACCTACAGCACCCGGCGCACCACGCAGCCTGTTTGGGACCGAGACGCCGACCATTCCGTGGCTTCAGGCTCTAAAGCTCCTCGACAACTTGGGGCTTAGCCCGACCTTTGTGCGCTTCGAATCGCACGTCATCCGCTATCTCGAATTCTTCAAAGAAGAGCGCCGCGGGCGCGCCATCATGGCCTCGTGGCTGCGCAAGCAGGGACGCTATCGCACGCTGATCGAGCAGATCTTGGACAAACACGGTCTGCCGCGCTTCTTGCTGTATGTCGCGATGATCGAAAGCGGCTACGACCCGCACGATCGATCGCACAAGGGCGCGGTGGGTCTTTGGCAGTTCATGCCGGAAGGCGCGCGGATCTATGGCCTGCGCGTCGATCACTGGATCGATGAACGCAAAGATCCGGTGCGCTCGACGGAAGCCGTGGCGCGCTATCTGGGCGATCTCAAGGCGCGCTTCGGATCGTGGCACTTGGCTCTGGCTGCGTTTAACGCCGGATATGGCGCAGTGCTGCGCGCCATGCAGAAGTACAACACCAACGACTATTGGGAACTTTGCCGTCACGAAGACGGCCTGCCGTGGGAGACGCTGAACTACGTTCCCAAGGCCATCGCGTCTGCTCTGATTGGCGAGAACCGCGGCTTCTTCGGCTTTGAAGAAGTCGTGCCAGAAGCTGGCCTGCAGTTCGAGACCGTTGCGGTGACGGCACCGCTGGGCTTGGACAAGATCGCCCGCGTGATCTCAAGCTCTGCCGACGAGCTAGCCAAGCTGAATCCCGAGCTGAGACGTGGCCGCATTCCGCCCCTTGCCGCGGGAGAGTCGTGGCTTTTGCGCGTGCCGCCCGGCACGGCCAGTCACTTGCAGGGACAGCTCGACAGCCTGCATCGCGCCGAGCCCTTGGTGGTTCGCGTCGTCCGCTTTGGCGAGCGCTTGGAAGACATCGCACGCGACGTCGGCACATCGACATCAAACCTGCGGCGCATTAACGGCATCGAAGACAGCAACGAAGTGCGCACCGGTCTATCGTTGCTGGTTCCCCCTGGCACCGGCCGCGGCGGCGTCGCGTCCAGCTCGCCTCCCAGCGACGAGATCATCGTCGTCGCGGTACCGGACAAAGGGCTTGTGGTGCCCGGCAAGAAGCGCGTCTTTTATCGCGTGATTCCCGGCGACACCATCTGGGCCATTGCTCGCTTCTTCAAGGTGAAAGAAGCGGATCTTTTGCGCTGGAATGCGCTCGATCCCGAAGCGACCCTGGCGACCAAGATGGTCTTGGATCTGTGGATCGATCCCAGCTTTGACACGTCGCAGGTGGCGCTGGTCGATCCGGCGCGGGTTCGAGTCGTTACCACCGGCAGCGAAGAGTTTTTTGAGCTGGTCGAGACGCTGCGTGGTCGCAAACGCCTTTTCCACGTCGTCAAAGACGGCGAGACCTGGGAGCGCTTGGCCAAGCGCTATGGCCTGACGGTGGCTGACCTAGAACGCATCAATCGCGCGGGACGTCAGAACGAGCTTCATCCAGGGCAGAAAGTGACCGTCTATCTGCCGATGAGTGCCGCCGAGCGCGCGGCCGCGCTGGCCAAGCTGCGCGGTGAGGCTGCGCCGGATCCAGCAGCCGGCGAGCCCACACCTGAATCGACCAGCGACGGCAAAGAGTCGCGTGAAACAGGCGAAGCAGCGGAGCGAACGCCGCGCTTGCCTCCGCCTCCCGAGGCGCCACCGGCCGAGACCGGCGAAGGCAGTGGATCCACCACACCCCCTGCCGAGGATGCCGGCCGACCCGCGAGCGATTCGAACAGTCCGGCCGGCGATCCGGCGGCTCGGCCCCGTGCTGGCGACGAGCGCACGCCGCGCTCTTAGAAACCTGGCACCAAGAGCGCTAGGCAGCCGCCAAGCAGAACGGCAGCAAAGACCGCGGCTTCTGCGCTGCTGCGGTGCGTGCGCGACAGGCGTTCCCACAGGGCCACCACAAGTATTACGGGCAGCAGCAAGCCCAAGGGCAGGCGCAAAAGACCTCGCAGGGCAGCGATGGGGACGTGCTGGTAACAGAGCACGGCGGCATATTCGCTGAGCAGCGCCGCAAACAGCACGCCCCAGCCGGGATGACGCAGGCCCAGCCACTTTCCCGCGTGGGCCGCAAGCCACGCCGCCGCGATCAGTGCCAGCGCGATCAGCGCATCTGCGCGCTGCGTCGGCACAAGCCACCACAGCGCTCGATAGCTGGCGATGGCGAGCGCCGACAGAATGACCAGCGCGGCCAATGCCCCACGCAGCGCCGCAGGGATGCCAGCCTGCGCCCGCATGATGCGCGCGAGCAGCACCGCCGCAAGGGCCATCACACCCAAAGAACCCCAGGCCAAGAGCACATCGCGACGAATGCGCGGCGCGGCATTTTCGCGCTTGCTCTGTGGCAGCAGACGATCCAGTGCGCTCTCGATCACCGATGGTGTCCACGGCTCAAGCACATGCGAAATGGGCAGATAGAACCGGTGCGAAAGTCCAAGCTGCGCATGAACGGTGCCGTACACGATGCGGCGTTCATCGCAGGACACGGGCTGACCGATGGCCACGCAGCGCTCGCAGGGGAAGACGGTGCCGCAGCCGAGGTGCGCCCCCATCGAGTGGCCGATGAAATAGGTCTGCGTGCTGGCGACGCCCAGTGCTTGTTCGATGTGCAGCGCGCTGCGCATCGCTGAAAGGGCATGTTCGTGGGGCAGTCGTCCCGACTGGCCGTGGCCGAGCGCGTCGAGTGTCGCGCAGTCGGCGCCGCGGCGCAGCGCTTCCCAGCACAGCGCAAGCAGCGTCTCTTTCGCGGCCAGGCCGCCGTGAAGCGCAATCACCAGCGGGCGCGGCGTTCGCTCGGCCTTTGCACGCAGCAGCAGCGCCGACACCGCATGTCCGTTCAAGCGAACATCCAGCGCTTCGCCAGGCGAGCCACCTTCTAGAAGCAAGAGTCCGCGCAGGCCAAGCCACAGCGCGATCAGGATCGCAGCCCCCGCCAGCAAGCGGCGTGTAGAGGACACAGCCGAGCCCTATCTTTCCGCTGTCTCGCTGCGCTGTGCTCGAAAGCGAAGGGTAGCCAAATCGGGGCCGATTCCCGTCGACAGCATTTGCTCTTTGGGGTCGGCGAGCAGCGTCGCTGTCCAGTCGAGATATCCGCCATCGACCAGCGGTAAACGCAAGTGACTTGCATCTTCTGCCGTGATGCGCAGGCACGGACCGGTGTAGTACCCCAGGCCTTCACTACGACCGAGATCGAAGATCACCTCGACATCAGAAAACTCGCTATGCAGCGGAGACCGCACCGGATCGTCCAATGCCTGCAGCGCTCGCTTCGCGCGGGGCGACATCGGTAGCACCGCAGCCGCCCGCTGCGCGTGCACGGCCATCAGCAGCGACTGCAGGTCGCGAGGCGACAGGTTGCAGAGGCGGGTGAATACCTGTTCGCCATCGCTGCTTAGGCTGCGCAAGATGCGCGACAAAATCGAATGTCCAGCAGACATGACAGCGAGCCTAGCGAAAAAGCCAGCGGCCAGGCAGCCGACCTTTGCGGGGACCGCGCGCTGCGTGGATCGCGCGTGACATCGGGGCCGTGAAAGTCACGCTGCCCCGAGAGCTTGGCGATATACTCGAAGAATGCAGGCTTCCTCTGGTTTTCCCTCGGCGAACCGCGTTCGTTCGCGGCTCTTTTGCATGCTGCTATTGCTCGGGTCGGCCTGCGCTGCCCCCCGCTTAAACCTGGCTTCCGAGTCCGAGCCCCAAGGCGCGTCCTTTAACTCGACCTATGAGCGCTGGACGCGTGATGCGTCGATTGTCTCGTTCCGCAACATGGACACGACGTTTCTGATCTCGGCGACGCTGCGATCCAAGGCATTTCAGCGGACGTATGCCGAGCGCTACTGCAAGCTGTACAGCATCAACGATCCCGCCGAGCGCGCTCGCATCGAGACCGCCGAGAAAGCGCTGGCGGAAAACGGCGTTGCCTTTTGGGTGCAGACCTATGCCCACAACGATCGCTGGAACGATCTATCGCCAAAGCACAGTCGCTGGCGCCTGCTTTTGATCGACGAAGCCGGCGGCGAGGTCGGCCCGCCCGAGATCACGCTGGTCGGATCCGACAGCTTGGTCGAGCTGTCGCTTTTCAACCGCAGCCCCGATCCCCTGCGCAAGGTCTGGCACGTCAAGTTCCCTGCGCTGCGGCCCGTTGCCTCGGCGACACCGCGCAAGCTGACCTTGCGGCTCACCGGGCCAGAGGGAAAGGCCGATCTGGTCTGGGAGGTTGAGTGATATGGTCACGCACGCGTCATGATCCCTCCTGCTTCCACTTCATCTGTCGCTCTTCAGAGTCTTGAAGTCCTGTCTGGTACACGTCGTGGCGTCAAGCTGACCCTGGGCACAGCGGCTGGAAGTGGCGTGTCGATCGGTCGCGCACCGCAGAATCAGCTCATGCTGGCCGATGATCATTTGTCCTCGGAACATGGGCAGATCTTTCGCGAAGGTGACCGCGTCCTGTTCCGCGATTTCAAGTCGACCAACGGGTCGCGCGTGCTGCGCAAGAGCGGTCCGCTGGTCCCCGTGGATGCAAGCTGCGGCTTTGAGGTCGAGTTACACGAAGGCGATCAGCTTCTGCTCGGCGATCCGCAGAATCCGGTGGCCGTGCTGTTTCGTTCCGAGTCGACAGCGATGCTCAGCAGCGCCGGCCCTTCGCCTGGGGACAGCGGCGAGACCGAGGTGGGGCGAGTCCTGGCTCGCCGAGCGCTTGCCGAGGCTGAAGCTGTCGCCGGCAAGGTCGAGCGCGATCCGCAAGTGGCCGCGCTGCTTTTGGCCACCACGAAAAAATTGGGCCGTCGCGGCTTGGATCTGCAGGCCGTGTTTGAAGGCCTGGCCGATGCGGCGTTTGAGCTAGTGCCGCTGGCCACCCACATCGCCGTCGAGCTAGGCGATGGCCCCGACGGTCGCATGGCCACCGTGTTCGCCGTTGCGCGGCGTGGAGAGCCCAAGCCCGACGCAAAAACCGACGCAAAAACCGACGCAAAATCCGATGGCAAAGGCGAGGCCAAGGCGGCTCCGCTGCGGGCTTCGCGAGCGGTGGTGCGACGCGTGCTGCAAGAGCGCGCGGCCGTGCTGATCGCCAATGCTGCGCAGGATCTGGCCGGCGTAGCGTCGATCATGGGCGCGCGGATTCAGTCGATCTTGGGCGTGCCGTTGTGGGAAGGCGACGACATCCGCGGCGTGATCCAGGTCGACAATCGCGCCAACTCCGCGATGTTCAAAGAGCGCGATCTGGAAGTGCTGCTGGTCTTGGCCGGGCTGGGCACTCTGGCCATCGAGAACGCGCGTCTGCACCAGCGCCTGCGCATGGCCGAAGAGCAAGCGCGAGGCGAGGCGCGCTTCTTGAAACACAGCGAAGAAAAGCGCCGCGCTCCGGCGCCGATCGGGCAGAGCCCAGCCATGCGCGAGGTGCTGCGTCAGGTCGAAAAAGTTCAGGCCACGCGCGCCACCGTCTGCATCGAAGGCGAGACCGGCACCGGCAAAGAGCTGATCGCATCGCTGATTCACTATCAAAGTCCGCGTCGCGACAAGCTGTTCGTCGCCCAGAACTGCGCAGCCGTGCCGGAAACCCTGCTGGAATCCGAGCTGTTCGGGCACAAAAAAGGCGCGTTTACCGGCGCCGACAGCGACAAGAAAGGCCTGTTTGAAGTCGCCGATGGCGGCACGCTGTTTCTTGACGAAATCGGCGAAACATCGCTGGGCTTGCAGGCCAAGCTCTTGCGCGTCCTGCAAGAGAGCGAGATTCGCCCCGTCGGAGCCACGCAGCCGCGCAAGGTCGACGTGCGCATCGTCTGTGCCACCAACCGCTCGCTGGAAAAAGAAGTCGCCGAGGGTCGCTTCCGCCAGGATCTGTATTACCGTCTGAAGGTGTTCCCGCTGCGCTTGCCGCCGCTGCGCGAGCGCCGCGATGACGTGCCGCTGCTCGCGGAGTACTTCTTGAAAAAGTACGCGCAAGAGCTCAAGAAGCCGATCTCGGGCTTCACGCCGGACACGCTGTCGCAGCTTGCTAGCTACAACTGGCCAGGCAACGTGCGCGAGCTTGAGAACGAAGTGCAACGACTTTGCATTCAGGTAGAGCCCGATCACTTCATCACGCCGGATTTGCTGGCGCCGCACATGCGCCAAGCCGAAGGCGTCGTCGATCGCATCGCGCCGAAGAAAGGCCCGCTCAAGGACATGCTCGAAGAGGTCGAGCGCTTCTTGATCTTGCAGTGCCTAAAAGAACACGACGGCAACAAGACGCGCGCCGCAGAAGCGCTGGGCATCACGCGCGAAGGTCTGCACAAAAAGCTCGCGCGCTTTGGGCTATAGCCTCGCCAGTCCGCTGCGAAGCGGCAGGCTGCTGAGCCCACGCAGCACGATGCCTGGCTGCCGTACCGCTTGTTCGCTGTCGATCTGCAGGCCGGGCAGGCGCACAAGCAGCGTCTGAAACAAACGCTGAAGCTGCAGCCGCGCCAGCGCCGCCCCGACGCAGAAATGCGGCCCATGGCCGAACGACAGGTGACGCGTATCGCCGCGTGCAATGTCGAAGCGCTCGGGATCGGCAAACACCTCGGGATCGCGATTCGCGGCCGCCAGAACCGCGACCACCGGCTGCCCCTTTTTGATCGACTGTCCCGCGATCGGCAGGTCGCACAGCGCGGTCTTGGTGGTTAGCTGGGCCGGCGGCTCATAGCGCAGCATCTCTTCCACGGCGCTCTCTACCAGCGACGGATCGCGGCGCAGGCGGGCCCACTCATCTGGGTGCTGCGCGAGCAGCCACAGGCCACTGCCGACCAGTGAGGTCACGGTTTCGTGCCCGGCCATCAGCGTGAAGAGCACGGTGGCGACCAGCTCATGATCGGCAAGCGGTGGCTCGTCTCGCGTCGCTGTTGCTGTTTGGGTGCGCAGCAGCGCGCACAGAAGATCGCGCGGCTTTTCGGCATCGCCCCCTGGCTGCGTGCGTCGTTCCTGCAGCGCCGAGTGCAGGTACGCGACGACCTCGTGGGTTGCTTGGTGCGCTGCAGCCAGACCAGGCAGGATGCGCGCAATGTCCAAGAGCCCGGACAGCGCTTCGCTCCACGCGCGCAGGCGGGGAACGTCGGAAACCGGCAGCCCCAAGATGAAAAGCACCGTCTGCAACGAGATCGGCACGGCCAGATCGCGCAGCGCATCAATGTGACCCTGCTGCGCTTCGATCTGCAGCGCGCGATCGATCTGCCGGTCGATGATCGCCTGCACTCGATCGCCCAAGCCCTCGACGGTCTGCGGCAGAAACGCGTGGCTGACAAGCTTGCGCAGGCGCGTGTGCTGCGGCGGATCGGCGAACAGCAGGTTGCCTTCGACCACGGCCCGCGGAAGCAGCGATCCCGACACCACCTGCGACGACAGGCGAGGATCGCGCAGCGCCGCAGTGACATCGGCATAGCGCGTAAGGACCCAGAAGCGGCGGCCCAGGATCTCGGCGCCATAGATCGGCGCGGTCTCGCGCAGGCGGCGATACGTCGCATAGGGATCGCGATGAAAGGCACCGGAAAACGGCTGCAGCAGCGGGATCGTCTGCGCGGTCATGACCTGCTCTCATAGCGGCGGGCGCGGCGCACTTTGTCGACGGCATAGGACCACCAGCCGCGATACGACAGCATCTGCTTGGGCCAGCGCAGAAGCGAGCGCAGGCGGCTTCGCCACAGTAGGCACGAAAGCGACAGCCACGCGGGGATGCGCTGCGCAGTCGGACGCTCATCGCGCAGGCAGTCGGAGTCGCGATCGTGGTGAATGCCACGCCGGATCGCTTCCTGCGTCAGCAGCGGAACGAAGCGCGCGATGAAGAAGCGGCGGTGCGTCGCAAACAGCGCCTGCAGCTTGCGTTTTCCCTCGGGACGAAGCTCGGCGCGATACGACAGCGCAGCGCAGGCCTGCGCTGCATCGGCCAGGTCGCAGACCCTGGGCAGGCCGCAAAGCACCTGTCGCGCGATCTGCAGCGCGGCCAGATCGGCGGCGGCAGCTAGCTCACGCTCGCAGGCGGCATCGCGGCTGTACAGCGGGTGCAGCGCTTTGCTGAGCCGACCCGCCAGATACACGTCGGGAAGGCGCGTCAGCACGGCAAAAAGCGATCGCGATTCCACCAGGTTCAGCTTGGCCAGTGTCTGTCCGCCCGTCGACAAGGCCAGGGTCAGCGGCGCCAAGTGGTGACGTACCATGCGCAGCAGAACGCCGCGGCCTTGACGGCGCAGCCATGGATCCAGCGCGCCATCGTCGAGGATCGCCAGAAGATCCGGCACACCACGTGCCTCGTTCGGCTGCGCGGCATGCGGTACAACCTGGCTGCCAAATAGGCACAGCGTGCGCAGCACAGGCCCCAGCCAGCTCTGACACAGCGAAGTTAGCTGCGCGCAGTCGACTTCCTGTGTTGTCGCGCGTTCTTCCGGCGACCCGATCGGTGCAGAATCCGTTGGAACAGCAATGGCCTGCATGGCGCTAGCTCCAGGCGTCCGAGGCCGCCATCAGGCGCGTGGTCGCGGCAAAGCCGAGATAGCGGCCAAGCTCGGTCGGGACCTTGGGTAGGTGGCTACGAAACCAGGGCAGCGCTGGCAGTGCATCGCCGGACATGGCCGCGGCCAGCCACGCCCCCGCCGCGGTTGCCAGCGCGACGCCGTGACCACACCAGCCGACGGCGTGGAAGATGCGCGGCGCGTGTGGCAAGCAGCCGATGGCTGGCAGCGCGTCGAGTACATAGCCGATGGTGCCGCCCCAGCCTCCGACCAAGCGAATGCCTAGCTCGTCGGGAAACAACTGGGCAAAGTCCGCTGCGACCTGCGCGGCGGCGGCAGATAGCGCGGCCGGGCCACCGTCGCCTCCCTTCCAGGCATAGCGAGGTCGCGCCCCACCGAAGACGATGCGGCGATCGGCGGTCTGTCGGAAATAGCCAAACACCCGCCGTGCATCCAAGAACCCATCGCGCTCTGCCCAGCCCAGATCGGCCAGAGTCGCGTCGCTGAGCGGCTCGCTGACCACGGCCTGTAGCTGAACCGGCAGCAGCCGTCCAGAAAAGAGTCCAAGCTTTGGGGCATAGCCTGCCGTCGCCACGACCACGCGATCGGCCCGCACGTGGCCATCGGCAAGCTGCAGACAGACCGGCTCGCTGGCGCGGGCGGCTTTTTCGTCGAGACCGGCGATCGAGAGCACCCGCGACGGCGCATGGATCTGGCCGCCCAGGGCCGCGACGCGCTGGGCCAGGCCCAGCACCAGCCGCAGCGGATCGACGATGCCCGCCGTCGGAAAGCGCAGCGCCGCCGGACCGTCGCTGGCTTCACCGCGGGAAAGCCTGGGCAGGCGCAGTCGACGCTGCAGCGCGGCTTCATCGAGGATCTCGACCTCGGCCGCGAGATCGAGCGCCGAGAGCTGCTGCGCCAAGGCCAAAAGTCGACGCTGCTGCGGGCGGCTGCGCGCAAAGATCACCTGGCCGCTGCGCTGCAGATCGCAGTCGATGCCTTCGGCCGTCACCAGGGCTTGCACGTCGCGCACGGCAGCCAGCGTCTGCTGATACAGCGCGCGGGCCGTCTGTTCCCCCAAGCGGCGGACCAGGGCAGGCAGGCTCTGACCGACGCCGGGACTGAGCATGCCGGTGGTCCGTCCCGAGGCTCCAGCGGCCAGCCCCTCGGCTTCCAGCACGACCAGGCGCAGGCCGGGCTGGCGACGCAGCAGGTGATACGCCGTGGACAGCCCAGCCAGTCCACCGCCGACCACCGCGACATCAACGCGGTGACGGCCGGGCGGCAGCGGTGGCGTGTCCACCGGCAGGCTGCGCCGCTGCCACTGCCAGAACGGCTCGACAAGAGGGATTGGGCGGGGCTTCATCGCGCGTCTTTCTGCCCAAATCGGCGGGCGATCGCTGTTTCAGACACGTTTCACGAGTGTTTCACAGATGTTTCACGCCTGCGTCCGCGCGAGGCCGGCTCCGCGATCCAAGGCCTGCGCCAGCGCGGGGCTTTTTCGCACGCGCCAGATGCGGCCATCGATCAGGTAGTGATGGAACGCCACGCACCAGCCAAAGCCGAGCAGTGCATTGCGCCACAGCGACGGAGGAACCAAGGCCACACCCGCGATGCGCGGCCCGTACCAAAGCAGGCCCAAGAGCACGCCTGCACCCAGGTACAGCGCCGTGCTGCCAAGCGGCCTGCGCCCCTTACCCTGCTCGTACTGCCAGACGATGCGGTGGTACTGCAAGTTGTGAAACATCGTCAGCACCGCGGTGATCGAAAGCAGGTGATCGAGCGCGGCGAAGGTCAGGGCATGAAAGCCCAGCACCAGCAGCAAGAACAGCTCGCGCGGGCCGGCCGGCTGTTGGCGCAGGCGGCGCACCAGCGAAGGCACGGTGGCCACAAGGCCGATGGCAAGCGCCGCATCCAAGGCCAGCCGAGCGAGCGGAATCAGCGACGGAGGAAGCGGCAGTGGCAGCCCACTTTTCTGCCCGGCCTCGCTCAGCGCAAAGCGCAGGTAGGGATAAAGACAGCCCAGCCCCAAAAGCCAGGCATCGACGCGGCTGCCAATCGGCTGAGCCAAGCGACGCTGGTACAGCACCAGGAACCCCCAGTGCTGCCGCACCAAGTGGTAATAGGCCCACAGATACGCAAACAAAAGGAAGTGCTGAAACAGCGCTCCGGCGTGGCCGAGCAGCGACGGGCGCTGCGGCAAGAACAGGCCGTCGAGCAGGGCCAGAGCCGGACCCAGCGGCACGATCAGAAACGCCCAAGGCGAGGGCAGGGCGCGGCGCGACTCGCGATCCGCAACCGGGGCCAGATAGGTGCGGGCATAGCTTCCAAGCACGTGGGTTCCGTCGAAGAAAACGCCCCACAGCAGAAGCAGCCACAGCGCGGGATGCCCCAGGCCGTACGTGTCGTCGGTCAGCGGCGGCGCCAGCCGAAACAGCAGCAGCAGGGCCAGGGCGGGCAGCACGGCGCCAAAGAACCACGTCAGATCCGCGCGGCGCGAGATCAGCCAAGGAGACGCGCTCATAGCGGGCTCCAGACCGACGGGGTGGCGACCGGCGTGCGCGTGGCCAGGCTCGACCAGATGACGCGCTGCACCCGCTGCCCAAGCGGCGTCGCGCCAAAGCGGAAGATCGCGGTGTGCATGCCTTCGCCGATCGCGCCGTCCCAGGCATAAAAGCGGCTTAGCCAGTGCGACCAGCGGATCTGCGCAGCGTTTTTCGGCCAGCGCTCGCGCTCGTACTCGCACAGCGCGCGATCGATATCGTGGTGGGCGCCGGTCCGACGCTCCTCGTCGCGCATCGCGCTCTCGCTCGTGCTTGCGCTGGGGATTGCTGAACCGCGGGCTGCCCGCGTGAGCACCGGGCCGATGCAACGGGCCAGCGCGGCGGCGTCTTCGATGGCCATGGTCATGCCTTGTCCCGCCGTCGGGTTGGTGACATGCAAGGCATCGCCGATCAGCACGGCGCCGTCGCGGTGATAGTGTGGCGCGTGCCCGCGATGCAGCGCGTACAGGTGCGCGCCCTTGGGAAACGCGGCCAGTCCACCCGGCTGTCCCAAGCTGGAAAGCAGCGGCGAGCGCCGCGCGATGGCTGCGAGCTTCTGCGACAGCGGACCGGCGCGAAACAGCGCCTCGTCACACGCTCGCACCAGCACGCCCAGGCCCAGGCGATCGCGGCCCTGCGGCACCACCAAGATGCCGCCTTCGCGGCTTAGCTCGATGCGCATCGCGTCTTCGTATGCGGCGCTGCCCGCGGTCGCGCTCGGTCGCGCGCACTCGATGATGTAATAGCCGTGGTCGTACGGCTGCGTGGGCAGCGAGAGTCCTAGCTGCGTTCGCACGCTGGACGACGCACCATCGGCACCGACCACCAAGCGGGCATGAATCACTTCTTCGCCCTGCTCGCTGGCCACCACGGCGCCGCAGACGCGCCCGCGGTCTTCGGACGTACGAAGCAGGCGTGACAGTCGACACAGATACGTCACCTGCGCAGCGCCGCGGTTGTGTCGGCCGTGCTGGGCGGTCTCGACCAAGGCGCGCTCGATCTCGGGATGCGCCAGCACCAAGTACGGGGCAGCAGCATCCTCGTCGAGCAGGTGGGTCCCAAGCGCGCCCGCCGGGGTCGCCGGGCCCAGCGGTGCTTCCAAGAGCTTGCCGTGTCTTGCGTGAAACACCTGCATCTTGTGGACGGGACGCGCTCCCGCTGAAAGCAGGGCGGGCAGGGCGCCAACGCTGCGCAGGACACCCGTCACCGCCGGCAGCAAGCTGTCGCCGCGGTTGATGTTGCCCGGTCCGCTTCGGCGATCGATGACGCGGACGCGCAGCGCAAAGCGCGACACCAAGGCCAGGGCCAAGGCGGCGCCCCCGACGCCGGCTCCGACGATGAGGACATCGGCAGGGCACGCGGCCGAGCCAATTGGCGGCGCGTCTTTTGCCGCAGGTCCAAGGACAGCTGCATGGGTCACTAGGCGGCCTCCAGTTTGTGGTGGGTACCAAAGGGCGGTGCCGCGCGATCGGCGAGCCGGCGGGGCGAAAGCACCAGCAGCCTGCGCTGGGCGGGGCGAAGCTCGACGGGGGTGCAAAGCATCGGCAGCTCGCCGTCGAGACACACGGGCAGCGGTCGGTCTTCCTGGCAGGAGCGGATGAACACGCGGTCGACCTGGGCCTGCACAACGCCAGGGATGTCCCCATGGGTGCCGCGCAGGATGCGTGGAAAGCGCCAGAGCAGCGCCGCTTTGGGCATCTGCGGCACGATGCACAGATCCAAGCGTCCGTCGTCGATGCGGGCCCGCGGGCTGATGCGAAAGCCGCCGCCATAGCTGCGCGTGTTGGTGACGGCCAGAAACGAGATCGGACCGCGAAACGATCCCGTAGACCACGACACCTCGACCGCGACCGGCTGGTACTGCCACAGCCCGCGCAGCGCACCGTACACGTTCAGCGCTTGGCTGCGCGGCAGCCGCGAGCCGTGGATGTGGTGCAGCGCTCGCTCATCGAGCCCGACTGAGGCGACGCAGCAGAACGGCTGCACCGAACCCGCTGCCGTCCGCGCCTCGCCGACATCGACCCAGCGCGGGATGCCTTGGTGCAAAAGGGCCAGCGCATGCGGCAGCGCTCGCGAGCCGCCCAGATCGTTCGCGAAGTCATTGCCCGATCCCGTCGGCAGCACCCACAGCGGCACGCGCTGCTGGCAGTCGGCGAGCGCCTGCAGCGCCAGCGTCACCGTGCCATCACCCCCGGCAATGCCGACGGCCAACAGCCCCGCCTGCGGGGCCTGGGCGGCGCAGAGCAGCGCGCGAAAGTGCTGCGGGCTGTCGCTGCGGACGCACGCCGCAGACAGGGCGGCATCGCGCTTCAGACGATCGAACAGCGCAGCCTGTCCCCGACCCGAGCGAGCGCTGGGGTTTATGATGATTTGTATGCGTTGATTGAACTGGCGGTTTGTTTGTATATCTGACATGCGCGTTGTCCTAAAGCGATCGGGTCACGCGCAAGAGGTCCCAGATGGCGCGCAAGGACAGCGGTCGGGCCGCGACATACTCGGGCTCGATCAGGTCGGGACCCCACTTGCGCTTGTACTCGGCTTGGCTCTGTGCGGGATAGATCAGCCGGCCATGGCGGTACAAAAGTCGCACGGCTCGGCTCAGCCATGGGCTGCTTGGTACCGACGGCGGAAGTGGATCTTCAGAGTCAACGACAAAGGGTGTAAAGCCAAAGTGCAGAAACGCCGCGCCTTCGCCGTGCAGGCGGGCCATGGCTTCGGCGTTGCACAGCTCCATCGCCCCCGGCGGAGCCACGGGCAAGCGCCGCGTCAGATCGTGAAGATAGCCCGGACACGTCCCAAACACCGGGACATATGTAATGAATCCAAGCCATGTATCGTGTAATTCGGTGTTGACTGATGCGCTGGAATTAATCGGATTTTTATTGTGATTAATATGTTGATTTATAAGTGGCTCGTCCTGCTCGCTTGCATCCTCTGTCGAGCGGCTGCGCTCGCCAGCCGGTGGGCCCAGCACGACAAAGATGCGGCGGCGCGGATCCTCGGGCGGGCCGAGCTCGCCGATCATGAAGTCGAGCTCTTTTTTGCCTTTGCGGCGCAGCCAGTGGCCGCTGATCGCGTCGAGCGCGGCGAAGGTCTGGGGACTTCTGGGAAGCTCGCGTCCGACCTCGCACACGCGCAGGCCCAGCCGACGGGCGCGGCCGATCTTGTTGCGTAGCTTCATGCGACGCGTGCCGCTCAGGCGAAAGCTGTCGAGGCGCAGGCCAAAGCTGGTACCGAAGCGGTTGACGGTGAAGCCGCGGCGGGCAAACAGGTCGATCTGACTTGCCCGTAGCTGCACGACGACGACGGACAGGCGCTGGGCCTGAGCGCTGTCCAAGAAGGCATCCAGCAGCGCTTCGCGTCGCGTAGGTGGGGCGTGGACGCCGCCGAACACGAACAGGTGTCGACCGTGCCTGCGGTATGCGATGAAGCCGTCGTCGTCTGTAAATGCCGTCGGAACAGCCAAAGACGTGGGCGAAGACGTGGGCGAACTTTCCGGTGAGCCATCGGGCCATAGCGAACGCGCGTCTCCGACGAAAAACGAGTTGCGATCGGACAGCGCGAGATACCCCGAAGGGTGGTCGATCCACGACGTCTGCATCAGCGACCTCGGGCAATAGCCGGGGGTGAACCCGACGCAGGAGTCGCGGCAGTAGCCGACGCTGCGCAAGATGGCGCGGGGCATCCCACGGCCGCTGCAGAGGACAGCGCGGCCAAGCGAGCGGCGGGCGGTAGCGGTGCTGGCTCAAAGGGCAGGCTGCTTGGCTTGTAGGTGTTGCCGAACAGTCCGCGGTCGCCCAGAAGATGCACGGGCAGGGCCAGCATCGCCCACTCGACATCGCCGAGCACCGCGAACCAGAGCCCGAGCACGCCCGCGCAGAACAGGAAGCTGTGCGTGACGTTGTACAGGTGATGAAACACGGGCGCGATGCGCGGCGGTGCGTCCGATGTACCGCGAGAGGCGGCCTGGGCTCGACGGTATGCCAGAGCGCCGGGCAGGTAGCCAACGAGGTCGATGAGGGCCAAGGCGACAAGGAAGCGGCTCCACTGCACGTCGCGGGCGAAGGCGAATAGCAGATAGACCAGCGCGAGCAGCGCGAGCAGCGCCTCGGCGCGGACCCACGTAAAGCTGCGCGGCGTGTGAAAGCGATTCTGCGTGTCCATGGCGAGTCCTTTACAGGGCAAGGTCGAGCCCGGCCCGCGCAAGCAGGCGGCGGTGCTCGGAGTCGATGGCGTGCAAGATGTGCTGCACCTGCTCGGCGTACGGCGTGTCGGCGATGCGGCGCCCAGGGGCTAGCTCGGCGTCGGCGAAGACATCGCGATGCTGACGGGCCACGGCATCGAACAGCCCGACGAAGACGCGGATGTAGTACTGAAACGCCTCGCGCAAGGCGACGCGGGCTTGGCGGCAGGTCTTGGCCACGCGATCGCGGGCGGCGTGGTCGTCGAAAAGCAGGCGGGAAACAAGCTGCGCGCCATAGGTGACGTGGCGCGTCTCGTCGACAAACGCAAAGCGCACCAGGCGAGCCAGATAGGGATCGATGGGCTGCCAGTAGCGCTCTTCATACGCGTACAGCGGATAAGCCATGCCTTCGAGCAGCAGGTTGGTCAGCGTCAGGCCTTCGACGAAGTCGCCGCGGTCCGCGACTTCATAGCAGTGCTCGACGAAGCGACGCAGCGGCGGAGCCAAGATGGCAGGGTCGATGCCGCCGGGTGCCAGACCCGAGAGCGCGCGGGCCTGATTGCTGCGGGCGAGAAACACTTCATAGTGCTGCGCCTCGTCGAGCGTCTGCTGCGCCGCGAAGCTCAGCGCGTCCTGCGTCGGAGCGCGGCGGACCAGAGCGCCCGAGACGCGCAGCGCGACCTCTTCGAACACGACGAACAGGGCCAGGTCCAAGCGGTGAACCTCGGCCAGTGGACGTGACTGCTGAAACAGCGGCGACAGCGTCGGGTCGATCGCGGCCAGGACTTCCGCCTGTCGCGGCCACTGCTGCCCTGGAACGCGTCGCCACCAGTGGGCCACCGAAAAGTCGATGGGCCGGCGCGGCGGCATAGGGGCGATCGATTCAGACGGTGTCACCGATTCAAGGGATTCTGCATAGATCATCGATCGATCCTTTTTCGACGGAGGTGACGTGAAAAAATCAACAAAAGTGATACTGCATATGCAGATGCCCATATGAAAAGGACGTGCCGAGCGGGGGGCGGTCCCAGGGATGACCCGCTGCCGGTCGGTGGATCCAAGAGGCTGAGCAGCACAGCCAGAGCCAAGCCGACAAACAGCGCAGCCAGGCTGTACCCAGCGACGCGGCGCCACAGCGGGCGCTTCTGCGCGGCCCCCAGATCGTGGCGCTGGGCCAGGGCTTCGCGCGCTACGGCCAGTGCGGCATACAGCACAGCGGCCGTCGGGGCGGCGGCGAAAATGGCGGCGAACAGCAGGTCCAAGGAATGCACCAGCCAGGTTGCAGCGGTGCCACAGAGCAGCAGGACCCAAAGCGCTCGTCGGGGCAGCAGGCGGCGTCCGTCGACTTGGGCCCAGCTACGCGGCAGGCTGCCCAGGCTCGCCAGGGCCGCGCACAGCCGCGACAGCGCCAACAGCGCGCCGTTTACCGATGTGTACGAGGCCAGAGCCGAAAGCAGCGTGATCGCCGCCACCGCCGGAAGTCCGGCTGCCTGCTGGGCCAGGGTACGCTGCGGCAGTTCAGCCAGCGATCCGAGCGGGCTGCCCTGGCAGGCGCTGACGGCGATGGCCAAAAGGGCATAGAACGCCGTCAACAGGCCGACACTGCCGACGAGAGCCCGACGCAGGACAGGGGCAGGCAGCGGCGCCGTTTGACTGGTGACCAGTTCGAACCCCATAAACAGAAACAGCGACTGGGCAACGGCTCCCAGAAAGCCTGTCAGCGACGGCGGTGGCTGAAGTAAGCGGGCCCCGAGCGAGCCGGCGGCCGCCACTTTGCCAAGGCTGATCACGGCGCACAGCGAGAGTCCAGCCAGCAAGGCCCAGGTACACACGGCTTGGCTGCGCAGGCTGATCTGGGCGCCGCATCGACACAGAAGCCACGTGAACGCAACGAAGCCCAGCGCCAAGACTACGGACGGCACAGGCAGCCTGGGGCCGATGAGGAAGCTGAGCAGGCGGCCGAGCAGCGTCGCTTCGGCTCCGACGAGAAAAAGGCTGAGCAGGAAGTACGGCAGCGCGAGCAGCAGCGCGGCTTTTTGCCCCAAGGGGCGGCCGAGATACGCCAGCAAGCCAGCCCGGCTTGGAATGTGCTCGGCAAGCCGCGACAGACAGCGGGCCACGGCCCACGCCAGCGAGCCACCGCACAGGACGGAAAGAGCCGCCCACAGCCCGGCCGCCTGCTGCGTCAGCACCACCAGGCCGCTGGCACACACGGCAGCCACCGCCGTGCCGCAGCCCGACGCCAAGAGCAGTCCTGCGCTTGTCTCGGCGCTGCCTGGATTTGCCGCGCGGGTGCATGCTTTTTTCGACGGCGGCTCGGGCGTGGCGGGCGCGGGGGCGAGCCAGGTCATGACCGATCCTCGGCGTGCGCCAGCGTCGTGATGATGTAGTCAAGGCGCAGAAAGTCCGGCTCGCAGCCGCTGACCACAAGCTCGCCAAACAGGTAGGGCTCGCTGGGGGACTGACGCAGCCGCACGATGTCGCAGAGCAGGCGCTGCGGTCCGCGGATCAGCACATCGACCGGCGGCTCTGCGTCGGCCAGGGCGCCAGCTTGGGTCGCAAGCGAGGTGCCGGGACCGTCGGAAAAGCCGCGGATGTCACAGATGCGCCCATCGCGGATGTGCAGCCAGGCGCCGGGCTTGTCGTCGCTGGGCAGCAAAGCCAAGCGCAGACAAAAGTCGCGCTGTTCGTCGACTAGGCGGGGGTGCTGGTGATAGCGATCCGCCAGCCAGCATGCCGCTTGCTGCAGATCGGCGTCGCTGGAATCGACGGTGTCGGCTGGGTCGTGGGCTGCAAGGTGACGTGAAGCGGGACTCATGCGGCTCTCTCGCGCAGGGGGGACGGGGCGCTTCCGACGGACGAAAAGGGAAGGGGAGCCAAGCGGAAGCCATGCGTGTGGGCTAGCGCCGCGACGTGCTGAGCGTCGCTAAGCGGGATGCTGTCGCCGATGCCGATGTCGCGCGGCTCGTCGCCAAAGGCCAGCAAGATGGTCTCGCTGAGGCATGCGAGCTGGATGCCGTCGGGCACGCCGATGATGTTGCCGGGGCCAAAGCGCAGGCTGGGATCGGGCAGGGCGACCAGCCCACCGTCAAAAACCATGACATCGCGCCGCTCGCGCACGGTCTGACTGACATCAAACGGTCGCGCCACATCGCAGACGATGCTGCCGGGTGCAATGTGGCGATCGTCGACGATCGGCTGTCCGGCGCCGCTTGCGGTCACGATCAGCTGGCAGCTGCGCAGGGCATCCAAGCTGCGCTCGACGGCGATGTGGGCCGGCGCAGACGGGGTCTGGGCGCGTAGCTCGGCGGCCAGATCGAAAAGCGGCTGCGGGCTGCTCTGCGGGTTGCCCACCAGCACCAGGGCAGCGGGACGGCGCAAAAGCAGCAGGCGCGCACACAGCGCTCCGACCGAGCCGCGGGCGCCGACGATGCCGACGCGCAGCCTGGCCACGTCCAGCGCTGCGTGCTGCGCCTGCCGGCACAGTGCCTCGACGGCCATCAGCGCGGTCAGGCTGTTGCCGGTGGTGATGGCCGGTCCGCGCCCGATCACGTCCAAGCCCCGGCGCGAATACGGTGTGGTGAAGCCACCCAGGCCGACGACCCGCGCTCCAAGCTGGGCGGCGAGATCGACGGCGCGCTGGATTTCACGGCGCATACGCTTGCGCCCGGCGCGCAGCATCTGCGACGGCAGCATGGGAAGAGCGATCAGGTAGCCTTCGACTTCATCGCCGCAGGCTGAAACCACCGTCGGTGCGCGCAGCACACAGCCGGCTGGCAGCGCGGACAAGCGGTGACACAGGGCGCCGCACTCGCTGGCCGACAGCGACGACAGCGCGGGATCGGTGAGCGCGAGATCGGCGCTGCCGCCTGGGTGCATGAGGAAGGCGTAGGTCCGCCGCCGCGGCCGTCGCAGACCGGCACGAGAAACAGGGAGCTCGATCGGGGCAGCGGCGCGCTGGCTGCCGTCGAAGGGCAGGGGCCGCGTGGCGCCCAAATGCCGGGCAAAGAATGCGCTATCGCGCTGCTCTAGGCGGGCAAGGACGTGCTCGATGCCGTCGCAGAGCTGATCGATCTGGGCGCGATCAACAATCAAAGGCGGCGTGACGCGCAGCGTGTGCCGACTGCCCAGCGACGGCAGGATCAGCACCCCAGCGGCTTCGGCGACACAGGCGGCGAAGGCGTACGAAAGCACGCCCTGCTGGCTGAGATAGCTCAGAAAGAAGCCATCTTCCCCGTCGCAGGGCCAAAGATCGAAGGCCGCCATGAGCCCGCGTCCGCGGACCGCTTTGACACTGCGCGGGAAGCGAGCGGGCAAGCGCTGCAGGCGGGCCAGCAAGTGGGCGCCGTGCGCAGCGACTTGGGTCAAGAACGCCGACGGTGCATCGGCCGCAAGGACGGCGCTTGTCACTGCGGGCCAGGACGCCGGCTCATCGACGCCCAGAAGCTCGGCCAGGACCGCCAGCGCGATGCGGCAGCCGAGGTTGTGGTTGGCGAACGTCGAGGCGTGATGCAGCGCAAAGGCCGATGGAAAACAGGCGTCTGAAAACAGCGCGGCCGACAGCGGAAACAGGCCGCCGCCCAGCGCCTTGGCCAGCAAAAGGACGTCGGGCTTTACGCCTTCGTGCTGGCTGGCCAGAAGCGGTCCGGTGCGGCCCAAACCGGTCTGAATCTCGTCGAGAATGAGCGCGATACCGTGCTGCGAGCACAGCGCTCGCACCGCCGACAGATAGCCGGCCGGCGGTACGTGAACGCCGCGCTCGCCCTGAATCGGTTCGAGCAGCACGCCTGCGATCTGCGCACCCCGCTCGTCGCAGAGAGCCTGCAGCGCGGCGGCGTCGCCAAACGGGACGTGGACAAAGCCGCGGGGCAGGGGGCCAAAGCCGTGACGGTGCTGCGCTTGACCAGTGGCCGCCAGCGCGCCCAGCGTCTTTCCGTGATAGCTGCCGCGAGCCGCGACGATCAGCCGCCGCCCGCTGGCGCGCCGCACGGCTTTTAGCGCCGCCTCGACGACCTCGGCGCCTGTGCTGCCGAACAGGCAGTGGGGAAGGCCGCTCGTGCGCGCAAGGACCTGGGCCAGCGCCAGGGCATGCGGCGCGGCGTAGGGCTGCAGCATGCAGGGCGTCTCGCTGGCCAGCGCCTGCGTCAGCGTCTGCACCAAGCGCGGGTGGTTGTGGCCCAGCGCCAGCGCTCCGTACTGGGCGTATCCGTCCAGAAAGCGCCGCCCCGCATCGTCGATGAGCCACGCACCCTGCGCCCGCACGAAGCGACGGCCGAAGCCGAAGTGATCCAGCAGTCGTCGCAGGGTCGAGTTAAGGCCGCTCGCTTCCGAAACGCCGTGCTCCATGGATAGGCCAATAGAACGAGCTACTGCGCAATGTCAAAGGCATTTGCGCTCGGTTTTAATTAAATAAGTACGAGTAATAAAATCGTCATCATTATGTCTGTATTTTATTGCGGCGGTTCGGTGCGGCGTATTGGTGGATTTTCTGGTGTGTTTGCGTCGGAAAAATTGCGAATAGGCGTGAGCGAGCACAAGAATTATCGTCTCTTTTTATACGAAAATAAATCAGCTTTTATGAAACATTATGTGTTGCAATAAACTTTGCGGTTATGTTGAAAAATCTAATATCATAACGTCGATATGACTGTCGCGAAATTTTTGCTGCTTTGTCCAGGGTTTCTGCAGGCCCTGCGCGGTGGCCTGGCCGGTGCGGTGAAGCGATTGTTTCTGACTCGGCAACGCGGTATGGAATGAAGAAGGAGGTCGGTGATGAGGGAACGGTTGTGCGTGTTGGGGCTTTTGGGGCTGCTCGCGACGGGGACTGCCGCGGATGCTCACGAAGAAGGGCCGACGCCTCCGGTTGCGGAAGGGGCGGGGGCTGCGCCTGCCCGTGTGCAGCCAGCCAAGCCTGCGCCGGGCGCGAAGACCCCTGGGGCGGCGACGACGCGGCCAGCGCCTCAGGCGGGGCCAGGCAAGGCGGGCCCGACGCGTCCGCTGCGCCTGACGCTGGAAGAAAAAGATCGACACCCACCGGCCGCGCCCGTCGACAACGCCACCAAGGCAGAGGCGGCCCCGCCTGGGGCAAGACCCGCGCCGCCTGCGCCCGGTGAGGCGGGTCAGCCAGCGGTCGTCAAGCCGGGGGCTCCGCTGAAGCTGGCGCCTAGCGCCAAAGAGATCGAGAACGAGCGCAAGACGGTGCTGAAGCCACCGGTCGAGAACCGCCCGGATCGCTATGAAAACCAGCGACCGGACATCCCGTCTCCGACGCAGGTACGGCGGGTGCCAGGGCCGGGCAGCAGCGTCGGCAGCACCGGGGCTGAGCGCAAGGCCACGATGATCGAACACTCGGGACCGCAGCAGAACACGACCTACCGCCGCTGGTAGGGGCCTCGTGATACGCTGCCGACATGGGGCAATCAGAGGGTGGAGGCCTGACCGGACGACGGCAGCGCTTCCTGCAGAGGTTCCGCGAGCGCTTCTTTTTGCGCTTCCACATGATGCTGATCATGGCCGCCGTGCTGTTTTCGGGCGTGCTGGCCAGCAAGATCCTGTGGTGGTTCGGCGTGACGTCGATGGCGGCGCGCTACCCGATGGCGGTGCTCTGCTCGTACGGCGTGTTCTTTGCCCTGATCAGCATCTGGCTTCTTTACATCAACTCGCTGCGTGAAGGAGATCGCGACGGGACGCTGGATGTCGTCGATGGCGCGGCGCAGCTTGCCCGTGCCGCGGTCGAAGTAGACCGCAGCTTTACCGTCGGGGATGACACGGCCTCGGACGTGTCGCACAGCAGCAGCAGCGCGAGCAGCGGCAAAGGGGGAAGTGGCTC
Organism: Myxococcales bacterium; assembly: GCA_016794505.1. GTDB lineage: Bacteria > Myxococcota_A > Polyangia > Palsa-1104 > JAEUJZ01 > JAEUJZ01. Next base: position 129,534 of record JAEUJZ010000139.1, read on the forward strand.
GTTCAGCCTGGGCAGCGGCGGAGGGGACGGAGACTCAGAGGGGGGGCTGATCATCCTAGCCGTGCTCGTCATCGTGCTGATCATCGTGTTCTGCTCAGGTGTGTACGTGATCTGGGAAGCGCCGAACATCCTCGCCGAGGCGGCGTTTCAGGCCATCTTGGCGACGTCGCTGCGACGGCGGGCCCGTCAGGTGGATCAGCCAGGCTGGACGGGCAGCGTCCTGCAGGCGACGTGGTGGCCGTTTGCCATCGTGCTGGTCGCGACGGCGGTCTTTGGCTTTGTGGCCGACCGCTTCTGTCCAGGGGCGACGCGCCTGCCCGAGGTCCTAAACGCCTGCGTGCCGCAGCTTGCCCGCTGACTGTCCGAGTTCTTGGGCCGGACGAGCGCGGAGGGTCCGTGCGCGCTCAAGATCCGTCGGGCCCCTGAGCCACTTGATGTGACCTCGGATCGGGGAAATGCGGGGCGCAGCGAGCGTTGTTAGCACTCTCGCTTTATGAGTGCTTGACATCCAAAGGGGCAGCATTAGGTTTTTCGCACGCCAATGGGGCACGTCATCGGAACCCTTTACGCATCCATAAGTGGGCACGTCGTCGGGAGGAACTGCGATGCCAACCTATGAGTACCGCTGTGAGGCCTGCGGTCACGAGTTCGAGATCGAGCAGCGCATCACTGCGGACCGTCTGACCGATTGTCCGGCCTGTAAACAGCCGAAGTTAGAGCGGCTGATCTCGGCCTCTTCATTCACGCTCAAGGGCAGCGGCTGGTACAAGGACGGCTATGGCAGTCCCAAGACACCGCGCACCGAATCACAGGTCGCGGACCGCCTGAGCAAAGCCATCAACGAGGACAAGCAGAAAGAGGCCGCCCCGGCAGCGGCCAGCGAGTCCAGCAGCACCGCCAGCGAGAGCACATCTAGCTCGACCACGTCGACCGCCTCGGCCGGCTCTACGTCGAGCAGCAGCACCAGCTAGTTCGAACGGCTTCCCCCACATCATCAGGCCCCGCCGACGGCGCAAGCCCGGCGTGGCGTTCCATCGATACACGCCAAGGAGGATAGGTATGAAGATTCGTCCACTACACGACCGCATCGTTATCAAGCGCAAGAACGAAGAGGAGCGCACCGCTGGCGGCCTGTACATCCCCGAGAGCGCCAAGGAGCGCCCGACGCAAGCGACCGTGCTTGCGGTTGGCAAGGGCCGCTATCGCGAGGACGGCACCGTGGCTCCGCTGGCCGTCAAGGTCGGTGACACCGTGCTTTTCGGCAAGTACGCCGGGACCGAGATCAAGCTCGACGGAGAGGAAGTGCTGATCATCCGCGAGGAAGACGTCCTAGCCGTCATCGATAGCTAACACCTAGGCCCCCTTTTTTCACCGAGGAACTACACATGGCAGCCAAAGAGATTGTCTACAGCCAGCCGGCCCGCGCGGAGATCGCCCAGGGCGTGAACGCTCTGGCCAACGCCGTCAAGGTCACCCTTGGCCCGCGCGGTCGCAACGTCGTCATCGAGAAGTCCTGGGGATCGCCGACGGTGACCAAGGACGGCGTCTCGGTCGCCAAAGAGATCGAGCTTGGTAACAAGTTCGCCAACATGGGCGCCCAGATGGTCAAGGAAGTTGCTTCCAAGACCTCGGACACCGCGGGCGATGGCACGACGACGGCAACGGTACTGGCGCAGGCCATCTATACCGAAGGTCTGAAGATGGTGACCGCGGGCCACAACCCGATGGACATCAAGCGCGGCATCGACGAAGCGGTCGAGAAGGTGATCAACGAGCTAAAGTCGCTGTCGAAGCCGACCAAGGGCCACAAAGAGATCGCGCAGGTGGGCACGATCAGCGCGAACGGCGATGAAGTGATCGGGAAGCTGATCGCTGACGCGATGGAAAAAGTGGGCAAGGAAGGCGTGATCACGGTTGAAGAAGCGAA
>JAEUJZ010000143.1 GCA_016794505.1 Myxococcales bacterium
ACCCGACCCCCCACCGCGCCGCCCCCGCCCCCTCTCGCGGCGGTGCAGAGCCTACTGCGCTCGGCCTCGTCCGGGCCGCGCGGGGGTGCAGTGCGTACAGCGGTCGGCGGCTTGCGGGGTTCGCGGGGGTGCAGTGCGTACAGCGGGCGGCGTGTTGCGGGGCTCGCGGGGGTGCAGTGCGTACAGCGGGCGGCGTGTTGCGGGGATCGCGGGGGTGCAGTGCGTACAGCGGTCCCTGGTTTCGGGGAAGCGCGGGGGGACAGTGGGGACAGCGGGCGGTGGGTTGGGGGAAGCGGAGGGGTTAGTAGCTTTGCATGGTGTCGCAGTACAGGGCGGGGCCGGGGGACACAGAGAAGAGCTGGCAGTAGCGCTGATAGAAGCCGACGCGGTCGGTGACTTGGGGCGGGGTGGGCTTGTTGCACTCGATGCCGCCGTTGATGATGTTCACGGTCAAGCCAAAGCCGGGCGTGCGGCGGGCGGCGAGGTCCTGGGGGCTGGGCTGGAACTGGCCGATCAGGACGTCGTGGCACGAGGGCTTGGGGGGCTGAGCGGTCATCCAGAACCACAGGGCGGTCTTAAACGACACGACGGGATCGGTGGCGACGAGATCGGGGTTGTTCAGAAGATCGATGCCGAGGGCGGCTCCGGCCTGGCCGTAGTTGTAGTTGTAGCTGAGCTGGATGGGGCCGCGTCCAAAGTACTTTTTGCCGGCGGCGCAGGGGTACTGGGCGCTGGCGACGCAATAAGCGGGCAGGGTCGAGGGATCGATGGTTCCACCCTCGCGCACAAAGCACAGGCCCCAGGAATAAGGACCGTCGGGGGCGGTGGCCCAGCCGCCCGTGGTTTCGTGCGAGATGTTGGCGAGAAACGCGGCGACCTCGCGCTTGCGATCATCGCTGCTGCCCTGGCTGGCAAAGGCGGGGAAGGCGCGGGCGGCCTCGATGAAGGCGGCATAGGTATAGAAGCCGCCGGGACAGGGGGGGGTGGCGCGATGCAAAAAGATCTCGTCAAAGCGCGCGGCGGAGACGAGGTCCGCGAGCGATCCGCTGGCTGTGCCGCCCTCTGGGTAGGTGCCCGCATCGCGGTCGCCGCCGGGCGGGTTGACAGGGCCGTCGGTCGCAGGACTGCTGCAGCCGCACGCAAGCCACAGCACGGCGGACCAAGTACGTGCCCGGCGCAGGCGTGCCGGCTGGCTCCCTGGCAGGGCAAGGCCCTTTAAGCCATCGCGGAACAAGCCCGGCCCCGTATCAAGCTGCTTCCCCATGGTGACTGCATTCATTTCTAGGCCCCCCTATTGGTATGAACTCGCTCGGTGTGTTCTTGAGAAGAACGCGATCGGTGGAAGCGCGGGTCGATGCCCAGCCATCGGCAAACGAGGCGGATCGGCACAAAAGAGGAGTCGCTATGGCTCTGGGTCCTGGCTGCGGCGCAGGAGCAGGCCGCTACTGCCGCCGACCCAGAGCGTCTGCTCGCTGCTGTGCAGGCACAAGAGCGAAGCCCTGCCGGTTCCATCGGGCAGCGGCTCGTTCTGTCGGCTCCAGCTCTCGTGGTCCCAGCGATAGACGGTGTTGTATTCGCCGAGTGCCCAGGCGCCTCCTTCGAAGGCGGCGCGTACTGCGCGAATCGCATAGCGGCTGGGAATCGTGGTTTCTTGGAAGGACCGGCCATCCCAGAAATACGCGACACCAGCCCCGGCCAGAGCGCCGACCGCAAGCAAGGAGTTCCCCAATCCCAGCACGGCGGTCATGTGTGCATCGCTCATCCGCTCAGTCGGCAGCGCCGTCCAGGTCCCGTGATCAAAGCGCAGAATCGCCGGCTGATTCGTGCGCATCTTGGTACCCAAGAGCCAGGCTTGACCGGGCGTATCCGACCCGATCATCGTGGGACGGATCGCCATCGAGCGCGGCAACATCGACCGGACATGCTGGCCGTCGTAGTGCAGCACCAGAGTCTGGGGGAGGGTCTTGCTATCCGTGTGCTCGCCGAGGAACCACAGATCGGCATCGCTGCACCCGGCAATGGCTGTGAGCTTTAGCGCAGCGCTCGATGGAATGGCGTCGGACCAGGGGATGTCCATGGGCACCAAGCGATCGTCGACCCAGCGATAGACCGTGCGCTCCCAGAAGCCGTAGGCAGACGGGCCGCAGCCGTGGATCTGTCTCAAGCGATCGCCCGTGACCGTCGCCTTGCCGTGGGTGAAGCGCACGACGCTGCCGGAAGACTGCACCGCCCATACGCTGTGATTCGCGCGGCCATAGACACTGAGGATGTCGGCATCCTGAACGCCAGACAGATCGATCTGACACCAGTGGCCATTGCATTGCTTGATGCCTGCGTGTGCCCAGCGAGCTCGATCGTTGAGCAACGTATCAAGCTTCGCTTTTTCCAGGGCCGTCATGGCGCGCGTGGGATCTGGCTCTAGCGTGCATGCGCCTGGATGCAGCCAGCACGATAGCTTCGCATAGACGGCATGGGGGACGACGAACCGCAGCAGCAGCAGCGCAGCCAACCCCATCGCCAGCCACATCGCAGCAAGTCGCCGCCGCGGTCCCGTATTCAAAAAAGGATGGAGCTTGGGCCCGATCAAGAATCCCAGGAGGCCTCCGAGCAGGCCCCCGATGCCCATAAACAGGGGCAGATAGAGGGCGGCAAGCAGGAACATCGCCACGGCCGCGCCGCTGGGAAAGATCAGGATGTAAAGGAGGAGGCCGGCGACGGCTCCATAGAGGGCCAGTACGGCCGCGGCGACCCGAGTCGCCCCGGATCCAGCGTGTGTGCCAGGGGGGATGAATTCCCCATTCGATGGCGCTTCGAGCATGTCGCTGCCCCCAATGTGGAAACGGGCGTGTGCTTCCGAGCTGTGATGCCGCGCAGAACACGTCCAATAAGTAGGTCGGCTCGATGTCTCGTCCCCGGTCCTAGCGCGTGGCGGGCGTTGGCGGGGTGCGCTGCTCGGCAAGCCAGGCCCGCGCCTCGGCTTCGGTTTCAAAGAAGCGCATCACGAGCTGGCTGTGACCGAGCATGACCATGGCGCGGACGATCAGCGTGATCAGGCTGCGCATGAGCGTGCTGGCGCCAAACGCGGCGACCCCCGCGAGTTGCTTGTTCTGCGGGCTGGTTGCGGCGCGACGGCGGGCCGTGGCTTCGACGCCGGTCAGCTTGCGCAGATCGACCAGAATCCAGTACTGCGGATGGGTGCGCAGGATGTCGGCGCTGATCTGCAGCGTCGCCTCAACATCGGCTTCCTCGATGACGCCGTCCGCCTCGAAGACGATCAGGTCGTCTTCCCGTCGTTGGATGTGCTTGGATGGGCTGGCCACTCCCTGCATTTTCGCATGGGGCTGGGGGCGCGGGCTTGGCGTTTTCGCAGGTCACCAGTTGAGGGACCAGGTGCCGGTATAGCGGCTGATGTCCTGGCTGGTCACGGCCCAGGCGCTGGTGGGGCTGGCGCTCCACAGCGCGGTCAGGTCGTAGCTGAACGAAAACGAGGTCCAGGCAGTCGTGAGGTGGTGCGCGGAGCTTGCGCGATAGACCCAAACGTCGTTGTCGGCGGTCATCCACAGGCGCAGGCCAAAGATGCCGGCGGCGCCGAGCTTGGCCCACTTGCTGCCGTCAAAGGTCAGGACTTCGTGATTCTGTTTGGCGGCATAGACCTTGTTGGCGGCGGTGCCGCGGATGTGGACGAAGGCCGTCGAGTTGCCGCTTTGCACGCCGGTCCAGGTGGTGCCATTCCAGCGCAAGAGCAGGCCGACGTCGCCGCCGATCCAGCCGTCGGTGGTGCTGGGGGTCCATACGGTGAGCAGGTTGTTGATGATGGGCAGGTGGTGCGCGCCCCAGGCCGAGCCGTTGAACTGGATCAAGGCGCCGCGATCGCCGACGGCCCAGATGTTGTTGCCGCTGGTGCCCCAGATGTCGTTGAGCGCGGCGGAGTCGGGTACGGGGGTGGTGACGCGGCTCCACAGCGTGCCGTCCCAGTGGATGACGACGCCGGCATCCCCGACGGCCCAGATGTCTTTGTCGCTGGCACCCCAGACCGCGAGCAGGTCGCTGCCGCTGGGCACTGGGACACGGCCCCAGATGGCGCCATCGTAGTGCAGCATCATGCCGTCATCCCCGACGGCCCAGACGTCTTTGTCGCTGCTGCCCCAGATCGACTTGATCTGAGGCTTGTTGATCATGAAGTCGCGGCCCGCGTCATCGAGCAGGCCGGCTGACTCGGGCGGATCGCTCTGCGGCAGCCCGCGGCTGTCTTGCTCGTGCAGGCCGCAGCCCCAGGAAAGGGACAAGGCCAGCGAAAGGGACACAGCAAGACGTCGGGGCGATCGCGAGGCGCAAGGCAGGGATCGGGGTGGGCTCAAGAGGGTCGCTGCGTGCATGGTCGTCTCCTCGGGTAGGGAGGGCCTGCGGCGAGGGTTCGCCCCGGTGGACATCCGATCCGCGCGAGGTGCCGCAGCCCTGGGGCCATATACCGCGGCACACGGCCCGCTGTCCTTTGCGCAGCACGCAGGCTGCGGCGTGGGACGCGCATGATCGTCATAGGGGCGAGCGACCCTCCTTTGCTAAAACAGTCCCTTCCTTCTTTCGCTTGGAGGCCTGCATGTCGAAACGATCCCCGTCTCATTCTTGTCGGCGCGGCTTGCGCGCAAGCCAGCTTGTCCCGGTGCTGGCCACGTCGGCAGCGGTTGGCCTGTACTGCGGTGCAGAGCCCCGGACACACCGGCCGCCCGGAGCGGAGCCAACGGCGCAGATCCGCGCGGCCGCGACGATCACCGTGGGCTGTGGCGCGACCAAAGAAGCCGACCTGATCGCCGCCATTGCCCTGGCCAACAACGAAGCAAGCAACCCAGGACCCGACACCATCGAGCTAGCCAGCGGCTGCACATACAGCTTTGCCGCGGCGAACAACCACTGGTACGGCGGCAATGCGCTGCCGGCGATCACCAGCAACATTACGATCCAGGCGGCCGACGGCAGCCAAGGCGCCATCATCGAGCGCTCTTCAGCGGCCGTGGCGGCGTATCGCCTGTTCTATGTGGCGGGGGCGCCGACGCAGGTCGCGGTGCTCTCTGCCGGCAGTCTGACGCTGCGCAACCTGACGCTGCGCGGCGGCATCAGCCAGGGCGGAAATGGCGGAAACGGCGACCGCGGCGGCGGTGGTGGCTTGGGGGCGGGCGGCGCGATCTTCGCGCAGGGCAACTTGACGCTGTCTGGCGTGGCGCTTCACAACAACCGCGCACTCGGCGGCAATGGGGGCATCAGCGGGGGCCTGGCAGGCGGCGGCGGCGGCGGGATGGCAGGACATGGCGGCGATGGCAGTGCTCTGGGGGGCGGCGGCGGCGGCGGCATGAAGGACTCCGGCGGCAGCGGACCGGGAAATGGGGGCGATGGTCCGCTGGCGGGCAGCGGTGGGCGAAGCGGGCTGTCGGGAACCGGCGGGACTGGAACGGCGACCGCGGGCGGCGGCGATGGCTCGACGACGACAGCAGCGGGCGGTGCGGGCGGCGGACTCAGCTTGCTCGGCGGCACGGGCGGGGGTGGCACGGCGCCTGGAGCGTCGGGAGATGGCGGCGGCGGCGGCGATGCGGGGCTGCTGCACACGGCGGGCGGGGGCGGTGGCTTCGGTGGAGCCGGCGGCAAGGGCAACCTGGTCGCGGGCATGGGCGGTGGCGGCGGCGGTGGCGGCTTTGGCGGCGGCGGCGGCGGCGGGGCCGGGGACAATGGGGGCGGGGGCGGCGGCGCAGTCGGCGGGGGCGGCGGGGGCTCGGGCGGCCTAAATGGCGCGGGCGGGGGCGGTGGCTTCGGCGGCGGGGGCGGCGGCTTCTATGGCGGCTTCGGCGGCTTTGGCGGCGGGGGCGGGGCATACGCCAGCACCGCGACCAAGGGCCGCTCGGCCTTCGGCGGTGGGACGGCGAGCAACGTCAATGGAGGAGCCGGGGCAGGTCTGGGCGGCGGCATCTTCGCCATGTACGGCAGCGTGACCCTGGTCAACTCGACGCTGGCTGACAATCGGGCGGCAGCCGGCACGGCCCCTGCGGGAACGACGACGGCAGCGGGCCTGGGAGGCGCTGTGTTCTGTCTGAACTGCTCGCTGGTCGTTCGCAACAGCACGCTGGCCGACAACCGCACGTCCAGCACCGGGACCGGCGCAGGCGGCGGCCTGTATGTCCTTTCGTATGGCAAGTCGGTCGACGGCTCGGCGGATGCGACGGCCACGGCGATGCTTGGCAACTCGATCGTCGCGGACTCGTTGGATCTGGGCGGCGGTGGCGCAGGGGATGTGGCGCTACACCGCATCGCGGGAGCGGTCTCGTTGTCGGTGGGGGCGTCGATCGTCGAGACCGATGTCTTTTTAGCGGGCGCGATGATGCCGACGGTCAGCGGCATGCCGATCAAGGCCGATCCAAGGCTCGGCCCGCTGCAAGCCAACGGGGGGCCGACGGCCACCAAAGCGCCGATGGCTGGCAGTCCGGCGCTCAACGTCGGCGACCTCACGATGTGCATGGCGGGTCCGGTCAACCTGAAAGACCAGCGCGGTCAGGATCGCGGGACGACGGTCTGTGACATCGGCGCCTTCGAGGACAACCCCAAGCCCAACGGCGTGGCCTGCGATGCCGGCTTTAAGTGCGGCAGCGCGTTTTGCGTCGACAGCGTCTGTTGCAACACCGCCTGCAATGGCGCCTGTGCCGGGTGTGCAAACACGACCAAGCAGGACGGCAGCGCCTCGGGAAGCTGCGGCGCTCGCGTGACGACGACGGTGTGTCGTCCGTCCGCTGGGGTCTGCGATGTCGCCGACTCGTGCGACGGCATGAACATGGCCTGTCCAGCCGATATGAAGCAGCCGAACACGGTGGTCTGCCGTGGCGCACTTGGACCCTGTGATCAGGCTGAGACCTGCAATGGCAGCAGCAGCGCGTGCCCCGTCGATAGCAAGAAGCCGGGCGGCACGATGTGCAAGGCGGCAGGCAGCGGCATTCACATGGCCTGCGATCCGGCGGATCGCTGCGACGGGGTGCGTACCTCGTGCCCGGCTAGCTTCGCCGCCTATGGCACGGCGTGCGGGACCGGCCAGTCCTGCAACGGCACCGGCCGCTGCATGTAGCGCGATCAGCGACGGGTGGGGCTGCGGAAGGGGTCGCTGAATGTGGCATCCGTCAGCAGCGCATCATCGGTGAGCGTGCCCAAGAAGGCGGCGATGGCCTGCACGTCCGCCGCAGACAGGCCCAAGCGCCGCGGCACCACCGGGCCCGTGGGCGAGGTCCGCAGCCGCACATCGAGGTTGGGATGGGCCTGCACGCCGCTGTTGTAGTGCTCAATGACCTGCAAGAGCGTCGTGAAGCGGCCGTCGTGCATATAGGGGCCAGTGACGGCGATGTTGCGCAACGACGGCGACTTGAAGCGCCCCTTGTCCGCGGTGCGGCCGCTGATATCACCGAGGCCGTCGTCGCCGACATCGATCTGCGCATCCAGGCCGTTGTTCACCGCTGTCTCGATGAAGAAGAGCGCCTGGTTGGGGCGAGCCGCAGGCGGCCCAGCGGGGGGACCGCTATCCAGGTGACAGACGGCGCAGCCCGCGCGGCCCAGGAACAGCGCCTTGCCCTGGTTTTCTTGGGTGGTGAAGTTGCTGAAGCTGGCCTGGATGTCGCCGGATCGCGCCAGCCCCTCGTCGAAGCGTGAGCGATACGAGACGATCGCGCGGGCAAACTGGGCCAGGGCTTTGGCGATGCGATCGGACGTGACTTGCTCGTCGCCAAAGGCCCGCTTAAAGAGCGGCGGGTAATAGCTTTGGGTCTGCACGCGGGCCACGGCTTCCGGTAGGGTCAGGCCCATCTCGACGGAGTTTTGAATGGGGCCGACGACCTGGGCTTCCAGCGTCGCGGCGCGCTCGTCCCAGAAAAAGCGGCCGTTTCGGTAATAGCGAGAGTCAATGATCGGCATGGCGTTGCGCGTCGTCAGGCCCCCCGAAAAGCCCTGGCTTACGGGATTGGGATCGCCAAAGCCCTTGTCTTGGGCGTGACAGGATGCGCAGGCGATGCTGCGGTTCTGCGACAGGATCGGGTCATAAAACAGCACGCGACCGAGGGTGGCCCCGGCATCGGTGAGGGCGTTGTCGCTGGGCGTGTTGTCGCTGGCCCGGACATAGGCGCTGCGGAAGTGGCTCGGCAGGCTGGGGTTGGCGTAGTTGTCGGGCGTCGAAGGCAGGTTGAGGACGCTCAGCACCTCGGCGGGTAGGGGCTCTGCCAGGGCCGGGCTCTGCGGCGTGACTGTTCCGCCTGGATCGAGCGTGCTGCCCGCGTCTCCGCAAGCCGAAAGCAGCGCTGCGCCCGCAAGCAAGCCGCCGAGCATACGACCCCGCAACGAGACCGACGAAACCACCAGTGACCGCGACATGGGAGCCTCCTTCATGTGCCCCCGTCTGTTTGGGGGGCTGCATTCTTCGACCCGCCGGATCGAAAAACGCGCAAGCGGGATGAGGCCCGCTGCAGGGCCCGGCCGGCGCGCATATGGGTGCGATGTTGCGGTCGCCCAGCGGGGCTGAGCATCGGCTTGGATCTGTGCTTGCGTTGCGCGGAACGAGTGAATATCTTGCGCCTCGCCGGGCTGTCTGTGGCGGTCCGGGTGGTCTCTAAGTGGGCCACAAGACAGTCCATTCCGACTCAACGAAGGACGAAGAGGTCTTCATGATCGAGGTAGAGGGACTCACGAAGTATTACGGTGGCAAGCGCGCCATCCACGACCTCAACTTCCGTATCGAAAAAGGGGAAGTGGTCGGCTTTCTGGGGCTCAACGGGGCGGGCAAGACGACGACGCTGCGCATCCTGGCCTGCCTGATCCTGCCGTCGTCGGGCAGCGTGCGCATCGACGGTTTGGAAGCCGGCGAGAGCGCGCACGAGATCCGCAAGCTCTTGGGGTTTCTGCCGGACACGCCGCCGCTTTACGACGAGATGGCCGTGGGCGATTACCTGCGCTTCGTGGCGGAGCTAAAAGACGTCGCGCCGCGCGATGTCAGCCGCCGCGTCGGGGAAGCGCTGGAGCTGTGTGGCCTGACCGAGGTGCGGCTGGACCCGATCTCGACGCTTTCGCATGGCTATCGCCAGCGCGCCGGCATCGCCCAAGCGATCGTCCACAAGCCTTCGCTGTTGATTTTGGACGAGCCGACAAGTGGCCTGGATCCGGTGCAGATTGGCGAGATGCGCGAGCTCATCCGACGGCTGGCCGGTGATCACACGATCCTCTTGTCGAGCCACATCCTGACGGAGATCAGTCAGACCTGTGACCGCCTGCTGGTTATCCACGAAGGCCTCATCACCGCAGACGGCACCGAAGAGGCCATCCGCAAGCGCGTGGCCAGCGCTGGATCGGACGAGGGAATCATCGAAGTCGAGCTAGAAGCAACGGGCAGCGGCGATCCAGGACCTGCTGCCAAGGCGCAGTGCGAAAAGGTGACCGGCGTTTTGGCCGCGCGCATCGTCCGCAGCGAAGGTCGCCGCATCAGCCTGGAGATTGAAGCCATCGGTGACCAGCGCGCCGCGCTCGCCCGCACCCTGGTCGAAAGTGGCCACGGTCTTCTGCGCTTGGACCGTCGCTCACTGGCGCTGGAGTCGATCTTCCAGCGGCTGGTTCACCCCGCGCCGCCGCCCGGCGGACCCATCTCTGCATAAATCGGGAGGTATGCTGTGAAACCCGTTTGGCTCATTTACCGTCGCGAGATGGGGGCGTACCTGCGGTCGCCCCTGGGCTACATCGTGATCGCGGTGGTGTTGCTCATCGATGGCCTGCTGTTTAACGCCTTTGCTTTGGGCAGCGATACCGCGCGCAAGTCCTCGGAAGTGCTCAAGCAGTTCTTCTATTTCTCGTCGGGCACGACGATGGTCGCCAGCCTGTTCCTGTCGATGCGACTTCTTGCCGAAGAGCGCTCGCAGGGCACGCTCAACCTGCTCTTTGGCTCGCCTGTGCGCGACTACCAGATCGTGCTGGGCAAGTACCTGTCGGCGCTGACCTTCTTAGGAGGGCTCACGCTGCTCACGATGTACATGCCGGCGCTGATCTTGGTCCACGGCAAGATCACCTTTGGGCAGATTGCTGCCGGATACCTGGGTCTGCTGCTGCTCGGATCGGCGGGGCTGGCCATCGGCATCTTCGGCTCGGCGCTGACCAAGAGTCAGCTGGTGGCGATCATCATCAGCGCGGCGATCTTGGTCGGATTGATCCTGAGCTGGCTGCTGGCGCTGATCACCGACCGACCCATCAACGAGCTCTTCACGTGGCTGTCGATTCACAACAAGCACTTCCAGCCCTTCATGACGGGCCTGATTAACACGCAAGACGTCGTGTTCTACGGCTCGCTCACCTACTTCTTCCTGTTCCTGGCGACGCGCGTTTTGGAAGCGCGGCGCTGGAGCGACTAGTCCCGCCCCCTGGAACGAGGTTGCTAATGAGTTCAAACACCAACAATCCAAGCCGGAACGGGCGATCGCCGGGTCGATCGAGCCCCACGGCGGGTGGCACTCAAGGTGCCAAGATTCAGCTGGCAGCGTGGCCGACGATCCTGTTCTTTGTCGGCCTGCTCCTCATCTTCTTTTCAGAGCGCGTGCTGACCAGCGATGGCGCGCAGCGTATGTTTGACCTGCTGGGCTTCGCGCTGATGGCCGGCATGCTGCTGACGCTGTTTGGCCGACGCGGATCGGCCCGCGACAGCGACGAGCGACAGTCGTATTCGTGGATGGCGATCGATGCCTGCCTGGTCTTGGCCGGCGCAGCGCTATACCTGCTGTTCGCAGCCAAGACGCCCGCGATTGCCGAGAAACTAAGCGGCCTGTTTGGCAAGAAGTACGAGAGCGCCAAGGATGTCGTCTCGGTGCTGTGGCCGACGCTGGTCCTGCTTGGGGGCCTGCCGCTGATGTTCATCCAGCGCTCGCTGGGCACGATGACCGATGGCATCGGGCAGGCTGAAAAGGTCGAGATCGTGCGCGTCCGTCACTCGGGTGAGTCGGCGCTAAGCATTGTCCTCGTCGTGCTGTTCTGCGCCTCGATCAACTACGTAGCATCCGACCGCAACAAGAAGTGGGATCTGGCTCGCTTCCGCACGACGCGGCCCAGCGAAGCGACGCGCAAGATCGTCGCCAACCTGTCCAAGCCGCTCAAGGCGACGCTGTTCTTCGCCAACCCCAACGAAGTGCGCGAGCTGGTGCTGCCGTACTTTGAAGACCTGCAAGCCGCGGGCGGGCGCTTGACGCTGGAGGTCCTGGACCACGCGCTAGAGCCGACCAAGGCGCGCGAGCTGGGCGCGAGTGGCAACGGCATGCTGGTGCTCGGTGTCCTCGACGAGAAGAACCCCAATCAGGCCCCATCGCAGCGCGAGACGATCAATGTCGGCGTAACGCTAGAGGGCTCGCAGACAGCGCTGTCGTCTCTGGATGGCGACGTGCAAAAGAAGCTGCTGCAGCTTTCCCGACCGGGTCGCATCGCGTACTTCACGACGGGCCACGGCGAGCGCGGCTTTGATACGGGCGGATTCTTCGATCTGCAGAAGGACGATCTGCGGGCGCCGGTCGGCTTCCTGCGGACGCTGCTGCAGAACCAGGGCTACGAAGTAAAGACGCTGGGCGTTGGCCAGGGCCTGTCGAACAAGGTGCCGGGTGATGCCGGCCTGGTGATCATCGCCGGAGCCAACGAGAAGATCCTGCCGGACGAAGTGGCAGCGCTGACGGCCTATGTCAATGACGGCGGCCATCTGTACATCCTGCTCGACCCGATGGCGCAGGCGACGGCGCAGGACGTGGCGCCGCTGCTCAAGCTGATCGGTGTGAAGTACAACCCGACCATGCTGGCCAACGACGAGGTCTATGCCGTGCGCACGCAGAAGGCGGCGGACAAGGCCAACATCGTGTCGACGAGCTTCAGCTCGCACGTGTCAGTGACGACGCTGTCGCGGGCCTCGGGGCGAGCGGGTGTGATTCTGCCCAAGAGCGGTTACTTCGAGCGCGATGGCGCGGCGCCGGCTGGTGTGCAGCTCGACTTCACGCTGCGCTCGATGCCCAAGACCTATGCCGACAAGAACCAGAACTTCACCCGCGATGGCGACGAAGCGGCGCAGGTGTTCGATCTGGCCGCGGTCGCCAGCAAGGCGCTGGGGGATGCCGCAGCCGGCAAGGCGAAAAAAGAGCTGCGTATGGCGCTCGTCGGATCGGTTGATGCCGTGGCGGACTTGGCGCTGCAAAACCGCGCCAACGCCGTCTTGGCCCTGGACACGATCAAGTGGCTCATGCAGGAAGAGGCGCTCGTCGGTGAGACCGTGCAAGAGACCGATGCGCCGATCTTCCATACCAAAGACCAAGACAAGATCTGGTTCTACGGAACGATCATCGCTGCACCCGCGCTGATCCTTGGGATCGGCCTGTTGGTCGTGCGTCGCGCACAGCGGAAGCGGCAGGCGCGGCAGCGGAGGGCGTCATGAAAAAAACTGCACAACGGGGAGTGTCCCCCATCGCTGTTCATGCGGGGCTGGCCGGACTCGGCCTGATCCTGGCCTTTACAACCTGGACGCGCGACCGAGCGCAGGTGCAGACCGACATGGTCGTGGCCCTGGACTTCGGCAAGCGCGACGTCACGTCGCTGCGCTTTGAAGACGACACGCGCACCGTGTCAGTCGAGCGCCGCAGCAACGAAGCGGGCGATCATGCCTGGGTCACGGTCTCGACGCGATCCAAGCAGCTTGTGACCAACCCGCTGCAGCCGGCTGGGGCTCCTCCAGCACCAACGGCAGCCCCGGCGGGCGCTGTGAATCCGCACGGGGCACCGGGCGCGATTCCAGGCCATCCGCAGGATCCCCATGGACATGCGCCGCCGCCGCCGGTTGCGAAGCCGGCGCCGCCGGTCGGAGCTCCAGTTGCGAAGCCCACGCCTCCGGCCGCAGCTTCGGGCAAGCCCGCCGCGGCACAGAAGGGGGGCGACAAGGCCATCGTCGAATCGGCTGGGGGCAAAGCGCCGCCGCCGGGCGTTCAGGTGGCGGCCCCTCCGGTTCCACCGCCTGCGGCCGGCACGGCTTCAACGGCAGCGACTCCAACGGCTCCGGCAGGCGCCGCGTCGGCTCCAGCTGCACCGGCCCCGATCCACGAAGTGAAAGAGACGGTCACGACCAAGTCGTTCCGCGGCAACGAGCAGGCCGACAAGCTGTTTGATCAGTTTGCGCCGATGCGCGTCGTGCGGGCCTTGGGCAGCGTCGACGAAAAGAAAGCCAAAGAGCTAGGCCTTGATGCGCCGAAAAAGAAGCTGACGATCCAGGCCAAGGGGCAGACGTATGTGTTCTCGCTCGGCCAGAACAGCTATGGCGCGGGCGACATCTATGCTCGCGATGGTCAGGGCCAGGTCTTCCTGCTGTCGCACCGCATGGTCAGCGACTTCGAGTTCGCAGAGAGCCGCCTGATGGAACGCCGGCTGCATCGCTTCGAGCGATCCGAGTTCGATCGCATCGAGGTCGAGGTCCTGACCGCCGCGGGACCCAAGAAGCGGACGCTGCTGCAGAAGAACAAGCAGGACAATGCCAACTTTTATTTCGTCGACAGTGCGACCCCCGACAAGCGGGACGACACGATCAAGAACTGGGTCGACAAGATCCTGCGTATGGCCATCAACGACTATGTCGCGCAGGGCGATGAGCCGAAGACTCCGACGGGGACGCCGGGCGCGCCGCTCGCGGGCGAGGTGCTGAAGTTGCGCTTCCTCGACGGAAATAAGGAAGTCGGAAGCGCCGTGTTTTCGCGCTATCCGGTCACCGCGCAGTCGGGCGTAGCGCAGCAGCCGCAGGGGCAGGACTACTTCGCGCGGACCGAGACGACCATCGGCCTGGTCCGTCTGCTTGCTGTCACCGCCGAGAGCGCTGTCACCGACGCCGAGAAGTGGTAGCGCCAGGCAGTCCAGCACAAGCGGCGGGAGCATCGCCCGCTTCGCATCCGCATCCTACGAACGGATGGGGGGAACCGGGGGAAGCTGGAAGCCTGGATAGTGGCGCCAAGCGGCCGGGTTCAGGCTGACGTTGGCCAGCAGGCCCTCTTGCGGATCGAGGAGGGCCTTGCCCTGGAAGTGACGGTCAAGCCGTCGCGCAAACGACAGCAAGCGAATGCCCGCGTCGAACATGTTGGGCAGATCGCGTAGCAAGGCACCGGCCATCGACAGCCAGCCCGGCTCATTCGCAAGCTGCGCCGAGGCATAGCCATAGCGCTGCATGGCCGCGGCATTGATGCGCTCAACCAAGCGGATCCACGCCGGGTCGAGCCCGTCTTGCCAAGCCCCTTCGCTGCGTCGATTGTTCGGCTGCTCGGCGGTGGCTCCGACAAACCAGGGCAGGGGCGGAACATCGTCGGTGGCGGCGTGGCGAACGTGATCCAGCACCGCGTCATCCCAGGGCTCGCCGACAAAGGTCAGAATGTCGCGCAGCACCGCCTGCGTGTTCTTGGTCAGGTCTTCTAGGCGCACCTCGAAGATGCGATCCAGGAACGGCTGGATGTGATCGAACTGCACGCGGCATAAAAGGCAGTTGAAAAGGACGCTGCTTGTGCCAAACGGCATGCGGTTGAACGAGTACGTCGTCGGTCGCGGGTCCCGCATGATGTACACGACGCGGGCGTCGGGAAAGTCGGCGAAGATCTGCGCCAGATTGTGCGTGTCGAGCGGGTTCTTGTCGCCCCAGCGCACGCGACCCTTCTGCGCCGCCTTGGCTTTGAGCACCGCCTTGTACGCCAGCACGATGTCGCGACGCGAGAGCGGGTGGGGCAGGGCCGCGCGAATCACCTGTGGATCCACGCCGAGATAGGCAAATGAATAGGTCTGAAAGAAGCGCTCCAGCCACTCGTCGGCCGAGACATGCGGCGGAGCATGCCGGGCATAGCTGTAGAAGCCGGCCTCGTGCGTGATGTGGATGCGGGGATGCGCATTCAACATCTGCCGCAGGAGCGTGGTTCCCGAGCGCCCCGTCCCGATGACAAAGATCGGCGACGCATCAGGGCTGACAATACCGAAGTCACGCGAGGGAAGCTGCAACATGGGCGCATCATAGCCAGCCCATGCTGCCTGTCACCTCTGGCCGCTCCTCTGCCTTTGCTCATCGGGCTGGGCCTGGGACGGGGCCTGGGACGGGGCTAGAGTAATCAGCCAATGATCTGAAAATAAATGTAATTTTTATTGCCTATTTTTGTGTTGCTTTTTATTCTCACAAATCGTCTATTTTCTATTTCAGTCTTCATTGCTCGTTCCGCCAGCAAACCCCTATGCTCAGCGCCAGACGGACTCCTCTTGTGGGGCGGCCGGCGGACGGGGGGCGGGCGACCGCTGTGGACGGGCCGGCGCAGCTAGAGAGGGCGACGGCGGGCGTGCAGCAGCCGGCGCTTTGGGCGTGGCTGCGGGCTCACGGCCCATGACAGGGCTTGGCGGTCGCGGTCGCGGCGGGCCGTTGTTTCCGACGGGGCCAGGGCTTGCGACGGCTGTCTTGGCTGCGGCGGGGGCCTGCGGGGCTTGGCCATCGGCTGCGGCGGGTCGGCTCCACCACAGCACCCCGTCTTTGACGACGTGCAGCGGCGCCTCGACGGTGCGAATGTTCACAAGAGGGTTTTCGCGCACCGCCACTAGATCGCCGACGAAGCCAGGCCGCAGCCGTCCAAGCTGCTGCTCGCGACGCAACAGGCGCGCCGCGACGATCGTCGCCGACTGCAGCGCCTGAAGCGGAGTCATGCCGGCCGCGACATAGATCGAAAGCTGCCGACCGTTGATGCCATGCGGCTGCACACCTGCGTCGGTGCCATAGGCGACCGGAATGCCCGCGCCGATGGCGCGACGCAGGCTGTCGAGCTTGGCTTGGTACACCTGCCGGCTCTTTTCGACTTCGTACCCCTGAAAGCCGCCCGCCGTGCCTTTTTCCAAGATGTAGTAGTTCGTGTAGGGGTTCGAGACGATGAAGGCCCCCGTTCGTCGCAGCTCGGCAATCGCGGCATCGGAAAGAAACGACGCGTGTTCGATCGATCGAGCGCCCGCCCGAGCCGCCCGCAGGATGCCTTCTTCGCCGTGGGCATGCGCTGCCACGTCGAGCCCGCGCGCCTTGGCTGTGCTGACCGCCGCCTGGATCTCGGCCAGGGTGTAGTCGGCCTGCAGAGGGTTTGTGCCCGCCGACATTACGCCGCCTGTGACCAGGATCTTGATCCAGTCGGCCCCCCACTTCATGTTCTCGCGGGTTGCGCGCTGCACGCCTTCAGGACCATCGGCGATGACCGCGGTCTGTCGCTGCACATGCACATCCGGCGGCAGCTCGTTCCAGTCGCCGTGTCCACCGGTCACCGACAGCGAGCGCACCGCGACGAACATGCGCGGCCCCGGCACCCGTCGACTGGCAATGGCATCGCGCAGGGCGACATCGGCCAGATCGCGTGACCCCAGATCGCGCACCGTCGTAAAGCCCGCTTGAAGGGTCGCCCAGGCATTGGCGACGCCTTCGATCGCGGCCCGCGCTGGGGTCTCGGTCAAGTAGCCAAACGGTGACAGGCCCTCGCCGCCGACCAGGTGGGTGTGGCAGTCGATCAGGCCGGGCAGAAGCGTCACCGCTCCCAGATCGTACGTCACCGCCTCGCCGGGCTGGCGGACATGGACGTCCGCGATCACGCCGTCGACGATTCGCACCACGGGCTGCGCGACCAGCTGGCCGCTATCGATGTCCAAGAGCTGCTGTGCGCTCACGGTGATCACCGAGGCTGCACGGGACGGCGGAGCGTGCGCCAGAGCCAGCGGGGCGAGCGCGCCCACCACGCCAAACCCCAGGAACAAGGGGCCTGCCAGCTTCCTCGCCTGACAAGGAGGTGTCGCGCACCCCCGACGGATCCAGGTCGTTGACGTACCTTCGTAGCGATTCATGCCGCCATACTAATCCGTGTCTTGTTGCCGGCGTGTGCCTCTCCTATGCTGCCGCGCGTGTCGTCGCCGATTGCTTCGGACTTCCCTTCGTCTCGCTCGCCCACTGCCACTGCCTGGCAGGCCGACGCAGAGGTCGGCTCGCTGCGCATCGGGGTCGATCTCGGTGGCACCAAGATCGAAGCAGTCGTTGTGCGCATCGGATCGGACCTGGCACTACCCGATGTGCTGGCCCGCCTGCGCCGCCCCACCGAACGCGAGCGCGGTTATGACCAGATCCTGGCCAACGTCGCGCAGATCATCTGGGATGTCGCGGCGGCTGCGGGCCTGTCCTCGTCGTCGCTGCCGCCTATCGGTGTCGGCATGCCGGGCGCTGTTACCCGCGCGGGCGTGATCAAGAATTCCAACACCACCTGTCTAAACGGCCGGCCCTTTCGCGCTGACTTGATTCGTCGCATCGGTGATCCCATCGCCTTCGCCAACGACGCCAACTGCTTTGCATTGGCCGAGGCAACCTTTGGCGCCGGTCGCGGCCATGAGCTGGTCTTTGGCGTCATCCTGGGGACCGGAGTCGGGGGAGGCATCGTCATACCTGACCCCGAGCAGCGTGCCCACGGCGCCATCGGTCGGTCTTGGAATGGCCCGCAGGGCATCGCGGGCGAGTGGGGCCATGTCACCCTCGATCCCGCCGGGCCGCCTTGTTACTGCGGCCGCCGCGGCTGTGTCGAGACCTACCTCTGCGGTCCTGCGCTCGAAGCCGAGTACGCTCGGCGCAGCGGTCAGACCCGCTCGCTCAGCGAGATCGCGCAGCGCGCTGCTCTGGACGATACGGACGCCCGCGACACCCTGCTGCAGGCGAGCGCTACGTTTGGCCGCGCCATCGCCACCGTCATCAACATCCTCGACCCGGACATCATTGTCCTTGGCGGCGGCGTCTCGCACCTGGACTGCTGGTACGGCCCCGGCCGCCAAGAGGTCGCGCGCTGGGTCTTTTCCGACGAGCTCGCCACCCCGATCGTGCGTCACCAGATCAGCGACTCGGCCGGAGTGCTGGGCGCGGCGCTTCTGCCTGGCTTCTCTTCCCCCCTGAGAGTGCGATGACCCCATCCTCTGCCGCGGCTCTGCCCGCACCCGCCCATCGTCCACCGGTTCTGTTCATTCACGACGGAGGCGTCGACGACTACCTCGCCTTGGCGCTACTTTTGACCATGGATCACATCGATCTGCGCGCCATCGTCGTGACGCCCGCGGACTGCTACATCCGCCCGGCGGTCTCGGCGACCCGCAAGATCCTCGATCTGGCCGGTCGCTCGGATGTGCCCGTCGCCGAAAGCACCATCCGCGGCCTGAACCCGTTTCCCCGACTGTTTCGCCGCGATGCCTTTACCGTCGACCACCTGCCTGTGCTCAACGAGCGCGAGACCGTCACAGCCCAGCGCGTCGACGAGCCCGGCCAAGACTACGTCGCGCGCCTTTTGTCTGCGGTCGACCCACAAGAGCCTTGGACCGTCCTCGAAACCGGGCCATTTTCGACGCTGGCCGCCGCCTTCGACATCGCCCCTGGCTGCGAGCGCGGCATCCGCGAGATCCTGTGGATGGGCGGCGCGCTCGACGTGCGCGGCAACATCGATGCCAGCCTGGAAGCCGGCCAAGACGGCAGTGCCGAGTGGAACGTCTATTTCGATCCTCCCGCCGCGGCCCGTGTCTTTGCCAGCGGTGTCCCCATCACCCTATGCCCGCTCGATCTGACCAATCGCGTCCCCATCACATCGGAATTCGTACGCCGCCTCTGCCGCATGCGCCGCTACCCGCTGTGTGAGCTTGCCGCAAGCTGCTACGCCCTGGTGATGCACCAGGACTACTTCGCCTGGGATGTCTTGACCACCGCCGCCCTGGGCCGCCCCGACCTGTTTTCCCGCGGCTCGCGCCAGGTCGAGATCGTCGTCGATGGCCCCTCGCAAGGTCGCACGCGCCCCTGCCTGCCACCCGCCGGCCGCCGCGTCGATGTGCTGACTGAGGTCGACCTCCCCGGCTTCTACGAGTACCTGTTCACCCGCTGGACCCGCGAGCCACCCGCCTTGCGTCGTCGATCCGCCACGCCGTGACACAAGTGACACAAGCGATACCCGTGTCACTTGTGTCAGGCCGTTTGCCGCGCCTACTTCGCCTACATGCAGACTCTGCGCACAATTAATTTCATAATGATTTCGCATACTTATATCAAAATCTATCATTGCGTCCTAGCCTAGGATCCACAGTTTGCAATGGTTCACTCTTCTGGCACGCGGTTTGACTTCTAATCAATGAAGTCAGGGGCCCAAGCCCGAATCCACGGGCGCCCCCAGAACCCAACTTAGGAGTCAACCGTGTTTACCAAGCATCTCCCCCTCACCTGCACTCTCGCCCTCACCCTGCCCCTGTTTTCCGCCTGCGCCCCGATGGAGGCAAGCGACAGCCAGGCCAGACAGCAAGAGACAGGCATATGGACGCCCCGCAACTCCGCCCAGGCTTTCGGCTTCAAGATCAACGGGCAGACGCTGCGCGGCATCTTTTACTCGACCACGCCGCCCACGGGTACCGCGCCATCCCCGACGGGTTGGTGGCTGCGCAGCACCAGCACCGACTTCTACGCGCCGATTAGCTCGCTCAGCTATGGCGGCCAGAACGTCACCGACCTGAAGACGCTGCAGGGCTGGCTGCAGGTCACGACGCCGAGCAGCGAGACGGTCACCACCGTAAACAGCAGCACCGCCCTATACCTGACGATTGGCGCGCCGATGAACAAGGTGCTGCGCATCACCCATACCGCGTCGGAAGCGACCTTTGGCAAGTACACCGCCGAGTGGAGCGAGCCGACCGGCGGCGGCTGGAACAACGCCTGTCCGCACCCGTATACCGACGCCAACAATCAGCTAGTGAACCTGACCGAGTACATGATTCCCGTCGGCAACGCGCTTTGGCATCTCAACGGCAGCAAGACCACGCCGGCCAAGACCATTCAGCTTTCGTGTACGCACGACAGCGTCGGTGGCTGCATCGCCTGGGGCTATCTGCCATGGGATGCGACGATGACCAGTACGCATCAGGCCTGCACGCGCCTGAAGCGCGCTGACTTCTGTGGCACGGGCGACCCGGCGACGACGATCAACTCCAGCGAATTCGAGCATACGCAGATTCAGGTCTGGGACACCTTTAGCCTTCATGAGTCCACGGGCCAGACCGTCTCGACGATGGAATCCTTCTGGAATGAGGGCGGCGCCTCCTGCTTGAACCGGGATCGCTACCGCTCGGACAACAAGACCGCCAAGTCCCGCATGGAGATTACGGTGAACGCGAACTGCCCGACGATTCCCGCCTGCAGTACGAACCACAGCGGTCTTCTCGGTAGCGGCCGCGTACTGACGTCGGGAGGCTCAGGATCCGGCGGCGGCACCCAATAACACCGCTCACTCCCTGGCCCCCCGCTTTTTTGTCTCGTTCTTCCTTGCGGCCCTAGCGACCTGCCTGCCTCTCCGCCAACCTTCGCTCCACTTCCTTCGCCAGATCACCATAACGGTGCCGTAGGTTTGGGTTGCCGTGAAATGACTGGCGCAAATCAGAGTCAATAGCCTTCAGCGTCGCGTTCTCAACTCTATCTAGATTAAATATCGATAACCCACCTGCTCGAAGTGCAGCGTATATTGCTAATGCTCGAGGCCAGCCAGGCGAAATAATCAGGGTCCTTTTTGCGCATTCAATGCCATCTCTGATAATTTCTGGTTTTATTTCCCGAGGTAATTTGCCGAAATTCAGTGCGTGGAGGGCTAATTCGGCGCATAATAATGAATATTTTTCATTGTTATGGTATTTGTCAGCGATTTGAACGACTGAGCGAAGTGCGGGAAGCGTTGGGTTATGATCTGTTTCTTTTGTAGTCGGTGATGATAGCGCGTTGAGTATTTTTGCATATGAGGAAAATAGCATGCAGTCAGACATTTTTTCAGATAATTTAAGACATTTATCGAGATAAGATAGTGCAATTTGAATGAGTGATTTTGTGTCGACGCTAAGGTGCGTCAATGATGAAGCAGCAATGATGTTAGATTCTGCGGCTAGTGCATAGGCTTCAGGCAAATCTGCAAAGTCTGATAGTAGATCGCGAATTACGTTGTGAGTGCGCTCAAGTATCTTCCCATCAAGAATCTTTCGATCGATATCATACCGTGCTCTATGCTGAAGAAAAACAGCATGATTCCAATTTATTAGCGGATGTTTTATTGAACGAGAATTTAGAGTGTCTATTATGTTTGCAATCTGCTGATCTTGGATATCAGATGAAATGCCGTGTTCTGTGTTCCATTGAGCCTGCAAGATCAAACTGTTCTGTAATGTGATATGCGGATTTACTTGATTCGGATCAATCGATAGCGCTAACTTGCAAAGTTCCGAAATTCTGTTTAAGATTTTTGCTGGATCGTTATTTCTAGATATATAAACCTGGGCCTCAATTAGTAATGTTCCAGCATAGTCGTTTATCGCCCAGGGAAAATTGGCATTGATGGATATCGCTTTCTCGAATGCTGTGTACGCTTTTGGTAACAATTGAACGAAATCGATGCCTTTTTCTTTTAAGATTTCGGAAATAGCTCTGACTGAGATGCCTAGCGCATCAAATGCATAGGCATAGTTGGGATTAATTTCGACTGCCAGTTGCGCTGTTTTTTCTTGAATTTGCGCTCTGATTAGTGCTTTATCTGTTAATCCGGTGTGAAGAAGGAACTGGGTCACAAAATCATACGCAAACGCCTTCTTTGTATGCCCATACGACTCGGTGGGGGCGGCTTCGATGGCGTGGTCGGCGGCGGTTAGGGCTTTATGCAACTTGGGGGTGGGGTCGATGCCGCGGTACAGGTCCATTTCTTCCTGGCGGATCCAGGCTTCGGCGAGGGCCTCGTGAACCTGATGGTCGCTGTGGCCGACGGCCGCCGCGTCTTCGTAGCGCGCAACCGCCAGGGCAAAGCTCTTTTCGGCGCTGGCGCTGTCGCCATGGTCGCGCTGGGCCAGGGCGCGGACCATGTGAACATCGCCTTCTAGCTTGGCGGCCTCGTACAGCCAGGGGGCCTGCTTGCGCGCCATGTGGGCATTCAGCAGCGCCGCGTCATAGTGTTCGTTGTAAAAGTCGAGCAGCGCCTCGACATAGTTGGGTGACTCTGTCGTCTGCCTCCGGCCGCGCAACAGATAGGAACGCGCGGGCACAAGGAACGCTGCTTCTAGTTCCTTTTTCCGTTTTTCAACAAAGGACTTGTCGCCACTTTTGCGCGCTTCGTCCAGAGCACGGCTGTACTTTTCGCCCAGCACTCGCCCCAGCGCATAGTCGAGTCCACTGTCTCGGTAGCCGAGCTTTTCGGCCTGTGAAAGCTGCTCGTATGCGGCATCCCACTCGTGCAGGGCCAGGTGTCCGCGGCCCAGGACATAGGCTCCTAAACGGGTTCCTTTTTCTCCGGCCGACTGCAGGTCCTTGTGAATGGCCGCCATGCGCTGACGCACCAGTCCTTTTTCATATCGGGTGTCGTGCAGCGGCAAAAGGTACGCGGTGCGAACCAGCCATTCCAGGTCTTTGACCGACTGCCCCAGCGTCTGCGCCAGCGCGGCTTCCGCCTTGGCCTCGGCCTCGCGCCGTAGGTTCTGCAGGTGGTTGCGCACAAAGACGGCGATCGAGCCAAGACCACCGATGAACAAGGCCAGAGCCAGAGCGGACAGAGCGCGGTTCCGCTTCGCCCAGTACCGCAGGCGGTACAGGTATCCCAGCCGGCGCGCCTCGACGCGACCGACCGACAAAAAGCGGTCGAGATCTTGCGCCAGCGCCAGCGCCGTCGGATAGCGCTGCTCGGCTTCTTTGTTCAGGCACTTGCTGACGATCAGGTCCAGCGCCTCGGGCACGCCGGGCAGCTGGCTGCGCAGCGGCTGCGGCGAGTCGTTCATGACCTTGAGCAGCAGGTTCACGACCGTCTCGTCCTGAAACGGCGGCTTGCCCGAGAGCAGGTCGTACAGCGTCGCGCCCAAGCTGTACACGTCGCTGCGGCGATCCAGACGCCGCGCCTCGCCGCGCGCTTGCTCGGGCGACATATAGGCCGGCGTGCCGATCACCGCGCCCGACTCGGTCAGCCCCTGCGCGACGCTGCTTGCGCTATCGCGCGCCAGCCCAAAGTCCATCACCACCGGCCGCAGCCGCCCCTCTCCCAGCCTCTCGACCATGACATTGCTGGGCTTCAGGTC
>JAEUJZ010000014.1 GCA_016794505.1 Myxococcales bacterium
CGGCCCAATCGATCTCGACGGCTCCGTCGGCTTCGTCCTCGCGCCACGCGGCGATCGTTCCCCGCAGCAGTCCGCGTTTCAGCTCGGCTTCGCCGCGAGCTACTGGTTCGCGCGTCCCGATCCTCAGCAACCGCGCGATCAACTTCGTCTTCAGCTCGAAGCGCTGTACCAGTTCGCGCAAGACACGAGATTCAGCACACAAGGAACGCTGCTCGCCGGCCTATTGGGAATGAGCCGCAACGGCTTCGGCGGCCGCTTCGCCGTCGGGCCAGAGTTCATCGATCAGTACGTCGGCGTGCGTGTGATGGGCGGCGTTCAGTTCTCATGGGGCCCGCACGTCCGCAACCCCTGGGCCGAAAAGAAAGCCGCCGAGCCAAAAGAAACCCCCGCCTGGATCTGGACCCTGCTCGGCGCCATCGATCCGATCCTGCGCGAGGACGGCTGCGTCTGGACCGATCCGACACCGCGCCAAGCTTCATACAAATGGTTCTGCATCGGAACGCCCGATCCACAGAACCCAAACATGATCCTTCTCGACAGTGGCGGCCGTCTGCCTGTCGGCACGCATCTGTGGGAACACGGCACATCGCTGCGCATCAACGACGGAACGAAAGTCGCAGAGATTCCGCTGACGGCGCGCCTGCACAAAGCCGTCCTCGACTACGTCGACGGCTTGATGCGACATGAGCCGGATCCGAAGCTGTGCGAAGGGAAGCTCGATCCGATTCCGCAGGGCATTGATGCAGGCTGGGCTTCCGTCGTTGCGAATGACGACTTCGGCGGACGGGCCGCCGTGCTCGGGATGCAGATCTATCGCGAGATCACGTGCAACCCGGAAGCGCAGTCGTCGATGCAGATCCTGTCGCTGATCGGCAAAGTGAGTGGCAAGGGCCCACTGCGGGCGAAGCCAAATTTGGCGGATCATGTCGATCCGCCGACGGGTAAGCCGCGGGGCGGCGGCGGCGGACGCGACGCAGCCGAACACGCGCAGCCCCCAAACAAGCTGCCCGGCCCGCGCCGCTTTTCGCTTCGCGAGAACGAAGAACGCGGCGGGCACATCCTGGCAAAACATGTCGGCAAGTCAGAGGAGCAGCTTCGGCAGCGGCTCATGGATGAGGAACATCTGAAGGTTGCATCGTCTTTCAAGGATGAACACACAGCACAGCACGTTGTCTCTGCGGCGCTTGAAAAGAACCAAGCTGCGATTGATGACTGGCTCAAGCGACCTCTGAAACCACTCAGGCTTACCCACGAAGGCGCATCGGAGCTGGGGATCGCGCTCAACCGCGACGCATCCACGGCTCGCCCCAGCAATGTTGCAAGACTCGTGCTGCAATCCGATTCACAAGGAGGCTTCTATGTCCTTACAGCCTATCTCGACTGAACGCAGGCGCTTCGATGACGAATACGATGACCTGTCAACTATGCTGTCCCTCTTCTGGGATCCCAACGGCAAGACCGACGCGGAGATCGTGCGGAAGGCGATCCAGGACTATGACCCAAGCTGGCTAAAAAAAGTTGTCGCGGAGGGTCAACGTTTCCTGATTCAGCACGAACTGCCCATGGAGTTAGTCGCTGATACCGCCAACCGCTACCTCGTCACCGAAGCGGAGCAGCGGCAGTGGCTGCAGACCTTGCTGGATCGCGTGCAGGCAGAGCTGGATGCGCGCGAGGCGGGCGCGAAGCGAGGGTAGGAACCGCCCGGAATCCCCACGCTGCGGCCCGGCAGATCGCCTTTTCGGGCCCAAATTCCCGGTCTGCGGCCCGGCAGGCCGCTCTTTCCAGCCCAAATTCCCGGTCTGCGGCCCGGCAGATCGCCTTTTCGGGCCCAAATTCCCGGTCTGCGGCCCGGCAGGCCGCTCTTTCCAGCCTGAATTCCCGGTCTGCGGCCCGGCAGATCGCCTCTTCGGGCCCAAATTCCCGGTCTGCGGCCCGGCAGGCCGCTCTTTCCAGCCTGAATTCCCGGTCTGCGGCCCGGCAGAGTGCCCGCTGCGTCTGGATCGGGGATCGGTTGACTCTAGAGCCGCGAAAAGCACAACGGATGCGCGGCGCAAACAAGCGGTCTCAGCCTTGTGCCGGTCTTCCCAAGCGATGTCGAGCGCAGGTCCGAATCGCTGCGCGCCGTGTGCGCCTTCGCACCGGACTCAGCGGCGGGCGGGTGGCCCCATTTCCCCCGCTTTCTTGAGGGTTGACATCTTGGGGCGAGCCGGGAAAACTCCCGCGATTAACAATTCGGTTAGAGCCAAGGAGACCGCATGTCTAGCTTCATCTTCACGTCGGAGTCCGTTACCGAAGGTCACCCGGACAAGCTGTGTGATCAGGTCTCGGACGCCGTCCTCGATGCCATCATCGCGCAGGACCCGCACTGCCGCGTCGCCTGCGAGACCGTGACCAAGACCGGCTTCGTCATGGTCGCGGGCGAGATCACCACCACCGCCCGCATCGACTTCCCCGAGATCATTCGCGCCACCGTCAAGGACATCGGCTACAGCGATTCCAGCATGGGCTTTGATTACAAGACCTGCGCGGTGATGTCGGCGATCGAGCAGCAGTCGCCCGATATCGCCCGCGGCGTCGACGGCCAGGGCGTGTACAACCCCGACGAGCAAGGGGCCGGCGACCAGGGCATGATGTTCGGCTTTGCCTGCGACGACACCGAAGAGCTGATGCCGATGCCGATCGCGCTCGCCCATCGCCTGTCGCATCGCCTGTCGATCCTGCGCAAGAACGGCCGCCTGCCCTTCCTGCGTCCCGACGGCAAGTCGCAGGTCAGCGTCAAGTACGTTGACCACAAGCCCGTCGCGGTCGATACCGTCGTGGTTTCAACCCAGCACGCCCCCGATGTCTCGCACGAGACGCTGCGCGAGGCGGTCATCGAAGAGATCGTCAAGCACGAGATCCCCGCCCACCTTTTGACCAAAGACACGCGCTTCTTTATCAACCCGACCGGTCGCTTCGTCGTCGGTGGGCCGATGGGCGATTCCGGCCTGACCGGCCGCAAGATCATCGTCGACACCTACGGCGGCTGGGGCCGTCACGGCGGCGGCGCGTTTTCCGGCAAGGATCCCAGCAAGGTCGATCGCTCGGCCTGCTATTACGCGCGCTACATCGCCAAGAACATCGTCGCCGCTGGCCTGGCCAAGCGCTGCGAGGTGCAGGTCGCCTATGCCATCGGCGTCGCGCATCCCGTGTCGATCCACGTGACGACGTTCGGCACCGGCCGCATCAGCGATGAAGCGCTGGAAAAGCTGGTGCGCATGCACTTCGACTGCCGCCCCGCCGCGCTGATCCGCGAGCTAGACCTCTTGCGTCCGATCTATCGCCCGACGGCCGCCTATGGCCACTTCGGCCGCAGCGAAGCCAGCTTCACCTGGGAAAAGACCAGCAAGGCGGCCATCCTACGCGACGCCGCCCGCTCCGCCGCCGCGTAGCTCCTCGCCTTCGCCCCGCCTCTGCCCTCACCCATCCTGCCGCCCGCTCGCGTCCGTTCACTCGTCCAGCCACCGTCACGTCGTTACCAGATCGTCTGTTCGCTGCTGCGCAGTAGCGTAGCGCCGGCCCCGATGCCGCCGAGCTGATAGATAAACGCGCTCTCGATGGCCGTGGCGTGCAGGGCGCGGGCGATGGTCAAGGTGCCGCTGCCCAGCGCGTTGAAGTTGCCCAGGTTGGTGCCGCTGCTGAGGTTCGCGCTGACCGAGGCAGTGCTGGGCGTCCCGGCCTGCAGACCGCCGAACGCGTACATCTGGTTGTTGACCAGCGCTGCGCCAAAGCCTGCGGCGTTGACGCCGACCGAGCCCGTGCTGGTAAAGGCTCCTGGCTGACCGGCCGCCCCCACCTGCGCGACGTACACCGGCCGATCCAGCGTCGCGGTGGCCAGGCTCGACGAGATGCCGCTGGATGCATAGATGAACGTCTGATTGGCGGGCACCACACTGTTCTGCGCATTGGTTGCGAACAAGCCCGGAACCAGCCAGCGCGCCGTCGGCAGTGCCTGCGTCGCCGTCGTCCACGTCGGCGACGTGTCCTGCTGAGCGCCCCCATTCTGCAGCGTAAGGGTCAAGAACTCGACGGACGATAGCGAGGTCGCCGTGCTGGGCGTGCCGCTGTTGCCACCCAGCGCATACAGATAAAACGTGCCGGCCATGTTCGGCGCCGGGGCCGCCACCACACCCGTGCCGATGCGCGCCGTGTTGAGCTGCGGCAGCGTCTTCCACGCGCCGATCGAGCCCAGGGGCAGCGGCTGCGCGCCGGCCGGCGTCGTCTGGCCGTTGTCGATATACGACTGCGTGGCCATGCCGTTGTCGTTCACCATGGCCAATAGACGCTCGCCCCCTGCGGCATCGTTGGCCGCAACGCTGCGATAGATCTTGTACGCCTGCGCGCCCGGCACCTGCTTGAAGTACAGGACAAGCTGCAGCTTGCCCATGCTCAGCATCGGCACCTGCACCGGGAAGAAGTCGCCGGCCAGCGTCTCGCCGGACGGATTGTTGGCATCGCCTGCGGCCATCACCGCCGAGATGCGATACGAATACA
Organism: Myxococcales bacterium; assembly: GCA_016794505.1. Lineage (GTDB taxonomy): Bacteria > Myxococcota_A > Polyangia > Palsa-1104 > JAEUJZ01 > JAEUJZ01. Next base: position 4,534 of record JAEUJZ010000014.1, read on the forward strand.
CACCGGCCGAGAGGCCCTGCGTCATATCGGGTCGGACATCGACATCGGAAAACTGCGGCGCGTTTAGCGGATCCAATAGCTCGGCGCGATACACGCCGCGCTGCGCCGCTGTGCCATCGAAGCCACCGACGGCGTACAGGAAGCGGCCGACGTTCACCAAGCCCAGGAAGCTCAGCGCTTTGGGCAGCGGCTGCGACGCCGTTGCAAAGGCGCTCAGCGTACCGTCCAAGCCGCTGGCCGCCATCTCTACCGAGCTTTGCGGCGCGTTGTCCGTGCCGTTGTCACCGCCCGCCACATAGACATAGCGCGCCACCTGCGTCGGACGCCCCGCTGCAGCCGCCGCGGCACGACGGCCCGTGATCAGGTTCGGACCGGCTTTGTACCCCGTCAGGTTCAGGCCCGCATTGGTGACGCCGACCGCTGAGTAATCAAAGAACGTGTTGTTGTCACCGTTGCGCACGCGCAGCACGCAATAGATGCTGCCGGCTGGCGCGTTCAGCGTCGCCGTGATCGCCGAAGGAAGGCTCGTCAGGACCGTCGACATGGCCCCGGCTAGCGCGTTGTTGTTCATGTCATAGCAAGTCGGGACGATCGCCGGGCTGCGGAAGTTGCTGCCCAGCACCGCGATGGCGGCGTTGGTCGCCACCACCACCGAAGACGGCGCGATGCTGCTGACCACAGGTGGAGGCTGCGCCGCTTGCGTGACGGTAAAGGCCGCCGCGCGGATGCCATAGCTGCCATTGGGGTTGACGATGATCAGGTCGTACGAGCCCGCGCTAATGCCCGTTGGCACGACCGCCGTCAGCGCCGTGGCTGAGCCAAACGTGACCGCGCGCAGGGCCGAAGCCGAGACACCCGCGGCGCCGCCGTTGACCGCGATATAGGCGCGCGGCGTGCTGACAAAGCCGGTGCCGCTGATCGATACGGCGGTGTTGGCGCCGAAGGCTCCGAACGACGGGCTGGGTGTGTTTACGGTCAGCGTCGGTGTCGCCACCACGCGGATGGCGTTCGGCAGCATCGCCGAGCACGTCGTCTGATCGTTGAGCCGCAAGTCATAGCTGCCCGCCGATAGGTTTCCCGGCAGCGTGATCAGCACGCGGTTTGGCCGCTGCGGATCGGTGGTGATGGCGACATCGGTGAAGTTGCTGCTGCCGTTCGGCGCGATCTGCACGCCCTTGACCGGCGAGGCGATGCTGCTGCCATACACCGTCGCCTGGATGCTGTAGTTGGCAGGCACCACAGGCGGATCGACAAACAAGATCGATGGGCCCGGTGTGATGGCCACCGCACTCGCCAGCGATGCCGAGCAGCCCGCGACATTTTCGATCGACACATCCTGCGGAATCGCAGTCAGCGTCGTCTGATTGACCATCGACACCGGCAACATGCCCGAAAACGTCGCGACCCCGGTCGTGCCATCGTTCATCACGGAAAAGCCGGTCGACTTGGCCCCGCCGACCGTTACCACCGCGCTCGCATGGAACCCGCTGCCAGTCAGGGTCAGCATGCCCTGGCCCTGGCAGATCACGGGTGGCGTCACCGCGGAAAGCGTCGGCGGACCGATGACTTCGACCTGAGCCGGCGGACCGATCTGCGTGCTGAGGCAGGTCTCTTGCTCGCAGGCATTTTTGATGATCAGGTTGTACGTGCCTTGGGGAAGCTGCGCGCTGGGCACGCTGACCAAAAGCGTCGTGCATTGACTGTCGGTGCAGCCGCCAAGCTCGCTGGCCGTCACCGTTACGCTGGGGGTAACGCTCTTTACGTCATTGAACGTCACCGTCGGCAGGATCTCACCTTTTAGAAAGCCGCTGCCCTGGATGCTGAAGCTGCGACTTGCATCCAACGAACACAGTGCCGCCGGGTTGATCTGACTGATCGCAGGCGGCGGAGGCGTCGACCCACAGCTTCCGGCGAGCGCTGCCGCAAGGCACATCACAAGGCCACCCAGAGAACGGAATGATTTGTTTGCCATGGATGGCTACACAGCAAGACATGTTCCCAATCCGCTCGTCCGCCGATCCGGCCGGGACCCGCGTGTCATTCGGACTCCCGCGGTCGGGCCTGCCTTGCGGAGGTGTAGATCCAGGGCTCGGCACCAACTGCGCGACATCACGCTTGGAATGCCGATCCGCGCCAGCACGAACCGATCAGCGCGCGATGCTGTGCAGTCAAGACATGCAAGATCGGGCGAAGCATCCGGTTGCCACACTGGGTGTACCAAGCGGTACAAGCGCGGGCACGGAACGGTTCATCGCAGGAATGGCTGGCAACGCAGTCGGCAGGACTGCCAAGCGGCCTGTTCTTTCGCCGTCAGCGCGTCATCCCGTGGTACGGCGAGCGCCTGCCCTAGGTTCAACAGGTCGACATCAACGGGCGCTGGTGAAGCGTAGGATCAGCCCGCCACCGTCGAGGGCCAGCATCGGCGCGGCGCTGATGCGCAGATCCTGACCGAAGCGTCCGGCGCGCTGCGCCAGCACACTCGGCAAGGCGCGGCGGTGCAGATACGGAATCAACAGACCCACTGCGCTGCCCATGACGGCTCCCACCAAGACATCGGTGATGAAGTGCTTGCCGGCCAAGACGCGCATGCTCGCCGTCGTCGCAGCCAGCGCTTCGCTGAAGATCCAGATCGGAATCACCCACTTGGATCGCGGATGGCGCAGCGTAAACAGGTAGCTGCCTGCCGTCGCCATGGCAAACGCCGACGAGCTGTGCCCGGAATAAAAGGACAGACCCGAATCGACATCCTGCCGATCCGAAAGCGAAAAGGCATCCATGTCGGTGTCGTACAGAAACGGCCGCGGCCGGCGCACCGCATACTTAAACAGCCCGTTTATGCCCGAGTTCACGACGAAGACCTCGCTGAGGATCAGCAGATCTTGCAGATAGCCGCGCAGCGCATCCGGCGGTCGGCTCGCCGCGACATCGATCAGATCGAGCATCACCGGCAGCACCAAGTTCATGCCGAGCAAGATGTCCGAGGCCGTGCGCGCGGGCTTCGAGTGCCAGCCAATCGACACGCGGTCGAGATCATTTACGGTCTGCGCATCACACAGCGGACTGCAGCTTGGCGGCGGCAGCTGCGGATCGCTGATCGTCATTCCCAAGAGCGCCGAGCCCAGACCAAGCACGATCGGCAGATCGATCGACAGGTTGGCGACCAGCGGACTGCCGCCGACGAAGTGTGGCTGGCTTGGAAGGGAACGCGGAATCGGCGTGGTCAAAGCTGGCTCGGGCGCTGGCGTCGGGCTTGGTCCTTCGGCCGGCGCAGCGACGGGGCTGCGGTCCCCTTGGCTTTCGGGCGTCGCAGCCGATCGGGCGGGGCGGATCGGGGTCGGGGTCGCTGGCTGCGCCGACAACGAGCCCGCGAAGAACAGAGACACGAGCACCGCGAGCGCGGTCACCTGCCAAAGAAGTCCCGTGCCGGGCGCGATCCCTGCGTGACGGATGAATCGACCTTTGCGCATGAACCGCACGATATCACTGCCGGCCCGCGCTGACCGGACGCGAATTCCAACGAACGGAAGGGATGCGACACTAGGCACGCTGCGGCGGCTTGATTAAAGTCCGCGCCATGGATGAGACCTGGTTGCGCAGCCTGCTTGGCGCGGTTGCAAGCGGCGCTGTTCCCGTCGAAAACGCGGTGGCTGAGCTGCGCCAGCTGCCCTATGTCGATCTGGGCTTTGCGAAGCTGGATCACCACCGCGCCCTGCGTACCGGCGTACCCGAGATCGTCTTTGCCCAAGGCAAACAGACCGATCACCTGCTGGCCATCGTCCAAGAGCTAGCGCGCACCGGGCAGAACGTGCTGTGTACGCGCGTGTCTGCGGCGCAGGCCGAAGCGCTGGCGGCCCTGTGGCCAGCGGCCGACTATCACGCGCTGTCGAAGCTGTGGTTCCTGCCGCAGCGACCCATCGCGCCGACGGGCCTGGGCACGGTCGTCGTGGCCTGCGCTGGAACAGCGGATCTGCCCGTTGCCGAAGAAGCGGCGCGCACCGCCGAATACCTGGGCAGCTCCGTCGAGCGCATCGTCGATATCGGCGTGGCTGGACTGCACCGCACACTCGCGGCCGCTCCGCGGCTGCGCCGTGCTGCGGTCGTGGTCGTCGTCGCCGGCATGGAAGGCGCCCTGGCCAGCGTCGTCGGTGGCCTGTGCGGACGTCCGGTCATCGCGGTCCCGACCTCGGTCGGCTATGGCGCCAACTTTCAGGGCTTGTCCGCTCTTCTGACGATGCTGACCAGCTGTGCGGCCGGAGTCACAGTCGTCAACATCGACAACGGCTTTGGAGCCGGCTACACCGCGGCCCTCATCAACCGCGGTCTGCCCTCTGCTGCCGTGCCCGCCTCGCTCGCTGGCGCTGGAAGCCCGCAGCCCACTGCATCTGCCGTCGAGCCCACGCCATGACCGAGAGCCAATGCCGCCTGCGCGGCGCCACGCTGTACTTCGACTGCTTTGCCGGCATAGCCGGCGACATGACCCTGGCTGCCTTGCTGGATCTGGGCGTCCCCGAGTCCTTGGTCCGGCAGGCCCTGGGCCACCTGCCGCTGTCGCCGTATGAGCTGCGCATCCACACCGTGCGCAAAGGCTCGCTCGTCGCCCGCAAGCTCGATGTTCTTCCGATTTCTCCGTCTGAAGATTCCTCCCATGATCATTCCCATGATCATTCCCATGATCATTCCCATGATCATTCCCATGATCATTCCCACGATCATTCCCATGATCATTCCCATGATCATTCCCACGATCATTCCCATGATCATTCCCATGATCATTCCCATTCCTATTTCCCCCGCCATTCTCACGTTCACTATTCGCAGATTCGCTCGCTGATCGAGCAGGCGGGAACGCGGGGTCTGTCGGCGGATATCGTCGCTCGGGCGCTGTCGATGTTCGATCGCCTGGCTGCCGTGGAAGCCGCTCTGCACGGCGTCGAGCTTGGCGAGGTCGCGTTTCACGAAGTCGGCGCTCTCGACAGCATCGTCGACATCGTCGGCGTGGCCGCTGCGCTTTCGTACCTTGCCCCGCGCCGCATCGTCTGCCGTCCGGTTGTCTTGGGCAGCGGCAGCGTGTACACGGCCCATGGCCTGCTGCCGGTGCCCGCGCCAGCCACACTGGCTCTTTTGCGCGATGTCCCCGTCGAGTCAGGCGGCCCGCCGCACGAGCTTACGACGCCGACCGGTGCCGTGATCGTGGCGGCAAATGTCGAATCGTACGGTCCGCTGCCGAAGCTGCGCGTGCTCGCAGTGGGCCATGGCGCAGGGACGCGCGAGCTCGCCGATCGGCCCAACCTTTTGCGCGTGATCGCCGGCCGCGAAGAGACCGCAGCCGAGTCAGACGATGCGTGCGTCGTTCTGGAAGCCAACCTTGACGACATGAACCCGCAGCTCTATGGCCCGCTGATCGAGGGCCTGCTGAAAGACGGAGCCCGTGATGCCTGGCTGGTGCCGGTGCAGATGAAAAAGGGGCGCCCCGGCATCGTGCTGTCCGTGCTCTGCGATGCCGTTCGCCAGGCCGAGCTGACCACGCGAGTCCTGCGCGAGACAACCAGCCTGGGCGTGCGCAGCCACACCGTGCAGCGCCACACGCTGCGCCGCGAGCTGCTGACGGTTCACACCGAGTTTGGCGACATCCCGATCAAGATCGGCCGCGATCCGCAGAGTGGCGCGATCTGGAATGCCGCGCCCGAGTTTTCGGTCTGCGTCGAGAGCGCCCAGCGGCATGGCGTTCCGATCAAGCAGGTCTTGGCTGCGGCGCTGGCTGCCTATCACCGCGACTGAGGCCCCCATGTCTGCGTCTGCCCGTCATCGTTCGCCCCGTCCTGATCCAGCGGCTGGTGGCTGTGCGGCCCATCGCGTGGGGCCGAGGGCGCGGTGGCCGCTTGTGACCGCGGTGTCGTGGCTGACGCTGTGGTGCGCGGGGGTCGTGCGCGCCGATGAACCAGCGGCCGAAACGGCGGTATCTGCGGTCCCTGTGCCGGATCCCGCGGTGCCGCCAAGCCCCCACACCGAAGGCGCGGCGAGCCCGGCGTTGCCGTCGCATGCTGCGCCGGACTCAGCGGTTGCAGCGGCGACTCACTGCCTGCTTGTGGGAACCGTCGTGCAGCAAGGCACCCGCGATCCGCTGCCCGGCCTGCGCGTCGTCGCGCTGCAAAACGAACGCGAGATCCTATCGACCCGGACGGATGAAGAGGGCCGCTTTCAGCTGGCGGCTCTGCCCACGGGGCGCGTGCGCATTCGCATCTCCGGCACGCAGGTTCGCCCGACGGAAGTCAGCGAGGATCTGCGCCCCGGCCGGCTGCAGGTGGTCTATTACGTGCCGGAACGCAAAGAGCGCTTTGAATCGATCGTGCGAGCGCAGGCTGTGCGACGCGAGGTCATTGCGACGACGCTGACCAGCCAAGATGTACGCCGCATTGCCGGCAACCAAAACGATCCGATCCGCGCCGTGCAGAACCTGCCAGGGGTGGCGCGGGCTCCGTTTGGCATCGGGCAGATCATCGTCTGGGGCTCGGCGCCGGCCGACACGCGGGCCTATGCCGATGGCGTGCTGATTCCGCGCGTGTATCACTTCGGTGGCCTGCGCTCGACGATCAGCGCCGAGTTTGTGTCCGAGCTGAACTTTCGTCCCGGCGGGTATGGCGCGGACTATGGTCGCGGGCTCGGCGGGGTGATCGAAGTCAGCACGCGCCCACCCAAGTCGGATCGCTTCCACGGCTCGGTCACGCTGGATCTGATCGACGGCGCGGTCACGGTCGAAGGCCCGATTCACAAGCGGCTGCATGTCGCGGCGGCGGCGCGCATCAGCTGGATCTCGGCGTTCTTGCCCCTCTTTAACCGCAGCAAGACCCAGCTATCGCCGTTTTATTGGGACTATCAACTGGCGCTGCGCTATCAGGCCTCGCCGCGCGATGATCTGGACCTGTTGATCTTTGGCGCCACCAGCGACGTCACAGCCCGCGTCGAGGATCCCGATCCCAACTCGCGCGTCGATATCTATAGCAAGTCGTACTTTGGTCGCGCCCGGCTGCGCTGGACGCGGCGGATCAGCAAGGACACCACGCTGTGGATCATGCCGTCGATCGGCGGCGATACGTTCACGCTCGATACCGGCGAGCCGGGTCTGGGCGGTTCACCGATTCGGCTGAAGGTGCGGCAGCTTGGATACAACCTGCGGGCCGAGCTGAAACAGAAGCTGCTCTCGGGCCCGTCGCTTGGCGTCGACTATTCGGCGGGCCTGGATGTTGAAGGCAGCTATGCCCAGGTCGAGACGCTGGCGCCGCTGGGGCCGGTGGGCGGCGATGCCCAAGGCATTCCCGTCGGCGGCGGCGACACGGTGCGCGATGCCGGTCGCAGCGAGTCGGGGTTTCTGGGCGACAGCTTCTTTACCGATGGCTCGGGTGCGTCGCTGCGCGAGGTCTTGAACTATCACCTGCTGTCGGCGGCGCCGTACCTGATCACGAACTTCTGGTTTGCTGAAGGCCGCGTGCAGATCTCGCCGCAGCTTCGCGTGTCGCTGGATCGCATCGAGCTTGCGAACGAGGCCCATACCGGCGAGCCCCCTGCGCCGCGCACCTTGATCTTTCCCGAGCCACGCGTGCTGGTGCGGGCTGCGCTGTTGCGCGATCGCCTGTGGCTGGTCGGCGGGCTGGGCCTGTATCACCAAGCGCCGCAGGGAGCCGAGCTATCGCCGCGCTTTGGCAATCCCAGCTTGGCCTGGCAGGTCAGCACCACATACATCCTGGGCACCGAAGTCGTGCTGCCGCGCGGCCTGCGCATCGAGGCCCAAGGCTTTTACAAAGACCTGCGCAGCCTGGTCGTCACCGATCCGCGAACGCTGTACAGCAACGATGGCTTGGGTCGAGCGTACGGCGGGCAGATCCTGATACGGCAGCCTCTTTGGCATGGCCTGACCGGGTGGCTGGCGTACACGCTATCCAGAAGCGAGCGCCGCGATCATCCCGAGGATCCGTGGCGCCTGTTCCGCTTCGATCAGACGCACATCCTGACGCTGGTGGCCAGCTACGACCTGCCGTGGGGCCTGTCGGCCAGCCTGCGCTTCCGCTATGGCTCGGGCAATCCAACGACCCAGGTAGTCGGCGGGCTGCGCGATCTGCACTATCAAAGCTACTCGGCGATTTCCGGCGAGCCGCTCGCGTATCGCCTGCCGGACTTTCACCAGCTGGATCTGCGCGTCGACAAGACGTTTACGCTTAAGCGCTTCCGGCTCGGCTTGTATCTGGAAGTGCTCAACGTCTACAACCGCCGCAACGCCGAAAACCTCGTCTATGGCGGTCGTCAGCTCTACCAAGAGGGGCGCATCACCGGACTGCCGATCTTCCCCAACCTGGGCCTGCGCGCCGACTACTAGCCCGAGACTGGCACGCCCAGGTGGGCTAGCTCTTGCGTCGAAAAGAAGAACGCGATCTCTTTGCGCGCGTTCTCGGGCGAGTCGCTGCCGTGGACGGCGTTGCGCTCGATGTTCTCGCCGAACTTGGCGCGCAGCGTGCCGGGCGCGGCCTTGGTGCTGTCGGTCGAGCCCATGACCTCGCGATACTTGGTCACGGCGTCTTCGCCTTCGAGCACCATCGCGACGATCGGCCCCGATGACATGAACTCGGTCAGCTGGCCAAAGAACTTGCGCTCTTTGTGGACGGCGTAAAACACCTGGGCCATCTCTTTGGTCAGCTTGGTCAGACGGAACGCGACCGGCTTCAGGCCGCTTGCGGCCAGGTCGGCCAGGATGTGGAACTGATGGCCCTTCTGGACCGCATCGGGCTTGATCATTCCCAAGGTGTACTCAATCGCCATGGCTGTCTCCTTGTATCGCGGGATGGATGCGTTGAAACGTGACGGTGGCGCATCATGCCAGGTTCCGTCTGTCGATCAAGAGTCCTGCGACCCTGGCGCGCAGCCCGTTTCTGCCCACGCCTCACGTCGCGCGCATGAAACGCGGGCCGTGGGCATGGACGCTAGCGGGCCGTGGCTTGGCGCGGCGATTCTTTGCCACGCTCGCCGCGCAGCACGGCAAGAGCCGTCGAAAGCAGGCCCTTTTTTTCAAATCGCTCGCTGCACAGTGCCAGCGGGACTTGATATGGCCCGGCGCGACAGATGACGTACGGCTCGATATCGGCCAGCGAGGCCTCGCCGATGCGCTCGAAGTGACCGTCCTTGGCGACCGCCACGGCGGCGATGCTGCGTCGCTCGGCCTTGGCGCCGTCGCCCGCGCTGTCGGGCAAGAGCTGCAGCCACAGCCGCAGGCCGGCGGGTTTGCGCTCGGCCAAGCTCAGCGTTCCCGGCGCGCTTCCGACGATGCGCAGCACGGCTTGGGGCGTCGTAAGGACCGCGGTCTGCGATCCGGCACTCGGCGCGTTCTGCGTATTTGGCGACGGGGAATCGACTCGCCGCAGCGCCGCGCTATCCAGCGCGAGCAGCACCTGACTGCCATCCTTGCGCTCGATGCGCAGCTCGGCGCCTTGCTGCTTGAGCGCGACCAGCGCGAGGGGCACCGACGGGCTGTACGTCTGCTCGGCGGCCGGCAGAGCATATACGCGCAGGGAACCGTCGACATCCAAGGTCACCAGGCGACCGTCTTGCAGGATCTCGGCATTTTCGCTGGGCCGTGGCGGCTCGGGCGACGCAGGCAGGCGCATCGGCAGCGCTGTACCGCGCCCTTTCACGTCGAGCACAAGGGGCCCCATGCTGCCGAAAAAGGCAAAGCGCCCATCGCCGCTTACCGCAAGTGGACCGAAGCGCGCATCGGCTTGCTGCCACAGGGTCGGCGCCGAAAAACAGCGCAGCGACGGCCCGCGCTCGATGGCCTGCCCGGCCGACAGCACGCACACCGTGCCGTCTGGCTCATGCATGGCGGCGCCGGTCGTCTCTGCGCCGTGGGCAGCGCGATGCACAGCGGCTGCGGTCCAGAATGCGCCCCCCTGATCCAGAGGCAGGATCGACAGTGGATACGGAAGACTGCGATGTCCTCGACCCAATGGTACATAGGACGCCCCGCCCGACTCTGAGGCATCGCCGAGGCGAACGATCTCGACGCTGCGCGCCGCGGGGCGGTCGCCATGGACAGGGCCTGGGAGGCGATGGGAAAGGACCGCTAGGCCCGCCTCTGAGAGCAGAGACAGCAAGAGCGGCTGCAAAAGCGGCTTGGGCAGCGCGATCGGCCGAGCCAAGCGATGCTCGACGAGGTCCCACAGACACGCGAGCGCTGGGCTGGCCAGGGTCAGGGCAAAGTGACGCTCGGGCGAGAGCAGCCAGGGGCGGCCTTCCGACGACAGACGCTTCGTCCAGCAGGCCTGCCGCGCCAAGACGCTCTTTCCAGCCGGCGCCGCGCCGCTTGTCCGACGGGCTGTTCCAACCGCTGGATCCGGGCTGGGCGGCGACTTGTTCGCGGCGCTGTTCGTCGAGTCATCCCGGCCGGGCTGGGGCCATTCCATGCCGCTTTCGCCATCGAAGAAGCGCGGCGTGCCGCCCAAAGGCAGGATCGCGATCGTGCCGTCGGAACGACTGGTGTACTCGATCGGCTCGGCGGGTAGGCTGATCTCGCTGCGTCGGCTGCCGCGCTCGCTTTCGAACACCTGCAGGCGCAGCAGCGGACAGGCCGGCCCCGAGCGCTCGCCGCAGTCCAGGGCCAGCAGGCGCCGGCTGTCTGGGGTGAAGGCGAATAGCTCGGCGTGCCGCCTCTCGCCAAGCGCCAGAAAGTCCAGGCTCAGCGGTAGCTCAAGAACCTGGGTCCCTGTGGGAAGCGAGAACAAGCGCAGACTCTGATCGTCGGCAAAGGTCGCGACATAGCGCCCGCTGGCACTGACCTTGATCTGGCGAATGGTGGCGGAATGGCTGGCCAGTCGCAGCAGGCGATAGCCGCTTCGCAGATCAATGGCCGACAGCAAGCCGCCGTGCGCCACCGCGAGCACGCTGCCGTTGGCCGCAAAGTCACTCAGAAGCTCTGCGCGCGAGGTCGTCTCGTCGGCCGCCAAGTCAGCCGCTGCGTCGAGCAAGCCGGCCGCAGGCTGGATCGCAAGCGTCGTCCCCAGCTTGGCCAAGGCCATCCCGATCAAGCGACGCGCGCTGGCCAGATCCCCCTCGCGCGTGGCGCGATCGGCGGCCCACACCATCACATCAGGCGGCGCATCGAGCGTGGAAGAACGCCCTTCACCCTCGGAAGGCCCGCTATGGCCCTGCGCATCCTCGGGTTGCGGCGCGCCCACTTCCGCCGTTTTCACAGACGCATCTGGGGCCGCGCTGGGCGGCGCTGGGCCACGGCACGCCACGCCCAACATCAGGACAAGAAACGGCAGCCAGCGACGAAACCATCTCCGTCGTTTCTGAGCGAGTCGCCGATCCGCGCACGCGCCACACACCGATCCATAGTAAGCTGCGCGGCCGATCGGATGAGCTCTTTCTCGTCCGAGATTCCACACGTAGCTTCCCACAACCCTCCGGGCGGGCTCTGCCTGCCAGCCGCAGTCGTTGTCCCGCCCCAGCCCTGAAAGAATCGAGCCATGTCAAAGCCTGTGTCTGCTTCATCCCCGTCTCATGCCGGTCTGCCGTCGCCATCGTGGCCGCAGCCGATCGTGGGCAGCCAGAAGATCTATGTCTTGGGCAGCCGCCCCGACATCCGCGTTCCTTTCCGTCGCGTTTCTTTGACCGCGACGCAGTCGCGCACGGGCGCCCAGCCCAACCCGCCGATGGATCTGTACGACACCAGCGGTCCCTATTCCGATCCGCAGACCGTCATCGATCTGCGCGCTGGCCTGCCTGCCCTGCGCCGTCCCTGGGTGCTTGAGCGCGGCGATGTCGAAGAACACATCGGTCGCGCCGTGCAGCCGATCGACAACGGCCATCGCCAGGCCAACGGCAACGGCCAGGCACGCAAGAACGGCAGCCATGCGCCGCAGGCCACTGTCATGACGCGCCCGCCGCTGCGCGCTAAGGCAGGTCGCAACGTGACGCAGATGCACTATGCCCGCCGCGGCATCATCACGCCCGAGATGGAATACATCGCCCTGCGCGAGGGCCTGCCCGCCGAGCTTGTGCGATCCGAAGTGGCGCGCGGCCGCGCTATCATCCCCGCCAACATCAACCACCCCGAGTCCGAGCCCATGATCATCGGCTCGCGCTTTCTGGTGAAGGTAAACGCCAACATCGGCAACAGCGCGGTCGCTTCATCGATCGAAGAAGAGGTCGACAAGATGGTCTGGTCGACGCGCTGGGGCGCCGACACGGTGATGGATCTGTCGACGGGCCGCGACATCCACACAACGCGCGAATGGATCCTGCGCAACAGCCCCGTACCCATCGGCACGGTGCCGATCTATCAGGCGCTGGAAAAGGTCGGCGGCAAGCCGGAAGAGCTGACCTGGGAGCTATTCCGCGACACGCTGATCGAGCAGGCCGAGCAAGGGGTCGATTACTTCACGATCCACGCGGGCGTGCTCTTGCGATACGTGCCGCTGACCGCCAAGCGCATGACCGGCATCGTGTCGCGCGGCGGCTCGATCTTGGCGGCGTGGTGCCTGGCCCACCATCGCGAAAACTTCCTGTACACGCACTTCGAAGAGATCTGCGAGATCATGCGCACGTACGATGTGGCGTTCTCGCTGGGCGATGGCCTGCGGCCGGGGTCGATCTATGACGCCAACGACGACGCACAGCTCGGCGAGCTCAAGACGCTGGGTGAGCTCACCGAGATCGCTTGGAAGCACGATGTGCAGGTGATGATCGAAGGCCCCGGCCACGTGCCGATGCACAAGATCAAAGAGAACGTCGATCTGCAGATGCAGCTGTGCAAAGAAGCGCCGTTTTATACGCTGGGGCCGCTGACTACCGACATCGCTCCGGGCTATGACCACATCACGTCGGCGATTGGCGCGGCGATGATCGGCTGGTTTGGCACGGCGATGCTCTGCTATGTCACGCCCAAAGAACACCTGGGTCTGCCCAATCGCGAAGACGTCAAGCAGGGTCTGATCGCCTACAAAATCGCGGCGCACGCAGCCGACCTGGCCAAAGGCCATCCTGGGGCGCAGCGCTGGGACGATGCGCTGTCGAAGGCGCGCTTTGAGTTCCGCTGGCGCGACCAGTTCCATCTGGCCCTCGATCCCGAGACGGCGATTGCCTATCACGACGAGACGCTGCCCGCCGAGCCGGCCAAGACGGCGCACTTCTGCTCAATGTGCGGGCCGAAGTTCTGCTCGATGAAGATCACACAGGACGTGCGCGACTACGCCGAGCAGCACCGCGTCGGTGCTCAGACGAACCAAGACACCGTCGAGATCGCTCGCGGGCTGCAAGAAAAAGCCGCCGAGTTCCGGTCCCGCGGGCTGCAGATTTACAGCGAATAGGGCGGCGCCCAGACGCGCCGTTTTCCCGCCGGGTGGCTCGTCGGCCGATGTACGCGAACCTGCTCAATCGGACGCGGCGAGGTTTGCCGCCAGCCCTTCCTCCGTCTGTGGTACGGTGCATTGTCAGGCCGTGTTTCGAGGCAGGCGCTGGCTTCCTTGCGTCGCCCCGTTGGGCTGATCCGCCAAACCACTTGCCCGCATGAATCCCTCGCGTGTCCATATCACCAACCCTGCCGACGGCGGGTTCTTCTATTGGCTGTTTAAGTACACGCTGTTTTCAATCGCGGGCATCGCGCTCTTGTTCGTGCATGTCCTCGTCGGGCTTTACATCTATTTTGCGCGCAGCGTGCCGACGGTGCCGGATCTGGCGACCTATGCCCAGCGAGCGCCGGGCATCACCAGCGTCCATGCCGGCGACAACACCCTACTAGCCGAGCTGGCCAGCGAGCGCCGCGAAGTGGTGCCCCTGGATCGCATTCCCCAGACGCTGATCGATGCGGTGATCGCGACCGAAGATCGGCGCTTTTACGAGCACCGCGGCCTGGATGTGCGCGGCCTGGTGCGCGCCCTACGCGAGAACCTGCGTCACGGCCGCATCTCGCAGGGCGGCTCGACGATCACGCAGCAGGTGGCCAAGTCCTTCCTGTCGCCCGAGCGATCGTTTACGCGCAAGATCCGCGAAGCGATCCTCGCTCGCCGACTGGAAGCGCGTTTTTCCAAGCGCGAGATCCTGGCCCTGTACCTGAACCATATCTTTCTGGGCCACGGCAGCTTCGGGGTCCAGGCAGCGGCCAAGCGCTATTTCGATAAGAACGTCTGGGAGCTTGGCCTGCCTGAGCTGGCTCTGCTCGCCGGGCTGGGCAAGGCACCGACGCGATACTCGCCGATTGAGCACCCGCTAATGGCGCAAGCCCGACGCGACAAAGTGCTGCGCAACATGGTCGAGGTGGGCTTGATCCAAGCGGCCCAGGCGGAAGCGCTGTACGGCACGCGCATCGCGCTGAAGCCACGCCGTGACACCTCGCGCGATATCTCGCCGTACTTCGTCGACTATGTGCGCCGCGATCTGCTCAAGCAGTTCGGCCCCCAGGCCGTGTACGAAGGCGGCTATCGCATCGAGACCACGGTCCTGCCACACCTGGACGTGCTGGCCGCTGACAACGTCGATCACGCGACGCGCCAGATCGACAAGCGCCAAGGCTATCGCGGGCCCGAAGCGCGCCTGGACCCCGACGCGCAGAAGCTGTTTTTGGCCCGCGCCACGGCTCGCTATGCCGGGCCGCTGCAAGAAAACACGCTGTACCTGGGTTTGGTGACGGCGGTGCGCAGCGGCGGTGCGACGGTACAAGTTGGGCAGCACATGCTCGAACTGCCGGTGCTGAACATGCTGTGGGCCTCGCGCTATACGGCGGGCGATCCCACCAACGATCGCTTCATTCGCTCAGCGACCGAGGCGCTGCGACCCGGTGACGTGATCTGGGTCAAGCTTTCCCACCGCAGCCACATCGCCAAGTTCAGCGAGTTCAACTATGTGCCGCTTACCACCAAGCCTTTAGAGACCGGCGACGCCGTGGCGCGTGCCGGGGGCAAGCCCAGCGAAGGCAGCGAAGTGCGCGGCAAGTTCACAAGCGGAACCATGGCCCAGGCTGCACCGACCAGCAAGCCGCCCGTGGTCGTCGCCGCGGCCAAGCCGGCCAGCCCTGCCCCAGCCGCTGCCAGCGTTGCGGATCCCAGCCGTCGCTCGGCCAGTCCTTCACGCACGCGCGGCAGCAAGGGGATGGGCAGTCGCACGGGCTCGCGCGGTACTCCCACCGCATCGCGCGGGACACGCGGCAGCAGCCGACGCAACCCAGCCAGCGGCAGCCCGACGCCCGCCACGGCGCCAGCGCAAGACAGCAGCGCGCAGCAAATGGCGCAGCGCGACAGCGGCCCGCCCGCCGGCATGCGCTTTGTCCCCGGCACGGGTGTACAGGTGATCATCGACGGTGGCGGCGTACGCCTCGCGGCCCAGCCGCCCGCCCCTGGCAAGCGCATCGAGGTCGGCGAAGCCGTGTGGATTCCCGAGCAGGTGCGAAAGCCGTTGCCGCAGCAGCTAAAAGAGGTCGTGCTTGAGCAAGCCCCGCGGCCTCAGGGCGCGATCTATAGCTTCGACCTGCACACCGGTTACATCTTGTCGATGGCCGGTGGCAGCGACTACGACCGCTCGGAATTCAACCGCGCGGTACAGGCGTGCCGGCAGCCGGGCAGCGCTTACAAGCCGGTGTATTACTCGCTGGCTCTCGACCGCGGCTATAGCTATGACACGCTGTGGAACGACCGCGTGCGCACCGAAGTCGATCCCGTGACGGGGGAAGAGTGGATTCCGCAGAACATCGACGGCACCTACGGTCAGACGGTGAACCTAGAGCGGGCGCTGGTCTGGTCCAAGAATCCGCCGGCCCTTGAGATCTTTAAGACGCTGGGCAAAAAAGATGTGGCGGCGTGGGCGCGACGCTTGGGCTTTACAACGCCCATTCATGCCGACGATGCGCTGGCCTTGGGCGCGTCCTGTGTTCGCATCGACGAGATCTCGCGGGCCTTCGCGCTGTTTGCCACAGGCGGTCGCCCCGTCGAGTCGGTGAGCATCAAGCGCGTCTTTGATCGATCTGGCCGCGTGCTGTACGACGCCAGCGCCTGGGATGATCCGCTGCTGGATGGCCCCAGTCGCTTGGATCGCTTGGTGGCCACCGCCGGCAGGATGCGGCGACCGGTGATCGCGCCGCGCACGGCATACCTGATGGACACGCTGTTGCGTCGCGTCGTCAGCCAAGGCCACAGCAAGCCGATCCGCGATGCCAAGCTGATCGCCGCCGGCAAGACCGGCACATCAAGCCGCACGTCCGATGTCTGGTTCGTCGGGCATACCTCGCGCTGGATGACTACGGCGTGGGTGGGCGATGACACGTACGAACGGCAGCTTGGGTACACCGATGCGTCGTTCACCATCAGCGTGCCGATGTGGACGCGCTATATGTACGCCGCCAACCGGGAAGCTGCGCTGGCCGAGGTGCCCGTCGAAAAACCGGCTGCAGTGAAGCCCAACGATCGCGGCGGGCCGCTCTTGCCGGGCTTCCCGCTGCCGCCGCTTTCCGCCCTGGGATCCGAAGCGCGCATGCGTGAGCTACCCGAGCACCTGCGCCATCTGCGGGTCGTTCCGACGGTCGGCGATGCAGTGGGTCCGACGCTGGGCCAAGCCGGAAGCGGTGCCAGTGTGCTCAAAAGCGGCTCGGCGGAGCCGCTGCGGGCGTCTGCCGCTTCCCACGCGGGCTCTTCCAGCGCCACCGCCGGGACACCGCGCACATCGACTGGCCCAGCCACCGCTGGCAGCGCCGGTCTGCGACCGTCTGTTGCGGCGGCGTCTCCCCCGACACCAGGGGCTCGTCCCGTCGGGAACAAGGGCCCACGTCCAGGTCGGCCGGGCGCTCGCAAGTCGGGTCCGGCGACTGCGCCCCCGCCTGTTGTGTTTTGAGCGTGCCGATGGCGTCAGGTCCTGTTCCTCCTTTGGCTGGTGATGGGCGCGCAGCCGCTGCGACGAGCCCGATTCCAACCAGCCTGCAAGGGCAGCCCCTGGGCACAGTCACCGAGGTCCACCTGCTTTCGGGCACCCGCGTCGGAGAACAGCTGCTGTTCTTTGACACCGATCGCGTGCGCATCGGCCGCAACCCCGCCAACGATGTCGTCATTCCCGAAGGCGGTGTCTCGCGCCATCACGCCGAGCTACGCGCCGAGCGAGACCAGTTTCAGCTGGTTGACTTGGGCAGCACAGCCGGGACGTTTGTCGTCGGAGGAGCTGGCGCGCTGCAGGTCGAAGCGACCCGCCCGATGCCCTTGGCCTGCCCCGGCGCGTATGAGCTGAGCTTCGGTCGTGGAGGACCGCGCTGCCGCATCAGCCTGGGCTTGTCGGTGCCCTTTGGCCGCTATCGCTTGATTGCCCGTCTGGGCGGTGGCGGCATGGCCGAGGTTTATTTGGCTCGTCAGACGGGCCTTGGCGGCTTTAGTCGCTCGGTCGCCATCAAGCTGATTCAGCCCGAGATGTTCGACATCGTCGACGCCTCGGCCATGTTCCTCGATGAAGCGCGCATCGCCGCCGAGATCAACCACCACAACGTCGTCAAGATCTACGACGTCGGCGAAGAAAACGGCGTGCTGTACTTGGCCATGGAATACCTGCGCGGCACGACGCTTTCGCACATGAGCGCGCAGCTTGCTCAGCGTGGCGAGCGCATGCCGCCGGATCTGGTGGCGTCGCTGGTTACCCAGGCCTGCTCGGGACTGCACGCGGCACATACGCTGCGCGATCCCGCGGGTCGGCCGCTTAATGTCGTCCACCGCGACGTCTCGCCGTCGAACCTGATGGTCACGTCCGAGGGCTTGGTCAAGGTCATCGACTTTGGCGTGGCCCGCGCCGATCGCCGCCTGGTGCGCAAGGAAGAAGGCCTGCAAGGCAAGCCGGCGTATATGTCGCCCGAGCAGATCCAAGGCCTGACTCTCGACGGGCGCTCGGATGTTTTTGCCGTCGGCGTGGTGCTGTACGAGCTGTGCAGCGGCCGACCGCTGTTTCAGCGCGACGACATGGTGTCGACGTTTTATGCCGTGGTGCGGGGCGAGATTCCGCCGCTGCGCAGCGTCTGTCCACAGGCCTCACCGCTGCTTGAGATGGTCGTACACAAAGCGCTGGCCAAAGATCCGACGCAGCGCTTCCAAAGCGCCGCTGATCTCGGGGCCGAGCTAGACCAAGTGGTGCAAGAGGCCGGAGGTCGCTTCGCCAACATCTCGGCCGTGGCGCGCTTCGTCGCCGAGTGGGGCATCAGCCTGACCGGCAACCCGCCTGCGCTGTTGACGCAAGTGCCCAAGCCGCTTTTGCATCGCCCCCCGCGGGCCGGCAAGGGCGGCACCGACGAGTCGATGTCGCTGCCCCTTTTGGATGCCGCAAGCAGCGGGCGTTCCGACGGAGACAAGCGCAAGCTGGATGCGACCTTGGAGCCAGCGCAGGTGCCGCTTGCCGCCCCGCGACCGGTGTCGGCGCGACACAGCCCCGTGCCGGCCAACCACCAGCCGCTTCTGCGGCAGCCGCAGCGACTCGACGGCGTGATCGTCGAGGGACGCTATCGCATTCGACGCTGGATCGGTCACACGCAAGAGTCCGAGCGACCGTATCCCAAGCTGTACTACTTGGCCGAGATCATGCGCGAGGAGGAGCCCGAGAAGCTTGCCCGCGCCACAGGTCTTCTTGAAAACAAAGATATCCTGTTGATGGTCTGCGGCCGTGGCCCCGAGGTGGCCGCTCTGTCGAGCGTGCAGCGCGATCGCCTGCGTGACTTCGCGACACAGCGCAGCGTGAGCAAGGTCTCGCCGCACCTTATGCCGGTCTTGCACCTGGGCGAGCTTCCGACGCTGGGCAGCACGTATCTGGTCCTGCCACAGCTTCGCAACACCCTGCAGGCGCTGGTCGACCCCGGACCGCTGCCTCCGTTTGACGAGGCGATGTCGCTGATCCACGAGATCGTAGACGGGCTGCTAGAAGCCGAAGCCAGCCAGCCCGGTTTCGTACACGGCAACTTGTCGCTGTCCTCGTTTGGCTTGTACATCCCCAAGGGCCCGGCGATCGTCGATAACCGCCCGCCGCCGTCGCAGGTCTCGCCGACGCCCGCCCCGGTGCCACAGGTTCCGCTGACGCCCGCGTCGATCTCGCTGCTGCCGACCGCGCCGCCCGTGGAAGTGATCGCGGCCCGGCCGCGCGTGGTGCTGACCGACTTTCACTTGGAATCGCTGCTGGGCACTCCTGAAGGCTCGATCAACGAGCGCATGACCCTGCCCATCGGCGACACGCAGTACTGGGCACCCGAGAGAGTGACCGGCGGCCCGGTCTCGCAAGCGGGCGACGTCTATGCGCTGGGCGCGATCCTGTATCAGCTACTCGGTGGCGATCTGGCAAAGGCCACGCACGCCGCGCGGGCTCGACGAGAGCTTCCGCGCCTGCCGGTGCATGTCGGCGTGCCAGCCCATGTCGAAGCCGCGGTGCTTTCGGCGCTGCGTCCCGATCCCGCGTCACGCCCCAGCCTGCAGGCCTTTGCGACGGCGCTTTTCCAAAAGGCCGCGACGCCCGGCAGCCCAGCATCGCCGACGAACACGGGCGCGCAGCGCATCGAGCTACCGCTTTCCCCCATCGTCGCCACCGCCGATGCGCCGCCGCGGCCAAGCCCGGCGCAGCTTGTGCGAACAGCCGCCGGGCGCGAGCTTCTGCTGTCCCTGGTGGCGCTGCGAGCCCCCACCCAGCACGTGCATTTGTTGCTGCCGTTCTCGTCGGTGCCTGAGCTGCTACCGGCACCGCTTGTGCTCAAGCTGCACGGACAGACGCTGATGGTCGAGCTCGATGCATCGGCCCCAAGTGCTGGCCGGGGACGCGATCGCCACAGCATCTATTACGACGCGTACGACCCCAACACGCGCTGCGAAAGCTACACGCTCTTGCCCAGCACAGCGGTCGCCAGCTTCGATGTCGGTCACCGACGGACGCGTGTGCAGCGTATCCACTATGCCAGCGTCATCGCCAGCGGCTTGGGCGCTGCCGAGGGTCTGACCGTCGCCGTGCCCGAGCTGCAGTGCGAATTTTCCGTCGCTGGGCCAGTCTTGCGTCTGTGCGTTCTTTTCACCAGCCCAGCGGGGGGCGAGGCCGGTGCGAACCATGTCTTTGCCATCCTGATTGCCCCCTAAGCGGACGGCTCGGCTGCTGGCGCCGCGGCACTCGGATACAATTGCGTATTATTTCCGCGAGAAATGCGGAAGGGGGACCAGGCCATGGATCCGCTGCGCCGAAAGGACTCGCTTGCTTCGTCGAGCACAGACGCCGACGCCCCCACGCCCGCGTCGACCGAGGAGGGCGCTTGGCAGGCCGTCGGCAGCCACCGCATGCGCATCCAGGGCGACCTGATCGAGTGGGAAGGCATCGGTCCCGTCCGCATCGCCGACATTCGTGCCTATCAAGATCTGCGCGACACGGTCCTTGCGCGGCTGGGGTACTGCGTGGCCCTGGTCAACTCACAGGCGACGGCAGGCATCAACCCCGACGCGCGCCGCTTTTTGGCCGAGCAGGCGCGCAGCCACGTTCAGCGCCGCGTGTCGACCGCGGTCTATGGCGTCTCGGGCCCGGCCTATGCGATGGCTGCGCTGGTGATTCGGGCCATGGAGCTTTTGGGACGACGCAAGAACCAGATCTTGATCTGCAGCAACGAAGCAGAAGCGCGAGCTTGGCTTGAAACGCAGCGCCGACTGTACCAAGCCACAAGCGCTGCGCAGACGGGATGAAGCGGCTGCGCCTTACCAGCTCATGCTGGCTTTGGCGGCGGGCGCCGCGGGGGCCGCATGCACCGACTGTTCGAGATCGTCGAAACCCGACTTCTTGACGCGCACGCGATACTGCCCGCGATCGACGGTCTTGAAGCGATAGTTGCCCTGTTCGGTGGTGCGCGTCGACTGCACAACGCGCCCCTTATCGTCGACAAGCTCGACGAGCGTGTTGGCCGAGGATGCGCCGCCGCGCAGCGAGATCTGGCCCTCGACCTCGGCAAAGTTGCGCTGCTGCGCCACTTCGCTGTCATGCACAAAGAGCGCGCTTTCGCTCTGCCGCAAGCGTCCCTGCGCATCGCGGAAGTGCAGCTTGGCGACATAGCGCCCACGTGGCAGGGCTTTCCCGTCGCTGCCCTTGCCGTTCCAGACAAACGACAAGCCGCCCGTCTGACCTTTTCTGCTGTCGCTGTAGACGCGCGCCCCTGGCTTGGCTTCGCTGCCTGTGGTGGTGCTGAAGACCTCTAGCTCGACGGCACCGCTGGTTTCGGCCTGCGGTGCGATGTTGCGCAACGAAATGATCGAGGTCTGCGTCGGCTCGTCGAAGCGCGCCCCGACTTCGGTCAGATACACCTCGCCGGCATAGACCTCGAAGCGTCGCCGGCTGACCTGCCCCTTGCCGTTGGTGGCGACCAAGTCGATCAGGTGCTTGCCGCTGCTCAGCTTGCTGGCGTCAAGCAGGTGATCGAGCTTGGCGCCGCAGGCCTTGCCGACCGGCAGATCGTCGACAAACAGCTCGATCTGCTGAATGCCACCGCCCGAGTTATCGGTCGCGCTGACCGCGAGCTTCATCTGCGGCTCGACGTGCTGGCCATCGACGACGCCGCTGACCGCGAGGCTCGCGACATCAACCGTCACCATGCCCAAGACCGCCCACATCGTCTCGGCTTTGTCGGCGCCTCCTTGGTTGCTGCGGTACGTGCGCCAGGCGCCGTTCTGTCCTTGCTTGCTGACCAGATAACGAATCGCTCGCGACACCGGCTGATCTTCGTCGGAATATCCCGCGGTCTTAAGCGCGTACACCGTCTGCCCGGTGGCAAACGCGTCGCTGTTCTGGCTGTCTAGGCCCCAGCCGCCATCTGCGTTCTGACGGACCAACAGCATCTTGACCAAGCCCTGCACGCTGGCTTCGTTGCGCGTCACACCCGACGCCAAAAGCCCAAGCAGCACGAAGTTCAGGTCCTGCAGATAGACCGATCCCTTGCGGCTCTGCCACGTCGAAACCTGGCTGGCCAGATAGTGCTCGGCGCGCCGCAGCGGAGGCTGCCACTTGGCATCGGCCGTTCGCGCATACGCCTGCCGCCAGGTCTGCGCCGCTTGGAACGTCGTCTGCAGCGTGCCGCCGGTCACAGGCAAGCGCCGATCGTCATCGTTGATGGCGCCGCTCTGCGCCTGCACGCCTTGTAGCTCTTTGGCATAGCGCAGAAGCTGATCGGTCTCGTTGTTGCCGACCCACTGGTCATAGCGCGCCCAGGCCGAGCCCTCGAACGCGATACCCGTCGTATGCCCGCCGGCTGTGACGCCCAACTTCAGCGCGCGTACCATCGCCCCCAGGTCGCGGTTGTCGACCGTGTACTGATGCTTTTTTCCGACGGAGAGCGCTTCCATCGTGACCGCCTGCACGTGACAGCCAAAGCAGCGATGCTGCGCCGTCCAGGCCTGGCTTGAGCTCGATAGATACGCAAGCCCGCGCGCCGCGGCCGCACGCACGTGATCGGATCCTTTGTACTGCTGCTCAGGCGAGCGCTTGGGGGCTGAACAGACCGGCGCAGCGACGGGATTTAAGACACCGGCCGCCGCCGACGTAACCGACAGCAAGCCCAAGCTTGCAAGCACAGGACGCACCACGGGCAGAAACGAACGAGACATGGATCCTCCTTGCGTACACGACAGGCGTCGCTTCTGAGCCGCCGTGTCCAAGGCAGCATTCAGCGCCGCGTGCCCGTACGTTCGATGGGTCGAAAGGGAAACCAGACGCCGGTTTGGCGTCGCAGTGCCGGTCTGAAACGCCTAGCCCCGCGGAAGGATCTGCTTTTTTTGGTCGGCTTGTTGCGGCTTCGCGAAAGCAGAGATCGCTGCGTCTTTTTGCAGCGCGCTCACGTGCGGCCGATGCGCTGCAAGAGCAGTGTGGCAAACGCCGTAGCGTCGGCGCAGCGCAGATAGGGATTCGTTTCGCGTTCCCAGCCAATGCGAGAAGTCGGCGTGCGACCGTAGTCATGGCCGGGATAGATGCGCGTCTCTTCGGGAAGCTCGGCAAGCTGCATCAAGCTGTGCCACAGCGTCGGGATGGTCTTTGCCGCGGCGGGCCTGCCGCAGCTTCCCACGAACAGCGTGTCCCCCGTGATCACGGCGGCAAGCTCGGGCAGGTAATACGAGCGCCCGGCCGCCGTATGTCCCGGAGTAGCCAGGACCTGTGCCGAGAGGCTACCGAGGCGCAGGGTCTCGCCACCTGCGAGCCGGCCAAGCTGCGGCGCAAGGCCCG
The DNA here is from genome assembly GCA_016794505.1 of Myxococcales bacterium. Classification (GTDB taxonomy): domain Bacteria; phylum Myxococcota_A; class Polyangia; order Palsa-1104; family JAEUJZ01; genus JAEUJZ01. The sequence goes on from JAEUJZ010000014.1 coordinate 27,751, forward strand.
CGGCACGGCAGGGACCCAGCACGGCCTCGGCTTCCTCGCTGCCGACGAAGACGGAAAGCGATGGGCCCAGGCGCTGCAAGATCGGCACGACGCCTTCGATGTGATCGAAGTGTGTATGCGTCAGCCAGATCGCGGCCGGCTGCAGTCCGGCATCGCGCACGGTCCTTAGGATGCGATCCACTTCAAACGCCGGATCGACCAGCGCGCACAAGCGACTTTGTGGATCGCAGACCAGCGTGCAGAAGTTCTGCAGCAAGCCGACTTCAAGCTGCACAAGCTCAGGTTGCGCGATAGCGGGCGGCATGGATGTGTGCTCAGCCAATCAAAGAACCGTCGCTGTGGTCAACAGGCGATCGACGATCTGGCACACCAAGGCAGCGCGTGGACGTTGCCCCGGATCCAGCGACAGCAGCGCGGCAAGCAGTGGCTGCACCGATGTGGCGCCGGGCAGCACCGACGTGGCCTGTGCGATGTCTTCCGCCGACGGCACCTGACCCACAGGGACCAGCGGCACAGCGCCGGACAGCATCTCGAACAGCACCACTCCGACGGAATACAGATCGGCGGCGGGGCTGCCGGGCGCTCCGTGCAAGCGCTCGGGGGCGAGATACGCTCGCGTGCCGCGCAGCGTCTGCGGGGCCGCCTGATCCGGGGTCGCGATTCGTTCTGCGATGCCAAAGTCGCTGATCACCAGATCGCCATAGCCGGGATCGCAGTCGAAGCTGCGCAGCGACGATGCGACGTCGCGAAACAGCAGGTTTTCCGGCTTGATGTCGCCGTGAACAATGGCGACCGCATGCACCGCGGCCAGCGCATCGCAGAGCTCGCGTGTGCGCTGCAGCACGGCGAGAAGAGGCAAGGTCTCTCGTCGCAGGCGAGCGCGCAGCGAGCCACCGCGGCATAGCTCCATGGTCATGAAGCGCCCTGCGATATCGGGGCTATAGAGCGCCAGCACGCCGGGATGCTGCAGCGCCGACAGCAGCTTGGCTTCATGAAGGACGTGGTGACCATCGACGCGCGCATCAAAGAGCTTGAGCGCTCGCTCGCAGCCAAGCTGCGTATCCAACGCGGCATAGACCACGCCATTTCCGCCCGCGCCTAGCTCATACAGCAGCCGATAGCGCGAGGGCGTGGCCTCGCCGACCAGCGTGGCAAGGTCTGTTGTGGCGAACGAGGCAGTCACGGGGCGGGGGGCATCAGGCAGCACGCCGTCGTACGCGTTGCGGGCTCGCTTGCCTTTTCGATAACGGGAAAGAGCGGTGCCACTTGGGCTGGCCGGTGAGCTGGGCCAGTCGACGATGAGCAGGTCCGCGAGATCGGCGTGACTGCCTGCCGCATCGTTTTTTCGTCCACGTACCTCGCTGCGCAGAAGCCGCGCCTGCTGTTCAATCGCCGTCGGAGCCGCCGCCATGGCGACATGCCCATGGCCTGATCGCGCGGGGTCCAAGATGCGATCCAAGAGTGCGTGCGCAGCATCGAGGTTGCCTTGCTGAAGCAGCCATGCCGCCACCTGCAGTGACAGCGCGTCATCGCTGGGAATGGCTGCAGCGAGCGCGGTTCCAAAGCGCAGCGCCGCATCTTGCGCGCCCGACTGCCACAGTCGCTGCAGCGCAGCCATCCAGCTTGCATCAGCCTGCATCGGCCGGGCATCCAGGACGCCAATTCGCCGAATCTCCGTCGACAAAAGATCGATATCGCTGGCCTGCGAAGGAGCAGAAGAAACAGAAGAAACGGGGACCGGCGCGGCTGTCGAGCCATTGGGGGGAAGCGCGCCCGCGGCGCTTGCGTCCACTGCACCACGCAGGCCGCGCAGAAAGTCACGCAGGCGCCCGGACATCACAGGACCTCGATTCGCAGATCGTCGGCGGTGCGCACGACATCGCCGCGCAGAAGCTGCACGCGCAGCGCCACCGGCTTGCCATTGAGCCAAGGCGACGTCGGGGTCTGCAGCCACGGCTGTCCGTCGTCGCTTTCAAACTGCAGAAGTGCGGACGGTGCGACTGCGTGCTCGGTGCCCTCGTCCCTGTGCGCAAGCTCGCTGCCCCCGTGCAGCGACGAGATTTCAGGCCACGGATCGAAATCCGAAGCCGGTACGCTCAGGACAAAAGGCTGGTCGCTGATCCAGATGTGCAAGCCGCGCGACAGGCCGCGCGTCACGGTGAGCCGCAAGATGTCAGCGCGGCTCTGTGTCGCGTACAGCAAGGACACATGCTGTCCCAGGCTGATCTCTCCCCGGCTGCGCAGGGGCACCGCGGTCGTCGATGCAAGGGGCAGGCCGTTTAGGTGGGTGCCGTTCTTCGATCCCAGATCGCGCAGTGCAAAGCGGGTCGCGGGTCGCTCATTGTGGACTGCGATCGCAGAGCGCAGCGGCGACTCGCTGGGCGGCAACGCATCGATCTGAGCATGCCGCCGCGATAGTCCTGGATCCGCAAAGGCCACGCTGCGCTCGCGCGTTGGCTCGACGGTGGTGGGTTGGCTGCCGCTTCCTTCGACAGAACCCGCGCTGGTGTGAAGCTCACTTGCACCGCGACCGAAAAGAAGCGGCAAGCGTCCGACCAAGAGGATCTCGGCCTCGCGACCGTGCTGGTGCAGGCGCAGGCGCACAAAAAAAGGCGGGGTCAGGCGAGTACACAGCGCAGCGCGCTGCTCATGCGCGGCGCTGGGATCGCGGGCGATGCGACAGAGCTTCTCGATGCAGGCCAAGGCTTCGCGGCGCTGGCCTAGCTCGCGGTGTAGCTCGAAGCGCTGCCAAAGCTGCTGCTCTTCGTTCTGTGCGGTTCGCGTCCGCGCGAGCTGATCGTGCAGCGCCTCGACCTTTTCGATCTCGCCGGCCTGTTCATAGGCTTGGGCGGCGCGGCTCAGATCGCCGGCCAGCTCATACGCCTCGCCTGCGCTGCGCGGATCACCGGCACGCTGCAAAAGCTCGGCGGCATCGATGCAGACCTCATGCTCGGCCGGTGTGAGCACGCTGCGTTTCAAGATCCGCAGATAGATCTGTCCCAGCCGCAAAAGCAAGGCCCGACCTTCCGTGCTGTCGGCGGCTTCGTCGATAAAGTGCGACGCGACGTGAAGCTCACGAAGGGCGCTGGCCGGAGCGCCTTGGCACTCGGCTTCCAAGATGTGCATCTCGGCGACCTTCAGCGACTGACCCACGACAGCATAGGCTCGCGCGGCTTCGACGTATCGGCCCTCGGCCTCGGCCTTGAGGGCATAGCGATACGCCGGAGAGATGAAGCGAAGCCAGCGCGAAGAGCTCACGGGTCTGCCCTCATCGTAATCGAAGCGCTCGTGCGCTTCATTGGGATGCTAAGTGTTCACTTTCGCAGCGGAAATCACAGCGCGCCCTGTGGCATAATGCTTTGGTGCGGCTTGGCAGCGAGATCCCCAAGGCATTGTGGTCCCGGTTCCGTCGCGGACTATGGGCGGCGCGGCACACGCTGGGCTCGCTCTCGTTTGTGTGCTGCGCGGTTCTGGCGCTGTCGTCCGGGTGTCTGGGGGCAGGCCTGCTCACCGATGGGACCAGCATCTCGGGGGGCACGTTTAACGATGGCTATCTGCGTCGGGGTCGTCGCCTGCCACCACAGGGGGATGGCTACGTCATCCCGCAGCTTTGGCAAGTCCGCGGCGCCAACTTCGCCACCGACGAGATGGTCGCAGCCATTCGTCGGGCCGCCAAGCGCGTCGCCAAGGAATACCCTGGAGCCATCTTGGGGGTTGCCGATCTATCGATCCCCGGCGGTGGCGAGAGCCCGCTGCATCGCTCGCACGAAAACGGCCACGATGCCGATCTGATCTGGTACGCGCTCGACGAAAACAACAAGCCTGTGGCTCCGGCCGATTCGATGCCGGCTTATGGGCGGGATCTGTGGGCCAAGGCGCCGCACCCGACGCCCAACGTCGAGTTCGGGCCGTTTACTCCGCGGCGCTTCGACATTCGTCGCAACTGGGCGCTGGTTCGCGCGCTGCTTTCCGATCCCGACATCGAAGTGCAGTACATGTTTGTTCACACACGCTTGCGCACGCTGCTTCTGAACGAGGGGCGGCGCCAGCATGACGAGGACGAGCTGATCGATCGCGCCGAAGCGCTGCTCAAGCAACCTGGTGACTCGCTGCCACACGACGATCACTTGCACCTGCGAATCTATTGCTCGCCCTCGGATCGGTCGCTGGGCTGTCGCGACCACGGACCGCTGCGCTACTGGCGCAAGCGCTACAAGTACATGCCGCCTCCACCACGTCCCGATGTGGGCTCGCGTCGCTTGGCGCGGCTGTTTTCGACGCCGCTACCCAAGGGCCTGCAGCTCGAATCGGATCGCGCAACGCTGACCGCGACGTCTGGGCAGTAACCCCCAGCCCTGCGGCTGCGATGGCCATGCGTTCACCGTCGCTGATTCAGCCTACGGAGCAGGCGAGACCGTGGGCGAGCCCGCTCCCGTCGTATGCAAGAGCAGGAAGCTGTGCAGCTCGCGATACCATTCCTGCGCTTGGCTGATCGGAGAATCTGCCCCCATCAGCGGATCGATGTGCGTCAGTTGCGGATAGGCCAGCACGCGAAAGGCTTCCGGCTTGCTGCGCGGCAGACCCTGCTGCGGTCGCCCAGGGCCGATGGGTACGGCGTCGACAAGCTGACGAAGGGAGTCATAGGCGCGCTGATCTCCGCCACCTTTTCCGACAAGACCCGCAGCCAAGGCCAGGATCGGCAGATCCATGCTGCGGCCATGGCTGGCGCGCAGGGCATATTCGCTGCGCGGCCAGTCGCTGCTGCTTAGCACCAGGGTGCCAGCAGCCGGCGCATCCAAGGCCAGCCGCGCTGGGAAGTACCACTCGGCAAAGTCAAGCTCAGGTCCGTGGAACCAAGCCCGCGCGAGATCGCCGAGAGAAGTGTGCGACGCAGGCTGCGTCTTATCAAAGTCGATCCAGTCATAGGTTGCGTTGACATCGGTGGGGTGCAAAAGCTCGGCGCCGAGCAGGCTGCGATAGGGCTCGATGCGACCACCGGTACCGGCACCGCAGCTCACCGCGGCAAACGACAGCGCGTTGTATGCGCGATCAAACGAAAATCCCAGCGCCGCTCGGTTGGTCATCGGGGGAATCGCGCTCAACCCGAGCAATACCTTGAGTGCGCGGTCGCGCTCGGGATCGCTTACGACATCCATCGGTCGCCACGCGGCACGCAGGCCTGAGATGGCGGCCGACAGATACACATCGCCGCCCAGCAAGGGCAGGGTGAAATAGCGATCGCTGCTGCGAATCTTGTTTAGGCCCAGCCGCGCAAAACCACCGCTGATGCCTTCTTGATACTGCTGCTTGCTGATCGGGATGCTGCTGCCTTCGCTGCCCGTGGTGCCGTCGACCAAGACCAAGCCGGCCAAGTCCTCATAGCCGGGTCGACCGGCGAAGTCCCAGGCTGCGTACGCTTCGGCGATCGATGCGCCCAGCGAGTGACCGACCAGGACGATGTGGCCTTTGCGCTGCGCCTGCGGAATCAGCTCCAGCACGGCGCGCAGGTCATAGACGGTGGTGGCCAGGCCCCACTCGGACATGAACGCGGCCTGTTCTTGCGGCAGAAGCCCGGCGAAGCGACGGCCCTCTAGCTCGCTGCCGCCGAAGTAATACCCGCTGGCTAGCTCGGGATCACCGCGCACCTCGGCCACGTCCAGGCCGTGGTGATCTTCCAGCAGGTTGGCACGCCGATCGATGGCCCAGGCTTCGATGGCAGCGTCGGGGGTCGAGCGCCTGACCAGCGCGCGAGCCATGGGATCGAAGCTGCCTGCTCCACCGAAGAGTCCGGGCATCAAGACGGCGATGGCGCGAGCCGGCTGCGGTGAGGCGCTGTCCACGCGATAGCGCACGACGCGCAGGACGTTGTATTCGGCCGGTGTCTCGCCACCCTGCGCGGCCACCGGGTTTGGCGGCGGTGCTGGTACGGCGATGCGCAGCACTTCACGGCGGATGGCCACAGGGCTGGCATCGACGATGATGCTGGCCGGTGGCGGAACATACGGGACGGGTGGCGGCGGCACATCAACAGGCGCATCCGTGCAAGCCGCGGTGCCAGCCAACAGCGAAAGGACCGCCGGTCGCAGCCAGCGACTGCGGCCGGTCACTGCGCCAGATGTCAGCCGCGCAGGGCGCGAAGCAAAGGCAGGCAGATTGAGAGGTGTGGCGCGCATATGCGCAACATATCGCCGTCGCTTGGCGGGCTCCCATCGAAAAGCGTAACCGCTGCGCAGATGGGTCGGCGGACGCTAGAGGTCGCGCAGATGGCCGTCGCGCCCGGTCAGCCCCTGCAGCACAAACCAGCTCGCGGTCATCGTGCCTACGCGGTCGAGCCGCACGACGTGGCCGGATGCAGGCGGCATCCTCGCGCAGGGTACTGGCTACGCTCGGCGCAGAGCGGCTTCGACGAAGTCCAGGCGATCGTTGCCCCAGAACAGCTCGTCTCCGACGAACAGCGACGGGGCGCCAAACACTCCGCGGGCGAGCGCTTCATCCCCGAAGGCACGCAGGCGATCTTTGACTGGCTGCGTGTCACACGCGGCGAGCAGCGCATCGCCAGGAAGGCCCAGCACCTGCGCGATCCGACGAAGCTCGGCATCGTCCGTGATGTCACGATCTTCGGCCCAGGTAGCGTGGAACAGCGCCTGACCTAGCTCGGCGTGGCCATACTCGCTGCCGCGTTCCATCCCGGCCGCGATGATCATGCGCATGGCGCGAATGGTGTTGATCGGGAAGCGCGTGTTGAAGCGAAACGGCACGCCATAGTGCGCGGCCCAGCGGCCGAGGTCGGCGAGCATATACGTCGCCTTGGGTGCGCAAGCGGCGGGCATGACGTTGCCGGTGTTCTTGAACACGGCGGCCAAGACAATCGGCTTCCACTGCACGATGGCGTTGTTGCGCGCTGCAAGCGGCGGAAGCTGCGTCGCTGCGAGATAGCTATACGGCGACGAGAGATCGAAATAAAAGTCGATGCGCTTGGGGGCTTTGCCAGATGGACTGGCCGCGGGCTCGCTCATGCGGCGAAGCTATCACGCGCGGTGGGCACGCGCGATGGGCATGCGCGGTCAGCACGCGGTCGGCAGGCACGGCGGGCTGAAATGCCGAGCGCGCTCGCAGACCGGACGGCCCCGAACACCGTCCGCCATGACTGCGAACCAGTCGAGCCGCTGCGGCTTTTTTCCGACGCGATTGACAAGTCGGATGGGTTTGATGAGCCTTGAGCCCATGACTGCGACGACCCACAAGCTGGTGCTGATCCGCCACGGGCAGAGCGCCTGGAATCAAGAGAACCGCTTCACCGGCTGGACCGATGTCAGCCTGACTGAGCTTGGCCGCGACGAAGCGCGGACCGCTGGGCGCTTGCTGCGCGATGGCGGCTTCGTCTTTGATGTCGCGTATACCTCGGTCCTGAAGCGAGCGGTGCATACGCTGAACCTGGTGCTCGACGAGCTAGGCATGGACTGGCTGCCGGTACACAAGGCGTGGCAGCTAAACGAACGACACTACGGCGCGCTGCAAGGCCTCAACAAGTCCGAGATGGCCAAGCAGTACGGCGAGGCCCAGGTGAAGATCTGGCGCCGCAGCTATGACACGCCGCCGCCGCCGCTTGAGCTCAGCGATGAACGGCACCCGCGCTTTGATCGTCGCTATGCCGGCCTCGCCGCGGATCGCTTGCCAGCCACAGAAGCGCTGAAGAACACAGTCGAGCGCTTGCTGCCGTACTGGCACAGCACGCTGGCGCCGGCCATTCAATCGGGCCAGCGCGTGCTGGTGGTGGCGCATGGCAACAGCCTGCGGGCGCTGATCAAGTACTTGGATCAGATCTCGGACAGCGACATCGTCGAGCTGAACATTCCAACGGGGATTCCGCTGTTGTACGAGCTAGACGCGGATCTGAAGCCGATACGCAGCGGCTATCTGGGCGATCCAGACGCCGCAGCGAAGGCCGCTGCCGCTGTCGCCAGCCAGGGAAGCAAAGGTTAGGTTCGCAAGGACGGGGGAAGCACAGAACGCGGGGGCAGTAGCCCGCAGCAGAGCGGGCCGAAGCAGAGCGAGCCAAGACGAAGCGGGCCGGAGCGCAGCGGGCCGAAGCAGAGCGCTTACAGACCGAGGCGCGTGCGCAGCGCGGCGTGTTCTTGCCACAGTGCCTGCGGCGTGCGGCTGCCGAACTGTTCCAGGAACTTGCGGTGCCGCTCGCTCTCGTCCACCCACTCGGTGCGATCGACGTGCAGAAGCTGATTGCTGGCATCGGCATCCAGCGACAAGCCAGATAGATCGATGGCGCCCTCGGCGGGCAGCTTGCCTATCGGTGAGTCCTGCGTCGCTTCGGCTCGGCCGCGCACGCGATCGACGATCCACTTGAGGACACGGACGTTTTCGCCAAAGCCTGGCCACAGATAGCGGCCTTCCTTGTCCATGCGGAACCAGTTGACCTGGAAGATCTGCGGCAGCTTATCCGGCGACGTACGGCTCGGCATGCCCAGCCAGTGCGAAAAATAGTCGGCCATGTTGTAACCACAGAAGGGCAGCATGGCCATGGGATCGTGCCGCACGACTCCGACGGCGCCGACCGCGGCGGCGGTGGTCTCAGACGACAGCGTGGCGCCCAGATACACGCCGTGCTGCCAGTTCTGCGCTTCGACCACCAGCGGCATGATGCGAGCGCGCCGACCGCCGAACATGATCGCCGAGATCGGCACGCCAAGCGGCGCTTCGAACTCGGGCGAGATACAGGGGCACTGCCGGGCAGGCGCGGTGAAGCGCGAGTTGGGGTGCGCGGCTTTTTCTTTGCTGTCGGGCGTCCACGAGCGGCCCTGCCAGTCGGTCAAGTGGGCAGGAGCCGGCGACAGACCTTCCCACCACGGCTGCATGTCATCGGTCAGCGCGACGTTGGTGAAGATCGAGTTGCGCTGCAGCGTGGCAAGCGCGTTGGGGTTGGTCTTGGCGCTGGTGCCAGGGGCGACGCCAAAGAAGCCGGCCTCGGGGTTGATCGCCCACAGCCTGCCGTCGCTTCCGATGTGCATCCAACAGATGTCATCACCGACGGTAAAGACGCGGAACTGATCGCGCAGGCCCAAGCTGGGCACCAACATCGCCAGGTTGGTTTTTCCACAAGCCGAAGGAAAGGCGGCAGCGATGTACGTGACCTCGCCCTTGCGACCGGGGCGCAGATCTTCGATGCCGAGGATCAGCATGTGCTCGGCGAGCCAGCCTTCATCGCGACCCATGGTGCTGGCAATGCGCAGCGCGAAGCACTTCTTGCCCAAGAGCGCGTTGCCGCCATAGCCCGAGCCGATGCTCCAGATCTCGCGCTCGGCCGGGAAGTGAACGATGAAGCGACGGTCCGGCGACAGATCACCCAGCGAGTGCAGGCCCTTTACGAAACCGCCGCCGTGCTGCTGCATGTGCTCAAGAGCCACCTGCCCCATGCGCGTCATGATTCGCATGTTGACGACGACGTACGCGCTGTCGGTGATCTCGACGCCGACCTTGCTGAACGGCGAGTTTGCCGGACCCATCAGATAGGGCACGACGTACATCGTGCGACCGCGCATCGCGCCGCTAAACAGCGGCCACACGCGCGACTTCGCATCGGCATAGGACATCCAGTTGTTCGTCGGGCCGACGTCATCCTTGTGGTCGCTGCAGATGAACGTCAGGTGTTCCGTGCGCGCGACGTCGCTGGGATGCGAGCGATGGAAATAGCAGTTGGGATAGTGTTCTTGGTTCAGTTGAACCAGCTCGCCAGTCCCCAGCATCTGCTGGATCAGCCGCGTGTTTTCTTCTTCCGAGCCATCACACCACACGATTCGATCCGGCTGCGTGACCTGGGCCGTCTCGTTCACCCACTGCTTCAGCATCTCAAGGGACGCGGCACCGCTCAGCGTAGCGACGGAGCTCTTGTTGTTGGAAGTCGACATCGGTATGGCGTTCCTATCCTAAGTTGTTGGCGCAGCCTATCACGGCGACTTGCCCCAAAGCGAGCCCGCTTGCGTGGGGCGCAGCGCCGCGATTCAGCGCATAATGGCGGCATGTCCGCACCGCGTCGCTTGCACCCTGTGCCGCTGGCCGAAGTGCCTGAGCTAGCGCAGCACGATGTCCTGGTCTTCGACGGGGATTGTCGCTTCTGCCAAGCACAAGTGAAGCGCCTATCGCGCTGGGCCGGTCCGCAGCTTTCACCGCAGCCGCTGCAGAAGTCGGGCCTGCTGAGCGCGCTCGGCATCGACCATGATGAAGCCATGCGCGCCATGCAGCTTGTCACGCAAGAAGGCTGGATCTTCTGCGGTGTTGAAGCGGTCGTGCAGGCGCTGCGCAAGCGACCGATTCTGGGACGACTCCTCAAGCTGTACTACGTGCCAGGCGTTCGTCAGCTGGCCGATCTTGGCTATCGCCTGATTGCGAAATATCGCTATCGCATCATGGGCCGAGCCATCGCCCGCGGCGAATGCGACGGCGGATCCTGCGCGCTGCACTTCCAATCAAAGTAGGCGTCCCCCCTTTTCAGCCTCGCGGGCAGTCTTTACTCTGCAGGTATGCGGTCTTCCAATCCTCGCGGTGGGTCCGGTCGGCGCGATGGCCATGTCGTCGAAGTGCGTCTGGGCTCGCAGTTCACACCGGGCGTTCGGGCGGTCCTGATCCTGTTTGCCGTCACGTATCTTTTGGGCCTGATTCCGCCGCTGGATGCGCTGATTACCCAACATCTGATCCTGTGGCCAATGGCTGCGATCGGGCGCGAGCCGTATCAGCTGATCACGGCGCCGCTCATCATGAACAGCCTGATCGCGCTCTTGTTCGTCGGCCTGCTGCTCTGGCAGATCGGCAGCGCGATTGAAGAGCGCGTGGGCACCCGCACGTTCCTTTGGTGGTTGGCCAGCACGAGCCTGGTTTCGACGCTGACCTCGGCGCTGCTCGGACGCATGTGGCCGGCGCAGGGCAGCCTGCCGCTTGCCATCGATGGGCATCCGCTGTTTCCGGTGATCTTGCTGGCCTTTGCTCACTATTTCGGCACGACGCAGGCTCGCATGTGGGGCATTGGCGATCCGGTCTCGGGCCGCGGCTTGGCGTATTTTTTCGTCGGAATCGGCTTGGCGGCCAGCTTGCTTGCCGGACGCTATCTGACGTTCTTTGGTCAGCTTGCGGCCATCGGCTGGGCCTTCCTGCTTTTGCATCGTCCGCTTCGCCACCTGCGCCGGCCCGCGAAGCGCAAGCTGGGGTTCGTCGACGGTGGTCAGCCGTGGCGGGCGTCAAAAAGCGAGCAGCGCTGGCTGAACTAAACCGCGTGTTCGCAGAAGCGCTTTCATCGCACCGACTTACGATTTTCTTGTCGTTGGCGCTGAATGGCGCGTGCGGTTTTCCGTCTGGCCTCCTCACGGCGCAGTGCGTGCCGAAAGAGAGGACGAAGCCATGCATACAAAGCTGTTCAGTCTGGGGGCGTGCGTATTGCTGATGGCCTGCGGTGCCAAGCAGGCGGCGATTGATGAAGTGCAGTTCGGTCTAACCACGGCGGGCGCCATCGGTCTTTCGGGGGCGCTGGCCATGGACGCCATCAAGGGACCCGCTTCATCCTGCGCAGCGGTGCAGACAGCGTGCAGCAGCTATCCCTGTACGACGGGCTCGGTCAACGTCAACCTGTCCGCAAGCTGTCCGCTGCCCTTGGGCGGGGCGGCCTCGGGCTCGGTGACAGTGACCGGCAGCTGGTCTTCAGCGGACTCGGCGATGCTGCAGCAGACATTCACCAATGCCACCGTCGCAGCGCAGAGCGGAAAAGCCCTGGCCGTGGCCAACGTCACGCGGGTCAGCGCCAGCCGCAGCGGCAACAACATCACGATCTCGTTTTCGGGCGCGAACGCCACGGCCGCCGCGTCTGGCAGTGCTGTGGCTGCCGGCGGCAGTCAAAACTGGACGGTAGTCGTCAACACCAAGGGCACCGCCGACCCCAGCGACGACGTTCTGACCGTCGAAGCGACGTCGGCAAGCGGCGGCGCGGGACTCGGCGCATCTGCACGCGTGGCCAGCATCAAAGGGGCTGTGCTCGATCCCGGCTGTCGCCTAAACCCCATCGCCGGCAGCGCCGATATCACGCAGGTCTCGGGCTTCGTTCCCACGATTACCAAGATCCAATTCCACGCCGCCTGTGACGGCAAAGCCGAAGTCGACGGCTCGACGCAGGATCTACAGCTTCTGCCCTAGCACCGCTTCAGCGGGCGGTCCTTGCGATGTTTGCTAGAGCGACTCGGCGGACTTCAAGATCTCGGCCTGAAAGTTTGTGCGAATCGAGATCAGCGAGCTTTGTCGCATCCGGCCGCGGCCATCGACGAGCTCTAGGTTTGGATTGACGCGCACACCGTCGACATCGCTGCCGTCTTCAATATCGATGTGCTGTGTCTTCTGCGGATACGAACTGGAGGCGGCTGGCTGCGGGTCGTGAGGCGCTCGCGTCTGGGTAAAGGCCGGGCTCGCGACGAGCAAGGAAACACACACAGCCAGCAAAACGGGGGGCTTCGACATGGGGGGAGCTCCTTTCGTATCGGCGATCAACGCGGCCGCCCAGCATTCGATCTGCCCGATGCATCGCCGGCCCGATGCATCGCCGGATCGCATCGACGTGCGATACAGTGCCCGCGTCGTTTAAACGGACGTGTGGGGAAATCCGCCATGAGCCAGTCGAGTCCACTTCTTGCGGCACAGCCAGCGCTTGCGGATCTGCATCGTCACCTCGATGGGTCGCTGCGCCCGACGACAGTGGCCGAGCTAGCGGCGCAGACCGGACAGGCCGTGCCGCCGGATCTGGCCTTTGTCCCAGGCATGGGCCTGGCCGCGGCGCTGTCCCGCTTTGCCTATACGCTGTCTTTGCTGCAGACGCCGCAGGCCGTGGCGCGGGTCGCCGCCGAGATGTGCGAAGACGCCGCGGCAGAGGGCGTGACGACGCTTGAGATCCGCTTCGCCCCGCAGCTTCATCTGCAGCGCGGCGCGTCGATCGAAGCCATCGTCGATGCCGCGCTGCGCGGAATCGCCGACCGCGCGGGCTTGATCCTCTGTGGTCTGTATGGCGAGCCACCCAGCGTGCTGGAGCAGCTGGTGGCGCTCGCCAAAGCGCGCCCCGGCGTCGTGGGTATCGATCTGGCGGGGGGCCCCAGCGACAGCCATGCCGTGCGCATGTCCGACTATGCCAGGGCCTTTGTTCAGGCGCGCGAGCTCGGCCTGGGGCGTACCGTTCATGCGGGGGAAGGTCGCCCGCCGGCTGAGATCCGCGACGCCATCGCGTGCCTGCACGCGCAGCGCATCGGGCACGGAACGACCCTGCTAGACGATCCGCAAGTGACCGACTTGGTGCTGCGACGCGGCGTTTTGATCGAAGCCTGCCCGACGAGCAACTGGCACACCGGGGCGATCACCAGCGTGGCTGAGCATCCCCTGCCGCGCTGGCTGGACCGCGGTATCGCGGTCTGCGTCTGCGCCGACAACACCCTGCTGTCGGCAACCGACGCGCGCCGCGAGCTAGCAGCCGTGGCGCGACTGCCGGGCATGGACGAGCGCAAGATCCAGTCGCTGATTCAGGCCGGCCACGCCGGGGCCTTCCGTCGACGCGATGCAACACAGCACACGAAGGAAATCGATAGGAATAGGAACGTATGAGTACTAGGTTCCTATTCCTAATTTTGTGCGAGTTGCTCCTGCCACGGCCTCTCGCTGCCTCGACGGAGGTGCGGCCCCTGCCAACCGCGTAGAACCAGGAACAAGGGGGCTTGGCAAGAGAGCGCTTTTGCTAGACTGAGGGCGTACATCGCCCGGAGAGAAAACGGTGACCACAAAACGAACGCTTCATCGACCCGCCATCGCGCTGCCGTGGGGTGTCGCGGTTATGGCGGGCCTTCTGGGTCTGTCGGGGCTGGGCACGCTCAGTCAGCTCTTGTCCGAGCACGCCGCGCAGGATCCGACGCTTGCCAGCCTGCCTTTGGATGTTGAACGCCACACCCTGCCCGAGCTGGTCGTCGACTTGGACGACCGAGTCAGCGAGGCGCAGGTGCGCGATCTGGCGCAGCGCTATGGGGCTCGCTTCACGCCGGCATCAAGCTATGTCACGCACGACCGCGTGTATCGCGTACACGTCGACGGCGCGTCGGTGCCTGCCCGGCTGGGTCACATCCTGACCGCGCTGCGCCGCGATGCACAGGTCGAAGCCGCGGACTACGCGCTGCTCTATCACATTCCCGAGACAGCGCCCGATGCGCTGACCCACGCTGCGGACCAGGGGCTTGCCCTGCCGACGCTGCGTACGAATGCCCCGCTGCGCGAGACGCCGCGCTTTCTGCCCAACGACCCCAAGTACCGCTATCAGTGGCACCTGGACCAGATCCACATGCCCGAGGCCTGGACCAAGAATCAGGGCGATGGCGTTGTTGTGGCAGTGCTGGATACCGGCGTTACTCCCGTCGAGGATCTGGCCGGGACCGAGCTGGTTCCGGGCTGGAACTTCGCCGACAACAACGCGGATACACACGACGATCACGGACATGGCACGCACGTCGCAGGCACCATCGCGCAGACCACACACAACGAGCTAGGCGTGGCCGGCGTCGCCTATCGCGCCAAGATCATGCCGATCAAGGTGCTGTCGGGCTCGGGCTCGGGCAGTGTCGGTGGGATTGCCGAGGGCATTCGCTGGGCGACGGACCACGGCGCACGCGTCATCAACATGAGCCTGGGCGGGCCGTTCTATTCGCAGGTGCTGGCCAAGGCCGTGCGCTATGCCGCCGATCATGGGGTGGTGGTGGTCTGCGCAGCCGGCAACGATGGCCGCGGCAAGGTCAGCTATCCCGCCGCCAACAGCGGTGCCATCGCCGTCGCAGCCACGCAGTATGACGAGGCCACGACGTTTTATTCCAACTGGGGCAAAGAGGTCTTCGTCGCGGCTCCTGGCGGCAACACGCGCCTGGATCAAAACAACGATGGTGTTCCCGACGGCGTGCTGCAGAACACCGTCACGCCCGGCAACATCGACAAGCACGACTATCTGCTGTTTATGGGCACGTCGATGGCTTCTCCGCATGTGGCGGGGGTGGCGGCGCTGCTTCTGTCCGCAGGGGCCCACGACCCGGCCGAGGTCAAGCGCCTGATCGAGCAGACCGCCCATCGCCCAGCGGCGTATCGTGGCAAGCACGATCCGCACTATGGTGCGGGGATCGTCAACGCCAGCGCCGCGCTGGAAGCATTGGCCACCGCGCACAGCCAAACCACCCCGACGCCGGTTCGCTCGGGAGCGGGAATGCTCAGCGGCCTGCTTGGCCTGTCGCTCGCCATCGCGCTTTCGCTGTATCTGATTCGCCAGCTTGCTCTTCTTGCCAAGCCCCACGCATAGCGCATCTCTGACGCCTCGCAGCCCGCCCGTGCCGTGCGAGCGCTGCCGAGCCCGCGTCTGTGCCGGGTGTAGCGCATGACTTCGCGCGGACCGTCGCTGTGGCTGCATGCGCCGCGGCTCGTGCGTGATTGGGTATGATGGCGCGGTGCGCTCCGGGGTCTGTCTGTCGCTGCTGATTGTGCTGTGGGCTCTGGGCACGTCAGCGGGACACGCCCAGGTCCCAGCAGCCGGTCCTTTGGCTTCGCTGCACGTCGTGGTCTGGCTGTTTGGCGACGCGGATGGCGAATTCCTGCTGCGCCTGCAAGGTCAGACTGTCGACCTGCCCGTCGTGCTGCAGCCCGAAGCCCGCGACAGCCCCATCCACACCCGCGATGTCCGTCTGCGCCAGGCGCAAGAGCGAGCCGGCAGCGACCGCGCCGTGGTCTATCGCGAGCCGCTGCCGGGCGGTGGCATGCGCGTGTGTCTTTTTTACAAGCAGCGCATCTTTGCCCGCGATCTGTCCGAGCCCAATGCGGCCAGCGGCGGGGGTCTCGGAGCCTCGGCGGCTGTCGAGAGTGCGGCGCTGATCCTGCGCTCGGCATTTCGCGCGCTGCTGGCCGGCGAGGCGCTGGGCAGCGGTGTCGAAGAGACGCTGGCCAAGAGCGCAGCCGACGACGCAGGCCGATCCAACACGCCCGATAGACCGATGCTGCGCGGCTTCTTTGCTGCGCTCAAGTGGCAGCTTGGCATCGACGGAGTCAGCCCACAGGCCGGCCATGCCCTGGGTCTGTCGGCCGGCTTTGTCGCCGAGCGCTGGCTGGTGCGCGGCGCCCTGCTTGTCGGCATTCCAGCGCTGGTTCGCGATGCCTTGAGCGTCGTGGCGCTGTCGCGTCATCAGTTGAGCATCTCGGCGGCCTGGGTGCCGGTTTCGGCCGAGCGTCTGCGGCTGCAGCTTGCCCTCTCGGCGGGCCTCTGCGGGTATCTGCGCGCGACGCAGGAAGTCGACCCCTCGTATGAAGCTGCAGCCCCTCGACTGCTGCCCGCGCTGTGCCTGGCACCGCAGCTTGGCCTGTGGCTGCGGCCGACGCTGCGCCTGCCGCTTTTCATCGAACTAGAAGCCGGAGCCGACGTGCTTTGGGGTCAGCCGCGACTTGGCTATGTCGACGGCGCCAGCTTTCGCGAGCACACGACCCTGTGGCCGCTGCAGCCCGTGTGGTCGCTGGCCCTCCTATGGATACCTAGCGCGCGGGCCAAAAATACGCAGGCAAAGCAGACGGCGCGGCTGCCCGCCCCGGTAAGCGCCTCGCACCGTCGAGGTCTCTATGGCGATTGACCCGATCCGCTGCGGCGCGGCCTCTATCTGGGGAACGCCGTGAAAAGCAACCTTGCACCCGCGCCAAGCCATGAGCCCGCACCGCCCGCAGGCGAAGCCACCAGCGCCGCCATCGATCCGCGCGTGTCGGCGGTCATCGCCGGGGATCGACACACCGCGAGCGTTCTTTTGCTAGAGCTTCTGCCCCGCATTCGCAACCTGATCCGGTACCTCATCCGCGGCGATCAAGCCGTCGATGACATCGCGCAAGAGGCGATGATCGCTGTGCTGCGCGGTCTGCCGAGCTATCGCGGCGAAGGCAGCCTGCGCGCCTATTCGGATCGCATCGTGGCGCGCGTCGCGCTGAGCTGGGCCCGGCGCGATCGTCGGCAGAAGGATCGCGAGCGCGAGTCCGCGGTGCAGCAAGAGCCTTCTGCGTCCATCGAGTCTCCCGAGCAGTATCTGCTGCGTCGGCAGGCCGTCGCGCGCTTGGATCGGCTTCCGTACGAACAGCGGCATGCCCTGGTCTTGCATCACGTGGTCGGACTCAGCGTGCCAGAAGTCGCGCAGCAGCTCTCTGTTCCCATCGAGACGGTCCGCAGCCGCCTGCGACTTGCGCAGAACAAGCTGCGGCAGATCGAACAAGAACCGCACGATCCCGGACTCGTGCCCGACCGGGAGGATGATTGATGTCGTCCCAGGATCGCAAAGACCCCGTCGAGATCGCACAGGCGGATTCCAGCCTTGGGCTGCCGGGACTCGACGAGCAGCCAGGCCCGGCTGCACCCCTTTCAGCCGCGGCGCAGCAAGCCCTGGTGAGCGCAGCCCTAGAGGCCGCGTTTCCGCTGCCCCCGTCGTCGCCCCCGTCGTCGCCTTCGTCGTCGCCTTCGTCGTCGCGGCTGTGGGCCCGGCGCGGTTTTCTGCTGGGCGGATCGGCCGCATTCCTCGGGGCTGCAGCCACACTGTGGCTGCGTGGCCGGCGCCCGCCTGCGCAGCACTCGACGCTGGAGCCGACTCCCGCTGCGGCGGTGACACCGGCCCCATCCGCCACGGAAGCGCCTGCTCTTGATTCGCCCGCAGCGCCCGACGCGGCGACGGAGCCTGCCCTCATGGCCGATACCGCACCCGCGCCATCCACCGTGTCGGGACCCGCGACCAGCGGCGTGCGTCCGCCGTCGGCAAAAAAGGCCAGCGAGGCCAGCGACTGGCTCTCGCGCGCCAACGAGCGCCGTCGTCAGCGGCGCTTTTCCGAGGCAGCGGCGCTGTATGAACAGGTCTTAAGCCGCTATCCGAAGAGCGATGCCGCATATGTCGCGCGGGTCTCGGCCGGCATGCTGTACGTCGAGCGCTTGCGCGATCCCCGTCGCGCGCTGCGCCTGTTTGCCGCGGCGCTGACGCAGCAGCCACGCGGTGCCTTGAACGAAGAGGCCCGCCTGGGCGTGGCCGATGCATTCCATGCGTTGAACCGTCCGACGCAAGAACGAGCGGCTCTGCAGGACTTTCTTTCGCACCATCCACAGGCCCTGGCCCGCGCGCAGGTCGAACGAAGGCTGCGCCTGCTGGAGAATCGTTAGGTGCGGCCTCGCCAGCGGCCCTGCGCTCTGCCGCGCTGGGGCGTCTTGTGCGTCGCCGCGCTTGCCTTGCTGGCAGCCTGTGCGCAAGACGATGCCGTTGCGGTGCGACGCTGCAGCGGCAGTGACTGCGCGCCGGTCGATCCCGCTTTCTGCTCGGGAAGTGGGCCGGTGATCCGCGCAGCGCAAGACGCCAGCCGCTGCGGCGGCGCCTTGCTGGCGCAGCTTTTGCCGATGGCCCTGTGTAGCTGCAGCGACGTCCAAGGCGGCGATCTGCAGAGCGACTCGTTCGACAGCATGCTGGCGCCCTACGCAAGCGGAGGCACGCGGGGCGACATCGGCGTACAGGGCCTGCTGCGAGCCGAGCGAAGCTGGGACATCGGCGGCGCGCTGTTTTCGACGGCAGCAGCCGGGGTGCTGGTGCAAGCACAGGCGGTCTTGCGGACGCAAGGCGCGCTGCAGGTGCAGGGGCCGCTTTCCGGCGCCGCGGTCATCACCCACAGCGATGCCAGCGTGGGCGGCGCGATTCAGCTCGTGGATCTGCGCGTCGACGGCACCCTGACCACACCCGCGATGAGCAGCGTCGTGGTCAGCGGTCAAAAGCAGGTCGCCTTCACCGCGCAGCAAGACGTCACGGTTGCGGCGCCGTGTCCGTGCGAGCTCGATCCCTATGTCTCGGGCCCGATCAACGATCTGCAGGCGCGCAATGACAACGCCAGCCTGGGTCTTTCCAGCCAGCAGCTTGAGCTGTACCGCGGCGATGTGCAGCTCGATCTGCCCTGTGGTCGCTATTACTTCTCGCGCATGGCCGGCGCCGGCAGCTTGCGGCTGCGCATCCTCGGTCGGGTCGAGCTGGCCGTCGCTGGCGGCATCGAGATCGGCGGCGGTTGGACCGTGTCGCTAGAGCCCTCGGCCGAGCTCGATCTGTACGTCCATGGCGATGTCGCCGTCGCTGGGCCGCTGGCGCTCGGCGATCCGGCAGCCCCACCCCGCTTGCGTTGGTTTCCCGGCGGTGTCGACGCGCTGAGCTTTTCCGGCGGCGGCTATCTCAGCGCGGCGCTGCTCGGCCGCAGGCGCGCCTGGATGAGCAGCACGCCCATGGATGTCTATGGCGCCGTCGTCGTAGACAGCCTGCAGATCAACACCAGCCTGCGCGTCCATCGCGACCTGTCACTGCAGCGCCTGGGCGGCGGCTGCCGCACGCCCTAGCTTCGCGCCAGCGACGGAGAAATAGTATTTATCTACATAATTTATGCAGATAAATTTCCTGGTTTATTTTGAATTATATTTTCACGGCGCGATCGGCCTGGGGCGCGCGGGGCGGTGTGGCTGGGCATCGGCGGCGGCGTGAACGGTTGGTCACAGCCGGTGCTGGGTACGCGGTCGCTCGACCTGAAATCAACGGCACGATCCTTGCCAATGAATCGCGACAGAAGGAGAGGTCGATGTGTACTCCACGTCTTACCGGGTGCCTGTTCTCGCTCGTGTTCGCGATTCCGACGGCAGCGATGGCTCAGGATGCGCCGCCACTGCCGCCGCCGCCGGTCTATGGCGCGCCGGTTAGCCCGCAGCCTGGTCCAGCCGTTTCACCAGGAACGCCGGTCTATGCCCCGGCGCCAACCCCGATGTATGCCCCGGCGCCAACCCCGATGTATGCCCCGCCTGCGTACGGCGCACAGCCGATCTATGCGCAGCCGCCGGTCTACGTGCGTCCGCCGGCCCCGCCGCCTCGCCCGTGGGTCTTCCGGCCGCAGCTGGGTCTGGGCGTCCGCTTTCTTGGCGCCTGGAGCGCCAACGCATACAGCGACGTCGGTCAGGGAGGCGTCGCGGGCGATCTCATGTTTCGCGTCCACCCGCGCCTGACGCTTGATCTCAGCGTGGCGTGGCTGGGCACGACGGATCAGAGCGAGTTCCAGACGGCATACAGCCGCAGCGACGTCCCGATCACGCTGGCGACGCGGATTCACCTGGGCAGCCCCGCCTGGGTGGCCTCGCCCTATCTGGTGTTCGCTACCGGTGGTGGCTGGGCTCGCGCCTTTACGCCCGTCGCGGACCAGGCCGGTTTCCTGTATGAAGCCAGCGACTCAGGCTGGTTCTGGGACGGACAGCTAGGTGGCGGCTTCGAGCTTCGGCTGGGACGTCACTTTGCGCTGAACATGGATCTGCGCCTGACCAGCCGCGTGCGCATCGACAAGCAGCCGCGCCTGGAAGTCCTCGACTTCAGCGGCGCGTCCGTGCCCATCTTGAGCCACCAGTTTGGCGGGCAGCTTCAGCTTGGCTTGGGCGCCTTCTTCTAGCGGCGCGCGGCGACGGCGCACTGTCGCTTTCGGCCCGCGCCGTCCGTCATCATTTCCCGTCGGATGCAGCCTCAGCGACCGGCTTGAGCGGATTTTCCGCGACCACTTCCGTATATGGACACGACTCGCCGCGAAAGCTGCGGAACACCCAGTCAAAGCCCGAGCGTGACTCGACAAACAGCGGACCCAGCGGCGTCTTGCCATGGCCCTGCGGCAGATCCAGCACGTACTGCGGCAGACACACGCCCGAGGTATGCCCGCGCAAGCGGCCCATGATGGCCAGACCCGCATCGATCGTCGTGCGCAGGTGGGTGAGCCCCTTGGTCAGGTCGCAGTGGTGCAGGTAATACGGCTTGATGCCCAGGGTATAGACCAGCTCGCGAAACAGCGTCTGCAGCGTCTGCGGATCGTCGTTGATGCCGCGCAAGAGCACCGTCTGGTTGAGCAGCATAAACCCCGCTTCGCGCAGCGTGCGGGCCGCCACCACCGTCGGCTCGCTGATCTCGCGCGGGTGGTTGAAGTGGGTGACGATGCACACCATCAAGCGGCCCTTGAACGCCCGCACCAGGCCGGCGGTGACGCGGCTTGGCTGCACCACGGGCAGGCGCGTGTGGACCCGCAGCAAGCGCAGGTGCGGAATCGCATCCAAGCGGCTGCGAAGCTGCGCAAGCTGTGCGTTGCTCAGCACCAGCGGATCGCCACCGGTCACGATGACCTCGCGAATCTCGGCATGCTCGGCGATGTACGAAAGCGCGGGCTCTAGGCTGCTCAGGCGAAAGCGCGCGTCTTCGTCGTCGACCGTCTCTTTGCGGAAGCAGTGGCGGCAGTACACGGCGCAGCGGTAGGTCGGCATCAAAAGCACACGATCGGGATAGCGATGCACCAGCCGCGGCACCGGACTGTGGCGCTGATCGCCGATTGGATCGTCGACCTCGCGCGGGTCAAACGATAGCTCTTCGGCCTGCGGCACGACCTGCAGCCGCACCGGATCGCGAGCATTCGCCCAGTCGATTTGCTGCAGGTACTGCGACGGCGCGCGGACGTTGTACGCCTGCTCGGCCGCTTGACTGCGCGCCCGCTCGGCAGCCGCGATGGGCAAGCGATCCAAGTCCTTTCGATGCCGCAGCACCGACGCCGAAAGCCCCGGCTTGGCATGCATGAAGACCGACCCAGAAGGCGGCGCGTCCAACACAGACGACGGCACACAAAACGAATCGGGCGACGCATCGGGCGACGCATCGGGCGACGCATCGGGCGACGCATCGGGCGACGGTGTGGGCCATGACACGGCGGATGGCCCGGACGGCGCCGAGGACGGAACAGAAGAACCCCTGGACATGCCGGCAGAGCCTAGTACGTCTGCCCTGCCCTGCGCAGCCCCCGCAGTCCAGCGCCGACCTCTGCCACAGCATCGCTTCGATCGCAGCGACGAGGCGCGATGAAGTGTCGATCGCCTGGTGCGTTGCGAAAGGCTCGCGCCCGGACCGGCGTGTGTTCGGGGCTGCGCTTAGGCCTGCGCTCGCGCTCGGTTGCCACTGCCGCGCTTGCGACCGCGGTACAGATAGTCCAAGCCCGTCGAGCCCGGCACGTCGACGGGATACGCGACCTCGGCCAGGTTCTGAAAGCGACTGCCCATGCGAGCCAAGAGCTCTGGCTCGCGCTGCGCCGACCACAGCGCCAGCACACCGCCGGCCCGCAGCGCGTCTTCTAGATCGTGCAAGCCATCGTCGCTGTACAGGCTGGCGTTCTGCGCCCGCAGGAGCGCGCTCGGCCCGTGATCCAAGTCGAGCACCACGGCCAGATAGCCGCCGTTTTCAAGCTGCAGCCCCGGAATCGCGCCATAGCGCATGTTGCGCAGATAGTCCGAAAGCCCCATGGCATGCACATGCACGCGGGAATCGGACAGCGGCGGTTCGTTGTGCAGCGTCGACAAATGGCTGCGGTTCCACTCGATGATGGCCGGTGAGTGCTCGACGACATCGACGCGAATCACGCGCGGGCTTTGCAATAGCGCAGCCAGCGTGTAGCCCATGCCCAGCCCCGCCAGAAGCACCGTGATGTCGTTGCGATCGCGCAGCGGCCCCATCACAAAGTTGATCAGCTCGCCTTCGCAGCGCCGGTTCGCGCTCGCCATCAGCAGGCGCGGCGCCGTCTCGGTCCCTGCGTCGGCCTGGGCCTGCGACAGAATCTCAAAGCCGCCACCCGCCCGTCGCAGAGTCAAGCTTTCTCCATCTGGACCCGCTGCCTCGGCCAGGACTTCGCCCGCAAGCGCCTTGCCCGCGGACACGACGGGCCCCTGCACGCTGCCCTGCCCATTGCCTTGGCCGTTTCCAGAACCCGACTGCGAATTCATCGAAACATCTCCTGTTCGGCTCTGGTCGCCCGCTACCCCCGCCGCGCCGGCTGTGTTATGTACGGGCGTTCCATGGAAAAACAAACGTCGATGGTATCACAGGACAGTCGGCAGACCGTCCTTCCCGGCCGGGCTCTGGGCACTGTCCTGATCCTGGCTTTTGCCTCGGTCCCAGGTTGCGCCGATGTCTGAGCAGGCAGCCGCCTCAGCAACCGGTCGGGTCGATGTTCGCAACATCGCCATCGTGGCTCACGTTGACCACGGCAAGACCACCTTGGTCGATGGCTTGCTCAAGCAAGCGGGCGCCTTCCGTCGGGGCGAAGTCGTGCGCGAGTGTGCTCTGGACAGCAACGAGCTAGAGCGCGAGCGCGGCATCACGATCGTCTCGAAGTGTACCGCCATCACCTACAAGGGCACGCGCATCAACATCGTCGACACGCCAGGCCACGCCGACTTCGGGGGCGAGGTCGAGCGCGTGCTGCGCATGGTCGATTCCGTGCTGCTGCTCGTCGATGCGTTTGAAGGCCCCCTGCCGCAGACACGCTTCGTCACGCGCAAGGCGCTGGCCCTGGGGCTGCGGCCAATCTTGGTTGTGAACAAGATCGACCGCGACGGCTGCGACCCGCATGGCACGGTGAACGCCGTGTTCGATCTATTCGTCGCGCTCGGTGCCACCGATGCTCAGCTCGACTTTCCCGTGATCTTTGCCTCGGGTCGCAACGGCTATGCCGTCAAAGATCCCGCCGATCCACCGGGTGATCTGACGCCGCTTCTGGACATGATCGTCGACAAAGTGCCGCCGCCGCGCGTCGATGTCGACTCGCCGCTGTGCTTGCAAGTGGCGACCCTCGATTACGACGACTACCTGGGCTATGTCGCCATCGGTCGCATCATCAGCGGACGCATTGCCATGGGCGATCGCGTGCTTCTGGCCAGCGGACGCGAAGGCGGACGCCGCGAAGAGTTTCGCGTGCAGAAGCTGTTGGCTTATCAAGGCCTGCGTCGCTTTGAGGTCGCCGAGGCAGGGGCTGGCGACATCATCGCCGTCACAGGCATGACCGAGCTCAACGTCGGCGAGACGATCACGGCGCTTGCCGACCCGCGTATCTTGCCGCCGCTTTCCGTCGATGAACCGACGATCACCATGCAGTTCATCGCCAACAACGGTCCGTTTGCGGGCAGTGAAGGCAAGTACGTCACGACGCGAAACCTGCGCGAGCGTCTGCAAAAAGAGATCAAGTCGAACGTCGCGCTGCGCGTCGAGGACACCGATGCACCCGACGTGTTCAAGGTCTCGGGCCGCGGCGAGCTGCATCTGGCCGTGCTGATCGAGACGATGCGCCGCGAAGGCTATGAGCTGTGCGTATCGCAGCCGCAGGTCATCTTTCACGACGGCCCCGAAGGCCGGCAGGAGCCCTATGAAGACCTGCTGATCGACGTCGACGAGCCCTATGTCGGCGTGGTCATCGACAAGCTCGGGCGCCGCGCCGGCCGCATGCGCGAGATGGGCCCCGCCGGACCCGGCCGCACGCGCATCGAGTTCACCATCCCGTCGCGCGGGCTCATCGGATACCGCAACGAGTTTCTGACCGACACGCGTGGCACCGGCATCTTGAACCACAGCTTCCGCGAGTACGGCCCCTTTGCCGGACCGCTCAAGGGTCGCGTAAACGGCGTGCTCATCGTGCAGGATCCCGGCGAGACCAACACGTACGCGCTGTTCTATCTGCAAGAGCGTGGACAGCTGTTCCTGGGTCCCGGCGAGCGCGTGTATGCCGGTCAGGTCTTGGGCATGCACTCGCGCGATAACGACCTAATCGTGAATCCGTCCAAGGCCAAGAAGCTGACCAACATCCGCACGACGGCCGCCGATGAAAAGCTGTTCCTGACGCCAGCGCGCGTGATGACGCTCGAAGCAGCGCTAGAGTTCATCAACGAAGACGAGCTCGTCGAAGTCACGCCCAAGGCGCTGCGCATTCGCAAGCGCTATCTCGATCACAACCAGCGCAAGCGCGCCGAAAAGACTGCCTCGGCCGTGCTGGAAGACTAGGCCCCCTTGCTGCCCTCTTTGCCGCCCAGCGGTCCGCTTTCCGACCCCGAACCGCATCCATCCACAGCGCCGCGCGGCGCGCCTGCGTCCACTCGTCGTTTTCGATCGCTGTCGGCGCCCGCGCTGTCCTTCCAGCGCGAGGGCGATCCCGACACCGCCGAGCGCCTGCGGCACGCCCTGGCTGTGCCGCCGCTTCCCGATCGGCTGGAAGCCGACGAGCGCCACGAGCTAGAAGGCATCCTGTGTACGCACCTGTTTCACAGCTTTGCCGGACGCGCGCATCCTCTTTCCATTCGGCACCTGCTTTCGGACGTTCCAGCCGGTGCCATCGTCCTCGATCCCTTCGTTGGAAGCGGCACCGTGCTGGTCGAAGCGGTGCTGCGCGGTGCGCGAGCCATCGGCTGTGACATCAGCGAGCTTGCGCTGCGTCTGTCGCGCTTCAAGTCGACCCCGCTGCCCCCGGCCATGCAGAAGGCTGTTCACGATCAGGCGCAGCACGTCGGCGAAGCCTCGCTTGTGCGCGTAAAAAAGCGCCAGCGCCCGAGTCAGACCTGGGACAAGCCGCAGTTCTATCCCCCGCACGTCTATCTGGAGCTCTGCGGCCTGCGCAGCGAGATCGAGACCCACGTCCGCCGCGATCCACCGATCGGCGAAGCGCTGCTTTTGATCTTTTCATCGATCGTCGTCAAGGCCTCGCGCCAGCGCTCCGAGACCAACCCCACGCCCTTCGATCGTCACATCGCCGCTGGGCAAGTCACGCGCTGGTTCGTCGCCAAAGCCGCCGAGGTAGCGCGCTTGCATGCCGCGCTGTGGCAGCGCGTGCAGGCTCTGGCCCAAGACGAACCCGGCGCGTGCCGCGAGCGTCCGCTGTGTGTGGCCGGCGATGCGCGCAGCGTGCTTCACGATCCGCAGGCCCTGCCGCTGTGGACGGGCAGCGTCGACTGCGTCGTCACCTCCCCGCCGTATCTTGGCACGTATGATTACGTGGATCACCATGCGCGGCGCTATCCCTGGCTGGGGATCGATCCCGTACACATGGCCCGATCCGAGATGGCCGCCCGTCGCCACGGCAGCGAGCGCAGCCTGCGTGAGCTTCTTGCCACGCACAAGCAGGACAGCGAGCGCTGGCTTTCCGGTGTCGCTCGCGTGCTGAAACCCGCGGGCGTCGTGCATGTCTTGGTCGGCGATTCCCTGGTGCAGGGCGAGGTGGTGCGCGGCGATCTGCCCATTCGTCGCGCTGCCGAGGCAAGTGGCCTGCGCTTTGTGGCCCGCGTCGCCGCTGAGCGCCCGCACTTTCTTTCGCCCAACACACCGGCCCTGCCCGACGGAGCAGCCCCGCGCTTCGAGCACCTGTTGACCTTTCGCGGTGTTGGTTCATAAGGTGCTACCAATCGGCTCGCTGCACTGCGCTTGCCCGCATCGCGTGGCGCCATGAACCTGCTCCAGCACGCCCTGTTCGTCTTGCCGCTGCTCTTGTTTGCCGGCTTCTTTTCCGGCACCGAGACCGCGCTTCTGTCGCTGTCCTTAGCCCAGCGCGAAGCCCTGCGGCAGGCCGCGCAGTCGTCGCAGTCCTCGCCCGATCGCGCAAGCAGTCGCGTGCTGTGGCTGCTCAGCAACCCGCGCCGCCTGATCACGACCATCATCCTCGGCAACGAGATCACCAACATCCTTCTTTCCGAGGTGATGACCGATCTCGTCGATCAGCTCTTCCACTTGCTGCCAACGCGACAGCTTGCCGCGCTGCAGTCTTCGAAAGATGTCGTGGTCGCGGTCACGGCCACGCTGTTCACCGTGCCGATCCTCGTCACGTTTGGCGAGCTAATCCCCAAGACCATTGGCATCAAGCTCAACGAGCGCTGGGCGCGCATCGTGTCGGGGCCGACGTTTGTCCTGACCTGGGTGCTGGCCCTGCCGCGCTGGATCATCAGCGGCGCTGCGTCAGCCGTGCTGTTCGTGCTGGGACAGCGCGCCCGGCACAGTGAGGCACCGCATGTGCTCAGCGAAAAGCAGTTCCGCACCCTCGTCGATCTGGGCAGCGCCGAGGGCGAGATTCAGCACGCCGAGGCGCAGCTTATCCACAACGTCCTCGACTTCGGCGACCTCACGGTGCGCGAAGTGATGACGCCCGCGCAAAAAGTCTTTTCGCTGCCGTACGACCTGCCGCTCGGCCGCGCCATCGAAGCGGCCACACGCCAGCGCTATTCGCGGGTGCCGGTGTACCGCGGTCGCAAGGACAACATCGTCGGCATCCTGTTCGCGAAAGATCTGGTCGGGGTCACGGTCGCAAGCAGCGCTCGCAGCAAGCTGTCGGATCTTTTGCATCCGCCGCTGTTTGTGCCGCGGCGCGCCAAAGCCGAGCGCGTATTCCGTGAGTTCCAGCGACGCAAGACGCACATGGCCCTGGTCGTCGACGAATACGGCCGCCTCGCGGGCGTGGTGACCATGGAAGACCTGCTCGACTGGCTGTTTGGGGACATCACCGAAGCCGCCGTGCAGCCCTCGCAAAACAGCCTAAGCGGCCCGCCGCGTCCATCGCTGCCCAGAATGACCAGCGACGATCGGCCTATCAACGATCGACCTATCGACGATCGACCTATCGACGATCGACCTATCGACGATCGACTCACGGACGATCGCAGAGGCGTAGGCCCGGTCCCGCTGTCGGATCCCCAGCTTGAGCGATCGAGCGATGTCCTTCCTGCGACCAAGCTGCCCACTTCTGCGCCACGCTCGACGCCAGACTCGAACGAGGACCCGTCATGATCTGGGTTCCCCTCACCATCGCCGCGATCTGTCTGGTTCTAGAGGCGTTCTTTTCCAGCAGCGAGATCGCCGTGGTCAGCGCCGACCGCGCCCACATTCGCAAGATGGCCGAAGCCGGCAACCGCGGCGCTCGCTATGTCGAGCACTTTTACAGCCAGCCGCATCGCCTGCTGTCGACGACGCTCCTTGGCACGCAGCTATCGGTGGTGACGTCGACCGTCGTCATCACGCTGTGGCTGTATCGCTATGACCGCGCCCACGTCGAGCTGTACCTGATGCTGGGGCTGACGCCGATCATCGTCACGTTCGGCGAGATCGTCCCCAAAGCCATCGTCCGTCAGCACGCCAACCGCTTGGCACCTGGCATGGCGCTGTTCCTGTTTGCGGCGATGCAGATCCTGCGCCCGGCCGTGTCGCTGTTGTCGGCGCTGGCCGCCTGGACGCAGCAGCGCTTGGGCATCGAGCTGCATCAGCCGCTGGTCACCCGCGAAGAGATCGAGACCCTGGTCAACACCCCCGCGGCCGTCAGCGCCGACGATACGCAGGGCGCTCCGCCACCAGCCAGCGATGTCACCGAAGGCGAGCGTTCGATGATCTCGCGCATCTTGGATCTGTCGGATGCCACCGTCGAAAAAGTCATGGTGCCGCTGTCCGATGTCACCGCGCTTTCGGCCAGCGCCCGCGTGCAAGACATCGCCCGCGAGATCGCCGACAAGAAGTACAGTCGCATCCCGATTTATCGCGAGCGACTCGATCAGATCGTCGGGGTCGTCCACGCCTTTGACGTGCTGAAAGCGACGCGCGACAGCACCACCGCCGCCGAGCTGATGCGCCCGCCGATCTATGTCCCCGAGTCGACCAAAGCCATGGAGCTGTTCACGCGGCTCGAACGGGCCCGCCAAGGCATGGCCGTCGTCGTCGACGAATACGGTGGCGCGGTCGGCGTCGTGACCATGGAAGACATCCTGGAAGAGGTCGTCGGCGAGATCGAAGACGAGCACGACGAGGCTCCGCAGCTTTACAGCCGCGAAAAAGACGGCAGCTACCGCGTCAAGGCCCGCATCGCCATCTCGCAGCTCAATCGCGACCTGGGCAAAGAGCTTGCCGCCGAGCTTCCCGAGTCCGATGACTATGAGTCGCTGGCCGGGCTGATCTTGGACCGCCTGCGCCACATCCCGCGTCCCGGCGAGTCGCTGCGCCTCGGTGGCATCCAGATCGAGATCGTCACGTCGAGCGAGCGCCGCATCGAAGAGTGCATCCTGCGCCCGCAGAAAAAGCGCTGAGCCCGCTGTTTTGCAGATCGGACCAACGCGGCTGTTCGGCCACCTTGCAGGTCTGCCGTCGGGCAGCTGGGGCCGTTGGCCGGCAAGCCTGGCGATCGAATCCGGTCGAGCCCAGTGTTTGCCCCCGCATTCGGCCGAATGAAACCGCCCCATAGGTTTTGCGCCGCGACCGTGATAGGCATAGCAGGATGTCTTGGCGAGGCAGCCAAGGGCTCCAACCGAGTGACCAGCGCCCTCTTTCGCAGCACCGAGCTTGCGTTCTGTGCAGCGGGCTTGTGGCTGCGCTGTGGGGTCTTCCGTCGCTGAGCCAGGCACAGCCAAGCCGCCAAGCACCGCGTCCTGAGTCCCGTCCCGAGGGCAAAGTCGAGCAGAAGCCCGAACAAAAGCCCGAACAAAAGCTGGCACGGGCCAAGCTTGCGTATCTGCGCGGGGACTATGGCGCGGCCGTTCTGCTCTTGCGCCCGCTTCTGTATCCCGAGACGCTGCTTGCCGTCGAGGATCAGGTGATCCTGGCGCACAAGCTCTTGGCGATCAGCGCATTTTTTGAACACGACGAAGCCGCGGCCGAGCAAGAGTTCAACCTGCTTTTGTCGCTGCGGCCCGACTTTGCCCTGGACCCGGTCGTCGATCCGCTGCAGGTGGTGGCGTTTCTGGATGACATTCGGCGCCGCAATACCGAGCGCCTGCAAGAGATCCGTCGGCGCCAAGCCGAAGAAGAACAGCGACGGCGTACTGAAGCCGAGGCGCTGCAAAAACAGGCAGAGCTTCTGGCCGCTCAGCGCACGCGACGCATCTATATCGAGCGTGTCGTGCATCGCCGCTTCAGCGTCGTCGATCTGGTGCCGTTCGGAGTGCCGCAGCTCTTGGCCAAGCGACGGGCCGTCGGGGCCTCGCTGCTGCTCGGGCAAGTGCTCAGCGGCAGCGGCTCGCTGGCCACCTGGCTGTCCGTGCGCCTTTTGTACCCCGAAGGCCGCGTGCCCAACGGACAGCTCAAGACCGCGCAGGCCCTGACGGGCGTGTATCTGGGGACGGGCGCTCTGTTCTGGGGCCTGGTGTTGACCGGGCTTATCGACGCGCTGGTTCACGCCCGCACCATCGTCGAGGTGCGCGAGCTTTCGGCGCCGCCCGCAGATCTGCCGGCCACCACACCGGGGACGTCCCCCGCGCAGCCTGCGGCCCCGCAGTCGCTGTTTTTTCCGGCTCGCTCGCCCGAACGCACGACGGCGATGCTGCACATTGAGCCGCAGATCGTGATCGCCCCGGAAGCGTCCCCTGTGCTGCAGCCCTCGCTTCGTATGGGCCTGCCTGCGACGACCAGCGAGAGCACGGTCTCGGGACTGTTTCTTGCCGGACTGCGCGGGAGCTTCTGATGCCGACGCCGATTGTGCTCAAGCTGCTTTCAACCGCGAGCGGTCCTGCTTCTGCGCCGCCCCTCGGCTCGCGCCCTGCCATCGCTGGCTCGTCGAGCCCCGGCCCCACGCCATCGAGTCCCGGAGCCGCCCGCCGCTTTCGCTTGAACAAGCGCTTGATCACCATTGGGCGCAGCCCAGAAAACGACATCGTCCTCACGGATCCCAAGGTGCATGTCAGCCACGCGTACCTGCAGGTCGAACAAAAAAACGATGCCAAGGGCGAGCCCATAGGCTTCGGCGAATACCTGCTGGTCGGCGTCGGCGATGACGTCTGCGTAAACGGCAAGAAGAAGAACAAGTTCAAGCTTGCGCTGGGGGATGTGCTGCGCTTCGGCAGCACCGAGCTTGTGCTGTGTCACGACGATCCGCCGGCCGCCGCCGCCAGCAGCAGCGAAGAAAAGGATCGCGCCGCGCTCAGCGCGTATCGCAAGCTGCACTGGTTTTCTGAAAGACTGCTCGGTCGCTATGCGCTGTCTGAGCTTCTGTCGGATCTGGTCGATGCCGTCGTCGAGATCACCAGCGCCGATCGCGGCTTCTTGGTGTTGCTCGAAGAAGGCCGTCCGCGCATCCAAGTGGCGCGCACCGCACGGAAAGAAGCGGTCCCCGATCCCGCCCGCGAGCTCTCTGATTCGATCGTCGATAAGGTCCTGCGGACGGCGCAGCCTGTGATCGTCAGCGACGCACTCGGCGACTCGGAATGGAGCCAAGCCGAGAGCGTGCTGCACCTGCGCTTGTCATCCGTGATGTGCGTTCCCTTGCGCGAAGGCGGCAACCTGCTCGGCGCGCTGTACGTCGGATCCAGCCAGATCAAAAACCTGTTTAAGCAGAGCGATCTCGAAGTGCTGACGATCCTTTCGTCGCAGGCCGCGCTGATCTTGCAGAACGCGCGCTTGGTCAGCGGCTTGAAAAGCGACAATCAGCGCCTTGGCGCCGAGCTTGAACAGATGCGCTTCGGCTCGGTGGTCAGCATCGGCGCGGGCGCAGGCGTATCGCCCGCCATGCAAGAGGTGCTGCGCACCGTGGCCAAGGTAGCGTGTACCGATGTCTCGGTGCTGATTACCGGCGAGACCGGCACCGGCAAAGAGCTGAT
This sequence comes from Myxococcales bacterium, assembly GCA_016794505.1. Taxonomy (GTDB): domain Bacteria; phylum Myxococcota_A; class Polyangia; order Palsa-1104; family JAEUJZ01; genus JAEUJZ01. The sequence goes on from JAEUJZ010000014.1 coordinate 59,219, forward strand.
CGCGCAAGAGATCCACCGCCGCTCGCCGCGTCGCAACGGACCGATGATGGCGATCAACTGCGGCGCCATTCCCGAGCCGCTCTTGGAATCCGAGCTTTTCGGCTATGTCCGCGGCGCGTTCACAGGAGCAGATCGCAGCAAGCCCGGCCGCTTTCACGCGGCCTCGGGCGGTACGCTGTTTCTCGACGAGATCGGCGAGATGCCGCTCGGCCTGCAGGTCAAGATCTTGCGCGTGCTGCAAGAGCGCGCCGTCACCCGCGTCGGCGACAACAAGCCCGAGCCCATCGATGTGCGCGTGGTGTCAGCCACGCACCGCGATCTGTCTGCCGAGATCCGCGCCGGACGCTTCCGCGAAGATCTGTTCTATCGCCTGAACGTCGTGCCCATTCACTTGCCGCCTCTGCGCGAGCGCGGGGACGACATCCTGATCCTCGCCCGCTATTTCATGCAGCGCGGTGCCGCTGAGCTAGGCATCGCGGCGCGCAGCCTGTCCCCCCGCGCCGAGCAGGCGCTGCTTGTGCATCCTTGGCCGGGCAATATTCGCCAGCTTGAAAACCTGATCAAAAAAGCGCTGGTGCTGTCCGATCAGACCGTGCTTGAGCCCGAGGATCTGGGTCTTTCGGTCAAGGCGGTGGCTGCAGCCGAGCCGATCGTGCCCTTGGCCGAAGCCAAAGAGCGCTTCGCACGCAACTACGTGCTGGAGGTGCTTGCGCAAAACGGCGGCAACCGCGCCAAGACCGCACGCGATCTCGACGTCGATCCGCGCACGATTTTTCGCTTCTTGGAACGCGAACAGCGCGATGACGAATCGAGTGATCTAGACCCCTCGGCATCGTGAGTGCGCAGGCGCAAACCGCGTCGCTTCTTCGTGGTATGTAGCGGGCATGGGACGACTCAACGGCCGGGTCTGCGTCATCGGTGCTGGCTCTAGCGGCATCACTGCCTGCAAAGCGCTGCACCAAGCCGGCTTGCCGTTTGACTGCTTCGAGATCAGCGACCGCATCGGCGGCAACTGGGTGTTTGAAAACAAGAACGGCATGTCGGCGGCGTACCGCTCGCTGCACATCAACACATCGCGCGACCGCATGGCGTACAGCGACTTTCCCATGCCCGCGCACTATCCCGACTTTCCGCATCACAGCCTGATCGCGCAGTACTTCGAAGCGTATGTCGATCACTTCGGCTTTCGATCCAAGCTGACGTTCAACACGCGCGTCGATCACGTCGCAAAGCTGGGCCCACGCCGCTTTGCCGTCACCACGCGTCCGCGCCATGACGACGGCAGCGTTGGCGAGCCCCTGGTACGCGAGTACGGCGCGGTGCTGGTCGCCAACGGCCATCACTGGGATCCGCGCTTCCCCACGCCGCCGTTTCCCGGCACGTTTCACGGCACGACCTTGCACGCGCATCACTACATCGACAACCAGCCTTTTTCTGGCAAGCGCGTGCTGGTCGTGGGCATGGGCAACAGCGCCATGGACATCGCTGTCGAGTGCAGCCAGGTCGCGGCGCGCGTGGTTCTTTCCAGCCGACGCGGCGCGCACATCGTGCCCAAGTACCTGTTCGGTCGGCCGCTTGACACCTGGATGACGTCGCCACACTGGCCGCCTTGGATCAAAGAGCGCGTCGGCATGCTTCTTTACAAGCTTGCGGTCGGCGATCTGCGCCGCTATGGCCTGCCACAGCCTGCGCATCGACCGATGCAGGCGCACCCGACGATCTCGTCGGACATTTTCTTGCGCATGGGCAGCGGCGACATCGTGTACAAGCCCAACATCCGCAGCTTGTGTGGCGAGCAGGTTGAGTTCGTCGATGGCAGTCGGCAAGACATCGACGTGATGATTTACTGCACCGGCTACAACGTGACGTTTCCCTTCTTCGCGCCGGACTTCATCTCGGCCACGGACAACGAGCTGCCACTGTTTCGCCGCGTGTTTCATCCCGACATCGACGGCGTGTACTTCATCGGCCTGCTGCAACCACTCGGCGCGATCATGCCGCTTGCCGAAGCGCAGAGCGTCTGGGTCTGCGAGTACCTGCAGGGCACCTACGATCTGCCTGAGAACGCCGCGATGCGCGCCGACATCGCAGCCGAAATCGCGGCCATGCGTCGACGCTACGTCGCCTCTGCGCGCCATACCATGCAGGTGGACTTCGATCAGTACCTGCATGCGCTCAAGCGCGAGTGCGAGCGCGGACGCAGACGAGCCGCGACGCGCAGTCACGCTCAGCCGACGACGTCCCATTCCACCTCGACTTCTCGCCCATGAACCAGCTAGCTGTCGTGTCTTCTTCGCAGCCAAGCGCGCTCTTGCCGCGCGGCGAATTTTCGCTGAGCCCGTCTGATCTGCGCGCCTGCCGCGCACTGATCCAGCGTCACTCGCGCAGCTTTTATGTTTCGTCCCTGCTTCTGCCCAAGCAGAAGCGGCAGCAGGCCTGGGCGCTGTACGCCTTTTGTCGCCACGCAGACGATACGGTCGACGGCGAAAATGATGGCCAAGGCACCGTCGCTGCCGATGCAGAAAGCAGCCCGCAGGTGTTGCTTTCGCGCGTGCAGTCCCTGCGCACGCGCTTGCGTGCGGTGTATGAAAACGATCGCCGCGTGCTCGATGATGAAGACCGCTCGGTCGAGCGAGCCTTCGCTGCAGTGGTCGCCCACACGGGCCTGCCGCGAGGCGTGCCCGAGCACCTGCTCGCCGGCATGGAAATGGATGCGCGCGGACAGCAATACGGCTCGTGGGACGACCTGCTTTTGTACTGCTTCAACGTCGCGGCCACCGTCGGGCTGATGATGACCTATGTCCTGGGTCACCGCATGCAGGGGACGATGCCAGGCACACAGGGCGAGGCATCCCGCACTGCCGAAGTCTATCTGCGCGCCTGTGATTTAGGCGTCGCGATGCAGCTCACCAACATCGCTCGCGACGTCGGCGAAGATGCCCGGCGCGGTCGCGTGTATCTGCCCGATGAGCTTCTGTCTCGGCATGGCCTGCGCACCGACGTCATCCTCAAGCTGGCTGAGCGCGGTGGCCCTGCCCCGCCCGCGCTGCGACGAGCGATCGCCGATCTTTTGGCTCGCGCTGATCAGCACTATGCAGCAGCCCGCCAAGGCATCCCCATGCTGCAGCCTGGCGGACAGCTAGCGATTCGCGCAGCCGAGAGCATCTATCGCGGCATCGGCGAGCGCCTGCGCAAGGCCGGCTGCGATCCGCTCTCGGGTCGCGCCCGCGTCTCGGGAATGGGCAAGCTCTCGCGCATGGTGGGCGTGTGGTCGATGAGCTTTCTGCCCAGCACGCAGCGCATCCCGACGCAGCAGACCCACGGCCCAGCCGATGATCTGCTGCGCGAGCTGTGTCGCGATGCCGGCGTCGACGTCGACGTCGACTAGAGCGATCTGCGGGACTATTCCGAGAACTGCTGCAGAACGCTCGATGGCGGCCAGCTCTGCTGCGACATCGACACGATGCGCAGGCTGCGGAACAGCGCCATCGCCTGCGGCGCGTACTTGCGTCCGGCTTTTTCCGTGTACCACATGAACACCGCGACGGCAGCGCGAGCCGTGACCTCGGCATCTTGCGGCACGAACACAGTCACCAGCTGACCCGCTGCGATCTTCGGCTCGCCATGCCAGCCAACGATGCGCACCAAGAACAAGCGGCCATGGATCGACTGCAGCTGCTCGGGCGGTGAGCGGCGCACCACGCGAAACAGCGGCTGCTGCGACAACACCTCGTCGACCAGCGCTTCGGGCGGCAGGATCTTGTTCGGCTGATAGTAAAGCGGCCGCGTGCCGATGATCAGACACGCATCCAGCTCGCCCGGTGGCACCACGCGCGCTGCGCCGCTGTCGTCGTTTTCCCCGCTCGTCACCGTCCATCCCGCCGGACAGTCAAACGCAACGTTCAAGCCCATGTGCCTGGCTCCCTGTGCATGCGTCGATCCGCGGCCCTGCCACTATTGCCGACGAATCTTGTAGATGTCTTTGACCCCCTGGCCGAGCCAGGTCATGTGTCCCTGTGCCCGCTTGCCGGCTTCGGCCAGTTGATTGCCCAAGCCGCTGCCCAGCGAGTTGCTGAGGTTTCCAACCGCCGCCATCGCCGAGCTCATCGAGTCCGTCTGAGCCATGTCGCGCACGCCACCGCCGGCATTGCCCAGCGCGCTCTTGGTGCCTGCGAGGTTGCCGCCTGCGACGGAGTTGCGGCTGAGGTCGAGGTTATAGCGATGGACATCGCTGGACTGCGGCTCGTTGTGCAGTGGGCTGCGCAACAGGCTCATAAGTCCCGTCGGAGAGTCCACCGGATCGAGGCCCGGCATCCCCTGGCGCGCCATCCCAACCAGCGTGGCCATGGCCAAGAGGCCTTCGTGTGGACCCGCCCCCTGATCCTGCTTTGCCGACGGCTGCTTCGCCGCCATCATCCCAGCTAGGCCAGCTTGCTGGCCTTCTTTTCCTTCATCTTCGCCGTGCTGCGCAAAACCCAGAGGCGGCCCGTCATCGAGCTGCTCTGGCGGATTTTCTGCAAAGTCTATGTCAGACATCGTGAACTCCCAGCTACTGCGTTAGGGAGGCAAACAAGACGGAAGAAATGCGCGTCTAGTGTATCACGCGTCGACCAGCTCGGTCGACACGCTCAGGCGACCCGCGGTGACCCGCTCAGTCGATGAGGTAGGGAAAGAGCACGCCGCCGAGATACACATCTTCGGCGGGACGCTGCGGTGGCGTCGGCAGCTCAGCCGGGTCGGTGTGGCTCGCCGGTTCTTGCGTTCCTGCTGCAGCGGGCTCCGCCGCGGGCTCTTCTGGGGTCGGATCGAGCGGTGCGCCCGCCTCGACTGTGGTGGCCGCGTCCTCCAAATGCAGGCCGGCATCCAGGGCATACGCCTCGGATTCGGCGTCTTGCTCGGGGAGCGCAGGGGCTTCAGGGTCGGTGGTGTTTGCAGCGGGCTGCGGACCTAGCGAGCGCCGCAGTCGGGCCTGCGCCAGGATCTCGGCTAGCTGTTCGCGTCGCAGATCCATGCGCTCAGGATCGCAGTCGACAAAGACCAGCATGAAGGCAGCGTGGCCTGCGTCGAGCACCGCATAGATGCGGGCGCTGACCAAGCCGGTCTCGTGGCTGCGACCTTGAGTCTCTAGCAGTGTGGCTTCCCAAGGTCCAAGCCGCGCCGAGATGTACGGCGACTCGTGCTCGACGGCATAGTCCGGCTCGCTCGCAAGCGCAGCCCGCAAAAGCTGGGTCGGCGAGCGCAAGAGCGGCAGAGCCGGTGAAAGCAACAGCGCCGCCGGACGCTCGTGGCGGCCGGCCTCTTCGTCAGGCGGCCAATAGATCGTGCCGACCGCCAGCGCAGCGAACCCACGTCGAGTCGGTTCGTCGGCAGGCTCGGGTGCAGCGCGGCCAATGGGGGCCTGCGTCCAGCCCGCGGGCAGTCGCAGGTCAAGGATCATCGCCTTCCCCGTCCGCCTTACTTCAGCGTGTGCAGCAGCGTGCCCAGCTCGCCACCGACCCAGACGTCGGCGGCGCTTGGCCCCCAGACCGCGCGTAGATGGTTGTTCGTCAGGCTGTTTTGCCGCGCCCAGTCCGTGCCATTCCAGCGCAGCACGGTCCCACTGTCGCCGACGGCCCAGACATCGCGGTCGCTATAGCCAAAGACGCTCTTTAGGTTGGTGGTCGAGCCCTGGCTGCTGACCTGCCAGCTCACCCCGTTGTAGTGCGAGATGTGGCCGTTGTTGCCCACAGCCCAGATGTCATTTTCGCGCGTGCCCCAAAGCTGGACGACGGAGCCGCTCAAGTTGCGCACCGCGATCTGCGGCCCAACCGGCACAATGCTGACCGCGATCGAGCCACCCCCGACCCAAAAGCTGTCTGCCGATGCGCCCCAGATCGTCGTAAATGCCGGCAGCGCGCCGCCCGACATGATGACCAGCCCACGCTCGGCAGCGCCGACGAAGTTGATCAAGTGAGCTTCCATGGCCATGCTGCTGGCGCCCACGATCCAGACACTGCCGGCACTGCTTCCCCAGACGGCGTGCAGGTCGGTCAGAATGGCATCGCCCAGCGTCTTGGTCGACCAGCGCTGACCGTCGTATCGCAAGATCGTGCGGCCATTGCCGACCGCCCACAGATCGTTGCTGGTAGCGCCCCAGATGGCGTTCAGATCTTGCGCGGTTCCGCTCGGCACCTGCGTCCAGGTTTTTCCGTCGTAGTGCAGGATCAGTCCGACGGAACCAACCGCCCACACGTCCTTGCTGTTGAAGCCGTATACCGCGCGGATGTTCTGCCGATGGTTTACCGGCTTGGGTGTCCAGCTGGTCTTGTAGTTGGTCAGGATGCCGCCATCACCGCCTGCCCAGACATCGGTGCCGTCGACGCCGCCCAGGCCATAGAAGCCGCCGCCCTCTCCATCGCCAGCGACCATGGAGAAGCCAGCCCCTTGGTCGCGCAGTCGAGTGCCAGCCGCGCCCACCACCCAAAACGTGCCGCTCTTGCCAAAGACCGCCGATAGCGTGTTCGTGGTGCCGCTGGGTGCATCCGTCCACATATTCGGGGCGGTGCTGGTGATGATCTTGCCGCCCGTGCCCGCGGCCACGACTTTGCTTCCGTCGCCGCCGATGCCAAGCACGTCCGTCGTGGCGACGTTGGTGTTCATCTCGATGTTCCAGTTGGTGCCGTCATAGCGCAGCACGGTGCCGCCGTTTGCCGCGACATAGACGCGGTTTCTGGCTGATCCCCAGACGGCATTTAGCTGGTTTGTCGTCGGACTGGCGATGCTGCCCCAGGTGCCCGAGGCGCGGTCGAAGCGCAAAAGGACGCCCCCCAATCCAACCGCCCAGACTTCCTCGGTGGCGCTATTGCCCCAGATGCCGCGCAGGCTCTGCACGGTGTTGCTGGTCATCGTCGAAAACGCCGCGCCCGTCGAGCGCAGGATCTTGCCAGCATCGCCCACAACAAAGACGTCCTGCGCAGAGCCAGCCCAGACCGCACGCAGGTTCTCGGTGGTACCGCTTTCGATAGCCTGCCAGCTGGTGCCGTTGTAGCGCAGAATCGCGCCGAAGTCGCCGACGGCCCAGATATCGGTGGCGCTCGTCGCCCAGATGCCGCGAATCGGGTTGCCTTGAGGCTGCGGAGACGACCAGCAGAACAGCTTGGGGCTGCAGGTCGGCACCATCTCGACCGGACAGCGCCGCGGCATGAGCACGTTCAGGCGCGTGTTCAAGGTCAGCTGATATTCTGGCGCCGCCAAGGCCCGCGTCAGCTCGCCTTCTGCGACGACACACTTGGCGCTGTCGAGCACCTGCATGCTGAGCAGCAAGCTGCCCATCTTGCTGCTGGGCACGCGCACGCCAAAGCGTGTCAGGCTGTTCGATACATCCAGTTGATTGCTGGCAGCAGCGCCATCCAGCGACGCCTTGACGACAAGCTGCGTCGAGTCGGCAGGGACGTTTTCGATAAGCACCAAGATGCTGAAGTTGTCGGGCGTCCCGCCACAGCCGCTGCTCGTCGTCGCAAGCAGAGCGAAAAGCAGGCAAGACATCCGAGCCAAGGCACGCAAGGCAACCGATCGCGTGAGCTGCGGGCGCATGGTTTTCTCTCTAAGCGGTGAGGATTAAAACATCGGCGAAAAGATGGGATCCGTCGGTAAAAACGGCTCGGTTTGCGGCGTACGGGTGGCCGCTGCGGCCCCAACCCCCGCGGCCACACCGCCGACCACGACCACGCCAACGATGGTCCAAAACCACCACTTCTTGTAAATCGGTGTGGCCTTCTGTTCCGTCGCTGAACCGCCACCTTGAGTAGCCTGCGGCAGCGTATTTGTGGCGGCTGACTGCAGGCCAGTGCCAGACGAAGGCTTGTTGGGATCGCCATCGGGTCTCGCGTCGCCGCGGGTCGTGGTTCCCGACGAGCCGCCGGGCGAAAGCTGCACCGGCTTGGGGTCTGCGGACGGCGATTCCAGAAGCGCCTTGGCCTGTTCGATGTACTTGTTGACGCGATCGAGAGTGGCCGCGTCGATATTCAGCTCGGCTTTCTTGTAGCGCTCGTAGTACGCGATCGCCTCTTGCGCGCGTCCCAGACGCTGCAGCGTGCGCCCGATGTTGAGCAGCAGCCACGGCATCTGCCGCCGCGAATACGCTGACTGAAAGCCGTCGAGCGCCTCGACGTACTTGCCTTCGTCATACAGCTTCAGCGCTTTGTAATACGAGTCACGGCAGACGGTGTCTTTCAGACAGCCATCTTGCTTGCTCTGTGCCCAGCTCGACGACACGGGCGTCAGAAGCAGCAGCAGCAACAAAAGACGCTTAGTCCACGATACGCGGCTGCTCATCTTTGCCACCTGGGTGGGAAGGGTTAGGGCCTGGGCCCGGCTTGCCCACCGTCTGAGTACCCGTGCGAGGCGGACGCGCCACACCCGGTGTGCGAGGACCTCGCTTTGGCAGGGCTTCGAGCACTTCGCTGACTTTCTGATCCGTCGTGCGATCGAGCTGGATCAGCTTGTCGGTGTAGCCAGCCAAGTGCAGCTTCACTTCCAGCTGGCCTTCGCCCAAGACCTCCTCACCGTTCCACGGCGTGGTCCCAAGGACGCGATCGTCTTGGACGCGAACCACCTGCGCTCCGGCTGGCGTCGACGTGATGGACCAGCGCACCCGGCGCGGCGGATCCGGTATTTTTTCCACCGGTTTTTGCACCTGCTGCGGCGGCGTCACCACAGGAGGCGTCGTGGGCTGACGCAGACCGCGCCACAGCCCCAGCCCAATACCGCTTAGAGCCAAGAGCGCCATGGCGGCCGTCAGCGCGCGACGACCGGCTCGGCCCGTTTGCGGCTCGGCCTGGCCGGTGGACAGTCCCATGGTCGACGCGGGCGCTGCCGGAATCCCCGGCGGAGTCAGCTGGGGTTGCGAGCCACTTGGCGTGCTCACCGCCGCCAGCATCGCGGGGGTCAACTTGATGGCCTGCAGCACCGACGTCGGGTGACGCACCGCAACCTGATCCAGCGCCACCTGCGCCTCGGCCATCGTCGGGCGTTCTTCCTTTTTCTTGGCCAGCAGGCGATGGATCAGCGTCGTCAGCTCTTCCGGCACATGCGGAGCAAGCTGCCGCAAGGGCGGCGGCATCTCGTAAATGTGCATGGCCAGCACTTCGCCGGATGCGCCCGTAAAGGGCGGCCGGCCGCCGAGCATCTCGTACAGCATGACGCCCAGCGAATAGACATCCGCTTTGCCGTCGATAGCGACACCGCCACGGCACTGCTCGGGGGCCATGTAGCGCGGCGTGCCCATGACGACATCGGTGGCCGTCTTGGGCTGCTGTTCCCCGCCCTTGGCCTCGGCATCTGCCTGCGCCACCTTGGCGATGCCGAAGTCGAGCAGCTTGATCCGTTCGCGCCCCGGCATGTCGGCGTCGGGATCGGGCACCAGCATGACGTTGTCGGGCTTGAGATCGCGATGGAAGATGTTCTTTTCGTGCGCCGCCGTCAGAGCCGAAGCGATCTGCCGCGCCATGCGCACGATGTCGGGCAGGCCCAGACCGCCAGGCTTCTTCATGCGCTGGCTCAGCGTCTCGCCCTTCAAGAACTCCATGACCAGATACGCCGTCCCATCGGGAAGCTGGCCATAGTCCGAGATCTGCACAACCCCTGGATGGTCGACGAGATTGACGGCTCGCGCTTCGTTTAGAAAGCGCACAGCGATCGACGGCTCGGCGGCATACTTGGGGTGCAGGATCTTCACGGCCACACGACGGCCGATCGGCTCCTGTAGCGCCTCATAGACGGCACCCATGCCACCTTCGCCAATCTTTCGGACGATCTTATAGGGACCTATCCGGTCTAGGGTCACGATAAGCTCTCGCTCGCACTATATCACCGGAACGTGACGGCTGTCTCGGGTGAGATCGTGTCTGTCTAGGCTGGCCAACTGCTTGTGCTCGCTTGCGGTTTGGCGCCCGCGCCCGCGCCTCGCCAAGCCCCCCGGCTGTGGGGATCTGCCGATGCGCCGCTGTGCGTGCAGAGCCTGCGTACATGGCTGCACATCGCATCCGCGGACGCCCTTGGCGATGACTGGGTGCATGCTCCGCGCTGGCGCTTATTGCGTGTGTACCGTAACCAACCGCTCGCTTTCATAGATGGACTGCGGCGAGATGATTGGCTCGTTTTGCGGCAGCACCGCTTGGCGGCCATAGCGCTTCTCAATAAGTCTCTGGACCACGCGGTGATCGAGGTTTAATTCCGAAATATTCTGCAGTTTTCCAATTTCGATACCTGCGGCTTGTTTATACAATTTCCACACAAGTTCTGAACAGTATATCATTTCTTCATCCCAACGAAAATAGATATCATATGGTTTTCCCTGGTAGCGATTGCCCAGTTCTTTCATGCGCGTCAGTACAGCGGGAGTCAAGACAGCCTCGTGATCCCGCAGCCTCTTGACGACAAAGTGACCTTCACCGCGCGCGATAAACTGCTCGATGGGCGTGCGCTTTACCGGCTGCACTGCTTCCAGTGCGACGAGCGTACCACCATATTTCAACAAGATCGCTGTGTGATTAAACTGCGAATTCGTAGCGATACGAATCGCCTCGGATTGACTACTCTTTGATTTATGAAAAATAATATCCCCTTCTTTTAGTCCTAATGGTTTTATATTGCGATATTCGTGAATTTTATTGCGATTTTTTGTTTTCGTACATAAATCGAACCCATGGGCCTCCTGTGCGGGCCCAAACCACGACAACGACAACGACAATGACAGCGACAGCGACAGCACCAGCATGGAACCGAGGCCGGCTCGCAGGACTCGGCGAAGATCGGAAGAGACGTCGCGCATCCGGGTGTGCTCCTGGCTTTGGCCGGGGGGTGCGTCGGGTCCATGTCCAAGGACGCCCCCGAAGAAAACAGCCGTGCCCTTTACGCTGGCATAGCACGAACGGCTTGGCACGCAGCCGAAGCACCGGGCCGTGGACGTCGCGCTGGGCGGCATACCAGACGAGCGGAAAGCCAGGCCGCGGGCCGCAGCCGGGACATCTTTGCGCTTGGCAGCGGGGGGAGCGCCCCTTTAGGATGTTTCCGTGATTCGACGAAAAGCCCTCCCGCCGCCTGTTCGTCCTGCGCCTGCGCGTCGCCCGTCTGATTCGTCCGCCCGTGCCGCGACCTTGGATCGCTCGCCTGCCCGTCAGGCGCCCGCCGTGGAATCGCCGCAGCGTCGCAAGTTCTTGGAAATGCACCGCCGCGAGCTTCGCGAGCGCGCTGCCCTGCTGCGTCGCCTGGGATACACGCAGGCGGTCGTCGAGGCCCGGCTGTCGAGCTACGAGACGTGGGAGTACGAGCCGTTTCATGAGTCGCCCCTTTCAGCCGAGGTGGCGAGCATCGTCGCGGAGGTCTTCGCCAAAGCGCATCCGCGTCAGTACACGCTTTCGCCGGAATAGCGCGGCGAGGCAACGTGCGCGGCCCAATCAGGCTTGTGTCCGTCGGAACAAGCTGCGGCCGTGCCGCAGGGAAGAAGTTGGTCTGTGGCAAAAAAAAGGACAGAGGGTGACGATGGCAAGGCGCAAGAACACGCGGGTCGTGCGGAAAAGCGCCTGCGAGATCAGGCCATGAGTCCTTCTCCTCCGTCGCAGCGCAGCCTGCGCCCCGAGGCTGGCGTTGCCGTCCCGCGCGAGATCGTGGCCCCTGTCGAGCTGTGCGCTGTCGATGGCCGCTTAAGCGCACTGGCGCGGGGGTATTCCAAAAAGCCCTATGTCCGGGCTGAGCTCACCGCCGCGGTGGGCCGTCGCAAGCGCTGGAACTTCGTGTTCATCAGCCACCCCGACGTGCTGGTCGCCTTGGCCCTGTCGAGTGCCGACTATGTCGGGCTGGCCTTTCTGTGGCTGTACGACCTGAAAGCCGAGCGCTTTGCCGACTTCGAACAGATGTCACCGCTTTCGCGCGGCATCCGTCTGGGGGCGACGCTCGATGACGAGGCTGAGTTCCGTCACAAGCGCATGCACGCCACCTGGCAGCGACGCGGAGCGGACATCGAAGTCACCGCGACCGTGCCCGATCTAGCCGGCTCGCCGGTCTCGCTGCAGCTGCGCTTTCCGCTGTCTGCCGACGACGAACACCTGTATCTCGTCGTGCCGTGGAGCGATACCGTCTTTAACTACACCGCCAAGCTGGCGGCCATTCCGGCGCAGGGCGAGCTGTCCGTTGGCAGTCAGCGCTATGTGTTCTCGCCGGACAACACGACGGCCAGTGTCGACTTCACGCGCGGCGTTTGGCCGTATCGCATCGCCTGGCACTGGGCCTGCGGCAGCGGCTTGATCCCCGACAGCCGATCGGACAAGGCCGCACCGCGCCGCATCGGCCTGAACTTTGGCGCGGGCTGGACCGATGGCACAGGCGTCCTGGAAAACGCCCTGTACGTCGACGGCAAGGTCTATCCACTGTGGGAGCCCATCGCCTTTACGTTCGACAGCGCCAACCTGCGGGCCCCCTGGCGCTTGCGCACAACGCAGTCAGACCGCGTGTCCTTGACCTTTACCCCCGTGTTCAGCCGCCGTCAGGACGCCAACTATTTCATCATCCGCATGATGCTGGATCAGGTCATGGGCCACTTCTCGGGACATATCACCGTCGACCATGCCGACGGTGAACGCGAAGTGATCCTGCTCGACCGCTTGCCTGGCATCGCCGAAGACCACTTCGCGCGCTGGTAGCCGCCGCACACCCCGCGTACACGGCGCGACCGGCTCGCAAGCCCGGCTGCCGACCCGTCGATCTTACAGAGTCGAGCGCGGTCGGCCGTCAAACAGCGGGCGCATGCGCCCGGCGTCGGGGTCGCGTGGCTCGCGTTCACGTCGGACGGGTGCCTCGCGTGGCTCGCGGGACGCCGGCTCGCTCGACAAAGCCCCTGCTGCCGGTCGCTCGGTCCCTGCGCTCGGCTTGGGCTCGGTGGCACTACCGGGGCTCGGCTGCGCCGCAGCTTTCTCTCGACGAACCCCCTCGGATCGCGCGACTCCCGACGGAGCAGCGGTCTCATTTTTGTCGGATCGCTCGTGCCGCAGGCTGCGCCGCATCTCTTGGATCTCTTGCCGCAGGGCCCGCACCGACTCGCGCGGCTCAGCAGCCGGCCGATTGGGCAGCGGCAGCCGCGGCACCTGAGCCGGGTCGCTGACCACAGTCACACTGCTGTACGTCCGCACTTGCGGCTTCTTGGCATCGGCTTTGGCGTCGGCCTTGATCTCGGCTTTGGCGTCGGGCTTGGTCTCGGGCTTGGTCTCGGGCTTGCCATCGCTGCGCGCTGTTACGGCTGCTGCCGACCCGCTCTCGCGTACACCGGGCGCTGCGCTTTGAGCGTAACTCACAGACGGCAGCGCAAGCCACGACCAGCCCAAAACGCAGCGCGCCGCAACCAGCATTGCTCGGTTCATGAGCGCACCACTTCCAGCAAGATGTCGTGCTTGACATCGACGCCCTCGCCGCGAGCATGCGCTGTCACGCGATAGCGACCCGGCTTGCTGCCACGCACCGCCAACGGAATGGGGTTTGAGCCGGAAGACAGCGAGCCTCGCCACACCAGCCGTTTTTCCGGTACTGGCTCGGCACCGTCGACGAAGAACAGCTCACTTGGCAGCGTCACCTCAAACTCGACATCGGGTACTTCGACATCTGCGACGAAGTCAAAGCGCAGCACCGCCGTGCGCTGGGCCGGTACGCGAAACGACGCCGCAACCTCTTGCTCGGCACTCGACGGACTGCCACTGCTGGCCGGGCCGCCGTTGGCCGCGATCGAGCCGCCGCCCGCTGGACCGCGCTCGCGCCAGCCGACCGGCACAGCGATCAACAGCACCGCGGCAGCCCCGACCAAAAGCAAGCGCGGCGCGCTGTCGATCCGCAGGCTCTCGGCCAGCCGCCATAGACGCGCCGTCAGCGTCGGCGAAGGCGGCGGAGTCTGCGCCAACCGACGGTGCAAGGCCACCCGGAAATGGGCAGGCAGAGGCTCATTCTGACCGACCGTTCGCAAGAGCCGCAGCGTCTGTGTAAGGCCCGCCAAGCGATCCGCACACGCGGCGCAGGCAGCAACATGCCGTTCACACACGGCTGCCTGCGAGCGGTCCAGATCGCCACCGGCCAAGGCAGGAAGCAGCTTCTGAATCGCTTCGCACTTCATGTTCTTTCCTTCTTTGCGGACGGTACACAAAGCGTATTTGAAGCGAGCAAGACTTCGCGCAAGGCGTCGCGTCCGCGGTTCAGACGAGACTTCACCGTACCGACGGGCGCCCCGACGATCGCCGCGACCTCTTCGTAGCTTAGACCCTGCATGTCGGCGAGAACAACCACCGTGCGATACACCTCGGGCACGCAGTCAAGAGCAGCCCACAGCGCCTGCCTCTGCTCATCGGCAAGCAGGCGATCTTCCGGGCCATGCACGCTCTCGCGACTGCCGTAAAGCGATGTGCGCTCGACTTCGCTTCCGTGCTCTAGCGGCTGCTCGCGACGCCGCTCGCGCTGCTGCCGACTGCGATAGTGATCGAGCGCGACGTTCTTTACGATGCGAAACATCCACGTAAGCAGCGACGACTGAAAGCGAAAGCCATGCAGCGAACGATAGACTTTGATCAGCGCTTCCTGCGCCAGATCCGCGGCTTCGTGGGGATCGCCGCTATACGCCCGTGCGAAGCCATAGATCTTGCCTTGATACGTGCTGATCAAGCGCTCGAACGCCGCGGCATCACCCTGCTGGGCCTGCGCGATCAGCCGGGCGGCATCGGGACCGCGCAGCGTGTCGTCTGGCGCGTCGGCCTGCGCGGACGTCTCGGCGGCAGCAGGCGGTGGCTCGCGCAGCAGGGCCTTGGCGGCGCCAGGCTTTATCGCCATAGCCGCAGCACGTGGCAGCGTGTTGGCATCGTCGACATACATCGCTGTGGCCAGTCAGACGAAACCAGACGCCCCTTGGTTCCATGCGCCAACAAACAGTGCGGGTTCTTCGCTGCCATCGCGGTGCTCGCTTTTTTGGGAGGAGCCGCTGTCTGCGCCCCTAGCCAGAATGACGACGACGCTTGCCTGCGCTGCCCGTCCCCAGGCCAGCCCGCGGCTTTTCGCTGGCCCGGCGCTCGGATCGACCGCTGACGACGTTTTCCAGACGGTCGCCGCTCTGCGGCAGGACGTCGTTCGCCACGCTGCCGTTGCGCTTCACATTGTGGAAATACGCCGGAAGGCTCGTCGAGTACGTGATCAGCGGCGCATCGGTCAATTGAAAGTGCAGGTGCGGCGCCGTCGAGTTGCCTGAGTTGCCACACTTGGCCAGGACCTGCCCGCGCTGCACGCGATCGCCTGGGCGCACCCGCACCGAGCCCGACATCAGATGGCACAGGTACGCGAACTCGCCATTTTCAAACGACAGCACCACCGTGTTGCCCAAGCGGTAGTACACGTCGACCTGACCGGGCGTGTTGTCGGGGATGCCGTCGACAGCCTGGACCACCACGCCATCGGCGGGTGCCAGGATGTCTTGCCCAAACGAAAAATAATCCGTGTTCTGCTTGCCGGGGGGGCGGCTGGTCTTGCGCTTGCCGGGCTCGCCCTCTTCCGCCAACAGAAAGTCGATGGCGAAGCGCTGATTCGCATTCAGGTAGTGGCCATTGCCCGGACCCAGCGTCGCGTTGCTCGCCGTCCACACCCCGGAAAAGGGCAGCGACAGCGACGTCCGTGTCTTGTATGCGTCGTTGCGGTCATAGCGCTGACGCATCGCCGGAATGATCTCGCTGCCCACTGCGGCCCCCGACACATGCCCCCAATAATCGAGAGCAACGCGCAGAGGCAGCTCGGCTCCGTCTGAAAAGCGGGCCGTAAAAAAGAACGTCGTCAGCTCAGCACCGATGTTCAGCGCGATGCTCTGCTCGATCGCCGTCGGCCCACCATGTGCGTCGAGAAAGCTGCTCGTCGCGCTGCGCAGGCTCGCCCAGTTGGGTCGGCGCCCGCCGGCCTCTTCATGCATCAGGAAGGCCTCATCAAACCGACGCGACAAAAGAAGCTGGGCATAGCGCCGTGCTGCGACCTGCAGCGGGTTTTGGTGTTCAAGCTGGGCTTCTGTCGCCGCGCTTGCCGACTTGCCGGCTTTGCCACGCACCGACTTGCTCCGTCGGGCCAACGGCGGCAGCGGCGGAGCTGGCGGCTCGATGATGGCTGGTATGGGCAGCGGTGCAGCCACCGTGAGCGATCCGCCATCTGGGCTGCGCTCTCCGCCATCGCTGGGCGACGAAAGACCTGCGTCAGAGCTGGGACGACCAGCATCCCGGACCGCGCCGCCATCAGACGTCGCATCCATCGTGTTCCCCGCGCTCGCCGAGAGCGACAGCCCGCTTGCGAAGAGCAGCAGCCAGCCAAGGCCCAGCAGGTGCCACGGGCGCAACAGGCGTCCTGGCTGCGCTCTTCCTCCCTGGGTGCGTGCATCGCGCGTCGGCGGATTCCGCATGCTGGGTCATCATCGCATCGTCGTCTGGCCACAGCAACCAGCCACCGCAACGGAACGATCGGCCCAAGACCGGTCCCGCACACTGCCAACGAACACCCAGGGCGCGGCACAAGCGCCGACATGCTGATGGGCCGCTCGACGATTGTGGAGGCGATTTCTCTGTGATCTTGCGGGCTTGCAGACGGGCTGCCATCGACGGGGACGAATCGCAGATACTTGAAAGACGCGCATGACGCAGGCTCCCCAGAAGCAGATGGTCGGACGCGTCCTCGCCGGGCGTTATCACATCGAAGGCGTCCTTGGCCGCGGCGCCATGGGCTCGGTCTATCGCGCTCGCGATACGCAGACCAACCGCGTGTGCGCCATCAAACTGATGGCGCAGTTCGCCTCGCTCGATGAGGGCGCGTATCTGCGCTTTATCCAAGAAGCGCAGATCGTCGCGCAGCTCTACCACCCCAACATCGTGCAGGTGTACGGCTTCGATCGCGACGAAGACGGCACGCCGATCTTGGCGATGGAGCTTCTGGAAGGCGACGATCTGCACACGCTTTTGTACGACCAGCCGCGCATGCCGCTTGAGCGCACGCTAGAGATCCTGCGCGCTGTCGGCCAAGCCCTGCATGCCGCGCACAGCGTCGGAGTCCTGCACCGCGACATCAAGCCCAAGAACATCTTTGTCGCCAAGCAGAAGAACAGCCGCGGCGAAGTGCATGAAGTCGTCAAGGTCGTCGACTTTGGTCTGTCCAAAGTGCTCGGTGGCCAAAGCGCAAACGAGACAGCTCCCGGCATCATCCTCGGCACGGCCGAGTACATCTCTCCAGAAGGCACGCTGGGTATGCCTGAGATGCTCGACTTCCGCGCCGATCAGTGGGCCTTGGGTGTCGTCGCGTATCGCCTGCTTTCGGGGCGTCTGCCGTTTGAAGGCAACGATCCGCTGTCGCTGCTTTTGGCCATTCGCAAGACCACGCCCAAGCCGCTGCGCGAGCTGGTCAGCGATGCCCCCGAGCATGTGTTGGCCGCGATCGAGCGCGCGATGGCGAAGAACAAGGAAGATCGCTTCGACACCGTGCAGGACTTCCTGCGCGCTCTCGACGGTCTGCCGCCGATTGGACTGGTACTCAGTCGTTCGTCTGACGGTGTGCCGGCGCTGACGGGCATGGACTTCTCGCGACGCAGCGGCTCTGCCTCGTCGATGTCCGGCTCGCTGCGACTGCAGCAGGGCAGCTTGGGTGGCGGTGCATCGGGGCGACACTCTGCCTCCTCTGCGCCCTCCAGTCGCTCGGCCTCGTCTTCTGGAGAACAGCCGGCCAGCGCCCGCTCGGGCCGGATCAGCAGCGGTGTGGTGCAGACACCCCAGCGCGGAGGCAACAGCGATCGCATCGCACCGGTCGCCGCCGCCATGACTGCCGATGCCTTGCCCTCGATGCCGCCGCGCTCGCTGTTCCGCACGCTAGAGCCAGGCAGCGAATACTCGGTGCATGTCACCGGCCACCTGGTCGGCAACAGCGGGGTCAGCAGCGACGCGCTGCGCCACCGCGGTCCAACGCGCCAGCTATGGGTTTTCTTGGCCGTACCGACGATCGCGCTGTCGACCGCCTGCCTGCTGTGGCTCGGTCAGACGCACCTTGCTGAGCGTCGACACGGTGCAGCCAGCCGAGGCGCCACGCCAGCCGCCACATCGGCGCGCCTGCCAACGATCGCGCCCCCGGCTGCAGCACCCTCCGCGCTGCCCAGCATCGGCCCGGCCGCAAGCCCTATCGAGGGTCCCAGTATCGGCCCCGGCAGTGCCGCTGTCACCGCTCCGCCGCTTGGTGCTGCGACGGGCACGATCCCCGCCTTGCCCGCTGCCACCCCCGCGAGCCAACCGCCCGAGCCAGCCACCGTCACCACGCCCAATGCCCCCGTCGCTGTTGAAGCCGCACCAGCGGCCACCGCGACGGCGCCCGGCTTGCCTGCAGCCGCCGGTTCTGCGCTGCCTGCGACCGCCCCGGTGATCCCCAGCCCGGCGCCGACCGTAGCTGCGCCAGCACCTTCCAGGAATCCAACCCTTGCCAAGCCTGCCGCCCGCGCACCCTGGCCTGCCCGCCCTGGTGCCGTGCCCGCGGGTCGACCTGGCTATAACGCAGGCGCCCGCCCGGCCTGGAATGCCGGCGCCCGCACCACGGCAGTGGGTACACGTCCCGCGCCCGCCGCGCCCGCTGCCCCGGCAGCCCCTGCCCCGGTGGCCAGCCCACCTGCGGTCCCCGCGCCCGCCGTTCCAGAACCCGCGGCACCAGCCCCTGCCCCGCAAGCCGCCCCCGAGCCGCCAAGCCGCATCAACGTCATTGACTAGGCCGCTGTGAAGCCGGCCACCGCCTTCGTCCCAGACACGCCCAGCTCCGCCGCTTTCGCGTCGTAACCAAGGCCCAACAGCCCCGCCGAGCGACCAGCCATTGCTTGTCTTGCCGGGGGTTTCTGACTACCCTCGCTAGACCGGAGACCTACATGGCCAAAGGCTACGACGACATTCGCGCATTTCTGCGCAAGATGGACCTTCGCTTCGACGAACCGCGCGAGGGAACTTGGGTGATTTCAGGACTGGATGGCATCGACAAGCTGGTGATCACGCTGTCCGGTCCGGTGCTGGTGTTTCGCGTCAAAGTGATGGACATGCCGCGCCAGCATCGCGAAGACCTGTTCCGCACGCTGCTTGAGCTCAACGCCAGCGAGATGATGCACGGCGCCTACGGTGTCGAGGGGGATGCGATCGTCATCTCGGACGCGCTGCAGATCGAAAACCTGGACTTCAACGAGTTTGCAGCCAGCATCGATGACATCACCCTGGCTGTGGCCTCGCATCACAGTCGCTTGACCAAGTTTCAAGACCGAGATCGCACCGGGCGTCACTAGCGTTCAAAGCGGATATTCGCTGCACTGTGCAGCTTAGCCACATCACAAGGACACACTATGGGGCTGTTTTCTCGTCTAGGGGCACTGCTGAAGTCGAACCTCAACGACTTGATCTCGAAGGCAGAAGACCCCGAGAAGATGCTCAACCAAGTCCTCGTCGACATGAAGACGCAGCTCGTCGAGGCAAAGAAACAGGTCGCGGTCGCGATCGGCGATGAAAAGCGGCTGAAGAAGCAGTGGGATGAGCAGGTCAACCACGCCAAAGAGTGGGAGCGCAAGGCCATGCTCGCCGTGCAGGCCAACGACGACGAGCTAGCCAAAGATGCGCTGATGCGCGCCAAGGAACACGAAGAGCTGGCCAACCAGTTTGAAGGCCAGTGGGTGCATCAGAAAGATGCCGTTGAGAAGCTGAAGTCGCAGCTTCGCGTGCTCAACAACAAGATCGAAGAAGCCAAGCGCAAGCGAAACATCCTGATCGCGCGGCAGAAGCGGGCCGAGGCGCAGAAGGCCATTCAAACGACGATGGCCGGTCTGTCGGATACATCGGCGTTCGACACGTTTGATCGCATGGCGGAAAAGATCGAAGCCATCGAGGCCGAAGCCGAAGCCAACAGCGAGCTGGCCGGTGAGCTGCAAGGCGACACGCTGACGCAGCGCTTCCGCGCGCTGGAGGCGAAAAAGACGCCGGCTGACATGGCGCTGAACGAGCTCAAGAAAAAGATGGGCCTGCTCGCTGCCGGCTCGCCGGGCGCACCCAAGGCCCTGCCCGCTGGGTCCGCCAGCGACGCCAAAGACGATAAGAAGCCCGAGGCGTCCAGCGATGCAGGCGCTGGATCTCCGCCTTCTTCATCGCTGCCTTCTGGCGGCGAAAAAGCCTGAAAGCCTGCCTTTGTCGAGCCCTCCTTCCTCTCCTTCCTCCGACGGAAAGATCGAACACGGACCGACGCCGATGCGGGCGCTGGGCGTGGTCTATCTGACGGTGTTCCTCGATCTTTTGGGCTTCGGCATCATCCTGCCGCAGCTGCCGTTTTACGCGCTGAAGTTCGGTGCCAGCGGGGCCTGGGTCGGCGTGCTTTTGGCCGCGTTTTCGTTCGCACAGCTCTTTGGCGCGGCGCTGCTGGGACGGCTGTCGGATCGCTATGGGCGACGGCCGGTCATGCTGATCAGCCTGATCGGATCGGCCCTGGCATTCACCGGGGCGGGCCTGGCGCAAAACTTGTGGCAGCTCATCGCCAGCCGCGCCTTGGCCGGTCTTTTCGGCGGCAGCATCGCTACGGCCCAGGCCTATGTTGCCGACGTGACCGAGCCGAAGGACCGCGCCAAATACATGGGCCTGATCGGCGCCTCGATCGGCATGGGCTTCGTGCTCGGCCCCTTCGTCGGAGCCGAGATGTCGCGCTTTGGCTTTTCAGCCGCGTCGTTCCTTGCGGCCGGTCTGTCGGTGTTCGATCTGTTCTTGGCCCTTCTTTTTCTGAAAGAGCCCAGCCTGCATGCGGCACACGACGGCACAGAATTCGACGAAAAACCAAGCGGCGCAGCGCTGGCAGATCAGCGACGACGCAGCCGCCGCGTGTCGCTTTTGTATGCGCTATCGCAGCCCGTGATCGGTCGCCTGCTTCTGGCGAGCTTTGTGACGTCGTTTGCGTTCGTCGGGATGGAAGCGACCTTCGCCCTGCTGGGCAAGCAGCGCTTCGACCTGGGTCCAGCCACCATGGGTCGCTTCTTTGCCGCGATCGGCATCGTGCTGGCCATCGTGCAAGGCGGTGTCGTCGGACGCCTGGTGACCCGCTTGGGAGAGCGCCGCGTCGCGCTCATCGGCTCGCTGATCTTAACCGTCGCGCTCTTCGCCATTCCATGGTCCCCCAAGCTGATCTGTCTGGGCGGCGTGATGCTGATCATGGCAACCGGCCAGGGTCTGCTTTTGCCGAGTACATCGACGCTGATCTCGCGCCATGCCCCCGCGTCGATGCAGGGCGGCATCTTGGGTGTCAATCAGTCGCTGTCAGCAGGAGCGCGGGCCGTCGGTCCCGTGATCGCAGGCGCCTTGTTTGATGTCGACTTCCACGCACCCTATGTCGTAAGCGCGATCCTGGTCTTGGGGGTGGCGGTGGCCTTGGCTACGCTGCGCGATGCCCGCAGCCCAAGCTAAGCGCGCCCCCAGTCGTGCAGTCGTGCAAACGACGCGCAGGCCACAGCGTTTCGGGTAGAGTGGGGCCCGTTTTGAGACCCCTTTCGAGACCGCGATGCGCATCGGCGTAGACTTTGGCCTGACCAACCTGCGGGCCGCATACATCGACCACGGCAAGCCGGTCCTCGTCGAGACCTTGACGGGGCGGCGGGCGCTGCCAGCCGTGGTAGGCATCGACAAGAGTGGCCGGCTGCATGTCGGCGACAGCGCCAAGAACCAGCTCTTGCTAGAGCCGGATCGCGCCGTGGCCCGCTTGCGACGCCTGCTGGGCACCAGCCAGCGCGTGCTCTTGGGCGGACAGAGCTTTTCACCGCAGGAGCTTGCCGCGGTGCTTCTGGCCCAGGTTCGCGAACTCTCCGAGACGCGCTGCGGTCACGCGGTCCACGACATCACACTGGCTGTGCCCTGTGAATTCACATCCGATCAGCAAGCCGCGGTACGCGATGCCGCCATGCTGGCTGGCTTTCGTCAGATTCGATTGGTGCGCGAACCCGAAGCCGTGGTCGCGGCCTATGGCATTGCACCCGCCGACGTGCAGCTCGGTGAACAGATCCTGGTCTGTGATCTGGGCGCCCGCGCCTGCGAGGCCGCGATCGTCGAGCGAGAAGGCGAGCGCCCGCTGCCTCTCGACATCGAGCGCGTCGATCTGATCGATTACACCCTGGCCGCTGATTCCCCGCTTTCGACACGACCTGCCGAAAAGCCGGCGGCGCTGGTGATCAAAAGCAGCAGCGCCGTGGCGATCGGCAGCGAGGTCTGCGACGCACATATCGTCAGCCACCTGTCGCATCTGTACGAGCGCGAGTTCGGCGTGTCGCCGCAAGGCAGCCGCAAGGCCCTGGCCCGCCTGCGCATGGCTGCCGAGTGGGTAAAGCACACGCTAAGCCAGCGCGAGACGACGACCGTGCGCCTGCCCGAGATCCTGCACATCGGCGATGCCAGCTTGGATCTAGAAGCCGAGCTTTCCCGCGAACAGCTTGAGCTTCTGGTCGAAGACGAGCTGCGCCGCAGCCTGGAGTGCGTCGAGATTGTGCAGCGCAAGACCGCATTTTCCGGCAGCCGATTGTCAGCGGTTCTGCTTTCGGGAGGCGGCGCCGAGATGCCGCTGTTTCGTCGCCTGATCTCGGCCCTGCTGCCGATCGAGCCACGCCCGCTGCCCACCGAGGACGCGCTATCGCCCCAGAGCGCCATTGCCTGCGGAGCGGCGCTGCTCGGGCCCGGCGCATGATCTTTCGACCTCTTGCGGAACGGATGCGGACATGACGCAGACTTCCCCTGTATCGCCCGCTGAATCGATGCGTCCCCCAAGCTGGCTGGCTCGTCTGACCCAACGGCTGCTTTCGCGGCCCGGCCGCTTGCTGTGTGCGCTCACGCTGCTGTCGCTTGTCTGCCTGCCGCTTTTGCGCCGCCTGAACCTGCAGGGCGATCTGATCGACATGCTGCCGCGCTCGTCGCAAGCCGCGCAGACCTTCGCCCGCTTCACCCGCGATCTGGGGGCTGGGCAAGAGCTGATCGTCTTGGTGACCGCAGGCAGCGCCGCCGATCGCGAACGCCTGCCGAGCTTCGCCGACGACTACGCCGCCGCCTTGCTGAAGCACCCCGATGTGCAGCAGGTCACGCATCGCATCGGCATGGGCTCGCTGAGCTATCTGCGTGACCACTTGTTCCTGCTGCTCAACGACGCCGATCTCGATGAGCTAGAGCGGCGCGTTTCGCCGGCAGGACTTACGCAGCAAGCCTCGCGTCTGCGTGGCTTGATCTCGGCGCCAGGTGGCAGCGCCATGGCTCCGCTTCTGACCACAGATCCGCTGGAGCTGATCCCGCGCGTCGCATCGCGTCTGCAGGCACAAAGCGGCCTGCCCGTCGACGCTCAGAGCGGTTATCTGCGCACCGCCGATGGCAGCGCACTGATTTTGAAGGTGCGCCCGCGCTTTGCGCCGATGGACTTTCAGCGCGGCGATGCGCTGATGCGCGATGCCATCGCCCTCGCCCGCCGCTTGGGTGCCGAGCCCGCGACGCAGCCAGAACAAAGCTGGCTTGCGACGTGGCTGCGCCGCTTGGGCCCGCTGGGCAGCAATCCCCAGATCACCCAGTTTTCCGACGAAGCCCATCCCGGCCTGCGCGTCGGCTTTACGGGCGCGTACGCCTTTCCGCCGTATTACCGAAACTGGATCGAGCAAGA
Source organism: Myxococcales bacterium (assembly GCA_016794505.1). GTDB lineage: Bacteria > Myxococcota_A > Polyangia > Palsa-1104 > JAEUJZ01 > JAEUJZ01. Next base: position 82,913 of record JAEUJZ010000014.1, read on the forward strand.
CATGACACGATCCACGGTGCTGTCGGTGGGCGCCGTGCTCTTGCTGTTTGCCTTGTTTTTCCGCTCGCTGCGCATCCTGCCGTGGGTCCTGATTCCGCTGGGCTTTGCCGGCCTGTGGACCGCCGTCGCCGCGACGTTTTTGTTCGGCCGCTTGTCGGGCGTGTCGATGGCGTTTTCAAGCATCTTGGTCGCCATCGGTATCGACCTGCCGATTCAGCTCTACAGCCGCTTGCGCGAAGAGCTCTGCCAGTCGGCCACTTCACAGGGCAGCGCCCAGGACTTTCCTTCGACGGTCAGCGCCGTCGTCGCCAAGCTGGCTGGGCCCTCGATTGTCGCGACGCTGGGACCGGCCGCTGTGTTCATCGCCTGCGGCCTCAGCGATTACCAAGGACTGAACCAGCTCGGTGTGCTGGCCGGGCTGGGGCTTTTGCTCAATGCGGTGGCCATGCTGACGGTCTTTCCTGCGCTGCTCATGCTGTTGCCGCCGCGCTTGTGGTGGCGTCCGCTGGCCATAAAGTCGCTGGACCGCGGCCTGCTGTCGACTCTCGGTCGCTTGGGCAGCCAGCGACCGCGCAGCGTGCTTGCACTCTCCGCCGTGCTGCTGCTTCTTTCCATCCCATGGGCCCGTCGCGTGCAGTTTTCCGAGCGCTTGTTCGCGCTAGAGCCTGGCGATATGCCGCCGGCTCTTACGCAGGTCGAGCTCTCGCGGCGCTTCGGTGAACAGCAGCGCTTCATGGTCGTACTGCTGACCGATACCGACCACGAGCGCGCTCTTGTGCGCGCCGATCGCTGGCACGCCGCCGTCGAGACCCTGCGCACGCAAGGCAGCCTGCGCGGTTATGAGTCGGTCTCGGCCCTGGTACCCTCAGCGACGACACAACAGGCACGCATGCAGCGCCTGGCTAAGCTGGATCTCCCGTCCGTGGCGGCGCGCTTTGCACAGGCGCTCAGCGACGCAGGCTTTGATACCGCCCCGTTCGCCGACGCGCTTTCACGCATGGAGCGCGCCGGTCGGAACCCCAGCCCACTTTCCCTGTCCGGCTTGGCCGCCACCGAGCTTGGCTTCTTGGTCCGAACCCACGTCGCCGATCTTCCCAGTGGCGAGCGCTTGGTGGCGCTGTACCTGTTCGTGCCCGTCGATCAACAGCTGGACAAAACCGTGGCTGCGCTGAAGGCGCAGACCCTCGATCCTGCGCTGGGCGGAGCGATCACCGGCTTGCCGCTTTTGGAACACGAGCTCCGCGCGCTGCTGTCCGTGGATCTTCTGCGCGTCAGCTTGGCCTCGGTGGTGGCCGTGGTGCTGCTGCTTGCGATCTATTACCGGCGCCTGCGCCCGCTGCTCGCCGTGCTGCTGCCTCTCTCGGTCGCCTGGGCCGTGTTTGCGGCGGCGCTGGCGCTGCTGCGCATTCCGCTCAACCTGTACAACCTGATCGCGATCCCGCTGTGCATTGGCTATGGCATCGACGATCACATCTTTATGGTTCATCGCCACGAAAGCGAGCCGCCCGCCACGCGCAATCCGACGCGCGTTCTATCAACGATCGGTCGCGCCGTGATCTTGACCTCGCTGGCCACCATCGCCGGCTTTGCGGGCCTGATCCCCGCGCACTTCTTGGGCCTGCGCCACCTCGGCCTAGCCGGAGCGCTGTCGGTTCTTCTGTGCTTGCTCGTCGCGCTCCTGATCCTGCCCGCCCTGCTCCACCTTCTGTGGCCTTCTCAGACGGACACGCCGCCGCCAAGCGACGCGAAAAACTAGGCGGCAGCGCTAGGAACCTGCCGACTCGATGCGCACAAAAATCGGTTCCGAGCGCAGCTACGCCACGCGGATTGCGAAACCGCACGGTGTGCGTACGACGGTCTGACTGCGCGGCGCTGTTTACCGGGCGCGGGCTTTCAGCTAGCTTCGCGGCATATGACCAAATCGCTTAGCCATGCATCCCAAGACTGTGCTTCCCCGTCCACATCTGCCCCGCGTCCGCACTGGAGCTTGAACCAGCGGGCCGGGCAGTTTCCCGTCTTGGCCGCGATGCTCGATCGCGTGCTGATCTGCGACGGTGCCATGGGCACCATGATCCAGCGCGCCCGCCTGACGATTGCGGACTATGAAGGCAAAGAGGGCTGCCCCGAGATCCTGTGCCGCACCCGTCCCGATGTCATCGCCGATATCCATCGTCAGTACTTCGCCGCCGGGGCCGATGTCGTCGAGACCAACAGCTTTGGCAGCACGCCGCTGGTGCTCGGCGAGTACGCGATCGCGGACGAGGCCTTTGAGCTGTCGCGCCGCTCAGCAGCCATCGCCCGCGCGGTCGCCGACGAGTTCACCAAAGGCAGCCCGCACTTTCCGCGCTTCGTCGCTGGATCCGTCGGGCCGACCACCAAGCTGGTATCGCTGGGCCACCTGCCATACGACGAGCTGTTCGCATCGTACGTGACGCAGATCCATGGCCTTCTGGTGGGCGGCATCGACATCGTGCAGATCGAGACGGCGCAGGACATCTTGGGCGTCAAGTGTGCGGTCTTGGCCGCTCGTCGCGCCATGCAGCTTGCCGGCCGCGAAGTGCCGATCATCGCGCAGGTGACGATCGAGACGACCGGCACCATGCTCATCGGCACCGAGATCGCCGCGGCGCTGCCCGCCTTGGAAGCGCTGGACATCGATGTCATTGGCCTAAACTGCGCCACCGGCCCCGATCTGATGCACGAGCACGTGCGCTTCCTGGGCGAAAACGCGGCGCGCTTGGTATCGGTGCTGCCCAACGCCGGCCTGCCCCGCAACGAAAACGGCGTCGCCAAGTACGACCTGACGCCCGAGAGCTTGGCCGATTATCACGAGCGCTTCGTGCGCGACTATGGCGTCGCATTGATCGGTGGCTGCTGCGGCACCAACCCCGCGCACATCGCCGCGCTGTCAAAGCGCCTGCGCGGTCCCGATGGCAAGACGCCGCGCCCCGCCGCGCGCCCGCAGCCAGGTCCATCGCAGGCCACGTCGCTGTATCTGTCGGTGAACCTGCGTCAGGATCCACCGCCTTTGATCATCGGCGAGCGCAGCAACGCCAACGGCAGCAAGAAATTCCGCGAGCTTTTGCTGCGCGAAGACTTCGATGGCCTGGTCGAGATCGGCCGCGAACAGATCGCCGAAGGCGCACACCTGATCGATGTCTGCGTCGCGTATGTCGGCCGCGATGAAGTGCGCGATATGCAGGAAGTGCTGCGGCGGTACTCAACGCAGATCAACCTGCCCCTGGTCATCGACACGACGCAGCTCGATGTGTTGGAAGCGGCGCTCAAGATGCTCGGCGGGCGCGCGATCGTGAACTCGGTCAACTTGGAAGACGGCGAAGAAAAAGCCAACCGCATCTGCCAGCTTGCGCGCGAGTACGGCGCTGGCCTGATCGCGCTGACCATCGACGAAGAAGGCATGGCCAAGACCGCTGCGCGCAAGATCGCGGTGGCCCGTCGCCTGTATGACATCGCCTGCGGTCGCTGGGGCATCGATCCCGGCGCGCTTCTGTTTGATCCGCTGACGTTTACGATCGGCTCGGGCGATGCCGACAGCCGCGACGCCGCGATCCAGACCTTGGAAGGCGTGCAGGGTATTAAAGAGGCGCTGCCCGGCGTCAAGACCGTGCTCGGTGTCAGCAACGTCAGCTTTGGTCTGAAGCCGTATGCCCGACAGATCTTGAACTCGGTGTTCTTGGCCGAAGCGATTCAGGTTGGGCTCGACGCTGCGATCGTAAGTCCGGCCAAGATCCTGCCTTTGGCGAAGCTCTCGCCCGACGACATTCAGGTGACGCGCGATCTGATCTATGACCAGCGGCGCGAAGGGTACGATCCGCTGTTCGCGTTCATGTCGCGCTTTGCCGATGCCAAGGCCGAATCGGGCAGTGCGCTCGGTGAGACCGGCCCACTGGAAGAGCGCTTGGCCCGCCGCATCATCGACGGAAAGAAGCTCGGCATCGAGACGCTTTTGGAAGAGGCGCTGAATGCTGGCTACAGGCCGCTCGACATCATCAACAAGATCCTGCTCGAAGGCATGAAGAAGGTCGGTGACCTGTTTGGCTCGGGTCAGATGCAGCTTCCGTTCGTGCTGCAGTCCGCCGAGACGATGAAGACCGCGGTCGCCTATCTGGAACCGTTTATGGAGCGGATCGAAGGCAGCGAAAAAGGCGTCATCGTCCTCGCCACGGTCAAAGGCGACGTCCACGACATCGGCAAGAACCTCGTCGACATCATTCTGTCGAACAACGGCTATCGCGTACTGAACCTGGGCATCAAGCAGCCAGCGGACACGATCTTGGACGCGGCCGAGCGCGAAAAAGCCGACGCCATCGGCATGTCGGGTCTGTTGGTGAAATCGACGGTGGTGATGAAAGAAAACCTAGAGCTGATGGCCAGCCGCGGGCTGTCAATTCCCGTCCTGTGTGGGGGCGCGGCCCTGACGCGCGGCTATGTCGAAGGCGCGCTCTCGTCGGCGTACCGCACGGGCGAGGTCTATTACGGCGCCGATGCCTTCACCGGCCTGCGCTTGATGGACGAGCTTTGCGGTCACGTCGCGCCGGAAGCGCGCACGCTGACAGGACCCGGCCGCAAAAAAATGCAGGCCCGCACGGCGCAAAAGGCCCTGCTGCGAACCGAGCGCGAAGAGGCCGCCATGGCCCTGGCCGTCGAGTATGTGCCGTCGGATGTACCGCCTGCGCAGCACATTCCCAAGCCGCCCTTTTTCGGCACACGCGTGCTCGGCCCGCGCGAGCTCGATCTGAACAAGGTCTTTCCGTTCATCAACCGCCGCGTGCTGTTCCGTGGCCAGTGGCAGTACCGACGCGGCCGTCGCGTCGAGGCCGAGTACCGCCACTTTGTCGCCGAGACCGTCGAGCCCAAGTTCCATTTCTGGTGTCAGCGCGTCATCGAGCGCAAGTGGCTAGAGCCACAGGCAATCTATGGCTTTTTCCCCTGCTATGCCGACGGCAACGATCTCGTGGTGCTGCATCCACCGGACAGCGCGACGCCCTTTGCCGTCGCTGAACGCTTCGCATTTCCGCGCCAGCCGCAGGGCCGCCGCCTGTGCATCAGCGACTTCTTCCGCAGGCGCGAGGTCGCAGAAAAAGAAGGCTACGACGTCGTCGGTGTCAGCGTTGTGACGGTCGGCGCCATCGCATCCCAGACGGAAGCGCGGCTGTTTGAAAAGCATCGCTACGACGACTACCTGCACTTCCACGGCCTTGCTGTCGAGACCGCCGAAGCACTGGCCGAGTTCGTACACAAGCGAGCGCGCCATGACCTAGGCATCTCGGCGTTTGACGCGCCCTTGATCGAGCAGCTTTTTGGGCAGGGCTATCAAGGCAGCCGCTACAGCTTTGGCTATCCCGCCTGCCCGCGGCTCGAAGATCACGTGCCGCTGTTCCGCCTGCTTGGCGCCGAGCGCATCGGCCTGTCGCTGTCCGAAGAGTTTCAGATCGTCCCCGAACAGTCGACAGCGGCCCTGCTCTGTCACCACCCCGAGGCCAAGTACTTCAGCATCACGGCGCAATAAGCGGCGCCGCAGCGCGCCCCCGCGCGCGTGTGCCCTTGCGGGCCACGGCTGTCCGCTAGCGCAGCGGCGGGGCGAGGAACGGACGGAACGCCTGGCTGGCCTGCGCCACCTGGTTCTGCGCCGCGGTGACGCTCAGGTACACCGAGCCCGTCTTGATCTCGCTCTGCAGCGCCGCGCTCTGGCTCTGCGAAAGCTCAAGCCGCTTGAGGTCGACGCCCGTCCACTGCGACGGCGACGCCTTGGGCTGGTTTAGAAGCTGCGCGGTCAGCGTCGGGCACGGATCCATGACACAGACCGTCGTGTTGCTCTTCACCGTGTAATAGCGATCGGCGTCGAAGTTGTCGCTGGTCTTGTCGCTGACCTGAACGCTGGCGCGCGACACCTGCAGCACCGTCACCTTTTGACCATAGGCCGTCGCCGTCGTGCGCTTGCCCGAGATCAGCATGTTGGCGCGCTGCGCCTCGGCATCCTTGACCTGCTGCGCGCTCAGCTTGAGGCCACGCCAGTCAAAGCGATAGATCGGCTCGACGCTGCTGCTGTTGACTTGGCGCACCTCTGCCGTCGGACAGGGCGGAATGATGCAGGCGATGGGGCCAGGCATGGGACGCACCCAGACCACCTGGCTGCTGCTGGCGCTATCGGCCTTTTCCTCATCGACGCTGTAAAGCGGCAGCGAGTCCAGATCGAGGTCGGCATCGGCATCGGGCGCACAACCAATCAACGCCATCGTCGGAGCGACGAGGGCAGCGAACAAAGTTACCGTACGAGCTAAGGTCTTCATGGCAGCCTCCTTGAGGGCACGGGCATTCTCTGTAAGCCCCTGTAGGCCGTCAAGCGATTCAGCCGGCCCGAGGGCGCCCGCCGCGATGACGCCGCCACATCCGATCTTATCGTGAAACTAATACGGGGAAGATGGGTGCTCGATCGCCGGCAGCTCAGTGGTCTGTTCAGCGGCCCCATCGGCCAGCCCAAACGCCCGCTGCACATCCAACGCGCGCTTGCGAATCTGCTCGTGCGATTTTTCGTATCCCGGCATCGTGCGCAGCGGTGAAAGCAGCGGGCACCGCTCCAGCCACATCAGGTCGATGAGGCCAGCCTCTGCTCCCGCCGAAAGCTGGCTCAGCGCGGGTTCGTACTCGCGCAGGATGCAGTGAAACTCGGTCAACAGCTGATGGGAAAACATGCGTGCGCGCTGGCTCAGCGCCTGGTTGCCATAAAACCCCGGCAGCAGATCTTCAGCCCGCGGGCGCACGCGTCCAGAGACGAACTCTAGGCGGGTGCGCGGCTCTTGATATTCCGGTCGCTGCAGCAGCGGATGCGACAACAGCCGCTGCGCCCGCTCGGGCTGATCCAGCCAGCCCAAGACGCGGCTGAGCCCCATGAACGCCATGCGCCCATACGCCGGCTCGGCCCGCTCAATGTCAAAGATCGCCAGGCCCGCTTCGACCTGACCCTGCAAGATGAGCGCACGCGACATCGCCGCGCGAAGCTGCGCCGAAAACCCTTCGCCCATGCGCGCTGCATTGAGGTGGCGGGTCGCCACATCAAGCGGCCCTGTCTCGCCGAGCAGCGAGCCCACGACTTCGTGTGCCGACAGCAGGTTGGGCGAGCAGGCCAAGGTGCGACGCAGCGTGCGCGCCGCCTGTGCAAGCTGACCCTGCTGCACTTGCACCAAGGCCAGGGCCAGCTGCGGCTCGCCACTCGCTGTAGCGAGCTGCGCAGCCCGCTCTGCCACGCCCACGGCTCGCTCCATCGAGCGCACGTCGAGAAAGAAGCCGCTGCGCACCAGCGCCTTGGCATAGCCGGTCAAGATCGTCGGCTCATCGGGGCACAGCAGCAGCGCTTGTTCAAACAGCTCACAGCTCTTGGCGATGCCGCTGACGCTCAGGCGGTGATACTGATGCCGCGCTCGCAGATACAGATCCATGGCCTGCGGATCGTCGAGAAGCTGCGGCTGCATGGTCCCGGTCTGCCGCTCGCTGCGAATGCTTAGCAGCGAGCAAATGTGCGCCGTCAGGGTCGCTGCCAAGGCCAAAATATTGCCGTCTTTGCGCTCGATCGTACGCGCCGCAAACTGCAGTCGACTGTCGATATCCAGCAAGCGCACCGAGGCTTCCAGACCGCCATCGACGCGACGCAGAGAACCATCGACGACAGCCTTGACCAGCAGCTGTCGGCCCAGCGATTCGGCATCGTTTTCAACACGCGGCAGGCTGCGCACAATGCCAAAGCCCATGACGCGCAGCCCCGGTGACTCGCTGAGCCGATGGATGACCGCTTCCGTCAGACCAAAGGCTTGATAGGCATCGGTCTCGCCCTCGGTGAAGCGGAACGGCAGCACGGCAACGGTCAGCTCAAACGGATCGGCCGTCCGCGCGGGCGTCGCCAAGGGGGGCAGCTGGTCCGAGTCAACGGTCAGGGCCTGCGCAGCGGTGCTCGTGTGCTCGGCTCGCTCGCTGCCCGGCAAGGCCGCGGTCTTGTCCACGCCCAAAAAGCCCCCGGCTTCGCGCCGCGGCAAGCGGGTCTGCAGGTACTGGCGCAGCGTCGGTCCGTTTGGCGTGTGCGCATCGAGCGCCGCCGACACGTCCAAAGCCGTCTGAAAGCGCTGCTCGGGATCGCGTCGCAGGCAGCGCAGCACGAGCTCGGCGAGCGGATCTTCCAGATCGCTGCGCAGCCTGCGCGGATCTTGCGGGTCTTCGTACAAGCGCGCCAAGGTCACAGCCATCGCGCTGTCGCCGAAAAACGGCAGGCGACCGGTGTACAGCTGAAACAGCATGACGCCCAGCGCATACAGATCGGCGCGCGTATCGATGCGGCCATAGCCACGCGCTTGCTCGGGAGACATGTACGCAGGCGTGCCGCTGATCGGCGAGCCGGCGTGCAGGTTGCAGCCGGGCTCCGACAGTGCGCTTGCGATGCCAAAGTCGGTGATGGCCACGCGCCCATCGCGACTGACCAGCACGTTGTCGGTCTTCATGTCCTGATGAACGTTACACAATCGAAAAATCGCCGAGAAATCGCGCGCATACGAAGTCCTAGGAACGCGCAGGGAAAAGGAGGAACATGGCTTTCCTTGCCGCTTCCCACCGACGGTGGCGGCCAGAGTTTCCCGCTTATCTGAAGAGAGTGAGCGGATGCTGTTTAGGAGGTCGGCCACCCTGGGGCTGGCTCAAGACGCATCCGCAAGCGCGCAGGCGAAATGCCCCAGAGAATCCGCGAGTATTAGAAGCGCGAGCAGCGGAAGATGGAGCCGCTTTTTTGCGACGCCGTCGCCGCTGGGAACGCGATATTGCTCGGTGCAGCGAAGCGACGCATTGCGGAGCCGGAGAAGAAGCGAGACGAACGGACCAGCGGCACGGGACATGGAGCGGCGAAGGCCCGTTTGCTGAGGAGTGCAAGCAGAGCCGACAAGTCGCATCACAGCTAACGTCCGTGCGAAAGCAGCTTTGTGCTGCACGTCGAGACGCAAAGACGAAACGTGCCCAGCTGCTGAGAGATCGTGAGAGGAAGAACTTGCCTCCGAAGCGCGACTCGCTTCGGTCTGACGAGCGGTACCAAGCGATGGTAAGACCAGCGCATGAGCTATGTGTTCCTGGGCTTGGCCATTCTGCTTGAAGTCTGCGCAACAACTTGCATGAAGCTCTCACACGGCCTCACGCGAATCGTACCGACCGTGCTGGCCTTCACGTTCTATGGGGCCTGCTTTGGTTCGTTCATGCTGGCGCTGCGCAAGCTCGAAATCAGTGTGGCGTATGCCATCTGGGCGGGGCTCGGGACGGCGCTGGTGGCGCTCGTCGGTATGGCGTACTTCAAAGAGCCCATCACCCCGGCCAAGCTCGTCTCGCTAGCAACCATCATCGCCGGCATCGCAGGACTTCACCTGTCGAGCAAGCTCTGACGATGTGGAGCCCGAAGCGGCCTGCGCATCCCTGCGCTGCGCAAAAAGGGGCGCACGCCCGGCAGGCCATTCATCAGACCGCGTCTAGGCCCATGTGCATCGGCTTGAAGCGGCGATCTTGGCTTCGCCTTTGTCGAGGCAGAGGCGCGTGGCGCTGAGCGTTTGCGGCAGACGAAGGGCGGACTATTGGCAAAGTGGCTCCAGTGCGCTGTCGTGCTGGAACCACGGAAAAAGCCAACCGGAAAAAGTCGGTCCGGCTATGTTCGCGCACATGCGTGCCATGTATGCGATCTTGATGCTGGCCCTCTCGGCTGCTGCTTGCTCGCCGCCGTCGGAAAATCTGACCCGATCGACCTTTGTTCCGGCGCCAGCAGTGATGCCGCGTCTGACCGCGCAGCAGTACCGCAACGTGCTCAAAGACACCTTCGGGGGCGTGCTGCCCGCCGTCGCGCTAGAGCCAGACACCAACCCCTACCTGTTCTATTCGATCGGGGCCGCAACGACGACGCTGTCCGAAGCCGGGGTCGAGCAGTACGCCGATGCAGCAGCCCGCATCACCGACCTGATCTTTGACGATGTCGACCGGCGCAGTGCCCTGGTCGGCTGCCAGCCGCTGCGCAGCGATGACTTCTGCGTCGAGACCTTTGTCCGCCGCATCGGCCTCAAGCTGCACCGCCGCCCGCTGAGCGATGCCGACATCGCACGCTGGCTGGCCGTGGTCAACGACACGTCAGAGGGTGACATCTATCGCGGTCTGCGCACGGCGATCTATGGTCTCTTGCAGTCGCCACGCTTCCTGTATCGCGTCGAGCTGGGCGAGCCCGATCCCAACGATCGCAGCCAGTCACCGCGTCTGCGCCATGACCCCTATGACATGGCACAGCGCCTGTCGTTCTTGCTGTGGGACTCTGGCCCCGACGAGGCACTGCTTTCCGCAGCTGAGCAAGGCGAGCTAGTCGATGACGCTAGCCTGCGCCGCGAGACCCTGCGCCTGCTAGCGTCGCCGCGCGCCCGCAAGACGATTCAGAGCTTTTTCGATCAGTTCCTGAACCTGGGTGCGCTGTCGCGCGTCGACCGCGATCGCACGCGCTTTCCGGCGTTTTCCCCGACGCTAGCGGCGGCCATGCGCACCGAGCTACAGCTGCTGACCGATGACCTCGTCTTTCGCCGCGACGCCGATATCCGCGAGCTTTTGTCGACGCGTCGTACCTTCGTCAATGCCGAGCTGGCTGCGCACTATCAAGTCGCCGCGCCGGGTGCCAGCGCCGTGACCTTTGTCCCCGTCGAGCTTCCAGCCGACGGCCCGCGCGCGGGCCTGCTGACCTTGGGCGGTTTTCTGCTCATGAATGCCCATCCCACCGAGTCTTCTCCGACGCTGCGCGGCAAGTACATTCTGGAACGCCTGCTCTGCCGGCTGGTGCCGCCGCCGCCGGACAACGTCAACCTCGACCTGGGCAGCATGGGTGGTCCGCCACGCACCTTGCGGCAGCGCCTGGAAGAGCACCGCAAAAACCCGGCCTGCTCAGGCTGTCACGCGATGATGGATCCGCCCGGCTTTCTGTTTGAAGCCTTCGATCCGGTTGGCGGCTATCGCCCCGTCGATCAAGGCCTGCCCGTCGACACCCAGAGCGAGGTCGAAGGTCAGCCCTATCGAGACGGCAAAGAGCTAGGAGCCATGCTGCGCGAAAGTGCAGACGTCGGGCGCTGCCTGGTGCGTCAGCTGTATCGCCACGCCAACGCCCGCCTCGATCAGTCGGGAGACGAAGCGCCACTCTCGCTGCTCGAAGCTCGCTTTGCCGAGTCCGGTTATCGCTTTGCCAGTTTGATCGTCGCGCTTGTGCAGAGCGAAGGCTTCCGCTACCTCGCCTCGCAGGAGGTGCAGCCATGAATCGACGCATGCTGAGCCGCCGCCGCTTTCTACGCGGTACCGTGGCCGGCGCCGCGGTCTCGCTTTCGTTGCCGGCGCTAGAGGCGATGTTTGATTCGCGTCGCAGCACCGCCGAAGCCAAAGGGCCAGAGCCGCTGTTCGGCGTGTTCTTCTGGGGCAACGGAGTCCCCTGGCATGGCCTGCACACCTCTGAGGCCGCCGAGCATCCCGACTTGTGGACGCCGAGCACAACCGGCCCTGGCTACACGCCGAGCGAGCTCTTGGCGCCGCTATCCCGCCATCAGGTCACTGTTGCCAGCGGGCTTGAGCCCAAGACCGAGATCCCGTCGCTGCCACCTGGCCAAAGCGATGGTCATATGCGCGGATTCATGGTGGCGCTGACCGGCGATCGCCCGCGCAGCGAGGGCTTTGATCACCCCTCGCACACGCTGACCGCGCTGCGGCCGTCGATCGATCAGGTCGTGGCGCGCGACCCGCTGTTCTACACCTCGCCGCCGCGCTACCGATCGCTTCAGCTTGGCGTCAGCACCGCGCGCTTTCACGAGTACGGTCACTGGAACGCCATCTCGTACAACGGCCCTGACTCGGTGAATCCGCCAGTGATGCATCCCGGCGACCTGTACGACCGGCTGTTTGCCGCCCCCGGAAGCCTCGCCGATGCGGGGCGCCGCGTGCGCGCACTGGACGCAGTCCTCGACGATGCCAAAGGGCTAAGGCAGCAGCTTGGCGTCGGTGATCGAGCCCGCCTGGATGCGCACTTGCAGCACCTGTTTGAGATCCAGCGCCGCTTAAAGCCCGGCGAGACCTCGTGTACGGTGCCGCCCCGCCCCGCTAGTGAGACCGACCTGCACAAGAAGACCTCGATGTTGGCAGAACTTCTTGCGCTGGCTTTGAGCTGTGGTCTTTCGCGCGTCTTTTCGTTCATGCTGACGGCGCCAGCGACGACGCATATCTTTCGCAACCTCGGAGTCGCCGATGACATGCACAAGGTCTGCCACGATGGACGTTGGCAAGAGATCCGCCGCATCACGCTGTACCAAATGCAGGCCTTTGCCCTGCTGCTCGACGAGCTTGCCAAGGTGCGGCTGCCGACGGGAAAGACCCTGCTCGACGCCGCCTGCATCTTGGGCGTCTCGGAGTATGGCGAAGGCTGGAAGCATTCGGTCCGCGAGCTACCAGTCGTGCTGGCCGGCGGCGCCAACGGGCGGTTGCGACGCGGCGTACACGTGCGCGAGCCGGGCGGAAACCTGTGCAAAGCCCAGCTAACCGCGCTGCGCGCCCTGGGTCTGCCGGTCGATCGCTTTGGCTGGAACGGCGCCGAGACCACCCGCGCCCTCGACGGGGTGCTGCTGTGAGCGCGTACCCGCTCGGGCAAAGCCGCGGCGAACGTCGTACGCATGAGCGCAAGGCCTCGCACGGAACGCGCACCCCGATAAGACCGCGGCCACGCGCCGTACCGTCGCAGCGCTGGGCTTTTTGTGCCGCGTTTCTGCTGACCCACGCAGCCTGCCAAGCCGAACCACCGCCCGTCGATCCTCCGACGGAACTGCCCGATCTGACGACGTGGGCCCCAGGCGACTGCGGGCCACTCGCGCGCTGCGGGCGGGTCTGCACCGATCCGAGCAAGGATCCGCTCAACTGCGGTGGCTGCGACCGATCTTGCGTGATCGAAAACGCGACTGCCGGCTGCGACAGAGGTCGCTGCATCATCGCCGCCTGCAGCGACGGCTATGTCGACGCGGATCAGCGGGTCGAAAACGGCTGCGAGCAGGCCACCGACTGCATCACGGGCGCGCGTTGCGAAGCCACCTGTGGCAGCAGCGGCCGCGTGCGCTGCGTCGGAGCCCGCGCCGAGTGCGAGCCGCCCGCCGAGAGCTGCAACGGCAGCGACGACGACTGCAACGGTCGCTGCGACGACGGCGCCCTCCCCGGCTGCCGCATTGGGGTACACCGCGCGGCGGGGCCGGGTGGCCACTTCTACACTACGGATCTGGCGGCAGCGACGACATCTCCCTGGGTGCTAGAGGCCGCAAACTACTTCTACATCTACGCCCGCCCGGTGCCCGGCTCGCACGAGGTCTACCTGTGCCGCAAAGACAGCGGGCGCCACTTCCTGCACGGCAACAAGGACTGCGATCTCAAGGCGCCGCTCGGACGGCTGCTGGGTTACTGGAGCCTGACGCCCCTCTGCGGCGGACAGGCTCTGCAGCGCCTGCACAACGCGGCGAGCGATGACTACTTCTACACGCTCAGCGAGGCAGAAGCGCAGAACGCCATCGACCGCTTCGGCTACACGGTGACCACCATCCCCGCCGTGATCTGGTCGGCCCCATAGCCGCGATCTCAAGGACCCGATGGCGATCGTCTATGTAACCCGACCGTCGGCTCACGGCTCGTACAGCTCTTGGCCGGCCGCTTGCGGCCAGCGCGTTGCGGCCGGGGCGATCGTCTGGCCCAGCTTGGCGCCTGGATCGTGACGGCAAGGTCGACGCGCTGCACGAGTCGCTGTCCTATCCATCCTGGCTGGTACACAGCTTCCTGCTGGCCTTTTCTGCGGTGCCTGACTCAGAGAGCGCGGGCGACGCGAGCCTTGGCCCGCTTGACGAAACTGCTGCGCAGGATGTGCGCTACTCGGGTCTGCTCACGCAATTCCTACCGATCTCGCAGATGACGTACCGGCGACTTCTGATGATCCGCTTCCGTTTACCTGAGGGCTGACAATGCCAAAAGCTCGCGGGACCGAGGGGACAGCCGCAAAGCAGAGGCTCCAGGGGGACTTCAGAATCTCGCGATGGCACGTCGCCTGCTTTCACAGGATCGTGCCACTCACATCGGTCGTGAGGGATGCAAGAAAGAGGAGGCCCCAATGCCGCTCCCTGTGTTCCAGTTTACGGTCACCAACTATACGCCTTTTCTGTATCCCTACGGCACAGGCAGCCGGGCGCGAATCAATCTCTACGGTACGGATGGGAATCGGCTGTACCTCATCTTCGGTGGAACGGTCGGCACGAACTCCTGGGATGCAGCGACGAAGACAGGCGTCGCGTACTGCACAGACGCAGAGTTCGATCGGTATATCGATCTTCTGCGGAACGAGAATCCGATCGTCGTGACGGTCAATCCAAACGCTCCGATTTCGTTCGTGGTTTATGCGCCGACGGAGCCAGTCGGTGAAGGCGAAATGTAGGAACGCACAGGGCTGCAGGTTGTCAGCGCGCGGGTCCTGCGGATCGAATCCTTGGGTGGGGTGTCCGCAGTCCTTCGTCTGATCGCAGCCCAGCCGCAGGGAGTTCCTATGCCCCCAGTATCTTCTCGTCGGGAAGCCAAGCCTGAGACCCATCTACAGTGGGCTGAGCGACTGCTGCAAATGTTGCCGCTGGAAGCAACCAGCTATCAGCACCGACCCATTATCGTGACTTGGAAGGGCTACGATGGCGCGACTGCCTACGAGAGCCGAGCAGACTGCAGCGGATTCCTAAACGCGCTCCTCATGCGGGCTTACCCATTGACCGAGAAGGATCTTGAGGCATGGCTGGGCACGAAGCGCCCGCTTGCCAAGACCTACCACGACGCGATCGTCGATGAGAACCAGTTCCAATCGATCCGCGCTATCCAGGATGTACAGCCGGGTGCTGTCATCGCGATCGAGTATCCCCCCGATGATCCCGAGTCAGGCCCAGACACGGGGCACGTTCTGCTTGTTGCGGATAGGCCGCGACGGCGCGATCCCTCGGCTCCGATCATGAGCGGTACCACGCAGTGGGAAGTCAGCATCATCGATCAAAGTCGAACCGGCCACGGCGTCAAAGACACGAGGCATCTTCCTGATGGCGGATATGCCAGCGGCCTGGGAAAAGGCGTGATGCGCATCTACGCCAGCCGCTCGGGAAATGTGCGCGGCCATAGCTGGAGTACGTCTGCGAGCTCGAAATTCCGCGCTCAGGCCGAACGCCATCTGGTCATCGGTCGATTGCCCATCGGCTGAATACAAGTGTCGGCAGACCGGCCAGGTCGGCAACGGTCGGATCGACGGCGACCTGCTCCGCGCCAGCATACTCGGATGATGACTCTTTCACGGTGGCGATCAGGACGCGCTTTGGGGGCGACGATCTGCCCGCGTAACCGATCCCGCACACGATCTGCGGCCCTCATGCCGCCGCGGTCCGCTGACCGCACATATTCTTCTGGCCGCGCCTGCGGTGGCCACCCGGCCCGACGCGCAGCGCTGAGCCCACGGCGCGGGGCTGGCGGCATCCAGAGGAGCAAACAGAAGAGCGGACGGGGCCGTTCTTCGTCTGCTTTCCCTGACTTACTGAGGCTGTGAACCTGCAAGGGAAACGCTTCGGCGCGGTTCTCGACGGTGGTTTGTTTCCTGATGAACGATGCCCGCTTCGTGCAAGGCCCCAAGGCCTGCGCACAGACGGGCGCCGATCTCGCAGACCACCGACTGCGGCAAGAGCGCCGACGACGGCACACCCACCGGCCCCAGCGCGGTGAGCGGCTGGCCTTCGATGAATTCCATGGTCAGAAACAGCTCGCCTTCGTGCCGCCCGATGTCATAGGTGCGCGCGACGTTGGGATGCGAGACGCGTCGTGCCAGCCGCACTTCATTGCGAAAGCGCGAAAACGCGTTGGGCTGCGCAAGCTGCTCGGGGCGCAAGATCTTGATCGCGACGATCTCCTCCAGCTCGATGTCGCGAGCGCGATACACCGAGCCATAGGCCCCCGCGCCGACCAGACTCAGCAGCTCATAGCGCCCGCCATAGCGCACGGTCTCGGTCTCGATCAGGTCGTTCTCTGAGAGCTCGATCTCTGAATCGGCAAGCCTGCTGTCCGGGTCGACGGAGATCTCACGGACCATAGCCTATGGTAGCGCGCCCAGGTCGGCGATGGATCGGCGACGCAAGCGCGGACCGAGTAGCGCCGCAGCGAACGCGTCTTCCGTCGCTGTGTAGCGCAGAAGCGCAGCATCCACGCCGGGCCACGTCGAGCTTAGCTGCTCGCGCGCAGGCGACGCCGGACGAGCCACGTCAGAAGCAGAAGCGCCGACAGAGGGCCCAAGAGGCCAGCCGGACTGTCGCTGCTCACCTTGCACTGACAGCCGCCGGTCTGATCAAAGCCAGGAGGCCGCGGCGCCATGCACATGCCGGTGAAGTCCACGCACTCGGTGCCTTCCGGGCAGGTCGTGTACGAGCAGGGATTGTCGACGCACTTGCCCTCGATACAGCCCTGGCCACCGTGACACAAAAGAGCGTCGCAGCGCGGGTCGGGCTGGCACGCGCCATTTAGGCACTGCTGTCCCGATGGGCACGGGCCGCCGCAGGGATCGGGCACGCACAGCCCGTTTTCGCAGCGGCTCTTCAGCGGGCACGGAGACTTGCAAGTGCCCACGCACGATGCGCCCTGCGCAGTGAACAAGCAGGCTTGACCATTTGGGCACTGCTGGCTGGTGCAAGGGTTTGCCTTGCAGGCGTCTTGCAGGCAGACCTCTCCCGTCGGACACGGCGTGCCATAGCAGCCGTCTTCGCACAGCACCCCAGCGCCCGCATCGCCCACCACCAGCGTCCGCAAGATCGTGTTCAAAACCGTGTTCAGCGAGGCCGCATCCGTCGCTTCATAAAACTTGTTCGTCCCTTGCTTGGGCAGGCCACCCGCCACGGCCATGCGGTTCAGCGCATCACGGTCGCTCGCGGGCAGGTTGCCAAAGCCCACGACGATGGTCTTGACCGGCGGGCTTTGGGCGATGGCTGCACCGATCGCGTTGATCGTCGCTTGCACCGGATCGACGCCACAGCAAGCCGCGTCGGGCACGCCATCGGTCAAAAGCAAAATGTAGTGCGGACGCTGCGGATCTTTAAAAGCCATCTCGTCCGCTAGCTTGCTGATCGCGGTACACATCGGCGTCGTTCCGGCCTTAAACGGGTACTCGATCATCGCGTTGTTGATCTCGGTCTTGTTGCTGGACCCAAGCGGCACGCGAAAGGTCTCGTACGGCACGCAGCTGCCGTCGTACCGAGGGAAGTTGGTGTACGCAAGCGGCAGGCGACCGTTTAGGTTGTTGTTGAGAGTCGTCAGAGTAGCCGTCGCGATCGCCCACTTGGTCTTGCTGCGATCGCTTTCCAGCATGCCCTGCGGGTTATCGTTCATGGACGCGGACTGATCGAGAAGGATGGCCAGGTTCGGGCAGCGTGGAACCACCGCGAGCGCGGAATCAACCCACGCCATGCAGAGCAGACCCACGATCCACGGCACAAGACGCAGCCCTCGCTTGTGCGACGAAACATGCGATTGCCAAGAACCCACCATAGTGACCTCCGAGGAGTTGAAAATGACCCTAGCTTTTCATCTTAAAGAAAGATGCTCGCGTCGATGGTCCCGTCTTGTGGATGGTCTGCGCGCAGCCTGGCCAGCGACTGTTCTTTGCGCGGCGCTCGCAACCTCTGGCTGCACGGGGGCAAGCAGCCTCAAGCTAGAGCTCGGCACGCTGGACCCCGCGGATCCCATGGCCTTTCGCTTTCTCGATCTGAAAGACGACATGCAGGTGCAGCTAGCTGGCGGCGCACAGGGCGGCTTTCACATCTGGACGCTGTACCGCGTGATCGGCAATACCGTCGATCGACGTGTGCGCGTGCGGCGCTTCATCGATCGCTTGGGACCGGGGGGCAAGCGCGATCGCATCTTGACCGGCGAAGGCAGCGAGCACATCCCAGCCGAGTCGCCGTGGGAGCTTCTAACCCCCATCCCCAGCTTCGTCTGCCCCACCCCGATCAACGTGAATGCGCTGGATGCGCCGCTTGAGCTGAAAGTGCAGTTTGAAGACAGCGCCGATGCCAGCGTGCGCTTGGCGGAAGCAACGGTGCGCGTGACCGCGATCTGCCCGCCCGCCGCAGTCGATGCCATGCAGCACGAATTCTGCATGAGCATCTGCGTCGGCAAGTAAGCAAGCGCGGCGATCGGCGCTAGGCCACGTCGGCAGCAAATGCAAGTCATTTGCATGTACTGCCGGCGTACTAAGATGCAAGTCCATTGCATCTTTTGCTGGCCGCCCGTTGCTTGCACGGTGCGTGAAAAGAAGTCGTCGACCGGCGGGCGGGAAGAAGCGCGCTTAGCGGTCCGCCGAGCCGGGATCGGCTTTGTGAAGACGGATGGGAATCGGCTTCAGATCGACGCGACAGGTGCTGCCGCCGTGCTTGGGAATCGTCGAGGATAGGTGATAGCGCAGCCCAAACACCGAGCAGATGCCCGCCTGAAACTGACCAAAGATGCCGCAGTGACCGGGCTGCCAGCCGGGGCGGCTGTACCACGGGCAGGCCGTGCCTTCGAGGTATCCGCTGCGCTGGTCCGCATCGGTGTGACCCCAGTGCTCGGGGTTTACGCGAAAGACGTACTCGCTCATGCGCAGGATCTCGATGGCGGCGGCAGCGGGATCCGCGGGCTTAGCCGGCACACCAAAATAGCGACGGGCGTATTCGCCATAGCGCGCCCCGGATGCAAAGCAGATGTCGCCCAAGATCTTGCGCGCGTGCGGCAGGTGCGCGGGCAGCGACTCGGTCAGCACGATCAAAAGCTCGCCCAGGTGCGTCGTCACTTCCCGCCAGCGAGCCTCAGGCGAAAGCGGCCACAGCAAGCGCTCGGCATGCAGCCACTCGGCCAGGCTGCGCGGTGGGCCCCCGACGGCGGAAAAGATCCAGTCTGACTTGTGGCGACCCGCTGTCGGTCGGTGCAGCAGGTACAGCGCAGCCATCACCAGCGCTAGCTCGCGCGGGGGCGCTGACTCGGGATGCGGGCTGCGCGCGGGAAGCTGCGGCAGGTGGCGCGCTAGCTCATCATAGCGACGTTCGAACATGCGACGGGACAGCGTCGCCAAGATGGGCTCGCAGGCCTCGCCCAGGTGAGACCGAAGCTGAAAGCGCAGCGTGGCAAACCAGTCGCGCATGCCGGCTGCAGCCAAGAAAAAGCGCGCCATGGCGGGGATCTGCTCGCGACGATAGACCTCGCGCAGAAGCCGCGGGGCTAGCGAGTGGAACAGCCGCACCAACCGCGCCTGGGACCGCGAGTCGGCCGCAGGACCCGAACCTGAAAACGAGCGCTCAGCGTTCTCCACGCAGTGTTTCTAACACAGCATCCAGGGCGCTGAGCGCCGCGCGTGCGCCGCTTGCCAAACTCAGAGCATTTCCATCGCTGGGAACCTCGGGTTCGCGCGGGTTTACGCGCAGCAAGCAGGCCTCGCGCACGTACATGACCTGCTCGCCAAACAGCCGCACTGTGGGAATGCCCAGGCCAGCCCCCAGCTCGACGATGACCAGCTTTTTCTGCGGCATGCGAGCCAGCCAGCCGCGCATGCGATCCGAGCGCTGGGCGTAGCGATCGGTCAGCCACATTCCATCGTTGAACATCAGGATGTTGGGACGCGCCAGGCCACCGCAGTCGGGGCAGATCGGCAGCGGACCGCTGGCCAGAAAGCTTCCGGGATCGATCGGCACGACATCGTCCGTCCCCGGCACGGGCTTGGGGGCAGCAAAGATGCGCGGCTGACACAGCGCATGGCACTGCAGGTACTCGATGCTGCCATGCACTTCGACAACGCGATCGTCGGCAAAGCCGGCGCGCTGAAACTGGCCATCGACGTTCGACGTAAAGACATAGGCGCCGCGCGGCATGCGCTCGGCCCAGCGCCGAAGGATCGAAAAGCCCTCGTGCGGCTGCGTCTTGCGATACAGGTTCAGACGGTGGCCATAAAAGCCCCAGGCCAGCTTCGGATCGCGGTCAAACCAGGTGGGATTGGCGAGCTCTGCAAAGCGCAGCCCCCGCTTTTCGTACGCCGGATACGCGCGCCAAAAGCCGCGGTCGCCGCGAAAGTCCGGCAAGCCGGAATCGACCCCCATGCCAGCCCCGGCCGTGATCAAAAGAGCCTCGCTGTCGGCGATGGCGCGTGCTGCCTTTTCGACGACGTGCGGATCAAGCGCGGCCGGCGCGCCGGCTTCCGTCGGGCTGGACATTTAGTTCACGTAGCCTCCACTGCCCCGGTGGGCAGCCAGCGCAAGCTCGGCGAGATCGTGGGCTGGGCCGGGATCGTCGTCGAGCAGGTTGCTTGCCCCGTTCTCAAGGGCTTCGTCGGCTAGCTCAAGCCCTTGGCGGGTCAGCAGAAAATGCACGCGCCCTTCGCCCTGCGGCGTGCTGATCTCGGCTTCAAACGCCGGGCCGGTGACGCTGCCCAGCGCCATGTCTCGCTGCAGGCGAATCACCTTGCCGTTTAGCAAGTCTCCGGTCAGGCGCTCGATGTTTTCCTGCCGCTTGTGCAGACGGTACGCCGCTTGAAAAAGCCGCATCGTAACCTCGGGACGCAGGGGAAGATTGCTGGCCAACACGGCGATCAGCAGCCAATAAGGAACCGGATCCGCGCCACCTGGCGCTCTCGGCGGAGACGTACCGCTCATGAACCGCAGAGTAGCCGAAAGCGACCGCGGTCGAAACACCTTGCGCAGCCGCGGCGCAGCCCGACCCAAGGCTCGCAATTTTCTCGGTGTACAAAAGAGCCTTTGCCGTATCATCAGCCGCTCTTGGCGGCATGAGGTCCGTCGCAGAAAAACACCTCACCGCCTGAAGAAACGACGGAAGGTTCTTTCGGAGGTCTGTTGGATGCGCAACTACAGCGAAGCAGAGATTCGGGACGTTGTACTGATCGGTCATGGTGGCGCGGGGAAGACTTCGCTGGCAGAGGCCGTCTTTTTTGACACCAAGGCGGTGACGCGCCTGGGCCGCGTCGACGATGAGACCTCAAACCTCGATGTCGAGCCGGAAGAAAAGAAGCGCAAGGGCACCATCAACCCGCACTGCGCGACGGTCGAGTGGGCCAAGACCAAGATCAACTTCATCGACACCAGCGGTCAAGGCGACTTCATCGTCGACACCATGACCGCGATCGGTGCGGGAGACTGCGCGCTGTGCGTGGTCTCAGCGTCGGACGGCGTGCAGGTCTATACCGAAAAGACCTGGGAAGAAGCGAACCGCCTGGCGATGCCAGCGATGTTCTTCATCAACAAGATGGATCGCGAGCGCGCCGACTTTGCCCACGCGCTAGAGGGCGTGCAAAAGACGCTGTCAGACAAGGCGGTGCCCATCGTCCTGCCCATCGGGGCCGAGTCCAAGTTCGAAGGCGTGATCGATCTGGTGTCGCAGAAAGCCCATCGCTTTTCGGAAGACGGGCGCGAGGTCACGGTCGAGGCCATTCCCGCCAACCTGCAAGCGGCGACGCACAGCGCTCGCGAGAAGCTGATCGAAGCAG
Organism: Myxococcales bacterium; assembly: GCA_016794505.1. Classification (GTDB taxonomy): domain Bacteria; phylum Myxococcota_A; class Polyangia; order Palsa-1104; family JAEUJZ01; genus JAEUJZ01. The sequence goes on from JAEUJZ010000014.1 coordinate 104,514, forward strand.
TGGCGGCATCGGACGACGATCTGATGGCCAAGTTCTTCGACGCCGGCACGCTGACCGATAGCGAGCTAGCCGACGGTCTGCGCAGAGCGGTGGCGACACGGCAGGTCTATCCCGTGGTCTGCGGCTCGGCCGCGAGCAACCGCGGCGTGCAGACGCTTCTGGATGCCATCGTGCAGCTTTTGCCGACCGCTTCAGCCGGTCGCAGCCGCACCGGCAAGGGCAAGGGCGATGCCGATGTGCAGCGCAGCCCCAAGTCGAGCGAGCCGTTTTCGGCCTATGTCTTCAAAATGATCCCGTCGGAAGTCGGCCGCATGGCCATGGTGCGCGTGGTCTCGGGCACGCTGACCGCCGACAGCAACATCTTCAACTCGACGCACGACAAGGGCGAGCGCATCGGTCAGCTGTACCTGTTTGCGCCCGGCAAGCGCGCATCGGTCAACGAAGCGCATCCCGGCGACATCGTCGGCCTGGCCAAGCTGAAGGCGACGCGCATCGGCGATACGCTGTGCGACGAAAAAGATCCGGTGCGCTTTCCGCTGCCGCACGTGCCGGCTCCGGTGGTGCGCTATGCCCTGCTTTCCAAGGGCAAGACCGACGAAGCCAAGCTGGCGCAGAAGCTGAACGACGTCAAAGAAGAAGATCTGTCGCTAAAGATCGAATACGACGCCGCCACCAAAGAGACGATCATCGGTGGCTGTGGTCCCGTACACATCGAAGTCACGCTGGAAAAGCTGCGTCGCGCCAGCGTCGAAGTCGAGCTTGCTCCGCCGCGCATTCCGTACCTAGAGACGATCCGCGGGCGAGCCAAGAACGTCGAAGGCAAGCACAAGAAGCAGACGGGCGGCAAAGGTCAGTTTGGCGTCGTGTACCTCGATCTAGAGCCAGCCCCGCGCGGATCGGGTTTGATTTTTGAAGACGCGATTGTCGGCGGCTCTGTGCCGCGGCAGTTCATTCCCGCCGTCGAAAAAGGCATCAAAGAGCGCATGTCGCGCGGCGGCCTTGCCGGGTATCAGTGTACCGACGTGAAGGTGCGGCTGTTCGATGGCAAGTACCACGATGTCGACAGCGATTCGCGCAGCTTTGAAATGGCTGGCAGCAAGGGCTTCTTGACCGCATTCAAGCAAGCACACCCGGTCATCTTGGAGCCGCACATGAAGATCGAAGTGGTCTGTCCCGAAGATCACATGGGTCAGATCATCGGCGACTTGAACAACCGACGCGCCAAGATCGCCGGCATGGAAGCACGCGGCAAGATGCAGGTCATCAAGGCCTCGATACCGATGTCCGAGACGCTCGACTACTCTGCGTTTCTGCGCTCGGCGACTGGTGGACGCGGCGCGTTTGCGCTGGAAGCGTCGCACTACGAAGAGATGCCGGCGCATCTGGCCGACAAGGTCATCGCCTCCGCCAAAAAGACGCACGACGAAGACGAAGAGTAGCGGGACTCGCGCAGGGCACTCTGCGCGACGCGCCACCGCTGGTTCCCGGCCGCTTTGGCATCGGCTTCTTTTGCCTTCCGCCCCCCTTCGAGTGATCTTCCGCGACCCGCCGTCGATCTGTACGCCCTGGGATGGCGATATGATGAAGGCGTGTCGGTCTCTCCGCGAACCCCCTCGCTGATACAGCCACAGGCTGCGCTGGTCCTTCTGGATCAGGTGCAGCACTTGCAGGACCTAAACCAGTTTGAGCCGGCGGCGTTGCTCGACGCACTGGAAGCCGACCTGGGGCCACAGGTCAGCGCCGACGGAGCCGAGGCCGATCGTCTGCTGGCGCAGATCGCAGCGCAGCTGGATGCGCTGCATCAAGTGCTGTCAGCGATCGAGCCGTTTGCGCGCAAGATTATGGGCATTCGCTTGCTGCACGCGCTGGCCAGCGAGCCGGTCTCACCGCAGCTACGCCCTCTGCTGTCTGCGACGATCCTTTCGTATGCGGGCGATCTGCGTGTGCTGGCCCAGCGCTTAGAGCGCTCGGTCTCGGTGACGGCGCTCGATGCCATTCTGGCCGCTGCAGAGGCCGTGCTGGCGCTGCGCCATGAGCTGCAACAAGGGGTGTTCGCCATCGGCCAGCGCCTCGCGCGCGGATACCTGCCGCAGGTGCAGCGAGCGGCGCGCAGTCCGCTTGTGTCGACGGCACATGCCGCGCGCTTGCGTCAGATCTTCGTCGATCTTCAGAAGATCACAGAGTCGCCGCTGCGCCTGCTTGCCGAGCCCATTGAAGCGCGCCTTAAGAAGCTGCCGGTCCCCGAGGCCGAGATCCTTTCCACCCTGTCGAGCCAAGACGCCCCCGAGACAGCGAGCAAGCCCGAGACCCCGAGCAACGCGCACGGGCGCTTTGCGCTTCTAGAGATCGACTGAGTCCGCGTATCAAGACTCGACGGTGTCGCTCGGCTGCGCAGGCGCCTCGCCAGTTGGTGGGCATCGCATGGGTCGACCGCGCGGGATGCGCTGCAGGGTGCTGGTCTCGCAGCGCAGCGCTTCTTTTAGAAAGCGGAAGCAGTCGTCGGGCCGCAGCGACTCACCGCAGGTAAACAGATCGAGCGCGACGAAGCGATGCTCGGGCCAGGTGTGAACGGCCAAGTGCGACTCTGCGATCACCACAACCCCGCTGACTCCGTGTGGACTGAAGCGATGAAAACACGAGCTGACGATGGTGGCGCCGCAGCGCTGGGCCGCTTCGATGAGGAGCTGTTCGATGATGTGCGGATCGTCAAGCAGCGCGACATCGCAGCCATATAAGTCGGCCAAGACCTGAACACCTAGCACATCCATCGTGCGTCTAGTCCAACAGAGGGAGCGACGAAGTCAAGTTCCGCTTGTGAGCGAGCATCCATGCGATAATTCGGCCCACCTTTTCGCCACCGGCCACAGGACGACACCATGGGCAAATTCACGGTCACACACGAGATCCACTGCAACGCCGAGAAGTTCTGGAAGCTCTTTTTCGACAAGGACTTCAACACCGCGCTGTTCAAGAATCACCTGGGCTTCCCCGAGTTCAACATCGTCGAGCAGACCGAAAACGACACCGAGCTTGTTCGACGAATCAGCGGCCAGCCCAAGATGGACATGCCGGGGCCCATCGCCAAGCTTCTGGGGTCGAACTTTGGCTACAAAGAAGACGGCAAGCTGGACAAGAAGACCAGCGTGTGGCGGTGGAAGATGACGCCCAGCGCCCTCGCCGACAAGCTGCGCAACGAAGGCATGATGCGCATCGAGCCCATCGGTGACAGCAAGATTCGCCGCATCGCCGAGATCACCATCGAAGCCAAGATCTTCGGCGTCGGCGGCCTGCTGGAAAGCACGTCCGAAAAGCAGCTTCGCGATGGCTGGGATCGCAGTGCGCAGTTCATGAACGACTGGCTCAAGAAGCACCCCTAGCAGCACGCCAACGCGCCGCGCAGAGGGGGGTATGAGCGAGCGGAGTATTCACGGCCAGCGCGCCTTCGATCTGGCGTTTACGTGGCTGTCGTTGGCCTATGGCCTGTACTGCGCGGCCTATGACGCCGCCGCGTCGCGCGACGAGCTTCAGATCGCCTTTGGCATCGAGGCGATCGTGCTGTCACTGCTCGACTTTCTGTGGGCTCGCGAGCGCCGCGCGCTGGGCATCGCGCTTATCGCGGCGGGCGTGTCGGCGCCTGTCATCGGCCTGGGCTCAGCGCCGCTGTTCTGGCACAGCGTGCAGTGGTTCTCGGGGCCGGCGTTTTTCACGTCGCTGATCGTGGGAGCCGCCGCTGCCGTGCCGCTGATCTGGCTGGGACGATACACGCTGCTTCACGCGCAGGTCGCCGATGAGTCCGCCGATCCACGCTGGCTTGCTGCGGTGCGCTGGGCGCTGCGCATCGGGCTGTGGCTGGTCGTGCTCGCGTTTCGGCTGGGCGATTTTCAAAGCGGCACGCTGCTTGTGTATAGCGGTGCGGCGCTGGCTTTGCTCAGCTTGCTGATTGGCCTGCCCAGACGGATCAAGCTGCGCCCCGGCGGGCTGGGAAAGCTGGTGGCGTTCGTCGGAGGAAGCGCGCTTCTGATCACGCTAGTGGCCGGCGTCGCCGTCGGCTCGCACATGAGCACCGAGGAAGCGCTGCTCGGCATCGTGCCTGCGCTGCTGCTGATGGTTGTCGGCGGTTTTTTCGCGCTGCGCCGCCATCGCTGAGACAGGCAGCCCCGCGCATCAAGCCAGCGCCTGCTGCAGCCCTGCAAAACCATCCTTCACAAACCAGATGACGAGCCGCTCTGCCTTCCGGCATCTTACCGGCCGCATGATGCTGCGACCGCTTGCCGTTGGTTTTTTCGCGCTGTCTGCGCTGCCCTGTGTCCTGGCCCTGGCCAAGGAGTCCGCCCCCATGTCCAATCCGACAAACACCTCTGCAAAGCCGAGCTCTGCACCTGCGCTGTATGAGCTAAACGTCCGCACACTGGAAGGCCAACCGCTGTCTTTGTCGACGTATCGCGGCAAGGTGCTGCTGTTCGTCAACACAGCATCCGAGTGCGGATACACCCCGCAGTACGAAGGCCTGGAAAAACTGCATCAGCGTTACAAGGCGCGCGGCGTCGTCGTGATCGGCGTGCCAGCGAACGACTTCGGTGGGCAAGAGCCGGGCAGCGCCGCCACCATCGCCACGTTCTGCAAGACGCGCTACGGCGTCACCTTCCCGCTGCTTGAAAAAAGCATGACGATCGGTCCCGAGGCCGCGCCGCTTTACAAGTGGCTCGCCGAAAAGCACGGCGCACCGAAGTGGAACTTTCACAAGTACCTAGTCGGCAAAGACGGCCACGTGCGCAAGGCCTTCGGCAGCGGTGTCGAGCCCGAGAGCGCTGAGCTGATCAGCGCGCTAGAAGACGCGCTCAAGTAAGCGCGGGTCCGCCGCGCTACAGCGAAAACGCAAGCTGCGCCGACATCACGTTGCACACGCCTTTTGTCACCTTGATGCCCATCTGCGTCTGCGACGTATAGCCTGCCTTGCTGACGGTCACGGTGAACGTGCCGGGCCGCTCGTAAAAGCCACCGCTGTAGCCGCAGCTGCTGGCATCGCCAAAGACATCCAGCGTGGCCTTTTCCATGTTCGCGGTATCGGTGGCTTCCACCTTGGCATCGCAGATGCGCTTTCCGGTGGTTTTGTCTGTCACCGTGACGTTGAAGTTGGCCGCGGCGATGGCTGGACACGCGGTCCCTGGACCGCCATCACCACCACAAGCCGATAGGCTTGCCCCACCGCTAAGCGCGACGCAAAAAAGCCAGAAACGAAGGCTCGTGGATCGCATCGATCGTCTCCTTTTATGAGGTCTGATCACTGCCCTTTTTCGCGCAGGCCCAGCTCTTTCATCTTGGTCTGCAAGCTCTTGCGGCTGATGCGCAGCTGACGTGCCGCCTGCGTGACGTTGCCGCCGGTCTGCTCCAGTGCTTTGACGATCATCTCGCGCTCCACTCGCTCGGTCTCTAGCCGGACGATCTCTTTGAGCGAGGACGCAGGTCGTGGGCCGGCGCTGGGGCCGCTGGCTGGATCGTGAACCGCTGACGCAGGCACAGCCCCTGCTGCATGCGGCGCGCCGACGGAGTGTACAGCCGACACTGCCGACGAAGCAGGCACCACCGACGAAGCCGAGCCGATGTTCATGGCGACCACGGGGGGACTTCCCGGAACCGGTGGCATCGCGACGCTGCCTGGGATCACCGCTACGGCCGCCGGCAGATCGCGCAGACCCAGCACCGCGCTGTCCGACAACAGCACGGCGCGCTCTAGGATGTTTTCCAGCTCGCGAATATTGCCGGGAAACGGATACCGCACCAGCGCATCCAGCGCGTCGGGGGCAATGCCAGTCACGGCCTTCTTCAAGCGCTCGTTGAACTTGGCGATGAAGTGCGTGACCAAAAGCGGAATGTCCTGCTGCCGCTCGCGCAGGGGCGGCAGCGAGATCGGCACGACGTTCAGTCGATAAAACAGCTCTTCGCGGAAGTTGCCAAGCGCCACTTCGCGCACCAGATCGCGGTTGGTCGCAGCGATCACGCGCACATCGACGCGCAGCGTCTTGATGCCACCGACGCGCTCGAATTCGGACTCTTGCAGCACGCGCAGCAGCTTGACCTGCATCTCGACGGGCAGCTCGCCAATCTCATCGAGAAACAGCGTTCCTTTGTCTGCTAGCTCAAAGCGCCCCGGCTTCTGCGAGACCGCGCCGGTAAACGCGCCTTTTTCGTAGCCGAACAGCTCGGATTCCATCAGCGTCTTGGGAATCGCTGCGCAGTTGATCTTGATGAACGCTTCGCTCTTGCGGCTGGAGTGTTCATGCAGAGCCCGCGCCACCAGCTCTTTGCCGGTACCGCTCTCGCCTGTGATCAAAACCGTCGACGGTGTGTCGGCGACTTTTTCGATCAGCTGAAAGCACTGCCGCAACGCAAAGGATGTGCCGATCAAGCCAAAGCGGCCCAAGTGACTGGGCACGCTGCCACTGCGCGGATCGCTGCGCTCGGCTTTTTGATCGAGCTCGAAGCTCGACAGCGCCTTGCGCACGACTTGCAGGATGTAGTCCTGGTCCGCGCCTTTTTCGATGTAGTCGAAGGCGCCGTGCTTGACGGCCTCGACGGACTCCGTGATGCGGCCATAGGCGGTCCAGATGATGATCTTCAGCTCGGGATACTCAGCAATCGCGCGACGAAACAGCGTCATGCCATCCATGCGCGGCATGCGCAGATCCGTGATCAAGCACGCCACCTCGCGACCGCTGCTCTGACACTGAGCCAGCGTGCTCAGCGCATCTTCACCGTCGCGAGATTCCAAGACTTCATAGCCTTCACGACGCAGAAGCGAGCCCAAGACCTTGCGGAGATTGGGCTCATCATCGGCGATGAGGATGCGTAACGGAGAAGTCGAAGGAGGTTGACTTGCAGCGAACATCGTCTGACCTGCCACGTCGTGACCCTATCACTGCCGTCGTCGGCAGGTCAATTGACGGAGCTCACAAGGTTGGTGGCGTACCGGCCAGCGAGCAAAGGCCGACAGCGCGCGGGCATGTGGCGGGCGCTGCCGCAATGCGCTCAACGCGTGCCGATAAATGGAATGCGATCGTGGCTTAGCTCGTCGAGCATGGCCTGCATCTGGCGCTCGACCACGTCATAGCAGCGGGCCAAGATCGCTTCGTCATCGGCCTGCTCGGGGCGGACATCGGGAAAGCGGATCGGCTCACCAAACGACAGCGTGGTCTGCGCCGGCAGCGGCAGATACGGCAGGTACGCCAGGCTGACGCCCCACGGAATCGACAGCGCGATCGGCAGCGTATCGGCGCGCAGCAAGCGATGCATGCCGGTCACGCGCGCCAGCATTTCGCCGCGCGTTAAGATCACAAGCTGTTCATGGGTGCCGACGGATACCACGGGGACAATCGGAACACCGGTCCGCAGCGCCAAGCGCAAAAAGCCGCGTCGGCCATGAAGCTCGATGCGGTCGCGCTGCGAAAAGGGCCGGCACGCATCCCAGTCCGACCCCGGATAGACCAAGAGCAGGCGCTGTCGCTGCAGAGCGCGCTCGGCGACACCGGTCCCGGCTCGCACGGCTCCGAGGCGCAGGGCATAGCCGCGGATGCGCGGATCGATGAACACAGCATCGTGGGCCAGCCCGTGCAGGATGCGCTGCGGTCCATGGCTGTCATAGACCGCAAGCGCCGTAAACAGCGAGTCAAAGGGCAGAGCACCGCCGTTGTGATTGCCGACCAAGAGCGCCGCGCCTTGCGCAGGAATGTGCTCGACACCGCGCACCTGCAAGCGGAAGTAATGGCGAGAAAGAACCCGCGCCACGTCGGCGAACACCGACACCAGGTCTGGATCATAGGCGTCAAGATCGTCGCAGGGCGGCAGCTTGACACCGCGCAGACGATCGCGCGCCCCGCGCAGCATGATGCTGAAGATGCCGGGCGGCGTCAGCATCAGCAGATCGCGGCCGTTCATCGCGCGGGATGCCCGCTGATACCACGCAGAAAACGCCTGCGCCGTGCTGAAAGGACTCTCGTGCTTCATCGGATCGCCGTGGGCAAGTGGGGAACGAAATCGCACCGCTGAAGGCAGCCGCTGGACACGCAATTTTCTGCGTGTTTTCCGTCGAGAATTCGCATCCAAGAGGCGGCCACAAGAGGCGGCCCGCAGGCCAGAGACTACGCCGCGATGATCGCGTGGAGCCAGCCAAAAATTTGCCTGCTCGGCGATCACCCTGCAGCGTAAGACCTACATTACCCACATAGGCACAGGTCACCCATGAGCAGAAGACCCGAACTCGCCAGGGATGTAGCCAAGGACAGCGAGCGCCTGATCGCCCGCAGCAGCCAGCCCGTCATCGCCGAGCGGCCTTTGGCATCCGCATCCCCCCGGCTGGCCTCGACATCGCACGCCGCGAGCCTGCAAGGACCGCCGTGCGCCGAGACGGTCTCGCTGCTGCTGACGCGGGCCCGCGATCTTTTGGGCATGGGCACGCAGCCAAGGCAGGACCGCCGTGGCTGCCTGCGTGCCCTCGCGCCGATCCTACGCTTCATCCACGACCACGCCGAGCTCTGCAACGAAGCCAGCCTGCGGCCCGAGGTTCGTCGCGCCGTGCTGCGCATCGCGCAAGAGCTTGAGTCGCCGTCCGTGCCGCCGCTTTCGATCCCCGTGCCGATGCCGGTGCAGCATGAAGAGGCGGTGCGTACCGGCGCGCTGCTTCTGGCCGCGTATCGCGCAGCGGTCGAGCGCAGCGAAGGTACAGGCCCACATGTTGCCGCCTTTGGCTGCGACGAAGACACGCGCCCGACGGATGGCATCGCGGTCGCCGACGGCATCGCACGCTTTCTGGCCGCTGCGATAAACCAGCCACATGTGCTCGTGCGCGCCGGGCTCTCGGGTCGTCAGCTCGCAGGTTTGGAAGCGCAGGGACGCGTGCTCCGCGCGCACGCCGCCCAGCGCGAGAACGCCGCACCATCGATCGATGCGGAACAGCGCGAGCGCACCATGCACGTGGTGCTGGAACACTTTTTCGGTCGCTTCGAGGCAGCGGTCCACGCCCGCTTGTCGCAGCAGCCAGCGCTTCGTCAACGCGCACTGCGTCTGTTGCCGGGCCGCGGTGTGGTGCCAGGAAGCGATCGCCCCGCGTATGCAAGCTGTCATGTCACCGACAGCGGGCGCCTGGTCTATGTCTGCTGAGGACGTGCGGGCCCGGCGTAGGCCACCTGCAGCCCGCTCTGGTGGCGGCGCTCTTAGGAGCCAAGCAGCTTCTGCACTTCTGGACTGGGATTGCGCAGAGCAGCCTGATTCACCGAGACGAACACCTTGGCGAAGTCGGGGTTCTTGAAGTCGAACGTGTGCGTCCCGTCGTTGGCCACGCGGTAGGAGTATTCCGGCAGATCGCAGCCGACACAGCTTGGCTTCAGCAGGTGCTTCTTCGCCGAGCGCACGCGCAGCGGCCGCACGATCAGGAAGAACGTGATCAGATAGAAGCCCAGCGACAGCAGAAGAAAGATGTACTCGTACGTGCGCAGCGAGACATATGTCACGTGCGCCACGCAGGCGCTGCAGTACGGCACCTTCCACGTCGACATGTGACGTCGGTTGCCGATCTTTTGCCCTGCCATCAGGCTCTGCGTGCTGTCTGCCGGCCCGGCGCAGCAGGCGCACATGCGCGGAAAGCTCAGCGACTTACCAACCACTGTGATCTGCATGCGGTCCCTCCCTCCGCTGCTCGTCGCTTGGTACGGTATCACGATCCCCCACGGCCAGCCGCGCACGAAGCGGCCACGCACGAAGCAGCCGCGCGCGAAGCGGCCACACACGGGGCAAAAGGACTGCATCTAGACCGGCTGCCGGGGAAGGGCGCATAGTCAAAAGAGCTCATGCTTGGCTGGCAACAGATCGGCCCGCACCGCTACCACACCGATGGTGCCTTCCTGTACTGGGAACCGCATGGCGCGATCCTGCCCGAGCACGTGCCGCCGTTTCTTGTGCTGCTCGATCAGCTCGGAGCGCGCACGCGGCGCATTACCCTGCTCATCGATCAGCGCGATGGCCAGCCCTTTGGGCCGGTCGCACGACGCATGGTGCTGGACTACCTGCGTGAAGCTCGCCCCGATGCCTTTGTCGCCTTTGTCGGATCCAAGCTGCCGCAGCGAGCCGTAAACCAGCTTCTGATCGGCGCGGCACGCATGCTGTTTGGTTATGAGCTACGCCATGCCCACTTCGACACCGTCGAAGAAGCCCAGCGACATCTGAAGCGGCCAGCCTAAGCCGTCCGAAGGCCCGATGCCGAAAGATGCCGTGGGAAAGGCATTGAGCGACAGGGCGCCAGCGTGGTAAACGCGGCGCATGCCAATGCTTCGCGCTCCGCTGGGCCTGCCTGGCTTGCTCTTGCTCTCGGCCTCTCTGCCCGCTGCTCTTTTGGGCTGCAGCGATCTCATCGCCCCCGACCCCTATCAGGGCACGATTGACTCAAGCGGCTTTGACACGGCGTTCGGTGGACCGGCCAAACCGCCAAGCTGGCCAAACAGCGTATTTCCTTGCTTGGCACCTCGGCGCGGCCTGGGAGGCGGAACCAACGGCATCGACGGGCAGACGTGGTGGTACATGGGCGGTCTGTCCGCAAGTCAGCTCGACCTGAGCAACGCCGCAGACCCCAGCAAGGCGCTGCCCCCGTCGGTGTACCAGGTCACTGGCTGCGACGGAGGCGAAGGCAAAGCCGATGCGATCAGCCGCAGCAACTACGATGCGCGGGTCCACAACTACCTGACCGACCGCCAGTATCCGGTGGTCTCGTACGGCAGCTTTCCTGCCCAGGTCGGCGCGGCCGGCGAGCCGACCAACGTCGCCAGCTATCGCCCGTTCCACGTCGTCGTGCCGGTGGCGCTGCGTGACTCGGTGCGTTCGCGCATGGGCTGCAACGACATCAAGAGCGAGCGCTCGCTGCTCGAACGCGCTGGATGGAGCCGCGAGACCAAGACCTTCCCGGAAAATGCGCCGTACAACTTGGATCTTCGCATCCCGTCGCGCGACGACATCCGCGCCGGTCGCGTAACCTTCCGCGACTGGCCGATGGTCAGCGTAGCCACGGTGCTAATGAAGACGCCTGTAGCCAACGAGTCCTGCCCGTTCCAAAGCGGCAGCATGGCGCAGTACCCGAAGTTCCCAGGCGATCCCAACGCCAGCTTCCAGTTCCCACAACAGCACTGGCTGCGCGGTCTGCTTGGTGGATACATCGACGGCGGCGATCTGCCGACGACCACCGACCCCGCGGCCTGCGCCGACATCCTGCGCTATCCCACGGGCAAGAGCTGCATGATGACCAGCGAATGCAACGCAGCAGCCAACGAGATCTGCAGCAGCGGTCGCTGCCAGGCGCCGATCCCGGTCTGTCCGCAGCTCAACGAGCTCTTTGTCGACATCGGCGAAGTGCCGCTGCCGACCAGTGCCACGCTCAGCAATCCGATCCCCAACGCGACGGTATCGCTGCCTGATCCGACGGCACCGATGGATCCCAAGAAAGCGCGCACGGCCGACATCTTGGCGATCTTTTCTGCCGTGCCCTCAGACCCCAGCTATTCGCCGGTCTGCCGTCTGCGGTTCTTCGACAAAAAGAAAGTCACCTGCGCGGCCAGCGAGCCATCGGATCTGGTGGCGCCGCGACCGCTGTGCAGCGCTGCGGAGCTCAAGGCGCAGCCGGATGCGCTGATCACCAAGGACAGCATGGGCAGGCCGCTGCCCACCTACTACGTCCACTGCTTGTTCCAGAAAAAGACGCAGTAGCCATGGCGCGCAGAAAACTGACTCTGTTCTCGTCGCGCTGGGGGCGATCCAGCATCCACGTGTCGCTGCCGCTGGTGGCGACGCTGGGCTCGCTGCCGATCGTGCTTGCGGCACAAGAGGCCTGGGCCATCGGCGAAGTCACGGGCCGCATGGGCGGTGTCGTGCAGATCCAGACCGGATCGAAAAGCAAAGATGGCCTAGCCGGAGTGCCGGTCACCATCAAGAGCAAAGCTCTGCTCGGTGGCAAGCGCACGGTCATGACGCAGGAAGACGGCAGCTATCGCTTCGACAGCTTGCCGCCTGGTGTCTATACACTCACCGTGCGCGTCGAGGGCTTCGTCCCCATCGAGCAGCGCAACATCATCGTTCTGGCCGGTCAGCTGGCCGCCGCCGACGTCGATCTGGAAGTCGGGCAAGAGACGACCAAGATCGTCGAAAAGCGCAACCCCGTGCTCAATCCCGAGAGCGCGGTGACGACCACGGTGCTCGATAACACCAAGGTGCAGCGCACGCCTGTGTTCCGCCAAGTGCAGGCGATGGCGCAGCTTGCGCCGGGGGTCGGGCCGGGCAACTCGCCGTCGGTGCGCGGTGGTCTTTCGCGCTATACGCGCTATCTGGTCGACGGCCTGGACACCAGCGACATTGTGACCGGCGGCATCAGCTCGCCGATGAACTTCGACGCGGTCGAGCAGTTCAGCTTGTTTTCGGGCGCGATGGACGCCGAGTACAACAGCCTGGGCTTGGTGCAGAACATGGTCACGCGCTCGGGCGGCAACAAGTTCACGCTCGACGCCAGCTTCACGCTGCAGCCGACCGCGTTCAACAGCAACATCCGCTATGGCGCGCAGCTTCCGCAGCAGAACGGAACGCTGCTTTACGATGATCGACCGCCGGCTGTGCGCGATTTTTATTCGGTGAACGCCAACATCGGCGGCCCCATCGTCAAAGACCGGCTGTGGTTTTTCACATCGTTCCAGTTCAACTACAACCGCGCGATGGCGACGATTCCGCCATTCCCGTGGTACGGCACGACGGAAGACACCGATCGCTATCGCTACACGTACACCTATCTGGGTCGCGCCAAGCTGACCTGGCAGGCCACGGCGGCGACGCGCATCTCGCTATCGTTCAATATCGATCGCAACCAGATCCAAAACTCGCTGCTTTCGACCACGGTCACCGAAGATGCCGAGCGCATGATCGATCGCGGCGGCGAGTGGCTGGTGTTGCTGGTCGACAGCGCGCTGTCATCGAAGTGGCTGTTCCAGATGCAGGCGGGCTTCACGACCAAGCGCAGCCTGGAAGACACGCAGAAAAAGACCGAGGACGGCCTGCCCGATCGCATCACCGCTTCGCGCACGCTGCGCACCGCCGATCAGTTCAACGGCGTCACCTATGGCAATAGCTCGGGCGGCTGGAACGACGAGACCAAGTACCGCATCCAAGTCGACCCGACGATCATGTACAGCACCACCGGCAAGTCGGGCACGCACAACATCAAGGGTGGCGTGCAGTTTGCGTACATGCGGTACAGCCACAACGTCGGCATCGCTGGAGGCTTGCGCTGGACCGACAACATCCCCGGCACGCCATGTAACCCCGCCGATCCCGCGACGCACGCAAGCTGCAACCAAGTCACCGAGTACCCGCAGAGCCTGCCGCAGGGAGGCAAGGCCGGCGAAGGCTGGACGACGACGGCCGAGGCGTACAACCTCGGCTTCTTCCTGCAGGATCGCTGGACAATCAAGCGCTTCCTCACCGTCGTTCCGGGCATGCGCTTTGACACGGGCTTGCTGTACGACTTCGAAGGCAAGCGGCTGGGAACGCTGTTTGGGTATGGCCCGCGCCTGTCGCTGGTCTATGACGTGTTCCACAATCGCAGCACGCTGCTTTCAGCGCACTATGGCCGTCACAACGACGTCGGCAACGCGTACATCGCCGATCAGGGCAACCCGTTTCAGGCCAGCACGCTCAAGCGCTGGGACACTGCCGGCAAGACCTTCAACATTCAGAACAGCTCGGGTGGAGCCGGCGGTCAGCTCTTCGCTGAGAGCGTAAAGCCACCGTCGCTCGACGAGGTCGGCGTTGGCATCCGCCGCGAGGTGATCGCCGAGACAGTCCTCGGCATCGACTACACCTATCGCCTGTACGACAACCTGTGGGTCAACGAAGAGATCAACCAGATCTGGGATCCCGCAGGCAATCGCGTGATCGGCTATCGCGATGGCATGCGTCGTCGCATCTTTGAAGCGGGCACGCCCGACGATGCGCAGCGCACGTACCATGGCCTGGACTTCTGGCTGCAGGGCAACCCTGGCAACTTCGGCATCATCGCTTCGTACACGCTGGCGTTTTCCGAGGGCAACGTCAGCGATTACTTCAGCGCATACCGCCAAAATCCGCGCATGAACGCGTTTTATTACGGCGCGCTCAGCGACAACTATCGCCACACGCTAAAGGGCGCGATCGACTATTCGTTTTCGTTCGGCCTCAACGTCAGCGCCCGCATCCAGTACCGCACAGGCGCTCCACAGTGGCGGGTGTTCCAAAGCCCGGAAGACAACGGCTTCAGCCTGTATCGCTCGCCGCGTGGTACCAACATCGGCGCACGTGCCAACGATCCGACGGTGTGGTCCGAGTTCAAGCTGCCCGATCAGTTCACGCTCGATCTGCAAGGCAGCTTCAGCCTGGAAAAGCTGACTGGCCAGCGCATCGATCTGATGGTGATGATCTACAACGTACTGGGTGGCGGCACGCCGACCAGCATCGACAGCCGCACCGGCAACACCTTCGGCGCAATCACCGGCCGCCTCGATAACCTGAACGCCCAGGTCATCCTGCGCTACCGCATCTGACCGCAGGTACCGCAGCGGGCCGCGCCGTTTTCTGCCGACACACTCTTAGCTGCCGTGGCAGCGCTTGAACTTCTTGCCGCTGCCGCACGGGCAGGCGTCGTTGCGGCCCACGGTTGCGGGATTGTGTCGCGCCTGCATGCGCTGGCTGCGCTGAAGCTGAACAATCGGCGTTAGCTGTTCACGCAAAAAGGCATAGCGCTGCTGCGCTTCGCTGATGAAGTCCGGCCGCACCTGCAGCAAGTTGTTCACCAGCAGAAACAGGTGGTTGGGATCCATGCCCGGCGCGGTGCTCAGCACCGCGTGCTGTCCCGTCGCCAAGCTGTACTCAACCGTGCCCAACGAGCGCAGCGCTGTGCCATCTTTTGGCGCGGTCACCACCGTCCACACCACGCGCTGACAGTCGCAGCGCGGCAGCACGCAGTAGGCATCGGCCAAGCCCAAGCGGACCTCGTCCCCCGCGCTGTCTGCTTCCCCGTGTTCGTCGGCAGTGCCCTTTTTGGTCAGCGTGTAGACCGGCGTGCCGAGATGACGAAACACCTGGTCCCATGCCACGACCTCGCCGGGCTGAAGGCGCGTCCAGTCCATGTAACGGAAGTGCCAGTCACGGCCGTACTCGCGCACCTTTTGATAGTGCTCGCGAAGCGGCTTGATCGCGCCTTGCTCTAGCTGCGCACGCAGCGTCTGCCGCAGCACTTCCCGCGCCTGCGAGCTCTGCTCTTGCTCGTTCAGATAGTCGACGCGACACGTCCCCAGATCGATCGTCATCGGCACGCCAACGAACAGCACATGCGCCGTAGCGCAGTCACAGCGCGCGTCCCCACAGTAGTACTCTTCAAGCGGCTGCTCAGCGACGAGGAGAGGAGGATCTAAAGGCGGCGGCAGGTGGGCATATGGGATGAGGGCCATGAGGGCTGCGTTGTATCACACTTCGCGGCGCTGGCGGGTCGGCGCGCAGCCCTCATCCGGCAGGTTTTCCGGCACGCAGGCTGGCCCTATTCTGCGCACTCACGTGTTGGCTAGTTCAAGTAAACGCGTCCGCCCGCTGAGCCGCCGGGATAGTGACAGGCGGCGCAGTCCGTGCTGCCCATTGCGCCCTGCATCTCGCGCGTCTTTCCGTCCTTGCTGACGCGCACGATTATGCCGGTGTAGCGCAGCGGCTCCGACGTATAGAAGTTGCCGCGGCTGTTGGTGTACAGCGTGACCAAGACCTTGCGGGTCTCGTCCGCGATCTCGACCTTGGCCCCAGCGACCACGCCGCTGTTGCAGGGCGAGTCCGGGCGGTCATACACGGTGCCGGCTGCGGTCCAGACGCGGCGGCCGGCTTGGTGACCTTTCTCGTGACAGGCGGCGCAGCGACGACCGGGAAGCATGATCGGCTGCGGTTCCAAATCTCCGGCCTGCGGTGGCTCACAGCCCGCGGCCGACGAGGGTTCTTGGTTGATATCGACAGGACCACAGCCCGGTCCCGCCACGAAAAGCGGCAGCAATACAAGCAGGCCCAGCAGGAAGCGACGGCACGGCGCAGCGACCAGCGAGCGCGCACGCACGGAATCAGAGATGCGATGCAGAGCAATCATCAGCAGGTCCTCTCTGGCGTCTCAGACGTGGCGTCTAGGACTTAAAGATCAGTCTGACTTCCAGCTTCAGCGCGTCGTCGACTTTGACCAGCATCAGGCTTGGGCGCTCGATCTTGAACGCCTCCAAGCTGATCTGAAACTCGCCGGTCACCTTGGCTTGGGTTGCGCTCTCGAAGACGATTCGCACGGGCACATCGATCGGCTTCTTTTCGCCGTGGAAGCTCAGCTCGCCTTTGAAGGTTTTTTCGACGGTCGCAGGGAAGGTCGTCGGAATCATCACGCCTTCGCCCAGCGCCTTGATCGACACCGTCTTGTGCGTGGCGGCGCCAACGGTTTCCTTCATGTGCGCGTCGCGGTTGCTGTTTCCCGAGTCAAACGACTCGACCGGAGCCTGCACCATCACCTGCACTTTTCCGTCGGGCAGGATGCGCGCTTTGCCTTCGACTTGCTTCGATACGCCGCTCACTTTGTGAAACTTGTGGACCAGCGTATAGGTCACCGAGCTTTGGCCTGTGTCGACGGACAGCGTGGCGCCACCCGCGGCCGGTGCCTGAGCCGAAGCCAGTGGCGTCAGAGCCAAGAGTGAGGCCAAAAGCGAACAAGCAATGCGAGCCATAAAGCGCATGCGTCTCTCCTTATTTCGATGCCGCTTGATTCCTGCAGATGTCCCAGACGTTGAAGATCCCAGAACCTTCATCACCGCGATGCTCCACGGTGCCACGTCGAACGGCCGTCTAGGTCGCAAGGTATCACAGGCCTCGCGCGATCTGGTCGCTTGACGCGCGCAGACAACCCGGACACGATGGCCGCCCTCTTCATTCGGTTTCGAGCGAGGCGAAAAGCACATGGCCGGTAGCGTCAACAAAGTCATCCTGGTAGGCAACCTGGGAGCAAACCCAGAGCTCAAGTACCTTCCCTCGGGACAGCCTGTCTGCGAGTTCCGCATCGCGACCTCTGAGAGCTACCGCGATCGCAATGAACAGCTGCAAGAGCGCACGGAATGGCACCGCATCGTCGTGTGGGGCAAAGCCGGTGAAAACTGCGGCAAGTTCTTGACCAAAGGTCAGAAGGTCTATATCGACGGCCGCTTGCAGACGCGTAGCTGGGACGACAAAGAGGGCAAGAAGCAGTACATCACCGAGATCGTTGCCAATCAGGTCGTCTTTCTGTCGGGTCCCCGCGGTGGCGCAGAGGACGGCGCACGTGCCGGTGGCGCCGAAGCGGGCTATGGCGGTCCACCAAGCGGTGGCGGCTATGGTGGCGGCGGTGGAGGTGGCTACGGCGGAGGCGAGCGCAGCGGCGGACGTGGCTATGGACGAGGAAGCGGAGGCGGAGGCGGAGGCAGCGAGCCAGGCTATGCGCCGCCGGCTGCTCCGGCCGCCGCCGATATGGGCGACTTTGGCGGGGCTGCTGACGACGACATCCCGTTCTAGCCCGCGTAGGCTTGGCTGTCTTCGGCCTTAGGTCGGGCTTGTGGGGGGATGCAGCCGATCGAACAGCGCAGACACCTGCGGGTCGATGAAGAAGCTGCACAGATCGCGGATGTCGGCTTCACACTCGCGGCCGGCATCGCTGCCGCGTGGGGCATTGTCGAAGCGCAGGTGAATGCCCTGGGCTTCTTCCTTGCTGCTGCTGCCCAGAGCAATCGGCAGATCGAGTGTCCGCAGCACGCTGGCCGCGGCCAAAAGATCGCCTGAGATCAAGACGGCCGTCCGTTGCAGTGTGCGTCGTACTGCGCGACGCCAGGCCACGCTTGAAAACGACAGCTCGCCGAGATCGCGAAAGACCTCGCCCAAGCGCTTGACCGTGCGATAGGGCAGCTCGCGCTTCCACGCTGCAACGTCTTCGCCCGCCGTGCGCGCATGCCGCGGATGGAAGCCCCGTATCGCAAGCCCCAGAAGCTGCGTTAGCTCGCGCGGCGGCAAGCACATGGCCAGGATGTACTCGGGCCGCAGGCTCTCGACGGAGCGCGACAGGATGAACTGCACATCGCCCAGGCTGTGCTTGGCCAAGCCCGGCGAGACAATCAAGCCCGCCGGCATGCGTCCTGACACGCGCGGCAGCACAAACTGCTGCCAGCCCACGCGGTACATCGAGCTGCGCTGATTGCCCAACACGCGGCTGGCCACAGCAAAGCTACGCGCGACATCGTCGGGCGATGTTTCCGACGGAACAACGCGATCATTTCCCGCCACGCCAAACGAGTCAAGCTGCGGCGCTTTCAGACCCACGATGCCATCCCACAGCGCCGCAAACACGTCTGCCATCTGACGCGCTTCGGGCACAGCCCAGCGGGCATGCTCGGCATCGTCTAGCTTCAGACCGGCGGGAATCGCTGGCAGTGTCAGCCCCGCTGCACTGGTCAGCGTCGCGCCGCTCGGCTGCTCTAGCAAGCGAAGGACTTGGGCAATACGCGCGGCCATGCTGCTCTGTCCGGCCTGCTCTTCAAGAGCCTGCAGACGTGACAAGAGCTCGCGTTCCAAGCCCTGCGCATCCAGCAGCGCCCGCAGGTGCTCGCGAGCGCGCTCAGGGCTTGACCCCTCGACGACATCCAGCGCAGCGCGACGCAGCTCAATGCGAATCGCCGAGCTTAGGCGCGCGGCGACAGCCAGCGCCTGATCGTACGACTGGGCTGCAGCTTCGAGCTCTCCCAAGCGAACCTGCACACCGGCCAAATGACGCCATAGCTGTACGCGCTGCTCGGCACGCTCGCGCGGTTCTTCGGACGCTGCTGGCGTGCTGCTTGGTACCTGGAACATCGTGCTCGCGCTCTGCACAAGCATCGCGCCCAGCATCGACGCCGCTTCGCTGTCATCAAAAAGCGGCGCCAGCTTGCCCAGCAGATCGAGATCGCCGGGGGCATAACGCAGCGCCTTCAGCAGCAGGGCTTTGCCTATCTCGGACTGCCCCTCGCGCAGCGCGCAGTCGGCAGCCTGGCGCAGGAATGTGCTCTTTTCATCGGGCAGCGTGCTGACTTCTGCCAACGCCTCGGCATAGGTCCGCGCTTCACCCATCAAGCTCAGCGAAAGCGCGCTGGCCAGCAGCTTGTTCAAGAGCTCGCTGCGTGCTTCCGCTTGCTCTGGCGCAAGCGGGATCAGCTGACTGGCGCTGTGAATTCCGCTCGCTTCTTCGGTTCCCTCGGGTCGCGGCCGCTTGATGCCGGGCGCGATCGCGTACGCACGCATCAGCAGAGCATGCGCAGCGGCCGCGTCACTGCTGATATCTCGCGCCAGATCCGCCGCACGCAGATACGCGCGCACTGCGCCAACGCCATCTCCCACCGCAACGGCGCGCTCGGCGCGACCGATGAGCAAGGCCTGAGCCTCGCCGCTGTCGACTGCGTCCCCCTGCTCTAGCAGCAGATCCAGGTAGTGTTCGGCGGATGCTGCGTGATCCGGCTGCACACGCAGCGCGGCCTGCCACAGCTGGCGCGCTTGTTCGTTGCACTGCAGAGCACGCTCGGCGACTGCAGCGTGATCCAAGCCATCCGATAGCTGCTGCCGTGTCAGCGAGGAAGGCAACAAGCTGGCATCACCGGCATAGGCCAAAAGCCCCCCAAGATACTGCGCAGCGACGGGATACTCACGCAGAGCAAACGCCGCTTCGCCAAGCTGAACTTGCTGCGGCAGATCTCCGGGAAGCAGCTCTTCGGCGGCATGCAGCGCGTCGTAGCCTTCACGCAGACGCCCCAGCGCCTGCAGCGCCGAGCCCTGCTTGCGCAAGAGCTCTGCGTGCAGTCGCGCATCCAAGGCTTCGTCGGCCTGTTCGCTCGCCGCTTTGAGCGCTTCGCGGACCAGCTCCTCAATGCGTGCATGCGCCTGCGTCGACTGCAGGATGTCGGTGAGCGCGCGAGTTGCTTGCAGACGCCCCGCGGACAGGCCCAGAGAGGCTTCAAGGTGCTGCTGCGCTGTCTTGGTGTCACCGCGCTCTTGTGCTTGCAGCCCCAGAAACTCGTGCAGCTCAGCGGCTTGTGTCACACCGACAGTGCCCGCAGCCAGAGCCTGCTTCGCTGCCTCGCTGGCTGCGTGCATCTCGCCCGCATCACGTTCCAACTCGAACAAGTTCCAGTGTGCCGCGGCCACGGCCGCCGCCGATCGACTGGCTTGCGCCCGTTGCAGGGCACCGGCAACCAGCTGACGAGCACGCGTGCTATCGCGCAGGGCATTCAGCAGCACGCTCGCGGCCTGCAGCTCGGCGCGCACCGCATCCTCGATGCGTGGCTCTGCCTGAGCGACGCGCAGCAGCGCAGCCACGTGCTCTTCCGCTTGGCCGGTCTTTTCCTTGAGCGCGGTATAGGCGCGCAGCGCCACGACCGAATCAGGCGCAAGCTTCAGTGCTTGGTTCAGCGCTGCTTCTGCATCGCGCAGATCAGGCAAAGCCAGCGCCTGCTCGCTGACATGCAGCCAGCGCTCGGCTTGCGTCGATACATCGGCACCGCGAGCCGCCGCACCTTGGGCGCGCAGCCGCGCAATATCGCGCACCGCACTCAGCTGCTGCAAAGACCGCAGCTGCTCTTCAAGTTTGGCCAGCAGCGCATCATCCTGCGGACGCAGCATAGCCAGCTCGCGAATGGTCTGGACGATCGCTGATTTGTCCGCCTCGCCATCGCCGCTTGACTTGTCGGCACCGCCTCGCAGCTCAGCGAGAAGATCCAAGCGCTGCTGCAGCAAGCCGGCCCGCTCTTCCACTTCGCTTTGCGGCGTGTGCGAAAGGCGATCGACATACAGCGCGTCCAACGCCCGCAGATCGCGCAGCGCTTTGTCGCTGCGCAGCAAGCGTTCCGCGCCAGCCCATGCGGCGTCGCGATCGGTGATGACCTGAGGATCCAGTCTGCTTGATTTTCCGACGGCAGCGCTCTGCACAGCATACGAATGCCCCAGGGCTGCACGATACAGATCCAAGGCCTCGGACGCTTGGTTCAGTTTGCGCTCGCAGAGCTCGGCAGCGCCAAGCAGGCTGCGCGCTGCCCGCTCGCCACTCTGTGCGCGCTGAGCCGCCGCTTGGTAGGCCTCGACTGCACGCGGCCACATGCGCTGCGCTTCAAAGATGCGAGCCTGCAGCGCATAGGGCGCGTCATCGTGCGCATTCAGCGACAGCGCCTGGCTCAAGCTGTTCAAGGCCAGCTGATACTTGTTCGTCTCGCGATACAGCTCTGCCAAGTCCAGCAGGATGCCGTACTGAGCGGAAGCTGGCGCGGTCGTGCGACGCTTTTCAAGCTGAGCGGCCAGATCATTGAAGCGACGCTGCTGACGATACAGGCGCTCAAGCTGCTGCGTCGCCAGCTCGGCCATCTGCGGGTTCTTGGTGATATCCAGATAGCGACGCTCGGCCTGCGACAAGCGACTGCGCCGTTCATCGACCAGCGCGGCATCCAACTGAACCAGCGCGGCCAGTGTTGAAGCCCCCGCCTCGTTCAATTGGTTGGTCAAGCTATCGAGAAGCGCCGTCAGCTTGCCGTTGCCTTCGCTGTCGTTGGGCGCGGACAGCGCAATGCGATCCAGCACCGCGCGAATGGTGCGCTGCTCGGTTTGTTGATCTGCATCGGGATTCAGCAGGACCAGCTCAGACAGCGGCGGACCCGACTTGGCCCCTGCGCCCTGCGGCAAGCCGCTTGGGAAAAAGCACAGGCGATATGCCTGGCCCGCAGCGTCGAGTGCCCGCACATAGTCCCCTGCGCAGTGCTGCCACAGCGAGGCCAGGTACACCAGCCGCTTCTGCAGTACGCGTGGGTTGCTGCCAGCCATGCTGCGCTCGGCGCGAGCGATTTCATCCCAGGCCAGAAGCCCCAGCTTCTGGCCCAAGCGAACCAGTCGGCCGCGCATCTCGGCCTGCGCATCGCTGCCTTCTTCACACAAGGACAGCGCCTTCAAACAGGCCTTCAGTGCGCGCTGCAGATCGCCACCCTGCTCGTCGAGCCAGGCCGCGTGGTCGCAGGCGATCTGCTGCTTGCGCAGATCACTGCCCGCTCGTTCCATGCGGCGATTGTCGATGGCAATCGCTTCTTTGATCTGGTTCGAAAGCGCGGCCAGGCGATGGATCTCGCGCATGGTCTCAGCGAACACGGCATCCGCTGCCGCGTCTCGGCTGTGATCGCGCTCGCCCGCTACAGTGAACGCGTGCATGCGATCCGAAAGCGCGCCGCTTACATCCTTGTTGACCTCTTCGCGCAGCCGCGCTGACGCTCCAAGCAGTTGATGCAGGCGCACCGCGATCTCTTCGCTGCCGGCCTGCTCCAGCCGGCATAGCTCATCGACCAGCTCGCGATACAGCAGCTGCAGCTCGCGAACGATGGTGACGCCTTCCATCACTTCGGAGTCATCGGGCTTGGCAGCAACGCCATATGCACCCACCAGCCGACGCAGCTCAGCCAGAATCGTGGCGTGCGCAGTCCCCGGTGTGCTGGCCGCAAGCGCGACCTGGGGCGTATGCGGCAGGGTGCGCTGCAGCAAGCGGAACGCAGCCAGCGGTTGCTGCAGTTGTTTCTCAAAAATCGCGGTCGCGGCCAAGGCCGACTCGACCGGCGGTTCCTCGCCTGCTGCGATGGCTTGCTCAACGCGGCCAGCATGCAGATCACACAGCTCACGCCACAGCCCAAACTTGCCGGCCAGGTCGCTCAGCTGATCCAGCGAGACGACATGCGGTGCCAGCTCAAAAGCTTGCCGCCGCAGCGCGAAGCCATCGGCGGGCTGGCTCAGCTTCTCTTCGTAGATCTGCGCCAGCTCGATCAAGATCATCGCGGCCGGCACGACTTCGCCCTGATCGATGGCCATGCTCAAGCGGCGCTGACCGATCAAGACGACCTCGCTCCAGCGATCGGCAGCGATGAACATCTGACCCATCGCTTCCAGCGCTTGCAGAACGATCAGGCGAACGTTGGCCGCCTCGGGGGCATCGTTTGGTAGCTCGGGTGCGATCTGCAGCACACGCTCGTATGCCAGAAGCGCGCGGTCGTTGTCCTTGGCTCGCGACTGCCACATCGTCGCGATCTCGAACGCGCGCTCCATGCGCGCGACCGGGTCTTCGGTTAGCAATAGCTCGCGCTCGGCGTAGCGCGCAGCCTTGCTGTACTCACCGAGCTCTTCGTTCAGGACACGCAGGCGACGATGCACGCGAAGATCGACGATGGGAGTCTCCGCTTGTACGCGCTCGATCAGCGCTGCGGCTCCACGCAAGTCTTTGAGATGCTCGCTATAGACCTCGGACAGCTCAATGGCGACGCTCAGACGATCGCGCAAGGGCAGCGGTGGATCGTTGGTGGCAAGCTGACGCTCTAACACAGCCTTGAGCTCAGCCCACTCGCCGCGTCGACGAAAGAGCCGCTGCAGGCTGGCCAGCGCTTCGGCATCGTCGGGAACGCGCGACAAGAGCTCGCGGAATGCGCGCACGCTCTTATCGAGCAGCGCTGCATCATCGCTCTCTTGCGTCAGTCGCCCCAGAAGCCGCTGCAGCTCAGCCCCGGCGCGTGGGTTCTGTTTCAGACACAACTCAAGCGTCTGAACAGCCAGCTCGGTGCGCCCTTGCAGGCCATAGACGCGCGCCAGCTCGCACAGAACCTCTTCCGATTCGGGACCCGGCGGACAGATCCGCACGGCTCGTTCCAAGTGCGAGACCGTTCGCGCCAAGTCTTCGTTGTCTTCCGAGATCTTGGCGATCTGGCGATGTAGCCCAAGCTTTTCGCGTGGCGTCGGCGCGACTTTTAGATAGGCCTCCAGCACATCGACCAGCTCGCTCTTGTTACCGAGAAGCTGCAGCGCATCGGACAAGCGCTTGAGTGCATCGCGATCGTTTGGCAGCTCGGTAAGCAGCGCGCGACACACCCAGATCGTCATGCCCAGGCTGTCTTGCGCATCGATGCTCTCGCCGCGCTGCAGCATGCGCTGATCGCACAGCGCCATCATGCGACGTAACAGCGACAAGCGCTCGGCGCGATCGGTGACCAGACCCGCCTGCTGGCGCAACAGATCCAGCTGACCCGGCACATCGCCACTCTGCTCGCGCAGCTCGATCAGGATCTTGATCGAAGGCAGATCGGTGCTCAGGCCGAGCAGCTCTTCATAGACCGCAGCGGCGTGCTTGGGTTCGTGCAGCTCACGGAACAACTGCCCCAAGCGACGCAACAGCTCGACGCGCTCGGACACCTGATCCGTCGAAAGTCGCTCTAGCTCGATCTGCAGCTCGCGCACTTGTTGGTCGATGCGCGACAGGCGCTGCGCCAAGCGCTTGCGCTCACTCTGCGAGCGCGCACTGGGCAGAAGCTCGTCGATGCGTCGCCAGATCGCAGCTGCCGAAGCGACGTCTTGCAGCTTTCTTTCGTACAGCTCAGCCAGTTCCTCAAGCTGCTTGGCATAGCTGGTCAGATCCAGCTTCGCGGTCTCGAACTGCGCGGCCATGCGCGCTTCTTGCAGCACGGCCAAGCCGATGAAGTCACGTCGCGATTTATAGAAATCATTGAGCTTGCGGAACGCATCCGCGTGCAGCGGCAGCTCATGAAACGCTTGCTTCAAGCAGGCGATGTGGCGCTCTTGATCGCCGCCGCGCTGATACAGATCAGCGGCCTGCATCAGCAGCTCTGCGCGCTCCTCGGGCAGTGCGGCTTCGCTCGCATCCTCTTCGCGCAGCGCGGCCAGACCAAACAGATCGCCGGACTTCTCCAGCATCTGTTTCATGGTGTCGCGCGTCTCGGTCCATTCCTCGACGGAATTGACGGCATCAAGGCCGGTGCGGCAGGCGTCGATGATCGCGCCATAGTCGATCGCGATGCCGCTCTCTTCGTACAGCTTGCGCAGCTTCGGCCCACGCCGCGAGACGCGCGCCCCGCTCTTGTACAGCTTGATCAGCTCGCTGGCGCGCTGCGCCATGGGCAAGCGACCGTACAGCGTCTCAAGCAGACCAGCCGCGGTGACGTTGCGGGCATCGGCTTCCAGCGCTTTTTTCAAGAAGTGGATCGCCTTGCGTTCGCTCTCGCGTAGCTCGCTGTCATCCCCCTTCTTGCCATCGCCCTCGCCGTCGGCCTTGCCGGTCTGTTTCGGATCCAGCGGGCGCTTGGCCAGGCTTAAATAGATCTCGCTGGCGTGGCGCCGGGCCTGGTCTTTTTCAGCCATGCCTGGCTGATAGTCCGACGACACATACGCATCCGCCAGCGTCGACAGCAAGAGCTCGGGTACTTCTTCACCGTTGCTGGAGTCGTTGTGCATGCGCAGCGCGCCGCGCAGGGCTTCGACAGCGCCCGCCGGATCGTTCAGTCGCAGCTTGAGTTGACCCAGCTCAAGCGCCAGCGCCACACCCGACTTGGTCTCGTTGGCGACTAGGTTGGCCAGATGCAGCTCGATCAGCCGCGCCACCATGTCCATGTCGCCCAGCGACTGATAGATCCCGCGCCCACGGCGCAGCGGCTCTAGGTTGTCGGGCCGCAGCTTGAAGGCAGTCTGAAAATGGACCAGCGCGTCCTCGAAACGGCCCAGCTCCTCCTCACACAAGATGCCAAGCTGAAACTCTAGCTCGGCCCCCAAGCGCGCAGCCGGCGGCGTCTCGATCTGTTCTTGCAGCTCGCCCAGGCCGCGCTCTAGACAATGCACCGCAGCGACGACGTCAGGGCGACGGCGAAACGCCAGAGCGGCAGAAAGCAAGGTCTCTGCCGCTTGCAGACCGCGCTGCCCTTCGGCGCGTCGTACTAGCTCATCGGGATCGACCTCAGCGACCGCGGGGATCGAAGCGGGGGCCGCCGCTTTAGGCGTTGCTGCGGGCCCACTGCTTTTCCCTGCGGGTGAGGCTCCGCCTGTGCCCTTGGCCGCGCTCGCTGGGGCGGGTCCTCCGGCGCTCTTGCTTGTCGTGCCGGCGGGACGCTGCTCGCGGTTGCCTGTTGTGTTTTCTTTCGTTCCCATAGACCGCTCGATCAGGGGTTACCTAGACGCGTGGTCTGTTCACCTTATCACGCATCCATTCCAGGTCCCACTACCGATTTGCCGGCGATTTCGCCGAGTTCGGCGATGGCAATGGCCTTGCCGGAAGCGCCTTGCGAGCGGTCTCGCGGTCTCTCAGCACACAGGGACTGCCGGCCTCTATACAGGCCATCGGCGAGGGCCATCGGCGAGGGCCATCGGCGAGGGCCATCGGCGAGGCCGTGCTCAAACCTGCGTTCCCTCGCCAGAGCGCTTGACCGCGCCGAGGCATCTTTCGATGATGCGTCGCCGTGACGGTGGGAATCCGCCGCTCACTGTGCTCTGTCTGCTTGCTTCGGAGGCTTCCTATGGCGTACTCGTCTCGCTCGCTCGTGCCGGCTCGTTCTTCGGATCGGACGCAGGCTCGTCGATCTCCTTTGTCTCTGTCTTCGGCGACGCGCAGCAGCCGCGCAGCCGGTGCCGTGCAGCCGTCTCACGCGCCCCAGGAAACCGCAGACGCCGAAGGCACGCGGCCGGTGCTGGCGCTTCGACGACGCGGATTTTTGGGAGTGATGGCGGCCGGCTCGGTGGCGGCACTTGGGATCGGAACCGGCTGCAGCCAAAACCAAGACGAGAACCCCGAAAATGGCTCGACGGTGCGAGTCACCGATGTGCAGCCCGGCGAGGATCTCTTTGCCTACCTTCAGCGCACGCGCGGTGGCTTTGATGCGACGCGCTATCGCCAGATCATTGGCGCCGCCAACGACTACAAAGAAGGCGATGAAGCCATCGGTGTCGCCGCGGCGCGAGACGATGCGCAGAGCCGCAGCAACGCTCGCTTGCTGCTTGGCAACACGCGGATCGCGGACCTTGATGCGCATCCGCTGCTTCTCGATCAGCAGTACGCGCTGATCCAAGAGACCACGGCCACCAGTGGTCCACGCGTCGCAGACTGGACGCTGTCGCAGCTTCGCGAACGACTGCTCACGCAAAGCGAGGCCGAGATCAAGAGCTTCGCGCCCAGCCTTTCCAGCGACGTGATCGGCTGCATCGTGAAGCTGCTCAGCAATGACGAGCTGATCGCAGTCGCCAAGAACGTGTTTCACGCGCTGCCGGGCAGCCAAGTCGGACAGAAGGGCTATATGGGCGCACGCATACAGCCCAACTCACCGACGGATGATGTCGACGATATCTTGTGGCAGGTCTTCGATGGCTTTTCCTATGCCGTCGGCGATGTCGTGCTGGGCTGCAATCCGGTGTCCAGCGCGCCGCTGTCCGTCAGCGCCATCGAAAATCAGCTTCTCGACGTCCTGCGCACGTTCAAGCTGGAAGAACTGCTGCCGCACTGCGTGCTCGCGCACATCGATGTGCAGGCTGAAGTCGAGGCCAAGGCACCCGGCACCACAGGCATTTGGTTTCAAAGCCTGGCGGGCAACGATGCCGCGAACGCAACCTTCGATGTCAGCGTAAAGAAGATGCTCGATCACGCAGCCACGCGCAGCGGCAAGTACGGGCTGTACTTCGAGACAGGCCAAGGCGCCGACTTCACCAACGGCAAAGATCAAGGCGTCGATATGGTCGTGCTGGAGTCACGCAAGTACGGCTTTGCTCGCGCGCTCAAGCAGAAGGTAGCCGAAGCCCAGCGCGCTGCGGGCAAGCCGGAAGCGCCATGGGTCCACGTCAACGATGTGGCCGGCTTCATCGGGCCGGAGGTCTTTCGCAGCCGCGAGCAGCTTGTGCGCTGCTGCTTGGAAGACACGGTCATGGGCAAGCTGCACGGCATCACGCTCGGCCTCGATATCTGTTCGACGCTGCACATGGATGTTTCGCTCGACGACTTGGACTGGTGCATCGAACAGATCATGCCGGCAAACCCCGCGTATCTGATGGGCCTGCCAACGAAGAACGATCCCATGCTTGGCTATCTGACGACCGCGTTTCAGGACCACGTGCGGATCCGCCAGCGCTTTGGGTACAAGGTCAGCGATGGCATGTGGGACTTCTTCAAGAGCCTCGGCGTGATCGACTCGCGCGGACAGCCCACCGAACACTTCGGCGATCCGCTGTGGGTCTTTTACAAGTACCGCATGGCCAAAGGCGATCCGCGCACGCAGGCCGAGATCTATGCCGAAGGACAGGCGCAGCTTGCCAAAGTCCGAGGCCGCGGTGTGTGGATCGCTGAAAAATATGGCAGCTCGCCAGCCGACCTAGAACCGACGCTGGATCGCGAGATCCGCCGCCTGTACGAAGATGGCCGGCAGAGCCTGTGGGTGGAATTTAGCCCGCAGTTCGTGCAGTCCGTGCCCATGGCGCTGGAAGTGCGCACGCAGTCCAGCGATCGCAAGGACTACATCTGGCATCCACCGACTGGAGAACAGATCGACGCTCGCTCGATCGAGCAGGTGCGCACGACCAAAGCGATGAGCGCCGATCGATACGACGTGCAGATCCTCATCTCGGATGGCCTGTGCTCGCTGGCCCTAAGCGACGATGGGCACCTGGCGCCGTACTTGACCAAGCTGCGCAGCGAACTAGACAAAGCGGGCTATCGCGCGTCACCGATCCACCTCGTGGTGCGCAACGGTCGCGTCCGCGCCGGCTATCAGCTTGGCGAGATCCTGTACAGCGGCGTCGGGATGCCAGGCAGCATGCGCTCGATTGTTCACCTGATCGGTGAACGGCCGGGCTCGGGCCATCACGCGTTTTCGGCGTACATCACCGCGGCGCCCGTCTCGGTGTGGTCCAAGATGGGCACCGTGGATCACAACATCACAAAGGTCGTGTCAGGAATCGCCGACACCGCGTACAACCCGGTGCAAGCCGCACAAGAAACCGTGGTGTTCTTGCGCGAGCTGATCGACAAGTGGCCGAAGTGAAGGAACGACGAGGGACGGAGCGAGGGCTCGCAAGCAGGCTGCCGCAGCTCGGCAGCCGTGCATAAGGCTGAGGCTTACGACGCGCGGCGACGACGACGGGCGGCCAAGAGACCCAGCAAGTACAGCCCCGCTGCACCCGCCGAGGCCCCGGTCGCACCACCTGGAATCGTGCTGCAGCCAGTGCGACGGCTGATGGGTCCGTCGTCGCCCATCGGCTTGTCTTCCATCATGTCGTCGGGTGGCGGCGGGATCCAGTCGCAGGTGCCTTCCCACGGCAAGCAGCGCGTGCCCTTGGGGCAGGTAATGAAGCGGCAGGGATCATCGACACACTTGCCGGCCCGACAGGCGCTGGTGCCTTTGCACTGCTCGTCGGGAGCCATCATGCCGCACAGCGGATCGCGCACGCAGTGCTTGACGCTGGAATCGCAGACGGTTCCCGCCGGGCACGAGCTTGGGCAGGGATCGTTGGCGCACGATCCCATCAAGCAGCGGGTGCCGCGCGGACAGGGCTTGGTGCAGCCGCGGATGCAGGTGGCCGGAGACTTTCCGTCGGTGTAGCAGTACTGATCTTTGGGGCAGACCACGCCCGCGCATGGATTCGCAGAGCACTCACCGCCCACGCAGATATCGCCCGGCGTCTTGCAGCCATTGCTGTAGCAGGTGTCATCGCAGAAGCCGCCCGTCCCGACGTCGCCGCCGCCGCCGATGACCTTTACGATCTCGGCCAGCGCCGTGTTGAGGTCTGCGGCATTGTCTGCTTTGTAAAACTTCTCGGCCGTTGCCGCCGGCTTGCCCCCTGCCACTGCCATCTGCGACAGGCACATCTGCTCGGATGGCCCCAGACCACCGCCGAAACCGACGACGAATGTGTAGACCGCGGGCATCGCCTTCACGCCGCTCTCAAGCTGCATCACCGTACCGCTACACGTATCGATCGTGCCGCAGCCAGGTCCGCCATCGGTGATCAGGATCACGTACTGCTCGCGATCGGGCTCGCGCAGCGACTTCAACGCCAGCGCATGCTGCATGGCGCTTGCCGACGGCGTGCCACCGCTTGGGCCTGAGCGGTTCATGCCCATGGTGATCGCCATCTTCGACTTGTACTTCGGCTCGGTCACTAGCTCGGCATCGCAGCCCGTGTTTGGGAAGATCGACATGCCGATGGGAAACTTGCCGTCGTACTTGTCGAGGACGGCGACCACTGCTTCTTTGGCGATGTCCCAGCGCGTTCTGCCGCCCACGGTGCTCGACATCGATCCCGATCGGTCGAGCACGATATGCACATTGGGGCACTTGGCTCCCCATGCGGAGTTTGTCTGCGACGAGATTCCTGCCCACGCGACAAAGAGCGTGAGCAGCACGTTGGGCAAGCTAAGCAAGGTCTGCGAGATGCGCATGATAGTTCTCCGTCCGTGACGCAGGAATTGGGCAGACTACAGCACAACGTCCGCTGGCTGGATAGCCGTTTTGTTGGCGATTTCCTTGCGCTTTTTGCCGCCGGAAATGCTGTCAAGAAAATCGTCGAAATTGCCCTTGCACCGAGTGTCTGCGCTGCGCCACACTTCGCCGTATCAAGGAGGCCAGAGAATGAAACAGGTCGCGTCGGCCGTTGCTCAGCGCCGAAGACTCCTACCCAGTGGGACTGCAACGCAGGTCGTCACGCAGCGCAAGCGCGTGTCGGCCTTTTTTCCGACGCCCCGTTTCGACTCTGCCGCTCCGACGCACCCGTCTGAGCTGCCCACCTCGCCCACCCGATCTGCCGTTCATGAAGCGGCGCCGGCTGCGGCGTCTCTGCGCCCGACCTTGGGCCTGTTGCCGCTGATCGCCACGCTGTTTTTCGTCGTGTCCGGCGGCCCCTATGGACTGGAAGAGATCGTCAGCGGCCATGGCTATCTGAACTCGCTCTTGCTGCTGCTGATCGTGCCCTGCATCTGGAGCGTCCCGTCGGCGCTGCTCGTCGGCGAGCTCGCCAGCAGCCTGCCCCACGAGGGCGGTTATTACACCTGGGTGCGACGCGCCCTGGGGCCGTTTTGGGGCATGCAGGAAGCCTGGCTGATGGTTGCCTTCAGCCTGTTTGACATGGCGATCTATCCGACGCTGCTTGTCACCTATCTGGGACGCATTTTCCCAGCGCTGCGCGACACCGGCATCGGCGGCAGCGGCTGGTGGGCTGGCGTGGCCATGGTCGTGATCTGCGTCCTTTGGAACCTGCGTGGCAGCCGCTCGGTTGGCACCGGCAGCATCGGGCTGGGCGTGCTGCTGCTGTTCCCGTTCATCATCGTCGCCATCTGCGGTGGACTGGCCCTGCGCCACTTAAGCTGGGGTCAGCTGGTCGGTGTCTTGATGGCCCCGCCCACGGCCGCATCCAGCCCAGTGGCTGGCTCGCTGTGGATGACCGGCATCCTGCTGTGCATGTGGAATTACCTGGGCTGGGACAGCGCATCCACCGTCGCCAGCGAGGTCGAAAATCCGCAGCGCAACTATCCGCGAGCGCTGTTCATCACCGTCGCACTGGTCGCGGCCTGTTACACCATCCCAGTGTTCTCTGCCGCAGGCAGTGGCCTGCCGGCTGGCGCTTGGACCACGGGCACGTGGGTTGACATCGGTCATCGCTTGGGCGGCCCCACCGTCGCTGTGGCCATCGCTCTTGGCGGCGCACTGTGCGGCATCGGCATGTTCAACGCGCTGGTGCTTTCACACTCGCGCTTGCCGCTGGCGATGGTTCGCGATGGGCTGTTGCCCGCTTGGCTGGGTCGCCGCTGCGAGCGCACCGGAGCCCCTCGCCGCGTCCTTTTGATCGCCGCCGCGCTGTACATCGCCTGCATGGGTCTGGGTTTTCAGCGCTTGGTGCAAATCGACGTGATCTTGTACGGCGGTGCGATGCTGTTGCAGTTCGTCGCGCTGATCGTCCTGCGCATTCGCGAGCCCAGCCTGCCGCGACCGTTCCGCATTCCGGGTGGCGTGCCGGGGTTGTTGGCCTTGGCAGCGCTGCCGATGGGCCTTCTGGGTTTGGCGCTGTGGTTTGGACGCGGCGAGAGCACCCCGGTTCTGTGGGGCATGAGCGCGATGCAGACCGGCTTGGTCATCGCAGCCATCGGTCCGGTGCTGTATGCGGCGCAGCGCTTGTGGCGCTTCCTCTCGGTCGCGGGCAACTTGTCGCGCTCGTCCATCGCTGGACTTAGCGACGAACATCACGATCCCAAGCCCCTGCACCGTGCTGCCACGGCTGCGACAGCCGCCGCCGTCTCATCCTCGATGATCGCCGGCCTGCACTAGGTCCGCGTCCCCTACCTTCGTACCCTCAGGGCTCCTCGGCGCCTGCGATGTGGTCGCGCAGCCGCTGATTGACCGCGCTTCCATGCTGCAAGGGCAGGCCGTGCCCTGCATCGGCAAAGCGCTCAATGCGGGCGTGTAGCAAGCGGGCTTTCAGATCGTCGCTGAGCCGCGTATGCACGACGATGTCGTGGGCTCCCGTCAGGATCAGCGTCGGGATGGTCTGCAGCGCAGCCATATCGCCGCCGCGGTGCTGCCACAGCGCAGCGATCTGCTTGCGCACGATCGGCGGTTGATACGGAAAATCGGCACAGAAGATCAGCCGCATCAGACGCAGCGCTTCTTCGTCGGGCAGCGTCGAAAGATAGGCCGGCGGAAAACACAGGCGAGCCGCCGTCAACCAGCGCTTGCGCTCGCTGCCAAACAGCATGCCCAGCGAGACCTTTAGGTTGGCCAGCGAAGGCACCGCGATATCGCGGCCCCGCCACAAGGTCGAGATCAGCGACACGCTGCGCACGCGAGCGGTCGCGATGCGGGCAAGCTCTTGCACGATCAAGCCACCCAGCGAGTGACCCACGGCATGAATGCGCTCGACACCTAGCTGATCCAAAAGGTGCAAGCAGTCCTGCGCCATGGCGGCGACCGTGACCGGCCCGCGCAGCGGCACGCTGGCCCCGATTCCGCGATTGTCGAACCAGATCACGCGATGGTCGCGCACGAGATCGTCGATCTGCGGTCGCCAGCCGTTTCCCACGCAGCCGGCGCCTTGCACCAAGAGCACGTGCGGGCCCGTCTGTCCGGCTTGTTCATAGGCAAGGGCTGTGTCGGTACGTTGCAGCGTCGGCATGATCTAGAAACGCTCAGCCCCAGAAAAAGCGGCAGGCAAGCTGCTCGTTGCGACCGTGATGACAAACGTCCGCAGCACATCGCGAAAGCCCTTCAGGGCGACCTGCCTTTCGTCAATGAGTACGTCGGAAAAGTCCTCGTTCATCGCATCGCGCTGACGCGCTTCCTGCCACAGCGAGTGCGTGGGCTCGTCGATCACAAGCTCGAAGGCTCGCGCTTGCCCTTGCAGTCGCGAGGCCAGGTTGACGTGATGGCCGATCGCTGCGAACCCTCGACGATCGTAGGTCCCGACAATGCCGACCGCCGCCGGACCGCTGGCGATGCCGATCCCGACCCCCAAGCACGAAAGGCCCTGTGCCGCGCGCCGGGCATGGAGCGCACGCACCGCGCGCTGCACGTGCAGACCCGCGATGACGGCCTTTGCTGCGGCCGTGCGCTTGTCGGACTCGCCGATGCCGAAGATCCCCATCACGGCATCGCCGGCAATGTGCTCGATCAAGCCGCCGTGGGCCTCGATCGGCTCGATCATCACGGGCAGATATTGATTCAAGGTCCGAAAGACTTCCTCGGGCGAGTGGTCTTCGCTGTACGGCGTGAAGCCGCGGATGTCGACAAACAGGACCGTCACCTCGCGCCGCTCGCCGCCGCGCTGCCAGCGTCCCGCCATCAGGCTCTCGGCCACCGACTTGCCCAAGTACGTGTCCAGCATCAGGCCTTGGCGTTCGCTGCGCAGGCTTAGCTCGTTGCCTTTTTGCTGCATAGCCTGCTTCTGATCGTGCTCGCTCGTGGTGTCGAGCAGCACCACCCACGTGTTCTCGCCGTCGACAAAGACGTGCAGATCCGCGCAGGCGCCGCTTTCGGTGTGAACCGCCGACAGGTGCAAGGGCTCGCCATGGTGCGGCAGAAATCCGGTCAGCAGGCTGATCTGCGCGCTGGCCGGCTGCCCCGGCTGCAGATCGTGGATGCCATAGTGCGCAAGCGCTCCGCCGTGCTCGACGACGTAGCCGTTGGGGTCGGTGCGCAGGAATGCCGGATGACGCGAGCGCAGCACCAGCGGCAGCAGGTACGCCGAGACCACCTGCGGCAGTGGGTGCGCTCGACCGCTCACCGCCCGTCCCCTAGCATGCGCGCGGTGATCGTGGAAAAAGCGTCCTCGACGCCCT
The DNA here is from genome assembly GCA_016794505.1 of Myxococcales bacterium. Classification (GTDB taxonomy): domain Bacteria; phylum Myxococcota_A; class Polyangia; order Palsa-1104; family JAEUJZ01; genus JAEUJZ01. Next base: position 138,724 of record JAEUJZ010000014.1, read on the forward strand.
CGCCGGTCTTGGCGCTGGCTCGCAGGATCTCCCAGCCGCTGCGTGAAAGCTCGTCGATCCGCTCGGGTCGCACTTCCCATTCCGACAAAAGATCGCTCTTGTTGAGAATCAAAAGGTACGGCAGCGGTCCCAGCGCTGAAAGCGCGCGATCGCGTAGCTCGATCGCCTTGTCCACCGTCGCCGGTCGCGTGCCATCGGCCACGATCAAGAGCCCCGCCGAACCCCGCAGGTACGAGGTCTGCAAGCGCTGAAACTCGTCTTCGCCATACAGATCCCACAGCAGAAGCGATGCCGTCTTCCCCGCGTGCTGCACGTCCTTCTTGTCGATCTTCACGCCGACCGTGGTCAGGTACTTGTCGGTGAACATGCTGTGGACATAGCGGCGCACCAAGCTGGTCTTGCCGACGGCGAATGCCCCTAACATGCAGAGTTTCTTTTGAATCATCGCGATCTCTTTTTGGCGACGGTACGGGCGGTCACGACGACGCGGAACGACGCCGCTCGCTCCGCGCGCTCTTGTTCAAACTGCAGAGGAGCCACGGCCCGCAGCTTGCGCATATCGATGCCGGCATTGGCCAACCAGACACGCATCTGTTTGGCACGACTCTCACGCAGGCGCAGATTGTAGAGCTCATCGCCGATGGTGTCTGTATGCGCGTAGACCTCGATGGTGACATCCAGGCTGTCGTCGTGCTGCGCCATGCGCAGGATCTCTTTGATCTCGGCCAGTGCCTTGCTTTGCTGCGCCTCTTGCCCCGGCACGAGCTCGATGCTGCCGGCCCGGAAATGGAACACGATGGCTTCCAAGGCTCGCGCGCGTTCCATCAAGATGTCGTAAAGCTGCGGCGGCTTGGGCAGCGGCTTTACGTCGAAGTCCACCGACTGCACACCGGCAATCGCGCCGACTAAGAAACGGGCATCGTCGATCCAGTCCTCGTCGGCTTGCCCCACAAGCTGCAGCGTGCCAGGGCTGGGCATCGACAGCTGCACGCTGCTGGGCGGACGCAGGGCCAGCGCGGCCCGCCCGACGATCAGCTCAGGCTGCATGGCCAAAAATGGCCGCTCGTGCAGCGTCGCGCGATCCGGCGAAAGCCCGGCTTCACGCAGCAAGATCTCGACGGGCTTGGCCTGCGGATCGCGCAAAATTTCGATGTCAAAGCGCCCCCCGCTGCGCCGCGCCTGCACGACGACAACCCCAAGCTGCTGCTGCAGGGATGCCGTCGCCCGTCGCAGCGTCTGCGCGCTCTGATAGGACTGCACGCCCAGATACCCCAGCCCAGCCAGCGCCGCGATGAACAGCAGCGACAAGATCAAAAGCGCTTTGATCGGCCGACGCGACTTCTCTTGCTGCTGTTGCTGCAGACAGCGCACAAGATGCGGTCGAACTCCCTGCAGCTCGTCGGAATCTCCAGAGAACGCTTTGAGCTGCGGCAAGAAGTCGCGATGACACAGCCCCAGCACTTCGCGAAATACGGCGCGCAGCGAGACCGGTGCCGTACCGCGAATGACACCGGCCAAGACCGCATGCGGACCGCGCTCGATCCACACCGTGACATCGCCCACTTCGACGGTATCCAGCGCTGCCTTGCTGTCGACGCGGAACGAGTCACGCACAAAGTCCTGAATCGCCGTCAGCATGCTAGAGACCATCGAGGCATTCTGCAGCTCGACGCTCTCTGAGGCGGCGGCGTGCTGCAGATCGACGTGTACGTGCTGCAGAGGTAGGCCGCTTTCGGGATGAATCAGAAACACCTGCTCGACGCGATACACCAGGCTGTGCAGCAGCACGACTTCGCTGAACGGCTTGCCCGTTGCCCGCGCTTCCAGTCGCCAGCGCCAACTGCGCAGCGAAAACGCATGCTCAAGCGCGTATGTCGTCTGCTGCATCATGCGCGACAGCGCTTCGCGGATCGCGCGACTGATCGCCGGCCCCATGATGGGAAAGATGGCCTCGGCAATCACCTCGGGCCGCTGGCGCACGGCGTGGGTCAGTGTGCCCTCTAAAAGCGGCTGCAGGGCGGCCGCCATCTGCGGGCTGTGTTCGTTGGCAAGCGCCACCGCCGCGGGCAGGACCTCCGCCACGCTATCCACGGCGACCGGCGCCCGCACCTGCAAGAGCTGTCGCTTCAGGTCCGAAAGCTCGCGCTGTTCGGGAGCCAAGAGCAGCTCGCGCAGCGTGCCATACGCATCGTCGCTGCCTGTCGCCTCAATACCATCGGAAGGCGCCGCGACGCCCTCTTTTGTCAAGCCAACGCCCGCAGCCGCGCTCGCAGCAGATTCAAGGGGCGAAGACTGTGGCGGCGATTCCGACATGCAGACCGTATCGACAGCTTTCCTGCAAGGTTCTCGACGGAACGTTTAGGTGTCCAGCAGGCGTCTGGGCGGCAGGCTGGCCCAGCTTCGCCGCTACACCGGACTAGCTCTCGGCGCTCAAGCGCGCCGCCAGATCGGTCAAAAGACCAGCCAAGGCCGCTCGATCGGTCTTGTCGCTGCGCAGCTGCTGCAGCTCGCGCTGCACCAGCGCCGACAGCTCGCTGACACCGGCCTGCATGTCGTCGCGCAGCTGCTTGGACTGCGCAAGCAGGTGTTGCCGCAGCTCGCGCTGGGCCTTGTTCATCTGGTCGTCTAGCTGATGCACGCGCTTGTCGAGCCCCTGGCCCAGCGTCTCGACGGTCTTTGCCACTTCTTGCAGGGCGCCGCTGCGCTCGCTGTACTCGCCGCTGATGCGCTCGTTGAGCGCGTCTAGCTCTTGCCGGACATAGCCCTCTAGCGACTCGAAACGACGGCGAAAGTCGGCGCGCAGCTCGGTGCTCTCTTGGCTGACTTGCGCTTCAAGGCGGGCAAAGCGCGCCTCGTAATCGCGCATCTGGTTGCCAAACAAAATGCTGCGGATCTTTTCGATATTGGACTGGCTTTGACTGCTGGCTTCGACGGCTTCCAGCAGGTCCGCGGGCTTGGCAGCCTCGGGAGCCTTGCCGGTGGTCAGCGCCGAGCGCGCCTTGTTGTCGAGCGGCTTCTTCCCATCACTTACCTGTGTCATAGTCACACCTTTTGTAGCGAGCATTACTTTACTTTGTCGGAGCAATGAAGAAAACCAAAAACACGGGTCAGCCGAAGCCAGTTCTTGCCCTGTTCCCGCGGGCTTGCGCGCGTGTTCAAGCCAAGCAGCCAGGCGCCGCCGTGATACACATCGCCCATGCACATTCTTCCGTTCTTGTGTGCCCTGGTGGCAGCCAGCGTGGGTCTGACCGAGCCCGAGCTAGCCAAGGCCCTGCGCGGTGACGTGCCGGTCCGCAGCGAGACCATCACCGCTCCCAATGGCAAGGCCTCGGGCCGCGGCGTCGGCGCCATCGTTATCGACCGCCCACTCGACGAGGTCTGGCAGACCGTCATCCGCTATGAAGACAAAGCCGAGTACCAGCCGCGCGTCGAAAAAGTCTGGGTCTTGGACAAGCAGCCGAACTACATCAAGGTCCGCATGCAGGTCGATGCCTCGGTGACCACCGCCCGCTACACCGCGCACTTCGAGCTAAACCACGAGCAGCACAGCGTCCACTGGCGCCTCGACAAGACCGCCCCCGATAACACCATCGCCGACTGCGACGGCAGCTATCAGCTGACTGAGGTCACACCGACGCGCACGCTGGTCGTCTATCAGAACTGGATCGACAGCGGCCGGAAAATCCCGCGCTTCATCCAGGACTACATGGCCCGTCGCTCGATCCCCACCATGCTGCGCGCCGTAAAGAAGCGCATCGAAAGCGGCGGCACCTGGCGCAAGTAAGACCGGGTAGAGAGCCCTCACCCACGGCAAGCGCCACGTCTTTACAGATCGCCGCTCGCGGCGTCCCAGACCAAGAGCGTCGCATAGCCATCCGACGCGCTGTCGTGGATATAGCCCGGCAGAAGACCGCGCACGACAAAGCCTTGCTTGAGCTGAAATGACAGCGTCGGATCGAACAGCCGCTCGGCGACCACCGCTTCGACGTACTCTTTCACGCTGATGTCTCGACGGTGCGCCGCATAGCCGGGCAGCAGCCCGCCCGCGACGATACCGCGCTTGCCATGCGCCAGCACCAGCTGCTTGCGCGCCTGATAGATCGCGCGCCCGATGCCGCGTCCGCGCCACGCCGGATGCACGCTGATGTCCGCACCGTAGTAATAGGCCCCCGTGGGCTGGTGCCCGCGAAAGAAAAAACCGTCGCAGAACTCGGCAAAGCGATGCGCCGGGGCCGCGAAGTCAAAGTCGGTGAAAAAGCCCGAGCCTTGCCCGATCACTTGCCCATCGACCTCGACCACGATCTGACCCGCCGCGAACACCGCATGCTGGCTTTCAAAGTGCGGCACGCGCATCAGCTCGTCGGGGTGTAGCGTCGGATAGCAGGCCTGCTGCAGCGCTTCGAGGCCCGCGAAGTGCTCGGGCCGAAGCGTGGTCAAGGTATAGGGCGACGTTCGTGGATCCATCGTCACAGTGCGCCGCATTATCCACGGGACTGCGTCCGAGCGAGCCGCGAGGAATGTGCTAGATTCCGCCGACATGTCGATTCACTCCTCCGGCGAGCAGAACCCACGCTCGCTTTCCGCCCCCGGCGCAGCGCCGCCCTTGGACGAGGGTACCGCCGGCAGCCCACCGCCAGCGCCTCAGGCGGACATCGCACCATCCCCTCTGCACGCACGAGGGGGGGAGCCTCGAACGGCTCGGCCGGACGAGGGGGACCTGGAACCGTCCCCCCAGTATTTCCGAGGGGGGGAGCCTCGAACGGCTCGGCCGGACGAGGGGGACCTGGAACCGTCCCCCCAGTATTTCCGAGGGGGGGAGCCTCGAACGGCTCGGCCGGACGAGGGGGACCTGGAACCGTCCCCCCAGTATT
>JAEUJZ010000022.1 GCA_016794505.1 Myxococcales bacterium
GTAGGCCAATGCCAGCGACGGCAGGCACGATGCCGCGACGGCTGCGCGCCGTCGGTTACGTGCGCGTCAGCACCGACCAACAGGCGCAGGAGGGCGTCAGCCTCGACGCGCAGCAGGTTCGCATTCGCGCGCACTGCGTCAGTCAGGACCTCGACCTCGTGGACATCATCGTCGACGATGGCTACTCGGCGAAGTCGCTGGAACGGCCCGGCATCAAGCGGGCGCTGGACCTGCTGACGGCGAAGAAGGCGGACGCGATCGTCGTCGTGAAACTGGATCGCCTGACGCGCAGCGTGAAGGATCTTGGGACGCTGCTCGATGGCTACTTCCGCGAGGGGCTGCCGTGGTCGCTGCTGTCGGTCAGCGACTCGATCGACACGCGATCGGCGGGCGGCAAGCTGTTGTTAAACGTGCTGATGTCCGTCGCGCAGTGGGAACGCGAGGCCATCAGCGAGCGCACGCAAGAGGCGATGAACGAGCTGAAGCGCCGCGGCATCCGCACGGGTGGCGCGGCCTATGGCTGGCAGTGGTCGAAGGAACCCGACGCGACGGGGCGCAAGCAGTTGATCCCGCATCCACAAGAACAGGCCGCCGTGCGTCGGATCTGCGACTTGCACCGTCAGGGCCTCGGCATCCGCACGATCGCGCTGACTCTCGATCGCGAGGGCATCCCGGCGCGCAAGTCGCGCACCTGGGAGCCTCAGCGCCCGTCGATCTACCGCATCCTCGAACGCGAGGGCCTGATCACGCTGCCCCGTCGCCCACCCGAGGACGAAGACGCAGGCCGGCGCGGCAAGCGCAAGACCACGCGCGACAAGCCCACCGCGATCGAGCGCGCCCACGCCCTGCGCGCCGACGGTCTGAGCCTGCGCAAGATCGCCGAGCAGCTACAAAAAGAACGCATCCTGCCCGCCCGCTGCGACGTGTGGCACGCGGCGAGCATCCTCGACCTGCTGCGGCAGCCCGTGCCCACGTCGTCCGTGTCGTAGATCAGTGCGAGGGGCGCACGCCCTCAGGCAACTCAGGCGCCGTCGCAAGCTGCGCGGTGTGCCACAGGTTCAGCACCCACAGCGCACCCCGCGCAGTGTCGGCGAAGTAGAACACGCGGTACGTCTTGAAGACGATGATCTGCCGCACGGGTGACGAAGGATGATCGGGCAGGTGGGAGCCCGACATCGGGAAGCGCTGCAGCCGTCGCAGCGCTTGCTGTAGCTCCGTCATGAACCGCTCCGCTGCCGCACGACCGTAGCGGATGCCGATCGATAGAACGATGGCTCGGATGCGATGATCCGCGCCCGGCTGAAGGCACAGCTTCATGCTTTCAGTCGCTTGAGTTCGGCGCCAAGCTCCGCCAAGAACTGCTCGCCATCGACTGCCACCACCCTGCCTTCCTTGATGGCCGCGACGTTGGCTTCGAGCTCGGCGATGGCCCGCGCGGGGTCGATACGTTCCCGCAGAATCGGCGGCACGAACTCATGCGCGTCGGGGCCTGCGTTCACCGAGCGAGAACTAGACTTTCGCAGAGGTTGCGCGGACATGGCGAGACTCCTCGCATCTTCATATCACACTCGGGGCAGACTCGGCTTGGCTGCTCGCCCCGGCCTTGCTTGCGACGCTACCGCAGCCCTGCCGATTCGCAAGATCCCCCGTCGAGGGTGCTTGTCCGCATGCTGACTTCAGCACGCCGCAGTAGCTTCGCGACATCCGCGCCGGTCCAGTGCTCGCGGCTGCCGTTGTCCGGCGCATAGCCCTCGGTGTCGAGCCAGCGCGCAATCGCCGCAAACGGAAAGCGCTTGCCGCGTAGCTCCGTCGCTCGCTGCAGCGCCAGGCCCGGCACGTCGACGGCGGGCGGCAGCAGGCCCAGACGGCGAAGCTGCGGGACCGTCAGCCACGCCACCGCCTGACCGTCGGGCATGGCCAGCGATTCCAACAGATCCCCCGACTGCCGAGAATCGAACACCGGCACCCGCACAACCAACAGCACATCCGCTCGCCCGTTGCGCAGATACGACAGCGACGGGTAGTCATCCGCCCGCCGCTTCGCCGCCCCAAAATCGACGACGAAATCGAGCAAGCGAGCCCCGCGCTCCTCGCAGCGCTGTTCCATATCCCATCGCAGCCGCTGGACATGCGCCGGCACCAAATCGACGCGCAAGATCGCGTGACAGACCACTCGCAGAGGGACTCGGACCATGGACGCGCTGTATCACGCAGCCGCCGAGGCGCTCAAGCAAGCGCAGCCGCGGGGCCGCATCTGCGCACACCCTGCGTAGGCATGCTCTCCCGTCGCTGAATGACTCAGCTTGACCCGTACCGGCGCGCGGTGTACGCCTACTGACGTAGGCAGCCGAACGGATCTTCAACGCACCATTGAACACTTGTCGCTCCTCAGGCGCTTGCGGCCCCCTGCGCAAAACGAACGTTTGTTGCGACTATCGTGTAATTGTTGTTCTCTATTAAGGAAGCTGTCATGGCCGTCGAGCCGATACTCTGGGAAGAAAATCCCCTTGGCACGCTTGGGCAAGATTACGACCAAGCTACTATCCATCTTGCCTGGGGCATCAACAACACGACACGAGAGCGCACGCTGTTGTTTGCCACAGTCGAGCTTCTTCCTCTGGAAGTGCCGCCACCTTATGCTGAAGGCGAGCACAATTTATTATTAAGAGGATCTCGGGGGCATCGTCTATTTACCCGCCATATAGTTACATCAGCAGGAGAAGCTCTGGCGTGGTATCGGTCTTGTGCACTAGTGTTGCCGCGCACGCCGCTGATGGCCATCCACCGCCCTGCTGCGATGGCCATCACGCAGCGTGCGCGGCAACACTCGTGGCTCGCCACGCTTACAGAGCTACCGGATGCTTGATATCTGACGCAAGGATCGATATCAAGCCATCGCAAATAAATCGGCCATCTAAATGGTTAGAATTATTATGCAAACATATCTGTCAAAATAAAGATCGCAAATAAGTAGTGGCAACTAACTTCTCAATGACAGCTCGACCCTGAGCAGAAATCACAAATTTCGTGCGATTTAATCCTGATATGTCAGGCAAGTAGATTCCGCGATTCAGCGGGCTAATGGAAAGAAACGGGCCTTATTCTGGCACTCTGGACGCCGTCTGGGCATCCCGCTGGCATGGGGTCACGGCGGTTGGCGCCTCCCCACTGCAGAACGACCGTGGGCGGGCTTGCGTGCTGACAGGTCGCGAACTCGGAAGGCGTTAATGTGGCGCCAATCTGACTTTGCGGTGTGTCGAAAAAGCGAAGAAGTAGGCCAAGGTACAAGGCGGAAACCCAAGGCTCCGACGGGAATGAGGGCCGATCGAGCCATTTGGACCCGCAAGCATGTGTGCCACTGTCAGTGGGGTGGCCTATTTGTTTTCCAAACAAATAAGGCGGGACGGCGTGCCGGATGCCAGGTAGTCCGCTGCGCTGCGAGCCTCCAAAATAAGAAATTCTCCGTCGAAGATTGCTTATTTCTGGCTTAAACAAATACGGCATGGGCCGGTCAACGCGGCGCACGATCCATTGTGCATCTTGGCGGCCGATAATGGCGGATTATGTGCGCCGTGGTCATACGTCAAAGTGGCTCAGCCGGTTGGCTGACCTGCCGTTCCTGCATCGCATGGGGCGCTGGCTTCGCCGAACCGAGCGCGCTGTTATGTCTGATTGAGATATCAATCGGATAGCAAGTCGTTGGCCGAATCTAAATAAGAAAATAGGCTCTCAACTACATTGTGCGATTGCTGGGGTCAGGTGGCGGCATTCACAACACGAATGGATCTTCCATTCGGTTTTGGCGGCTCTCTCCGTCGAGAAATTCGCAAAAGGTCATTCTCTGTGCAATTCGGGAGGCCCATTCAGGGCCCATTCCGCGGTCATTCCAGCCCCATTCCGGCGTCATTCGCGGCCATTCGGCGGTCATTCAGGGGCCATTCGAGGTTCATTCGGCGGTCATTCCCTGCCCATTCAGGCCGGTAGGGCGGTGTGTGCCGCGTGTCTCGCCGACCCATGGGGATGTGGCGCCCGACTGCTCAATGCTCGGCCATGGTGCCGGTCAGCGGCCGGTGACGCCCTGCTGCCTCTGCGCGGCCGTCTGCGAATGCGCCCAGTGCCTGACGCCCCTACGTCGGGACGTCGGCCTTGGTCTTGTCGAAGTAGAAGCCGGGCTTGTCGCCATTGGTGAAGACGATGCCGCGTAGTTCGATGGCGTGCTGTAGTTTCTCGACGGTTGACTCGTGGGGCGGTCGAGTGCCTTTTTCAAAGGCCACCAGCGTTCCCCGTCCGACCTCAGCGATTCTGGCCAAGTCTCCCTGCGTGAGTCCAAGGAACTCCCTCGCCCCGGCGATCTGCTGTCTGGTCGCGCGTACCTTATGACTTGACTTCTCGATACCCATGGAAATATGGATCAATTTGTTCCGTTTAGAGTCACTTGTTGCCGCGATGGTTTTTGCAGCCGGCGGACCTTCCCACAGCCGTTTTCTGAAGTCCAGCGACGGCTAATGGGAGAGGTCTGCGCGCAAGGAGCCCCATGGATGCCCCGGATCTGTCTGCTCGCATCTCTCAGTTGGAAACGCAGCTTGCCGAGCTTGCCGTCGAGCGTGGCCACGATCGGCAGGCGCTGGAACGGCTGCGGCAAGCGCTCGACTTCGACGCGGTGACCGGAGCGCACAGTCGTCTGTATTTCGATTCGCAGCTTGCGCAGGCTCTGCAGCGGCTGCGACGCGATGCGCATGATGGGCGGTCGTCGTCGGTTGTGCTCGCGCTCGTCGATGTTGACCACTTGAAGCGCATCAATGACAGCGTCGGGCATCTGGCGGGAGATCGTGCCCTGCGCGAAGTGGCGACGATCTGCGGGCAGGTTCTGCGACGGCAGACTGACATCGTCGCGCGGTACGGAGGCGACGAATTCGCGCTGCTGCTGCCGCAGACCACGCTGCCCACCGCGACGCAGCTGGCCGAGAAAATCCGCGCCGATGTGTCGACGGTACAGGTCAAGGGCGTGGCGCTCAGCGTCTCGATCGGACTTGCCGCCTCACCGACGCATGGCCTGACCGCTCGCGCGCTGCTCGATGCCGCCGACCGCGCGCTGTACCGCGCCAAACAGACCCGCAACGCCGTCGCCCGAGCCGATTGAGGACACGCATGGACACCCCCAAGTCATACCTGGAAGCCGTCGCCACCATCACCCACAACGGCAAACGCTACCCGCACCGCGTCGGCGCGGCGTTC
>JAEUJZ010000064.1 GCA_016794505.1 Myxococcales bacterium
GCCGGGCTGGCTGGCGTATGGCGATGAGGGAACGGAGCCGTTCCGTCAGCGTCGGCCGCGATCGCCGGTACCGCTCGATCCTCCGGTGCCGGAGCCTGGAAAGCGCGAGCCGGCTGGCCTGTACAAAGGAGTCGGCGAGCGCTGCAAGCAAGCGCGCGACGCCCGCGGCCTGTCGCTGCGCGCCGTCGCAAAAGCGGCGGGAATCAGCGCGCAGTCCTTGCTTCTGACCGAAGCCGGCGAGACGGTGCCGCTGGTGAGCACCTGCGAAGCGCTGGCGGTGTCGCTGGACGTGTCGCCGTGCTGGCTGGCGTACGGGTACGGGTCGGGCATCGAAGACGGCTAAGCCTGGACCGGGATCCGGGGTCCCAGAAGCAGTCGAGACGATGGCGAGCACAGCGGCGCTCTGTTGCATCGGATGCGCTGTCCCATTGCCGAAAAGGTGCGCGAAGAAAGGCCGCCTGGCTGGGGTCGACATGTGGCAGGGGTAAACTGGCCAGCTTGGCCCGGCTAGATGAAATCTCCGACGCAGCGAGAGTGGCAAAAACAGCGGCAATCGAAGTGGCAAACAGTAGGAAAAATGGCAAAGCGCAGCGCGAAAACGGCGGCAAAAGTGGCAAAACGATCCCGCGTTGCCGGTGGCGGCAAGAATCGCTTGGCTCGACGGGAACGAGTGGCCAAGATCCGCGCCATGCCACAACCGCCCTCAAGTGACCTGATGGACAGCGGCGAAGCAGCCGACCCAGCGCAGAAGCACCTGGTGATCGCGCTGCAGCAGCTTCAGCGGCTCTTGGATGATGGGCCGGAGCCTCGCCCGGTGTCGCGCATTGAGCTGGCGATTCGCAGCGTTCAGGCGTCGCTGGCTGCGCTCTCGGGCGCGGTCGAAGACGATGAGGCGCTGAGCCTGGATGCGCACCAGCTTGCGCTGTTTGCCGCACAGCTTCGACGGCAGCGCAGGGAAGCGGGGCTGTCGCAGGAGCAGCTCTCCCGGCTCGCGCACCTGTCGAAGCGGACGATTTACAACCTGGAACACGCGCGGCAGGCGCCCAGCCGAGCCACGCTGCTGGCGCTGCTTGGCGTGCGTGCGCTGCGCTTGCGCGTGAGCGCCTACCGAGACGATATCGAGTCGGATCCCGACTGGACGCCGAATAGCTGGTTTGCCCCGCGCTATAACCCCGCGGCGCTGCAGCAGGACTTGATCAACGTGCTCAACGGGCCGGGCGGGCAGATCGAGCAGACGTTCTTGTACCTGGAGCCAGCGAGCGCGAACGACTACCTGTCTTTGTGCAGCTCGGCCCCGGTGTTCGTCGGGTTTCGCAATGCGAGCCCGCTGGAACAAGCGGCGCATACGATCGGGCGCCGCTTTGCGGGCCATGGGATCGACGTGGCGGGCCTGGGCAGCGGGGATGGCAGGGCCGAGTGCCGCATCGCGCAGGCGCTGGCCTAGGGACGAAAGCCCGCGGCTCTGCGGCTGTATCTGCTCGACATCAGTCACACGCTGCTGTCGGTGGCGCACAAACACGCGGCCGAGCACGTCGAGCCGCTGGGCTGCCAGGTGTACGCGCTGCACGCGAACTTTCACGATCTCAGCCGGTATCAAGTGCTGCACGCGAGCGCGGCGCCGCGTCGTCGGCGCTTGTACACGCTGCTCGGCGGGACGATGGCGAACCTCGACAACGAAGTGCGTTTTTTCAGCGACCTTGCGGCATGCAGTCAGGTGGACGACCTGGTGCTGCTGGATGTGCAGCTCGCGTATGCGCCCGTCGAGGATCCTGAAAGAATCCGCGCGCTCGATCCGCCGCTGCAGCCCACGTATCGGCCGCCGCATCAGCGCTGGCTGGCCGGCCCGATTGAGCGGCACTGCCGCGGGGTGGCGAGCGTCGACTTGAGCGTCGAGCTGGATCTGCACGGCATGGTGCCTGGAAGCTACACGCTCAACTTCGTAGGCACCGCGCAGCTACGCGACGGCATCCAGCGCCGCTTTCAGATGGCGCGCTTCCGTCGGTACGACGTGCCGCGCCTGTCCACCTGTCTCGCCCAGCTTGGCTTCCAAACCATCGAGACGATGCGGTACGGACTGCACGGCGCAAAGAACTCAGCCGTGCTGATCCTGCGAAGAACCGAGCCGGGCC
>JAEUJZ010000088.1 GCA_016794505.1 Myxococcales bacterium
GGCAAGCCGCTGCACACCAACTTCAGCCTGTCGAGTGGCTCGCCCAGCCGTAGCTGTGCGCGGCAGGGGGGAGAGTATCTGGCGCTGACCAGTCGGGCCGGTACAGCGATTGCGCCGATCTGGGATCCGTATCCGGCGCAGACCGGCGACCAGTCGTACGGCCTGATGGCGCCAAACGCGACGGCGAGCGCGGCGTACTTCACGCAGCCCACCCCCGGCGCGCCCAACAACTTGACGTCGGCGCTGGCCGAGCCGGTCCAGTTCACGCCGGCCAGTCGGACATTTGGCGTCGGTGGCTCAGTGTCGCTCAGCCTCAGCGTCACGTCGCCGACCGCGACCATCCGGTACACGACAAACCGCGCACGCCCGATCGATGTGGCCGGCCGCAGCGGCACCTTTGCCGCGAATGCCACCACCGATGTCTGCACGCTAAACAGCCACGGCTTCACAAGCGGCGATCTGGTGCGCGTGTCCGGTCCGGCGCCGCTGGTCTCGACGGTGAACTACTTCGTTTTGGTGCAAGACAGCGACACGTTCAAGCTGGCCATCGAGCCGGGCGGTCCCACCATCGACCTGACCGCGGGCGGTAGCTTCACGATCCATCGCGATGCCGCCGTCGGTTCCGCTGCGACCACGGACATCATCACCAGCACGCTGCCGCACACCTTTTTTAACGGCGACGAAGTGCAGGTCCGCAGCACGGGCACGCTGCCAGGAGGCTTGGCGGCGGCGACTTCGTACTACGTCGCGGTTGCCTCGCCGACGACGTTCCGTCTTTCGCCATCGCCCACGCTGGCACCGGTCGTCGACATCACCGACACGGGGACCGGAACACTGACGGTGTTTCGCATGCCGTCGCCGGTCTATTCGAGCGCCATTCCGATCACCGTGAACACGCGCGTTCGCGCCCAGGCGTATGAACCGGGACGCCCCTCGGGTCCCATCCGCAGCGAGATGTACTTCGCTCTCGATGCGGCGGCGCAGATGTTCACATCCAATCTGCCGCTGGTGGTTTCGCACACATGGAACACGGTGATGGCCAACAACGTGCCCGTTGATGGCTACGTCATGGTCTTTGAGCCGAAAGCGCCCGACAATCTGGCGCGACTGACCAACGAGCCCGATATGGTCTCGCCCGGCACGCTCGAACGCCGCGGATCGTCGACGGCCGGCGACCCCAAGTTTTCGATGGCGCTGGAGCTGCAAGACGAAAACGGCATCGACCAAGAGTGCAGTCCGTTTGGCATGCCCGCCCATTCCGACTGGGTGATGCACGCGCCGTATTTCTTCGATCGCTCGATGATGCACAACGACCTGATCTATCGCATCAGCAACGACGCGGGGCGCTACGCGGTGCGGACGCAGCTTGTCGAGCACATCCACAACGAGCAGTCACTGCCCGACACGATCGAGGGCGCGGTCGCGAGCGTCGACTATTTCGGCGTCTATAGCTTCATGGAAAAGATCACGCGCGGCAGTCAGCGCGTCGACGTCGAAAACCTGACCATCGCCGACAACATGCTGCCGACGATCCAAGGCGGCTACATGTTCAAGGTCGACCGCTTGGATGCCGGCGAGTCGGGCATCCGTCCGCTGGCCGGCCAGAGCTTCGGCAACGTCGGCACATCGGGCCCCGGCGCCAACATCATGGCCTGGGTCAACCCGCGCGAGGTCTCGGTGGATCCGTTCAAGCGCGTGACCACCGCGCAGAGCGACTGGTTCCGCGGCCACGTCGGTGAAGCCTGGTCGGTTCTCAGCAGCCCCGGCTTTCAAGATCCGGCCAACGGCTATGCCAAGTACTGGGACGTCGCGGCCATGGTCGATCACCACATCCTCAACACCGCGACCAAAAACGCCGACGCGTTCCGCCTGAGCACGTACTGGCACAAGCCGCGCTTTGGCAAGCTGACCGCGGGCCCGATCTGGGACTTCGATCGCGCGCAGGGCTCGACGGACGGACGCGACTTTGACTATGGGACGTGGACGGCGGGCGGCGGCACCGACTTCTTCACCTATCCCTGGTACCGAGAGATGTTCACCGACCCGAACTTCTGGCAGGCGTGGATCGATCGTCTGCACCAGCTTCGTCAGGGACCGCTGGCCACAGCGACGCTGCATGCGCGCATCGATGCCTTTGCGCAGCAGCTAAACCCCGGCGATGCGGCTGGCACGCCCGCCAAGCGCTCGGCCATGCGCTGGGCATCCAGCGTGCCGAGGGCAAGCGGCAGCAACAACGCGCTCACCAACAACCTGTTTAACGGCCAATACACAGGCGAGGTCGCGTGGCTCAAGTACTGGTGGGAACGTCGGCTGAGCTTCATGGACTCGCAGGTGACGCGACCGGTAGTGGCCAGCCTGCCCGACGGTGCGGTGCCCTCTGGCAGCCAAGTGACGCTGAGCTCGCCCAGCCAGTCGCTGCCCGGCGTAAAGATTTACTACACCACCGACGGAACCGACCCCCGCGGCCGAGCCCCCGGTCCCGTGCTCTCGCCAAGCGCCATCGAGTACACCGGCCCCATCGCCATCACGCGAGCCACGCGCTTGATCGTGCGGGCCTGGAACCCGACGCCGGTCGCGCCCGTTGGCTCGGGCTGGAGCGCCCCCAGCGTGTTTTCGTATTCGCTGAACTAGACGCGAGGCGGGCGCAGGATTAATGGGCAATAAAGACTGAAACATAAATAAACCAATGGCGCAGATATAAAGCAACACATCAAAATGCACTAAAAATGCGCTTGGGCAGGGCCGCGGCGCCGCCCGATCGAAGCAGAGCGCACTACTGCGCGACGACGGTCCAGTTCTGCTGCGCGGTGGCAAGGGGCGTGGGGACGGCCGGAAACTTGGCGGTGTTGACCAGGGTTTCGACGCAGGACTTGACGGCGGCGCTGTCCCCGCCGTCGGCTGTGACATCGATCTGACGGTCCACGACGCCGCCCGTGCGGTTGATGGTCACGCGCACGTCGATCGAGCACTTGTTCGCGCCGCGCTCCATGGCGTGCTCGATGGCGCACTTTTGGATGGCCGTGCCTTTGTCGCTGAGCGCCGCAGACAGCGCTGAGTTCTTCGGACCCGACGCAGCGGCCTTCTTGCCTTTGCCCTTGGCTGGCGCGGCCTTACCTGGTGCGGCCTTTCCCGGTGCCGGCTTCGCCGCATCAGGGGGAGCCGCGGACACCGAGGAATACGGCGCCAAAGCGAGCATCAGCGCAGTCAGCGAAGCAAGGCAGAGTCTCACGTGCAACATAGCGGTCTCCTTGGATGACGAACTCAGCGTACCCGAGTCTGGGCTCGACGTGCAGCACCCACGCAAAGCAAGGGGCCGGCTGTTCGCTGCGGCGGCGGCCCGGATGGGTCGGATCACGCGGCATGCCGCGGCCCGGTGGTCTGATTCGGCTGCTGGCTTGGACGTGCTAGCGTGCCGGCCATGCAGACCAGGCATGAAAAACCAGGGGCGACACCGTTTCTGCTGGTGACTGGGTTTCTTGGCAGTGGCAAGACGACGCTGATCAATCGCTGGCTGCGCGGCGCGGCCGGCCCGCGGCTGGGCGTGGTGGTGAACGAGTTCGGCCAAGTGGGAATCGACGGCGCGCTCTTGCAGCAGCGCGGCGACGGACGAGCGATCTTAGAGCTGGCCAATGGCTGCGTCTGCTGCGTGCGCGGCACCGAGATGTGGGACGCGGCGCTAGAGCTGGTCGATCGCGCGGGGGCAGAAGTCATCCTGATCGAGACGAGCGGGCTAGTCGAGCCAGAAGCCCTGCTGCAGCAATACGATCTGCTGCCGGCCGCGATGGCGCGACGCGTCGATCTGCGTGGCCTGCTGTGCGTGGTTGATCCGCTGCAGGTCGCCGACGCGATCACGCGCCGTCCCGAGGCGCTGCATCAGATCGAGCACAGCGACTGCATGCTGCTGAGCAAGCTGGACTGCGCGACGCCAGAGCAAGTGCGGGCGGCGCATCAGCTTCTCGATCGTCTGCAGGCCAGCCGCGAGCGCGCCGGGATCTCACTTTCGGCAAGCGATGACGAAGTGGCCGGCATCCTGCGCTGGGCGCTTGCGGCCCAGGAACACACCGCAGCGGCCAAGCCATCCAAGCTCGACGGGGGGGCGGGTCAGGCTGCGGCGCAGACCTGTGACGGTGGCAGCGCACCGGACTGCCGCGATGGCTCGCACGCGCATGCGCACCGCGCCGCCCCACATGCAGGACGTCAATTGATGGCGGTGTCGCTGCACGAAACGCAGCCGCTTCTTCCCGAGCCGCTGCTGCAGTTGTTTTCCGATCTGTCCGCTTCGCCGACAGAGGCCGGAGCCACCGCGCGCCGTCGCGGCGATGTGCTGCGGGCCAAAGGCATCGTGTACGTACTGGGCGCCGACAACACGCCACAGCGTGCCGCCGTCCACTTGGCCGGAACGCGCGTCGAGCTTCGGCCTCTCGACGCGTCAGACGATCACGTGTCGAAGGGGTCGACGCTGGTGTTTATCGGCGAAGACCTGGACGAGCCCTGGCTGCGCGTGCGGCTGTCGGCCTGCCGCAGTGGCCAAGCAGCCTAGACTGGCCGGACCGACGCAACAGCCCACGGCTTGCACCAACGATGCGAAAACACGCAACATCGTGCAGCCCAGACAGCGGTCGGCGCAGGTTTTGCCGGAAGACCAGCCCGTACAGGGTGCGAAAACGCCACGCAGCGAAGCCACGCAGGCCTTTGGTACGCGCTTCGCTTCGCAAGGGGGATGACTGCCGCAACTTTTGCAGAGTCGGCAGTGGGAGCCGGACATGAAGATCCTCGTTGTGGGTGCCGCAGGGCGAATCGGACGGGCCGTGGCCTGGGACTTGGCGCGCGATGCCGCGGTGACGCAGCTTGGGCTCTTGGGGCGCGCGACCGACCCCTTGGAACGCACGCGAGCCTGGCTTGGCGGCGGCCCGCGCCTGCGCATCCATGCGCTCGACGTCGAGGACCCTGGCTTGATCCCCGTGCTGCAGCAGTACCAAGCGGCGGTGCTGACGCTGCCCGATCGCCGATCCAGTTATCGCTGCGTCGAGGCAGCGATCGCCGCGGGAACTCATGCCGTCGACGTGCTGGAGGAGTTTCATCGCACCCCGGATCTCTGCGAGCGCGAGGGACTGCGCATCCCCGAGGGACTGTCGCTGCGCGAGTACGGCGAGGCCTTGCACCAAAGAGCCGAGCAGCGCGGCGTCACGGTGCTGAGCGGACTGGGCTTTGCGCCAGGCCTGAGCAACATTCTTTTGGGACATGCGCTGCGAGCGCTCGACGAGCCGCAGTCGGCCGTGGCTCGCGTGGGGGGAATTCCCACCAAGCAGAGCGCGGCCCGGCATCCGCTGCGCTACATGGTCACGTGGTCGTTTGAGCATGTGCTGCGCGAGTACAGCGTTCAGGTCGCCATCAAGAAAGACGGCCACCTCGTCGAAGTCGAGGCGGGATCCGAGCGCGAGACCTTCACCTTTGACCGCTTTGGCCAGCGCGAGACGCTGGAGTGCGCCATCACACCCGGCATGCCCAGCTTTCTGCATACGCGGCCCACGCTCGCGCACTTTGCCGAAAAGACCATCCGCTGGCCCGGACACTGGCAAGCGATTCAGACCTTGAAAGACTGCGGTCTTTTGAGCCTGTCGCCCGTGCCGTTTCTGGATCGCGCGATCGTCCCACGCGCGTTTCTATCGGCGCTTTTGTCTCCGGCGCTGGTGCCGCAGCCTGCGGACCGCGATGTGTGCGTCCTATTCAACACGACTCGGGGCTGGTCACAGGGCCGCATGCTGCGCATCGAACATCACCTGTGGCACGAGAGCCGAGCCGAAAGCGCGCTGTCAGCCATGATGCAGGTCACCGGCTTTCCCGCTGCGCTGGGGGCGCGCCTGCTGTGCCAAGGCTCGATTGCGCAGCGCGGCATCGTCGCTCCCGAGGATGGCATCCGCGACGAGCGGGTCCCGTGGTTCCTGCAAGAGCTAGCGGCGCGCAGGATCTTCGTCGAGGAATCGCGGCGCATGGAATCAAACCAAGCGGACTAGCCAGACCTTGTGAATGGCACGCGCGATGCACGGCATCACAGCAGCTACGAAACGAGGAGGGTGAATGGAGCCGCGCGCCTTCGCGTGTGAGCCCGTTCACGCAGAGGAGAAACAACCATGAATGCCACGCGAGATATTCCGATCTCTGCCAGCGCAGCCCGCGCCTGCGCTGAGAGCGTGCTGCGTGGCGGGATCTGCGGGATCGAAGCGGTGTTCAGTGGACCCGATCTGAAGACCGGCGAAGTCGTGCCCGTGCATACCCTGCAGCGTCGCATCGCGTATTTCCTGGTGGGTCTGATGGCGCCCAATGGGCTCATCGGCTTTATCCGCATTGGACCCGACGGGACCATTCAAGCCTGGGGCAGCTTCGGCGGTCGCCCCGTATCCACGGTGACGCTGCTGACTCAGGAAGAAGCGCAAGCCGCAGCCCGCTCGCGGATCCATGAAGCCGAAGGAGAACACGCAGCGCCGCCGCTGTTTGTCTGCGACCGCGAAGGAGGGCACGGCGAGTGGCTCATCGAGGTGGGGCACAAAGGGCATCCAAAGCGCTGGCTGTTTGTCACCCCCGGCGGCATCTACGAGCGCCCGATCGAGCCCATAAGCCTGGGCAAAAACGCTGCGCCGCTCACGTGACCCTCGCGCCTCGGCCGGGGGCTTTCTTCGGCCGCGAGAAGTGGGCATGATGCCCGCATGTCGAGACCCAAGCTGACCTACTTTGATGCTCCGGTGAGTCGCGGTGAAGAGTGCCGCTTGGCCCTGCACGTCGCCGGCATCGATTTTGAAGACGAGCGCCTCAAGTCCGCCGACTGGCCCGCCCGCAAGCCCAGCACACCGTTTGGATCGCTGCCGGTCTTCACGGTGCCAGGGCATGCGCCCGTGGCCCAGACCAATGCCATCTTGGTGCTGATCGGACGCCGCCATGGCCTGCACCCCAAAGACGACTTCGTCGCCGCACAGCATGAAGCGGTGATGGCCCATGTGGAAGATCTGCGCGGCGCCATGCGGCCGAGCATGGTGGCCAAAGATCCCGCCGAAAAAAAGAGGCTGCGCGAGCAGCTTGCCAGCGAGTACCTGCCGACCTGGGCGGCGCAGGTCGAGCGCCTAATCGGCGAAGGGCCCTTCTTTGGCGGGGCTGCGTTGTGCGTCGTGGATCTCAAGCTATATGTCACGCAGCGCTGGATCCGCAGCGGCGCGCTGGACCACATCCCCGTCGACATCTGGGCAGGCTTTCCCAAGCTCGTGCGCGTGCATGACGCCGTGGCCGCGCATCCCCGCATCCAGGCCTGGTATGCCGCAGGGGCGAAGTCCGCCAGCACGTGATGCGCACGACACCGCCGACCGGCCGCGCTGCGTCACAGTGGCCCGGTCGACGGCAGGTGTCTGTTAGTGGCCGGCGCACTTGCCCGAGCGACACGAGCCTCCACCGCAGTCGGAATTTAAGCTGCAGCTTCCGTCTGGCGCATTGGCGCACTTGCCCGAGCGACACGATGCGCCCCCGCAGTCCGAGTTCGAGCTACACGACGAGCCGGGCGCCGTCGCGCACTTGCCCGAGCGACAGCTCACACCGGGTCCGCAGTCCGAGTTCGAGCTGCAGCTTGATCCGCTGTGCGCCGCAGGCGCTACGAACAAAGACAGCGCCGCGAAGAAAAACGAAGCCTGGATGGATGTACGCATGAACACCTCTGGGTTGGAAGAAGGATACGCAACCCTAGCAAGACGCCTCCCGCGACGACAACACTCGACTTCAGCGCGGCAGCCGTCGCCCAACAAATCCTTGGCGGCGGGCCGTTGACCCCAGCCAGGCTGGCGTCGCACAATCGCAGGGGGATATCGCGCCGTCGTCGAGCGGCCGCTGACAAAAAGGGGGCATCCAATGAAGCGTTGGCAACGACTGGGTCTTCTGTTCTGGCTGGGCACAGCGACGATCACGCCGGCCCTTTTGCCACCTGTGGCACACGCTCAGATGGACGAGCCCGTCGATCCGCGCGCCGAAAAGCTGCTCAATGACTTTCTGAGCGCACTGACCAGCAACCAAGCCGACATGGATGCCGCGATCAAGGCCGCCCTGCCCCACCTGCACAAGAGCCTGCTCGCTCCGGGAGGCGGCGATGTGACGCGCGATCTGCGCAGCTTCAGCTTCAAGAAGGCGTGGCAGAACGCGCAGTTCTATGCCCAGCCGGTGAAGATCACGCGAATTCGCAAGACCGGCACGACGGCAATCGGCTTCCGCGAGACCGCTGAAAAGGGCAAGGTCATCGACTACTTCGTCGGCAAAAAAGAAGGCATCAACGGCATGCCAGCGCCCGTGAAGATCTTTTTTCCCGACGACGGCAGCGCCCCCAAGATCTCGTACGTCGGCAGCCTGTAGCCTAGCGCCCAACGCGCTGCAGAAGGCTCGCGGGAATGCGCTGCACGCGGGAAAAAGAGCCCGCCTAACGAGCCACACGCTCAGAATCTCGGAGAACCCAGCCATGCCGCGGCGTCACCGGGTCTTGCCGCGCGATGGAGTCGCCCTAGTCAGCACCGATTTGCACGGCAACCTCGACGACTTCCTTGCGCTGTCGCGACGCTTTGAACAAGAGCGCGCCCGCTGTCCCGAGACGCACTGGGTGCAGCTTGGTGACCTCGTCCACGCCCCCGATGATCAGGCCCGATCCGAGCAGCCAGCGCTGTATGACTTTCCCGACGGCTCGATGGCGATTGTCGACGGCTTCAGCGCACTTTTGGCGAAGCACCCGGAACATGTCCACTTCGTGCTCGGCAACCACGACTATGCGCACCTCGGCGGGCCGCACACCAGCAAGTTTCATCCAGATGAGGTGACGCACCTGGAAAGCCTGCTCAGCACCGAGCAGCGTGAGCGCATGCACCGCTTGTTTTACGGCGCGCTTCTGGCCGTGGTGGCGCCCTGCGGTGTGCTCTTGTGCCATGGCTCTCCCGACGAGACGCTCCGCGATATTCGCCTGCTCGATGGCATTCCTTTGCATCAGGCCAGTACGACGCGGCAGCAAAGACGGCTGTTACAGACTGTGCTGTGCAGCTATGGCCAGACCGACGCGGTCAGCCGCGCCATGCTGGCCCAGGTCTCGCAGCATGGCGGCTGGGATCTGCGCCTGGTCATCCATGGCCACGACCGCGACGAGGCCGGCTTCTTCGTCGAGGGTAACCACCAGCTATGCCCCGTCCTGTTCGGCGCACCGCGACACAGCAAGCGCTTCGTCCGCTTGGATCTGGCGGCGCGCTATGACGACGTCCGCGCGCTGCGCGATGGCCACGAGCTTCTGCGGCTGCATGACGCCGATCACTCCGTCGCTGACGCGTGATCTCATTTTGCTTTTGGGCCCCGGTGACCTCGGGCACTCTTTACACTATGTCGATGCACGAACACCCCACCGCCAAGTACCCGGTCGCGCAGCGCGTACACACCCAGGTCCTGGAATGGGCCGACGAGCTGGCTGCGTATCTCGGACGACCGGCAGACGAGATCTCGAGCCGAGGCCTGTCCGCGTCGGACTTTCCCAACGGCCACCAGCTTGTCATCACCCTGATGGATGGCTCGACGGCGCGGTTTCGCCACGCCTTTTACCTGATCCGCGAGAGCGAGCAGGCCCTGGCCGTCTTTACCGAGCACTGCGGCTACCACATCTTTCCCTTGCACGATGCCCAGATCGCGCGGCGCATCGAACAGTCGCTGTACCCGCCTTCCGCCCGCGACTAAGCCACGCTGCCATCGACACGGCCGTTGCCGCCGTGCGTGCGAGTCTGGGCAGGCGCGGCAATGTGCGCAGGTCCGCCCGTTTTGTGCGCCCGTCGCGGACGGAACTGTTGCAGAATGAAGCGGAAGCATGTTGAGGGTCAGGCTCGGTGGCTGGCAGATGTCTCCGACGGTCCGGTCGGCGCTTGCGTCGGTCGGTGCCAGCCTGTGCCTGGGTCTTTTCAGCGGGCCTGGCTGCGGCGCCACCGAGAGCCTGCCTTCGACGCTGTCCTCGGCCACTGCGGCCCGTACCACGGCGGCAGCAGCCGGCTTGGATGCGCGACGCGTCTCGCTGCCGCCTTTGGCGCCGCTTGCCGGGGACCGCTTGCAGTACCGCTTCTGCGATCACGCGGGTGAAGCGGTGCTGGATCTGCGTGATCCGACCCGCGCCGATGCCGCGCCCCAGCGCGAAGGCGACTCACCCACTCGCGAGCCTGCGTCGCTGCGCGAGCGGTTCTTGGCCTTTGACTCGCCGTACAAAATGGTCAGTCCCTATAGCGGGCTGCGCGGCGAGCCAGCCCTGCGCGTCATCGAGGTCGCCATCGCCGAGCCCGCCGTCGACAAGTACCCGAGAACGGCAGAAGCACAGGCCGCTCCCGCGGGCGAGTCCGCCCCGCGCTTCGACCCGGTATGGAATCGCTATCGCGGCGTCTATGAGTCCAAGGTTGCGCTGTTTGCTCCGACGCCGTCTTGTTATCGCTATCGCCTGGCTCTGCCCGATTCGGGCCTCTTGACGTGGCACTACGCTGCGATTCCGCCCCAGCGGGGTTCCGACCGCGCCGCTCTGCCCGTCGAATTCAGCGTCCTTGTTGACGGTCAGCGGCTGTGGAGCGCCGTGGTCGGCAAGGGCAAGCCAGGCCCGCAGGCCGCTCCCGATGTCGCCCCCTCAGCACCGGGCCCCGCCGGGCACTGGCTGTCGGCGCGCGTCGAGATCCCGCGCCGCCTGAACGGCGAAAGCGCAAGCAAGCGGTCCGCGCTGCACACCGTCTCGTTCTGCGCGGTCACAAGCAAGCCAGATGCCCCCAAAGCCACAGCCGGCGATGCACCGCGTGAGTCGAATCCTCAGGTCAAGACCAGCGAGCCACCTGCGCCGCCCGTCGGGACAGCCGTCTGGGGCAGCCCCGAGCTGTGGTCCGTGGGCGAAGGCGCGGCGGGACCAAACGTCCTTCTGGTGCTGATCGATACGCTGCGCGCTGATGCCCTGTCGGCCATGCCACGGCTGTCGCAGCACGCGCAGCAAGGCGTCGCCTTTTCCCAGGCCATCACCGCCGCCACGTGGACCCGCCCGTCCCTGCTGGGCCTGCTCGGCGGCGACCTGGCCACATCCGTCGGTCAGAGCGCCGAAGAGATGATCCCCAGCGAGCGCGAACGCAAGCGCTTTTATGCCCTGGATCGTCGGCTGCTGCCGCGGGCGCTGCGCGATGCTGGGTACAAAGTGGCGTCGATCGGCAACAACTTTTTCCTGCTGGGCTATCCCCAGATCGGCCTGAGCCTGGGCTTTGACGAGGTCGCCGATGTCCGCCATCCCGTCGAAGACACACCCGCAATCAGCCGCGCCGCGATCGCATTTTTGCAAGAGCAGGCCGGGCGTGGGCGCGCGTTTTTTCTGCAGCTTCACTATGACGCGCCGCACTGGCCGTACACTCCGCCGCCCGAGCACCTAAAAGGCATCACCGACGATCAGGTGGCGCAGCTTATGGGCCTGCCCGAGTCCGAGCGCAAAGGCGCCAAGCTCGACGGCATGGCGCGGGCCTATCTGGGCGAGGCCGCGTACGCCGATGCGCAGCTTGGCCGCGTGCTCGACGAGCTAGACCGCCTGGGCCTGCGCGAGCGCACGCTGGTGCTGGTCGTCGGTGATCATGGCGAGGTCTTCGATCCGCGCCACAATCACTACGTCCCGTCGCTGAAGCAGCCGACGCTGTACCACCACGGCTGGTCGGCATACGACGAGATCCTGCGCGTGCCGCTGGTGATGAGCATGCCCAAGCGCTTGCCGCAAGGGGTGACCGTCTCGGCCCAGGTTCGCCTGACCGATGTCGCGCCGACGGTGCTTGAGCTGCTGGGCCTGAGCACCTGGCGCGCTGTTCTGCCTTCCGGTCCGCGCGGCGACGGACAGAGCCTGCTGCCCCTGGTCTTTGCCAGCCCACGGCCCGACAAGGGCCCGCCCCCCACCAGCGGAGCCGACCGCGAATCGCCTCCCGAGCCGCGCGGACTGGCCCGTCTGGACGACGAAGCGTACGGACGCCCGGCGTATGCCGAAGGCCAGAACATCCGCGCGCTGCGCCACGCTGGTTACCTGTACCTGCGGCGCGGCGATGCCCGCCTGCAGAAAGCCCAAGGCAACGACGGTGTCGGTCCGATGCTGCGCGTCGCGGAAGAGCTCTATGACCTGGTCGCTGATCCGTTGCAGCACAGCGACCTTTTGGCGTCGTTTGCAGGTGGTGGCAAAGGCAGCCCGCCCGAGCGAAATAGCGAGCGCAGCAGCGACCCCGCCAACGATCCCCGCCTGGGTCCGATTCTTCTGCGCCTGCGGGAAGAGTTCGCGCGCCACACGCCGCAGCCTCCCGAGCAGGGTCTGCCCTTGGTTCACCTGATGCTGGCGCCGGATGCGCGGGCGAACCACGTTCTGACCGGAGTCCTTTCGTCGAGCGACGCCGGGCTGTCCGTGCAGGGCGTGCGCAACGGCGAAGTGGTGCCGCGTGGACCCGGCCGCATCGAGCTTAAGCTGCGACCGGGCGGTGTGGTCGACGTGCTGGTCGATCCCTCGGCACGCATCGAGCTTTTGCTTTCGCGCGATGGTCTGACGGTGGTGCCGCGCGAGCTCCTGCTGGGGCCCTTTTCGCTGCCGCTTCTGTCGGCTGTGGCGACACCAAGTAGCGACGGAAAACCCGCCAGCAGCGACGCAACACCGTCGCCCATCGTGTTGGAAGGTGCGCTGCTCGATCGCTTAAGCAGCTCGTACGCCCCGGTGCCCGGCGAGCGCGGCGAGATCCTTTTGTGGCGCGATCAGACGGCGCCCGGAGTGTCCGCAGCCAGCACCAGCGCGGCCTCGCCGCCGGGAAAGAGCGGCTCTGGCAGCGAAGTCGAGACGCTGATGCGCGACTGGGGCTATGCCCGTCCAAGCGCTCCTTCGGGCCCGGTCTCACCGACGGCACCAGCCGGCGCAAGCAGTCGCCCCAGCGACGGTGGCACGTAGAAGTTGGGAAAATCTTCTCGATTTACACGTATCTACTGAGAGAGCGGCAACAGGCGCAGTGCCCTCGACTGCCGCTGGGTGGACCGTCGCGCCGCGGGCGGGGCCAGCCTGCATCCTGAGGGGCCGTGGATCTTGCGTCCCATGCGCGGGCTGGTTTGCGCTAAGAACAGCGCATGCGAATCGCCTCTTGGGTGTGCTGTGTCGTGTCGATCGCGCTTGGCCTCACGGCCTGTAGTGATCCCCCTTCCGACTCTGGCCAGGAACCGCCCAGCGACGGAGGCAGCAGTGCCGATCTGTCGTCTGGGCCCCCGCCGGAAGGAGCCTGCCAGGCAAAGCCGCTGCCAACCGGCGAAGACGCCATGTGCAGCGTCAGCGTCGTCTATGCCCCGCAGGTGCCGGCCACGCAGGTGGCCATCGCAGGCGAGTGGAATGGCTGGATGCCGCAGTCGCTGGGGCCGCCGAATCTGGAAGGTCGCTATCAAGCCAACCTGCGTCTGGCCTCTGGTGTGTACGGCTACAAGATGGTCCTAAACGGCGGCGACTGGCGCTTGCACGAGCGCAACCCGTATCGCAAGTACGTCGGCGGTGTCGAGAACTCGGCCCTGCGCGTGCCGGACTGCACGAAGCCTCAGCTTGAGATCGTCCCGAACTGGCTGCTGGTCTCGCGCCCGCCCGTCGGCCCCAACGGCCGGGGTCAGTTCAAGATCCGCATTCGCACGATCGCCGGCACCGGCCAAAGCGCCGCGATCTGCACCGTGCAAAGCCGCCTGCGAAGGCCCGAGACGGTCTATACCTCCGACGCAGCGCTGCCGTCGCTGGCGCCGGCTGAGCTGACCATCGCCCCGGACTACAAGAGCTTCGATGTTCAGCTGCAGAACCTGCCCGATGGCAAGTACACGCTGAGCCTGTCCGCGACGGTCGGGGGCCTGCCGACCGAGACGCTGCTCTTGCCGTTTTGGATCGAGGCCGAGACCTTCGCGCTGTCCGACACGCCGCTTTACATGGCCGTCACCGACCGCTTTTTGGACGGCGATGCCAAGAACAACAAGCCCGTTCCCGGCGTGGTTGCGGCTGCCAATTTTCAAGGGGGCGATCTGGCCGGTGTGACGCAAAAGATCGAGTCAGGGTACTTCGACAAGCTGGGCGTACGCGCGCTGTGGCTGACGCCGTTTTACACGCAGCCCGACGGGGCCTTCAAAGATCAGAGCGGCAAGCACGACGTCGCGGCCTATCACGGGTACTGGCCGATCAAAGCGCGCGAGGTCGACCCTCGACTGGGCGGCAAGGCCGCGCTGCATCGCATGGTCGAAGCCGCTCATCGCCGAGGCATCCGCGTGCTGATGGATGCCGTCCTCAACCACGTCCACGATGGGCACGAGTACTTCACCGATGCCAGCAAGCGCGACTGGTTCCGCACCGGCTGCATCTGCGGCACCAGCGGCTGCGACTGGACGGCCAAGCGGCTTGAGTGCCTGTTTTCGCGCTACATGCCCGACATCGACTGGACGGTCACCGCCGCTTCCGAGCAGTTCATCGCCGACACGCTGTGGTGGCTGCAAGAGTTCGACTTGGACGGCTTGCGCATCGACGCGGTCAAGCACGTCGAGGATCTGGCCGTCATCAACCTGGGAACGCGCATCCGCGAGCGCTTCGAAAACGCCCGCACCCGCTATTACCTGATCGGCGAGACCGCGATGGGCTGGAACGAGGGCACCGTCAACGACAACCGCGAAAACTACGACACCATCAAGCGCTATATGGGCGGCAACTCGCTCGATGGACAGTTCGACTTCGTGTGGTACCACGGCGTCGCCTATCGCGTGTTCGCGTATGAAGACAAGCGCTACCTGCACCTCGACTACTGGACGCATGCCAGCGTCGATCAGTTCGGCCGCGCGGACATGGTGAATTACCTGGGCAGTCACGACACCAGTCGCTTCATCACGCAGGCGACATATCGTGACGCCAGCGGACCGTGGGCGCGCGACATCGCGTATCGCAAGTGGGCCGAAGAAGGCCTGCCGCAGCCGCCCCCCGACAACGAACCGTACGAGCGCCTGTGGCTGGGCATGCTGTCGCTGATGACGCTGCCCAAGACGCCGCTGCTTTACTACGGCGACGAATACGGCGAGCCAGGCGGCGGCGATCCCGACAACCGCCATGCCATGCGCTTTGACGCCGCGCTGTCGAGTCGCGAGACGCAGCAGCTTGCCTCGACGGCCTCGATCCTGCGAGCGCGAGCGGCGAGCCGAGGCCTGCGCCGCGGCGATCTAAAGACCGTGCTGCTCGGCGAAGATGTCTATGGCTATGCCCGCCTTGACCCGGACCCCAAGCAGGTCGCGCTGATCGTCGTGAACCGCTTGCGCAGCAACGAGACGCCGCTTGTGCCCTTGCCGCCCGAGCTTGGTTGGAAAGCCGGCACCAAGCTGCGCGATGCCCTGGGTGGCCCTGGTTATACCGTCAGCGGCACCGTGCTCAGCATCGGGGTGGCAGCGCGCTTTGCCGTGATCTTGGTCCCCGAATAGCCACGCTGTGCGTCGCGTCACCGCCCGCCAAGCACCGCCCGCCCGCCTGCGCCGCAACACGAAAGCGACTCGGCGGCCCCGCGCGCCGCGGGGCTCGTGTCATGCCGTCAACATTCCTACGCTCGTCTTGGCCGAAACTCGGCCATCATGGGCGAAGCTCGACGCACTGGAGACCCCCCATGAGCCTGCTCGCCAACGCCTTTGTCGGCCTCGTTGCCCTGCTTCACACCTACTTCCTCATCCTTGAGATGTTTCTTTGGGACAAGCCGACGGGCCGCCGCGTCTTTGGCCTGACCGCCGAGATGGCCAGCGCCACCAAGACGCTGGCCGCCAACCAAGGCCTGTACAACGGTTTCCTGGTCGCGGGCTTGGTCTGGGGTCTTTTGCGCGGCGCCGAAGGCAAGGACCTCAAGCTGTTCTTCTTGGCCTGCGTCGTCGTCGCCGGAGTCTTCGGTGCAGCGACCGCCAACAAGCGCATCCTCTTTGTCCAGGCCCTGCCGGGGCTCATCGCCTTGGTGCTGACCTGGCTCAGCTAGTCGCGCGTTCGCTCGCGGACTCGCTCGCCTCGGTCTTAGCGCGACCCGATCGCGGCCAGGATGCTCTGCACCAGCGGCTCGGGCAGCGCCAGCTCGCTGTCTAGTACGTCCTGTTCCTCGGCATCGGGGCGCAGCGCGGCTCGACTGATGCGCAGCGTCTTTCGGTACGTGTCCAGGTAGTGAACGCAGGACGGACAGACCGCCATGTGTCGCTCGAACTCGGCGCGCTCGTCGGCGGGCAGCGTCCCTTCGAGATAGTCGTAGATAAGGTCCAAAAGCTGCCGACACGTGATGTACGGGCGTGGGGTGGAGGGACTGGCTAGCGCCATGGTGTGCTCCTTCCCGGCGCGCTGGCGGCCTCCGGGTCGCTCGTCGAGCCGGTCGTCGCTCGACTCGTCTGCCCGCTTGCACCCTCGCTCGACTCGACGAAAAGGGGAGCCAGCAGACCACGCAGAGCTTGGCGAGCGCGATGCAGCCGCACACGCAGCGCGCCTTCGCTGATGCCCAGCAGCAGCGCCGCTTCTGAGCTGTCGATCTCTTCGATATCGCGCAGCATGAGCACCGTGCGATACGCCTCGGGCAAGGTATCGATCGCCTGACGCACCTGCACCTGCGTGTGTCGAGCCAGAAGCTCGACATCGGCCCCCGCGCGCCAGGGCTGCGTCTCGATCTCTTGATGGCCATCGGGCAAAAAGCGCGGCAGCAGGTCCCCGATGGCCACCTCGCCATGCCGTCGCTGCGAGCGCAGGCGCATCAGAGCCTTGTTCACGACGATGCGGTGCATCCACGTGCGCAGCTGTGCCTGGCCCGCAAAGCGATCGATGCCCTCAAAGACGGCGACGAACGACTCTTGCACCACGTCGGCGGCATCGGCCGGGCTTTGCAGATAGCGCCGCGCGATCTTCATGAGCTGGGCACCGCTCGATCGCACCAGCCGCTCAAACACGGCGGGATCGCGGCGACGCAGCCCAGCAACCAGCTCCGCCTCGGCCCGCTGCTCGACCGAATCCGGCTCGGACCTAGCAGCCACACCCGCCGCTTGCGCGCCACCTGCGACGGAATCTGTCGACTGTTTCGACCCTTTGCCCGAAGTCACAAGATTGTTGTATCACGTCGGGGAAGGTGCCATCGTCTGTGCGAGGGATGGCGATGATCCTCGAAACCGAGCGCTTGTTCCTTGAGCCGATCACGCTAGAGCTAGTCGAAGCTGTGCTAGCCGGCGATCGCGTGCGCGCAGAAGCGCTGGCCCAAGCGAAGTTCCCGCGCGAGTGGCCCGGCCCCGCCGTCATCGAGCGCGCGTTCAAAGCGTATCCCGATGCGGTGCGCGCCGATCCCGCGACGCGACTGTGGGGCGACCGCCTGATGATCACCCGCCAAGGCGAGCGCCGCGTCATCGGCAGCGTCATCTTTCACGGCCGACCAGAAAACGGTGTCGCCGATGTTGGCTACGGTGTCGAGATCGACTCGCAAAGTCGGGGGTACGCCACCGAGGGCACGCTGGCCTGCGTCGAGTGGGCCCTGCGCCAGCCCGGCATCCGCGCCGTCCGCGCCACGACGTTCCAGTGGCACCGCGCCTCGGTCCGCGTCCTGGAAAAAGTCGGCATGCGCATCATCGGCAGCGAGGAACACGAGCTCCTGGGCGAGATGCTGGTCTTCGAGCGCGTCGACCCCCCGCCCAGCCGCCCGTAAGTCCGCGTCCGCGTTGCCGCCGGACCCCGCAGTCCGTGGCCAGCCCCGAGTCGTTTTATGTTGATGAATAACAAACCGAATGATTTTGCATTAAATATGACTATTGACCCCTGTTAGCTTTGACTGATAAACGCACGTCCATGGCAGACAGTGCAAGGTCTGGTTTCGACAGCGTGGCCCTCGGTCGCAGCGCCCTCGGCCTGCTCATGGGGGTCATCATCGGCGGCATCCTCATCTCGATGACCGAGCTTTTGGGTCACCGTCTGTTTCCCCTGCCCAGCGACCTCGGGCCGATTACACCCGAGCGCTGTGGCGACGTCCTTTCCAAGCTGCGGCCGATCCACCTTTTGCCGGTGGGCGTGGCGTGGTTCCTCGGAGCCAGCGCAGGCGGTGCGCTCGCGGGAGCCGTGGCGCAGCGACGCCCGCTTCTGCACAGCAGCATCGTCGCCGCTGTCTTTCTGGCTGGCGCGATCTCGACGCTGAAACAGTGCCAGCATCCGGCGTGGTTCAACATCGTCGGGCCGCTGCTGTTTCTGCCGGCCACCTGGCTTGCCAGTCGCATGGCAAACGCGGCCATCGAGCGCAACGTACGCTAAGGCCCACTTGCCGCGCTGACTGCACAAGCGCCCCGCTAAGCGCCGCAAGCCCGTCGAGACACCTAAAACAGACGCGCCGAGCTGCGGCGAGTGGGCGTTACTGGATTCGAACCAGTGACCTTCGGCTTCGGAGACCGACGCTCTATCCAGCTGAGCTAAACGCCCGATGCATCCCGCTGCGCCAAGGTGGCGATCCGTCCGTCACTCCGTCGCTGCGTGGCGTTCATAGGTACACGCGATGGCGCAGCCGGGCAAGAAAAAATTTTCAGCTCGCGCAGCCGCATTGCCTTGCGTGAAAAGCACCCGTGAAGCGCCATTGACCCGAGAGAACGACGGCCCTATAGTGCGCGGCCTATCTTGTCCGTGTTCACGCGCTTCAACTCTCGCTCTCAGTCCGCCGCACTGACGTCCTGGCGATCTCTCTCCAGGACGCAGGCGGCTTCCGCTCATACGGAGGTCCCGATGCGCCGGTCTGCTCCGGCTCTCTCTGCTTCTCGCTTGTCCGCACTGGGGACGCTTTCCTGTCTGCTTGTCTGTGGCGCTGCAACCAGTGCCTGGGCGCAGTTTGGCCCCGGCGGTGGCATGCGACCGATGGGCGGCGGCATGGGCGGCCCAGGGCAAGGCATGGGTGGTGGCCCGCCCTCCGACAAGCCCGAAGGTCCAGCGGAAGCCGCTCCTGGACAGGTCGTCGGTGACATCGCCATCGATCCTCTGCCCGAGTGGCGCGACAAGACCGAGCGCAAGCTGCAGCCCTTTACCATCAACGGCTACCTGCGCGGTCGTGGCTTTTATTGGCACAACTTCAACCTGGGGCACTTCAACGACCCAACGAAGCTGGCCAATCCCTTCGGCACGCCCTATTCCGAGCTTCCCGACGCCAGCGGCAATGCCCTCGACGCAAGCTGTGCCAAGCGCAACGGCAACGACTGTCGCGAAGAAGGCATCCGCACCGCCGACATGCGCTTCCGCTTGGAGCCGACGCTCAACATCTCGGAACACGTGCGCATCAAGGGTCAGATCGATATCTTCGACAACCTGATCCTCGGCTCGACGCCCGAGGGCTTTTACATCAACGGTCGCGGCGGCGCTGCCGATGGCTATCCGACGATCTTCAGCCGCGGGCAGGTCGCGGAAGAGTCGGCGATCAATGCCATTCAGTCGTCGATTCGCGCCAAGCGGGCCTGGGGTGAAGTCAAGACCTCGCTTGTCGAGCTTGCGTTCGGTCGCATGCCCTTTCACTGGGGCAGCGGCATGCTGTTCCACGACGGCAACTGCCCGGACTGCGACTTCGGTACCACCGTCGATCGCGTGATGGTCACGGCCTCTGGCTGGGACCACTTCGCATCGGTCTCGTGGGACTGGGCCGCGTCGGGCCCGACCTCGGCCATCGTCCGCAACCAGATGCTGACTGGCTGGAACTACAACATCGACAACGTCGATGACGTGATGCAGTGGACGCTGCTCATCGGTCGCAAAGATGACGAGCTGCTCACCGCCGACCGCCTCAAGCGCGGCAAGGTCGTCGTCAACTATGGCGCGCTCATCATGGCGCGCACGCAGTCTTGGGATCTCGTGTACAACCCACGACCGCAGCCGACGCCTCTTACCATGGTTGGCCCGGATACCCAGGAATACTATCCAGTCAAAGAGCTGCAGAGGTCGCTGGGCCGCCGGGACGCGTGGAGCCTGACCGCTGACATCTGGGCTCGCCTGCAGTGGCGCAAGCTGTACCTGGAAGCCGAGGGCGCTGGCGTCTTTGGCAGCATCGGCGAGCTGGACGTGTACAGCGACGGTGGATACGGCAGTGATACCGCGGCACGCAAGGCCACTCTGCAGCTTCAACAGTTCGGCGGCTTGCTGCGCGGCCACTACAAGTTCCTAAAAGACAACGCGCTCATCGTCGGGCTGGAAGTCGGCAGCGCCAGCGGTGCCCAGAACGGCGACCCACGCGGCGAGCTGAACTGGCGACGCGCCCGCGAAAAGCCCGACGGACAGATCAACCCCAACGGGCTGATTGGGCTGACCAACTCGCGATTTACGTTCGACCCCGACTTCCACGTCGACATGATCCTGTTTCGCCGCATCCTCGGGACGGTCTACAACGCGACGTACTTGAAGCCGACGATCGCCTATTGGCTGCTGCCCGATACGTTTGGGGCACAGGCTGACTTTATTTACTCGCTGGCCAACCGCCCGGCGACCTTCCCCGGTCACAACATCAACATGGGCGCCGAGATCAACCTGCGCATCATGTACCAGAACAAAGACGAAGGCTTCTATACGGCCATCGAGTACGGCGTGTTGTTCGATCTCGGCGCGCTGTCGCAGCGCAACGACATCTGGGAAAATGCCCGCCGCACCGACGGCACAACCGCGCAGGCTTTCCAGGCCAAGATTCGTCTGAAGTTCTAAGTCAGACCGACCGGCTCACAGCCAGTCCATCCGCACCTCGCAGCAGCCATCCCGTCCTCGCCCCGGATCGCTTCCGCCCCCAGGATCCAATCCATTCCGACGCAGTCCACGCTGCGGAGCCACTCCTAGGTGAAGAGTGCCTTTTTGCAGGGTGCCACAGCGGCGGTCGCGCCCCTCGAAAGGCCGACGGAGTGGCGCAACACGCCCGAACCGCGGGCACGGGCGCTCTGGACAGCGTGCTGCCCCCTACCGCTGGGTGCCCAGTGCAGCCGGATCGGCGGGCGGTGCGGGCGGCGCAGGCTGCCGCGCGGCGCGGACGATGAGCCAGGTGGGAACCGCGAGAGTGAACAGGGACCGAAGGACGCTGAGGATGGCCAGCATCGTTGGGTCGGGTACGGGGGGGAAGACCGTCAACAAGAGCCAGAGGCTGACCAGGAAAAACCCGCTTACTATATTTCGTATTTCTACCGATAAAAGAGTAATGGCCCAGAGTAATCCGATGGCGACATAGGCTGGGGCGAACGGGCTCTGGAGCGCGGCAAGGACGACAAGGGAAAGCCACATCATCGCCTGGCTGCGGCGGTCTCTGCTGTGACGCGAGGCGATGGCAGCGAGTGTGACGAGGGCGACGGTATAGACGCGGCCCATGCGACGGGCGAGTACCCAGGGGTCGCCGACATCCAGGCCGATCAGCTGCAGCTTAAACGGCAGTCCGAACGGCGCGAGGTTCGTGGTGATGTTGAACAGCGTGTCATCCAGGAAGCCGAAGGCAGCCCCAGAGCTTAGGCGGCCGAGCGTGTAGGTCAGGAAGGCCCGCATCGGCTGGACGCCGAGCGTCAGCACGGACAGAGCGAGCCAGAGCACGGCGAAGGCAGCCGTCCACAAGGCGCTGCGCCAGCGACGCTGCGCCAGAAGGACGATGCCGAGGATGCCAGGGGAGATCTTCGAGAGGATCGCGAAGGCCAGCAGCGCTCCTCCCAGCGCTGGACGGTCGCGCTGGAAGGCCACCATGGCCAGCACGGCAAGGGATACGACCGCGATTTGGAAGTTGCCAATCTGCAGGGTCGCAAGGACTGGGAGGCTGCCAAAAAAAAGAGGCGCGAGGAGGAGGATGCGGTGCGTACCCGGTCCCGCAAGCCAGCGCGCCACCAGCCACAGCCCGACGGCAAGGAGCAGGCCGTTGGCGCCAAACCACAGGGCGCGCTGCGCGGCAAAGTCCCCTGAGAATCGTGAGAGCGGCGCCATCACCAGCAGGAACGGGGGAGGATAGGCGTAGTAGTCGAGCAAGAAGGGGCGGTACGGATTTTCGGCGGTGGCAGGTGCGGCGGCGATCCCCTCTGAACCCGCCCAGAGAGACTCGTCGTACAGGTTGTCGAGCCGCTGTCGGCTCAGTGCATCGGCATGCACATACGCGGTGAGGCAGCTATGCGTCGCGAGGAACTTCTCACCCGGAACCACCTGCCGATCGACCCGCGTGGAGTCGCCCATGAAGATGCTCAGGTGAGCTGTCTTGACGACGGTGGCGAGCGCCAAGAGGGCATAGAGAACAAAGAGAAGCGTGTGTCGTCTCGCGAGGCCATCGAGGGTCGCAGGCAGGCGGGCCGAGAGCCTGGGCAGAAAGAACGCGCTGGCTGATGAGACGATGAGCAGCGTCACAAGACCCGGTAAAGCAAGGGCCCCACCCACGGTAGCGACGACGGAAACGAGCCCGCCCAGCACCAGGAGGCAGAGCGGAGAGAGCCTCTTCCGAAAGGCCTGTGCGACCGCCATCGCACCACTGACCGCGAGGGCAGCCAGCGTGACCGTGCTGGCATTTCCGGCCGGCCCCAGAGCATGCACCAGAGGTCGCCACAGGCCGTGGGCGATCACGGGAGCCAGCAAGGCGGCGCAGAACACGACGAAGGCAGGGCGCTCAAAACAGCCGGCCCCGTCCAGGGAATCGGTATCGGTCATCCATAGACACCGGCAGCGCGGCATCGGCTCTCTCCTTGGTTGTTTTGAACGTCGGGCTGTTGCGCGGATCTAGCGACGGCGGACCCGCGCACGCAGCGGCCGAGCCAGGCGCAGGGTCGAGATCGGGCGGGTCGCAATCGGGGCACGGTCCTCGCGGTCGAAGCGATAGCGTCCCACCATCATGGCCAGCGCGAGCACGCCTTCGAGCATGGCGAGGTGTTCACCCAGGCAGGCGCGGCGACCGAGCAGGAAGGGCAGAAAGCTGTAGGGCTGAATCGCCTCGGCTCGTGCCTCTGAGAAACGATCTGGATCGAAGGAATCGGGCCGCTCCCAGAACTCGGGATGGCGATGCGTGGCATAGATGTTCAGCGCGATCTCCTCGCCTGCATGGACCGTGATGCCGTCGAAGACATCGTCCTTCAAGGCCATGCGCGGCACGCCAGGGACCGGAGGATACAGACGCATGGTCTCGAACAAGACCTGCTGGGTATAGACGAGCCGCGGCACATCCTCCGAGGTCGGGAGGCGATCGCCAAGCACCGAGCGAACCTCATCGACCAGACGCGCCTCGACTTCGGGGTGCTGCGACAGCAAGTAGAAGGTCCACGAGAGCACGAGGCTGGTGGTCTCATGCCCGGCGAGGATCAGCGACTTCACCTCGTCGAGAAGCTGCTGATCATCCATCTGGGCGCCGGTCTGTTCATCCTTCGCAACGGTCAGCCGCGACAGCACATCGATTTGTCCGCCGCCACTGGCGCGGCCGTGCGCGATGACTTTGCGCACGACGGCGTTGAGGCGCTGCTCGGCCTCGCGGGCCCGAAGATTCCCCGGAGTCGGCATCCACGGCCGCAGGATCCCCGGCAGCATCATCTGCAGCGTCGCCTGCTGCAGGCAGACCTCTAGCGTGTGGCCGATCTCCTCGGCCTCGGCGCGAAAGTCGCTGCGGAACATCGCATCGCCAACCACCCACAGCGTAAAGCGCATCATGTCATCCGAGAGATCGCGCACCGCGTGCGGTCCGCTGCGTTCCCACTCTGCGAACAGGGCTTGCACGTTGCCCACGATCACCGGAAGAAATCGCTGCACGCTCTTCTGACGGAATTCGGGCGCAACCAGTCGGCGCTGCCGCGCCCAGAAATCCCCGTCGCTGAGGAACAGCCCGTTGCCAAGGAGAGGACGCAGGTAATCATAGCGGCGGCTCTTGGGGTAGTTCAGCACGTTGGCGCGCAGGACGTGGTGTACATGCCGCGGGTGATTGATAAGCAGGCTAGGCAGCGGCAAGCGCGTGCGGATGACGTCGCCGTAGCGCCGATGATTGCGGCACGCGGCCTCGGCATAGTTGCGAAGGACCCCAAGGAAGGCTACGGCGTCTTCCAGGAACGACATCGTGCGAACGTCGAAGTGACGGGTGCCGTCGAGGACGGTCGGCTTTTGCTGCGGGCTAGATTCGGTCATCGCAGGGCTCTCTTCACGGGGGCTGAGGCTTCGCCACAATCCATCGGATGAGCGCGCAGACGCCGCGCTAGTCCCGGACCGCTGAGATCTGGCCGCGCATCTCGCCGTAGAACGTATGTGCCTTGGTGTGCAGGTTGAAGTAAAGGACGCCCTTTCGCGCCAGATACTCCATGCCTGAGAGCGTCTTTACCTGATTG
The DNA here is from genome assembly GCA_016794505.1 of Myxococcales bacterium. GTDB lineage: Bacteria > Myxococcota_A > Polyangia > Palsa-1104 > JAEUJZ01 > JAEUJZ01. Next base: position 24,328 of record JAEUJZ010000088.1, read on the forward strand.
GGCAGGGGCTGCTTTCGGATCAGCTCATCTGGCGAGTATGGGAAGCCGGCGTCGACGGGGCAGGCCTCGGGGGGCGCAAGCTTTCCGACCGAGGGGAACATCTTGACCATCTTGATATTCTTGTTGCTGATCTCGGCCGTGAACCTACCGTCGGCCGCGGCCTTCTTCAGGTCGCCGAGCGCGCCGAGATCGACCAGGATCGGACCAAGATAGCCGGGCGGGCCGCAGTGGATGTGGAACATCAGAATGTCGCTCGGGCTGATTCCCTGAAGCTGAACCTCGACGTAGGCCTTGCTGAGATCGCGAGCAAAGCGGATCTGCCCATGGCCGCGGGACTTGCGGTTCTCGCGCGGAGTGAAGGGTGGCGTGCTCTCTGGCTTGATGCCCTTGGGGGCTTCCTCTTCCTCTGCGGGTTCCTGCTGCGGGCTCATGAACGCTTCATAGACATGGAAGGTGGTTGCGCCCAACGCGGGGTCCTTGGCTTGAGCAGGCAGGGCGCACAGAGCCAGGGTGAACGCGACGGCAAACTGGGTACGCATGATCATCTCCTCGGCAAACGGGTTGCGAATTCCTGGCGATCGGCGCGATACGAAATGGGACATACCGCGCTCGAAAGGACAGGTCAGAGGGTCTTCAGATACTCCACGAGCGCCCAGCGGTCGTCCTCTGAGAGCGCGATGCCGTACTCGTGACCGGTGTTGTGGTTTCCGGCGAGCGAGGTGTCGTACACCCAAGGCACAGCGCCATCGCTCACGTATCCGACTCGCCTTGGATCAAACTCCCAGCGACCTACCGCGAATTTCTTCGGGCGGACGGCAGCCGGGCGCAGCAAGTCGTACAGCGTCGGCACCGATCCATTGTGCAGATAGGGAGACGAAGCCCAGATGCCGTTGAGCGGGCGCGCTTTGTAGGCGAGTAGCTCAGCCGTGGGGTTCTGCGGCGTGTTCTTCGTGAACTGGCCCTGCTTCGGGGATGGATGGATGCCGTGTAGCTTGGAGTTCGCGATGGCCGCGACGCCAGCTGCGGGCTGTGCGCTGAGCGAGCGATTCACCAGATCGGCAAGCAGTGTCAGCACACTCGCTTCGGCGCCGTAGCGTTCACCTTTGGGCGAGATCGCGCCCTGCAGGATGCCGGTGGGTGCGCGGGCGGTCGCTAGGTTCTGGACGCTCTGCGCATCGGTCCCGACGACATCGACACCGGCCATGTAGGCAACGACCTTGCGGCGCGGGTCCTCGCGGTTGATCAGGGCGTGACAGTGCTGACAGTGCTGTTTGTACAGCGCGGCTCCCCGCTCGACGAGCGGGGCACTTGGCGGCGGCAAGATATCGGCCGGCCAGCGCGGCGACTTAAGCTGGCGCAGCGATTCCTCCATCGCCACAATGGCCAGCCCTTCGATGCTGGAGCGATAGCCGCGCTTGGCCTCGTCGGCGGTCTTGTAGTTCTTCACCTCGACGCGACCATAGGTGCCAATCACCTCGCCGGCATTGCGACCGAGCGCGCCGGCTCCGGCATTGGGGGAAAACCCGGCCCACTGCACGTAGTCGAGACGCGGCGCATCCCAGACGAGCGGAAAGCTATTCGGCGCGTTCGGTTCCAGGCTGTTTTTCGCGCTGCTGGTCAGCCGAATCACCTGGTTGAGGATCCGTCCGACGGCATCCAGGCGCCCGTAGCCTTCGACGGTGGTCGAGGCGTTCGCGCGGTTGTAGTCCTGGAACCAGCGCTGGCTCTCACCCAGCAGGGCTCGGGCGGCGGCGATGTCGCGACCACTGGCGGCAGCAAAGCGGGCTAGCTTGGCTCCATCGGCTAGCGTCTGGTCGAGGGCCCGTTCGATCTGGCGAAACAGACCGATCATGTCGATCAGTGCGGGGGCGCCATCGATGCGCAGGGCGGTGCCGCGATAGACGATTTGCCCGGTGTGGCACGCAGCGCAGGTCAGGCCGATGTGATCGTCGTGGCGAGCCAAGCCGATGGGTAGCGCATCGGGATTGTTGGGTGTCTTGCGCTGATTCAGAAAACGGAATCGGCTGAAGTTGAGCGGATCCACGATGCGACTCTGGCTATCCGGCTGTTCCAAGTGGATCAACACATCGCGCGGGATCAGCATCGAGCCCTGATCGGCGTGGTAGTACCAGAGCGTCTCGGCCGGACCCCAGCCCTGATCCAGGTAGACCAGACGGGTGGCGTGGTCTCCGAAGGGATCTTGCGCGCTGACGAGGCCTCCGCGCTCGCCGAAGCGGCGGATTGCGTCTTTGAGATCAGGCACAGCCCTTGAAGGAGGGGCGGAAGCTTGCGGTCCGGCCGTGGCTGGCGACGGACTCGTGCGTATTCCCAGGGACGCCGTCGATGCCAAGGCCACGATCGCGAGGGCTCTGCGTGGCCACGTGGTCGCTACTCGCATGGGGGACTCCTTTGATGAGTGCCCGCCGGGCCCATCGGGTGCGTTCGTCTCAACACACGGCTCAAACGGCGGGTCGTCCACGCCGACGGGAACGGTCCTCGACCGTGAGGAAGCAAAGTGCCGCCAGGCGGGCTCCGCTCAATGTCTCGCCACTCGCGCCGCCGCGAAATTGCCGAGCGCGCCAAAAGAAATGATTGAGGACGCCACCCGGCCTCCGCGTCGCGACAGACCAGCCGGCCCATGCTGCGCCGGCTACGCCCATCGGTTGCTTACGCAGGCAGAGCGCAGACCTCTCCCCTGCCGAAAGCTCAGGCGCAAGGCTGCTCGCAGCGCGGCGGGTTACTGCGTCGGGCTGCTGCGCTCTCGGGTCGAGCGCCGATATTGCGCCGGGGTCGTTCCGGTCCAGCGCTTGAAGGCCCGTTGGAACGAGGCTGCGTCCAGAAAACCGAGCAGGAATCCGACTTCGCCTGTGGCGATCCGGTCCTCTCGCAGGTAGCGCAAGGCCAGGTCGCGGCGAAGCTCAAAAAGGACCTGGGCGAAGCTCGAACCCTCGCTCTGCAGACGGCGCTGCAGGCTGCGTGGACTCATGTGCAGCTTCACGGCGACGGCCGTAATCGCTGGCTCACGATGCGGCAGTTCGTCCAGCATGCAGCGTCGCACAGCGTCCTGGAAGCGGTTCTGCTCGGGTAGCTCCGACAGCAGCCCCGTAAGCTGCCGATCCAGCATCGCCAGGAGGCGCGGCTCGGCTTGGCGCTGCGTCCGCGCCAGCAGGGCGCGATCCAGAATCAGCTCGTTGCGCGGGCAACCGTACTGCACGGGTGCGCGAAAGATCCGCTCGTGCTCGCTAACCCGCGCCGGCCGGGGGTGTACGAAGCAGACTGCTCGCGGCACGAATTCCTCGCCGACGGTCTGCCTTCCCTGCAAGAGCGACAGCGCAAGCAGGCCTTCGACGGGATGGCGGGGCGGCGTGCTGGGTTCGTGATAGTGACCATGCACCAGCCGCACGACGTCCGGGTCTTCTTCGACGGTTAGGAAGACACCCTGGTTGACGAGCCGGATGTACCGACTGGCCAGCCGATAGTGATCGCCGAGAGTGGCACAGCTTCGCAGTGCGAAGGCGAGGACATCAAACAGATCCTCGGCGCAGCGGACGATCCACTCGGCCAAGTGCAGACCAAAGTCGCGATCTTCGGTGAGTCGGGCTGCTTCGTCCCACAAGCGCAGCTCCTGGGAATGCAGGAGGTCCGCGTCGGGGCCGGCGAGCAGCGCTGGGCTCAGCCCGGCGGCGGCGAGGAGCACTGGCGGTGGCACCCCCGCATTCGCCGCGAAAGCAGCCACGGCCAGGATGGCCTTGGTAGTGCGAGCACGGCGCATAGGAAATGCTAGCGACGGACGGCGCCGGGGGTCAAGACGAATATCGGGGCATTTCCGCAGGCGTTGAGCTCTTGTCTGAGGTCTGTACTTAGGTCGTGGCCTCCCGGTCCCCGTGGATCGAAACCGTCCTTCGAGCGGTCTGGGATGACCCGGTTGCCTGTGCCGCTTCCATCTACTGGCTGGAAGCAGACATGATCTGCTGTCGCTGACGCCACCACGAGTAATAGGCTCCCTTGTACCCCAACGATACGGCGCGCTGCAGGAAGGGGTTGTCGGCGTAGTTGTTGTCGTCTTGCCCATCCCCGGCCACGGTGGGCAGGGCCACTCGATAGTGCTCAGAGGCCGGGACGTACTCCTGAATCCAGCGGATCGTATTCGTCCAGCGACCGTTGGGGCGCGAGAGGGTCTCGGGGGCTTCGGGCAGGTCCGGCGAGAAATAGAACACCGGGCGTACGCGTCCCTGCTCATCGAACCAGAACTGCCGCTCGTATTCGGAAAGCGATGCGCAGCGTTCGAGCGGTTCGAGAAAGATGGGACCCTGCGCCGTGTTCGACTGCAGCCCGCGGATGACCTTGCGCCCCGACGACTCGGCAGCCATGCGCACACCCAGGGGGGCATGCGGGAAGACTTGCAGCCCCAGCGTGTAACCGACCACCGTGGTCGGCAGCGCGAGCGTCGCGTCCATAGCGGCTTTGACGGTGTCGATGGTCTCACCGGGCAGCCCCAAGAGCAGCTCGGTCGTCACCATGATGTGGCGATCAGCCAAGAGCCGGGTTACCCGCTGCACGTCCGCCAGCGTGTAGACCAAGCCAACGCGTCCGCGCGGCGCGGCCCACACCGCTAGGTGTTCCCGACACACATGCTCGGCCGAGATGCACACGCCTCGGCAGCCGGCGTGCGCGAGCAGATCCGCTAGCTCTTCATCGAAAGGCAGAGGGTGCGCATAGATCCACAGCCGCAGATCGCGCAGCGGGCTCAGCGCGCTCTGTTTGCGAGCGATGATCTCGCGCAGGATCGCCTTGCTGTGGCCGATGGCGAGATTGAACTCGCTGTCGGTGGTGTGGATGTCATAGATGCCCTGCCCTAGCAGCGACTCCAGCTCGTCAACGACTGCGTCAACGCTGCGCCGAGCGATCACTGTGCCCTTGGCATCCGGTTCGATGCAGTGATTGCAGGCGAAGGGACAGCCGTTCTTGGTAAGGAGATTGCCGAGCCCGCCGCGGTCGTAGTAGGTGCGGTTGTCGATGCGGAAGGGGACACCAGAGCGCCGGGCATAGCGGGCCTGGATATGCCGACCCAGCGTGGCACCGGCCAGCGGAGGCGCAGAATCCGCGGCGGCCTGAACCGACTTGCCGTCGTACAGGAGAAGTCCACGGATGGTGCCAGGCGACCGTCCACTCGCCAGCGCATGAGCCAGAGCACACAAGATCAGCTCACCAGGGCCCTTCACGCCGTAGGGGACGTTGAAGTACTCCATCGCCGCGTACGGCATCGACGAAAAGCCTGCTCCGCCCAGCACGATGGGGGCCGTCGTGGCAGCCCGGATCTGATCGATCACAAGCCGATGATCGGGCAGAAACACCCGCTGCTCTTGCGGCTGCACGCTGCCGGCGTTGCGCAGCGTGACCCCGACGAGCAGCGGCTGGTGATCCGCAAAGTAGGCGGCAAGTACGCCGCGCCAGTCATCGGGGTGCCAGGTTAGGTCGATGACGTCGACATCGAACCCTTCCGTCTCCAAATGGGAACACAAAATGTCCAGGGCATAGGGTGTGACGCCGGGTCGGACGAAGTTGGGATTCACCAATGCGACAAGGCCCTTTTCGCTGCGCGGCTCGGTCATTGTTGATTCTCCACAGAAGAAGGGGACGTGAACAAACACAGGGATGCAGGAAACAGAGGCTCATGGGGTCTGCTTGGCCGTGGCCAGCCCCTGACGGAAGCGAGAGACCACGAGCTCAACGGGCTGCCTTTCGCCATCCACCTGCAGGTTCAGCCGACGCATCGCCTCGGTGGAGATCCGACCGGACAGAGAAGAGATCGCGACGCCAAGCGCCGGGATGCGGGCCAACGCGTCAGCGCGTGCCACGAACACCGCCTCGTACGGGGGGAACCACATTTGGTCGTCCTCAAGCTGCACGAGGTCTAGCCTCTCGATAAGTCCTTCGGTGGAGTTGCTGGCAATCAGGTCGACCTCGCTCGCCGCGAGCGCGTGGAAGGCGAGCGACAGGTCCATCTCGCGCGGGGCCTGGCCGAGCTGAATGCCATAGCGTGTCGCTAGGCCAGGAAAGCCGTCGGCCCGAGTCAGGAAGTCAGGACCGAAGGCGGCCCGCAGCGTGCCCGCGTGTCGCGCGACATCGGAAAGTGTGCGCAGCCCCAAGCGGCGGGCGGTCTCGCGGCGCACCAGGATGGCGAAGTCGTTGCGAAAGCCCAGCGGATCCGAGATCTCAAAGCCAAAACGCTGGCGATATTCTCGCCGGACTTGCTCGTGGACGACGCGGGGGGCAGGGCCGGCCGGGTGCTTGAGAATGGTCGTGAAGGAGGTTCCGGTGTACTCGGGGTAAATGTCGATCTCGGCGGCTGCCAAGGCTTGGTGACACAGCGCGCCGCCAAGCTCGAAGTGGCGCTCGACGCGGATACCGGCTGACTCTAGCGTCTGGGCCAGAAGCTCTCCCAGGATGCGCTGCTCGGTGAAGTCCTTCGAGCCCACTCGCAAAAGCGGTGCGCTGGCCGCGCCCGAGACGATCTGCGCCCGACCGGCCCAAGCGCCGGCTGCCAGCACCGCAGCGATCGCCGCAACCGTCACGGCGGCAAGGCCACGCACTCGCGCGCGTCCACCGTGCGCCCGCGCATCGAGGTTGCGCGACAACAGGGCCAGCGCGATGTCCAGAGCGACAGCCAGCGCCGCGGCGGGCACCCCACCGCGCAGCAGCAGCCCGGTGTCGTGCATGCGCAGCCCGCGAAAGATGTAGGAACCCAGACCGCCGGCACCGATGGCCGCCGCCACCGTCGCGACCCCAACCGCCGTCGCTGTGGCGACTCGCAGGCCAGCCACGATGACCGGCAGGGCCAGCGGAAGCTCGACCTGCAGCAGCCGCTGTCGTGGGGTCATGCCCATGGCCAAGGCGGCATCGCGCACCGCGGGGTCAATCCCGGTGATGCCGGTCACGGTCGCGCGAACGATCGGCAGCAGCGCGTACAGCAAAAGCGCAATGATCGCGGTGCGGGCGCCGATGCCGCCAATCCACGGCAGCGGGATCAGGAAGCCGAACAGAGCCAGACTGGGAATCGTCTGCAACACGCCCGCAGCGGCCAGGATGAACCGTCCCAGCGTCGGACGGCGGACGGCAACCACACCAAGCGGGATGGCGAGCGCAGTGGCGCCAGCGGTGGCCAGGAGGACCAGCTGCACGTGTTGCCCGGTCAGCGCGACCAGTTCGAGTGTAGGGGGGGTCAAGCCGGTCCCCACGAAGGCGCAATGGTCTCTAAAAAGGCACCGGCTAGGCCATCGCGCGCCTGGGCAAATTCGTTCGGCGGCGCGACGAGCGACAGGCGTCCCGATTCCAGCAGCGCCACGCGCGTCCCCACCACCAGCGCTTCACGAATGTCATGGGTGACAAAGATCGCGGTCTTGCCTAGGCGGGCCATCATGTCGCGAAACTCGCGCTGCAGCGAGGTCCGGCTGAGCGGATCGAGGGCGCTGAACGGCTCATCCAAAAGCAGGATCGGCGGATCGCCAGCCAGGGCACGCGCCACGCCCACTCGCTGCCGCTGGCCGCCGGATAGCTCGTGCGGAAAGCGGTGTCCGAACTGCTCGGCGGGCAGCCCGACTAGCTGCAGCAGCGACGCGATGCGGCGCTGGACGACATCGGGCTGCTGCCCCTGCAGCGTCGGCACGACGGCAACGTTGCGGGCGACGGTGAAGTGGGGAAACAAGCCGCCTTCTTGAATCACGTAGCCGATCCGCCTGCGGAGCTGAATGGCATCCCAGGCCATGGTCGAAAGTCCTTCGACCCGGACCTCGCCCTGCGTCGGCTCGACGAGGCGGTTGACTAGGCGCAGGGCTGTTGTCTTGCCACTGCCCGACAGCCCGAGCAGAACGAGGATCTCGCCAGCCTCGACATCGAGCGAAAGCTCATCCAAGACCGCGGTCGTTGCGCCCGGCGGGCAGTAGCTGACGCGGCGGAAAGAAATGACGGTTTCCGCGGCGTTGGACGTCGAGTTCTGGGTGAGCTGCATGGTTACGTCACCAAGCCATCGAGAATACGTGCGGGCGCCACACCTGCGGCAGAATCCCGCGGCGAAATTTTTCGCCTGGCGAACTCATCCAGCCTCGGTGTGAAGGCGTATGGGCCGAGCCAAGAGCTAGCGCACCACGCGAAAGCTGGTGAAGGGGAAGGGATAGGTGCGGCGATACCAGTTGCGAAAGCTACAGCGAAGCAGAGCGTCTTCCGTGGCCCACGATGCGCCAAAGACGATGTCGTGTTCGCCATCGAAGAAGTCCGCGGAATAGCCGGGGTAGGTGCGAGCCCAGGGGGTAAAGCCAGGCAGCGGTGCGAAAGGCGACGCGGTCCATTCCCAGCCATTGCCCACCAGTTCCTCGACGCCCCAGGCGCTGCAGCCGGCTGGAAACTGACCCACGGGAGTCGGATACCAGCGTCGGAAACCAAAGTTCCCATGCTCGGCTGCTGGTGCCGCGTTGCCCCAGGGATACGCGCGCAGCGAGCCATCGGGCGTGCCGTACGCGGCGCGGTGAAGTTCTGCTTCGCTGGGCAGCCGGCCGCCGGCCCAGGCGCAGTAGCTGCGCGCTTGCATTCCCGAGACCTGCACCGGGAATCCGGCCCCGGCATCGAAGGGAATTGGACCGAAGAGCGTCTTGATCGCAGGCTCGCCTTTTTTGTCCTGCGTCCACGACTGCGGGTACAGCTCGGCGCGCGATCCATGGGCTTCGAAAAAAATCCGCCAGTCGTGATTTCGCACCGGCAGCGAGTCGATCGAAAACGCAGAAACCTCGACGGTGATCTGGCCGAATTCGTTGTCCCAGCCGAACGGGATCTGCTCCCACATGGCACCCAGAATCGCGGGGCCGGCCGCGATGTGTCGGGGTTCCGCCGCGCGTCCGAATCCGGTCTCGGGTGCTGGGATCCAAGGGGGGCGCGCGATCAGATCCGGCGGGCTTTCGGCCAGCATGTACAGCAGCGTTTCGTGGTGCATCCACTCGTGCTCTAGCACGATGTGCAGCACGCGCCCGCCCGCGCACAAGACATCGTCAGACCGTGACAGCACATCGGGCAGCACATGCAGGATGGCGGCGCGCACGTCGTCGCGATAGGCCAGGGTCTCGTCGATGGACGGCCAGCAGCTGATGCGCTGCGCCTGGGCACCTGCGGGATCTGCGGGATCGATGCCGCGGGCATACAGATCGTCCATGCGCGGGTGATGCGGGGCGAGTCCCAGCGCGCCACGCCCGATCTGATTCCACGCGAACGCTGGCAAGTGACCTACGTAAAACAGAATCGGGTGGCGCAGATGAATGGGCTGCGTCCGCCAAGCCTGGCGCGGAACCAGCGCGAACAGCGCATCGGATCGCTGCCAGGCCGCAAAGAAGGCTGCACGGAAGGTGTCTAGCTGCGACATCAGACCTGCGCCCTGCGAACCAGGACCAGCGCGAACTGCTGCTCGGGATCGCTGAACCAGTCATCCACCCACAGGCCGGCATCAGCCAGGTCGCGGACGAAGCGCTCGCGTGTGAACTTGCAGCTGATCTCGGTACGGATCTCGCTGCCCTCGTGCATGTCGAGGCGTAGATCGAGGCCGCGCAGGTGTACCGACGTATCGCGCAGGGCTCGCAGGCGCATCTCGATCCAGGCGTGGTGGGTATCGAAGAAGGCGCGATGTGCGAAGGCGGAGGGATCGAAGTCGCCCTGAAAGCGACGGTTCAGCACCGTGAGCGTGTTGCGATTGAAGGCGGCGGTGACGCCCTGCGGGTCGTTGTAGGCCGCTTCGATGCGCGCCGGATCTTTGACCAGATCGATGCCCACCAAGAACCGATCGCGGGCCCCCATGCCCGCTGCCAGTTGTTGCAGGAAGGCCTGCCGTTCGTGCGGGTGCAGGTTGCCGATGGTGCCGGCGAAAAACACGATCAGCCGCTGCCCCGGCGGGCCCAAGCGATCGAGGTCATGGACGAAGTTGCCGACGACCCCGCGGAACTGACAGCGCGGATAGTCGGCCGCCAGCCGCGCGAGCGATTGCCGCACAAAGAGTTCGTTGATGTCGAGCATGGTGCAGGACCAGTCGTCCTGCGATCGCGGCCAGGCATCGAGCAGCAGGCGGATCTTGCGACCGGCGCCACTGCCCAGCTCCACCAGGTGCTGGCAGCCGCTGCGCTCCACGATGCGCGGTGCCCAGTGCTCCAGAATCGCGATCTCGGTGCGCGTCGGATAGTAGACATCGAGCGCGGTGATGCGCTCGAAGAGCTCGCTGCCTACGTCATCGTAAAAGTAGTGTGGCGGGATCTCGGGAAGTGCGCGGCTGAGGCTCTCGCGCAGGGCGGCGCGCTCGGCTTCCGAAGGACGGGACGACTCTCCAACTGCGACATCCATCCGGGGGCTGTTCTGTGGGGGACTGCTAGCGTAGGCCGCTGACGTGCCGGGCCGAAAAGTCGGCTCACGCTCTCAGTGTATCAAGGGGAGTCCTCACGGCTTTCGGCAAAGTCGAACACAACGGGTCGATTTCGCTCGATGCATGAGGCGAATCAACGTGGGACGCCAAGCCAAACGGAACCGCAAGCGCTGCGCACGGGTGAAGACTCACTGCCGCGCGGGGACGAGTGGGAACACGCCGGCTCGAAGATGCGCCGCCGAGTCGGCCCTGTGTGCTGCGCAAGCGACCGCACCTTGTGATCCTCGATCGGATGCTGCCCGGACCGAATGGCCTATCGATCTGCCGCCGTCTGCGGCCCGCCTACATCGGGCTCATCTTGATGCTCACGGCGCGCGACACACCGACGGATCAGAGGCTAGGTTTGGAGCTCGGCGCAGATGACGACCTGACCAAACCGACGCGACCGCGCATGCTTCTGGCGCGCAGTCGAGCGCTGCTGCGTCGAGACAGCTCGACTTCGAGCCGTGAATCGGAGCGCCTGCGCTGCGGCGACCTGCGGATCGATCCGCGAGCTCGGAAGGTCCGCGCACGTGAGGTGCCGATTGCTGCTGGCCATGCCTGCCGGACGATCTGCGGAGTCGGTGTGGGCCAAACCGATTGCCCATGCATGAGTTCTTCTGCGATCTAATGAGATCTGTTGCACCGCTGCCCGCCCCGCCCCAGGGCAGTACAAACACAACGCTCGGGACCTCATGCCAGGCCACCAGCCAGGAGCCAGCCCGTGATCCAGCGCGCCCTGATCTTCGCAGCCGCGACTTGCCTGTGGTTATCGGCTTGCCAAAAAACACCAGACACGGCTGTCGACCTCGCCGCGCCAGACACGGCTGTCGACCTCGCCACACCAGCCATGCTTGTCGACATGGCCCCAGACCTAGCCCCCACCATCCGATACGCCGATATCCAGGCCGACCTCAGGTCTCTGGCCTGCACAGCTGCCGGATGCCACAACGCAACCGCAAGCAACAAGCTCAGGATCGACCTCACCGCCGGCAAAGAGCGCAGCAACTACGACGCGATGATCGCGGATCAAATGGTCATCCCCGGAAGCCCAAATACCTCGCCTCTCATAGTCGTCCCAGTGACGGGCAAAGCCGCGGGCGGCGTGAGCCACGTCAAGAGCCTGTCCGGCACCAAACTGTCCAATTGGACGGCCTGGATCCAAGCGGGCGCTCCATACTAGGAAACTGGCCCGTCGATGCGTCGGGTTCCCCCAGACGCAACAGGTCTACCTGGGGCACTCCGGCCGATTGCAGCGCGCACGCTGCGACAGCAAGGTCGCGGCCCGTAGAGCGCGGCGACTCGTTCGGCTGCACCTGCTGCTAGCGCAAGCGGGCGGGGGCGGGAGCCGGGCGGCGATTTCCGCCTGCTGCTTTGGCCGTGGGACCACGCCCCGTCGTCGGTCCGTTCAAGGAAACCCCCAGGCCGTTCGCCAAGAACGTCAGGATGCGCGTCCACATGCGCTCGGTGACCACGGGGTCGGGCACCATGTGCGTAAGGCCGGTCAGCGGCAACAGCTCGTGCGGCTTGCCGGCGCGAAACAGCGCGCTCGACAGCTTCAAGCTGTGTACGAACAGCACGTTGTCATCGGCGGTGCCATGGATCAACAAGAGCGGACGCTTCAGCTCTTTGGCGTAAGTCAGAAGCGAAGACTTCTCGTAGCCTTCGCGGTTCTGCTGGGGCAGGCCCAGATAGCGCTCGGTATAGCAGGTGTCGTAGTCGCGCCAATCGACCACCGGAGCCCCCGCCACACCGACGGAAAACACGTCCGGGCGACGCAGCACGGCAAGCGCTGACATATAGCCACCAAACGACCAGCCAAAGACGCCGACGCGGGTGGTATCGAGCTCGGGAAAGCGCTGACCCGTAAGACGAAGCGCCTCGACCTGATCGTCGAGCGGAATGTCGCCGAAGTTGCCGCTGATCGCGCGCTCCCACGACGTGCCGCGGTTGGGGGTGCCGCGCCCGTCGGCCAAAAAGACGATAAAGCCATGGTCAGCCAGCCACTGATCGATCATGTAGCGGCCGGCCATCGACATCACTTGGCTGTGGTGGGGACCGCCATAGACATCGACGAGGACGGGATACTTCCGACCCCGCACAAAGTTGCGCGGACGAACGAGCGCAACGCGGAAGGCCTGCGTCCCTACTTGCACCAGCTCAACGCGCGGAACAAACGGCGGCTCGGTGGCTGCACTCGGAAGCTCGCCCGCGGTCATGTCCTGTGCCTGGCCATGGCCTCCCGGCGGGATGCGCAGCACGACGGTGCGCGGCGGCCCAGCCAGCGAAAACGACTGCCGCACATACAGGCTGTGCCCCTTGCTGCCGGTGCCAAACTGCGCCACGTGATGGCCGGGCTCGCGACTAAGCTGCACAGGTGCCCCGCCCAGAATCGGCACGCGGAACAGGTGCTGCTCGACGGGCTCAGCAGCAGCGGCATAGCTGACCCAGCCCACCGGACCGCTTGAGGTCTCGACGAAGTCGACATCGACCAGCTTGCGAAAACCATACTCGCGCGGCACCAGCACCCGCACCAGCTGACCGCGCAGATCGCGTAGCTCAAGCTCGGGCCCACCGCTGCGCTCGCTGACCCACAGAAAGCCCGAGCCATCGGCCAGTGCCCGCGGGACATCCTGACTGACATTGATCCAGGCGTCGTCGTGCTCGCCCAGCAGGCGCTCGGTCTTTAAGCTGCCGCCGGCCGGCGGACGAGACGATGCGCTGCTGGCATCCTTTCCCACGTTTAGGCTGGGGACCGCATGCACTTCCAAGTCGTGCTGATCGCGGCTGAGCAAGGTCAGAAGCAGCGGCGCTCCCGGCTGCCACGTGACCGTCGCCAAGTACGGAAAACGATCGCGCGGCCACTCGATCCACGTCGATGCAGTGCCAGGGCTGGCCTGTGCCGGAACCACCGCCAAGCGCACGCTGGCATTGTCGTTGCCGGCCCGTGGATAGCGCATCGCCTGCGGCGGCAGATCAGGCCGCAGTGCATCGCCGACATACAGCGTCTCGACGGGACGGTTGTCGACTTCGGTAAACGCCAGATACTGACTGTCCGGCGACCAGAAATGACCGGTGAAGCGGTGTAGCTCTTCTTGTGCAACGAACTCGGCGTGGCCGTAGCTGACTTGGCTGTGCTGGCTCTTGGTCAGGCGACGCTCGCTTCGCGATGCGATATCGATCACATACAGGTCTCGCCCGCGGACATAGGCCACCTGCTTGCCGTCAGGAGACAGGTGCGGGTCTTCGATGGGTTCAAAGTCGGGAGCCGGCGGCGGGATGTCGCTGTTGGCGCTGGCTTGGCGGGTCGCGCTATCGGGCAGCGGGCGTAGCTCGTTGACCTCGCTGTTCTGACGAGAAAACACATACAGGCGACCCGAGAAGGGCAGCAAGATGAAGCTGCCGTCGGGTGAAAGCTCGAAACTGGTGAAGCCCCGCAGGCTCTGGCGCATGCGCTCGCGGCGGGCTTTTTCCTCGGCGGACAGGCGCTCGCTGCCCCCTTGCAGAACCTGCGCTGGACTCAAGACTTCCCGGCTGCGCCCGCTCTCGGCATCGAACTCGTACAAGCGAAGCTCTGGGGACTCCGCGGTGGCGCGCAGAAACAAGACGGCCTTGCCATCGGGCGTCGGCACCGCCTTTTGCGGACGGCCCAGCTGAAAGCCCCGCGTCCGCGCGTGCTGCTCAAGATAGTTGGGATAGGGGCCGGCTGGCTCTGCGGGTCCCAAGACCCCCGCGCCTGGACGGGCCGGAGCGACCGGACGGGCGACCGGACGCGCAGCCGAGCTGGCCACGGGACGCGCAGCCCCGGCCCCAGCAGGACGCATTCCCACCGGGCGAGCCTGCGGCGCAGCCGCAGCAGAAGAGGTCCCTAGAGCCGTCGGTGCTCCCAAGGATAGATACAGCAAGAGGCTAGCAGAACGCATAGAGCAGACAGTATCACATCTTCGTGTTACGACCGTCCCGCGATGACCAGCCACGGCTTGCATCGCAACTCCATCAAGACGCGCGAGGTGTGGATATGCGAACAGCACACAGCACGAAGCCATCGGTCCAACGACGAAAAGGAACGACGCGGGGCGGATCTACGCTGGGTCCAGTCATCGCGTGGGCCGCTGCTGCGGCACTGGTCCCCGGCTGTGACGGCAGCCAGCTCAGCAGTCAGTCGGCAGCCCTTAGCGCAGATATCGACGCCGACTGCCCACCCGGCAGCGTGAGCGGCCCCGGAACCGGCCGCGGCTTTGTCTGCGAGCAAGCCCCGGCGGCCTACGCCGTCCGCGATCCCATGACCGGGTCGTACGGCAACTATGACTTGGCCAACCGTCAGCGCGATGGTCAAGACATTCGCTACATCGTCATCCACACCACCGAGGTCAGCTATGAAGGCACGATCCGTATCTTCAGCGACCCCAGCCGCTCGGCCTCGGCACACTACCTAATCCGTTCCAGCGACGGACGGGTTACCAAGTTTGTCTCACCGCGACACGTCGCTTGGCACGCCGGGAACTGGTACTACAACATGCACTCCGTCGGCATCGAGCACGAGGCCTATTCTGCCGAAGGACATGCCTGGTTTACCGACGAGCTGTATGCATCCTCTGCCGCGCTGGTGCGCCACTTGGCCCGTCGCTACAACGTGCCGCTCGATCGCGAGCACATCATCGGCCATGACGAAGTCCCCGGCCTGACGCAGGCCCGCCAGCCGGCCATGCACTGGGATCCCGGACCCTACTGGAACTGGGATCGATTCATGCGAATGGTCCGCGGCGAAAGCGAAGCCCCGGCCCGCCGCGCGGATCAACCCGACACTGGCCCCGATGCCACGGTCATCAGCCTGCACCCCGACTATGAACGCAATCGACCCCCGCTTTCGTACTGCTATCCCGTGCCTGCCGGTTCGCCCCCCGACTGCCGCTCGGTGCCACCGCAGCCCAGCAACTTCGTCTATCTGCGCGAAAGCCCTTCCGACACGGCCCCGCTGATCACCAACCCCTACTTCCCGACGACCCCCGGCGATCGCATGTTCAACTGGGGCAACAAGCTCGGCACCGGACGATACTTCTATCGCGTCGAGCGCAAAGGCGACTGGGATGCCATCTTCTTCAGCGGCGTCAAGGCCTGGTTCAAGAACCCAGGCCGAACCTCCACGCGCGTGCCGCAGTCGCCAAAGATCGTCATTACGCCCAAGGCGAGCGGCACGCCGATGCGCACCAGCATCCCGGTCTATGGCGGTGGCTACCCGCAGGATGCTGCCTACCCGCCTTCGACGGTGCCGCAGAAGCTTGAGAAGATCTATGACATGCCCGTGGGGCAGCGCTATGTCGCGCAAGGGCCGGTCACTGCCGACTACTACTGGGCCAAGGTCTATGCGCCGACGCTGGCGGAGTCTTCCCATCAGCTCGTCTTTGATCGCACGCTGTACTACCAGATTGCCTGGAACCATCGCTTGGCCTTGGTGCGCGCCGAGGATGTCGAGGTTGTGACCGGTACCGCGCCGCTGGCCGCGCCGCTTGCCACAGACGACCTGCGTCTTCCCCCGGAAGCAGCCACCTTGGGCGAAGACCTCAGCCCACAGCTTGACCTGCGCGATCTGCGATAGATCAAGCCATCGAACGGCCCGGCCTCTCCGCCCCGATCAGGCCCGCCGCTGACGGGGTAACATAGGCGGGCTATCGCAGCCCTCTGTTCCTACGATGCCTCGCCCATCGATTCATCGGCGAAGCCCGAGTCCTCTACCCGATGTCGCCGACTCACACGGGCTCCGTTCCCGCCGCTTGCATGCCCGCCCTGGCGAGCCAAAACATCCTCCTTCACGGTGCTGACAGGCTGTAGATCGCGAGGAGGATTCATGATATTCTCGCCTCGTGACCAAAGAGCGCGACCTAGAGTGGCGGCTTGTCGCAACAAAAGGGCGAGAGAGCTGCCGCTGGCAAACGGCGGACAACAGCGCCTGGATCGCGCTTTCTTTGGGGGCCTCAGGGGACATCACCAAGGTGGTCGTAACCGCCTCAGATGGCCGCTCTGAGATCGTCGATGGTTACGAGCTTGGATTGAATGTCGCTCGTCGCTGGCGAAACGACTGGAAAGCCGGGGAAGCGCCGCGCTCTAGCAACTCAGGACCGTGGCTGCCGCCTCTGCCTGGGCGCGCCCCCGAGAGCTATGGCGAAGACCCCACGCCCCCCTCGTACCCTCCCGATGGTCTGCCGCCGCGGTCTACGGTCCCGTCTCCAAGCGAGGGAGCCCGCGCGTCGACCCCGCTGTCGCCGACGGCTCGCACTCGCCCCTCGGTGCCGCCCGATAGCTCGCTGATCTCGTCACATCCAGCCCGACCCGGTGACTCGCCACAGAGTCGCGCGACGCAGTCGATTCCCCCCGGCAAGCCCGTCTCAGGCTCAGCGCCTGCAAGTCCAGCGACAGGCAGTCACTCTTCGGACGATCGCGGCGACAGTCGGGACCGCTCGTGGCCACCGCGCAGCTCGACCCCACCTGCTGCTGGACCAGGCTCTACACGCTCGGTTACTCGCTCACCGCAAGAGGCTGCCAGCGAGAGTGGAAGCGAGCACAGCCCACGCCCAGGCAAACCCAAGACCTGACGGCAATGGAACGCGCGCAGAGCCGAGCGAGCTGAACAACTGGGTCATGCTGACCCGACGCTGGCTCTGTGCCTTGGCGCAGGCGACACGTGACCAGAGCGCTCCGTCCATCCCGACGCCTCCTCTTTCGAGTCTGTGGACTGCGCCAGAGCCCGCGGCCGCCCCCTGATTGATGCTTGACTTCCGCGGGACGGAGCGGCTCTATTGGATCGCCTTCCATTCCACCCCTGTCGAGTCTTCACAGGGGTGATGAGCTTGAATTGGTGACGGAGAAACTGGGATGTTGCGACCACAAGGAATGGTCACCCTAAGTCTGGGTGCGACCGACCGCAAAGATGCATGGTGGCTGTCGCCGCTTCTGTTCGCGATTGCCTTCGGTGGATTTAGCATCTACGCGACGTGGGCGGCTTGGCAGAACGAGTTTTACCGCTTCGGTCCGTACCTCTCGCCCTTCTATTCGCCGCTGCTCAAGCCAGAGTGGCTACCGCCTTGGCTGTCCCCCGCGTTCTTGATCTTGGGTGCGCCGCTGGGCTTCCGACTGACCTGTTACTACTACCGAAAGGCGTATTACCGGGCGTTCCTCCTCGATCCGCCGGGCTGCGCCGTCGGAGAAGGCAAGCCCTCAGGCTATCGCGGTGAGCGCGCTTTCCCCTTTATCTTGCAGAACCTGCACCGCTTCTTCCTGGCATTGGCCATCCTCGTCTGGGGCATCTTGGTCAAGGACACCGTCGAGGCCTGCATCTGGGACGGCCAGTTTGGCATCGGCCTGGGCACGCTGGTGATGATGGTCAACGTGGTCCTGCTCGGCCTGTACACCTTTAGTTGCCATTCATTCCGTCACCTGATCGGTGGCAAGCACGACTGCTGGAGCTGCCTGACCTTCGGCAAGCAGCGCCACACGCTATGGCGAGGCGTCAGCTGGCTGAACGGACGCCATATGCAGTTTGCTTGGGTCAGCATGATCTGGGTCGGCCTGACCGACGTGTACATCCGGCTCTGTGCCATGGGGCTGCTGCAGGACTCGCGCCTGTTTTAGGCCGCACCGAACCCGCACCAAGAGCTGCGCACTGGAAAACCGAACATGAGCCTTCCTTACGAGACGCACGAATACGATGTCCTGGTGATCGGCGCTGGCGGCGCTGGTCTACGAGCCGCCGTTGAAGCGGCAGAGTCCGGTGTCAAGACCGGCCTCGTCTGCAAGTCCCTGCTTGGCAAAGCCCACACCGTCATGGCCGAAGGCGGTATGGCGGCCGCACTCGCAAACGTCGACACGCGCGACAACTGGAAGGTCCACTTCCGCGACACGATGCGCGGCGGCAAGTTCCTAAACAACTGGCGTATGGCGCAGATCCACGCCCAGGAAGCCCCCGATCGCGTCCGCGAGCTTGAGAACTGGGGCGCTGTCTTCGACCGCACGCCCGACGGCAAGATCCTTCAGCGCAACTTCGGCGGCCACAAGTACCCGCGCCTCGCCCACGTCGGCGATCGCACCGGCCTTGAGATGATCCGCACGCTGCAGGATCGGACGGTTGAAAAGAAGATCAACGTCCATATGGAATGCACCATCTATCGCCTGCTCAAGACCGACCACGCCATCACGGGCGCGGTTGGCTACTGGCGAGAGAGCGGGCGCCCCATCGTATTCCGGGCCAAGGCGGTGGTCCTGGCGACCGGTGGCATCGGCCGCTGCTTCCGCGTCACCAGCAATTCGTGGGAATACACGGGCGACGGCCATGCTCTGGCCTACTTGGCTGGCGCCGACCTCATCGACATGGAATTCATGCAGTTTCACCCCAC
Source organism: Myxococcales bacterium (assembly GCA_016794505.1). Classification (GTDB taxonomy): domain Bacteria; phylum Myxococcota_A; class Polyangia; order Palsa-1104; family JAEUJZ01; genus JAEUJZ01. The sequence goes on from JAEUJZ010000088.1 coordinate 43,144, forward strand.
CGGCATGGTATGGCCACCGTCGGTGCGCGGCATCCTCGTGACCGAAGGAGTGCGCGGCGAGGGCGGCGTTCTCAAGAACAACAAGGGCGAGCGCTTCATGTTCAAGTCGATCCCCGACTTGTACAAGGCCGACACCGCCGACAACGAGGCCGAAGCCGATCGCTGGCTGGCCGGCGACAAGACCGCGCGTCGCGTACCCGAGCTACTCACGCGTGACCACGTCGCGCGCTGCATCGTCCGCGAGGTCAAAGAAGGCCGCGGTAGCCCCCACGGCGGCGTGTTCTTGGACATCGCCTCGCGCCGCAGCGCCGACTACATCAAAAAGAAGCTGCCGTCGATGTATCACCAGTTCAAAGAGCTGGGCGGCATCGACATCACGAAAGAGCCGATGGAAGTCGGCCCGACGGCGCACTACATCATGGGCGGCGTGCGCGTGGATGCTGAGACGCAAATGGCGACGATCCCAGGTCTGTTTGCGGCCGGCGAAGTAGCCGGTGGTCTGCACGGCGCGAATCGTCTGGGCGGAAACTCGCTTTCGGATCTCTTGGTGTTCGGCCGCCGCGCTGGCTTGGGGGCGTCGAGCTACGCCAAGGGGATGAAGGACATCCCGCAGACGGACGACGGTCAGGTCGAGCGCATCGTCAAAGAGATGTATGAGCCGTTCGATCGGCCGTCGGCCGAGAACGCGTTCACCGTCACGTCGGATCTGCAGACGACAATGGAAGCCAACGTCGGCATCGCTCGCGTGCAGAACGAGCTCGAAAAGGCGCTGCAAGACATCGCCTCGCTCAAAGAGCGCGCCAAGAAGGTGTCGGTGGTCGGCGACTGTCGGTACAACCCCGGCTGGCATCAGGTGCTGGATCTGAACAACCTGCTGATCTGCGCCGAGGCGTTGACCATGGCTGCGCTCTCGCGCAAAGAGAGCCGCGGTGGCCACATGCGCATCGACTTCCCCGATAGCGTCGGAGAAGAGGGCAAGTGGAACAACGTTCTGCGACAGGGCGGCGAGGGCCAGATGGTGCTGGAAAAGCAGCCGCTGCCCGAGATGCCAACCGAGCTACATGCTCTGGCTCACGATGAGAAAGCGCCGCAGTAACCACAAGAAGGAAAAAAGATGAGCACGCAGAAAGTCACCCTGCGGGTCTATCGCGGAGACGCCGAGAGCGGCGAGCTTCAGGACTATACCGTCGAGGTCTCAGAGGGCATGGTCGTCCTCGATGCCGTGCATCAGATCCAGGCGACGCAGGCTCCTGATCTCGCTTGTCGCTGGAACTGCAAAGCGGGCAAGTGTGGTAGCTGCAGCGCCGAGATCAACGGCAAGCCGCGGCTGATGTGCATGACGCGCATGGTCGACGCGATCAAGACGGCGGAGGGTGGGCCAATCCTGGTCAAGCCGATGAAGACCTTCCCGCACATCAAAGATCTCGTCACCGACGTCAGCCAGAACTATCGCAACAACAAGAAGATCACGCCGTTTCGTCCAGCCCCCAAGGGTCCCGACGGCGAGTGGAAGATTTTTCAGTACGAGATCGACCGCGCACAAGAGTTCCGCAAGTGCATCGAGTGCTACTTGTGCCAGAACGTCTGCCACGTCCTGCGCGACCACCACGAGTTCTCGTTCGCGGGGCCGCGGTACATGGTGCGGGCCGCCGGGCTTGAGATGCACCCCGCCGATCAAGGCGACCGCATCGATCAGCTCAAGGAAGAGCTGGGCATCGGCTACTGCAACATCACCAAGTGCTGCACAGAAGTCTGCCCCGAAGGCATCCACATCACCGACAACGCGATCATTCCGTTGAAAGAGCGCGTCGTCGACGAGCACTACGATCCGATCACGGCTCTGTTCCGCAAGGTCTTCGGCAAGAAGGCCCCGCCGAATCCCGCGCCCTAGGAGGGCGATTACGCCAACAGCCTGTCTATCGGAACGCATGCAGGCAGCGATCGTCGCTGCCGATATACAGTGTTCCATCGGGTCCCAGCGTCGGGGCTCCGTCGATGTCTTCTTCTAGCTGAATCGACCAACGCAAGCGGCCGTCCGGCGACAGCGCATAGACCCGATTGTCGCGCGAGCCGAAGACCACAGCTCCATCCGCATCGACGACGGGCGCAGACTGGATGCTGTCGGCGGACGCGAAGCTCCAGGCCAGGGTGCCGTCGGGTCGCAGCGCATACAGCACTCCGTCATATGCACCAAACACAACCACACCGTCGCTGCGCAGCGCGGGAGCCGCACGCACAGGCCCCCCGCTGATGAACGAAAAACGCGGCTGTCCCTGTGCATCGATCGCAAGAAGGCGGCGGGCTTCATCACCGACATACGACGTGCCATCGGGCCCAACAGCGGGAGCGCTTTCGAATTCACCGGGTCCTTCTACTTGCCAGCGCTTGCTGCCATCTGGGCCCAAGGCATAGAGCACATCGTGGCAGACCGCTCTCAGGCTTCCATCGAGAGCAAGCGCGGGGGCCGACGAACAGTGCGGCTTTTTATCTGGCGGATGCTCGGGCGAATACGTCCACAGCAGCTTGCCCTCGGCGCTCGCTGCATAGATGGCGGCCCCCGCAAAATAGGCCACACCGCTTGCCGAGAGCGTGACGTCTTCGATGTCGCAGCGCGATGCTTCGGGCCCGCGCCCCGTTGACCAGCGGCAGCCCCCTGGTGACAGCGTCCACGCCACACTGCCATCCACGACACGCAGCGCCCGCAGCTTGTCATCATCGGAGCCCACCAGTGCCAAGGCTTCCTGCGCTGGCGCTGTCGGGCTCATCGCAGATGAAAGCAGCGCAGCAGCCGACCAGATCATGTCTCCGGTGCGGTGCTTCCAGCGGACCATGCCTTGCGCGCTCACGGCATAGACATGGCGATCATGCGAAGAAAAGATCACCGTCCCATCGCTGGCAATGGTCGGAGCCGCCGCGATACTGCCCTGCGTGCAGACTCGCCAGAGCTCTTTGGGCTGTGCGCTGCTCAATCGGTAGGGGCTGCGTCCACTGCGCTGTGCATCGCCGCGCCCTTGTGGCACCGGTCCGGCATAGCGCGCAGGGCTGACTGTCGTCACCTGGCTCGCCACCGTCGAGACCGACGTGCCCCCAGCTCCGGCATCGACCACGGCCGCTGCCCGCAGCTCATGTGGTGTGATCGCAGCGCTGCCCGTCGAGCTGGGGTTCACAAGGCCCAGCTTGGCTGCGTTGCTTGCGGACTCGGCCCGCGCTGTGGTCCCCGTCCCCTGCCCCACTGCCGTCGCTGCCGTCGGCCCGGCCGCATATCCCGGAGCATATGGCGAGCGCGCTCCAACTTGGCAGGACACAGCCACAGTCGAGATCGCCAGCCACGTTCCCCATCGCTGTCGCACCGACGCCATCACGTCGAGCATCTTAGCATCCGCATGCTCCTTCATGTTGCGCCAGAGACACCACCCGCGTAGTCTTTCAAGACTTTGGCAACACTCGGTCAAATCGGCAGCGAGGGGCGTCGTTGAGCGAACGAGCAGCAAACTACACGGGCTTTTCCTCTGCATCGGCGGTGCGGCTCGTCATCGCGGCCTCCTGCGCAATCCTGGGCATCATCCTTCGCCTGGCGCATGTGAGCATGCCGGCTCCGGCGGCCTTGCTGGCCTTTGGTTCCTCTGTTCTGGCTGCGGCTTTTTTGTTGGCGTGGGCTGCCGAGGCTCTACAGGTCGATCTGTCCAGCGGCCTTTCGATGGCCATCCTCGCCTTCATTGCAGTCTTGCCGGAATACGCGGTCGACCTCTACTTCGCCGCTGCTGCCGCCCGCGACGAATCCTATCGCCACTATGCGGTGGCCAACATGACCGGTTCAAACCGCTTGCTGATTGGTGTCGGCTGGTCGCTGGTGGCGCTGTGCAGCATCTACTTCACGACGCGCTCCAGGCGCCAAAGCACAGGCAACGGCAACGCTGAGGAACCCGATGTTGCTGGTCTCGCTGTGCGCATGTCGCCTGGGTACGGCATCGACCTCACGATCTTGAGCTTGGCGACCGTCTGGTCCTTGGCGATGCCTCTCATGCACCAGATGGCGGTGTGGAATGGCATCGGCATGCTCGTTCTCTTCGTGTTCTATCTGTGGCGAGTCAGCAGTCAAGACGAAGCCGAGCCAGAGCTCGCCGGAGTCGCGCAGGATCTTGGTCAGCTGCCTGCGAGAGCGCGTCGTACCGCCGTGGGAACGCTGTTGCTGTTGGCCATGGCCACACTGCTTGCCGATGCCAAGCCCTTTGCCGAGTCCCTGATCAACAGCGGCACCCAGCTTGGCATCGACCGCTTCCTGTTGGTGCAGTGGCTGGCGCCGCTTGCATCGGAAGCCCCGGAACTTCTGGTAGCGTCCATCTTTGCGCTCCGCGGGCATGGCGCAGCCGGCATGTCCGCGCTCTTGTCCTCCAAAGTGAACCAGTGGACGCTGCTCGTCGGGACCTTGCCGATTGTGTACTCCGGCGCGATGGGACGCGTCACGCCTCTTGAGCTGGATGCACGGCAGACCGAAGAGCTTGTTCTCACCGCAACCCAGAGCCTGCTCGGCGTCGCGTTTCTGCTCAATGGCCGCCTGAACGGCTGGAAAGCCATCCTGCTTTTCGTGCTGTTTATCGTTCAGCTACCCTTCCAGCAGCCCGGCGTTCGCTATGCCCTGTCCGGCTTGTATGCAGTCCTAGCTCTGGTCTTCCTGGTCCTTTACGGCCGCCACGTCGGCGAGCATCTGCGCTTGACCTTCCGTCGCGGGACTCCCTCGTCGGACGCAGCCAGACAGAAAGCAGGGCCGCAGGAGCCGCTGTGAAGCGCCTTGGATCTCGCTGGCGCCCTCTGGCTCCCGCCGATGTAGCCGAAGCCGCCCGCGATCTGGTTGCCCGTGCGCAGGCGGCTCTCAGCGACGAGTATCGTGCCGGAGCCGAGCGCCAGATCCTGCAGCTTTATGACCTGCTCATCCCCACCCTAGACAAGTGGGCCCTAAGCAAGTCCGCGGATGCCCACTCAGCGACGCCTGCCCTGCTTGATCTGTGGCATGAGCTTGCCGATATCGACGCCGAGCGCGAGTCCATCGAAGAGCTCCTGCTGTGGAATGCCGGACACCGCGATGGCACCGGCCTGCCTGCCCTCGCCACATCCCCGGCTGAGGACGACGCACAGCAAGCAGCCCAGCGCGACTGGCTGGCACAGGCCCTGAAAGAGGCCCCCCTGCCTTGTTCGCACTGGTGGCGGCAGTTGGTCCGCCGGGCCCAAGGTTCCCTGGACGACTGCGCGCACATTACGGTCCAGCGCGAAGCCTCCGTGGTCGTTGAGCGCCCGCCTCCGACCCATTCGATCACGGGCCCGCAGCCTGGCGGTCTGGCCACCACATCGCTTGGCGCCTTGCAGTCTGGGGATCGCCTGACCCTGCGCTGGCCGCTGCGCCTACCTGGCCGCGTGCTCGTGCTGCATGCGCTAGGTGACGAACGCGACGCTGAGCTGACGCAGGTCCTGCCTGCTCCCGACGGCGATGCCAGTGAGGGCGTACCGCGACGGGCTCACGAAGTTGTGGAGGTGGTCGGTGAAGTCCTGCCCAGCTCCGCCCCACAGGACGGCCAGGAACACAGCCTCATTCTGATCTGGGGCCCCGAGATGCTTCCTGCGGCCTGGGGTCAAGAAGTCATCTCACGCCGCTGCGTGCCCGTGGGATCGCGCGTGTGGCGCTATACGTATTCCGTCTATCAGCCCGTCCGCAGTGAACCATGACCCGCCCAGCCATTGCTCTCACCATTGCCGGCTCCGATCCCAGTGGAGGCGCCGGGATCCAAGCCGACCTCAAGACGTTCTCGGCGCTAGGCGTCTATGGCGCAGCCGCTGTGACGGCCCTTACGGCGCAGAACACCAGGACCGTTCGCGCCGTTCACTCGATCAGCCCCAGCTTTGTAAAAGCGCAGATCGAAGCCGTACTCAGCGATCTGCCCGTCGATGCCATCAAGCTCGGCATGCTCGAAAGTGCCGCGGTCATTCACGTCGTCGCTGATGTGCTGCAGGCCGTGCCGCAGATCCCGGTGGTGCTGGACCCGGTCATGCTGTCGAAAAGTGGCGCACCCTTGCTGGTCCGCGATGCCGTCGAGGCTCTGCGCCATCGGCTGCTCCCGCGCGCCGCGGTATTGACCCCCAATCTGCCCGAAGCCGCCGCTCTGTTGGGCATCCAGGAAGCGGAGATCGTTCCAGCCGACTCAACGAATCGTACGGGGCCTGCGACCGATGCCGCGCTGCTTGCGTGCTGCCGTCGACTGCGTGATCTAGGCGCGCAGAGCGTCGTTCTAAAAGGCGGCCACATCGACCCGCATGGCACAAGCAGCGACGACTTCTATTGGGATGGCAAGCTCCCCATGCGGCTTGTGGCGCCGCGCATCGTCACGCGCAACACGCATGGCACCGGCTGCACGTATGCCGCGGCCATCGCAGCCGGTCTCGCTCGCGGTGAGTCCCTTCGCAGCGCGGTCATTTCTGCCCGCCAGTACGTGCAGCAGGCCATCGCGGCCGGCGCGTCGCTGCGTATCGGCGAAGGTCATGGTCCCTTGCATCACTTCGCAGCGCAGTGGCCCAAAGAAGCCATGCGAGGAAACTAGAAAATCTATCGCCGCGATATGGTGGCTTTTTCTGCTGTCTTGCTCTCGGCTCCCCCACTATCATGGGCAGGTGGTGATCCCTCTCGTCCAATCGAGTCTGCCTCCGCAGCCGTTGCGAACCGTGTGCCGCTCACAGGGACGTTTCCGCACCATACGTTTTACCTCGTGGGTCGGCGCACTATCGGCGCTGCTGAGCTCTCTGCTCGCGCCGCAGAGCGCCGGCATCCGCATCGGCTCTTGGGCTCACGCCGAAGAGGCCGCGGTCGAGCGTACCCCCGAGCCCAGCACGCCTCCGCCTGCGCCGACGGGCGTGCGAGTCGCGGCGGCTACGACGGCGCCGCTCGCAGCGTCATCAGCCCTGACAGCCCCGCTCGCTGCCTCGACCAACGATGCCGTCGGCTTTGAACGCGACGAAGACGCCCCGCTGGCCGGCTACACCAACGGCGCTGCCTTTTTGCGCTCGCGCGACAGTAACTTTGTCTTCTATCCCAACGGCCGCCTCAACATCGACGCCTTCTTCTTCCCCAACCGCGGCGACATTCGCGTGGGAGGCGAGACCCCTGGCGTTCAGGACGGCGTCAACGATCAACGCCCGCGCGACACCATCTTCATCCGTCGTGCCCGCGCCGAGTTCAACGGCACCGTCCTCAAGCACTTCGACTACATGCTGGCTGGAGAGTTCGCCAGCATCCCGATCATGTTCCAGTCGGCGCAGATCAGCGACGTGTTCGTCAACGTCAACTACACGCCGTGGGCCAACATTCAGATTGGGCAGTTTGACGCGCCATTTACGCTCGAAAATCGCACCGTCGACAAGTACATCGACTTTATGGAGCGCTCGATCACCGTACGCTCGTTCGCCGTGCCGATGAACAAAGAGATCGGCGTCATGGTGCATGGCTTGGCACCGCAGCGCTTTCTGCGGTACGAGGTTGGCATCTTCAATGGCGACGGTGGCAACGTCAGAAACCCGGACAATCACTTCGACGTCATCGGCCGCGCCTATTTCGCACCGCTGGCTTTGCTGCAGCGAGCCAGTGCCACGCGCTGGCTGTCCGAGATTTGGGTCGGTGCCTCGTTCTGGTATGGGCAGCGCGTCGATGTTCCCTACGACGCCTTCCCGCCGCTGTCTAGCAACGCGGCCGTGGTCTTCGTGCCGCCCGTCTTCGGAAATGGCAATCGACTCGTCCCCAACGGCTCGATCCTCAAGTGGGCCGTCGAGGTCAACGTCCCCATCGGCCCCATTGGCTGGCGCTTTGAGCTCGTCCGCAGCGAGCGCGACGGGATTGGCATTTATCGACCGATGGCGACCGACGCAGCCAACAACGTCCCGCTGTCGCGTGCCTTGTCGGGCAACATCAACCGCCGCGGTACCTCGTTCTATCTGCAGATGTGGTACTGGATTCTCGGCTCACCGACGATGCTACCGACGGCCGGGCAAGAGATTCCGCAGCGCTGGGCCGGCTTCAAGAAAGGCAAAGAGTCCTTCCCCATTGGCCTATATATCAGCGCCCGCTACGAGCGCATGTTCGCCGAGCACGACGAGATCGCGCAGGAAGGTCTAGGCCTCAGCGACGAGCAGCGCGCCATCCTCGGCAACGTCTCGGTCGACTCGTTCGGACTGGCTGTGAACCTTTGGCTGTCCCGTCACGTGCGCTTCTCGGCCAACTACTTCCTCAACTATCTTGACGGCAACATGCCCGTGATCTCGGGAGACGTCCGCTTCCCACCGGCTGGTCCGCTGATGCAGCCCACGTATCCGTTCTATCGCACGCCCGAGCACGAGATCTTGTTTCGCGCTGCCTTGGCGCTGTAGCCCCCCGCGTTGAACACCGTACCAAAAAGCCTGCGCAGCGATGCCATGCATCGCGACGTTCGGCCACGCGCTACGTGGCCGGCATCAAACGTTGGCAGAGCTGCGTTGGGAAGAAAACAGGCGGGGAAAAACGGCGGGAAACAGGCAGGAGCTAGGACGCAGACTTGGCTTCAGCGACGGTCAGCTTAATCTTGCCAACCACGCCTTGGCCCAGCTTCAGCTCGACGGTGTACTCGCCCGTGTTCTTGATCGGGCTTCCGATCACCAGCTTCTTGCGGTCGATCGTCACACCCAGCGTACGCACGGCTTCTTCGACATCGCGGGTGCTGATCGAGCCGTACAGCTTGCCGCCTTCGCCCGTCTGACGCTCGATACGCACGCTCAGCGAAGCGATCTTGTCCGCAACGGACTGCGCGTCCTTCTGCAGCTTGGCGTTGCGGGCGGCAATGATCTTTTTGTGGTGCTCGACCTGACGCACGTTGCGCTCGGTCGCCAGAACAGCCAACCCCTGCGGGATCAGGAAGTTGCGACCATAGCCCGGCTTCACCGAGACCACTTCGCCGCCCTTCCCGAGATTCGGCACTTCTTCTCGCAAGATGATCCGCATCGTGATCTCCTAGTCGCCCATCACGGTGTAAGGCATGAGCGCGATCATGCGCGAGCGACGCACGGCCAAGGCGACCTTGCGCTGGTGCTTGGCACAGTTGCCCGAGATGCGTCGCGGAATGATCTTGCCGCGATCGGTGATGAAGTATTTGAGAAGCTGCGGGTCCTTGTAGTCGATGGCCAGCGTCTGATCGGCGCAGAAGCGGCAGACCTTGCGACGCGAGAACCCACGCTTGCGAGCGCCCGGCCCACCGGCCCCACCTTTGCGGCCGTCCTTGTCGCCTGGGCCACCGCGGCCACCACGGCCGCCGCGATCGTTGTCGTCGAAATCGGTAGACATGGCTTACTCCTCCCCCTTGTCAGCGCCGGCCAAGCGCTCTTCTTCCAGATCGGGATCGAATTCGTCGTCTTCCTCATCGTCGCGGAAGCGGACCGCACCAGTAACCAGTTCCTCCTCGTCGGGAACCGTGCTGGCTGCCTTCAGGAAGCTCTCGTCATCGACACCGACCGGCCGTGTATCGGGGACCACGTCCTCGTCGACCTTTACGGTGTAGTAGCGGACGACCGAGTCAAGCATGCGCAGGTTGCGCTCGATCTCTTCGACCAGGCCGGTCGAGCCGAGAAAGCGCCAGTACATGTAGATGCCCTTGAGCTGCTTCTTGATCTCGTAGGCCAGCTTGCGCTTGCCCCAGTTGTCGAGCTTCAGGGCGCGGCCACCCTGGCTATCAATCACGCTGCGCACGCGTGAGTTGACCTGGGTGATGCCATCTTGGTTGGTCTCGGGACGCAGGATGAAGATCGTCTCGTACTCTCTCTGCGTTCCCGGCTCGTCGCGCATCGACGTCGCCATGTGTTGTCTCCTCGTGGCTGATAAAGCCCCCAAACCGAGTCAGGGGCGAGGATGGGGAACTTTCGTCCCCGATGGGGAACCCATCTTCTACTCAATCTTGCGGGGGAATTGCAACGACTTTGAGCGAGCGGCTGCCTATTCCTTGGCCTTCGTGGGCACGCCGGGCTTGCCCTCGGGCTTGGCTGCTTCCTTGGTTGATTCCAGCGTGTCTTTCGCGCGGGTGTCGCGATTGAACGCGTTCATCGCCGACGTTGCACCGCGTTCCAAGATCAGCTCCACCGCATCGCAAGCACGAGCCAAGGCGACGGAAAGCTCCTCGCGCTCGGCCCGGCTGAAGCTGCCGAGGACATGACCGGTCACTCGCTCACGCGAGTCTCCGTGCCCAGGCCCAGCGGGCCGCCCAACGCCAAAGCGCAGGCGCAGGTAATCGGGACCAATGGCTTGCGAGATCGAGCGCAGGCCATTGTGCCCCCCATGACCACCGCCGATCTTCACCTGCAGTCGCAGAAACGGCAGGTCGATCTCGTCATGGATCACCAGGACCTGAGCAAGCGGGATGCGAAAGAACGCCATCGCCCGCTGCACCGGCCCCCCCGACACATTCATGAACTCCTGCGGCTTCTGCAGATGGACCCGCTGGCCGCGAACATCCAACGACAAGAGCTCACTGCCGAACTTGCTGCGGAACGCGCCGGGGCTGCTGCCCAGACGCGATGCAAGCTCGTCGACGACCATGAAGCCTACGTTGTGTCGATTGTCCGCGTAGTCTCGGCCTGGATTGCCCAGGCCGATCACCAGCCAACCAGCGTCGGTTGCTGCCATTGCACATCCGTACGAGGGCACGTCCGCCACGGCCTATGCTGGTAGGCAGTCCGCAGCGCGACCCTGCGCAAGCGCGATCGAAGAATCCGCTTCGGCTTACTTCTTGCCGGCTGCTGGCTTGGCGGCCGGCTTGGCGGCCGCCGCCTTGTCGCCACCGCCCTTGGCTGCTGGAGCCGGCGTCTTGGCCGAGGCTGCTGCCGCCTTGTCGCCCGGCACTGCCGCCGCTGCGGCCTCGCCTTCGCCCGCCGCCGCCTTTTCCTTTTCTTCCTTGATCGTCGTCACCACGCACAGCGTGACGGTGCCGGGCAGCGCTGCTTTGACGCCTTCTGGCATCTTCAGGTCGGCCACGTGAATCGACTGGCCGATGTTCAGCGCCGTCACGTCGATGTCGATGTGCGTCGGGATCTTGTCCGGCAGGCTTAGAAGATCCAGCGTGCGGTAGACTTGGTGCATCTGTCCGCCCTGCTTGACACCCTCGGCCTTGCCGACCAAGTTCAGCGGCACCGTCGCCTTGACCGGCTTGTCTAGCTCGACGCGCAGGAAGTCGACGTGGACCACGTCGCCACGCAGCGGGTGACGCTGCGCATCCTTGACCAGCACGGTCAGCACGTCCTTGGTCCCCTCGACATTGAGCCGCAGGAGCGTGTTGCGGCCCTTCTTGGGGTCCAACGACTTCTGCAGATCAGACGGCACAAGCTGCAAGTTCAGCGGATCTTTACCGCCGCCGTAGCAGATGGCCGGAATCGCTCCGCCGCGCCGCGTCTTGACCGCGTGGCTAGAGCCGATAGTGGAACGAAGCTTCACATTGAGCGTACCGACTTCCATGATTGCGCCTCTTTGAGAGCCACGAAGTCCGCCACACTTCCCCTTCTGTGTCAAGGCGTCTTTCGCGTTTCGCGCGAGCCAGCCATTGCTCCCCGGCCGTGACGCGGCGCAGGTTCTTGACTATGCCAGCAGCCTGCGCTTCGCTTCTTCTATGAGTCCCTCGACGCTGCGTGTGTTGCCAAGAGCCCTTCGCGCGATCGCGTGGGTCTTCCCGGTCGTGCTGTTTGCCTGCGGCGAACCCGAGCCACTGTCGCCGCAAGCTCTGATGGATCCCGCGATCTGTCGGAACTGCCATCCGCAGCACTATCGCGAGTGGGCCGGCAGCATGCATGCCTATGCCGCCGAGGACCCAGTGTTTCGTGCCATGAATGCCCGTGGCCAGCGCGAGACCAAGGGCGCTCTCGGCTCCTTTTGCGTGCAGTGCCATGCCCCGATGGCTGTCCGCACAGGAGCCACCACCGACGGCCTGAACCTGGGCAGCCTGCCTCCCGCGCTGCTCGGCGTGACGTGTTACTTCTGCCATCAGGTCACCGAGGTCACCGGCACACACAACAACCCCCTCGTCCTCGCAAACGACTCGACGCTGCGTGGCGCCATCGACCAGCCGCTGTCAGCGCGTACGCACCGCTCGGCGGCGTCCCCGCTTCACGACCGGCAGCAGCCGGACTCATCGAAGCTGTGCGGAAGCTGCCACGATGTCGTCACGCCATCCCCTCACTCCGTCGATCTGGAGCGCACGTACAAAGAGTGGCAGGGCAGCGTCTTTGCCACGGGCGACGGACGGCAGAAGCTGACCTGTGGCCAGTGCCATATGCCTGGACGCAGCGAAAAAGCCGCATTCGTCGAGAATGCCCCCATGCGCACCGTCCACGATCACAGCATGCCTGGCGTCGATCTAGCGCTGTCGCCGTTTCCCGATATCGCGGCGCAGCGCAGCGCTATCCAGCGCGACTTAGACTCGACGGTGGCCGCCAAGCTCTGCGTGACGCCCGACGGCGCTTCGCTCAAGGTCGACGTCTCGCTGGACAACGCCGGGGCTGGGCACAGCTTCCCAAGCGGAGCAGCCCACGATCGCCGCGCCTGGGTCGAGCTTTCGGCCTACAACGCCGGCTCGCTGGTCTATCAAAGCGGCGGCGTCAAGGAAGGCCAAGCCGTCGTCGATCTTCCCGACCCCAGCCTGTGGCTGTTGCGCGACCGCGTCTTTAAGGCCGGCGGTGGCAAAGCGCACATGTTCTGGGACATCGCCCGTCACGAAAGCGAGCTTCTGCCGGCCTCCGTCACCGGCAATCCTGCCGATCCGCGCTATTTTCACGCGGTCACTCGCAGCTATCTCCTGCCCACGCGCGACGTCGACCGCATCCGCATTCGCCTGCAGCTTCGCCCCATCGATCACGACGTGCTGAAGGACCTTGTTCAGAGCGGCGATCTCGACGACAGCATCCGCGGTTTGGTGCCAACCTTCTCGCTGGCTGGCGCGCAGCTCGAATGGAAAAAAGACGGCCCCTCCTGCGTGCCCTAGCGGATCCACGGTCTTCTGCTGCCCCGCAACACCTGCCGGCATTCGCGCAGAGCCGCAGATTCTGCCGGCATTCACCGCCACGCATCGCCGCAGTGCTGGCACATCGCGTGCTGAACTCTCAACCACAGCCCGCCAATCCCGGCGGCCTCGAAACAAACCGGCAACCCGGCACCGCGACGAAGCGCCGGACAAGGACCAGGCCAGCATGGCGACCAACAACACGAAGTGGAGTTACCTGTTCAGCGAGCTGGACGAAGCCCAGCGCCGCGTTACCCCCACCGATCCCACAAGCCCCACCGCCACCTGGGATGCCGTGCGCGGCCTGCTGGGCGGCAAGGGGGCAAACCTCGCCGACATGGTCCGCATCGGCATTCCCGTTCCCCCCGGCTTCATCGTCACGACCGAGGCGTGCAACGCCTTTCTCGCCGAGGGCTCGCGCTTTCCACCCAGCATGTGGGAACAGGTGCAGGAGTCGCTGTCTGCCGTCGAGCGCGCCACCGGCAAGCGGCTTGGCGATCCTGAAAACCCACTGCTGCTTTCGTGTCGCTCAGGCGCCAAGTTCTCGATGCCGGGCATGATGGACACCGTCCTCAACATCGGGCTCAACGACGCCGTGGCCGAGGGTCTTTGCCGTCTGACCGGCGATCGGCGCTTTGTCTTTGACGCTTATCGTCGCCTGCTGCAGATGTTTGGCACCGTTGTCCTGGGCCTGCCTGACGAGCCGTTCGAGGCCGTGCTCAAGCGCTACCGCAGCCAGCGCAGCGTCCACAACGACGCCAACCTGTCAGCCGATGACCTGGCCGCGATCACCGATGAATTCAAGTCCACGGTCAAGACGCTGTCCGGTCGACAGATGCCGAGCGACCCCAATGAACAGCTGCGTCTGGCGACGGAAGCGGTGTTCAAGTCGTGGAACGGCAAGCGCGCCATCGACTATCGCAACGCCGCCGGCATCGCGCACAACCTGGGCACGGCGGTGAACATCGTCGCCATGATCTTTGGCAACCTCGGCGAAGACTCGGGTACTGGGGTCGCCACCACACGCAATGTCTCGACGGGAGAGCCCGAGCTAGAGGGCGATTACCTGACCAACGCACAAGGCGAAGACGTGGTCAGCGGCACGCGGCAGACCGAGCGCATCGCCGCCCTGGGCACGCGCTGGCCGGCACTGTTCGCTGAGTTTCGCACCATCTGCGAGAAGCTCGAACGCCACTATCGCGACGTGCAGGACATCGAGTTCACCATCGAGCGCGGCAAGCTGTGGATCCTGCAGACACGCGACGCCAAGCGTACGGCCCGCGCCGCCGTTCGCCTGGCCGTCGACCTGGCCAACGAGGGCCTGATCCAGCGCGAAGAAGCGGTGCTGCGCGTCAGCCCGGCCCACGTCGAGTTTTTCCTGCACCCGCAGTGCGATCCGGCGGCCAAAAAAGAAGCCCAGAAGCGCGGCGACAAGCTCGGCACAGGGCTGAATGTCTCACCGGGCGCTGCCGTCGGCCAGTTGGCCTTTGACGCCGATACCGCCGAGCACTGGGCCAAGATTGAAAAGAAGGCCGTCGTCCTCGCCCGCGCCGAGACCAAGCCCGACGATGTTCACGGCATCCTAGCTGGCGTCGGTGTACTGACCAGCCACGGTGGGCGAACCAGTCACGCAGCGCTGGTTGCGCGGCAGTTTGGCAAGCCAGCCGTCGTCGGAGCCAGCGCGCTCGATATCGATCCGCAGGCGCGCACATTGACCGTCGGCGACCGCGTCCTTCGCGAAGGCGACTGGGTGACGATTGATGGCTCGACGGGCGAGGTCTTCGCCGGACAGCTTCGCACCGAAGTGCAGAGCATGAGCGACCCGCACCTTTTGACCCTGCTCGGCTGGGCCGACTCGTTCCGACGGCTCGGTGTGTGGGCCAACGCCGACTATCCCGTCGATGCGCAGAAAGCGCGCTCCGTCGGGGCGCAGGGCATCGGCTTGTGCCGCACCGAGCACATGTTTTTCCAGACCGACCGCCTGCCGCATATGCAGGCGATGATTCTGGCTCGCAGCGACGCCGAGCGCGCCGCTCCTTTGGCCGCGCTGTTGCCATTTCAGCGCAGTGACTTCGAGGGGCTGTTCCGCGCCATGGACGGCCTGCCCGTCACCATCCGCCTGATCGATCCGCCGCTGCATGAGTTTCTGCCCAGCCACGACGATCTTCTGCGCGAAGTGACCGAGGCCGAGACGCGCATTGCCTGCCTGGACGGCGAGACGAGCGAAGAAAAGCGCGAGCTAGAGCGCAAGCGACAGGTGCTGGCTGCCGTCGAGAAAATGCGCGAGCAGAACCCCATGCTGGGCCTGCGCGGCGTCCGCTTGGGCATCCACTTGCCGGCGCTGGTTCGCATGCAGGTGCAGGCGATCTTTGAAGCGGCCTGTACGTGTGCGGCGCAAGGCATCGTCGTCAAGCCCAAGATCATGATCCCGCTCGTCGCCACCAAGAGCGAGCTTCGCATCGAGCGCCGCGAGCTAGAGCAAGAAGCCAAGCGCGTCATGGCCGCTCGCAACATGCAGATCCCGTATCAGTTCGGGACGATGATCGAAGTCCCGCGCGCCGCGCTGACCGCCGACCAGATCGCCGAGTACGCCGAGTTCTTCTCGTTTGGCACCAACGATCTGACGCAGACCACGTTCGGCATCTCGCGCGACGACGCCGAGGCGGGCTTCCTGCTTGAATACTTGGAAAAGGGGATCCTGGGGAAGAACCCCTTTGCCACGCTCGACGAAGCAGGCGTCGGCAAGCTGATGCAAATGGCCGTCACGCTGGGCAGGCAGACCCGCCAAGACCTAGAGATCGGTATCTGCGGCGAGCACGGCGGCGATCCCGACACCATCGCCTTCTGCCACCGCATTGGCCTCGACTATGTCTCGTGTTCACCGTATCGCGTCCCGGTTGCCCGCTTGGCGGCGGCGCACGCAGCGCTGAAGGCGAAAAAAACCAGCACCGCAGCTTGAAGTGCCTGGGCGGCGATGCGACGATGCCAAGGACGTTTCCAATCGGGCCATTCCCCGGATGGATCTCCCTCGATGGTCGCCCCAAGGAGGCATCATGCGATTCCGGCTGCTTCTCGCCGCCCTGCTCTTTTCCAGCCCTCTTTTCACTTTCAGCACCCAGGACGCTCTGGCCAAAGACAAGCAAACCTGCCAGCGCGGCTGCAACAAGCGCTGCAGCGGCGCGCAGAACAAGTCCAAGTGCGTCGCCCAGTGCCGCCGCGCCTGCGGCTAGCTCACGGCCGGCCTGCCCCACTGCGCAAGACCCTGCCACGCGATCCCGGCCTGCATCAATCGCCTGTTCTCGACGAGAACGCCCGGTCCAAGCGGCCTTCCCCACATGTAGGCGAGTACTAAAGCTGTTTTTCGGCGCGCTCTAGGATCTGCTTGGCTTTGGCCGAGCCAGGGTCTTGTTTCAAGAGCTTGCGCGCTGTATCGGCCGAGTCCTTGTAGCGCTTGGCCTTGAACTGCGCATCGGCCAGCATCTCAAGCAGCGACGTCTTGCGCGGCAGCAGACGCGCGGCTTTTTGTAGGGGGCGCACCGCCTGCTCGTATTCCCCCTGCTCGTACCGCGCAGAGCCCAAGCCCGCCAAGGCATCGGCATTGGCACCGTCTAGCTCGACGGCACGGGCAAAGATACCGGCGGCGGCATCGGTGTCCCCGTCATCCAGGCGGCGCTTGCCCAGCTTGATCAGCGCAGCAAGCTCGTCGGCCTTGCCCTTGCCTGCTGCTGCGGCTGGCTTGCTGGCAGGCTCTGCGGAATCGGCCGTCGCCTTGCTCGCCGGCTTGCTCGCCATCGCCAGCTTGGTCCCCGGAGCCTCCGCCTTGTCTTTGCCCGCGGGCGCCGGCTTTTCAGCGGCTTTTTCAGCGGGCTTCTCGGCTGCCTTCGACGGAGCGGCACTCTCGGCCTTGCCCTTGGGCGCTTCGGCCGTTGCTGAACCTGACTTTTCGGGGCTTGCCGTCGGTGCCAAGGCGGCCTTGCCTGCGGTCTTCTCTGCTGCAGAGGCCTCAGGCTGGCCGGAGGGGGCTGGGCTTCCCGTCGCTGGCGGATTGGCGCTGGCGGCGGGCGCAGCACTGCCTGCGGGCGACAGAGACTCGACGACAACTGGGGTCGGCGCAGACCCACCACTTGCGCTCGTCGGGACACTGGCCGCGGGTCCAGGGCTGGGCTGACCGGTCCCTGTGCCCGTCGGTGCTCCGCTGCCCCCCAGCGTCGGAGTCGCAACGCTCGATGGTGCCCCAGGGGTCCCGCTGCGTGCGTCGCCGGCCGGCTTGCTGCTGCCTGACAACCAGACGATGCCGCCGATCAGCGCCAAGCCCGCGGCGCCGATGTACAGCCAAAGCGGCGGCTTCTTGCGCGTAACGGTATAGCTGTCATCGTCGGCAAAGCCGTCCGCCTGGGCAGGCTTGGCGAACCACGCGGTCTCGGCGTTCGCGACATGCTCAGGCGGCTCGGACTCGGGCGTCTTCGTCGAGTCGTGCTCGGCCTCGATCGCTGGTTCCAGCCTGGGCAGTGGAGCCGTCGTCGGCAGAGGTGCAGCCAGCTTGCCATGACGAAGCGTGTCGTCTTCCGAAGGAGCAGGGGACTCGGCCGCGGTCGGCTCTGCTTCGGTCTTGATGTGCGGCAGCGTGGCATCGGACTCGGGGATGTCGTCGTCGGCAGACGGCGACGCCGTCGCGGCCGGAGCCACCGTCGCTGTCATGCGCTCGGCAAGGGACGTCTCGCCCGCCACCGATGGCACGGTCTCTGCAGACTGCGCAGCCAGCGCGGCAGGAGCCGCAGCCTGAGCCGGCGGCGGAACAAACCCCAAGCGCTGCGTCGCAGCCGGGCGAGCCTCGGAAACCACGATAGGGGACGACGGCGCAGCGACGGGGCCAGGCTGCGGTCGCTCCGGGGCAGACGAGGCTGGCTTTTCGAGCGTATCCGTGCGGGAAGCCGCGACCGCAGCTACCTTGGCTGGTGCCGAAGAGACCGACGTAGCAGCCGCCACCGGAGCAGCCGACTGGCTGGCTGCAGCCGGGGCGACCTTAGCGACTGGCTTGGCAGCGGCGGAGCCGATCTTGGCTGCCGGCGCCTCGGCTCCTGGCTTTTCCAGCGGCTTGGCTGCTGCCTTCTGAACAGCAGGCGTCGGAGCCGACAGCGACAGAATGGTGTCGTTTTCACCGGGATCGCCGCCGACATCTTCCCCCGTGTCGAGGTCCGCGCGTGCCCCCGACGAAGCCAAGAGCTTGCCCGCAGCCTCGGCGGCATCGGCCGATTCCTGCACAGCGCGGTGCGCTTCGGGGTTGGTCCCTTCGTCGAACAGGCTCTGCGCCGTCTCAAGCCAGCCGGCTGCTTCTTGCTCGATGCGGGCGGCGGTGGTACGCGGCGTGGGATCGGCGCGCGACGGCACGCTCGGCTTGATGACGACGGCCTTGGCCGGCGCAGCCACCTTGGCCATCGCGGCATCCAAAGCCACCGCCGACGCGGGCTTGCTGGCCACAGGTGCCATCGCGGGCTTCATCACTGGGCTGGGCGCTTGCGCCGCAGCTTTTGCGACGGGCTTCTGGCTGGACGAGACCGCCGCAGCCGGTGGGACGCGCTCGGCGAGCAGGCGAAGCTCGTCTCCCGACGACGCGGAAGCAGCGGCGGGCGCTGCCGGGCTTGCGCCCGTGCCCTGGCCCGGACTTGCAGCCGGCACCGTCGAGACACCAAAGGTGGCGGGTCGCACAGGCTTGACCGCGGGATACGACATCGTCGATCGCCCCGCCGAAGCGGCCCCGGCGGGCGGCGCTACCGTCGGCATGGCAAGTGTCGACTGCGGCGCTTTGGCCGCGGAGGCAAGAGGCGTAGCTGCCGCCGGCACAGCAACGCGTCCCGCACCGGGCAGCGCCGGAACGCCCAGCAGCACCTGCTTGCGCTCTAGCGCGTCGAGAAGCTGCGTCACCGTCTGGAAGCGATCGGCGGCCGACTTGTGCAGGGCCATGCGGATCACCGATTCCAGCCAGGCCGGACAGTCGCTGCGTCGATCGCGCACGCGCGGCACGGGCGCATCGAGCACCTTGCCAAGAATCTCGAACGGACCGCTTCCCACATACGGTGGCTGGCCGGTCAAAAGTTCAAACCCGATGGCGCCCAGCGAATAGATGTCCGCGCGACGATCGACGGCCTCACCGCGGGCTTGCTCGGGCGCCATGTAGCGCGGGTCGCCATAGGTCATGCCCATGGCCGTACGCTGCGCATCGACGTCGGGCTGAACAAGCTTGGCCAAGCCAAAGTCGAGGAGCTTAACGAAGTCGCTGCGGCTGCGGCGCTTGGTCAAAAAGATGCTGCGCGGGCGCAGATCGCGGTGGACATAGCCCAGCGTATGCGCGTCGACCAAGCCGTCGGCGATCTGAGCCAAGATGTCGACGACCCGCTCGACGGAAAACTGACCCTGCGGCGCCTTGGCGATGGCCTGGGCCAGCGTCTCGCCTTCCAGGAATTCCATGGCAAAAAACAAGCGGCTGTCGTCGGATCGCCCAAAGTCGAAGACCTGCGGGATGTGCTCGTTGTCGATCTCGCAGACGGTGATCGCCTCGCGGCGGAAGCGCTCGACGGCGTCGTCGCTGGTCGCCAAGTGCTTGTGCAAGAGCTTGAGCGCAATGCGCCGCCTCAGCGTGACATGCTCGGCGCGATACAAGACGCCGGCCCCGCCCGCCCCGATGCACTCCAGCAGGTGATAGCGCTCGGCGATGGTCTTGCCGACCAGCGGATCGCGCTCCTGGGCGTGCAGCGCGCGACCGCAACGCTCACAGAACAAGGCCGCCGTTGCATTGCCATGGCCACACTCTCGACACTTCTGTTCCGCCATTCGATTCTCTTTTTGCAGTAGCAAGTCACGGCCCCTCAAGGACACAGGTGGGCGCTGGGAGTTCGCGGACGGGCTGCTACGTTCCGCAGGCGCGCACTGTACCCTGAATCCCGGTGATGGTGATGCTGGAAGGTCGGCAGGTCACCGGAAGGCCGCAGTCTGTGTCGGTCTCGCAGGCGAAGAAGCAATAGCGACGGTTCGCACCCTGCAGGCAGCGATAAGTCTGGCAGTCGCTGTCGCGGGTACACGTCCCTCCGGGTGGCACCGCGGCCGGAGCAGGCTGGCTGGGGACGCAGAAGGTGCCAAGCTGCCTAGCCCCGGCGTCGGCAACCAGCGGCACGCAGCTTTGGCCAGCGGGGCAGTCCGCCTGCTTTTGGCAGGAAGGCTGGCTGCTTGCAGGCTGGCACAGACCCTCTTGGCACTGCGTCGCAAGGGGGCACGGCTCTTCGATCGAGACGATGCGATCGCTGGCATCGCGGCCACAGACGACAGCGATCGGGCGATCGCGGGCTGGTCCGCACAGGCGATCCCCTGGCTGGCACATGCCACCCTCGGGAAACTGCGGATTTTCTGAGGTGCAGGAAAAAAGCCCTAGCAGCGAGAACAAAAGCAGCCGGTTGGCCAGTGCGCTTGCGGACATCGAAAGACCTCCTGTCACGATCCGCCCCGAGCGGAGAGCTCATCTTGTGAGCGGGTTTTAACGACACAGGCGGAGCGAGCGCAAGGCCATCACGGGACCCCATCCCGTCTGCGACTAGAACCGCAGGCTCACCGCCAGCCCTTGTCCTTGTGTACCAAGCATCAGGCGGTGCGGCACGTACACGAGTCGACCGTCCTTCATGCGCTGGTGTTCTTTTCGATCGAGGTAGAAGAGCACACCAAAGGCCCCAGCGCTGAGCAGACCACCGCCGAGAAGCAGGCCCAGACCGCCGGCCAAGTTGCCGGTATAAATCGTCGGGCAGGCCGCGACCGGCACGTCTGGTCCGCAGGTAGTCATGCCATCGCGCCCGGAATACGCCAAGAACGGGATCGAGGTGATGACAAACGCCGCCGTCAGGCCCGCCGCCACCATCCAGCCGTAGTGATAGACGTTGGCGTACTTGCTGGGCGTTGGCTTGTCGCTGCTGCCGCTGGGCGTATCACTGGCCGTCGGCAAGGACGGAGGCGTGCTTGGCTCTGACGGGGCTGGGCTGCTGCTGGCGGTTGGGCTGCTGCTCGCAGCGGTCACCGGGCTGCTGCTTGGTGTCGGGGTTACGGCGGGGCTGGTCGCCGGGCCGGTTGCAGCCACGACGGCAGGCTTGTCGGGCGCAGGGGGCTTGCTGACCTCACCCGCGATGCTGCCGGCGGCACGTTTCATCGCATCGAGCGCTTTGGCCAACACGCAGCCTTCGACGTCGCTGCCGCAGGCGTCACTGCCGCTGATTGGCAGCGGGTTGCCCGCTCGGTCATAGACCGCAAGCGAGATCTTGTACGCCGCGCCACCGACGGCATCGCGCACACCGATGCGCGGGATAATGAGGCGATCGACTTCCAGCGCACCGGCCACTTTGCCGACGCAGGCTCCGTACTGGCAGTTCACAAGCTCGGCCCGGCCCGCCAGGCGCGACCGCACCTCGTCGGCGCGCAGCACCGTGGCATCCGAGCTAACGCCGCCCTGCAGACCCGCGACCAGCGTGTCGTGAAACTTGTTGCGCCGACCTTCTGAGATCTTCAGATCGGACTCGATGGTCGGCACATGCACGGCCACTTTGTTCGCCTGTGCCACCGCTGGCAGCGCCGTAAGCGCAGACAGCGAGACCAGCCCAAGCTGAACCCAGCTCAGACTTGACGCCCCAGAGACCGCCGACGACTTGAGAGAGAGCCACCGATTCGAACGACCCGCTGCATCACAGCATCCAAGCGCACGCTTCATTCGGTCAGTCTAAAGCAGCCCGACCCGTGAAAGGAAGCTGTGATAGATTGCGCGCCATGTCTGTGGAATCGGGGCAACTGACGGGATCATCTGTAGCCAAGGCTGCATCGCTGGCCAGCGTCGGTGCGACAGGGTCTGGCGCCAGCGAGGTCGAGCCGGATGGTGACGGCAGCTTGGCTGGAATTTCAGGCTTGCTTGCGGATCGCGTGGCGGTGGTAACCGGCGCCGGACGTGGCATCGGCCGTACCTGCGCCCTGACCTTGGTGCGCGCCGGAGCCTGCGTCGTCGTCAACGACATCGACGAAGCGCCCGCAGCCGAGGCCGTCGCCGCCTGCAATCGCCTCCGCGAAGGCAGCGCCATCGCCTCGATCGGTTCGATCACCGATCCCGCGTACACCGATCTGCTGATGCGCACCGCCGCCTCGCACTTCGGCAAGCTCGACATCTTGGTCAACAACGCCGGGCTTAGCCGCGACCGCATGTGCCATCAGATGACCGACGAGATGTGGGATCTGGTCATCGACGTCAACCTGACCGGCACGTTCAACTGCATCCGCTCGGCGGCGCCCCACCTGCGCGAGGTCGGCAAGCGCGAGCTCGAAGAGCTTGGCCACGTCCGTTACCACCGCAAGATCGTGAACTTTTTCTCGACGGCAGCCATCCGCGGCAACCCCGGTCAGATCAACTATGTCGCGGCCAAGATGGGCAATGTCGGCATCACCCGCGTCGTCGCCCAAGAGTGGGCGCGCTTCGGTGTCAACGTCAACGCCGTCGCTCCTGGCTTTACCGAGACGCGTATGACCGCGGCCAAGAAGCCTGGCGACGTGCTCGGCGTCCCTGAAGAGCAGCGCCAAGCCACCCTGACCCGCATTCCCATGGGCCGCTTCGGTCGACCGCAGGACATCGCCAACGCCGTCTTGTTCTTTGCATCGCCGCTGTCCGACTACATCACGGGACAGACGATCAACGTGTCCGGCGGCATGCAAATCCCTTAGCCTGAGCCGTCTCTCGTCGGGGGGCCCAGTCGATATCCGTTCCGAAGTTCACGCCAGCCAAGCGAGTCGCCATGAAAAAAAACAAGCCCGATCCCGCAGTTGAGATGCGGGTACATGAGCTCGGCGGAGAGCTCTCTGCCCGCGGGGTCCGTATCGCCATCGTCGCCAGCCGCTTCAACTCGTTTATCGTCGAGCGACTGATCGATGGCGCCCTGGATGTCCTGCGCCGAACCGGCGGCAGCGCCGAGAGCACAACCATCCTGCGATGCCCCGGTGCCTTCGAGATCCCGCCGCTTGCCCGTCGCTGTTCCGAAAGTGGCATGTTCGATGCCGTCCTCTGCCTGGGCGCGGTGATCCGTGGCTCGACGCCCCACTTCGACTACGTCGCGGGCGAGGCTGCCAAGGGCATTGCTCAGACGGCGATGTCATCCCACGTGCCGGTCATCTTTGGCGTACTGACCACCGACACCATCGAGCAAGCCGTCGAGCGCGCCGGCACCAAAGCCGGCAACAAGGGCGCCGATGCGGCGCTGGCCGCGCTAGAGATGATCTCTCTTTATCGCCAGCTTCACGAGGCGCTCGATCCATCGCAGTCCGGGAGCACGGGGCGCCATGGCTAGCCGACGTCGAGGGCGCGAGATCGCCCTGCAGATTCTTTGTCTGCTCGATCGCCAGCCGGATCTAGAGGCCGAGCAAGGGGTCGAGCTGTACTTCACGCAGCTTTTCGGCAGCGATGGCGACAACGACGAGGACCCACAGACCGACAAGCCAGCCGTCCGCACAGCGCGACCCGCCCCGCTGTCAAAAGACACGCTAGAGCTGCGCCGCTTCGTCGAAGACTTGGTCCTGGGGGTGCGCGATCAGCTCGACGAACTAGACACCCTGCTGGGGCGCTGCTCGCGCAACTGGCGGCTTGAGCGAATGTCCTGGGTCGACCGCAACCTGCTACGTCTTTCAGCGTATGAGCTGACACGCTCGCTGGACACGCCGCCTCGCGTCATCCTCAACGAGGCGATCGAGCTAGCCCGTCGCTACAGCACGACCGAGTCGCCGGGCTTTGTAAATGGCGTCCTCGATCGCGCGCTGCAGGAGAGTGGTCGTCGGGATGCAGCGCCTCCTGCCGCTCCCGCCGTTACAGAGCACGCGGCACAGTAGGCGCAGGCGGCATGTGTGATTGGGCTCTCTGAGGGCGAAGCGCACCAGGAAGGCTCGGCGGAACAGCGAACAGCGACGGCAGCGCCCTAGCCAGGTAGCTCGGCCAGCTCGGCTGCGGTGTCGAGATCCTGCCCTGCCTGATTAAGCTCATCGACCACGGTCTTCAGCTCTTCACCAAGCTTGGCAGCACCGACGGAGCGGTGACGGACGGCAGCCAGGCGCAAGCGATCCAGTGTCGCCACCTGATGGTGCAGACGAGCGATGGCTCTCTGCCGGCCTTTTTCGATCTCATCGAGATAGGTCAGCTGCTCGCGCAACGCCGACAGCGCCCGCTCGTATTCGCCGCGCACGCCGTCGTCGCTGGCACTTTCCTGCCGCGCTTTCAGATCGGCGACTCGCTTTTCCAGCTCAGCGCGCTCGCTCTTCTTCGTCTGTGCCTCGATGTCCTGCCACTTCTTGCCGAAGCGGGCGATCTTCTTTACCAGCTCACCGGCTGCGGTCTTGGCCTGGGCATGCTCTTCCAAGGCCTCGATGGCCTGCTGATACGACGCCATGGCTTGCTTGACCAAGCCGGCAATCTCGTCAGTGGCTTCCGGCGCCGGCAACAGGGCACGCAGCTCTTTGTCGAGCTGACTGGTCTGCACGACCTGGATGTGCCGTACCACCGTCGAGCTTCCAATCACAAAGCCCATCCCCAGGCCCGAAAGGATGGCAGACAGGGTCCGCGGCAGCTCCAGGAATGCATCCTGTGCGCCGAGCGCGGCAGGCAGCTTTTGCGCGCCGAACGCGGCGGCCGTGCCAACGATGAGCATGCCCAGCCCGCGCCACAGACCAAGGCCGCGCGCCAGGCTCAGGGAAAGCGCCAGCCCCACAGCAAACAGGCCAGCCGGGGCCCAGAGCTCGTGGGTCCAGGCATTCTGCGCCGCAAACCCACCGGCCAGCGCGGCCAGACCCGCGCAGGCCAGCACCCATGCTCTCTGCCCTCGCGTCGTCGGCGGCAGCGCCGCACAGCCCAGAGCCGCCACCGCGGTTGCACCGTACAGCCACGCCCAGCTACCCCGCAGGCCGCTTAGCTCGGCGAGATATCCCGAGCTCGATCCAAGGATGCTGTGCAGCAAGCCCAAAAGCCCGCCAGCCAGCGTCGTGCGCAGAACCGTCCACTGAAAACCGAGATGATCGCCGATGGTCAAAGTTCGCTTCATGACAGCAATCAACGCACATTCCGACCGGCGGGTCTAGCGCTCGCCCGAGAGAGTGACAAGCCCACAAAAACAAAGGGAGAAACCTCGCGGTCTCTCCCTTTGTTCGCGCCGTCCAGCCTAGGTGTTGTGCTGGCTAGACGGCTCCCTTCGAGTGGCGATCGAGTGAGCGCGGGCTGCTACTTGCAGCACTCGATCTTGGCTTCGCTGTAGCCGCGGGTCATGCCGCTCATGCAGGCCGCGCCGAAGCTGATGTTCCTCAGCGTCGAGCCCTTGGCCTTGCAGAACGCCTCGGCGCTCATCTTCCAATCGGCTTCCGAGCGGCAGACGCCAGCGCCACCGACCAGATCCGTCGTACACATCGGCGGCGGCGGCGGCGGCGGAGTGCCGGGGCAGCACTCATACGTCGCGCTGTTGAAGCCGCGAGCGCCCATGATCGGGCAGGCCATGCCGAAGGTGATGTTCTTGAGCGTCAGCATCTTCGAGGCGCAGTATCGCTCACCCGACATCTTCCAGTCCGCGTCGGTCTTGCAGGACGTGCTGCTGGGACCATCGGTGTACTTGATGCACATCGGAGGAGGAGGAGGAGGCGGCGGCGTGCCAGGGCAGCACTCGAACGTCGCGCTGCTAAAGCCACGGCCCATCGGCATCATGCAGGCCATGCCAAAGGTGATGTTCTTCAGCGTCAGCATCTTCGACTTGCAGAACGCCTCGCCCGCGGCCTTCCAGTCTACGTCGCTCTTGCAGACGCTGGGATCACCGGCCGTCTGCTTGATGCACATCGGCGGAGGGGGCGGCGGCGGCGTACCGGGGCAGCACTCAAACTTCACGTCGCTGTGGCCAGGCGAACCATCGGGACGACGGCAGCCCGCGCCATAGTTGATCGTCTTGAGCGACAGGCCACGCGACTTGCAGGTGCGCTCGGCCTCTGCTTTCCAGTCTGCCTGGCTCTTGCAGGTGCCCGAGCCACCCGCGCCAACGCCGACACACATCGGTGGGGGCGGCGGTGGGGGCGGCGGCGGCGTCCAGCCACAGCATTCGAAGTGGGCGGTCTTCCAGTTGTCGCCCATGCCACAGCGGTCTTCCAGCGTCAGGACCGTCAGGATGGCCATCTTTGAAGCGCAGAACTTGGCGCCTTCGGCCCGCCACGTCGCGCGGTCCTTGCAGGTGCGGCCATCGCCTGCCTTGTTGTTGGTGCAGCGCGGACCCGGTGGAGGCGGTGGGGGCGGCGGCATCGTGTTCCTGCAGCACTCATACGTCGCATAGCGCCACTCGCCACGGCCGCAGGAGGTGTCAAACGTCACGTTCTTCAGCGAAAGACCCTTCATCTTGCAGAAGGCTTCGCCGTACGAACGCCAGGTCTTTTCGTCCTTGCACGACGTCGCGCCACCCTGCTTTTCCTTCGTACACATGGGCGGCATCGGCGGCACGGGCGGCATCGGCGGTGTCGGCGGCTTGGGCCCACAGCCACCACGGCCTGGGCTGGGATCGCTGCTGCCGCCGCCAGGGCTGGTGTTGGGGTCGCCGCTCGAATCGACGTCATCCGACGACGGCTCGACGCTGATCTCGCCGCTGGCGTCGACGTCATAGGCGTAGATCTCTTGCACCGACGACGGGCCTTCGTCGAGCATCGCGTTCACTTCTTGCGTGATCGCGGCTTCGTCGTTCGCTACGTCGCTGCCGCAGCCGTGGCTGAAAAGGCCAAGCCCAATCGCCAGCAAGCCGCCGCAGAACAGCCGCAGCACGCGAGCAGAGCCAGAGCGTTTCGGCGCTGGCTGCACCCTACAGTCAGAGAGAGTGGTCTGCATATGTCCTCCTTGGGTTTACGACGCCAGGCCACCGCGGCTTGGCGTTTCGGAAGTGGGGGTCGTGGGGTCGTGCAGCCCCGGCTGGCCGGGTCGGTTTCCCGTTGGTCCGGGCGCGGGCGTCCCCAACGTACAGCACGTATAGGTAATAACCCGAAAGCGATCGACGCCGCAGGGATCAAACGGCATCAGCACATCCAAGCGCTCGCCGCGAGAGCGACAGTCCTGTTGAGCACTCAACTTCCATAGCGTGGCGCTCTGACAGGTGCGGCCGTCGCCTTGACGTCGCATCGAGCAGCGGGGCGGCCCAGGCCGACCCAGATCGGGCATCCCCGACGAAGAACCGCTGGCCATGTCGACCGCCGAGCGCAGGCTGAGGGCCTCGACCTCTACGCCGCTGCAACCAAGCAGCGACCAGGCAGCCATCAACCAACGCTGTGCCCTCATCGCCATTAAGTGCGCAGGGTTGGGCAAAACGGCTCACGATCGCAAGCGCCGGACGGAAAAAAACCGCCGGCCCGAGCCAACACCCACGGTCCGATCCAGGGGAAGCCTGCGCCAAGACATCCCGCCCCAGCGCCGCAGGTGATAGCATGGGCGCCCATGCCGCAGTCGTCCTCGGACCGACCCTCTGACCTTTCTTCATCGCCCGCTTCCGCGAACCCGCCAGCCCCCGCGGGCTCTTCTGCATCCGCTGGCGCGGGTGGGCTTACGCACCTCGACGAGCAAGGCCAGGCACGCATGGTCGAAGTGGGCCGCAAGCCCGAGACCGCCCGCAGCGCGCGAGCCCAAGGCTGCATCGAGCTTCGCAGCGATACTCTGGCGCGACTTCTGCGCGGCGATCTGCCCAAAGGCGAAGCGCTGGCCGTGGCTCGCGTCGCGGCGATCCAGGCCGCCAAGCGCACTTCTGAGCTAATCCCGTTGTGCCATCCGCTGCGCCTCACAGGCGTCGATGTCTCGTTCACGCCGTACTTCGGCCCCGGACAGCGCGGCCCCGGAATCGACGGCTCGGCCAAGGCGGCACTTCTGATCGAAGCCGAAGTCCGCGCCTTCGATCGCACGGGCGTCGAGATGGAAGCCCTGACCGCGGTCTCGGTGGCCGCGCTGACGATCTATGACATGTGCAAAGCCGTCGAGCGCGAGATGACCATTGGCGCCATCAGCCTGATGGAAAAAAGCGGTGGTCGATCGGGTCACTGGACGCGCTCGGCAAGCTCGTAAGCCCGATTCAGGTACGCCGCTGTGCCGCGCTGGTTTCTGATCATCAACGGGATTGCGCTTCTGACCATGGGCCTGGTGCTCTTGCCGATGCGCCTGCGCGAGCGACCGCTGTATCGTCACTTCTTCGGCATCGTCTGGGCCATCCTGTGCTGCCTCGTCGGATCGGTGCTGCTCGCGATGGCTCAGGGATACCTGGATATCCCTGGACAAAAGACCGGTCCCAGCCGGGCGGGGGGGACCGCAGCGAGTGGGCCGCATCGCCTGGAATTCCCCAG
Organism: Myxococcales bacterium; assembly: GCA_016794505.1. Lineage (GTDB taxonomy): Bacteria > Myxococcota_A > Polyangia > Palsa-1104 > JAEUJZ01 > JAEUJZ01. The sequence continues at coordinate 71,577 of JAEUJZ010000088.1, forward strand.
CGGTCGCTGACAGAAAAAGGCCGCGCAAGACCGTCGGCCGATGCGATACTTCCGGCGATGGACTCTGCCGAGCGCGTGCCTGCGGGAGAGGGGCCCACGGGCACATCGGATGTGGATTCAGCCACGCCCCTGCCGCCCGATTTCATGCGGGCCCAGCTTGCCCAGTTCGTATCGCTGCTCGCCGACCACAGCCTGATGTGGATCTTGATGTGGTGGCTGCTTGTGACCCGCAAGAACGCCACCGCCGACGAAGCCGTAGCGCTTGCGGCCCCCAGCCTGCTCGTGTCGCTGGTCCTTCTGCCGCTGGCTGGCACGCTGGCTGATCATCGCGAGCGCAAGCGCATCCTCGTCGCAGCCTGCTTGGTGCGCGCCCTGTGTCATGCCGCGGTGGCGGCGATGCTGTACACGGGCACACTCAGCGTGTCGCGCGGGCTGCCCTTCTTGCTGCTATCGGCCGGAGCTGGCGTGTTCTTCGATGCCGGCTTCACTCCGATGCTGCCGCAGCTTGTGTCCTCGTCACAGGCCGAGCGCGCTCTGGACTACTCGTTGGCCTTGCCGCGCGCTGGCTATTTCATCACCGGCTTTATTCTTTTGCTTCTCTTGGCCATCCTCGGTACACGCACGGTCTGCCTGCTGGGTGTCGTGTTCTTGCTGATTGCCGCCTTGATCACCGCCAGTATCCAGTCGAACACCCGCCCCAGTCCCGACGCTGCGCAGCCGCCTTCGGCGGGACTGCTGGGTGTGCTGCACGCGCTTCTCGCCGGGCCCAAGACCTTGCTTGGCACGCCCAAGCTCGTGTTCGCTGCGCTGCTTTCGATGCTTGCCAACTTCGTCACATACCCGCTTTTCTGGCTGGGCCCGAGCGCGCTTCTCAAAAGCCACAAGCTGCCCAAGACCTTGCCGGAAAGCATCGAAGTGACCCTGGTCTTGGGCGTCGTTCTCGGAGCCATCGCAACGCCTCGCCTGTGTCGCCGCGTTGCCGCGGAAAAGGTCGCAGCCGCCAGCTTGCTGGGCATGGCCGCGGGTCTGCTGGGCCTGGGCTTCTTGCAGACGGAACAGGCGCTGTATCTGATCGCAGCCACTCTGGGCTTTGCCTTGGTGCAGATCACCGGTCTATCGGGCGGCAGCGCGACCCTGTCTGCCCCCGACAGTCACCGCGCTCGCATCGGCGCGCTGGTCCTGGTCTTGTTCGAGCTGGGAGGCGAGCTGGGCGGCTACATCCTTCGCCCATTGATTGCGCAGCACGGGCTGCCCACTGTGCTGACTGCCCTAGCGATATCGCTGTGTGCCCTGGGACTGCCGTGGCTGATCGCGCCCTCGCGGCGCCTGCCCGCTTGGCTGCGGCTTTAGCCTATTCGGCCCGCAGCGTACAGCCGTCCCGTCGCTGTCCGAGGCAGCCGACAGGGCGCTGCGGTTGCCGCGTAGAGGCACTGCGGTTGCCGCGTACAATACGCTCATGCTCTCTCAGAAGCCGGCCTCGTCGGGAGCCTTGCAGGGGAACGCAGACGTGGCGCCCGCATCCTATGGTGTGCTGGCGCTCTTGTGTCTCGTCTACGTCCTCAACTACATCGATCGCTCGCTGATCTTCATTTTGTTTCCGCCCATCAAAAAGGAACTTCAGCTCAGCGACTTTCAGATGGCCTTGCTCGGCTCGACGGCGTTCGTGCTGTTTTACACGCTGCTCGGCATTCCTTGTGGCCGCCTTGCGGATCGCGTCGTGCGCAAGAACATGATCGGCATCGGCCTTCTGGTGTGGAGCGTGTTTTCCGGCCTCACCGGTTTCGCCGCGCAGTTTTCGTCCTTGTTTGCCTGCCGCGTGCTGGTCGGTGTCGGCGAGTCGACGCTCGGGCCAGCGGCGCTGTCTTTGCTTAGCGACCTGTTTCCACCTCGGCTGCGCGCCACGGCGAGCGCGCTGTATTCCGCGGGCATTCCGATAGGAGCAGGCCTTGCGCTGTATCTCGGCGGACGGCTGGGCCAAGACCATGGCTGGCGCTTTGCGTTTATGGTCCTCGGCTTCCCTGGCGTGCTTCTGGCCCTCGTCGTGTTTCTTCTGCGCGAGCCCGCCCGCGGCGTACATGACAGCGCACCGATCAGCCATGCCGACCCGCACAAGCTGGCTCCCACTGACATCGGCCTTTTGTTTCGCATTCCGACCTTGCGCTATCACTATGCGGGCTATGCGTTCTCGTCGCTGGCTGGCACGTGTTTGAGCATGTGGATGCCCAGCTATCTGTCGCGCACCCGCGGCATGCCGCTTTCGCAAGTGGGTCTGTACACCGGCATCGCGGCGATGATCGGCGGCCTGCTTGGATCCATTGTCGGAGGCCTGGGCGCCGACGCATGGCGACGCGTTCATCGCGGAGGACGCATGCTGTTCTGCGCGGTCGCCGCGCTGTGCTCTGCCGCGACGTGGCTGGTGCTCTTGCACACCGACTCGCTGCGCCTGTTCTTTTTCTGCTACGGCCTGCTGATGGGCACCGGGCTCTCGTGGCTGGGCCCCGCTGCCGCCGACATGCAAGACATCGCCGGCCCCAAGCTGCGCGGCCTGGGCATCGGCATCTATTTCTTCATCGTCAACGTCATCGCCGGAGGCATCGCACCGCCGTGCATCGGCAAGCTCAACGATGTCTTGGGCGTGGCGCAGGATCCCCTGCAGATGCGCCGCTCGCTCTTGGTTGCCCCGCTTGCCTGCGTGCTCTCGGCAGTGCTTCTGTACCTTGGAGCGCGCTCGGCGGCGCGCGGTTCGTCACGGGCGCTCGATCGGCCAGCCGAGCGCCTGCACGAACGCCGATAGCTCACGCGCGATCTGCGCCTTGTCGGTGCGCACGTACTGCGAAAGCAGGATGTGATTTCCGTCGGCAATCGCAACGCTGCGGCTGCGAGGATGCGGCGAAGCTTGATTCGTGCGCGCATAAAACGCCTGCATCGCTGCGACACTGCACACGCTGTCTTGGTGCTGCGCATCGGCGTAGTGAAAAAGCAGCAGCACCGGGCTGGTGATCGCTTCCGGCCGGGCTTCGCGCAGCGCTCGCCGCCGCACATCTTCGACGATGGCCAGCGCGTCCATGCGCTGCTTGGTGATCCAGTGATCTTCATAGCCCGGCTGCTTGCGCGCTTCGGGATCGCGGCGCCAGCCTGCATCGCGGTATTCGCCCAGCGCGGCCTTGACCAGCTCAAGGCCATAGCGTCGCGACAGCAGGAACGAGCCCGGCAGCGAAAGCTCGATCAGCGGACTGGCCAAGACCAGCGCATCGACGTCGGCCGGATGGCGAGCCGCAAGCCAAGCCGCCAACAACCCTCCCGTTGACGATCCCACGACCAGCAGCTTGTCCGCGAGCGGTCGCAGGCGGTGCAGGTCTTCTTCGACGCGAGCAAAGTACTGCTCGGGTCGCGCTGCCGCGTGGTGTTCAAGATCGCCGCCATGTCCCGGCAAGCGCGTGTAATACGTCGTGGCCGACAGCGCCCGTGCCAGCGGCTCGATCACCGCTTCTCCCTCGGCTCGCGACGCGCCAAAGCCGTGGATGTAATAGATCGCGACCTTGGCATGCGCCTCTTCGGCAAGCCCTTTTGCCCACGCGATCCGCTCCTCGTTGCCAGGCCGCACGCCTTCCGCCTGAGCGTCCTGCACGCGGCGGCTGACATAGCGCGAAAAGGGCTCGCTGGCCGGCTGCACATGCGCGGTTTCGCCTGGTGACAGCGGTCGTGGCATAGCCAAGAGCAGCCCCATCGCCACCAGAAGCAAGAGTGCCCCCAGCGCGATGCGTCGCAGCACCTGCCGCGCAAGCGAGCGCGAAGCGGGCATCTCGCTGTGGCTCATCTTTGACACGGCTTGTCGCAGCTGTCGCATCATTTGTCGGCGGCCGGAAAGCGCAGCGTCAGGCTCTGTAGCTGGGCACGCTGCGGACGAAGCGCCAGGACAACGCGATCGATGCACGCCTGCAGCGCCGCCGGAGCTTTGACGTAAAACGTCTGCGTCGGCAGGCCAGGGGCCGCGCGCAGAATGACCTCGATGCTGCGACTGCTGCCCGCGACCGCTGCACACTCTTCTTCCGCTGTGGCCACCGCAAGCTCGATGGCGTCGCTATCGCTTGGCGTCTTCAGCTCGACGTCGATATCAAAGGTGCGGCCCGGCGGCAGATCGACGCCTACGAGCAGACGCTCGGCGCAGTTGGCAAGCGCTGCTGGCGTGTGGGGATGAAAGATCACCTGATGCGGCGCCGCCTTGTTGGTAAGGACCCGCGCCAAGAGATGCGTCTGGGTGACCCCGGTCTGCGAGCAGCCATCGCGCACCGCGGCCTGCGCCTGCCGCAGTCGACTGTAATACACAGGCAGCGTCGATCCGCGGGCCGTATCCGGCGCCAGCCGCGGCCCTGAGTACTCCCGCACCGCCTCGCTCGGCTCGCCTTGGTTCTTGCGATAGCGGGCCAGGCTTTCTCTTCGCTCATCTTGGCCGCTGCTGTCTTTTTCGGCGCCCGTAGCGATCGCTTTTTCGATCAGGGCACAAGCGCGCGGGCTGTCGTGATCGACATAAAACGCGACCTCGGCCTGCGCATCCAGGCTGGCGAGGCTGTCTGGGTACTTGCTGGCCAGCCAGGTCGCAGCGTGACGAGCCGCCTTTTGCGCCCCGGCGTGCAGCGCAGGCGTGATGAGTGCCGTGACATCGGACTCGCTCTTGGCGGCGTCGATGCGCTCGATCATCCGCGCTTCCAAGAACGCGCGCGGTGGCTTGGGCAGCGCCGCAAGATAGCGCAGGGCTTTGCTGGCCTCGCTGCTCGTGGGATAGCGACCCAGATACGCTTCGGTGGCGCGACGTCCGGCTTCGCTTTGCTGCTCGCCAACGTCCAGGCGCAGGATCTCCCACGCGGCGCTTGCGGCCTGCGCTTCGCGTCCGTGTTCTTGCACGCGCACCAAGCAGCGCCGGGCCTCGTCGAAGCGGCGCGCCGCCAGCAGACGCTGAGCCACGTTTTGCTGAAGCTCGACGTTCTTGGGCGCCTTCTCGGCCGCAGCGATGGCTTGCTCGATCGGCACCACCTGCTCGGGAAGCTCGCGCAGCCAGACAGAGAGCTTGTCCCAGGTGCCATACCCGCTCTGCTTGACGGCTGCCTGGCCCGCCTGATCAAAGGCGACCAGCGTCGGGAACGACGACACGCCCAAGCGCCGCATCAGCGCGCTGCCGATCTCTTCTTCCGACCCGTCATAGACGACGACATGCAGCTTTTGCAAAGCGCTCTGCGCACCCGGCTTGCGCAGATCGCGCGCCAGGACTTTGCACGGCCCGCACCACGACGCCGAGAAGATCGCCAGCAGCACCCTGTTCTGCTGATTCGCCGTCGACAGTGCCTGTTCCAGCGACGGCACCGGCTGGGTGAAATGCGGCCCCGCCAAAGCGGCTGCGCCGGACAGGCAGAGCATGCCGAGTGTGAATAGGAACGAACGAACAGCCAGCGACATCCAGCACCTCACGCGTTGAAAGAAAAAGGGAACACGCAGCGCACTGCCATCGCCAATGAAAAATTCGCTGCGCCCGGCGCATTGGACCGCTCGCGTACCAGCGACGTAAGCAAACAGAGCCATCGCTGGCTGACCCTGCACGCGGCACAGAAGCGCGGCGCTTCCGTCGAGGATGGCCTGCTTGGACCACACAGCTACCGGGCAGCAAGCAGACGGCGACGCAGGCGCAGCGCGAACAGCGCCACGCCGATCGCAAGCGCAGAAAGGCCACCGGGCGAGACCTCACGCGCCTGCGAGCAGCCAAGCAAGCCCTTGGGCTTTTTCGCCGGGACTGGGGTCGATTCTGTCGCTGGGGGGGCTGCGTTTGGGGAGGCTGCGGACGCCGTGCTGTCAGCCAGGGGCGCAGCGGCTTCATCCGCTTGGCAGGTGCGCCAGCGCTGCTTGGTTTCAGCGTTGCTGAACTCACGGCAGTGGGCCGGCTTGCCCAGGTAGCCATGGCAGACCGCGCCGACTTCGAGCCGATCGCACTCGTGCAGGTCTTTCTTGCAGCCACGATAGCTGCGGCCGGGACGACGCGTGTCCTGTTCGGTGACACAGGCGCCGGCCGTGCCATCGCCCAGGCTGCAGAACGTGCCGTCGGGCTTGTTCTCGCACTCAGGCGGCGGCGTTGGTACCAGGTCCGCGGATGCCGACGGCAGACCCACGGCCAAGCCAAGCGCGATCAGAAACAGTCCACGGTGCAAAAGGGCACTCTTCGGGGCGAGCAAGCGACGGGTGTCGAGGATGCGCATGGCCCAGCATATCACGCGCCCTCCGTCGGTAGGCGGCGTGCTTACACGGAAAGGATCTGCGGCAGGATGCTCTGGCCGCGGCTCCAAGTCGGCAGGCCAAAGCTGTCGCACAGCGTCTGCGCGACGTCGAAAAAGCCGCTGCGCACCCCCAGATCTGGCTGCGTCGGCTGGGCATCGCCGCCCAGAAATGCGATCAGCGGCACGTCTTCGCGCGTGTGGTCGGTGCCGGCAAACGTCGGATCGTTGCCGTGATCCGCGGTCAGCAGCACCAGGTCGCGCGGGCCAAGCTGCCGACGAAGCTGCGGCAGGAAGGCATCAAACTCCACCAGCGCCTTGGCATAGCCCACCGGATCGCGGCGATGGCCGTACAGCATGTCAAAGTCGACAAGGTTCACGAACAAAAGGCCGCTTGAAAGCGAAGACAGCGCCTTGAGCGTGTGCTCAAGCCCGTCGCGGTTGCCTTCGGTGTGGATGTTTTCGCTGACGCCATGGCCGGCGAAGATGTCCCAGATCTTGCCGACTCCAACCACGGGCAGCGCGGCCGTACGCAGCTGGTCGAGCACGGTGGCCGACGGTGGCGGCATGGCGAAGTCGCGGCGGTTGTACGTGCGACGAAACGCGCCCGGCGTGCCAACAAAGGGGCGGGCGATGACGCGGCCGATGTTGTACTCGTCGCACAGCCGACGCGCGATCTCGCAGGCGCGATAGAGCTCGGGCAGCGGCACCACCGACTCGTGCGCCGCGATCTGGAACACGCTGTCGGCCGAGGTATAGACGATGAGGTCGCCGGTCTCTAGGTGCGTGGGCCCTAGCTCATCGAGGATGACCGTGCCCGAGGCCGGCTTGTTGCCCAGGACGCCGCGCCCGGTCGCTTGGCGGAAGCGGCTCAACATCTCTTCGGGGAAGCCGTTCGGAAAGGTGGGAAAGGCGTGATCCAGGCTGAGCCCGCACAGCTCCCAGTGGCCGGTCGTGGTGTCTTTGCCGACGCTGGCTTCGCGCAGACGGCCAAAGGCGCCGGTCGGGTGATCCGTGGCCGGCACGCCTTGGATCTTCGTCAGGTGACCCAAGCCCAGCGCCTGCAAGTTCGGCAAGGTCAGACCGCCGACGTGGCGACTCAAGTTGCCCAAGGTATCGGCGCCTTGGTCGCCATAGCGCGGCGCATCCGGCGCCGCACCGCAGCCAACCGAGTCAAGGACGATGAGGAGGACGCGATCCAGAGGACGAGAAGCACTCATACGCGCAATCTAACAGCCGGCCCATGCCCCGCGCGCCAAAACGACGGCGCCGCGCAAGACCGCTGGCCGCACGCGGATTGCCGCCGCCCGCAGCCACATGTTTCACGGTGAAACATCATGTTTCACCCGCAGCACGGGCCTGCGCGAACCCATAGGCGGCAGTCAGGGCCGCGCCCGCGCGAAGTAGGCGCGGCGACAGGGCTTGGGCGCGGACCCTCGCCCACGAGCGCTTGGCCTGCCCCTTGCAATCTGTTTGAGGCAGCGCCTCGGATATCTGGGGCGAATCCCTGTTTGCGGAGGAAGCAGCGTGGACGCAAAAGCAGACCCTCGGATCGTGATCGTCGGTGGTGGCAGCGCAGGAATCACCGTGGCAGCCCGGCTGCGCAGGGCCTTGCCTGCGGCGCAAGTGACGGTGATCGAGCCGTCGAGCAAGCACTACTACCAGCCACTTTGGACCTTGGTCGGGGCCGGCGTGGTGGAAAAACAAGAGACCGAGCGCGACGAGCAGAGCGTCCTTCCCGAAGGCGTGACCTGGGTGCAGGATGCGGCCACAGCGTTTCACCCTGAAACCAACGAAGTTGAAACAAGCAAGAGCGGTCGCCTGACCTATGACCTGCTGGTGGTGGCGCCGGGCATCCAGCTTGACTGGGGCAAGGTCAAAGGGCTCAAGGAAGCGCTCGGCAAGGACGGCGTCTGCAGCAACTACTCATACGATGTCGTCGATAAGACCTGGGAATTCATCCGCAGCTTTCGCGGCGGCGACGCCATCTTCACGTTCCCACTTGGCGGTGTGAAGTGTGGCGGCGCACCGCAAAAGATCATGTACCTGGCCGACGATGCCTTCCGCCGGCAGGGCGTGCGCGAGCGCAGTCGTATCACCTTTGCATCGGCCTCCCCCGCGATCTTTGCGGTACCCAAGTACGCTCCGGTTTTGAGCCGCATCGTCGAGCGCAAGGGCATCACCACCAAGTTCCAGCACAACCTGATCGAGGTCCGCCCACAGAGCCGCGAAGCGATCTTCCAGCGCGTCGACACCAACGAAGAAGTCGTCCTGCACTATGACTTCTTGCACGTGGCGCCGCCGCAGGGAGCGCCCGACTTCGTCAAGCAGAGCCCCCTTTCCGGGGCAACGGGCTTCGTCGATGTTCACAAGCACACCCTGCAGCACGTGAAGTACCCCAACGTGTTTTCGCTGGGCGATGCCAGCAGCCTGCCGACATCCAAGACCGGGGCCGCGGTGCGCGTGCAGGCCAAGATCCTCGTCGAAAACATGGTCGCCTTCGTGCGCGGCCAAGCGCTGTCTGGGCACTACGATGGCTATACGTCCTGCCCGCTGGTGACTGGCTACGGCAAGGTCGTGCTCGCCGAATTCGACTACGACCTCAAGCCGAAAGAGACCTTCCCCTTTGACCAGTCGCAAGAGCGCTTGAGCATGTATCTGCTCAAGCGACACGTGCTGCCGCAGCTTTACTGGCACGGCATGCTGCGCGGTCGCGCCTAAGGTAAAGCGGCGGATCTTCGCCTTCTGCGACGGCGGATTCATCAAGCCAACCGCCGCATCCCGTGCGATGCGCCGCTGAACTAGTTCGTGCTCGACGGGGCCTGATCACTCTGCTGCTGCTGCGCGATCCAGTCCTCGGCTTCTTTTTCGTTTTCGACGAAGTGAACGTTCACGGCCTGCTTGTTAAAGATGCGAATCGCCGACGAGACCAGCCGCGTCATGGCGCGGGCGATGGCGTTTCCGCCAATCATGGCCGCTGCTCGAAGCTGTCGGTTGCGCGTCCACTCGACCAGCAAGCGACGCGCCTCCGCCGAGGTCGCACCCTGATGACGAATGTCACAGATCGCGTAGTACGGCCTGGAACCGAACTGTTCCACGACAAACGTCATCAAGTCTTTGGCGTGTTCGAATCCGAAATCACCGTCGAAACGCGTGTACAACACATCGTCGCGAGCACTGGCCTCGTGCGGCCCCATTTTCACCGTGGCTCGAATTCCAGCTGCGCTCATCCTGCCCCCACTGCGCACGCAACCAAGCGAGTGACTCAGCATAGCGTTCCCTGCGCTGCCTTCGCACTTCGGCGCAGGGCCTAGCGAACACTGCATATCCGCTGCTGTCAGCAGGATATCGACCCGCCACCCTGCTTGTTCGCATCGTGCCGGAGCCCGCCCAGAGCCCGCCGGTTGACCTGACGGGCGCAGGTTCACACCACACCTTCGCGCACTGGCACGCGGTCCGTCCCGAGATCGCGCAGGAACGCGGGGCTGCCCACCCGAACCTCCGCCTTGCTTCTGCATTCTGCGACATAAGCGACCATATCGTGCAATCAGTGTATCTATGTTTTTTGGATTTTTTTGAATATTTCGGTTGCCCGATCGTTGGCGCCCGCTACCATCTTGAAATGTGACCTTCAGCCAGCCGATGATTCGGTCGATTTGCTGATAAGGTGCCACATTCTTGGGTATTTCATTCACTGTTCACTGAGGAGGATTCCGATCATGAGCGTTAAGAAGTTCCTCGCAGGTTTGGCGCTGGGTGCATCCATTCTGTTGTCGGCAGGCCCCGCTGCAGCAGGCCCGGCAGAAATTGAAGCTCTGATTGAGCGTTATTATTTCAATATTCAAAACGGTCACCGCGCTGATAGCTATATCGTCGACTGGGGTTCTTTGTGGGCTCTCGACGCAGTGATGGAAGATCCCGCTGACACTGCGTTCGGTTACATGACCGGACGCACCACCATCGAAAACCGCTTGCGCTTCGGATTTCAGACCATGTTTGAGCGCATCGATATGAAGCCAAAGCAGGTTGTTATTCAATGGACCGAGCACCGAGCCTCTGTTTTGTGGGAGCTCAACGCCAAATTTCTGAATGCACCTTCGGTACCTGCAGATAAGCGGGGAAAATCCGTCCATTTCTATGGCGTCACAAACTTTGTACTCGATGCAACGGATACACAAATCAAGAAACAACAGGCCATCTGGGACTACACCCAGGTCTTCTAATACGCCTGACTTCCCCGCCCCACTGAATCTCGCATTACCGGCCACGTAGGACACACGCCGCAGGCACCATAGCCCGGCCCACCGGGCGGCGCATCCCCGCGTTTCGTGCAGCCGGCTCGGTGCCCGCCGCCTGACAGCAAGCGCGCCGGATCACGGCAAAGCGCGCACACGGCGTCCGCGCCACAGGACCGACAGTCTTTCTTTGACAGCCCGCTCTGTCCGACGGATGGTGAAGCGCAGCAGATGGAGCTTCGTTGCGCAGATCCCGGCCTTTCTGCGGCCCCGCCGAGTCCGCTGGCTGTCCGCCTGTCCTCGCGTGGCGCTCGCGGGTCGATCGTGGCCGCCGGGCTGGTGCTTGGCCTTTTGGCCTGCGGACCGACGGCGACATTTTCAGGCGGCGTGTTCCGCAGAGGCGCCGTGGCATATCGCGTGGGGCCCCTTTCGTCGGACTGGCAGCGCCTGCGCAGCAGCGGATCGGACCTGGCCTTCCGCCACACACACGGCGGCACCGTGGTCGTGCATGGCCAGTGCCCAGCGCAGGACGATGCGCCGCTGGATGTGCTGACCAACCACTTGCTGTTCGGCGTCACGGCCCGCAAGGAACAGGCACGCACCACGCTCTCGCTCGACGGGCGCGAGGCCCTGCGCACGCAGCTTTTCGCAAGCGTCGACGGCGTCACCGTGGGCCTGGATCTGGTGGTGCTGAAAAAAGATGGCTGCCTGTACGACCTGCAGCTAATCGCCGGACCGGCTCACTTCGCGGCGCGCCAGCTTGACTTCACCGCCTTCGTCGCCGGCTTTGCCACGCAAAAGGATCGCTAGGAGTCGCCATGGCTCAAGCGCCGTCCCCGTCGCATCGGCAGCTGTCCCCGATCGTGTGGATGGCGCGGTTTCTGCGCGCGGTCGGCGGAGTCAGCCTGCTCGCTGGGCAGACGCTGCGTAGCGCGGTGCGTGGTGGCTTTTCCGGGCCGTGGGCCCGTCGCGAGCTTCTGTATCAGCTAGAGACCGTCGGCATTCGCTCGCTGACCATCGCGATCTTGACCGCGGCGTTTTCCAGCATGGTCATGACCGTGCAGTTCGCCGTGCAGATGACGCGCTTCGGCGTCAAAGAGTACGTAAGCAGCGTCGTGTCGCTGTCGCTGGTGCGCGAGCTTGGGCCGGCGCTGACGGCGCTCATGGTCGGCGGTCGTGTCGGGGCCGGCATCGCCGCCGAGCTTGGCTCCATGCGCGTGACTGAGCAGGTGGATGCCATCCGTGCCATGGGGGCCGATCCGGTGCGCAAGCTGGTGGTGCCGCGCGTCGCAGCGACAACGCTGGCGCTGCCTCTGCTCACCGTCTTTGCCGACATCTTGGGTGTGCTCGGCGCGATGGTCGTGGCGCGCATTGACTCGGGCGTTGGCATGACGCTGTTTCTGGAATCGATGCTGCGCTCGGTAACCTTGGAAGACGTGATGCACGGCCTGGTCAAGACCGTGTTCTTTGGCTTTCTGCTCGGCATCATCGCCTGTTACAAGGGCCTTTCGACCTCGGGCGGCACCGAGGGCGTCGGGCGTGCCACCACCGAGACCGTGGTCATCACCTCGCTGGTGACGCTGTGCGTCGACTTCATCCTGACCAACCTGCTTCTGGGGTTTGGCCTATGAGCGACGCGCCGACAACGACAGGCACGCCGGCTGCGACCGCCGATGAAGTGCCATTCATCCAGGATGAAGCACCATTCATCCAGGATGAAGCGCCATTCATCGAGTTTGTTGGTGTGCGCAAAGCCTTTGGCGAAAAGGTCATCTATGACGACCTGACGCTGTCGGTGCGGCGCGGCGAGACGCTGACGATTCTGGGCGGCTCGGGCACGGGCAAGAGCGTCATGCTCAAGCTGCTCATCGGCTTGGTCCGCGCCGACTCCGGCTCGATCCGCTTCGACGGACAAGAGCTTCATGGGCGCAGCGAAGAAGCGCTGCTGCCGGTGCGACGGCGCATCTCGATGTTGTTTCAAGGCGGCGCCTTGTTCGACTCGCTTTCGGTCGGTGAGAACGTGGCGTATCCGCTGCGCGAACACTTCCGCCTGTCGGACGCCGAGCTTGCCGAGCGCGTGAAAAAAAAGCTGGCCCTGGTCGGTCTGCCTGGAATCGAACACATGCGCCCGGCGGAGCTATCGGGTGGCATGCGCAAGCGCGTCGCCATTGCCCGCGCCATCGCCGCCGACCCAGAAGTGCTGCTGTACGATGAGCCGACGACCGGCCTGGACCCGATCAACACGCGCCGCATCAACGAGCTGATTCGATCGATTCAGCGCGATCTGCACGTCACCTCGCTGGTCGTGACCCACGACATGGCCAGCGCATTCATGGTGTCCGATCGCATGGCCATGCTCGCGGATCGTCGCATCCGGGCCACGCTGTCGCGCGATGCCTTCCGCCGCAGCAGTGACCCCGCGATCTATGACTTCGTTCACGCCATGAGCAGCACGGACGAAGCTCCGCTCGACTCGCTCTCGACCCCCGAGCACGCAGCGCGCTCGGATGTACCACAGCCAAAGGGAGTCTCTCGATGAGCATGAACCAAGACGACGGCTATCGCTTGGCCAAGGTGGGGGCGTTCGTGCTGGTTGCCCTTGTCTCGCTGGTGCTCGTCATCGGCCTGGTGGGACGCTCGCGCAGCCTGTTTTCGCGCAAGGCGCTCTTGCATACCTCGTTTGAAAACATCTCGGGCTTGGTGGTCGGTGCGCCGGTCCGCTTGGCCGGCGTCGACATCGGCATCGTGCAGCGCATCCAGTTCGATCGCGATCCCAAGATCAAGAAAGTGCATGTGCTGCTCGGCGTGCAGTCCAAGTACCTCGATCGCATCCGCGGCGACTCGATCGCACGCTTGAGCTCAAAGGGCCTGCTCGGCGACATGATCATCAACATCACCGTCGGCAGCCCGGAATTCCCCGCACTGAAAAGCGGCGACGAGCTCAAGGCCGCCGAGAGCGAGGGCCTGACCGAGATCGTGTCCTCGCTGCAAGACGGAATCGGCCAGGTCCGCGATCTGGTCGGCCATGTCGACGATCGCGTGCGCGTCGTGCTGAGCGATCAGGTGGCGCGCGATCTCGGCCGCGTGGTCCACTCGACGGCCAACATCTTGGAAGGCGTCGAGCGCGGCAGCGGGCTTCTGCACGACGTGATCTACAAGCCCAAGCTGGCGGAAAACGTCGTCACGCTGACCGGTGATGCGCAGCAGATCGCGGCCAACTTGAACCGCACGATCAAGCGCGTGGACGAGCTTGTGGCCGCAGTCACCAGCAAGCCCGGCACGCTGCACGATCTGATCTACAAGGACGACGGCAGCAAGCTCGTCGGCGAACTCACGCAGCTAAGCGGCGATCTGGCCGCCATCGTCGGCGAGATCCGCAAGGGCAAGGGCACGATTCATTCGCTGGTCTATGACGACAACCACAGCCTGGCCAACGATCTGTCGGCGGCCGCGCGCATCCTGCGCACGCTCGCAGAAGAGACGCAGCAGGGCAAAGGCACGCTCGGTGGCTTGCTCAAAGATCCGACGCTGTACGAAGACCTCAAGCTGATCTTGGGCAAGGTCAAGCGCAACGCGGTGCTGCGAATGTTCATCCGTTCAGCGATACAGTCGGAAGGACTCAAGCGCAGCAACGAACCAGCGGTCGAGCCGCGCCCCGACGGCCCCTAGGTCCGCGTCCCCCTCCATTTGTGACCTCAGGGCCCCTACCCTCCTGACCCATCGCATGGCCAATCGCGCGCACCGCAACCCCGGACACCGCAGCATGCACGTCTTGCGCAAGCGCGGAAAGACGCACCGCTCGACGGACCGCGTGCCCACAGCGCCCAGCGAGGTGACGAGGCAGGTGGCGCTGGTCTGCGACTGCCTGTCGCTGCTGCGGGCGCTGCCCGATAAGTCGGTTCAGCTGGTCTTGTGCGACCCACCATACAATATCAATGTAGCCGACTGGGACACGTATTCTGATTACGTATCGTGGGCCTCTATTTGGTTGCGTGAGGTCGAGCGTGTATTGGCCGATACTGGCAACCTTGTCCTGTTTGGTGGGCTGCAATATCAAAACGAAGCGGGCTCGGGTGATCTGCTGACTTTACTGCACCATCTGCGACAGCACAGCGCGCTGCGTCTGGTAAATCTGATCGTCTGGAACTATCCAAACGGCGTCAGCGCTCAGCGTTTCTTTGCCAATCGCCATGAAGAGATCGCCTGGTTTGGCAAGACATCGATGTATTATTTTGATCTGGACTCTGTGCGTGAACCCTATGATGCAAACCGACGCGCCCTTTATTTGAAAGATAAACGCCTGCGACCTGACAGCGTCATCAAAGGTCGCAACCCCACGAATGTGTGGCAGTTGCCGCGGCTCAGTGGCCATTCCAAAGAGCGCGTCGGTCACCCGACGCAGAAGCCTGCCGCGCTGATCCGCCGCTTGCTGCGGGCGCTGTCGCCGCCGGGCTCGCACATCGTCGATCTGTTCGCCGGCAGCGGCATCACCACGCGTGTCGCCATCGAAGAACGCCGTCACAGCCTGTGCTGCGACCGCGATCCGATGTGGAAGACCTATCTTTCGCGTCAGCTTGCGCAGCTTACGGCACCGCCGCCGTATGTCCTTTCGGATGCGCTGGGCGACGCGCTTACTGTTTCTGGCACTGCAGAAGCTGCACGTACGGCAGGTCGACGGCGGACTCGGACGACGTCGCAGTAAACGCGTAGCGATCGTCGCGGGCATAGCCAGAAGCCCCGGATCCCGACGCCAGCGCGATGCCGTGCGAGCTGGTCGTCAGCGTGCCCTGAGCGGCGTGGCGATGCGGGCGCGACTCGGTGGTGGTCAAAGACGGCGCGCCAAAGGCCAGGCCACTTTGAGCACCGTCGGGCAGAGCCACCAGAAAGCGCCCTTGGGTTAGCGCCGGCTGCGTCCATCCCGCTGGGCAAGCGGACGCCGAAAAGAACAGCAGCGTGCCGGCGGGCGGTGGAACTTTCTGTCGGTGAGCGGCGCCACTTTTGCGACAGATCAAAAGCTGCAGATACGGCAGACCGGATGGCGCGGGCTCGGCGCGCAGCGACAGCGAATACGTGCCCGAGCGAGCCACGCCATGATTGGCTTCCCCCGCGATGCCGGCATAGCTGACCGAATCGGTGCTGACGCTGCCCGAGAGCATGTGGCTGTGCCGGCGCTCTTCGCGATCGGACAGCGGCTCGCCCTGCGTGTTGCCGACGGGATCGCGGCCAATGCTGGGTACGACGGTGCGGCCGTGAGCCAGCGCGAAGGGCTCCCAGCCTTGGGGGCAGATCGTGCGGTTGAAGAACGACACCGCGCCTGGCGGCAGCGAGTCCTGCGACTGCATGCGCGGTCCAGCGTCGCCGAGATCGTCGAGCAGCGGCTCGTCGCCCGCGATAGCGCCTTCGCTGGCACAGCCCGACCCGCCCACGATGACGCCGAAAAAGAGCGCCGCGATTGCCCGAACCTGCGACGGAAACCGCGAGAATCCAAGAGACCTCGTCATGGCGCGCCTCACAGCTTCTCGCACAGCGCAAGCTGGACAAAGGGCAGGCCGGATGGCGCTGGCTCGCTTTGACCTTGCGACTCGTATTTTTTCGCTGCGGCGCCCTGGCGGTTCGGGCCATCTGCGGCAGAGATCGACTTGTGCGGCAGATCAACGCTGGCGCTGTACGCGTGCTGGTGCGTGCGATCCTCTTGATCAGCGAGCGGCTTGCCGACAGTTTTTCCGACGGCATCCGCCGCTGTGACCGCGACTAGCAAGCGGCCTGCGCCATCAGAAAGGCTGCGCCAGCCTCGTGGACAGCGGCTGTCTGCGCTGCCAAAGAACGCCACCGTGCCCGGCGGAACGTCGGTGGTGTCGGGGTCTCCGGCTGTTGCGTGCGGCAGACGCAGGACGGCGACAAGCGCCAGGCCAGCCAGTACCACCGTCGAGATCCAGCCGAAAGAACGGCGATGAAGTCGTGGGTTCATGAAGAGCTCTCGCTGCATGTTGGCTGCGCTGGCTTTATCACGAGCCGCGGCGCGTGCATCAACGATTCCCGCGCCCCACGTCGATGCTCTGCGACCACACCGCCACGCCGCCGCGGCTATCCCGCAGGACCGCCCACACCACCACGTTCCCTGGCTCGTCCGGGGCGTGCCAGGTGTTGCCGATCGCAGGACTGTCTTTCCCCGCTGTCGTCGAAAACGCGAAGTGGCCCTGCGCGGCAAACCACGACACACGCAGCGCTTCGTGGCTGGTTTCTAAGCGACGCGTTGCCGGATCCAAGCGCAAGAACGGCTCGGCGCTGTCCGTCGACGGAATCAGCGAAAGCACGAGCATGGCTCCGACCGGCACGGCCCAGGACGGAACGGCGGTGCCATCTTGTTGCAGAACGAGACCGGCGATCTCGGGGTTGCGGTTGCGGCGGTACTGCGTTCGATACTCTGCAGCGACCTCGGGCGTGGTCAGGGCCAGGCCACAGACGATGCGCACCGCCGCCAACGCCACCAGCCCCAGCGCCGGAACCTGCACGCGCACCGGCTGGTAATAGCCACCCGTCTCGTCGGGATCACGCGGCCTGCCCGGCGGCTGCTCAGGCAGCGACGGAGGCGTCTGCGGGCCAAAGCGAGCACAGGCCTCGCTGGGGATCGGAACCCGCACTGTCTGCCCGCGCAAGGCAAGCGGCTGCACTGCGCTCTCGTCGGTCAGGCAGCGCTCGTTGGTGAAGCGATCGTCGACGGGGGGCTTGGGGGCCAGGCACACGGCCCAGCGCGTGTCCGACAGCGCGCCGTCGAGCGCTCCAAGCTCGGCTCCGTTCGTCGGGCCAGCGACAGTCAAGAAAAGCTGCGCCGCTTCACCGGGGCTGACCTCGGGTGGCTCGCTGCGCACAGCCAGCACGCGTGGTGTCGTAAGCAGCGATGGCGGCGACCCAACCTCGGGCACGCAGGCTGCGAAAAAAAGCAGCAGGCCGCAGCGCACAGCGCGCGATCCAGCGCGGCGCGGCGCGGCGCTCGATCGTTCTACAGGCGCGGTTCCATCCTTGCTCATCGCGCGATCCTCAGGCCCAGCACAGCGACGGTTGGCAGACCCACGATCGGCTCGACCGCGGTGAAGTCATGGCTGTACGCTTGCTCTTCGACGTTGGCCTGATTGCTGATGTTCTGAATTTCTAGCTGCACAGAAAGACCCAGCCGCGAGCCAAGACGCAGCGTGTATTCCAGTCGCAGATCCAGCTGCACGAAGTCCGGCAGGCGTACGCTGTACAGCGGGCCCAAAAGCGGCTCGTACTGATCGGCCCAGGCGTTGTAATAGCTGCCGATGACGGGCGTCCGCACAAGACCCGTCGCGTAGCGCAGGCGCAGTGAGCTCGTCAGGCCAAACACGCGCGCCTGCAGCGCGGCTTGCAGGCCGTGCGTCTGATCCCAGGCGAAGGGGCGAACGGCGGCTTGCGGCGCATCTCGACGCTCGCTGCGCGACAGCGCGTACGACGCCCAGCCAGCCAGGGCGAAGCGAGAAATGTGAAGCGCAGGCACGCGCAGCACAAGCTGGCCGCCATACGAAAGACCGCTGCCGTCTTGCGTCAAGGCGCGACCCAGCGCGGGGGTGGCAAGCGGGCTGCGCGCCACCTGCTGATCGAGGACACGCAGATACGCCGTCGCATGGATCTGCAGCCGCTCGCGCAGCATCCACTCGAACGAAAAGCTGCCATGAACCGCGCGCTGCAGCCGCAGCGTCGGGTTGCCAAAGACCGCGCTCAGGTCCGACGCGGCCGGTGGCTGGTGATGCAGGCCCGCGGCCAGGATCAGCGCAAGCTGCGGTCGCAGCGAAAGGCGCGCCAACAGGCGCGGCTCCAGCGCGAAGCTCAGCTCGCGGGAACCGATAGGCGGCGCGGCCCCGACGTGTGGCAGCAAGCGACTGGCATCGATCAGCGTGCCCGACAGACGCAGACCCGGCTCGATAAAGAGCCTGCGAAGGCGCAGTGGCAGGCTGGTATGCAGGGCCAGATCGAGGCTGTGTACAGACCAGGTATCGGCGCTTTGTTCAAAGCCGGGCCGCTGGCCAAACACGGCGCTGTCGCCTTCGCGCGGAGGCCGCGACAGCGATCCGCTGCGCGATAGCTCACTGCGCTGGCCCAAAAGATCGAGACCCACGCGCAGCGACGCAGCCAGCGCGCCACGCACAAGCGGTGCGCCATAGCTGGCCCGCAGCCCGTACAAAAGCGCGTCTTCATCGCGCGCAGCCGGCGTGCCGCCAAAGCTCGCTTCGTAGCGCGTTCGATCGAGACCCAGCCAGGGCACAAGCTGCAGTCGACTGCCGTCCGCTCCGCGTCGCTCGTACGCAAGGCCCAGGCGATAAAAGCTCTGCTGCCAGAGCTCGCTCTGCGCTCGACTGGCGTCACCGCTGGCCCGCGCCCGTCGCAGCGCGTCTGAGCTGGCCAGCACGACCGCGTCCAGCGAGCTTTGATCCGATACGCGCACGGACAGCCGAAGCTGCGCATCCACGTACTGCGGCAGCGGAAAAAAATCGCCGAGATCAGGCCGCGACAGCGCCGCAAGCACGCGATCGAGATAGCTGTAGCGGAACGCGAAGGCGACGTGCAGCCGCGAGCCAAGCTGCGCCGAAAGCGACGCGCTGACATCGAGCAGATCGGCCGCAAGCTCACCGTGCAGACCGTCTTCGATGGGGCGCGGCGAGAGCACGATCAAGCCGCCCTGCGCGCGTCCGTAGTCGCTGGCGAATGCGGCGGGCGAAAGCGTGACGTCCTGCAGCATCGACGCCGGCAGCACACCGCGCAGCCCGCCCTGGTGATAGAGCCAGGGCAGCTCCATTCCCATGTACACGACGCGCGTATCCGACGGCGCGCTGCCCCACACGACGACAGCGCCCGAGCCCAGCGCCGGCCGCGCGACCGCAGCCGATGTATCGAGGGCGCGCAGCGGATCCCCAAGTCCGCCGGCCACGCTCGTTCCGTCCTCGCTGCGCAGCGTCCACTCGCCGGGCCGGGCATCGCTGCGGGGGGCGCGAATCACCGTCTGAAACGGCGAGCTCTGTGGCTGCGCCTGCGCCGTGCGACTCGCCAGCAGAACCCAAAGCAGCGCACGGCGTATGCCCGCGGCGCGACTCACGGCAGATCGAGCTCAAGCGCCAGAATCCCGGACTCGGCGCCCTGTCCTGTGCGCGTGTCGCTGGGCAGACTCTGGCCACGGGCGATGGCCAGCGGCGCCGCCTGGCCGAAGCGATAGGCCTCGACAGACCAGTACGCCGTGGCCTGTCGACACAGCGAATACGTGCTGACTCGTATACGGTAGCGACCGGCTGCGGGAGGTTGCGGATAGCGCACCTGTTCACGCTGCTGACCGTCGAGAACGCAGCCCGCATTGGAGTCGAGATCGAGGATCCCAAGGCCGGGGCTGGCAGTGCTGGCTTTGTGGCGCGACCACACAACACGACCGCTGGGTTCTTGGACGTGCAGATCGAGATCAGCCGCGCGATCCCAGCGCAGCGTGATGTGCAGAAAGCTCTCGGGCTCGGGCGGCGCCAACGGATCGGCGACGGCATCCAGCCGCTGAAACACCCCCGGACCAGAGCGCCCCGACGCGTCGACTGCGGAAATCAACAGCGTGTGGGGGCCCCGATCCAGCCACGGCGCGAACGACAGCCGGGTGGAAAGCGTCGGCAGAGTGGGTGCGGTCACGTCGGGCGCTCCGGCCGGCACGATGTAGTGCAGCGAGTCGCCGACCAGGTGCAGGACGGCAGCAGTTGCGCCCTCGGACAGCACCAGCGAGATCGGCTTGCCCACCTGACCGGGCCAGATGCGGGTCGCAAGCAGGCCAATTCCGTCCACGCTTGGACCTGCCGCTTGTCCGTCGGGCACGCCGGGGACAGGCTGCGCCGCGTCGATGCGCAGCAGGGCCAGGCTGCTCGCAGGGTTCGCTGCGACATCGCAGGCCAAAAGCACAAGGGCTGCAAGGCACCACAGCGCCCGCCGCATCAGAACACCACCTGGGCCCGAATGAGGACCGCATCGCGCCCCAGCGTCGTCGGAACGCCCGCTGCACTGCGGCCCAGCGCGTTGCGGTGATTTTGATACTCGCAGCTGACCCGGCCCATTCGCCCAAGCAGCGCCGATGCCGTGACGGTCAAGCTGGCGAAGGCCGCCGACACCGGTACGCGCTGCGCGCCAAGCTGTTCCTGCCGATCCGCATCGGGATCATAGAAGTCATAGCGCAGCCCGACCTGCGCGTAGGGCGTTAGCTGCTGCGAGACAGCGACGTAATACCCAAGCTCGCGCAGCGTGCGTCCAGCGCCAATCGGATCGGCGGGCACCAGGCCGCGATCGAGGTTGCGCGCCCAGATCAGCTCACCGCTGATCTGCAGCTCTCCCAGGTGTGGCACGCGGCCGATGAGCTCAAGATCCGCGCCCAAGGCATCGCGGCTGAAGGTCTGGGATGGCACTTCAGAACGACCGCGAATCGCCAAGATCTCGCTCGGCTGCACCAGGCCATCTTCGTTGTCGTCGCGCCATGACAGCATGTCCTTCGTCGCTGGCGAGCCGGGGCTAAAGCCGCTGCCATACAGACCCGAGGCACCCGCCCGAATGCGCACTGCGCGGCCCAGCGCAGCGTCGATCCCCAGCCGACCCAGGACATCTTTGCTGCGGTTGGGATCGCGCAGCGCAAACATCACATCCCCCGCAGGCGCGCCATTCATCACGGCCATGGCATAGCGCAGAAAGCGAAAGCCGCCGTGCAGCCGCAGTCCCAGATCGTACTCGCCGGGAAACAGCGCCTGAATGATGTGGCTGCGCTCCAGAAACGCGCGCTCGGGATCGTACTGCTGAACCTCGCGCCCAAACGGGATCTTAAACAGGCCCATGCCCAGCTGTACAAAGGGCAGCGCCGCGCCTGCGGCTCGCCACTCGACCCAGGCCTCGGCCCCCAGCAGCCGCGCTTGCGCCCCTTGCACCGTCGAGCCATCGAGCTCGATCAGGCCGCCGAGATAGCGCGCCTCGGCCGTGGCGCGCAGGCGAGCCCGCCGGATCAGAAAGCGCGCTTCGTTGAGCGGCTGGCCGGTGGCTTGATCCAGCTGATCCTGCGCGTCTTCTGAGTCCTTACGAAAGGCATAGACATCGGCCTGCACGAAGCCCGATAGCTGCAGCGCGACCGGCGGCGCATCGCCGTGACTGTCCGCAGACGCGAGCATCAGCACACAGCCCAGCGCGACCCGCAGGATTCTCCGGGTCTGCGCTGCGCGTTGACACACGCGGCTAAGGCAATGGAGGCAGCGTTCCATCGCGGCGCAGAAGCGGCAACAGCGGCCGCTTGTCGACCGACTGTGCCGTGGTGCAGGCGTTTAGGAATTCAAGGTGCGTCCTGGGCGAAAGCGAGCACGCAAGATCGTCGGGTGCAGCCATGTCGACGGGCGGCGACGGCGCTTCGTCGGAGCTCGGGCAGCCGATCAGAGCCAGGGCCAGCACCGCGCTCAGCCGAACCCGATGGCGCGCAGATCGTCGACACGTGGAAGCGAGCATGGCTAGCGCTCCTCGCAGAAGCCGCGGCGACAGGTGCCGGTGGCACACGGTTCACTGAGCGAGCAGCGACTGCAGCGCGACGAACCGGCCGCGCGGGCTTCGTAATAGCAGCCGCAGGACTCTTCGGGCTGATACAGCGAAAAGTCGCCGCCCTCTTTTTCGCGCTGCACACGCATGGCGCAGCGCGGCACCAAGCCCACGTCGATGCTGCTGTCCAGCGGCTCAAACCGCGCGGGAGGAATGACGGCCGTGCCCACCAGCAGATCGACGACGCGCTGAGCGCGTGGCTTGCGCGGCAGGCCGCTGCCATCGGTCCGCAGCAGCCAGTGCGTAAACGACCACGGGTGATAGTGGCCATCGCGGACATTCGCCTTGTCGAAGCCGTTTTCCGTCGAGTCCGGCCAGTACGCGCGCCGCTGCCCAAAGGCACGAAAGGCCAGCGCTTTCAGCGTGCCGCGATAGCCGTCGTAGACCTCGGACCCCAAGATGCCCAGCGAGCGCTCGGGATCCGGTGACGCCGCGAGCTGACTGGCTAGCTCTTGCGACAGGTTGATCGGCGTGCCCTGCCAGCGTCCCGCCGGCACGCGAATCGATGCGGCCAGACTGAGGATGGTGCCCTTGGTCGCCGGACGAATCAGCAGCCGCTGCGGATCGTTCCACGGCACCACGCCGCCGGCTCGACCAAAGCCCAGCGCAAAGTACGCTTCTTCGGCGGTGATCGCGGTCTGCGTGCTGCTGCGCGGCACCACAAAGACAAACGACTGCACCGAACCCAAGGTGTCTTTCACATCGGTCGGCTTCTGCCCTGGACACTCGGACAGAAAGACGATCGAGTTGGCGATGTCCAGCGTCATGCCCGGTGCCGCCGCGATGCACGAAGGCGGCGTCGGCATCCGCTTGGCGTCATAGCCCGCCGGGATATACGACAGGCTGCCGCTCAGCTTTAGGTCGCCGTAGAGCGCGTCGAGGTTCGTACACGATCCAGTGGCTCGCCACACCAGCGTGATCCCTTCGGACTCGCGCAGCTTGGCGCCTAGCTCTTTCAGCAGATTGATCTGTGTGTCGCCGATGCTGAGATACACCGGGTTCGGCAGGTCCAAAGGATCGTCGCAGGCGGGCTGGGCATGCAGCAGCGGCGCCCGCAGCAGGCACACAAAAAGGACAGTTGCTGGGACCCAACCTCGCATGATTTCCTTTGCCTGGCCTTAAGCGGCCAGCACCTCGCCGACGCGATTTCCCGTCGAACGGATGTCGTATCCAAGCGCGCGTAGCTCGCGCCGAAACGCCACCGAGCACAGCGTATCGAACACGCGGGCAATCCGCGGATCGGCGAGCGCTTCGTTCGGCAGCGCCAAGTCATAGCGCTCTTCTGCGATGGGCACGAAGTCGAGGCACAAGGCCCGCGCGGCATCTTGGCTGGCCAGCCCGACGTCGGCGACGCCCATGGCCACGGCCTGCGCGACCTCCAGGTGGCTGCGCGCCACGCCGACGGGCGACAGGACACCGCCGGCTGTCTTTCCAGCCTGGCCACGTGCTTGCTCGACATAGCGCTGCACGCCGGCTCCCGGCTCGCGAGCGATCCAGCGCACAGGCGGCCTGCGTCGGGTTGTGCCGCGGCGTGGACGCATCAGCGCGGCCAAGCTGGAAATGCGCAGCGGGTTGCCTTTCTGCAGCACCAAGCCCACTTCCCAGCCGGCGAGCGCAATCAGGCTGCGCCGACCCGAGCCGCTCTGCCGCATCACATCGGGCAGGTTCTGCTGCCCCGTGCGCGGATCGATCAGGTGAACGCCCGCGATCTGCGTCTGCTTCTTGGCCAAGGCCTGCAGAGCGAAGGTGCTCGACGTCGGCAGCCACAGAAAACGACCGCCTGCGCTGCGCTGATTCAGGCGCTCGGCCAGAAGCCCCAGCGCAGGCGCGCAGCCCATGATCACGATGTTCTTTTGCGCATCCTGCTCGCTGGTGAGCAGCTCGATTTCCACCTGGGACGGCGACCGGGACGGCGATCGGGTCTGCGACCGGGCCTGGACCGGGCGACGCACCACGCCCTCGGCGGCCTGCCCACACAGCGCCCGTCGCAGGGGATACGCCAACCAGCGCCCATCGATGTGCGTCAGGGCCACGCGCTCGCCCTTGGCCAGATCGGGCTCACTGCCTTCGGCGATCAGGCGAGCCCGTTCGGCTCGTGGCGCAAACAACGACTCTGCTGCTGCGCCCAAGACACGGGCGATGCGCAGCGCCACATCGACGCGCGGCATGGCGCGACCGGACTCGATCGCGAGCAGGCTCTGTCGCGAGATACCGACGGCCGCTGCCAAGTCGGCCTGGGACAGACTGCGCGCTTCGCGGGCCTGCCGCAGCGGACGATCGCTGGATTGTGTGCCGTTCATGTCGTGCTTGCTTTACATCAAGTCATGAATTCTTGTCATTTTTTGCGTTCCTGCGCGGCGCGCTGCGCAGAAGTCCCCTGCGCCCGCTTGCCCAATGCGGCGGCCCATCGGCGGCCCTGCAGAGACCCGCCGCGCCGGCCCCCAAGACGCTTGTCCCGGCAGGGGGGATTGGGTTTAGGATGCGGCGCATCATGTCGACGAACGCAGCACGGCCCGAACGAAGAGCGAACGATCGCGTGGACCATCCGCATGCTGCGTGGTGGATATCCATCCTGTGTGGAATGTCGCTGCTTGCGGTGCTCGCGCTCTCGCAGGCGGCCTATGGACTGTGGGCGTCCCTGGTAACGACGCTCTTTTCGCAGCCGCTGCTGCGTCTGATTCTGATTGCTGCCGTCGCAGCACACATCGGAGAAGGGCTGTATGCCTTTGCCCTAGCGACGCGCTTGGGCCTGCATGCGACGCGCAGCGGCTGGGCCCTGCAGACGTTGGTCTTGGGCTTCCCTTCGCTGCGCTTGCTTTTGGCCAAACGCAGCCGGCAGCCAGTCGAGTAGGATCGACGCATCACACTGTCGATCGCGATCAACGCATCGCGCCGTCGATGCCGATCGGCGTATCACACAAGACCGGGGGAATGATGCGGTGCTGCTTGGCCTTGCTGGTGGCGTGGCTGGTGGCGTGCAATCCGCTGTATGCGACGCAGCCTGTCGGTGAAAAGCCGCGCAATCTGGTCGCCGAAAAGGAAGCCTGGGAAGGCACCTGGGTCCATGGCGAAGGAGCCATCACCGTCGCTGTGACCGACGCAGAACAGGGCCGCATGCAGATCGCGTGGTTCGAAAAAAAGCAGGCGGCTCTGGTCCCCAGCGTCTATGACGTCGAGCTTCGGACCTTTGACAAGTCGACGTTCGCAAGCGTCAAGGATCGCGAAAGTGGGCGCTATGTCTTTGCTCGCGTCGAAACCAAGGATCGCCAGATCGTGGTCTATGTGCCGAAGGTCGCGGCGTGGATGCGCGTGCTTCGTGACAAGCAGGTGCCGAACACGCTCAAGCCGGCGCTGCCCGGCGGGCGCAGCGAATCCGAAGCGACGCTGGGCCCCCTTTCCAGCAAAGATCTGGCCTTCATCACAGCCAGCGAGCGCGCGTATCTGTTTCTGGCTGACCCGCCGACCGCCTTCATCAAAGTGACGAAATAGCGCGCGAAATCCGGCGGTCCAGCGCGCGATCAGTGCGCGCTGGACGCAAGCCGACGCAGCGCATCCAGGATGTCTTCGCCACTGGCCGAGATGTCGCCGGCTCCCAGCGTCAGGATCAAGTCGCCCGGTCGCGCCAGGCTGGCAAACAGCGCCGGCAGATCGTGGCGCGAAGCGACATAGCGGGCGTCGGGGTGACCGCGCTCGCGAATGCGCTGCACCAGGCTCTGCGAGTGAACGCCTGCGATGGGCGGCTCGGACGCGGCGTAGATGTCGCACAGGCAGACGATCGCGGCATCGCCGAAGGCATCGGCGAATTCCTCGAATAGATCGCGCGTACGCGTGAAGCGATGCGGCTGAAACGCGACCAGAATGCGACGCTCGGGAAAGCCGGCTCGCGCGGCCGACAGCGTGGCGCGAATCTCGGCGGGGTGATGACCGTAATCATCGACCAAAAGGACCGCATCGGCAGGGATTCCCGCCATCGCAGCCTGAGGCAGTGAATCGACCGCGACGGCTCGCACGACGGGAGGGCTGCTACTCGAAGCGCTCGGCAGCGCCACGTGGCCGCGCACCGTAAAGCGCCGGCCCACGCCCTGGAAGTCGGTAAGCGCCGTTTGATAGACGGAAAACGGCACGCCCAAAAAGTCACAGACCGCCAGCACCGCGAGCGCATTGACCGCGCTGTGGACCCCCGGCATGCGCACCGTGACCTCGCCAAGCCGCGTGTCTTTGTGCCACGCAACAAAGCGCGTATGCAGCCCCTGCATGGCGATGTCCGTCGCGCGATAGTCGGCATCAGGCGACAGACCATACGTGACCAAGCGCTTGTGGACCTGCGGCAGCAGCCGACGCACCACCGGATGATCGATGCACAGCACCGCCCGCCCGTAGAACGGAACTTTGTTGGCGAAGTCGACGAACGCTGCTTCCAGTGCGGCGACACTGCCGTAGTGATCGATGTGCTCTGGATCGATGTTGGTGATCACCGCCACCGACGGAAGAAGCTGCAGGAATGAGCCATCGGACTCGTCGGCTTCAGCGACCAAATAGTCCGACTGGCCCAGGCGCGCGTTCGATCCCAGCTCAGCGAGCTTGCCGCCAATCACGGCCGTCGGATCCAGGCCCGCGCGCTTGAGCACGGTGGTCAGAAGCGAGCTGGTCGTCGTCTTGCCGTGTGATCCAGCGACGGCCACGCTGAACTTGAGGCGCATCAGCTCAGCCAGCATCTCGGCACGGCGGATGACCGGAATGTGCTGCGTACGCGCCGCGACCACTTCCGGGTTGTCAGGCCGCACCGCGCTGGAAACCACGACGACATCCGGGTCTGCAGGCAAGCCGCTCGCATCGTGTGGATCGCCGGCAAACAGGCTCAGGTTTTCAGCGCGATGGCCGATGCCGATGTGGCCGCCCAGGCTCTGCAAGCGGCGCGTGCTATCTGACTCTTTCAAGTCGCTGCCCGAGACGCGATAACCCAAGCTCAGCAAGATCTCGGCGATGCCGGACATGCCGATGCCGCCGATGCCGACGAAGTGGATGCGCGTGTCGTTTCGGGCGTGCATGTGACGTCCCGACTGCGACGACGGCAGCGGCGAGCGCTGGCTGTGCTGACTTGGCTGGCAGGGCAGCGTGCCCAGCGCGGAATTTTGTGCAGAAGCAGATGGCGGGGACTGGGATTGCGAAGCGCTCATGATCGAACCGATGAGTGGACTGCGCTGCATCAGGAAGAGCGACGCGTCCTAAGGGGTTTGCGGCGGCGACTGGCCGGCGATGCGCAGCAGGTGATCGGCGATCCGCTGAGCGGCGTCAGGTCGGCCAAGGCTCTTGCTCTTTTGCGCCATGGCCAACACCGCGTCGCGATCGTGCGCCAGCACACGCAAGCGCTCTGCAAGCTGCGCCGCGGTGGTGCTGGCCTGCGGCAAAAGCTCTGCCGCGCCCGAGTCGGCCATGAAGCGCGCATTGTGTGTCTGATGATCGTCGGCCGCCTGCAGAAACGGAATCAACAGCGCGGGCCGTCCGATGGCCGTCAGCTCGGCAATGGTCGTCGCGCCGGCACGGCCCACCATCAGCTCGCAGTTGGCATAGGCGCCGCCCATGTCGGAAATGAACGCCGTGGCGCTGGCTTCTTCGCTGGACAAGCCCAGCGCTTGATAGCGGGCGGCGATGCGATCCTGATCTTTTTCTCCGGTCTGATGGCGAATGCGCAGAAGCGTACGACAGGCTTCCGCGCCCAGAGCCTCGACGGCAGCGACGACCAGATCGTTGACCGCGGTAGCCCCTTGCGAGCCGCCTAGCACCAGCAGGGACAGTGGACGCACGGGCGCAGCGATCTGGGCGGCGGCGTCTTGTGACGTCTGCAGCGCGGCCGCTTTCTTGGCGATGGCGGCGCGGATCGGATTGCCGAGCTCGACCACTTTCTGCGACGGGAAAAACGCTCCTGCTTGCGGAAACGCGGTGACGACGCTGCGCACGAAGCGACCGAGGATCTTGTTGGTCAAGCCGGGGATGCTGTTTTGTTCCAGAACGATGCTGGGGATACCGCTCAGCGCCGCGCACAAGACCAGCGGACCCGAGGCATAGCCGCCCACGCCAACCACCGCGACGGGGCGAATGCGGCGCAGGATGCGCAGCGCCGAAAGCAGAGCCAAGGGCACACGAAACAGGCTGCGCAGCGTCGCCAGCACCCCCTGACGCTTCAGGCCTGCGACATCGATTAGCTGCAGGGCATACGGCGTCGTGGGAATGACGCGGGCTTCGATGCCACGCGCGGTGCCAACGAACGTGATGGCAAAGCCACGGGCTGCAAGCTCGTCGGCAAGCGCAACACCAGGGAACAGGTGACCGCCCGTGCCGCCGCCTGCGATGACAATGTGCGGCGGCGTGCTCATGCCGTGTGACCTCGACGCAGCGCTGTGGTGCGGCTGCGCTTGGCCATGCGCCGCCGTGGACTGGGGAAGAAGCTAAACAGCGTCTTGCTAAGTCCCCCTTGTCGGCTGCGCCGCCGCGCGGTCCGAACGGGGGTCGGGGCTGGATCGCCGCGCGAGATATTGAGCAGCATGCCGATGGCTGCCATATCGATGACCAGCGTCGAGCCTCCGAACGAGACGAGCGGCAGCGGCAGACCTTTGGTGGGCAGCACGCCCAAGACCACGCCCGCGTTCACGATGGCCTGCAGCGCCAGCATGGTCGTGATGCCGCAGGCGAGAAAATAGCCAAAGGAATCGTGCGCTCGCACCGCCGCGCGATAGCCGCGATACAGCAAGACCGCGAACAGCAGCAGCACAGTCAAGATGCCGGCAAAGCCAAGCTCTTCGCCGATGATCGCCAGGATGTAATCGGTGTACGCCTCGGGCAGAAACAGCTTTTGCTTGCTGTCGCCCAGCCCCTGCCCGAACACGCCCCCGGAGCCAATCGCGATCAGCGAAGCCGCCATTTGGTAGCCATAGTTGCTGCGAAACTGCCACGGGTCGAGATAGGCCAAGATGCGACGCAGGCGCCACGGCGTGTCGACGATCTTCAAGTACAAGATGGGCAGCGCCGCGAGCATGGCGAAGAGCAGATAGCTGAGCTTGGTGCCGGCGAGAAACAGCAAGGTCAACGTGACGCCGCCCATGATCACCGCTGTGCCCAAGTCGGGCTGCTTCAGCAAGAGCAGCATGAACACGCCACACACCGCGAGGGGCGGCACAAAGCCGGAAAAGAAGTCCTGCAGCTTCTCGCGCTTGCGCGAGAGGGTGTGGGCCAGAAAAACCACGACAGCCACCTTGCCCAGCTCGGCGGGCTGAAACGAAAGTCCCCCGATGGAAAACCAGCGCTGCGCGCCGTTGCGACGAGCCCCGACGACGAGCACAGCGCACAAAAGAAAGAACGCAACGCCCAGGAGCGGATAGGCAAAGCGCGCATAGATGCGGTAGTCGATGCGCATGCTGATAGCCATCGCCGACAGGCCCAGCGTGACCCAGATCAGATCGCGCACTAGAAAGTGATGGCTGTCCGAAAAGCGCTGCTGCGCGAAAATTGCCGAGGACGAATAGACCATGACCACGCCGATGGCCAGAAGCAAAAGGACGACCGTAAACAGGACGGGGTCGCTGCGAAAGCGACCATCGCGCGGCACGTGGTCGCTCTGAACGTCGACGCCATGCGTGGGCACGCTGCTCATGAGTGTGCGGCTCTCGCAGCGGTGGATGCTGCGTCAACGTGGCGTGCATCGCTCAAGCTGCGCACCGCTTGCACAAAGACCTCGGCGCGGTGGGCATAGTCGCGGAACATGTCAAACGACGAACAAGCCGGCGACAAAACTACGGCATCACCCGCCTGGCAAAGGGCCGTGGCGCGGCACACCGCATCTGGCAACGTGGGCGCGATCTCGACGGGAAACGGGCTACCGCCGAGCGCGTCCAGCAAGAGCGGCGCGGCTTCGCCGATGGCGATGACACCGCGGCAAGGCGTCTTCTTGGGCAGGTCGGAAAGGACCTTCACCAGCGGCGCATAGCTGCCGCCTTTGTGACGACCGCCCGCGATCAGCGAAAACGGACGGGGAAAGCCGTCGAGCCCAGCGACCACGGCATCGACATTGGTGCCCTTGCTATCGTCGTAATAGCGAATCCCGGCGTGCTCGCCGACAAGCTGCATGCGATGAGGCAGCGGCGCAAAGCGACGCAGCGCGGCCCGCGCATGCTCAGCGCGAGCCAAGCCCGAGGCGCGCATCAAGAGCAGCGCCGCCAGCGCGTTGCCCTGGTTGTGTCGACCGATGATCTGAAGCTCAGCGATGGGATAGCGCTCTTCGGCGCTCGCCTGCGGCAGGCTCAACACCAGATCGCCGCGCGGCTCGTCGACCCAGGCGGACAGTTGGTGCGGACCGATGAAAAGCCCCTGCGGCGGCGTCGTGCGCGTCGAAAACAGCAGGGCCGGCGCCTGTCCATGGCTGCGCTCGTACAGAGCCAGCACTTCGGGATCGTCGGCGCACAGCACGCGCACGCGCTTAAGGCCCGGCCGCTGCGATACGCCATCGGTGATCGCGACGGGGTTATTGAAGATGCGCGCCTTGGCATCGCCATAGGCCGAAAGCGAAGGATAGCGGTCGAGATGATCCGGCGTCAGGTTCAGCACCGCCGCGGCCACGCAGTGCAGGCGGGTCGCGGTCTCTAGCTGATACGACGATAGCTCGCAGACGACGATGCCCTGTGGCCCGATAGCTGGCGAGCCGTCTGCGACGGCGGAAATAAGCGGCGTGCCCAGGTTGCCACCACAAAAGGACGGCTGCCCGGTCTCTTCGGCGATGGCGCCGCACAGGCTGGTCACCGTGGATTTTCCGTTGGTGCCGGTGATGCCCACGATGGGCGCAGCGACGAAAAGACAGGCCAGCTCGATCTCTCCGGTGATGGCGATACCGGCGGTCCGCGCCGCGACGATTGGCTCGCGCGTGGGCGGCACACCCGGCGACAGCACCACGAGTCCGACCGAGCACAGCACATCGGCCCGCAGCCCTCCCAGGTGCAGCCGCAGGCGCGGATCGTTGCGCAGCGGGCCTAGCTCAGACAGGGCAGGACGCAGCGCGGCTTCGTCGCGGTCGTCGCAGGCCAGGACGGTGACGCCCCGCTGCAAAAGAAAGCGCACGACCGCAAGGCCGCTTCGGCCCAGGCCGACCACGGCGACTTGCGACGGCAGTTCCGCTTGAGCGGCCATGCCTAGCGCACCTTCAGCGTCGCCAGCGCAATCAGCGCCAGCATCACCGCGATGATCCAGAAGCGCACGATGACCTTGGGCTCAGCCCAGCCCTTGAGCTCGAAGTGGTGATGCAGGGGCGCCATCTTGAAGATGCGCTTGCCGGTCGTCTTGAACGACACCACTTGCAGCATCACCGAGACCGTCTCGGCGACGAAGACCCCGCCCAGGATGAACAGCGTCAGCTCGTTTTTGGTGAGCACGGCCAGCGTGCCCAGCGCACCACCCAAGGACAGCGAGCCAACGTCACCCATAAAGATCTGCGCCGGATACGTGTTATACCATAGAAACCCGACGCTGGCCCCGACCAAGGCACCGCAGAAAATGGCCAGCTCGCCCGCGCCGTAGATGTAGGGGATCTTTAGGTACTCGGCGATGTTAAAGCCCTTGATCACCGTGCCCGCGCCATACGCCAGGATCAGGAAGGTGCCCGCCGCGATGATCACCGGGCCGATGGCCAGCCCATCCAGGCCGTCGGTCATGTTGACGCCATGGCTGCTACCGACGATGACCAGCACGGCAAACAGCACATAAAGCGGCCCGATCATGACCAAGGGGTGCTTGTAAAAATCGACCAGCGGAATGGCCACGCGGAAGCGCAGGTCGACATCGAACAGGTTGGAATAGAAGATGTATCCGACGACTCCGACGGTGACGAGGGTCTGCAAGATCAGCTTGGTACGGCCGGGCAGGCCCTTTTTTGACACGCGCAGCTTGCGATAGTCGTCGAGAAAGCCGATCAGGCCATAGCTGGTGGTGATGGCGAGGACGACCCAGACAAAGCGGTTGGTCAGGTCGCACCAAAGCAGCGTTGGGATGACCAGCGAAAACAAGATCAGCGTGCCGCCCATGGTCGGCGTGCCGGCCTTCTTCTTGTGCGTCTCGGGACCGTCGGTGCGAATGGTCTCGCCGATCTGCAGGCGACGCAGGCGATCGATAAACCAGGGACCTAGGACCAGGCTCAAGATCAGCGCGGTGAGGATGGCCAAGATGGTGCGCGTCGAGACATACCGCACCAAGTTCAGCCAGCGCAGGGCGTGATGGACATGCAGAGGATATAAGAGGTGATAGAGCATGGTCTTAGTGCGCCGCGTCGTCGCCAGGCATGGCCGGGCCAGCGGCAGTCGTCGAAAGAGGTGGAACCAGCGTGGCGCGCAGGTGATCGAGCACCTGCTCCAGCGCCATGCCGCGTGAGCCTTTGATGAGGATCCAGTCGCCGGCCCGCGTGTGTGCCGCGGCCAGAGCCGCTGCCTGCTGCGACGACTCGGCGTGCGTCGCGGACAGACCGTGGGCCTGCGCCGCCTGGCCCGTGTGACGGGCGCGCGATCCCACCGTGATCAGGTGGGCAAGGCCGCAGCCTGCCGCGACCTCGCCGATCTCGGCGTGCAGCGCGTCTTCCGTCGGACCAAGCTCTAGCATATCGCCCAGCACTGCCACGGCCTGAGCCGACCCGCGCAGTGCGGTCAGCGTTCGCAGCGCCGCCGCCGTCGATGCCGGGTTGGCGTTGTAGCAGTCGTCTAAGACATAGCGACCCGCCACCTCGATCACTTGCCCGCGGTGCTTGGCCTGCACGACACGCTGCAGACCGTGCGCGATGAGGACCGGCGGCACATCCAAGGCCAAGGCGGCGGCGGCGGCCAGTGCGGCGTTGTCGGCTTGGTGCATGCCCAGAAGCGGCACCTGGGCCACGACGCGACGTGGGCCCTCGGTCGGACTGCCGTCGAGAGACGCCGTCTGACAGTGCAGCTCGACATCAATGCCGTCTTTGCGCTGGGCCAACAGCCGGTAACGAACCACCGGCACGAACTCGCTGCCGCGTTCCGAAGCCGCGAGCGGCGCGTCTTCCCCGTCATCGCGCAGCGCCACGGCCGCGCGCAGGCGCCCACCCCGCCCTGGCGGCGTCGCGCCGGCCAAGATTGCCTGACGCTGCACGCGCTCGTGCTCGCGATTGGCTGCAAAGACAGCGGTGGCCCCGTCGAGCAAGCCGCCAAACAGCTCGCCCTTGGCGGCCGCGATGTGGTCGAGCGAGCCCAGCGTCTCAAGGTGCGCGGGGCCGACGTTGGTGAGGACGCCCACATCGGGGCGGGCTAGAGAGGTCAGGTAGGCAATCTCGCCGCGCGCCGACATTCCCATTTCGATCACCGCGAAGCGCTGACCGGGTCGCAGCCGCAGAAGCGTCAGCGGCACACCGAAGTGGTTATTTAAGTTGCCTTCGGTCTTCAGCACCTCGGCCGGATCGCCGGCAGACGTCGAAAGGATCGCGGCGATAAGCTCCTTGGTTGAGGTCTTTCCCGACGAGCCGGTGACCCCGACAACGCGCAGCTTGCCGGCGATCTCGGGTGCCTCGCGATGGGCGCGAGCGATCTGGCCCAGTGCGACGTGCGTATCTGCGACCTCGATGACCGCGCAGGGCTGAGCATCGGGCAGGCGGGGGGCCTTGCCGCGATCGACCAGCACCCCGGCGGCTCCCGCGGACACCGCCTGGGCGCAGAACTGATGCCCGTCCTGTTTTTGCCCGCGCACCGCGACGAACAGCGCACCGGGAAGCACCGCGCGACTGTCGATGGTGACGGCCGTGAAGCGATAGGCGCCGCCGCGCAGCAGCTTGCCCGAGGTGGCTTGCAGCACGCGCTCCAGCGGCAGTTCGATGTGGCTGGCCACGGCCGCGCTCGTCGTGATCAGCGGACTGCTCGGGGATCCCGAGCGCGGAGCCGTCGAAGCCGCAGCCGCCGAGAGCACGCGCTGCGCCTCTTCGCGGTCGTCAAAGTGCTGCTTCTGCGTGCCGATGATCTGGTAGTCCTCGTGCCCTTTGCCGGCGATCAACACGATGTCTTCGGGCCGTGCCGAGAGCAGCGCTGCAGAAATCGCCTGCCGCCGATCGACCTCGACGAAATAGCCGCTGCGCGCCGTGGTCAGCGCTGGACGCTCTAGCCTCTCGGGCACGGTCGGAATCGCCGACGTGCCATCGCCGACAATGCCACGGACGATGTGAGCGACGATGGCGCGGGGATCTTCGCTGCGCGGGTTGTCCGAAGTCACCACGACAATGTCAGCCAAGCTCGCGGCGATGCGCCCCATGGGTGCCCGCTTGCTGGTGTCGCGGTCGCCACCACAGCCAAACACGACGAACAGTCGGCCTCGCTTGGCGTCCGGGCTGCCGAGCACGCGCAAGGTGCCAAGCACGCGCTCTAGGGCATCGGGCGTGTGGGCGTAATCGACAAACACCGATGGTCCAGTCAGCGGCGCAGCACCCGCGCTTTTCGGCAAGGCCACGCGCTCAAGCCGACCGGGGACGCCCTCGATGCGGGCCAGGCCGCGGGCGATGGTGTCCTTGTCCAGCCCCAGCGCGACGCCAATGCCGACGGCGACGGCCAGGTTGGCCAGGTTGAAGCGTCCGGTCAGGCGCGACGAAATTGCCAGCTCGCCAAGCGGCGTCTGAAAGCGCGCCTGCGTACCGTCGAGCCCCTGCCGTTCCTGCAGAAGCGAGATGTCGGCGGCAGCGCTCAGCGACACCCGCAAGCAGGCCGCAGGCGGCAGGCTCTGGGCGATGCGCTGTCCGGCTTCGTCGTCGATCAGGACCACGGCGCGACCGCCTAGCTCGGGCGGCAGCAGGTGCTGATGGAACAGACGCAGCTTGGCCTGAAAATACGTCTCCATGTCGCCATGGAAATCTAAGTGATCTTGCGTAAGATTCATGAAGGCGGCGACGTGATAGCGCAGCCCCGAAAGGCGCTGCAGCGACAGCGCATGCGACGAGGCCTCCATCGCGACCGCGCGAGCGCCGTGTGCCACCATCTCGGCCAGCGTCTGGTGCAAGAGCAGCGCCGTCGGTGTGGTCAGCGGAGCCGGCCAGCGCATGCTGCCAAAGCGATAGGCGATGCTGCCGATCACGCCACAGGGCATCCCCGCGGCCTCAAAGAGTGCTTCCACCAAGTGCGTCGTCGTCGTCTTGCCATTGGTGCCGGTGACCGCGACCCGCTTCAGCGAATCAGCGGGGCGACCGTAGCGATTGGCGGCGATCAGCGACAGCGCCTCGGCACTGCTGCGCACGACGATCTGTGGGATGGCCACGGCACAGCGCTTCTCGACGACAGCAGCGATGGCTCCGCGCTCGGCCGCCGTCGCGACATAGGCATGGCCATCGACGGTCTGCCCTGGTACGGCAACAAACAGATCTCCGGCCTGCACCACGCGCGAGTCCTCGCGCACATCCGCGACCGCCTGCTGCAGCAGGGTCGAGCCCGCAGACGCCCCCGGTGCTGGGCTGGAACTGGCAGCGACTGCGCCTTCCAGGAAGTCGACGACGGCGACCCCGTGCAAAAGCTCGGCGAGGGTCATCTGGGCAGAGAGGGTCGGGCCAGGGCTCATCGGGCGGCTCGCATCGGTTATTGGGCAGGTGCCAGGCGAAGCTGACACACCGGGCTGTAACGGGCGCTGTGCGGCGCAGGCTCTTGTCCGACGACGAGGCCGCTGCCGCGGACTTCCAGGCGCAGGCCGGCTTGGCGGGCCACTTCCAGCGCGCGTCCCAGACCCATGCCGGTGAAGTCGGGGATGGTCGCCGGGCTCGGGCTCGGGCTCGGCTCGCTGTCGCGACGAACCGGCGTCGCGCGTCCAACGCTGGCGGGCGCATCTGCTGCGCCCTCGGGGCTAATCCGCGGAGGGACCCCCAAGTACGGCAAAGCCGCCGCCATCACCTTGACGAAGATCGGCCCCGCCACCTCGGCGCCGTAGTGTCCTTCTTGGGGCTCGTCGATGACGATGAACAAAAGCAGCCGGGGACTGTCGACGGGGGCATACCCCATAAACGACGACGACCAGAACTCGGGCGAGTAACGCCGCGTCGCTGGGTCGACCTTCTGCGCCGTGCCGGTCTTGCCCGCCACCGGATAGCCGGGAATGTCGAGCTTTTCGCCCGTGCCCTTTTTCATCATGACGGCGCGCAGCATGCGGCTGACCTGATCGGCGGTGCTGCTGGTCATGACGCGGCGACCGCTGGCCGGTGCATCAAGCAGCGTCTGCCCCGTCGGTGAGACAATGCGCCGAACAATATGTGGGCGGTACAACGTGCCGCCGTTGGCAATGGCCGAAAGAGCCGCCGCCAGCTGAAGTGGAGTGGCCGTCATGCCCTGGCCAAAGCTGATGTTGGCAAAGGCGATATCGCCCCAGTCCGCCACCGGCCGCACCTGGCCTGCGCGCTCGCCGGGCAGGTCGACTCCCGTCGGGGCAAAGAAGCTCAACTGGCGCAGAAATAGGTACAGCTTGTCCTTACCCAGTCGCCGCGCGATCTTCGCGGTGCAGATGTTTGAGCTGCGCGCCAGCACCTGCGTCGTCGTCAGCACGCCCTCGGGCTCGGCGTCGTGCAGCGTGACCCGTCCCACCCGCCAGGCGCCGTTTTCGCAGTCCCATTCGTCATTCACCGACACTGCGCCGGCTTCCAAGGCCGCAGCCAGCGTGAAAGGCTTTACCGTCGAGCCTGGCTCAAAGGGGTCGGTCACAGCGCGGTTTCTGGCACCGCGCTCCCGCGCTCCCGCGGGGTCATTGGGGTTGACTGAGGGCACCGAGGCCATCGCGACGATCTCGCCGTTGCGGGGATCCAGCGCCACCGCAGCCCCGCCCTTGGCGCGCACGCTGCTCACGCCCTCTTCCAGCGCCTGTTCCAGACGGTACTGGATGAACTTGTCGATGCTCAGATAGACATCGTTGCCGTGATCGCGGCTCACTTCTCCGACGCCGCCAACCAGCACGTTGCGACCGCGGGCGTCTTTAAGCCCGACAATCGTCGACTTGCTGCCGCGCAGAAAGCGGTCATACGCCAGCTCGACGCCTTCAAGCCCCGAGGCATCCATGCCGGCCCAGCCCAAGACCGTGCCGGCCAAGCTGCGGTTTGGGTAGTACCGCTTGGGCTCCTGCGCCAACGCCAAACCGGGCAGGTTCAGCTCGCGCACGCGGCGCGCTTCGTCGGGCAGCACGCGGCGCTTGATCCAGACGAAGTGCCTCTCGGAAAACAGCTTGCGAAACAGATCCTCGGCATCGAGATGGAGGATGTTGGCCAGCTTCTCGGCCACCGCGCGCCGGGCCGGCTCGGCCACCGCGCCCCGAAGCTGCAGCGGGTGAACGTACACCGAGTCGACT
Source organism: Myxococcales bacterium (assembly GCA_016794505.1). Taxonomy (GTDB): domain Bacteria; phylum Myxococcota_A; class Polyangia; order Palsa-1104; family JAEUJZ01; genus JAEUJZ01. The sequence continues at coordinate 109,012 of JAEUJZ010000088.1, forward strand.
TCCGCCGAGGCTGCGAGCTCGGTGCCGATGCGGTCAAAGATGCGGCCGCGATGCGGCGTCAGCTCGACTTCTTTTAGGTATTGTTCCTCAGCAAGTGCTCGGTATAGATCGCGCTGAGCGACCTGCATGAAATACGCGCGCAGCCCCAGTCCCAAGATCCCACAGCCCAGCAGAACCGAGACGACGGCCAAGCGCAGCGCGCTGGTCTTTTGGCTGTCGTTTCCCATCGGCAGCACCCCAGACTCACCGGGGCCCGCAGCCCGCGGCCGACCCGAGTTTGGCTGCAGCGGCGAAGCGCTTGGCGAGAGCTGCGTCATGGCGCCTCTCCAGCCCTGCTGACCCCTGGCGCACCCGTCGGATGCAAGCGGCTGGCTGACGGCCCACGCCCCGCTCGCCCCAAGATGCGGATCGACGAGGGATCGGGTGGCGCCATGTGTAGCTGCTCGCGTGCGACCCGCTCGATGGCTGCTGGATCTTTCTGCGTCGCAAGCTCTAGGCGCAGTCGCTGCTCGTGCTCGCGCAGGGCGCGGTGCAGCTTGGTCTGTTCCGACAGCGCATAGCCGATCCGAATGACCTCTAGACGCGTCCAGACGTGCAGCAGCGCCGCACCCACCAAGACAGCGATGCTCACCGCGACCAGCACGCCATAAAGCGGCGAGTGAACCGACTCGGCCAGCGAACGCAGCAGGGGCACGCGCGGCAGGCCCGCCCGCGACGGACGCAGCCCAAGCTGCTTGCCAGCGGCTGCTTTGCCCACAGCAGGTCGACCCGATGTCGGCTTGCCCGTCGACACTTTCGTCGATGCGCGCTCGCTTTTCCCTCGCTCAGACGGCCCGCGATCTGAGGACAGACGCTCCTCGGACAGGTGCTCTGCGCTCATGCTGCCCCCTCACCTGCCCTCGCCACAGGCAACGAGGACCGCTCGGCAGCGCGCAGCTGAGCAGAGCGAGCGCGCGGGTTTTCCGCGATCTCTTCATCCGACGGAGCGCCCGCTCGTCGCGTCAGTACCACCCATGGCGGCTGCTTCAGTGACTGCTTGGCCAGACGATCCTCTAGCGAATGGAACGTCAGAATGATCAGACGCCCACCTGGGGCCAGCAGCGTCGGAGCCACCTGCAGAAGCTGATGCAGCTGACGCAGCTCGTCATTTACGGCAATGCGCAGCGCCTGAAAGGTCCGCGTCGCCGGGTGCTTGTGGTGATCTTTGGAAGAGCCGCTGTGCCGACGAACCACGTCCGCCAGCGCCAAGGTATCGCTGAGCAACCCATCGGCGTACGCCTGCTTCAAGCCCGCAGCAATACGGCGGCTGTTGCGCTCTTCACCATAGTGAAACAGCACGTCGGCCAGCGTTCCCTCGTCGAGTCGGCCAATCAGTGCCAGCGCTGTCTCGCCGCTGGTCTCGTCCATGCGCATGTCGATGGGGCCGCGTCGCTGGAAGGAAAACCCCCGCGCCGCTTGGTCAAGCTGCATGGACGACACGCCGAGGTCTGCGATAAGGCCTGAGAGCAGCGGAGCCCCCTGCGCCGCGAGCAGGCTGGCCACGTCGCTGAAGCGGCCATGGATCGGCACAAATCGCTCGCCGAAGCGCTGCAGTCGGTCTGAGGCCACCTTCAGGGCCTGTAGGTCGCGATCGATGCCAAAGACCCGCCCATCGGGGCCGCTGCGCAAGAGGATCTGCTCGCTGTGTCCCCCCGCGCCCAGCGTCGCATCGCAATACACGCCCCCCGCCTGCGGATTGAGCAGGCTCAGCACCTCATCCACCATTACAGAGCGGTGCGGGGGCGCCTCGATCGGCGGGCATTCTTGCAGGGCGAGCATGGTGTGGCACTACGGCAGGCCATCTACTCACCGTCGACGGAGAGTGTCAAGTTTTCACCGTGGCCAGGACCGGGTCTGGCATCCCCCGGTGCGCAGGCATCGCAGCTGCTGGCGCACAACGTCGGGTCTTGCAGAGCACCACCGTCCGCTCTGCGCTCCCCTTGCTGCGGCATGTGCCGTGGTGTTTTTCGCCGACGGCCGGCTGATGTGCCCGTGATAGGCTGAGTCCTCCATGAGACCCTCTCGATCTTCCTTTGCCGGTGTGCTCGCTGGCGGTCTTCTGACGGCCGGCATCGCGTCGTTTTTATCCCTGCCACAGGTGGCGTGGTCCGCCGCAGCCGCTGAGCCCGCCGCCGCCCCGACGGCCAAGCCCGCCGCCGCCCCGACGGCCAAGCCCGCCGCCGCCCCGACGGCCAAGCCTGCCCCGCCGGCCGAGTCGAGCAAGCCCGCGGCCGGCCAAGCCAAGCCTGCGCACCCGCCAAGCTGCGAGGTCGAGCTCACCGGAAAAATCATCGGCCCGCTTCCCGCAGGCATGACCTATTGGGTCTATGTCGCCGAGGGTGACTGCCTGGCCAAGAACGCCAAGATCCTTGGCACCATGCGCGGCAGCGAAGCCGGCAGCTTTGGCATCGAGGTGTTTTCGCGCTGGGGTGCCGACTTGACGGTGTGCGCCTCTGCCGCCAAGACACCCGAGTCCCCGACGAAGCTGTACGGAAAGCTGCCGCGCGTCCTGCATGCCGAAGCGACGGGCGAGGTGATGTTTGAAAAGCTGGAGATCAAGCTGAAGCCAGGCCCCGAGCGCGTCTTCCCCAAAGCGGTCAGCGGTTCCTAAGCGATTCGATCAGCACCGACAGCGGACCGCGCGGATGGACGCCCAGCGCCGGAAGCCGCTCACGCCAGCCAGTCGGACAGCGCTCGGGTGCAACCTCGTGCAGCGGCGCCAACACGAAGCGGCGCTCGGCAAAGCGAGGGTGCGGCAAGACCAGATCGGGGCTGCACAGACAGCGGTCGCCGAAAAATAGGACATCGATATCGAGCGTGCGCGGTCCCCAATGTACGTCGCGGGTGCGGCCCGCCGCCGCTTCAATGGCCTGGCAGCGCCGCAAGAACGCGTGGGGATCAAGCGCAGTATCCAGGCTGGCCACCAGGTTGAAAAAGGCCCCTTGCTGCGCGGGACCACCGACGGGATCGGTCTCGAACACCTGCGACACCGCAACAAGCGGCGCAAGCTCACGCAACGCGAAGCTCAGGTTGTGAGCGCGCGGCCCCAGGTTGCTGCCCAGGGCTACGATGGCGCGTTCGACAGACGGCATGCCCCTTGGTAGCACGGCCCGCCGCTTGGACGCACGCCCTTGCCGCGTTGCGTCAAAAGGCATTGATCGCCTTAGCGTGCCGCGTCAAACTGCCGCCGCTATGAGCGCCAAAGCAAGCCCGAAAAAGAAGAAAGTCACCCGCAGCACCACCCGCAGCACGGATCGCACAGCGCTGGCCACCGCTCCGACAGCAGACGATGCAAGTGTAGAGAGCGCCGCTGCCGCCGCAGAGGTTGCTGAGCACGCCGTGCCCGCTATCGCGCCGCCGAGCGTCGCAGAAGCCGCGCCCATGGCCGAGCCCATTCCCGCCAGCCCTGCCGTCGCTGAGCTGCCGACGGATGTGCCGCCGGCTGGCAGCGAGCCGAGCGATGTAATCGCTGCCGAGCCGCGGCCCGCTGCGTCGGCTGAGCCGACCCAACCTGATGTCGCTGCTGTCGCAGAGCTCGCCGAGCTCAGCCTGGAGCAGCCCGCTGTGCCAGCAGATCCTCAGGCCGTCCCCGCGGTCCAGACCTCTGCCTTGGATCTGCCCAGCAGCGAGGCCTCTTCGACGCAGGCGATGCAGGCCATTCGTCGGGCCCTGCCCTCGCGCGAGCAAGCGGTCGCCGCGCTGCGTCTGTTTTCGCTGCGGCAGAGCCTGCTTTCGGCCGTCGATCTTCTGCTGCCCAGCCAGGGCGTGATCTTGGACGTCGGCTGCGGCGCGGGCCTGGTGACGGCGTATCTGGCGCAGACTGCTCCGGGGCGCGTGCTGATCGGCATCGACAACCAGCCGACGCAGATCCAGCGCGCCGAGCGCTTGGCCCGCGACCTGGGGCTGGCGCAGAACCGCTACCTGCTCGGCGATGTGCAGACGGTCGAGCTTCCGACGGGCGTCGCCGCGATCTACGCCATCGATGCGCTTTCTCACCTGCCGCTCTCGGCCCATGAAGAGGTGCTGGCTCGCTTGGCGTCCCTTCTGCAACCAGGCGGGATGCTGATTATCAAAGAGCGCACCACCGAGTCGCTGTTGGGCACGCGCGTGGCCGAGCTCATCGACTGGACGGTGCATCAGACCCTGACCCGCGTGCTCGGCGAGCCACAGACTGCTGGTTCCGACGCGAGCTACCGCCATCACGAAGACTGGCTGGCCCTTTTGCGTCGGCAAGGTCTGCGCGCACGCGCCGGCTTGGTGCCCGATCTTTTTCAGCCGCACGTGCTGTTGACAGCGACGCGGCTGTAGCCATGCCGGCACGCCGCAGCTTGCGCTTTTAGTTCACGCGCGTGGCGATCTGCAGCTCGCTGGACACACACGTCAGCGAGTCCCTTTGGTCGATGGCGGCCTGCCGGGTACACCCGCTGGCTGGGATGCTCGACTGCAGCCTGTAGCGGCGAAACTCGACACGCAGCCCGCTATCGCCTTGCCGGACCGCGCTTGAGACCGAGTGCGAAAGCGCGCAGCTAGAGCCCGAGCTTGTCGCGGTATAGGTGTCGTCGGTCCAGCCATCGCTTGCGGGCGTCGTAAAGCGAATCGACAAGAGCCCCAGGTCCAGACACGAGGATGGCGCAGTCGAGTAACAGAGCTCGTATTTGTAGGCCTGCGTGCCGAGCAGGTTGACGGGTTCGAGTCGAAAGATCGAGACGCCAGCCACCGGAGAGCCGGGGCCACAGCCAGTCTTGTCCTCGGTGTGGATCGAAGCTTGGTACACCCCCGACAGATCCGGCGGCCCCAGTACCCCGCAGGCTCCGAAGCAGCTCACAACGATGGCAGCAAACAGGGCCGGTCTCGTTTTCATGGCTTGGCCTTGGGCTTGGACTGGGGCTTGGCCTTGGGTCGGGGCAGCATGGCACGCAGCGGCGCCAAGCTGCGGGCAGATTGGGTTGGCGAATTGCAGCTACGGCATATAGCGCATGAGTATGCCGCTACTACCGACTACCCATGCGTCATTGGTAGCACCTGTCCAGATACCATTCAGGCTTATATTGCGTACTGCCGGTTCCATGATGGACCAGGTTGCTCCGTCGTATCGCAGGACAACGTTTGGGAAATTGCCAACTGCCAAAATATGATTCGCACCCGTTCCCCAGATATCGTTCAACGAGCTCGTTGTCAATGTTCCACTTTGGCTTGGGGTCGTCCAGTTCGAGCCATCAAAGAAGGTCATCGTGCCACTCGATCCGACCGCCCAGAATCGTGTATTGGGCGTGTTATAACCCCAGACCGCGCGCAGTGAGGCAGAGCTTGCGGCCCCAGCAACGGTCTGTGCATTCCATTGCAGATTAAACGTAGGTGGCAAAGAAGCATAGCGGATCGTGTTGCAGCTCGTCGCACTACCGGATGGGCACTGACCGTTAGAACCTACCGCCACAACATTGCTTTGACTGGTTCCATGCAGACCGAATAGGCTGCCGGTTGTGATGACGTTGCTCTGTCCATTGACAGCCAGCGCATTGCCATCGTAGTACGCGATGGTGCTGCCAAAAGCGCCCACCGCCCAGACCGCCGAGGCCGAGCTGCCCCACACGGCGCGCAGCTCAGCCGTCGTAGCGGTGCTGGATCCAGGAACTGCAGCCCACATCGTACCGTTGTACTTTAGGAACGTACCAGAGGTGCCGACGGCAAAGACATTGCTGAGGTTAAAGCCCCAGACGTTGAGCAGCGTACTTGATGAATTCGAGGGACTAGCACTCCAGGATTCGCCATCGAAGTGACGTATAGTTCCGCTGCTGCCGACTGCCCACACATCGCTCGGGGAATTACCCCATACATTAAATAATGTATAGTTTTGTGCAGGCGTCGAAATCTGCGGAACAGTCCATGCCTGTCCATCATAGTGCAACAGTAATCCAAGATCACCAACGGCCCATGCATCTGTTAGCGAGCTGGCGTACACACCAAATACGGTCAAGTTCCCAGGAGCCGCAGTGAACTGCCAAGAATTGTTGTCAAAGCGACTGCCACCGATCCCGCCGCCTAAGCTCGTGCCAACGGCGATAGCACCATTTCCAGTAACAGACAGAGCGTATGTGGTCGAGATACCAATGGTACCGCTCATCGGATCCAGCGACCATGCGGTTCCATTGTAGCGGATCACTCGGCCGCCGCTGCCCACTGCAATAATGCGGTCTTTGGCTGTGCCAGAAATGGCATACAGCGTATTGCCAGAAAGCAGCGCCATTGCAGCGCTATCCACGGCCCAGCTTGTGCCGTTAAAACGCAAAACGATATTGCTGCCCACGGCCCAGACATCGTCGGCGGCGCTGCCCCAGATGCCAAGCAGCGTGTTGGTCGTCAGCGCGCGACTGCCGGCAAACTCGGACCAGTTGGTGCCGTTGTAACGCAGGATGACGCCAGAGCTGCCGACGGCCCAGTAGTCGTTCGGCGCGCTGCCCCAGACGGCGCGCAGGGTCTGCGGGCTTCCCGACGGCACCGAGCCACTTTGCGGCGACACCTTCCAGCCGTTTCCGTCGTACTGCATCAGGCCGCTGTTGGTCCCAACCGCCCAGATGTTCGTCGGGCTGACGCCATAGACGCCGTAGAAATCGGTGGGGGCCAGCCCAGACGGGCCGCCGCCCGACCAAGCACCGCCGTCGAAATGCAGGATGGTGGCCGAGTCGCCAACCGCCCAGATATCGTCGGTGGCCGCGCCCCAGATGGCCCGCATGGGGTTGGCTTGCGGCAGCGGGCTGTACCAGCACCAGTTGTCTTTGCTGCAGACGCGACCCGCGAAGCCGACACGCACCGTGCCGGGCGCATTGAACGTGAAGCTGCACGTGCCCGCCGCCTTGCACAGCCCGTCGAAGCTAACGCCGTACACCTTGTTGTCGACCGTCGGGGCCAGCGTGACCTGCGTGCCCACGGGGAAGTCCCCGGAACAGGTGACGGCCTTGCCATTGGTGGCGCTGCAGTCGATGCCCGGCGGCGTCGAGGTGATCTTGCCAGTGCCATACAACTCGACGCGCAGCGCGCACTGCTTGGTCGCCCCAACTGCCGAGGACGAAATCGGCACGGAAAGCCGCACAAACGTCGGGGGCGCTGGCTTGACCTGCACCTCGGCCTGGCCCTTGGCGACCACGCAGTTGTCGGCGGAGTGACCGACGATGCTCACGGCGAGCACGCCATTTGTGTTGCGGGGCAGAAAGATGGCGAACTTGTCCAGGCGCTGCGTCAGGTCGGGGATGGGAGCCAGCGACGCGCGGCCATCCAGCGTCGTCGAGACCGACAGCGATGAGACACTGCCCGTCAGGCCCTCGACGGTAACCAGGACCGTGATGTCGTCTGAGCCGGAATCATACGGGCCACAGCCGGTGCGCGTCCCCACCAAGAGCAGCGCAAATATCGATACCAAAATCGTGGATATGATTCGTGCATTAAACTTCATCACAGGACTCCTATAGTGAATCAAAGCCTAAAACATCGGCCGGACCCCAGTGATATCGGGATCCAGCATAGGGTCAGGGGTGGGCTTGGTCGCAAAATAGATGCCTGTTGCGACCCCGGCACCGACGACCACTACGCCTGTAACCACCACGGCCCAGAACCAACCTTTCTTGTATATCGGCTTGCCCTCAGACCCCGGTGCCACGGGTGTCAGCGGCCGGGTCAAAGGGGGCGGTGGCGGCTCGGCGCTGGGGTCCGTCTTCACTGGATCGGGCTTGCTGGGCTCGGCCGGTGCGTCCCGGATCAGCGCCTTGGTCTCGGCGATATACACCGCCAGTTTTTCCTGCAGATCGTTATCCGTCTTTGCGGCATCCTGGCAGCGTTGATAGTAATCTAACGCTTCTTTGGGGCGTCCGAGCTTTTGTAATGTACGACCTATATTTATCAACAAAATTGGCGTCTGCCTTCGTTCATAGGCCCCCATGAACATCTTTAATGCAGCACCGTAATCCTGTTCTTTATATAGATTCTTTCCTTTTACAAACAGGCTGCGGCACACCTCATCTTGATTGCAGCCCTCATCCGACGGATTGGCCGCCCGTGCCCCGCCGGTCATCACCAACAGCAGCACCAGCACACTGAGCCCGTGTGCCAGGGCGCATCTTTGACTAGTCCAAGACAGTGAGATTGCCCTTTTCATAGCCCTTTTTGCGCCCCTTCTCGCGGGTCTTGCTCTTGCGAAGCTCGAAGCTCTGGTCGAAGTCCTGGCTCAGATCGATCTTCACCGCTTCTTCCGCATAGCCCTGCAGCACGATGCGCAGCGACTCGCTGCCCTCGCCGGCTGGGTTGTTCAGCGTAAGCGGTGTCACCCCAAGGATGTTGCCGTCGCGCTGGCGAATGACCATGGCGCCACCGGGCTGGCTGTTTACGCTCCAGCGCACGGTCTTTTTCGGCGGCGGTGTCACGGCCTGCTCGACTTTGGGCGGCGGCGGCGGCGGCGGCGGCGGCACGGGAGGAGAAGGCGGCGGCTTGCTGAGCGTAAGCACCAGCACCAGCCCTACCGCGACGGCCCCAATCACACTGCCCACGGCGACTGCGATAGGCCAGCGCTGTCGCGGTGGCGCCTGACCGCTCGCCAAGCCCAGCGTCGATGGCGGAACGCTGGGCGGACTCTGCCCTGGCAAAGATGGCGTCGTGCCCGTGCCAGGAATCGACGCTAGAGCCATCACCACTTGGCCTGGCTGGCTGGGATGGCTGCTCGAAACCACTCCGGGCTGACTGGCAATCGCCGGCTGACCCGGTAGTGAGCCCGTACCCGGCCCCGTCGGCACGACCACCGCCCCGAGGCTGGTTCCCGAGGCACCGCCCACCGCCGGCACGACGCCGAAGACGCCGCTCATGTAACCGCCCATGCGGTCTAGCTCACCGACCACCTGCTTCATCGTCGGGCGGGCGTCTTTGTCCTTGAGCAGCATGCGCATGACAAGCTGCACCAGGGCAGCCGATGCGCTGGGATCGGCGCGCTCGCTCAAGGGCGGCGGTGGCTGCATCATGTGCTGCACGATGAGCTCACCGTGTGAGCTTCCCGCGAACGGCGGTGCCCCTGCCAAGAGCTCATAAAAAATCACGCCAAGCGAGTACACGTCGGACTTCGAATCGGTGTGGCCTCCGCCGCGACACTGCTCGGGCGACATATAGCGCGGCGTACCCAAGAGCGCGTCGGCACGCGTGTGCGCTTCGCTATCGCCGCCTTGCGCTTCGGCCACTTTGGCGATGCCAAAGTCCAAGACCTTGCTCAGCTCGCCCCCTGGTACATCCGAGTTGGGGACGATCATGATGTTGTCCGGCTTGAGATCGCGATGCACGATGTCTTTGTCGTGCGCCGCGGCCAAGGCCGACGCCACCTGCCGTCCGATGCGAATCACGTCCCCAGAAGGCAAGCGTCCGCCGACGCGCTTGATGCGCTGACCCAGCGTCTCGCCCTTTAGGAACTCCATGACGATGTACGCCATGCCGTCGGGCAGCTGACCGTAGTCAGACACTTGCACCAGACCGGGATGATCGATGCGATTGACGGCGCGTGCCTCGTTGAAGAAGCGGGCCGCGATGTCTTGTCGACGCGCTAGCTCGGCATGCAGGACCTTGATGGCGACGCGGCGCTCAATCGCTTCGTGAACGCCTTCGTACACCGCACCCATGCCGCCCTTTCCGAGCAGACGGACGATGCGATATGGCCCTATGCGCTCTAGCGTCATGATGACAGTCTGAGGGGACTTCACCATATCGTACTTGATTCTCTCGGCGGCGAGCAAGGGCCTGAACGAGACAACGTGCGTGACTGGGCGCGTACCGCGGCACGCTGCTGCGTCCGTCGCTCGCCCCCAGGGTCTAGAGCACGCTCACATCCGCCGTAGCACGACCTATGGGCACAGGCCCACGTGGGTCACCGCTTGTGACCGGACCTCGATGGGCTCTAGCTTGCCGCCGACTTTGATCAGCGCAGGGCCAGGACGCATCCACATCGTGACCTCTTCACACGCCTTCTTGCTGCCAGGCTTACCGGGGCTGCGCACGATGACCTGCCCCAGACGCGCCGACAGACGGCTCACCGCCTGTTGCGCCGCGCTGCGCAGCTCGGCTTTTCCTCGTGGAATCGTTGATGTGCGCAGGACCGTCTGGTATTCGGCCATGGCTTCGGGCAGCGCCTTCTGCTGTTCGTAGATCTGCCCCAGACGATACGAGGTCTCGTACACAAGGACCGCACACTCTGCGGCATGTTTGCGGTCTCGACCGCAGAGTGCATGGGCTCTCTCAAGCAAGCGCTGCGACTTTTTGAAATCGCTTGCGGCAAATGCGTCTAGCCCGGCTCGGGCAAATGGCTCGGCGGCAAGAGGCTTGGGTCGCGCTGTATTTTTTCCGTCGCTGTTTTCGCCACGTTCGCCAGCCGTTGTGGGCTCTGTGGCGCTGCTGTCCGCCCCGCCGTCCGCGCTGCCACTTCCGCCATCGCGACTTGGGGACCCGGCCTGCGCAGCGCCTCGGGTGTCGGTTTCTGGCGCGGCCTTTCCGACAGGTGGCGCATCCTGCAAGAGCTCTGCGATAGCGGCTTGCCGCTCGGGCGTACTGCTCTGCTGCAGCAAGCGTCCAAGCAGCGACTCGGCCCGCGAGCGCACAACGGGATCGACGTCGCCAACCAGCACGCGCAACACCGGCACACCGGGGGCCAAAGCACCGGCCGCTGCGGCTTGTCCATTTCCACTCGCCTCACCCAGATCTGCTGCGACTTCCGCCACCAAGCGACGGACCAAGGACTCAGGATCGCGCGCGGCTCGCAACAGCAGCGGCACGGCCTGCCCATGCGGCAGACGGGCCATGGCTTCGATGGCCGCCAAGCGGTCCCCCGTCGCACCGCTAAGCAAGGCCTGCTCGGGTGCAGTCACCGTCGAGCGGTCGCCCAAGCGAACCAGCAGCGCATAGGCGGCCACCGCTTCTTCACCGCCCGCGCGCACTGCTTCCTGCAGGACCGGCAGCGCGTCTTTCTGCACCGTCTCGCCGTGTCGATCGACCAAGCGCTCGGCGGCAGCCAAGCGCACAGCCAGCACCGTATCTTTCAGACCCGCAAGCAGCTCATCGCGCTCGCTCGCCAGGCGCGCAAAGTACAGCCGACGCATGCCGGCATCGTCGGTGCTGCGCCACGTGCGCACTCGGTCTTGCGCGGCCTTGTCGGCCAAACGAAGCAGCACGGCCGCCGCCGCCACTTGTTCTGCGCTGCTGCCTTGTTCAAACAGCGGCCGTACCGCCGCCACCGTGTCCACAACGCTCACCGGGCCGACTTGACCACGCTTGGCCAAGCCCAGCGCGCTGATCAGGCGCTCGGTCGCGCGCAGGCTCTCTTTGCGCACATCGCTATCGCTGTCCGCATAGGCGCTACGCAGCGTCAGCAGAGCGTCCGGTTCGCTGCGCCGCCCCAAGGCGCGTGCTGCCGACTGACGGACTTTGCTGTTGCTGTCGCGCAGAAGCTCGGTCAACAGGCGCAGCGGCTCCCCCCCCGAGGTATCGCCAAGGACCGCAGCCGCCGCTTCTCGATTGGCCCAGCTGCGATCGGCAAAGGCACTGCGAGCCCAGCCCAAGCCGTTCCGCGCCAGCAGCGCTGGCTCGCGCGCCACGATCTGCACGATGGCCGCCGCAATGCTCTGCTTGAGCGCCTCGACCCCAGGGTCTGCAGCCGATGATGCGTGCAGGCGTTCTAGCGCCTGTCCAAGCGTCCGCGCATCCATCGGCCGACCGACCGCAGCCAGGCCCGTGCTCGCCAACTGACGCGCCGCTGGCGACGCGCTCGAATCCGCAAGCGCTTCGCGCAAGAGCGGCAAGATGTCGTCTTGCTCAAGCTGCGCCAGTTCCTGCGCAGCCACAAGCTGATGGGTATTTCTTCGCGACGCAAGGCCCCGCAACAAAGACAGCGCCTGCGCATCGCCGGCTTGTGCCAAGCGCGCCAAGGCAGCGATGCGCGGTTCCTCAGCCGCGGTTTTTCCCATCGCTGTCCCCATTCCAGCCAGACCCTGTAGCGTAGCCGTGGCACTGCCGTCTCCCAAGCGGCTGAGGCACGCCAGCACGTCCCAACGCAGCGCATCGGGTAGCTGCGGCAGGCTCAGCGCGCTCTGCAGAACTTCGCGCAGCGCCGCAGGCTCTTTCGAGCACAGAAGCAGTGCGGCCCGTAAGCTGGACACCGGGTCACTGTCCCGCAGCGCATCGCCCAGCAGCACGCCGCCGCGCGAATCGCCCAGCTGACGAAGTGCTGCGGCTACCGCCACTCGCAGGCTGGCTAGCTCGGGACTATTGGCCACAGTTGCCGCATCGCCCAGGCCCTCGACCGCTTTGTGCAAAGCTGACAGCGCTGCGCGCTCTCCAAGGAACCCCAGCGCTTCAGCAGCCGCAGCCCGCAGCACGGCATCGGCACGTGCATCAGTCAGCGTCGCTTCCAAGATTTGGCGCTGCTGTGAATCGCGGCTGCGCCCCAAGGCCACAAGTGCCCCAGCCGCCAGCCCACCGTCTGTTTTCTGCTGTGCTTGCTGGCTCAGCACTGCCAGTGCCGACTTGCGCCAAGCCACAAGCTCGCCCGGCTTGAGAACAAGCTCTTGCGCCAGCTTCGATCCCGCACCTTGATTCTGCCGCAGTCCCCACAGCGCACCTGCGGTCGCCACAAAGATCAAAGCAAGACCCAAAAGAGCAATCAGCAGCGGCTGCCGCCAAAACGGCGCATCTGGAACGGCGGGCTGCGAGACAGGCGACTGCGAGACAGGCGACTGCGAGACAGGCGACTGCGAGACAGGCGGCTGGCTGATGCTCTGCACAAGCTCGGTAGGCACCACCGTGCGCTCGCCGCGCTGAAGCTGCATCAGCTCAATCTCGCGCTCTAGCGCCTGGGCCAGATCGGTCATCGAGGCGAAGCGCTCGTGTGGCTCTTTGCTCAGCAGACGGCAGACCAGCTGGTCCAGCGAGTCAGGTATGCCGGTCACACCCGGCACATCGGCCAAGCGCTCGGCAAGGGTCGTCACCGGATCCGACGCGTGGCGCAGCATCAGCGTCATCGGCCCGTTCGCCGTGAACACCTGCTGCCCCGACAGCATCTCGTACAGCAGGCAGCCCAGAGCATATTGGTCGACGCGTGCATCCTGCGGATGGCCCTGAATCTGCTCGGGGGCCATGTAGCCCGGCGTGCCCATCACGGTGCCAGCCATGGTGATATTCGACGAGCCCGTTCCCGCTAGCTGCTGCTCAAGCTCGGACATCGCGTCGCTGCTCAGCGCCCGCAGCCCCTCGGAATCCCCCGTCGATAAGTCTCGCTCTGCCGCTTTGGCGATACCGAAGTCGACGATCTTGACGAAGTCCTGCTTGCCATCCTGTTCCAGCAAAAAGACATTGTCCGGCTTGAGATCTCTGTG
>JAEUJZ010000094.1 GCA_016794505.1 Myxococcales bacterium
CACAGAGAACTAAATCTCCGTCGAGAACTGCGCCGAAGAGTTTCCCTGAAAGTCACTTCGCCTCAGCACGTTGGAACGAGGCGCAAGAAAGCCAACACGGCTCGGCCTGCTGCCTACCTAGGTTAGGGTGGGCGAAAAAAATTTTGCGGCCTAACGTGCTGATTTTGTTGCGAAGCGGGCTGTGCCCAAGACCGACGGTGGTACTGCCTTCACATTGACGGTATGCTGAAGGGAAGATGTTCGACTTTCTTCGCAGAGCAGGGAATCAGTTCATGGGCGGGTTCTCCGGCCCGCAGACCGGGGACGCAGTGACCGCGGAGTCCGCGAACGCCCCCGCTGCAGCGGCTCAACCCGACTCCTTTTTTGGCAGGCTAGGTCAGACGGTCGGCGACATCGGGCGCGGACTGTCACAGGAAGGGCTCGGCGGGCTCCTCGACCCGGCGGGCATGATGGATCGCCAGCAAGCGCAGCGCGATCTCGCCGGCCGCTTCCAGGTACTCCCGGATGATTTTGTCGGCCCACGGCGTCAGAACCAGGTCACCCAGGAGGAGTATCAGAACATCGCGCGGACGTTCAGCGATGTCCGCCGAGGTACCGGCGATCTCAGGGTTGACAGCAGTGGATTCGACGGGGCCAACGCCCAGACCGAGTCAGCCGAGTATCGCCAGGGCACGATGGACATGATCGCAAACATGATGATGACCAACAGCGGTCGTCGTCAGATCAACAACCTGAACAACAACGTTCAGATGGGCGATGATGGCAATCCTGTCCTGGATGCGAACGGTAATGAGCAGCATCGCCAGGTGACGATCAGGCCGCTCTTTGGCGTAGACAATGGGACGCGCGACCGAGACGGGAATATCGTCTGGCAGGACCCCGGCGCAGGCAACCATACCGCTGGCAATCTACGTTCGGACAACGGGTATGCGGCTCCGTTGGGCGCTGGCTCGGATCGTGATGCATCGGGCAATCGGGGCACGGGCACGAACGTCGACATCATCTGGAATCCCGGCGCGAATAACATCGGCGGCCAGGGAGCTCGGTCTGATATCATCCTGGCTCACGAGATGGAGCATGCCATCAACCAGTCTCAGGGTACGCAGGCTTTTGGCACGTACGGCGGCACGAACCCGGACGGTACGCCTCGTACGGATGCGAGCTTTCGCAATGCCGAGCGTCAGGCCGTGGGGCTCACGCGGAGCGACTCGCCCAGCGGGGGACACTACCCAGGCGATCCCGACGGCTGCACTGAGAACACGTACCGCTCCGAGCGCAACCAGCTTGGGCTCGGCGAGCAGTGGCTACCCCGCGAGGCGTACAGCCACCTGCCTGGTCAGGCTCAAAATCAGACCGAATTCGATGATGCGTGGAATCGTCACAACGCATCTGGCAACGCACGTCCCTAAGCCTACGTCAGCTAGGTGGCCTTCATGAACCGTTACGTCCTCTCTTTGTCAACTTGCGTGATCTTCATTGCCTGCATGGAAACCAGCGAGCGCGTGGCGGCGAAGCAGCTTCCTGCGCCAACAGCACCTGCTCCAAGCGCGGCACCGGCTCCTCCATCCGCGGCGCCGGCACCATCCTCTAGCGCATCGCTACCTGCGAGCTCGAAGAGCAAAAACATGACAACCAATCAGCTCACATGGGCCGTTTCTAAGATCGGGAACAAGCTTCACATCAGCTACCGGTACGAGAACACGGGCAACGCGGTGGTGTATCTGAACGATGGCGCGATCCAGCAGGTCAAGGAACACCTGTGGACCCCGCTTAAGACCCAGTTTGTCACCGTGCTCGACGCCGATACCGCGCTGCTCACCGTGGGCGTGCCGATCGGAACGGGGACCTTCCCCACGCCCGGTCTCTATGTGTCGGTCGCTCCGGGCAAGTCATTCGAGAGCAGCCGTGACGTCGAGGCTCCGCTTGAGTTCAAGGGCACTGATGGCCGCTGGCAGCCGCTGCCAAGAACGGTCACGAAGCTCGTTCTGGCGATTGAGCTGTTCGAAGGCGAGCCCGTGAAATGGGTAGAGGTCAAGACGGCCTCAGGCCCGGCGAGGTTTCCAGAGCGGCCAGCCGTTCGCACGGTCCGGTCCGAAGCGAAGCCGCTGCCATAAGACGCACGGTGACAATCGGCTGCGCGATCGAGGAGTCTCTGACAGAGAAGCAAGGGCTTTGGGCCAGCGTGGAACCAGCCGCATGAGCTCCTTGGCGCAAGTGAAGCTGGTTGGCACGCCGAGCCGTGGACACCACCAACAACGCCCGCAACCGGCCGGTGCTGCTGGCTGCAGCTGAGCCTCTCAAGCCCGCACCATCCTGCAGCCGGGCCGACCTCCTAAACAGCGCCTCTACGCTCTCTTTTCAAGACCGGGAGACACGGGCGCCCGCCGTCGCTGGGATGCTGTGCGAAGCGCCGCATTTCTGAGCTTCCTTTTTTCCCTGCGTGTTCCTCGGATTCCGTAAGGGGGCGATTTCTCGAAGGTTTTTCCTTTGTGCGGAATGCACAGAGA
>JAEUJZ010000096.1 GCA_016794505.1 Myxococcales bacterium
CAGCCAAAAAGCGCCGCCTCATCGACCGCGCCATCCTCACCCAGGCCCTCTCCATCGACTCCCAAGACCCCGCCGAGTAGCCCCTCCTGGCCCACCCGCCCCCGCGATGGCCATCAACCCCCTGCGCCTACCCCTGCACGCTGCCGATGGCCATCCACCGCCCTGCTGCGCTGGCCCTCACGCAGCGTGCGCGGCAACACCCACCTGAGACCAAAAGATCCCTCTTGCATTCATGTGCGCAGCCGTCGCATGTTCCCACGCACGATTTGGCCCGCCGAACACGGATCTAAGGCCAGATTACGACACCCCCAGCGACGGAGGCTCCCGATGAGACAAAGGGGAACAGTAAACCAGCAAACAACATTTTCATCGCAAGTAAACACCTTACAGCAGGACCGCCCCCTGCGGGTCATCGGGTACGTCCGAGTCAGCACCGACATGCAAGCGCAGGAAGGTGTCAGCCTGGACGCACAGCGCGAGCGCATCCGCTGCTACTGCAAGGCGAGCGGCTTCAATCTCGTACATCTGGCCCAAGACGAGACCTCCGCCAAGTCACTCGACCGCCCCGGCCTGACCGCCGCCCTCAAGCTGCTTGAGACCGGCAAAGCCGACGCGCTCCTCGTCGTGAAATTGGATCGCCTCACGCGCTCCGTCATCGACCTGGGCACGCTGCTGAACGGCTACTTCCTCAACGAGCAACACTACTTGCTCTCCGTCACCGAATCCCTCGACACCCGCAACGCCATGGGCCGCTTCGTCCTCTACATATTGGCGCTCATCGCGCAGTGGGAACGCGAAGCCATCGGAGAGCGGACCCGCGAAGCCATGCGCCACCTCAAAGCGCAGGGCGTATTCCTGGGCCGCGCGCCCTACGGCCATCGCTTCGGAACCACACGCGATGCCAGTGGTCGCGCGCGACTGGAGCCGCACGCCGATGAGCAGATCATCATCGCCCGCATTGTCGATCTGCATAAAAAAGGAGTCCCACAGAAGGACATCGTTTCTGCCCTGCGTGCCGACGAGACACCCGGCCCACGGGGCACCGGGTGGAACCGCACCATGATCCTGCGCATCCTCAAGCGCGCAGGCGCGATGCCCGAACGAATCCGCGAGTATAGGAAGCGTGAGCGGAGGAAGGTACAGCGCGACAAGAAGGCGGCGGAGACGAGGGCAAAGGAACTACGGGCGGAGGGGCTGTCGCTGCGGGCGATTGGGGAGCGGTTGCTCAAGGAAGGGCTGTATCCTCCGCGAGGGGAGCAGTGGTATGCGGCGACGGTGGCGGAGTTGTTGAGTGTGAAGGGGGCAGACGAGGCGGCGGTGAGGGCGAGGGAGTTGCGGGCGGAGGGGCATAGCTTGCGCGAAATCGCGCGGCTTCTTCTCTATGAAGGTTACCAACCAGCGCCCGGTCGATTGTGGGATGGCTACGCCGTCTCCCAGATGCTCAGAGCCACGTCGAGCCTAGTTCATACCTAAAGCCCAGCCTAATCCCCGCCGCCCCGAACACTGGGCGTCTCCGCTCTCCGCCCGCTCAAACCTAAAGCCTGTGCCTCCCTCGTTTGAGGAGTCCATGATTAATCTTCACGAACGCATGAGAAGCGCCTACCATAAGGAGTATGACTCGAATATCTGGAGACCTCTCGACAGCTCTTGAAAATCTATCAAGATACGAAAATTTAGGCAGGATTATTGATCTCCAGAAATTCACCGAGCAGATAGTTAAGAAATATCCGAACGGCCCTGAAATCGTCGTCGATAATCTCAAGCGTGAGTATTCCGACTTATATACCGCCTTGCTATTGCAAGGGCTTTCAGATGCATTTAGGCAAGCTGACAATCCTCAAGCCACGCCGGAGGGTGTATTGAATACGTTTGATATGCATATTGGCCAGCTCCCAGTGGAATTCTCCAAGAGCATCGGCATCAAACTATGCAATTTGCGGAAAGCGACCCTTTGGGATACCCTGGCTGAAATAGCAGTACTTGGGCAGCTCACGCGGCATCTTACGAAGTATAAAATCGTCGCAGAGTATCCGCTGGGGATTCGCGTTCCAGGGATGGATCCGCCAGACGCAGATGTGGCCGTTCTGGATAATACAGGGAAGCCAGTTTGGTTAAATGGTGCATTTACACCCAAGCCCAGTGACTTTGACAGCTTGTCTTTAACACCCGAAGAGATAATTGGCCGCATTGCGGAGAAGTACGACAAAAAGTTTTCCGGTTACTGCACATCAAACCCTGACGCTAAAGTTGCAATTGTATTGTCGCTGGTGAAGGCTGAAGCCTCATTGGTTAATTTTTTACCCCACTTGTTGTTCTCCAACACGCCCGTCACTTTAGCAAGCAGTCAGCTTGATAGCAGAGTCGGGCTTGTATATGCTCTTGCTTGCACTTTTCGCAGTAGCAATGGACGGACTCTGGATATTTGTCCAATCGCGCACTACCTTCGAGAATGATGTCGGTCTTACTGCGAAGTCTCACGGTACCGGCCTCAGCAGTTTACTGAACTATGTTGACAGTCGCCGTAGCTCGGGCAGATTTGTCGGCTCATGCCCAAGCTGCACGACCTCGTCTGCAAGCACCTGCTCCGCGAGGCCCTTGACCCGATCAGCACCGTCGAGTTGGAAAAGCCGGTCGCGCCGCTCGATGAGCAGCGCATCGACGTGTACTGCGAGCTGCGGCCCGAACTGCCGCCGCCGGATGCGCTGCCTCACCTGGGGCTGGTTCGTCGCATGGCGGAGGTCGAGCGACGATTTCTTATCGAGCCGTTCTCTTCGACCCCCTCGGTCGATAGCATCGATGACAATCTTCGCAAGAAGTTCAACCTGCACCATGGGCTGAAGAAGGCGGCCAAGGGGAGCTCATCGCCCAAGCCCGTGTTGTGGGTGTTGTCGCCAGGACGGCCCGAGGAGGTGTTGCAAGGCTACGTCGGCGCTCCGGTCGCAGGCTGGCCAAGTGGCTTCTATCGCTGCGCGCCTGAGCTGGCGACGTGGATCGTCGTACTTGCCGAGGTGTCCAAGACGGCGGACACACTGCTGCTGAGATTGATGGGGCCAGCGACGATGCAGCTTGAAGCACTGCGCGAGCTGGACGCGATGCCGCTCTCCGAGGCGCAGCGGCAGCCGTGGATTGATATCTTGGCGGATGTGCGGTATTTGTTTGATGACGAGCCGGACCTCAGCCCCGAGGAGAAAACGATCATGACCGAACTACGACAACGCTGGGAGCGAGAGAAGGCTGAGCTACGAGCCGAAGGCAAGGCAGAGGCCATCTTGAGCGTGCTGGTCGCCCGTGGTTTCAAGGTGAGCGATGGCGTCCGACAGCGTGTGTTGGGATGCAAAGACCCGAGCACGCTGGAGCGCTGGCTTGCCCGCGCGGTCACCGCCGCCTCTGACGCCGAAGTCATCGCCGCCTGATCTCGTTCTCTCCTGCATCTGCCGCATCCCCACATCCCTTGTCCCCGAAATTTACCTGCTCTGCGCTGTCTGCGCCGCGCTCGATTTCGCTAACGATTCGCGCTGTTGACGGATTGTAGATCGCTCCCTCAACACCGACGGTACAATCAAGCGGTTGCACCAGGGGGAAAGGGCCATGGCGGCGCTCATGCCACGCTGTTCTGCGTGTGTGCTCTGCGGAGATCCCATCGAAGGCAGGGGGCGGATCGACCGGATCTATTGTTCGGCGAGCTGTCGCACGCTGGCGTGGCGGGCGCGGAGCGGTGACCGGTGGGCGGGGCGTCGTAAGAGTCTGCCGCCGCAGCCGGGCAGCTACGTTGCGCGGCGTGCGCTGCCGTTGTTGGCGGTGCGGATGCGGGCCGAGCTGGATGCGGCGAAGCGGCGCATTGCGGAGCTGGAGAAGAAGCTAGACGAGCAGCGCAGTGGCAAGGGGCATGGGGCGGCGAAAGTTGCGGGCGGGGCGATGGCTGCGGTGGCCGGTGCGGTCGCGATTGCGGCGGCGGTCGAGCAGGAGCGGAATCGCGTGCAGCAGGCGGAGCGGGAGACTGCCCGCACCCAGGTGGCAGCGGAGGAGCATAGACACCAGGCCGATCTGACCGCGGAGCGCGAGCGGGCCGCGCAGCGCGAAGCGGAGCTGCGGCAGCAGGTGAGCGCGCTCACGACTCGGGTGGAGGAGGCCAGCGCCCGTGAGCGAGCGGCAGCCGCCCAGGTCGCGAGGCTACGGCAAGACGAAAACGCTCTTCGCCAGCGACTGGACGACGAGTCGAACCGCATCTGGAAGATGCACTTCGAGCTGGCCTCGCTGCGGACGGCGGTGTCGGACGCACGCGCGCAGGCCAATCGCAACTACGAGGCGATTCTGGCGGAGTCGGCTCTGCGCCAGCACGTCGAGATGCGGCTTGCCGAGGCATCCAAGCAGCGCCGACTGATCGCGTCACAGCTAGCTTCCGTGCGAAAGCAGCTCACGGGTGAGCGTCGAGCCTGGAAGAAGGCACGCGCCCAGCTTATGCAGCAGGCCCAACAGGGAACGCAGCGCCAGCTCGGAAGTCACAGCGAGCTACAGCGCCAGCTTGAGACGGTGCTGCTCCGGGCTGAGACAGCGGAGGCGACCGTCAGGACGTTGCGAAGCGAGGCCAAGGAGCAGGAACGTCGGTACCTGGAGCGCATCGAGCAGCTACAGAGGAAACAGCTTCCTCCCGCTGACGACGAGCGCAAGCGGTTGTCGGGCAAGAAAGACGACAAACACCTTCCGCCCAAGAAGAAGCGCAAGCAGCTTCCCGAGGGAAAGAAGCGCAAACAGCTTCCTGCGAAGTCAGGGTTCGTCGAGAAGGTTAGGATGATCGCGGCCGGCGCAGCGGCGGGAGGAGCAGCCGTGCTCGGACTTGGAAAGCTGCTGGGACAGGGCGACAGGAAACGCCTACCGTCCAAGGAGGTGGGGCCTACGTTCGACGTGATTCCCGTCGTAGAGCGAAAACGGCTGCCTCCCAAGAGAGAGGACTAGGCCCGTCGCACGGGTTCGGGCGCAGCATCGAAGCGGCTGAGCGCATCGTTCAGCGAGGAGCACGGCTGGAACCGCACGGCGGGAACTCCGACGGTGTACTCGATGAACTCCCAGGTCAGGTGTCCGCGCGACTCGCGCAGCGCGACTTCACGCACGCAGCGCATCAGCACAGGCCGACCGTCGCCGCAGGTGAGCGGCGAGCCGTCGGACCCGGCCACCGGGCAGTCGAGCGTCTTGATGTGGACGGGGATCAGGCGCTTGCGTCGCTGGTGCAGGCGATAGAAGAAGCCGGCCCAGAACAGCATCTCGTTCTCAGTCGTCGTCGAGCCGGGCAGGGTCGGCGACGGCTCGATCACGAGCGTCGGCGCGAAGCCATGATGGCGCAGCCGCCTCGGTCGGGGCTTTCGTTTGGGGTGTCGGGGCTTTGCAGATGACGAACGACGCACTTCTGGCATGATGGCTCCGGTGCGTCGGAGTGGTGGCACACTCCGACGCGCTACGGGGTCGGCGGACCCTCACATCCGCCGGTCCCGGTCTGTGTCTGCCCGCAGCGCGCGGGCCGTGGGGGCAATCGCGGCAAACCGCCGAGGGTTTGCAGGGGTGATCTGGCGAGCGCTACAGCGCAGGCAGTGATTTGCTAACGCGGCCCGACTCTCTTGTCAAACATATGTTTGTTTTTATTCTGAAATTTTGGCCAACTGGCCTCGTGTCGCGGGAACGTGATACCGGGCCAAGATGGTCCGCGGTCGCAAGAACCCCCTACACGTCCAGCTCCCCAAGCGTCTGAAAGACGCGCGGAAGGAGGCGGGCCACACGCGGATGGGGCTGTCGCTGCTGGCGGGCCTTGGCAACAACGCGGTCAGTCGCATCGAAGACGAGGGGCGAATGCCGACGATCGATACCGTCGAGCAGCTTGCCCGCGCACTCGGCGTTGCGCCGAGCTGGCTGGCCTTTGGCATCCACGCAGCCCAGCCGCCAAAGCCATCGGCGGGATGCCAACAAGTCGGCGCTCGTCTGCGGCAGGTTCGTGGTGCCCGCGCCTATTCCGTGCGTGCGCTCGGCGAGCTGGCCGGTGTCAGTGGGGCTGCCGTCAGCGCCATCGAGAACGAGCCACACATGCCCAGCTTGGCGACCATCGAGAAGCTAGCGAAAGCCCTCGATGTTTCTCCTGCATGGCTGGCCTTCGGCTCGGAGGACGGCTCCAAGGCTCAAACGATATCGACACCTCTGCCTTTGGAGCGTTGACGAGGCTTGGCGTCGTTCGGCTTGCCCTTCAGCCGGTCTCTGATTTCGTCGAACCAGCTCCGCGGCTTGGGTTTCGAGGGCGCAGGTGAATCAGGCGGAATTGCTGCCGGTTCTGGAGCCTTGGGCTCTGCCACCGACTCTGACGGCGCGGGTCCTGCTTCCATAAAGGAAAAGGAAAGCTGCTCGACATTCCCAAACGGCGCGACTGGCTCGAAGACACGAGGCCGATCCTGGCTTGCTTGCCGCACGGACTCCTTTTTCCTCCTCCGCTGCGCCTTCAGCTTGCAGCGCGTGGAGCAGTACAAGGCATCATCGCGCACGATCTCGGGCATCGGTCCCGCGCACAGCCGACACACGCGCATGATCTGATCATACCGAGTCTTTGAACCTGGGAGTATCGCAGCACCAGAAAGCCGTATCGCGCGCGATCGCGATGTGCTCGATCGCAGATATCAGCGCAGTTCGCCGCCCACCTGTTGCCCCGCCCCCCCACTCCCTCCGGTGGTCGATCTTTCCTGCGGGCTGGGTGATGGCAGCGCCGAGCAGTGCCATCAGCGGTGTGCAGAGCCGTCTGCAGGTTGCTTGATGTAGACCGCTTGGGAAGGGAGGCGGTG
>JAEUJZ010000138.1 GCA_016794505.1 Myxococcales bacterium
GGCAGACGATCGCTCAATCGAAATGTTTGAAACTAAACATTCAAGACATGGCAGCAGATGTCATGCCCAAAAACTCGCGTCTCGGGTCGGCAAATAGCCGCAGCCCGCGAATTGCTCCGGCTGAGTCAAGGTGACCTCGCGGCAGCGGTAAGCATGCTGCCGCAGGCGCTTGCACGAATTGAGGCCGACCGGGTTCGTCCCAGAGCGAATACTCTGAGCCGCATCATCAACGAGCTTGAACGCCGCGGGATCGAGTTCATCAATGGGCGAGGCGTCATGCTGAAGAAGCCAGCGCAGGACAGCCCGACCGAGCACGAGAGCGCGAACGAGTAGCTCGCCTGCAGCTCGCTCGTCGGTTCAGCGAGACAGCGCACCACACTGACGAGGGCTTGCTTGCGCTCGACGTCGAGGCGGCTCCCCTAAAACGCTCCGCTGAAGTGCGTTTGCGAGGCGCACTAGGGCGCAGCCCCCCAGGCCCAAAACGCCTTCCCGACATCCCCGCGCCCGTCTCACCCTGTACGCGCATCCCCCGGCAGATGCCCCCTTGACCCACGTATACCGGCGGGATAGCCTCCTGGTCGTCTGGAACCGAGACGATCCGATACGATACGTTCCTCGAACGCTGCGCTCTCTTCGGAAGGTGCCACCATGTCAATTTCACTTGATACGATTACGAAAGATCAAGTTCGAGCGCTAATTTTCGCGTTACTCAGAAATCATAATATGCAGACTGCCGCTAATCATGCGTCAGACTCTGGCACAAAAATTAGTCCATATCGCAGCATCAAATGGGGAGAATTCTACGAAAAACTAATCCGAGACGCAGGGTTGATAAATGAACACATGGCTATGAGAGGACAATTTTTGTTATATGCAGAAGAAATCGCATGGGAGCTTATAAGCCGAGGTTTGCTGGTTCCACGTGCCGTACGGAATGATTTCTCGGTGGAAAAATCAACAGAACTTGGATGGTCATCTGAGGCAATAGACGACTTCTCAAAAGACTACCTTGTAACTCCATATGATCCTGTCGGCTATGCCAAGCATTTGGCCACACTGAGACCAAACTTAGGCCCAACGGTGATTCATGCGATGGAGGAGTCTATTCGGGCATTCAATGCTAAGTGTTATGCCTCGGCCGTGGTGATGTACGGCGTTGCTGCGGAGGCAATTGCATTGCGTGTCTTCGATGTATTCGCTACCTCACTCCGAGATCCAGCGCACCAGCAACAAGTGCAGAAGCATGCCGATAGCTCCCTGTTACCAAAACTGCGAATACTCCGCGAAAAGATACCACTTGTAGCAAAAAAGCACGACGGGTTAATGGATAATCCGCTCAAGGATTCATGGGAATTCGGAATTAACGACTTGAGCAATGTGGTTCGCCAACAACGGAATAATGCAGGGCACCCTGAGTTGCGCGATAATTTTCAGCATGGAGTGGTACTGGGTTTCCTCTGTGCAGCCCCACATCATTTGTTTTTGCTAGCCAAATTGGAGGAGTACTTTGTGCAAAATTCGGCAATGTTGGGATGGTAAAATACTGTTAGCCTGACAAAGAGCTAGTTGATTTCTGCGTGTCCAGACGGCTCAGGTGCAGGACAGCTTGGATGTAACAGGTCGTTGTTTCCGCATCCTCTGCAAGTAGGCGGCAGCTCACGTCAGGAGAAGGGACTGGTCCATGTTGGTGGTCCAATGCCCATGAGCGAGCTGCCCTGTGTGGCAGGCGTCCCCGCGCGCTCTGACTACCTCGCCGCCGCCAAACCCAATTAAGAGCGATGGGGCGTCCTGTGCCATCAGCGATGATCTTGCCCCAACGTGGACACTGACGTAGGTTCCCGCTTCGTAGAGTCCGAATCGAGGGCTTGCGGTATTCATGCACCTGACTCGTCCGCGGGGTGCATGCGAACCGAAAGCGTGTCTTCTGTGCGCGGGCTCGCTATAGTCGGGTCATGCAGTTGCCGAGAAAGCGAGCCCAGCCTAGTCAGTTCGCGAAACGTAAAGCCGATGACGACGCGGCCGAGTTTGCGCAGAAGACTCCCGACCGACCAAGTCTTGCTAGCCTCCCGCCGCTCAGTTTCGGCCCGAATGTCGACACCGAAGCGACGCAAGGAAAGGCGGATTGAATGCTTGAGATTCTGCGACTGAAGAACGTAGGGCCGGCACCCGAAATGAGCTTGGAGCTGGCCAGTCGGCTCAACCTGGTCACGGGCGACAATGGGCTAGGCAAGAGTTTTCTGCTGGATGTGGCTTGGTGGGCACTCACGCGAAAGTGGCCCCACGATTTGAATCCCCGCCTGACCTCGGGCTACCCGGCCAGACCCACAGACGTGAAGCAGTCTGCATCCATTGCCTTTCAGGTCACCGGCAAGCACAAGCGAATCGAATATGAGGCCCGGTACGTTCCGCGTGATCAGGCGTGGCAAGGGCGAGCTGGGCGTCCATGGAACCCAGGACTTGTGCTCTACGCCCATGCGGACGGCGGCTTCGCGGTTTGGGATCCGGCCCGCAACTATTGGAAACAGCAGGGTAAGGTCGACGTCCAGGATCGTATGCCAGGATATGTTTTTTCGCCAAAAGATGTGTGGGATGGCCTCATAGTGTCTTTAGACGGAAAACCGACGACGGTCTGCAACGGTCTTTTGTCGGATTGGAGTAGCTGGATTCGCGAGCGAGGTGATACGGCTAAACGAATGCAGGAAGTTCTCAATCGCCTGTCGCCAAAAGGGGAGAACATTGAGGTAGGCCCGTTGGCCCGACTGTCAATCGATGATGCGCGTGATATTCCATCGATCCGAACTCCGTACGTTGACGCTGTTCCTATCCTCCATGCATCATCAGGGGTACGTCGCGTCGTCGGGCTGGCCTACATGTTGTTGTGGTCATGGTTGGAGCACATCCGCGCGGCAGAGCAGATCGGCGAAGAACCAACTCGGCAAGTGATCCTGCTGTTCGACGAGTTGGAGAGCCATCTGCATCCGCGCTGGCAGCGGACAATCCTTAGCTCTTTGCTGCATGTAGCCGAGTCGCTGCACGAGGATGCAACTGTGCAGCTTATTGCTGCAACTCACTCACCGATGGTCCTAGCCTCAGCAGAGCCGGTTTTTGACGCAAGTCGTGACGCCTGGTTCGACCTCGATCTAGAGTGGAAGAATGTCGTACTCCGCAAGCGTACTTTCATCAGCCGCGGAGACGTATCCAACTGGCTGACAAGTGAAGCTTTTGATTTGAAGTGCGCTCGTTCACTCGAGGCGGAGACCGCCATCGAAAATGCGCTCGCTGTTCTGCGCGAGAGTAACGCTAATCGGAAAGCGATTGACGATGCTGACCGGGCATTGCGTGCAGCAGCATTGTCCGAGATCGATCCTTTCTGGGTTCGTTGGGGTCATTTCATGGAGGCACAGCAGGGCAAACCAGCTCGCGGCCCGAAGAGGAGGCGCTGACGATGCTCCCGGTAAAATGCGCCCCTGAGCCCGCAGGCTTTGATGAAGGAATCCGTCAGAAAGGCATTGCAGCAATCGACGAGCTCGTTGGTCGCAAACCTCGTATCTCGCGCTCGGGTCCGCGTCGCCAAGCAATTGCGACCAGAGAATGCGACATCCCCGCCGATGAATTTCCTCCTTTCTGGCGCGAGGCATTGCCGGATATGTTGAACGCATATGATCGGCGCTGTGCATTTCTTGCTCTATATATTGAGCACGCCACGGGAAACCCGAGCGTTGACCATATGTTGCCAAAGTCTCGACAATGGGACCATGTCTACGAGTGGTCAAACTACCGACTCTGCGCGGCACTTGTTAATGGCAGAAAGAAGGACCTCACGGGTATTGTTGATCCTTTTTCATGCAAATCTGGCTGGTTTGCTCTGGAATTAGTGGGATACCAGGTCATTGTTGGGCCGAAATTGCCCGCGAGCCAATCCAGTCAAGCCGAGGCGACTCTACGGCTGCTAAATGCTGCGGAGTGCTGCAAGGCCAGGGAAGAGTATGCAGGCTGTTATGTCGGTAGATCTATTAGTTTATCGTACTTAGAGCGTCGCGCTCCTTTTGTAGCGGCTGAGCTACGCCGTCAGGGGAAATTGCATCCAGAGGATCGCTGAAACATATTAACTATCGCTGCTCGAACAGGTGCCAATCATGAGGCGCCCCGTGCAGCAAACCCCACAACCCAATTCTTGGATTGTGCAACTCGCCGCCAAGCCTTTCCCTACCTTCTCGACGAATTTTGCAGAGGTAGTCTGATATCTGCGCTGCTGCTACGAGCGCAGGCGCCCGCATTCTCACGCTCCCACCAACCTTCAGACCATGACATCGCCATACTGAACGCCGCTGCTGCGCAAGTGTTCGAGCGTCGTGGGTACCTCACGGTGACGTGAAAACTACCCATTCTCCGCGCACGCCACGCCGCACTCCACCGCCCGCAGAATAAGCAAGGCTGGCTGGGGCGCTGTCTGGACATAGGCTGACGAGCGCGTCCAGAGTCAGCGCCTCGGTCGGGCTCTGCGGCGTTGTGAACATCTGGTCGCAACGGCAAGCTGTTCGCCCTCGCTGCCGTTCAGCACATCACGATCTGCAGCATCCAGACCCGGCGCCGTGGCCCGCGTGTTAAAGGGGCCTTCGTTGCCCGAGCGCAGAGCCGGTGCTGTCACTGCCTGGCACTCCAAAGAGTGGCGTTGGGGGCCAAGTCGCTTGTCGCTACCGCCAGCTATCGTCCGCTAACCGAACTCATCCATGTGCTAGCGTCCGCCCACTTTCCTCTGCCCCCTTGCCGCCGTGCTGACCGGCGGCCCTATCGCCATATTTTCAGGCCCGGAGTTCGTGATGCCCTTCCACGTTTCGTTTTTCCGACGCGCGCTCGCTCTATGCGCGCTTGCCCTCGCGCTGACTCTGCCGGGACCCGGCCTTGCGCAGTCGCCGTCAGCATCAACGCAGCCAACACTGCCACCTCACTACGCCGCGCAGGTCCTGTCGCCGATTCAGCGCGCGACCTTTCTGCATCGATCCGCGTTCGGCAGCCTGTGCTCGCTGGCACCACTCGCCTGCGCGCTGATTGATCGCCCCTTCGCGCTGAACGCGAAGCTGGAGCTGTTCGTTCGCCCCAAAGCCCCCGACGGCAGCACATCGCTGCTGCTGCCGTTTGCGCTGTCCGTTCCGATCTTGGGCCGAGCGGAAGTCGGCGTTGGCTCGTGCTTCGCGATGGCCTGGGCGTCGTCCGAAAAGTCTGCACCAGCGTCATCGTCAGTCGCCCCGACACCAACGGGCCTGTGCCCGATGTGGGTCGCGGCCAAGGGAGTGCTGTTCCCGTTCTTCCGCGATCCTCATCGGCATCCCGCCCTGGCCGCGGAATACCTGTTGGAGTACCAAGCAGGCCCGTTCGTCGGCCTGAACCAGCTCGGTCTGCCGGGTCCAATGTCCAAGATGAGCGTGATCTACCGCCATCCGCTCGGCGACCTGGAACTATCCGGTGCGGCGACGGTGTTGCTCGATCACATCAGCCGAGCTGGGACGCTTCAGATCGGCGCACACGCGGGGTATCGCGTGCCGTTTGGTGAGCACCTGTGGATCTTCGGTCAGGCGATCTTGCAGATGCCGTCTTGGGGGCCGGTGCTGCTCGATGCGCCGAGCGGCCAGGGACAACAGAAGACGATCGATTTGTCGCCGCCCGTCGGCGGCACAATCGCGCTCGGAGCGCAGCAGCGCGCCGACTTTGGCTTTGGCGTTGGCCTGACGCTCATGCTCACCAAGTCGGACATCGAAACGCGCGTCGATCTGCTGTTCCGCCTGCTGAGCTTCGAGGTCGGCCCGCACATCAAGCCGCTATTCCCGCCGAAGCCCGAGCCTGTGCCAAACATCAATGTCGCGCTGCACACGCAGGGGCCAAGCTCGTTGTGTCCACCGGGGATGCGGCCTGCACCGCCGACCATCGCTACTCCCGGTGAGCCACAGCCCCCAGATGCTATGCGGTGCGTGCCCATTCCTCCGCAGCCCAGGCAGTGCCCGCCGGGTCTCGTGCCCGCTCCGCCGCCCAGCCGCGAATGCGTGATGCCGCGACTCGCGCCGCCGAGCCCACTGTGGGGCCACCCCTGCGAGTTCGTGCCGTTCGATGGCAGCCCCCATCTGCGAGTCGGCAGGATCGATCGCAGCGGCGAATACTGCGAGTGGGACGGCCTGCGCCTGCCGCTCGGCGCAATCATCGCGCCGCCACAGCCTGGACGAGCGAATACCGCGCCCCCACCGCCGAACGCTCCTCAGCTATCGGGCGGGCCGACCTCGCCCCCGTTGGCCTCGGGTCCAGCGCCCAGCGTCGGACATGCACGACCAAGCCCACGCCCACCCGCGCCGGTTCCGCAGCCTCTGGCGAGTCAGCCAAGCCTCCCCACACCGCCAGTGCAGGCGACATCACCCGCGCATGCGTCCGCCGCCAGCTCAGCCCCCGCAGTGCCGAAGACCAGGCACGGTGGAGAGCACTACGATGGGCAAGCTGCGTCAGTGCCAGGCTCGCCACTGGCATCAGGCTTCGTCGATCGCGGCAAGCAAGCCGCGGAGCACGTCGGGCAGCTTGCCCGAGTGGTTCGTGATCATGGCCTCGGTGCCGTCGTACCAAGCAAAGAGGACATCAAGACCTGGGCCAGCGACTTCAAGCACCAGTGCTTGGATCACATGAAGGACTGTCTGGAGAGGAAGGCTCACGAAGCCGCCGATGAGCTGAACGAATTCCGCAAGAAATCCCCCGATGACAAGCTGTACACCGTCGGCGGCTGGGGCTTCGACGCCGCTGCAAGTGCTGCCGCATCGGCTGTCGTTCCTGGTGCGGGCGCGGTCTTCGGCGGAGTCGTGCGAACCGGCGAGAAGGCCGTCGGCAAAGCCATCGGGAAGAAGGTCATTCGTGAGGCCGAGGAGTCTGCTATCGAGCACGCAGATCACGCGGTGGCTCGACGCCTCTTGCATGAAGCCGAGGAACGCGCGAAGAAGGCAGCGGAAAAAGCGGAGCGGGAGGCGGTGGAAAGAGCGGCGAAAGAGGCCGAAGAGGTCGCCAAACGTGCCGCTGACGCGAATACAAAACGCCCGCCCAAACCGACACCAAAATTTGAGCCACCAACCAACTCGCCACAGCTTCCGCCTGCCGAAGTGCCGGCAGGGTGGCGCGTGCGACAGATGCCTCCCACCGAGCAGTATCCACACGGCTATTGGAAGCTAGAGAAACCCATGAAGGACGGTGGCTGGCAACCCATAGATCCTTCAACGATGAAACCAGGCACCCGTCCCGAGACGCACATTCCCTTGCCACCACAGAGGCCAGAATAATTTATGCATGGTTTCCCCTCGGACTTGGATCCTGCGGTTTTTTGCGGACGCGAACTCCAGCTCGTGTCTTTCACATCGAATACGGTTCACCTGAGCTTCGATGGCGATGCATCGATCACTGCCGAATCAACCGTCCTGTACCAGGTGGATGACACATCAGCGCTAGTGCAACAGGTTCCCCCTGTAGCAGCGTCTGCATTGATGGCGCTGGTAGGCCGCAGGGTGTGTGCCGCGACATCGAATCCCGACGGGAGTCTGCGACTTCAGCTTGAGGGCGGTGGAATCATCACCTGCCTAGATGATTCCAAGGACTATGAGTCCTATCACGTTCGCGTGGGCGGCCAAGAGTTCCATGTGTGACCGACAGCGTCACAGAGCAGGGACCAGTGAGTCACCGCAGGTTAATCCTGTGCTGGCTGGCGATGAACTCAAGACCGCGACCGCAAGGGCCGACTTCGTGGCCATGTCATGTGGCGAAGCGGTTGGGCGAGGCAGCGGCGGGGCACAGGTAGCCGGGAGGACTCGGCTTTTGCAGGCGATCCGGTGAGTGTTTGGCTTGAGTCGCTGGCCTCGCTGGTTCCAGCCGGTACGGAGGCCGTGCGCGCACGCATCCACGGCACAGACGCCACCTGGGCAGGTGGTCTGCGCTGTCGGATGCACGCGGATCGCTCTGGCCTCGGCGGGCGACGGAGGCGCCGCCCGAGACCCAGCGGCCAATCGCCGCATCGCGGGTTGGCTTGGCCGTGTTTTCGTGCGAGTAGCCTACGATGCTGCCGCCGTCGGTAGACGTAGGCTCGCCCTGGCACGGGCCACACGCCATCGTCCAAGGCGTCGCTCCGTCTGAGCCGTCGGCGCCCGCACGGAAGCGCGTTGATCGCCAGTCTGCACCGGAACGCTGCATCGTCGCTGCGCCTGAGAGATGCCGCGTCCATTCGAGCGATCCGACGAACGACACCGACGGGGCGATCGCCGTTGACACGGTGCGGGCAGTCCCCGATCGGCGCCGGATCACGGGATCAAGGGTGGCGCTTGATCGGCTCTCCCCATGGGGTTTTGTATTGTCGAAAACAGGCGCAGGCCGGGCAGTCTTCGGCGTCGTCGCCCCGTCCGAACGCTTCGCCGTCGAAGGCCCGCCCTCGCAGACGAAACCGACGCGGGACGAGCCCAAGCGAGACGGGTTGATTACTGCGAGCCCTGCTCGGCGAGGAGCGCAGGATCCGGCGGGCGCGCGATGTCGGCTAGCTCGCGCAGATAGGACAGCGCGTTCTGCCAGCCACTGAGCAGCCACGAGATCGACACCTCCGACAGCGACGCGATCCGCTCCTTGATCTTGCGCACGGCCCAGGCCGGCGACCACTCCGACGCAGGCGGACGCACGACGGGAGCCCGCAGGCCCAGCAGCGCAAACAGGGCCGAGAATTCAGGCATCCCAGGTGCGAGCGGGACGAGCCCGGTCTCTTGCGCTGGCTCCTCGTCGATGCCCGCGGTGCTTTCAGTCGTGCGCTCGATCGGGTCACCGTCGGGGACGGCCTGCGCGACCGGAGACTCCAACGAGGGCGTCTCATCCAGCGCGAAAAGATCCTCCCATTGGATGACGAGATCGGCCGGCAAGTCGCGACGCTGAGCTGCGGGCGACGCGACGGGCGCAGGCGGTGGCGGCGGCGGGTCTTCGGGCAGCGTGGATCTTGTCTGCTGTTTGGCGGCGGGCAGTTTGGCGACGGCGGGCTCTGGGTCCAGGATCCTCGGCTTGCCGTCCCGTAATGCGTTTTCCCGATTGCCACTATTCGCGGCGTATGTCTGCGCAATAGCTCCGACTTGTTTCACTAACTCAACGCCGACGGTGGCGACGTTGTCTGTCTTTATGTTGTTGACAGCCTCGGCGATCTTGCGTGAGGCATTCACCAGCGCATCGCCCTGTGCGTCCGTCGATGACTTAGATTGCGCCATCAATTCGCGCATTAATCCAAACATTTCGACCTGTAACTTGTTGATTGCGACTTGGTTATCTGTGATCGCTGCGTTGCTTTCAACCAGACTCGCCGCTAGCCCTTCGATCGTGCGCGTTAAGGCCGTCTCGCGCCGTATCGACAGATCGCGCCGCTCCAGGTGCTGGTGCTTGGCCTCTTCGGCTCGCCACCAGTCCGCCGGGGTCATCAGCACGCCGTCGTCGCCCACGACGATGGTCGGCGCTTGCTGGCCTTCGGCTGGTGCGACGGCAGAGCCCAGATCAAAGGCTCCGCGGTAGTAGAGGATTTGATAGCTCCCGACGGAAGCGTCGGCCGGATGGTCTACGCGCGAGGAAACATCGCAGAGGAGAGCGGCTCTGCCCTCGCCTGGCAAGAGCGCGCCCGAGTGCAGATCGCGCAGCCGGTAGAAGCGGGCTGTCGACGGAGCGTAGTGCTTGATTACCGACAGGATCTCATTCGGTTTGGGGTCGCTGCGTGCTGCTCGATACATCGCGTGCCGCCTCTGCTGCGTCGTCGGGCTGGAAAAACAAAGCGATCAGCGCACTTGTGATCGTATCGCAACCTGGGCACTATGTGTCAATATAAGATTGATAGGGAATTTAAGTACACACGAAATCTGTCGCGAAAATCAAGGCGAATTTCGAGGCGAAATTATGTGCTTGTGACCGACTCACCTAATTGACGAGAAGCGTTCGCAATGCGTCGCATATTCCTGCGCATGTTCGGAATTCTATTGTGATTTCTGCGCGAAAGAAGAGGCGATCTTTCTTACTTACCACGCGCATATACATGCGCCACAATGCGTTGCATCATCTGTTGCATGCCATGGTGTATCCGTGGGTACTTTGTGTCTCAATTGTCGAAGGCTGATCAATCGAGGAGACTATTGCAGCAGCACGTGTCGCAGTGCCTGCCACAGACTCCGTGCTCGCCTCGCGGAGCTGCATCCGTCGATCGGGCGGTTCCACGAGCTGACGCGCGAATACGCGCCAAGCGCGGCGACGGGCTACCGGCTGGTGCGTCACGTGCTCAGCGACCGGTGGCTCTATCCGCGGGGCAATCGGAAAGGGTGGCTGTCCGTGGATCACGGGCTGGTATACCGCGCGGCCTTTCGGCTCTATCCATGGGAGATTCCGTCGGTGGATACGCCCGCGATCTATGGCGTTTGCTTCGTACGGCGTGGGCAAGTGCTGGGCACGTCGGAGGCGCTGTTGGCGGGGGTGTGGCTGGTCCCCGTACTCCCGATGCCCTCGCCAGGGAGTCGATTCTAGGGGACTCATACAGGAGGATGCGCTCCGCTCGCTGCGGCGATCCCCACTGCTAGCCCGCACAAGCCGCGGCGCTGCACTGCCGATCGGCTGGAGAGACTAGCCGAAGGTGGCAGTCCGCAGCCCGCGCCCTCGCAGCCGAGGCCGAGCGCATGCCGCCACGAGGCGAAGGGCTGGCCCCTGCATCACGGCGACTTGTTCGATGTGGTGCCGACGCTCGCGCCGACCTCGTTTGATGCGCTGATCATCGACGTGCCGTACTCGTCCGGCGGCCTGCGCATCGGCACCAAGCAGCAGAGCACGCGGCGCAAGTATCAAGGGAGCGGCGTGCAGCATCGGCGCCAAGACTTCGACGGCGACAGCCGCGATCAGGTGTCGTTTCAGGCGTGGGCGACCGACGTCCTGCGCGCCGGGTATTGGTTGCTCAAGCGCTCGGCGGTGTTCGCGGCCTTCAGCGACTGGCGCCAGATCGGGCCGATGGCCATCGCCGCGCAGTGTGCGGGGTTTGTGCTCCGCGGCATCGCTGTCTGGGACAAGACCGAGGCCGCGCGCCCGTCGCCGGGCCGCTTCCGCAACCAGTGCGAATTCGTCCTGTGGGGCAGCAAGGGCGAGCTACCCGCCGACCGCGGCGTGCCGATCCTGCCCGGCGTGCTGCGCCACGTCGTCCGCGTCAGCGACAAGCACACCGGCCGCCCGCCTGCGCGCCGCCGAACACAGCCAGCTCCTCACCGCGTCCGAGACCCAAGCCCAGGCCGAGCCCGCTGGAGCCGCATAGATGCCGCCGCTACCGCCACGGTCGCCGGCCGCGGTGGCTGCACTGCTGGCCACGTTCGCCGCCCTCTTGGGGACGCCGGCCCGCGCCCGGCCCGCCCGCGCGAGCACAGCCGACGCCCCGCCCGCCCAGCCTGCGCTGCGCCCAGCGCCCGCTACCCCGCGCAGCTCGTCCGCGCCCAGCCTGCGCAGCCGCTTGCCGCCCGGTCGCGCTAGGGTCTTAGGCTGCGGTCATTGGGGCGGGATTGGGAAGGGGGCGTGGCTCAGTGAGGTAAGGCTATGCATCTTGGTGCTCCATTGTTAGGTCGATGTTCAGGATGAGTCCGTCACGTAGTTGTTGCAGACAGGCGAAGGTGTCTGGGGTGTCGGGGAAGAGGTAGCGGCCGGTTGTGGGATCGCGGTCGATCTTGATCACGCCGCGGTAGATGTGGTGGTAAAGCCACAAGCGGTGGGCGCCGAGCCGCTTGGCGGTGGCGGTGACATGGAGCAGGCGGATAGGGTAGGCCAAGCGGGCTTGGGCACCGCCTTCGGGCTTGCCGGCTTCGCGGCGGATGCGCCTCACGGTGCCGGCACAGGCGCGCTGACGACTGATGG
>JAEUJZ010000141.1 GCA_016794505.1 Myxococcales bacterium
CAAGGCTGCCTCGACTACCTCGGTGAGCTCAGCTCGCATCACGACGTCAACCTCCGTCTGCGCGCGTTTCTCGACCAGCACTATCACCGCGCACCGCACGGCGCCCTCGTCGGAAAATCGCCCGCGCAGATCTACTCCGCCGCCGAGCGTGCTCCCGATGCGCTGACCGAAGCCAAGATTCGCATCGCCCTGACGATGCGCGATCCTCGTCGCGTCCGTCGGGACAGCACGCTTTCGATCGCCGGCATCGACTACGAGCACGGCCAGTCCGACGCAGCACTTCCTTGATCTCCAACATCGATATCTCCCGATAGCTCATAGGACCTCCCGGCGACCGTCGCGGTGCCGTCGGAAAGCCTGTCTGCTCGAGCCCTTCTCGATGCTGGACGCAAATCTAAGGGACTGCCGTCAGAGCCCAGACCCCGCCCGCCTGGCCCCATGACCCTGGCGATGCCGCCCGCCTCCCCCGCAACCCCATGACCCTGGCGACGGTCTGGCCCCTTGAGGCTGGCGATTTCAGCGAAAAGTGGCCCCTTGGGGGTGGCGACTGACACTCAAACAAGAACTCATCTTCCGCTGCGAACTGTAGAGCCGCGCTGGCGCACAGACCACCATCTTCGAGTACCTCGAGGTCTACTACAACCCCATGCGCAGACACTACACCCTCGGTTTCCTCAGCCCCAACGACTTCGAAAAAAGGAACCCCACAGCGGACTCAACCGCGTAACCAACCTGTCCACAAAATCGAGGAAGGTCACACAACGAGGACCGCCCACAAGGAGCCCCGCGCTACCTCTCCCTCTTGGAGTACGCGCATAGGCCTCAACCCTTAGACAGTTTGGGAATCAGATATCCAGATTCCCATGCGATGGTGCCACCAGGACCCACATAGCAGGCGGACCCAACTTCCGGGGCGAGTCGCCCTCTGTTGTGCTGAAGCGCAACAGCCACAGGCTATTTTGCTGCGGGCTCAATATATGGGCAGTTTCGTGGCTGGCCTGCAGTTGGTGACGGTGCTCCAGGCAAACAGAACTTGGGGATTGGGACACCAAACTTGTCGCGGTCCAGCGGCGCCCCGCTCCCGTCTTTGTTGAAGCCTGCCTGCAAATCATACTCGCAGATACACAGCTTCTTGCAGCAGAAATTCTCTTCACCAGGAACTACGGATGCCACAGCGCACACATATCGCGGGCATCGGGATTTATCCGCATTTCCGCAGTCGTCGTCAGAGTTGCATTCCGCTGTGCAGACGGAAAGCTCACTTGTGGAGTGACTGTTGTCGGCAGGGGCTGCCGCCGACTTCGGAGTGATCATGCATAGTCGTGAAGGGCAGTCTGGAGCCGGGTTTACGAAAGTAACCCCATTCTTCACCATCGCGCTTGGATTGAGACAGATGCGTCCAATCTGATTATCGGCACAACCGACTGCAGTTAGGACGAATCCAAGCATGGCGGAGCAGAATGTAGACCAAGCGGTGACGCGGCGCTTCATTGCAATTAGGTCCTCCGACCTCGCTGAGGGAGAGAAGATTCGGTCATGGTACACGGCTACCAGGGCAAGTCAAGCATCTCATTTAGAGAGGGAGCGTGGCGTCGCTGGTACTCCCAGGTGCCTGTTCTTGGTCGAACCTGCCAGGAATGGCCGGGCTGACAAACGCGGGAGATGTAGGCCCGGCGCCGCATGAGAACTTGTGGCGTCGTACGGGCTAGTAACACGTCAAGAATACCTGACACCTACTTCGGTTCGTGTACCTGTTGGTCGTGGTGTGTTGAAGTCGCTGCGCAGGCGCATTGTCCGCACCTAGCGGGGGTCCCGCGGCCGAGCCGTTCGCTCGCCTTCCCGCTGATCGGACGCAGAAACGGAGATGCCTTGACACCGAACGCAAGCGCTCCGTATAATCGCGACGCTTGGTTACCGGCAGGTTTTCACAGACGAACAACCGTCCACTACATGGCGTGCGTCAAGCTGTTTCTCGACGGCGGACCTGCGCTTTTGTGTACTCAATCGCTCGATCGCCCGAAACGGTTTGACAACAGGGGTTACCGCATGAACCGTCACCTCAAGAACACTGTCGCGACCATCGCAACGTGCGTGGCGCTCACATCACCCTCGCTCGCAGCAAAGAAGAAAAGCAAGGATGCTGGTGAGGCTGCCAATGCGCAGGCGGGTCAGTC
This sequence comes from Myxococcales bacterium, assembly GCA_016794505.1. Classification (GTDB taxonomy): domain Bacteria; phylum Myxococcota_A; class Polyangia; order Palsa-1104; family JAEUJZ01; genus JAEUJZ01. Next base: position 2,175 of record JAEUJZ010000141.1, read on the forward strand.
GGCCGCAACATCTTCGGGCGGGCAGGCACAGACTGCAGCTCCGACCGTTGAGTCCAGTGCCCCACCATCGAAAACGCTGGAGAGAGCGCTCAAACTCTACGATAGTGAGGACTACTATACGTCGTCAATTGAGCTGAACAAGGTTGTCGAGCGTCAGTCGGGGGACGATGAAGGCAATGTCCAGCGTGCCGAGTTCTTTATGGGCAAAACGCTGTTCAACCTTAAATTCTATTCTGCCTCACTCGGATACTTCACACGGATCGTCGACAAGGGGCCAGCGCATCGCTATTATCAAAAAACATTGCAGTGGCTTGCTTCCCTATCGCGGTTTCTACCCGAGTCAGCTGGCGTTCTAGAAAAGATCGGAAAGTACAATCGTCAGGACTTGGAGCAGCCAGCTCTGGAGCCTGTTCGCAACGAACTTTACTATCTACTGGGGCGGTTCCACTACAACAAGGGCAACTTCAAGGATGCACTCGAACTCTTTGGCCTCGTGCCTGAGGGCAGCGAGTTCTATGCCCGCGCTAAGTTCCTAGATGGAATTATCCATGTTCGTGACAACAAAGGTAAAGACGCAGCTGAGTCCTTCAAACAAATCCTTCGCCGAGCAAAGGATAACCCTGACAAAGCTACGGCAGAATTTGAAGACCTAGCCAATCTTTCCTTGGCTCGAGTGTTCTACGCCACGAAACAGTTCCCGCTGGCCGTTAAGTACTTCGACAAAATTCCATCCGAGTCTCCCGAATGGTTAGCCTCGCTCTTCGAGTCATCGTGGGCTTACTATCAAACAGATGATGACTCAAAGGCGCTAGGGAATATTCATACCCTGAATGCTCCCTTCTTCGAAAATGAGTTTTTCCCAGAGTCAGTAATTCTCCGGGCTGTGCTATTCTTCCAACGCTGCAACTACGAGCGGGCGATGGAAGCGGTAGTCGAGTTTAACCAGACCTATCCACAGCTCCGAGAAGAAATTCTGGCTCTGCTGCGCAAGCACCCCGAGAACGCCGAGTTCTACAACTATGTGAAGCAGATTCGTCGCGGTGAGGCTGGACTTGGCGAACGTGTTCAGCGCGCGGCGGAAGGCGCGTTGCAAGATCGAACGCTCGCCAAGACACTAGACTATGTCGAAGAATTGGATCGCGAGCTAAGGCAGGTTGATCGCGCCGATCCCAGCTGGAAATCAACTGCAATCGCGGGGGCCGTACTGCAGGACCTAACCTTGCAGAAGTCAATTGCGGAAAATGAGGCCGGTAACCTTGCCCGAAAGCGCTTGGAGCGTCTTGCCGGCGAAATTCAGGAACTGATCAAGCAAGCCATCAAAGTAGAGTACGAGACACTGCAAGGACAAAAAGGTGTGCTTGAAGCCAATATCCGAGGTGAGCAAGCGGCCATTAGTGGCACCGCTAAGAAGGTTGTCAATCTATCCTCGGATGATGAGCATGTATACTGGCGGTTCGACGGTGAGTACTGGAAGGATGAGCTGGGTTACTACCGCTTCCGTGTCGTAAATCGTTGCGAGCAGTCCAAGGGCGGCAGCGCCCACTAGTAACACCCCTAATCGAGTGAGCGTGAGACGTTATGTTCAACACCCGACAGACAGGCTTCCTGAGCGGAATCCTTGCGGTCTCTCTGGTATTCGGTTCCGTAGCGCCGGTAGCGGCAGCTGGCAAGTTCACGAAAAAGGAAGAGGCGGTCGTTGCAACGCAGACCGCCTTGACCAAGCCAGTGCCAAAGGCCGACAAAGACAAGAAGAAGCCTGATCTGACGGCGAATGACGTCTTTTCGGGACAGGGTGACCAACTGAAGGCTGTCACCGATAGCCAGATCAAAGTCTTACAACGCCTAATTGATATTACCAACGAGAGCGATCCAGAAAAACCGGATCTGCTATATCGGATGGCTGAGTTGTATGCGGAACAGACCCGCTACTACAACTTTCGTGCTCGGGACCTAGACGAGAAAATCTTTGACGCTCGCCAACAGGGCAAGCCAGACAAGATCGCTCAGCTAGAGGCTCAGCAAAAAGATTTCGAGAAGAAAGAGAAAGATTGGCTGCTTGGAGCAGTCAAGAAATATCTAGAAGTTGCGAACGGTCCCAAATATCAGAACTATCCTAAAATGGATCAGGTTCTATTTTACCTTGCATACCTGCTTACGCAGGTAAAAAAGGAGGATCAGGCACGGGTCTTCTTTAAGCGTTTGATCAAGGACTACCCGCAATCGCCCTATCTCCCGCACGCATACCTTTCCTTCGGCGAGTATTTCTTTGAGAACCGCGACCTAGAGAACGCGCTAAAGTTCTATGAGAAAGTACTCCAGTACACAGATAGCCCAGTTTACGGTTATGCTATGTATAAGAAAGGGTGGGTGTATTTCAACCTAACCGACTTCAAACAAGCTCTTGCGACGTTCATTGACGTCATCAACTTTGCCACCAATCCCAAGAAGGGTGACAAGAAAAAGAGCGATGCGCAGCTAGCGAAAGAGGCCAAAAAGGACCTCGTGCGAACCTACGCACAGATTGGTACACCGGACAAAGCGTGGCCTTTCTTCCAAAAGTACGGCAAAGACTATGCTCCCGTAATGATGGAGCAACTTGCCGAGCTTTATAATTCCCAGGGCAAATTTGCCGACAGTATTGCGGCGTATCGACAAATCATAGAGCTAGCTGTCAAGAAAAAGGCGTTTCCCGAGAATGGCAAGCTCTGCAATTGGCAGACAGAAATTCTCAAGAATACGCTTTCGATGACTGGTTCACGAGCGGTCCCCGAGACTGTCAAGGAACTACAGCGTCTCTCTGCTGTTTATGAGCAGTTTGCCGAACGCAAGGACGTCAAGAAAGAGTCGCTTGACGAGTGCCGCGATAACACCGCTGGCATGCTGAGAGAGTTAGCGACTGTTTGGCACAAAGAAGCGCAGAAAACGAGCGTGATGGAGACGTATGCGAATGCTGCTGATCTCTATCAGGAGTATATCCGACGTTTCCCGAAAGAGAAAGACAGCTACTTGATGCACTATTGGTATGCTGAACTTCTCTTCAAGTTGGGCTCGATGGAGAATAAGACTGCAAGCAAGTATTATTGCGATGCAGCACCCATCTATACCGACGTAGTCAAAATGGATCCAAAGGGGGCGAAACTCAAGGATGCCGCATATGCAGCGGTTATTTCGTGGAAGAATTGCCTCGACATCTCTGATGAAGGCCAAGACGCGGCGGCAGAAGTGAAGGAGCAGCTGCGTCAGAAGCGAGAGGCCCGGAACAAGGCAAAGCAGGAGAAGGATAAGGGAAAGGAAGAGGAGCTCTTTACTTCAAAGCCTATCCCCGAGAAGCAGCAGAAGATGCTCGAAGCATTCGATACATACATTCAGTATGTGCCAGACGCACCTGAGTTGCCAACAATCAAGTATCGACGTGCGCGCGTCTATTATGAGTATAACCATCTGGACAAGGCCATCCCCTTGTTCAAGGATTTGGCTGAGAACTACCCAAAGAGTGAGCTCGCTCTGTACTCCGCAAACTTGTTGCTGGACAGCATTGCCATCAAAATCAACTTCGACAAAGAGAAGGCTGATGAATACGTGACAATGATGGAGCAGCAGGTCGATAAGTTCCAAGGGATGCCTGACCTTACCAAGGACAAGGATTTCGACGAGACCCTGAAGAAGATAAAGGCAAGCCTGCTGCGTAAGCGAATCGAGGTCGTCGAAAACAAGGGAGACCATCGGCAGGCCGCGAAGCTGTATTTGCAGCTTGCAGAACGTTATCCGGATGATCCGAAGATCGCCGAGATCTACTACAACGCGGCTATTAACTTCGAGCGTGCTCGTCTGATCGGACTAGCAATTCAAGCACGTGAGAAACTGATCAGTATGAAGCCGGACGATCCGCTTGCCAAGAAGGCGATCTATCGCGTTGGCCAGAACTTCCAGTTCATCGCGGCATATGAAGTTGCAGCGGAGAAGTACGAGAGCTTTGCAACTCGATTCCCTGGTGAGTTGGCTAAAGCCGACGAGAAAGATCCGACCAAGAAAGTCGATGCTGCCACTGCGTTGTACACCGCAACCTTCTTCCGTCGCGGCTTGGGCCAACCAGACAAGTCAATCGAGGATGCCAACCTGTTCATCAAGAACTATGGCGGTCGTAAAGAGTATCAAGATCAGGCCGCTGGTGTCTTCTTTGACATCGCCCAGATCTACGAACAGCGGAAGGACTACCAGAAGCTAAAGCAGCACTTGGCGGACTACTTGAAGAACTGGGCGAGCAAGGGTGGAATCGATCGTCAAGTCATTGCTGAGGTGAAGCTGGCAGAGATCGCGTGGCGTGAGTCTTGTCCCGCACCCAATGGCGGCGTAAATGGCGCATGCATTGACATCAAGCGTGAGCGTGCAACGTCTGCGACGGCTCTCGCTGCCAAGGCAGCCGCAGCGGCAAAGACCAAGAAGCTCAAGCAGAAAGGACCCTTGAAGCTTGGTCAATGTGGTCCTGAGACAAAATCGAAGATCACGATCTTTGAGCGACGTGCAGCACAGGTGAAGGAGGCGATGACTCACTTCGACAAGGCACTTGCTCTCTGGAAGAACGGCGAGGCTATCAAGGCTGTGCCAAAGGGAGATGATGCTGGGGCCCGTGATGCGCGTATTGCTGTCATGACCTATCACGCGGCAGAAGCTCTAATGGCGAAGGGGGATCAGGCCTATGAGCAGTTGCTAAACATGAAGGTCCCGACAGGCCTAAGCTTCGATCCGAAGCGCAAGAAGGAAAATGAAGCGGCCCTAAAGAAATTTAAGACATGGATCGAGCAGAAGGGCAAAAAGCTGGCTGATACCCAGAAGGTCTACCAGAACGTTATCCAGTTCAAGAACGCACACTGGGCGATTGCAGCGGCTGCGCGTATCGGACAGCTGTTCCAGGACTTCGCGAACGGGTTGTATACGACGGAAGTACCCACGCCTCCGCCGCCGCCACCCGGAGTTGAGCGTGACGAGTGGGGTCAGATGTTCCGTGACGCCTACTGCGACCAAATGTCTGATACTGCAGAGCCCTTGGATCTAAAGGCCGTGGAAGGTCTGTCGACGTGCCTCAACAAGTCGACAGAGCTCAACTGGTTCAATGAGTGGTCGAAGCTCTGTGAGACAGAGCTAAACCAGATCAAGCCCTCAGAGTTTCCGCTTGCGGCCGAAATTCGCGCACAGCCTGGGTACTCTGGCATCACCCTCGATGTGGCTCCGGTCATTACCGGTAGCCCGGAGAAGTAACCGTCAATGCGTGCGATCGTGGGAGACGCAGTCATGGGGATTGGGATGGAGACCAAGAACAACAACCGCCGAGCTAAGCTGGCGAGTGGCGTCGTTGCACTGACGTTCGTTGCGGCTTCCGCGCATGCTGCCGGAACCGCAGCTCAGGCTCCTGCAGCGACGCCGGCCGCCGCCCCGTCTGTACCTGCCAAGAACGAGAAAAAGGGGGCGCTGGATGAGGCCGCAGAGCAGTACAAGCAGGCCCGCGCACCCAAGAAAGACCAGGTCGGCCTAACCGTACTAAGCCCGGATGAATGCAAATCAATCGCCAAGGATTTCATTCGTGCTGGGGAGAAAGACAAGCGCGAGGCGGATGGAATATTCAGCGCGGGCGTTGTCTACGACCAGTGCGGTCTAGAAAAAGACGCAGAGGGCTATTACAAGCAAGCGCTGGGCAAGAATCCGAAGCTGCAGCCGGCGATGAATAACCTAGGTGTCCTATACCAGCGCGCTGGACAGACGCCGGCCGCCTTGCAGCAGTTTGAGGCGGCTATCAAGGTTAATCCAACAAGCCCGCAGGCGGTCCAAGCATATAACAATCGCGGGGCTTTGCTTTTCGACAAGGCCAAGCAGACCAACAACAAGGCTGGTTATGACGAGGCTATTGGTTCGATTCGACGCGCACTTGCGTTGGATGCTGAGTCGATGGCGGCGTATCAGCTATTGGCTCAAATCTATTACCATACGGCCGAGTCAGACCGCGCAAAGCTAAAGCTGGCGCAGCTCGTTTGTGACGAGGCAAAGAAGATAGATCAGAACTACGCTCCAATCTATAACACCTTGGGCTTGATCAAGCTTCGCAGCAAGGACGTGACTGGAGCGCTCACGGAGTTCCGCAAAGCTGTTTCTATCGACCCAGGGTTGACTGAGGCGCAGTTGAACGTAGCTGCAATCAGCCTGTCCTCGCGCAACTATAAGCAGGCAGAGGATGCCTTCCAGGCAGTACTCAAGAAGCTGCCTTCTCATGTTGAGTCGACCATTGGTATGGGTGTCGCTCTTCGAGGGCAGCGCAAAAACGATGAGGCAGAGAACTGGTACAAGAAAGTCCTGCAGATCGATGCGAAGTACTGCGGGGCATTGTACAACTTAGGCCTGATCTTTCAGGACTATAAGTCCGGCAGTCCTGATGAGCTAAACAAAGGCAAAGACTACTATAATAAGTATATTGCATGCGAGCGTAACGACAAAGAGCACGTTGATGATGCTCGCCGCCGTATTAAGGATATTGACGATACGTTCAAAGCCCTCGAAGAAGCCAAGAAGTTGGAAGAAGAGTTGAAGAAGCAGATGGCCGAGATGGAACGTATGCAGAAGCAGCAAGAAGAGCAGATGAAGAAGTTCGAGGAGCAGCAGAAGCAACAACAGGGTGGGGGAGCGCCGCCGGCAGCGGGTGGAGCCTCTGCGCCCGCCGCTGGAGGGGCGCCGCCTCCGGCCGAAGCGAAACCCGCGGAGCCAAAGAAGTAGGACTTGCTTTGGCTAGCGCGCGGAACCGCGCTGTATCAAACTAGATCATGACCGCACAGCGGTTAGGAGGATGGCGATGCGAAAGATCACAATGGCTCTGGCTGTGCTGACACTGGTTGGGCTTGGCTCGGCAGCGGCGCAAGAACAGCAGGGAGGCGCTGCAGCAGCAGGTGCGGCTCCTGCCGCGGGCGCCGCAGCGGGTGGCGTGCAGTACAAGCAGAAGACTGTCTATGACTTCGACGATGATACCGTCGAAGGCGACTTGGTCCGTCCAGACGGTGAAATGATCGATAGCACCAAGAGGGCCAAGCACTCGTCGCTGATCAAGATTCGTGAGCACTTTATTCCCGAGATGCTGAAGGCTGTCGAGAGCCTCTAGCCCCCGCCCCGCCCCCGTTTCCTGTCCTGCAGGCGCCGCGAACCAGAGAGCGGCCAAGCGGGCCCTGCGAGGGCCTCGGCTAACTAGGCCGGGAGCTCGGCTGTCAGGCTCGGTGCTCTTGCTCTCAGCGACGATGCTGCGATATTGGCCCGCTGATTCGTTGTTATCTCGCAGGTTCTTTCTCGCCAACACCACTACTTCGCTGAGCCCTACAGGAGGGTGGGTGGCCCTCGTTTTCTAGCGCGGCCATCTGCGTTCCGTTGTTGCCCGCCGATCCAGTGCTCGGGGGAACGGTTGAGCGCGCATCGTGATCACGACCACGGAACGGGACCGCGGCCTCGGCGCGTGTGCGCTAGACGCTGTGCAGATAGCGCAGCAGTTCTGGGGTCACTCGTTCGCGGAGCTCTTCGTGTTGGTCCATTCGTTCGAGCGCTCGCATGAGGGCTCGTTCTGCGCCGCTGGGGGTGTTGCGTTCAAAGAACTGCACAACCTCGCCGCGATGTTGTGCGGTCAAACGACCGACTGCTTCGACGACGCGTGATAGACCCATGTCACCGACGCGTTCGCGGAGAAAATCCCAGCGATCCCGGAAGAAGCGCCACGCGGCATCTTGCGAGTGACGGTAGGCCAGGAGTTGGCCAAGAACCTGTGCCAAGGCCTCCTGTGGAATCGCACCTTCCTCGACGAGCGCCAGCGTGCGTTCGGGCAAACCAGGACGCCGGAACACAGGAAGCGTGTGCAGGTAGCGCGAGACCTCTTGCGGGGTGCGTCCGGCCTGCTTGCGATCCAGGAAGGTGCGGACCCAGCGATCGAAGTCCATCTCATCGCCAAACTTGGCGGCTACGGCGACGAAGACACCTGCCAGGTTTGGATCGACGGCCACCGGATCTTGCTGTTCGATGCTGCTATATCGCTTGGCTGCGTCGATGACGTCTTCAACGCGAGCCAAGCCGCCAAGCACGCTAATCAGCAGGGCCCGTCGCTGGATATCATTCTGTGATTCGCCGGGACGGGGCTCGAAGCCAAGATCTCTGAGCTGGGTTTCCAGCAACCTGGCCACAAGCTGGCGCAGCCTGAGGCGTGCCTCGCGATCCCCCGCGTCCTTGGTCAGCAAGTCGAGCATGTCGAGTCGCTCGACGACGGCCCGCAGGACGTTGTGCTCGCGCACCGGAGCCAGGGCGCGCAGGACATCGATAAAGGCACTCACGCCGCTGCGTGCGCTGCGCACGAGCGCCCACTGGTCTTCGAGCAAGCCCACTTGCTCAACGGGGCCCAGCTTGGGCAGCCCGTTCTTCAGCAAGGCCGCCAGCGCTTTTTCGCCAAACTGCAGACGGTAGAAGCCAATGTCATCGGCGTTGGCGTACAGCCAGCGGACCGGGCCGGTACAGGGCAGCGTTTCCTGCTGTTCCGCCTGATCCAAGATGAACCGGTGCTCTCGCACGCCGCTCTCGTCTTCGTATCGGACGACCACGGGCACGTTCCACACTTGAGCCGTCGGCGTTGCCTTGGGATCCGAAAAGAAGCGCCGCTGTCGGAACTGCAGACATGGCGAGCCTGCCTCGGCGGCGAAGTCGACCCAGATCAGCGGGAAGCCAGGCTGTTCGACCCAGCTTTTCATCAGGGCGCCCACCGGCTGGCCCGACGCAGTTTCGAGCGCCCGCCACAGGTCCGCACCGGCCGCGTTGCGCCACTGAAATTCCTTCATGTACGAGCGCAGGCCGGTTCGGAAGCTCTCTTCACCCAGGAAGTTTTCGAGCATGCGCATCACTGCACAGCCTTTTTGGTAGGTGATGCTGTCGAACATCTCCAGTGCCTCTTCCGGCGTGGCGACGGCGGTATAGATCGGGTGCGTACTCTGGAGCGCATCGTCGAACAGCGCGCGGCTCTTGTCCTCGGCCGAGTCATCCCAGATGCGATAGCTCGGCACGTTGGCGTGGACCGCTTTGTGCGCCATCCACTCGGCAAACGCCTCGTTCAGCCACAGGTCGTCCCACCAGCGCATGGTCACCAGATTGCCGAACCACATGTGCGCCATCTCGTGAGCGACGACGCGGGCGATGACTTTTTCCTGGCGCCAGGACGCTGACTTGGGATCCATCAACAGCAAGTTCTGACGGAACAGGACCAGGCCGATGTTTTCCATCGCACCCGCGTCGAAGCCTGGCACCGCGACCTGATCGTACTTGGCGAAGGGATACGCGAAGTCAAAGTAGTGCTCGTACCAAGGCAAGAGCTTCGTCGCCAAGTCCTGTGCAAACGCCGTCTGTCCGCCTTTTCCGCGCGGCGCGTAGACACGCAGCGGTACGTCCCCGACCTTGGCTTCCGGGCTGCTCTCGAAGTCGCCGATCGCGACCGCGGCCAGATAGCTCGACACCGGCTGCGTCGGCTTGAACGACACCACCTGTTCAAGCGAGCCGTCGGCCGCTTTCTGTTCGCTGCGCCGATCTTCTGGGCCATTGCTGAGCGCGGTGAGGTTGGGGGCCGTGTGCAGGGTCCACTTCAGCACCGCCTTGAACTCTGGCTCGTCGAAGCAGGGGAAGATGGCGCGGGCATCTGTGGCTTCGCACTGCGTGCAGACGGCTCGATGTACGCCGTCGGTGGCCAGGTAAATGCCGTGCATGCTGGGCGCCAGCTTGCCGGCAAAACGAACCAGGATCTCGACGGTCCCACTGGGAAGCGGATCCGTTGTGCTCAGCGTCGCGGTTTCTTGTTCGGGCTGCAGCGCGATCAGCGCCTTGTGGGCGTGCCCCTGCGCCGTGATGCTCGCTTCATGCAGCACAAGCTCGCGAGAGTGCAGCACGATCGAGTGTGTCGCCTGCTCGACGGTGGCAAAGATGCGAACCGAGCCAAAAAAATCGCTGCGGCTGGGGTCGCTGGTCAGGTCGATGTCATATTTTGTCGGGCGAACGTTCGTAGACAGACGGAAAGCGCGCTTGCTCATGAGCCCGGTAGCCTAGTCGCAGAGGCTGACAGCGGCAAAAAGAAAATACTTGCTCGGCCGCGTCGGCTCGGCGAGCTTCGCCGCTGGCGCTCGGCTGTCGCGCCGTGATGCCTGTATTGCCGCGAGGAAATGCCATGTACTTCCATCACGTGTATCCCGCCGCTGTCCCCGTGCTTAAACAGCGTCGCAGCCGTCTGCAGCACGCTCTCTTGGGCACGCCCGCTGTCGTCTCTGCGGGGGCTCCGCCGTCTCGTAACTACCCGGCGAACCTGTACGAATTCCGTGCCACCAGTCACTTTTTGTACTTGGTGGGCATTCCCCTGGTCGACGCTGTGCTGGTCTTGGCCGATGGTCGAGCCGAGCTTTTTGTGCCGCCGATGGCTCCCGACGATCCGCTGTGGCACGGCGAGCAGCCTGGTCTCGACGAGATCCAAGCCGTCACAGGCGTTGACCGCGTGCGTGTGTTGCCTGAGCTGCCGGCGCACGTGGCCACGCTGGGACCTGCAGGCCGCCTGCCCCTCGTCGCTGCTGCGCAGCGGACTCCAGCCGATGAGCAGCTCATCGAGGCCATCCTGGCGTTGCGCTTGTGCCACGACGACTTCGCCGTGCATGAGCTGCGCCGGGCCGCCGCCGTGACCGTCCGTGCGCACGCAGCTGGGCACCAGGCAGCGCGCAGCGGGGCGTCCGTGGCCAGCGTTCGGGCGGCTATGGAACAGCCGATTCTAGAGGCAGACTTCACGACGGCCTACAGCAGCATTGTCACCGTGCGCGGCGAAGTGCTGCACAACTTCGCGCGCTCGGGGTGCTGCCAGGCTGGCGAGCTTTTGCTGGCCGATGTCGGGGCCGAAAGCGACAGCGGCTGGGCCAGCGATGTGACCCGTACCTGGCCAGTCAGTGGCCAACTGAGTCCGAGTCAGCGAGCGATGTACGAGCTCGTCTTGGCCGCGCAAAAAGCCGCGATCGCCACGGTGCGGCCGGGCATTCGCTATCGCGATGTTCACCGGACGGCATGCCGCGTTCTTGCCGCCGGTCTGCGCGACGAAGGCCTGCTGACCGGCGAGGTCGACAGCCTGGTCGAGCGCGGTGCGCATGCGCTGTTTTTCCCGCACGGCGTCGGCCACCTTCTGGGCCTGGATGTCCACGACATGGAGGACTTTGGCGATCGCGCCGGCTATGCTCCCGGACGCAGCCGGTCGTCGCAGTTTGGTCTGTGCTACCTGCGCCTCGACCGCGATCTGGCCCCTGGCATGGCGGTCACCATCGAGCCAGGCCTTTATTTCGTGCCGGCCATCTTGAACAGCGAGGCGCTGACCGCACCCTTCCGCGACGTCCTGCGCCGCGACGCCTTGCCGCGGTTTGCCGACGTGCGGGGCATCCGCATCGAAGACGACGTCTTGGTCACCGCGTCGGGCCACGAGGTCCTGACAGCGGCCATCCCGAAAGAAGTCGCCGACATTCACAGGTAAGCCCGTTGCCTGCCGGCAAGTGATGTGGTTAAGGTCATCTGAACATCCTTACAGGTGTTCAGAGAAGGACTTCGACCGATGCCGCTTTCCGCGTTTCACCCGCTGGTCCGTTCCTGGTTCACCCGTCGCTTTGGTCAACCGACGCTGCCGCAGACGCGCGCTTGGCCCGAGATCTGCGCGGGGCGCGATGTCTTGGTGTCTGCTCCGACGGGAAGCGGCAAGACACTGGCGGCGTTTTTGGCCAGCCTGGACGCTCTGTTTCGTCGGGGGCTATCGGGGACGCTGCCGGATCTGACGGCGGTGCTGTATGTCTCGCCGCTTAAGGCGCTGTCGAGCGACGTCCGCAAGAACCTGCAGCAGCCGCTGTCTGAGCTGGAAGCCGAGGCCGATTCCCAAGGCTTGCTGCTGCCGCAGATCCTCGTCGGGCTGCGCACGGGCGACACCGCTCCGCACGAGCGGCAGGCCATGGCGCGTCGTCCGCCGCATATCTTGGTGACGACGCCCGAGTCCCTGTACCTGTGCCTGACGGCCGAGAAGATGCGCAACGGCTTGCGCGCGGTGCGCACCGTCATCCTCGACGAAGTACACGCCATGCTGCCCGACAAGCGCGGCGCCCACCTGTCGCTGTCGCTGGAGCGCTTGGACGCTCTATGCCGTGAGCATGGCCAGCCTGCGCCGCAGCGCATCGGCTTGTCTGCGACGGTTCACCCCATCGCCGAGGTGGCGCGCTTTCTGGTCGGCGCGGGTCGCGTCCGGTCGCCCCAGAGCCCCGCCGATGACCCGGATGGCACCGCGGACTGCGTCATCGTCGACGGTCGGCCTGATACGCGGCGCGAGCTAGACCTGCGCGTCTGCCTGCCGCAGCAGCCGCTGTCGTCGATCTGCAGCAACGAGCAGTGGCAAGACGTCCACGATCAGGTCGCCGACTTGATTCGCAATCACCAGACGACGCTGGTCTTCGTCAGCACCCGACGGATGTGCGAGCGGACCGCACATACCTTGGCCGAGCGCTTGGGCCCCGATGCGGTGATGGCTCACCACGGGAGCCTGTCGCGTGGCATGCGGCAGCGCGTCGAGGAGCGTCTGAAGCGCGGCGAGCTGAAAGCCGTCGTCGCCACCGCCTCGCTAGAGCTGGGCATTGACATCGGCGCCATTGACCTCGTCTGTCAGATCGGCTCGCCGCGGGCGATCTCGACGTTTTTGCAGCGCATCGGTCGCGCCAACCACCGTCCCGGCCCCGATGCCGTGCCACGGGCCCGCCTGTTCGCCATGACCCGCGACGAGCTCGTTGAGTGCGCGGCCTTGGTGCGGGCAGCGCGAGCCGGCGAGCTGGATCGGCAGGTTGTGCCCGTCGCTCCACAAGATGTCATCGCGCAGCAGATCGTCGCCATCTGCGCCGCCGCGGGACCCGAGGGGGTCGACGAGAGCGAGCTTTTGGCCCTGATCCGACGCGCTTGGCCGTTTCGCTCGCTCTCGGATGCGGATTACACGGCGCTCTTGCTCTTGCTGAGCGAAGGCGTGGCAACGCGACGTGGTCGACCGACGGCCCATATTCACTGGGACCGCGTCAACCATCGCTTGCGTGGACGGCGCGGCGCTCGCCTGTTTGCGACGCAGAACGGGGGCACCATCCCCGAGCCCAACGACTTTGAAGTCGTGCTCGAAGGGGATGAGATCGTCGTCGGACGACTGGACGAAGAGTTCGTTGTCGAGAGCAGTCCTGGCGACATCTTTTTGCTTGGCTCGACGGCATGGCGGCTGCGCGGAGTTCGCGGGGGCCGGGCCTATGTCGCCGACGCCAACGGCGCAACGCCCACCGTGCCATTTTGGGCGGGCGAAGCGCCTGGGCGAACGTTTGAGCTGTCGCGCGCCGTGTCGCAGCTACGCAGCGAGATCCAGGCGTCCCTGCGCGGTGAATGGGACCAGGCCTCCGTCGCGAGCCCAACGCCAGCACTCGGGCCGGTGCAGCCCTGGCTGTTCGCGGTGCCGATGACCGCTGCACCGTCGCCAGGTCCCGACGCGAACCCCGGCGAGCCCGCGGTGGATCCAACGCTGCGGCAGCGCTTGATCGACGAGTGCGGCGTTCCTTCGGACGGCGCCGTGCAGATCGTCGAATACCTGCGCGCTGGTATCGCCGCGCTGGGACAGCTGCCCACGCAAAAGACGCTGATCGCCGAGCGCTTTTTCGACGAGGGAGGCGGCATGCAGCTGGTGCTGCATATGCCGTTCGGGGCGCGTCAAAACCGCGCGTTTGGTCTGGCCCTGCGCAAGCGCTTCTGTCGCGCGTTCAACTTCGAACTGCAAGCGGCCGCGACGGATGAAGGCATCTTGTTGTCGCTGGGTGAGACGCACAGCTTTCCGCTAGAGACGGTCTGGCAGTTCCTGCGCAGCGACAGCGTGCGGCACGTGCTTTCGCAAGCGGTGCTCGGTGCGCCGATCTTTCAGCCGCACTTTCGCCATGTCTCGACGCGGGCGCTGAGCCTGCCTCGTCGGCGTGGAGGCAAGAAGCTGCCACCGCCGATCGTGCGCGTGATGACCGAAGATCTGTTGGGCGCCGTGTTTCCCCATGCCGCGGCCTGCCCCGAGAACCTGCCCGGCGGCGACATCGAGATCCCCAATCATCCGCTGGTCAGCGAGACCCTTCGCGAGTGCCTGCAAGAGGTCATGGACATCGAGCGCTTGGAAGCGCTCTTGCGTGACATCGAGTCCGGCGCCATCACCGTCTCGGCTGCCGATACCGCGGAGCCATCGCCGCTGAGTATGCAGCTGATTCACGCCGCTCCGTACGCCTTTCTTGACGATACGCCGTTTGAAGAGCGCCGCACGCGAGCGGTCAAGACTCGGCCGGGTGCGCTGTCTGCCGAAGACGTGCTGGCTCATGCTCCCGAAAACGGGCTCGACCCCCAGGCGGTCTCGGCGGTGCGAGAGCAGGCCTGGCCGCGGATGCGCGACCCCGACGAGCTACACGATGCTCTGCTGACGCTCTATTACCTGCCCCAGGCGCAGCTTTCGTCCTGCGCGGATCTGGCTCGGCCGCTTCTTGCTGGACGTCGCGCGACGCTGCTGCGCTGTGGTGCGCTTTCGGCGCTGGTCGCCAGCGAGCGAGTGGCCGCGGTTCGCCGGTTGTTTTCGACGCTGCACCAAGAAGCCGCCACTGCCTATCCCGACCCGGTCTTCGATCCTGAGCCTCCTGCGCTCTCGGAGCTGCGCATGGATCTTTCTGAAGTCGGAGCGGACGAGTACGTCACCGTCGAGATCGTCCGTGGCTGGCTGGCTGTGACCGGGCCTTGGCAGGTGCGGGGGCTGGCCGCGACGCTTCATCTGCCCGTCGAGCGCGTGCTGGCTGCGCTCTTGCGCCTGGAATCGGAAGGCATGGCCATGCGTGGCCGTTTTCTGCCGGATCAGGATGCCGCGCTGCAGCCGGTTGGCACGGGCGGCGAGGCTGCAACCGAGAGCCTGCAGTTCTGCGATCGTCGCTTGCTGGCGCAGATTCATCGTCACACGCGAAAGCGCTTGGCACGGGAATACACGCCGGCCACCACCGCGCAGTATTGGCAGCTCTTGGCGCGCTGGCAGCATGCTTGGCCCGGAACGCAGCTTGTGGGGCCGAGCGGCTTGCTGCGCGTCATCGAACAGCTACAGGGCTACATTCTTTCGGCGGCGGCCTGGGAAGAGTCCGTCTTGCCGCAGCGTCTGCGTAGCTACAGCACGACGTGGCTCGACGAGCTGTGCTTGTCCGGTGAAGTGGCGTGGGGGCGCCTGCGTCCAGCGCAGGGCGAAGGCCGCTTTTCGCGCGTGACGCCGCTGTCGCTCTGGCGACGGAGCGATGCCGAGTGGTTGGTACCGGCTCGCCCGTGGCAAGCCGCAGCCAGCGCCGAAGCAGGGGGCCAGCTCGGCGCCCCGGTCGGGCTGTCGGCGATCGCGGAAGCGGCATGGGGCGCGCTGTTTCGTCGCGGAGCACGCTTTTTGACCGAGCTCTCGCGCGACATCGACAAGCCCGCGCAGGAAGTCCTGGATGCACTGGGTGAGCTAGCGGCCGCGGGTCTGGTAACGGCCGACGGTGCGGCTGGGCTTCGTCTGTTGGTTACGCATCTTAACTTAAAGAGCGCACGGATGGCTGCTGGCGCGTCGCTGGGCGCAGGGCGCTGGTCCTTGCTCGAAGGCTCGGCTCCCATCGCGCAGCGCAGCGGCCCCGGCTGGCGCGGTGTCGAGGCGGTCTTGGGATCCGAGGCGGACTGGGAGAATCCCGCCATCTTGGAGTCGTGGGCCAGCCTGTACCTGAACCGCTACGGCATCCTGGTGCGTGAGCTTGTGCTGCGCGAGCCGTGCGGGCCGCCGCTGTCGGTGCTGTCGCGGCTTCTGCGTCGCATGGAAGCGCGTGGCTTGGTGCGCAGCGGTTATTTCGTGGCGGGCTTTTCGGGAGAGCAATTCGCGACGCCCGAGGCGCTGGAGGGCTTGAAGCTGATCCAGAAGCAGCGCCTTCAGCCGAGCGCTCCCGTTGAGATCGCGATCAGTGCGGCCGATCCACTGAACTTGACTGGCGTGTTGTTTCCCGGTGCGCGGGTGCCGGTTTCTTCTTCCGCTCGCGTGTTGTTTCGCAATGGCGAGCCCACCGGGATGATCTCGGGCGCGGGCGGAGAGAGCCCGCAGATCACGTCGCTGAGCCAGCCTTCCTCAGCGAAGCTATAGAACCCCTCGCTGGCCACGACGACGTGATCGAGAAGCGGAATGCCGAGCAGGCGACCCGACTGCACAAGCTGCAGCGTCAACATGCGATCCGCTTCGCTGGGCCGACAGTCACCGCTGGGGTGGTTATGCACGACCAGGGCGCCGGCCATCCCTTCGCGCAGCAGCGGTCGGAAGACATCGGCTGGGCTGACTTGCACGCGATCGACTTGGCCCAATGCGGCGACGTGGCGACAGCGAATGCGGTTGCGAGAATCGAGGCCAAAGACGTGGACGGACTCCTGCTCGGCCTGACCTAGCTCGGGCCGAAGAAGCGTGGCGACGTCAGCGGCGGAGCGAACACAGAGCCCATTGAGCGGCTCATGGACGAGCGCCCGCCGGCCTAGCTCCAGGGCTGCTTTGAGCTGACAGGCCCGCGCTGGTCCGACGCCACTTTTGCGCTGCAGATCGCCCAGCCCAACTCGCCACAGACCGGGCGGCCCACCGACCATGTCCAGCAGATCGCGAGCCAAGCGCAGCGCTCCACCTGAGCCAAAGACCAGAGCCAAAAGCTCGTCGTCATTGAGCTGTTCTGCGCCCAAAAAGGTCAGGCGTTCGCGCGGGCGCTCGTGAAGAGGGCGCTGCGCGAAGAGAGCAGACTCGGCGGTCTTCCGCTGCGCGGACGGATCGCGACATGTGGCAGCGGCTTGTCTCTTTTCTTGCTGAGTCATCTGCGGTACTTCGTGGGTGCATGCAGAAGCGAGCGCTGCGCGGATCGTCATGGGGGCTCCTATGGGGTGCCCTTGCGGCTTTGAGCCTGGGCGGCTGGGAGGGTCTGGCTGGTGCCAGCGCCGCTGCGGGCGAGGTGCTTATCCCGGCGGGTGAGTTTGTCTATGGCGATAGCCAGGGCGAAGAGGACGAGCGGCCAACGCGGCGCATGGTCCTGCCTGCCTTTTGGATCGATCGCACCGAGGTCACGGCGGCTGCCTATGCGGCCTGTGTTGCGGCCCGTTCCTGTCGGGCCGCGGCGAGCCCAGCCCAGGATGGACGGCTGCCGGCGGTGGGCATTGGCTTCCACGATGCCGCTACCTACTGCGCCTTTGTTGGCAAGCGCTTGCCGACGGAGTTTGAGTGGGAAAAGGCGGCCCGCGGAAGCGATGCCCGAACGTACCCATGGGGCCATGAGCTCAGCTGCGAGCGGGGCAACTTTGGCAACTTCGCCGGGGATGGTCGCTGCGCTGAGGAGGGCGCTCCAGGGCGCCCGCTTCCTGTGGGCAGCTTTCCATCGGGTGCGTCGCCCTACGGGGTCCTCGACATGGCCGGCAATGTTGCCGAGTGGGTCGAGGGGCGAGCGGGGGCCATTGTGGCGCGCACCATCGGCATCAGCGAGGGAGAGCTGCGCGTCTTGCGTGGCGGTGGCTGCTGTTCGATCTTGGGTCTGCCGCGTGCCAGCAACCGCATGGTGTTGCCCGCGGGGTACCGCGATGTCGACATCGGCTTTCGCTGCGCCCGCACACCTGGAAGCCAGGGGCCTGCCAGTCGCCGAGGGATGACCGGAGCTCCGATAGAAACCGGCGTGGCTCCGGCATCGTCTGCCGCCGCGCGTCCATAGCGGGTATCTGCCCGCCTGCCTCTGCTCTTGACGGCGACGGGCGATACCGGCGATAACCAGCGCAGACACAAGATTGAGAGACTGAGTGCCCATGTTGCCGCACGAGATCTGTCGCCAGCTTGGCGAGGTTCGCTTCAAAGAAATGTTCATGTCGCTCAATGCCGCGGCGATGAAGCAGTCGATGCTAGAAGGCGGCTTGTCTGCCATCCGTACGGCTGCGCAAGTCAGCATTCGCAAGCGCAACGAAGAGTGGGCCCGGCGCTTGTGGGGGAGCGTGGCTTCGGACAAGCCGTCCCCCTGCAAGCTGTTCTTGTTTGAGTGGCTGCGGCAGACCAAGACAGACCTCCTTACCGCCTTTCTCGACTCGATCTCGGTGCCGCATCAGAAGGGCCTCACCGACGCGGACTTCATGAAAGATGTGCCGGAAGAGCGCTTGCTCGAAGCAGCCAAGGCGCTCTTGGCGCATCCCAAGTACGACCGCCGTGATGTGGCGGCGTATCTGCTGTTCCTGGACTACAGCAATGAAACCGAGCGCTTTGCGACGCTGGACCTGGCCAAGCAGCTGAGCTGAGGCTGCCGCGCGCTGTGCGGTCCTCTTCAGCCAAGCGTGCCTGCAATTGAGCACCTAGGCTCTGATTGATCACGGCCCTTGGCTGTGTTCGTACTCTGTATGACAATCGCCACGTTGCTTGCTCTCTGCCCGGAACCCGCCATGCCCAGACGAAACCTTCAGCGGCTGCAGCGCCTTCTGGTGATGCTCTGCTTGTTCGCGGGCGACGCTGCGCGGGCTGAGCCGCTCGGCGATCCGCGGCCCCCCGAGGAGCTGGGTTCGGCCTCGCGGATCTTGTTGCTGCGCCAGCAGCTTGCGGATCAGCTGCACGCCTCGGCGTTTCGCAAGCTTCGAGTCGGCGTTTCGATCATCAACACACAAGACGGCAGCGCGCTCTATAGCCAGAACGCCGATGCGTCGTTCAATCCGGCTTCGAACGCAAAGATCCTAACGACGGGGGCGGCGCTGGCGACGTTGGGATCGGACTTTCGCTATCGCACGGTCTTGCTGGCTGCAAAACCGGTGGGGGCCAGCGTGGCACCAGATGGTGTGCTGCGCGGCGACGTCTTTCTGCAGGGCAGCGGCGATCCAACGCTGCGGCCGGAAGGCCTGATTGAGCTTGTTCGTCAGCTGCGCAACGCGGGTGTCGAGCGCATCGAAGGCCAGGTGCGCCTGGATAGCCAGATGCGCGACATGGGCGCGCTGACCACGGAAGCGCGGCCAGCCAGCCATGGTTTGGGTGCGCTGCTTCTGAACCGCGACCGCATCACCGTGCATGTGTCTCCGACGAGTGTTGGCCAGCGCGCCAGCGCCTGGGTGCAGCCGCGCTCGCCTTATTTCGTTGTGCAGAGCCTGGCCAAGACGGTCAAAGGGAAGCGCTCGCGGCTGAGCATCGACGTCGCCAAGCGCGATGGGCAGTTTGTCGTCACGCTGCGCGGTCGCATTGGAAGCCGCAGCGGCACGGCCAAGGTCCGTCGTCGACTGGGAGGCAGCACCGGCTGGGCCGAGGTCACTTTGGCGCAGGCGCTTGCCGACTTTGGCATCACGGTAACGGGCGGCGTTCATGTGGGCGAGCCACCCGCGGGGCCACTTGCCATCGTCGCGGAACATCAGTCAGAGCCTCTGTCGAAGATCTGCCACACCGTCAACAAAGACAGCGACAACTACATCGCGGACATCGTGTTCAAGACGCTGGGGGCGGCTCGTTTTGGCCTGCCGGGTACGCTGGAAAAAGGCGCGCGAGCGGTGTCGGAATGGGTCGCTGAGCAGGGCCTGAGTCCCGAGCGAGTGCATCTGATCAATGGCTCGGGGCTGACGCATTCCAACCGGCTGCGTCCGGGGGATCTGGGTCTGCTCTTGAACCGGCTGTACCACCAGATGGACGTCGGACCCGAGTTCTTGCAGTCGCTGGCCGTGGGCGGGATCGATGGCACGATCCATCATCGCTTTCATGGCAGCTCCGTCGGACAGGTGCGGGCCAAGACCGGTACGCTGTTTGGTGTGTCTGTGCTTTCTGGGTACGTGGGTGATCGTCCCGGTGTGCTGGTGTTCTGCATCTTTGTGCAGGGCTTCCGCGGGCGTCGCTTGGAGTCGATCCGTCACGCCCAAGCGCGCATTGTCGAGACGCTGCTGCGGTATGTGCGCGATGGGCGCTCGGGGGATGTGCCGGCTCGGCCGACGCTGCCGCTGATCGAACCAGAAAAGCAGACCCCTGAGCGTGTGCCGATAGAGCCAAGTCCTGTCGAAGGCGAAGACGACGAAGCCTGATCGAGCCGCAGCAAGGACACGTTGTCGAGACGTAGTGCGCGCTGGCTGAGAAGGTGCAGTCGGTCAAACTGGTGACCGTCGATGATCTCTGCGGCCAGCGCGAGGTAACAGGCCTCGCGCAGACTAGAGCAGACACGACGTCGGCTGCGCTGCTGCCGGGCATTCTGGATTCGCCAGCGTCGATAGGCTCGCTCACCCTGCGCGACTTTGCAGCGGGCTGAGCGGCGCGGGACCTGGGGATCATCAAGTCCATGACTCTGCAGCCAGGGCTCGACGGTGAGCTGCAGGTGGAGCAGCAAGCGCTCGCGCTCGCGCTGCAGTCCCTGGGTCAATACGGGGTTGTCTTGCACGGCATCGATCAGAGCATCCAGCTCATTGAGGAGCTGCGTAGAGATTCGCTGGGGAGTCATGCCGAGCCGAGATTGCAGGACGCGTGCCTGCCCGGTGTTCTGAGGTTTCCGACGAGAACATCGGCAAGTGAGCCGCCGTGTCCGGTGCTCGGACGAGAGTGTCCGAAGCTCGGACAGAGGGTGGACGACAACCGGACAGGAGGCGGTCGAGTGGCTGGCTTCGCAGAACCGTCGGAACCGCGCATCAAAAGGCCGCAGATCAGACGGGCCACAGTCACGAGGCAGGCGGCGGGGCTGTGATAGGATAGAAAAATCACTGTGGCCGATAAGTACCCGCGAGAATTCGGTCGCTACACATTGCTTGCTCCCTTGGCGCAGGGGGGGATGGGCGCTCTGTATCTAGCCAGTGCTGGTGAGCGTGGGCTGGAGCGACTGTGCGTGA
This sequence comes from Myxococcales bacterium, assembly GCA_016794505.1. Taxonomy (GTDB): domain Bacteria; phylum Myxococcota_A; class Polyangia; order Palsa-1104; family JAEUJZ01; genus JAEUJZ01. The sequence goes on from JAEUJZ010000141.1 coordinate 23,106, forward strand.
TCAAGACCGTGCTGCCGCATCTGGCAGACCCGGAGTACGTCGCGCGTTTTCGGGACGAGGCCAAGGTGGTCGTGCGCCTGTCGCATGGCAACATCGTGCCGGTCTTTGACGCCAGCATGGTCGAGGGCGAGCTGTATCTGGCCATGGACTACGTCGAGGGCAAGGACCTGCGCGCCGTCTGGAATCGCTGCGCGAAAAAGGGCATCGCCTTTCCCATCGATGTCGCGGTGCATATCGCGCGTGAGCTGGCGCGCGGCCTGCATTACGCGCACACCTTCGGCGATCTGAAGCTGGTCCATCGCGACGTCTCACCGCCCAATGTGCTGATTTCGTTCTCGGGAGAGGTCAAGCTGACGGACTTTGGCTTGGCAAGCTCGATTCTCAAGGTCGAGCGCACAGCGGCCGGGATCATCTACGGCAAGGTCTCGTATATGTCGCCCGAGCAGGCGCGAGGCGATGCGATCGACGGGCGAACGGATGTCTATGCCGCAGGCATCATCCTGTGGGAACTTCTGACCGGCCGGCAGCTGTTTCCGCAGCATGCCAGCGACGGATCAGAGCTGATTGAGCGCGTACGCAGCCCGGTCATCGATCCGCCATCCTTGCGGGCACCGCGCGTGCCGCCGGCCCTCGATCAGATTGTGCTCAAGGCCTTGGCCAAGGACGTAAGCCAGCGCTACGCGACGGGAGAGCAGTTCCGCGCCGACCTGACGGCGTTTATGGCCAGCAACAAAGACTATGTGGCCACGGACGCGGCGCGCGTCTCTGCGTTCATGCAAGAGCTGTTCGACGATGACATCGCACGCGAGCGGGGCCAGAGACGTGAGCTTCTTGAGCACGCTCCCGAGCGACTGGCCGCTCTGCGGGCGCAGCGTCAAGCGGACTATGAGGCCGCGCTGCAGGTGCAGCAGCGCAAGGACGAGATTCTCGATGCGATCCGTCGCCCCTCCCAGGACGCGATCGCGCCGGCCAGCAACAGCCGCTTGCGCGAAGGCGAGATTCCCGACGCTGTACGCGAGCAGCTTGCGGCGTACGACACCGGCAAAATGCTCGGCACGACGATCGAGCGCTGGAAGATCTTGCGCAAGATCGGCGAAGGGGGAATGGGCCGAGTCTTCGAGGCAGAGCACAAAGAGATCGGCCGCAAGGTCGCGATCAAGATCCTGAATCCGGTCTATTCACGCATGCCGGAGGTTGTCGCTCGCTTTCGCATGGAGGCGCGAGCAGCCTCGCAGATCAATCACCCGAACATCATCGAAGTAACCGACAGCGGCACGACGGTCGACGGATCGTTCTACTTCGTGATGGAGCTTCTAGACGGTGTTGATGTCGCCGAGCGCCTGAAGCGCGACCGCAGCCTGCCGATCGTCGAGTCGCTAGAGATCGCGCAGCAAGTGGCCGAGGCGCTGTCGGCAGCGCACCAGAACAACATCATTCACAGAGACCTGAAGCCCGAGAACGTTTTTCTGATCAACCACGAGGGCAATTCTCACTTCGTCAAGGTGCTCGACTTCGGTGTCGCCAAGTCGCTGCAAGAAGAAAAGGTCCGGCTAACCACGCCGGGCATGGCCATGGGCACGCCTGAGTACATGGCTCCTGAGCAGGCCGCGGGGCGTGACAGCGACGGGCGCGCTGACGTCTATTCGCTGGGCGCCATCCTGTACGAGATGCTGTCGGGCACGAAGCCAATTACCGGCCGCAACTTGATGGAGGTTCTGACGCGCAAGGCGACGGAAGATCCGGTGCCGCTGTCTTCGCTGCGTCCCGATGTGCCAGCGCGTGTGGCGGCCTTGGTGACGCGCATGCTGGCCCGCTCGCCGGATGGGCGACCTCAGACGATGGAAGCCGTCGCTGCTGAGCTTATCGCCTGCATGGATGAGATTCGTCGCGGTGTTGCTGCCCCCGCGTTGGCTGCACTCACGCGTCCAGATACTGTCAGCGAGTCCGTCGGCGCCAAGTTTCCAGCCGCGCGTCGCAATCGCGCGCTGTTTGGTTGGATCGCGGTCAGCGGTGGGATCCTGGGCGTTGTCGTCGGTGCGTACTTCGCGTTCATTCCTCCGCGACCTGTCCCCCAACGGCCAGTGACGCCACCACCTAGCACCGGCCGTGGAGGCACGACGCAAAACACCGGGGCTGGCACGAGCGGGACGGCGACCCCTGGTTCTAGCGGGGCCAACGTGGCTGCGTCTTCGGGCAACACCGCGTCGGGCAATAGCACGGGAAATACCGACACGCCACCGACGGGGAACAACGGCGGCAGTGGTGTGGCCGGGGGCAACAAGGGCACGCCATCCAAGCCGTCCAAAAACCCCGGCGAGGATCGGCCGGGCACGGATTCCCCTTCGCAGGGAAGCTCCAGCAGGCCAGGCGGCAGCAGAGGCGGCTTGGGTAACTTGGCGATGCCTCCGTCGATCGATCGGCCCGTGGCGATCAGCAAGATCGAAGACGGGCGCTTGGCGCTCAACATGAACAAGAACGAAGTGGCCTTTAACCTCTGCTACACCGCCGCAGGCAACCCGCAGGTGCGCGGCTTGGCCTTGGCCTGTATGGGCGAAGCAGAGCTTGCCCGCGGCCGCCCGACCGAGGCCATCAAATGGGGCAAGCGAGCGCTCAAAGAGAAGCCCGGTACGTCCGTCTACATCCTGCTGGGCAACGCCTATCGCAAAGCCGGAAGCTGCAGAGACGCCCGCGTGTACTACAGCAAGGTGCTAAACGGCGCCGACAGCAACAACCCCGAGGCGCTGCGGGGCCTTGAGCAGTGCAAAGACAAAGACAAAGAATAGATCTGGCGCCTTCCCCTTCCCGGCCTTACTAAAAGCGGAACGAGGTTTTGGACATTGGGACTTAGCGATTTGTTCTCACGGGAAGGCCGTGCTCGCCGCGGCTTGCAGAAGACGATTCAGCGAGCCAGCGATAAGCACGCCCAGTCTATGGACCGCTGGAAGGCGCTTGAGCAGCTTCGCGACGACGGCAGTGAAGAGGCCATGGTGGGGCTGCTGCGTCGCTTCAGCTTCAACTACGACAAGACCATCGAAGACGAACAGGAAAAAGAGTGGGTCTTCGAGACGCTGTCGGCCATGGGGGCCAAGGTTCTGCCGGCGCTGCGCACGTACATGCGCGAGACCGAGACCCTGGCTTGGCCGCTCAAGATCCTGGAACGAGTCAGCCAAGGCGAGACGTTTCTTGAGACGCTGCGCAAGCTGTGTGAGTGGAACGACAACAGCTATGTGCGCGACCCCAGCAAGAAGATCCAACTGGTGCATTTTCTGGGGGAACATCGTCGGGCCGAGATCGCTGCGATGATCGTTGCCTATCTGGAAGACGTCGACGAGGGCGTGCGCTTTAAGGCGGTCGAAGCGCTGCTGTTTCAGCTTGGCGGGGCTGTGGGCGAGGCGGGAAAAGCCGTGCGCGAAGCGACGCTGGGTCCGCTGCTTGCGCTGCTGGGCAATCCGGCCGAAGAGTCACGCCGCATCAAGGTGCGCATTGTCGAGGGCTTGGCCGAGCTGGGCCTGTCGCTCGCAGAGCATGCCGCCGCCATCGAGAAGACCATTGCCGAGCTGGGCATCGAAGCGAAGCTGGACCGCGAAAAACGGATCAAAGTTCCGGCGGCCAAGTGAACGGACCATGCTGCAAGGGCCTTGCTGCGGTCTGGATTCCATCCCTCCTGTCCATCCCCACGCATCCTGCGTTCCTTCCATCGCTCGTCTCCAGTAGACTGAGAGCTACGTCGTCGTCGCCGCCGTTTTAGGGTCAGGGCCGATCGGGGGCAAGAAAATGCCAGCGTCCGACGGATGCGGTGGTTGAAGGTGCTGCGACGAGCGCGTAGACTGCGTCTATGTTTGGGCTTGGGCCGACGGAACTCATCGTAATCCTTGTTCTGGCACTGCTGGTGCTGGGACCGCAGCGCATTCCCGAGGCTGCGAGTAGCTTAGGGAAAGCGATCCGCGGTTTTCGGCGGGCCACGCGCGAGCTGCGCGATCAGATCGATATCGATGATGACGTGCGCCGACCGTTTGAAGATCTGCGCTCGGCGCTGCGCGATGAGCCACCGCCTCTGCCACCGCCACCGCTTCAGACACCGTCGACGGGCGGCGATGCGGTTGCTGCTGCAGGGGCGATCGGTTCAGCGTTGGTGAAGCCTCCCGCTGAGCCTGTACTGAGCCAGTCCGCTGATAGCGAAGGTGGCGCCGCCGTCACTGGCGACGTGGGTCCTGCAAGTCCCGCCGCCGCTCCCATCGAACACGACGGCCATCGTCCCGCTCGCGGTGAGCCGCCGCTCGCTGAGCCAGAAGCCCGTAGTGCCGCCGCCCCCAGCGCCCCCCCGACGGAACGGGGACCCGCGGCAGCGAGCGATGGCAAGCCGGAGTCCGCACGATGAGTGACAGCCCGCCGCTGTTGCCCGCACACGAAGAGAAACGCATGCCGTTTCTCGAACACCTGGGCGAGCTTCGCGATCGCGTGCGTAACAGCGCCTTCGCCGTGCTGTTTGCCGTCGTCGGCTGCTACATCTTCCGCGTCCGCATCTTCGCTTGGCTGGCCCTTCCCCTGGCATCCGCGTTCAAGCACGCGGAGTCGCTGGGGATCAAAGGCAAGGTCATCTACATCAGCCCGATGGAGCAGTTCATGGTCTATCTGAAGACTGCTCTGGTGGCGTCGATCTTTGTCGCCTCGCCGGCCATCTTCCATCAGCTGTGGGCCTTCATTGCGCCGGGGCTGTACCCGCACGAGCGTCGCTGGGCGCTGCCGTTTGTGTTCTCAGCCGTGCTGTTGTTCGCCGGAGGAGGCCTGTTCTGTTACTTCTTCGTCCTGCCGCCTGGATATGAGTTCTTCATGACCAGCGGGCGGCTCAACCCCGACGAGCTAAAGCAGCTGGGCGAGGTTGCTGAGCTGTTTCTGCGCATCGAGCCGAACATCTCGATGGACGAATACTATGGCCTGACGCTGATGCTGCTTTTGGTCTTCGGTCTCGTCTTTGAGCTGCCGCTGGTGCTGGCCGTCTTGGCGATGCTGGGCATCGTCTCGGCGGGCTCGCTGTGGCGCTGGAATCGCTACGCCATCTTGGTATTTGCCGTCTGTGGAGCGATCCTCACGCCCGGTGACTTGGTGGTGGGTCAGCTGGCGATGACCGGTTCGCTGACCGTGCTTTACAACGTGAGCATCGTCATCGCGTGGCTGGTACAGAGAAAGCGGAGAGATACCGATGAGGCTGGCGACGACCCCGCCGCTTCCGAGGCCCCTGATGCGTAGCCATCTGGCTGCTCGTCGTGGTTACGTCGGCTGGTTGCGCGGTTTTGGCCTCGTGTGTGTGGGTGTGTTGTTTGCGATGGTGCTGCACAGTTCTACGCCTGCTTCCGAGGCCTCGACACCCCCAGCCGCGGCGCCCCGCGCTCCCGAAGATCGCTGGGTGGCGCTGCGGTTTGGCCGCTTGGTGGAAGCCAGCGGTCGCGTGGTCCGCGATGCCGTCATCGTCGTGCGCAACGATCGCATCTTCGCCGTCGGAGGGCCTGAGACAGCCATCCCGCCCAACGCCGCCTACGTCGATCTGAGCCGTCTGACCGCAATCCCTGGACTGATCGATGTGCATACGCACCTGACGTATTACTGGGACCAGCGCGATCCGATGCGGCCCTGGGAACAGCTAGTAAGTCGACTGCCCGCGATGAGCGTCTTTCTGGCGCAAGAGAACGCGCGCAAGACGCTCGAAGTTGGAGTCACCACCGTCCGCGATCTGGGCAGCTTCGAGCAGATGGACATCGCCATGCGTGATCTGATCCAGCGGGGCGCGATGCTGGGGCCGCGCATGCTGGTGTCGGGCTATGGCCTGCAGATCAGCGACGAGCTCCCCAAACAGTCGCGCGCCACGTTAGAGAGCGGACGCGCCGATGGCCCCGCCGAAGTCATGCGCGTCGTCCGCCAGCAGATCGGGGCAGGAGCCGACTGGATCAAGATGTATGGCTCGACGGGAAGCGGCGACGACGTATCTGGCCAGCAGACCTTTACGTATGAAGAGATGAAAGCCGCCGTCGACGCGGCACACAACCTAGGCCGCAAGATCGCCATCCATTCCTATGGGGCAAGTGGCGCTCGCGATGCCGTGCGAGCCGGCGCAGACAGCGTCGAGCATGCCGTGGATCTAGACGACGCCACACTGCAAGAGATGGTGCGCCGCCGCATCTATTACGTGCCCACGATCGATCACAACCGCTATTACATCGACAACGCCGTGGGCTTTGGCTACACGCCGGTTGCCGTCGAGCGCATGAAGAGCTTCCTTGCGCGCAACCTGCAGACGACGCGCCGCGCGCACCAGCTTGGCGTGCGAATCGCGATGGGCAGCGACGCCGTCATGACCATGTGTGGCCAGAATACGCGTGAGCTTGCCTGGTTCGTGCAAGCCGGGATGACGCCGCTTGCCGCCTTGGCCACCGCGACGACGCAGGCCGCCGCGCTGCTGGGCAAAGAAAAGATCCTGGGCAGCCTAGCCCCTGGCTATTTGGCCGATATTGTTGCGGTCGAGGGCGACCCGGTCACCGACGTGCGCTCAGTGATCTATGGCGTGCGCTGGGTGATGAAGGGGGGCGTGGTGGTCGTGAGCCGCATCAGCGAGGAAAAGAATCAGCTGCGCATGGTTGACTGATGCAGCCGTTGGGGCATCCGCTGTCCTTTACCATGCCCTGAGCCGAAGCGGGCAGCGTCAGAGGCCTCTGCCACGAGATGCACCGACAGTCCCGGTATTCGCAGAGAGGTGCGTGGTATAGTCAAAACCCGGCGGACTCCTTGCGATGACGATCATCTGTCCTCGGTGTGCTGCGCGGTTTTCAGTCGCTGGGTCAAGCGGCATTACGTGTCCGGCCTGTGGGGCGCGGCTCGCGCTGCGGGATGATCCGTCTCGACGGTCTTCGACGCCGGCAGCTACAACGCGTCGTCCGCATGCCGTGGCGCCGATCATCGACTTGCCAGTTCCCAAGCGGGCGCTGACCGTCACGCTAGAGCCACTGGTCAGCACGGCCCGTGTCTCGTCGAGTGTCCCTGGTATCGCGCTTGGCAAGCGTCCCGCTGCGCGGTCGCAAGAGCGCTGGCGTCTGCGCTCAGAGCAGCTCGCTGATCTGCCAGAGCCCGTCGGTGAAACGCCGCGGCCAGGGCGCAAAAGTGCCTCTGTGCCCGGCGCACCTGCGGCCAAGTTGACAGCCCCGACTCTTGCCCCCCCTGTCGTCGAGCGTGCGCCTCCGCGGATTCCCGTCACGCGGCCCGAGATTCCAGCCGGCCTGCCAGTCCGCGACGAGGAAGCGCTGGCGCGAGCGGCTGCAGGCGCGAGCCTCGCTGTGGCGGCGGCGACCAAGCAAGAATTGGCGCCGGTTGTCGCAGAGCGACCTGAAACACAGCCCCTTACGCCGACGGCAACGGACGTAACACGCGGCAAAGAGCCTGCCGCTCGTCCGCCTGAGCCAGCGCGGGTCGCCGTCGCCGCTCAACCCCTTGAGCCCGCCCCGCCTGTTGTCAGCGCAAGCCAGGCCCCGGCCGTGGTACCGGCCCGTGTCCCTGGGGCGATCCGTGAAGCCGCGCCGCCGGGCCCGACGATGGCCGGGACTGGTCAGGCCAAGGCGGTGGCTGCGCCTGAAAGGTCCGCGATCGAGGCACCAACGAAACGACCCGAGGCCAGCGAGGTACGAGGCACCGATGGCATCCCGGCAGCGGATCCGCCGCCTGCGGCCGCTGCAGACAGCACCCTGCGCGCAGGCGAGCCAGCGGGCCCTGGCACTAGCTCGGCAGACGCAGCGCCACCGGCTGATTCCGATGAGCCGACGCGCTCTGACGAGAACCAGGCGCCGCCTGACGTCGTTCCGCCGCCTGCGCTGCAGCTAGGCTGGGTGATCGCGGTGCTGCTCGGTCTCAGCGTATTGCTGATTGTGTGGATCCTGTATCGCGCCAGCGTCGGACACTAAAAGCCATCGACCAGGCGGCTTCTAGGTCCCCGAAATTCGCGGCACACGTGTCACGAGCGAATCCGCCTTGGCTGCTAGGCACGCTGAGGGAGCATGCCCGTCGGCATGTGACTCGATGAGCGGCGCCTGCGGGGCCAGCGCAAACAGGCCCGCCGCGACTGCTTGGGTCCGTACGCGCCCGGCGCGACGGTTGACAGTCAGACGGGAATGGGGTTATAGGTCCGCGCCGACGTGCTGATTGTCCTCGATCATCAGGCGCTGCGAAGGCTGTCCCCGGCGGAGCTTGGCGCCGGAAAGATAGTGCAAGCGTCGACCGCTTCATCGCCGACGCAGGCCGAAAAAAGCCCGCGCCAGCGGCGGGCCGTCGTGATTGGCAACTTCGACGGTGTACACCGCGGGCACCAAGAGCTCTTTACCCAAGCGCGGGCGCTGCTGCGCAGCCTGGCCCCGGATGGTCCCGAGGGGGCAGACGCTGGGCACGTGGTGGCCCTGACCTTCTGGCCGCACCCCACGCGCGTGCTGGCCCCCGCTGTGGCTCCGCCGCTTATCACATCGCGCCAGCGCCGTCGCGAGCTGCTTGCCGACTGCGGGGTCGATGTCCTGATCGAGCAGCCGTTCGATCTGCGCTTCGCAGCGCTGTCCCCGACGCAGTTTGTGTCCGAGCTGCTGCAAGACAGCCTGCAGGCGGATGCGGTCTGTGTCGGCTATGACTTCAACTTTGGCAAAGGGCGCAGCGGCAATGCCGAGACCCTGGCCACGCTGCTTTCAGAAGTGGGTATTCGCGGGCTGGTGGTGCCGGCGTTTGCGGTGCCGGCGCTGGATGACGTGGCCGGCGGTGCCGCACCGCTTCCCGAGAGCCCGACAACGATCTGTTCCTCGACGGGAATTCGCAAAGCTGTGCAAGGGGGAAAGCTTGCGCAGGCAGAGCGACTCTTGGGACGTCCCGTCGAGCTTGAAGGCGTGGTTGAGCATGGCGCAGCCCGCGGTCGCCAGCTGGGGTTTCCAACCGCCAACCTGCGGCCCGATGCCGAGCTGACGCCGGCCGTGGGAATCTATGCCGCCTGGGTCGAGATCTTGGGGCCCATGCCGCCGGAAGCTGTCTCGACTTCCGGGGCCAGATCGCTGTTCTATCGGCCGGTTCTTGCCCGTCATCCAGCGGCGGTCAGCGTCGGTTATAATGCAACTTTCACTGCTCGCTCGACGGCAGCACCGACCGATTCGGCTTCGTCAGAGGGGGCAGCAGCGAGGGAATCCCACCGCGGGGGAGGTCAAGCAGCGACATGGCCGCAGCTCAGCATCGAAGCGCACGTGATACAGCCGGCCGGCGCAGCGTGGCTCGATCTGTATGGTCAGACGCTGCGCTTGACGCTTTTGGCCCGCCTGCGCGACGAAGAGCGCTTTGCGTCGGTCGACGCACTGCGCGCCCAGATCGCGGTCGATGTCGCTATGACGCGGCAGCTCCTTGGGGTGACGGGCTAGGAGGCCACGGCGCATGACGCAGCACGACGGTCGCAGGGCTTCACAGCCGACCGCGGAAGCACCCGCCAGTCCTGCAGTGCAGGCCTCGCTTCCAGAGTCGATCAGCGCTCTTCCCGAGACATACGGCGTCGATGAAGTCGGCGTCTTGTGCAAGGACCCGTGGTGGTACTTCGTGTATTGGGAAGTAACGGATGCCGGTCTTCAGGCCGCCTGCGATCAGCTGGGTGTGTCGCTGGATCAAGCGCGCTTGGTGCTTCGCGTGCTCGTTGTCGCCGGAGAGCGTCGAGGCCGCGATCCGCGCGACATCCGCGATGTCCCCGTCGATCTCACGGCGCGGCACGGCCGGCGTTACTTGGAAGCGCCGCGCCAAAATGCCGTGTTTCGCGTCGCCATGGGCCTGCTCAGCGCCGAAGGACTGTTTGCGCCGATTGCGCACTCTCCGACGGTGCGAATGCCGCCGCAGCAGCCGAGCAGCGAGACGTCGATCGAGTGGCTGCATGTCTCGCCCGGTCGTGGAGACGGCCGCCAGCGCGAGCGAATCGTCGCCGCCAGCCACGTCCACAGCGAGCGGCTTGCACCGCCCCGAGCGGCCGACGGCGAAAGCCATGGCAAGGGGGAAGATGGGCTGCCTGAGCACCGAGGTGTCGGAGGCGCCAGCGAGCTTGTGCCTGCTCTTCCGCCCGACAGAACCCAGGGCACCGAGGCCAAGGACAGGCCGGCAAGCGCCGAGGTTCGCCCAAAAAACAAGCGGGAGCCGTGATGCAGCCTACGCGACCAGCCGAGGACGAGCGAGACGCGGATGCCGGGGGCGACCTGGCCCTGGTGCTGCATGCCCACCTGCCGTTTGTGCGCCATCCCGAGCATGCGTACCACCTGGAAGAAAACTGGCTGTACGAGGCGCTGACGGCGACGTACCTGCCCTTGATTGAGGTCCTGCGTGACGTCCACAGCGAGCGACAGAAGGCCGCCGCCGATCCCGCCCGGCCGCTGCGCTTGACGCTGTCGCTGTCGCCGCCGCTTTGCACGATGCTGCGCGATCCGCTGCTTTTGTCTCGTTATCGCGCCTATGTCGATCGCCTGCTGCGGCTGGGCGATGAAGAGGTGGCGCGCAGCCTCGGTGATCCGGTGCTGCACAAGCTTGCGCGCTTCTATGTCGAGCGCTTCAGTCGCTTGGCGCAGCTTTTCCGTGAGATCGACGGCGATGTCCTTTCTGCGTTCGCCGTCCTTCAGGAAGCGGGCTGCCTGGACATCATCACCACCTGCGCCACCCATGGCTATCTGCCGGTCATTCGCGAGCCAGCGGCCCGTCGAGCGCAGATCGCCGTGGCGATTCGTGCCTATCGCGGCTGGTTTGGTCGCTATCCCCGCGGCCTGTGGCTGCCCGAGTGTGGCTATGCCGACGGGGTGGATGGGCTCTTGGCCGAGCACGACCTGCGGTACTTTTTCACCGACGCGCACGGCCTGCTGTACGCGCGCCCGCGGCCCCCACTGGGTCTGCACGCGCCCATCTTTACGCCGGCTGGTGTGGCGGCGTTTGGCCGGGATCTAGAGTCCTCGCGCTCGGTCTGGTCGGCGACTGAGGGGTATCCCGCAGATGGGGTCTATCGTGATTTTTATCGCGATATCGGATTCGATCGACCGCTATCGGTGATAGCGCCCTATATTCATCCAGATGGTATCCGCGTAAATACCGGGTTTAAATATCATCGAGTGACGGGGCCGCGGGTCGATCTGGCCGATAAAGAGCTGTACGACCCGGACGTGGCGCAGGCGCGTGCCGACGAACACGCGCGGGACTTCGTGCGCAAGCGCCGGCAGCAGCTCGTCTCGCTGAGCAAGCGGATGGAGCGGCCGCCGATCGTGGTCTCGCCCTATGACGCCGAGCTGTTTGGCCACTGGTGGTTCGAAGGGCCGCTGTTTCTGCGTGGGGTGCTGCGCCGCTTGTGCGGGCTGGTTCGCGACGACGATTCCGGTGAAGCGGGCACCGCCGGAGGGGCGAGTGGCCTCGCATTTTCCGGGATTCGCATGAACACTGCGACCGGCTATCTGGCCGAGTATCCCGTCAACGCCGTGTGCGAGCCGGCCCCGTCATCGTGGGGCGAGGGCGGCTATTCCGCGGTATGGGTCGACAGCGCCAATGACTGGATCTATCGCCATGTGCATCGCGCTGAGGCCCAGCTCCACGAGCTAGCCAGCCGCTACGCGGGGACCACGGATGACGTTCTGCGGCGGGCCTTAAATCAGCTCGCGCGCGAGCTGCTTTTGGCGCAGTCCTCGGACTGGGCCTTCATCCTGAAGACCGGCACCGCCGTCAAGTACGCGACCGAGCGACTGAAGAGCCACCTGTCGCGCTTTCAGCAGCTGGCGCGTCCACTCAGTCAGCTCGGCGAGTCGAACGCAGCGACGGGATCAGCCCGTGGCGATGGGTCCGCCGCCCCGCCGTCCATCGATGCTGACGCGCTGGCCGAGCTAGAGCGGCACGACAACATCTTCCCCGATATCGATTTCCGTCTGTACGCCTAGCATCCTGGGGGGCCAGGCCTGTGGGCGACGTGGGCGGGGGGGCTGCTCGTATCGCCCGCTGCGGGGAAGCCCTTCGCTGCTTCCGGTGGAGACCCGCTCTAAGCGCGGGTGGCGGCGAAATTTTTTCGGGCCGCTGGCCCCATAGCATGGGCAGGTGGGCGCGGATTCCGTCGCTGTTCGATAGACATCCCACACCGTCTTCACGTAAAATCGTCGCGGGAAATCAGCGTGTTTTGCCTCACACAGACAGGGTCCCCCTGCCATTGCGGAGCCTTCGATCAGCCTGCTAACTGACATGATCGGCGAGTACATCGGGAACTATCGCCTGACACGCCTGCTCGGCGAAGGCGGCATGGGCATGGTGTACCAAGCCGTCCACGACGGCGTCGGTGGCCAAGCGGCGATCAAGATCCTGCGTCCCGAGGTCGCGCAGAAAAAAGACGCGACGACTCGTCTGTTCAACGAAGCGCGGGCGGCGAACTCGATCCCGCACCCCGGCATCGTGCGCATCTTTGACTGCGGGTACACCAGCCAAGGCGTCGCCTACTTGGCGATGGAATACCTGGCTGGCGAGTCGCTGCGTGCTCGCATCGATCGCGAGCGCTCGCTGTCGGTGGCCGACGCCGTGCGCATCGCGCGCCAGATCGCATCGGTGCTGCAGGCTGCGCACTCGCGCCAGGTTGTGCATCGCGATCTCAAGCCCGACAACATCATGCTGGTGCCGGATCCCGAGCTTCCCGGCGGCGAGCGCGTGAAGCTGCTCGACTTTGGCGTCGCCAAGCTGGCCGAGACGCTGAATGCCGAGCCGATGCTGACGCGCAGCGACATGCTGATGGGCACGCCGACGTACATGGCGCCCGAGCAGTGCCGAGGGGCCAAGCATGTGACCGATCGCTCCGATGTCTACTCGCTGGGCGTGATCCTGTACCAGATGCTGGCCGGCGCACCGCCGTTTGCAGGGGACACGGTGGGCGAGCTGATCGCCATGCACTTGACAGACTCCGAGCCCGCGCTGACCGAGATCGCCCCGCATGTCGATCCCGAGATCTGTACGCTGGTTCACTTGATGCTTCGCAAGAAACCGACGGAGCGTCCCAGCGTCGAAGCCGTCGCGCAAGAGCTCAAGCGCCTGCTGATCTTGACCTCGCAGGCCGAGGGCATGTCGCCTGTACAGGCTCGCCGTATGGCCTCTGAGACGGCCATTGCGCTCTTGCCGCCGCTTTCTCCCGAGGCGCAGGCGCTCTTGCGGGGCAACACGGCGCCGCCGACGCTTTCGGGGGGCGACTCGGGGCCGACGCGCACGCCGCAGCCAGCGCCTCTCGCTGCCGTGGTTGGCGCGACGGCTGCCGCTGCACGGGACGCGAAGTCCAAAGCGGCGGGGGCTAGCCAGTCGACGATGGGGCGTATTGCGACGCTGCCCCAGCGCCAAGCCAGCCGGGCCAAGCCGTCGGCAGAGGGTGCGGATCCAGCGCTGTCTTCGACATGGGATGGTGATGCTTTCGGTCGCTTGCTGCCGCCCGGAATGGATCGTCCGTCGGATGTCGCGGTTCATCCCCTGGCCGTGACCGATCGACGAATTGATGCGCCACCGGCTCCGGCTCCGGCTCCAGTATCAGCCTCGGCATCGGGTTCGGCGCTGGCCGCGGTATCGGGTTCGGCGCTGGCCTCGGCATCGGCGCCGAGCGATCCTGAAGCCACCCCACCGCTGGCCAGTGTGCCGCCCGCCAAGCTGACTTCAGCGGACACACCAAAGCGCGGAGAGCTCACACCGGCAGGCGGCCCCAGTGCCGCTTCTGCGACGCCGGCCAGGCCTCCTCTATCGAAGACCTCGTCTGTGCTTTCGTGGTCGTTGGGCGCGCTGCTGCTGGTCGGTGCGACGGCTTTGGTCTGGTCGCTTGTGCGGTCGGACTCATCGTTGCCAGCGACGGGTTTGTCGCTCGATATGGCTCCGGCCACGCAGGGCGGCGGTGTGGCGCTCAAGCGGCCAAGCTCGGGCGATCCGCATCCAAAAGAAGGGGCCAAGCCGTCGCTGCCAATCGCTGCTCCCGTCGTCGAGACGGGGCCTGATGCAGGGGTGTCGGGCCCGCGTGACGCCGCCGTTTCCCCCGAGAGCCAGCCCGGCAAACTAAAAGGCAGCGCAGCTGCGGACAGCGGCAGCAAGGCTGCGATCAGCAGTCCGGTCAGCGACAGCAAGAGCGACGCGAAGAAGGCAGCGCTTTTGGCGGATGCCAGCCAAAGTGCTGCCTGGTCGGCGCTGCGCGCCAAGCAGTACGCCGAGGCGCAGCGCCAGTCGCAGGGCTGTATCGACAAGCAGCCGAACAACTATCGCTGCTGGTGGATGCTGGGCATCGCGGCCTGTCAGCAGGGCGACGCGAGCCTTCCGGGGCAGGCTCGCGGGCGCTTGCTGTCGTTGGGCAGGGCGGCTCTCGCCAAAGAGGTCGACGCGGCGTGTACCCGCAAGACCAGTGGCCAGGCTGCCGAAGTCAGCTTGGGGTCCCTGCGCCTGCGCGACGACAAAGAAGAGTGGCTGAATACCGCAAGCGGTCTGTTTGAGTCGGGGCGCTATCAGCAAGCGCAGGCGCTGGCCGAAAAGAACGTCGCGCAGTCGCCCACCGATGCCTGGCTGATGATCGGTCGCACGGCCTGCGCATTGGGCAATGAAGAAAAGGCAAACGACGCGCTAAATAAAGTAAAAGACCGCGGCGCGCGTGGAGATATCGTTTATTACTGCGTCGGCAAAGGATTTGCCTATAGTCTTTCCAGTGGTATATTGTCAAAGCGAGAAAAATAGCAAAATAATAATCTATGTATTTGATATATAAAAGCGGACTAGGGCGCTAAAAGCGCTCGTTGCAGGACAGAAACGAGGTCGCGTCGGGGGCATCGAGCCAGCAGCGCAGGATGGCTCGCCGCGCTTTTCCGACCTGACTTTGGCACTGCACGGCAAAGAAGGCGGCGCGGCGCTCTTGCTCTTCGACGGGCAGCGCGGCGGGGCTGCGGTTGCTGACGACGACTCCGGCGTTGGGGGGAAGCTGCAGGCGCTGGCGATACGCGGCCTCGGCGAGCGGGCAGTCGTCGCTGCGCAGCGACTCCTTGGCAAGCTCGGCCGGCTGGCTGAGATCGCCTGTGGTCGTGGCGCAGCCCGAAACGGCGCAGCCGAGCGCCACCCCCCAGGCCAGGCACCCCACGCTGTAGCGGATGGCTTGGAACAGCCGCAGTCCGACGGAGCGGCCAACGCAGAACGAAAACGACGAGAGCAGAGCAGGCAAGCGAGGGCTTAGTTAGCAGGCTTTGCCGCAGCCTTGCAACCAGCGCCTTCCGGTCCACCATCAGCGGCGATTAGCTGACATAGCTTGGCCAGGGCTGCCTGCGCCTTTTCCGGCGACAGCGCTCCCTTTTCAAAGAAGTGAAGCTTCTTGTCCTTGCCGATGATCAGCACCACCGACTTGTTGTTGCAGTCGCCCAGGCCCCACTGGTCGATCAACAGGTGGCTGGGGTCGGTCAGGATGGTGACGCCGTACTTGGCGATCTTGCTGCGGACGATGCTGCGGATGATCCAGTCGGGCTTTAGCGGCGCGTCTTTCATGTTGGCGACGCCCATCGACTGAAAGTGGGTCTTGGGCAGGCCGGCGGCCTTGACCAGATCGGCGAAGGGGTCGTTTTGGTTGGCGACGTCGGGGTCGGTGTACAGGATCAAGAGCACGCGCTCGCCAAAGCCGGGCAGGGTTGCGGGCTTGTTGCTGCCGTCGCGGAGTTCCCCATTTTTCAGCTCATCACCGACGGCGGCGGCGAAGACGAGGGGGCTGTGGGTCAAGACCCCGCACAGCGAGAGCGCGAGGGCCGGAAAGCGAAGCAGGCTGACTAGGCGATGTAGTCCGTTTTGCACGTCGGTTACTCCTCTTGCGGATAAGCGAACAGGCTTGCACGTGGTCTGTAGTCAGGCGGTAGACCCACCCCGAACGACAGAGTGGAGCCCGATTACATCAGCCGGTTTGGACCGCAAAAGCAACGAAAAATTCGACGAACAAAATCGGTGGTGCGTCCTGCGGATTTTGCTGTCAGTCAAGCTTGAGGCGATAGCCAACGCCCGTCTCGGTGCGCAGGTAGCGCGGCCGCGTAGGATCGGCTTCGAGCTTGTGGCGAAGCTGTGCCATGTACACGCGCAGATAGTGGCTTTGATCGGCAAACTGCGGCCCCCACACCTGCACCAGAAGCTGCCGGTGGGTCACGACGCGGCCGGCGTACTGGAAGAGCAGCGTCAAGAGCTTGTACTCGGTCGGGGTCAGGTGGACTTCGCTGCCGTCGCGGAAGACCTGCCGCAGCGACAGGTCGACCCGGACGCTGCCCAGCGCGAACTCAGGTGGCTGCGTCGCTTGGCCTGACTGCTGTGCGTGGCGCAGCGCAACGCGGATGCGCGCCAGAAGCTCACCGATGGAAAAGGGCTTGGTCAGGTAGTCATCGGCTCCGGCGTCCAGCGCATGAATCTTGTCGGACTCTTGCCCGCGTGCCGACAGCACGATGATTGGCGTTCGGCTCCACTCGCGCAGGCGACGCGTTACTTCGATGCCGTCTCCGTCGGGAAGCCCCAGATCCAAGAGGACGAGATCGGGACTCACTGCGGCAAGCTGCGCCATGCCGTCCGCGGCGGTGCCCGCCTCGGTCAGGGCATAGCCATGGCTGGCCATCATCGAGCGCAGAAAGCCGCGCATCGAGGGGTCGTCTTCGATCAGAAGGACACGACAGCGAGGACTGTTCATGCTGCACCTGCGTGATCGGATGCCGGTTGTGGGCGATGCGCGGTGGGACCGGCGCTGCCTTCGTGGGGTTCGAGGCTGCTCGGCGAGCGCTCATCCGGCGGCAGCCTGGGCGGGGTTCCTTCGAGCGGCAAAGTGAAGCGGAACAAGGCGCCGCCTTCGGGTCGGCTGTGCGCTTGAATCTGCCCGCCGTGGGCCTCGACGATGCCGCGGCAAATGGCCAGGCCAAGGCCCACGCCGCTGTCTTGTCGCGCCCGCGAGCCGCGGAAGAAGCGCTCGAACACGCGGTCTTCACACGCAGCAGGCAGGCCCGGTCCGGTGTCTTTGACCTGCACCACCAGCGTGCCCGCTTCGATGCTGGCCGAGATGAAGATGTCCGTGCCCGGAGGCGTGTGCTTCGATGCGTTCTCAAGCAGGTTGTAAAACACCTGCTCGATCAGCGTGCCGTCGATGGGCACCAGCGGCAGGCTGGGCGGCAGCGCGACATGCACGGGATGGCGGGCCAGCAGTCGTTCCAGCCGTTCCAGCGCCGAGCCGATGACTTCTTCCAGCGTCATCCATTCTTTTTTCACCAGCAGGCCGCCGGACTGCAGGCGCGACATGTCGAGCAGGTTGCGCACCAAGCGGTTGAGGTGATCCGCTTCGTCGAAGATCATCGTCAAGAGCTCGCGCTGCTCGCTGCGGGGCAGCGGATGTTCGTCGTCGAGCAGCACGCTCGCCGAGCCCGCGATGGCACAGAGCGGCGTTCGCAGATCGTGCGAGATCGAGCTCAAAAGCGCGCTGCGCAGCGCAGCGCTTCTTTTTCGGCGCGCAGGGCCCGCTCGGCTTGACGCTTTACCTCGCCGGACAGACGGCTGATGACCAAGCCGACGATGAACATCACCGCGAACGTGAAGATGAAGCGCGTGTCGGCCACGCGAAAGGTGTAGTACGGCGGCACGAAGCAGAAGTCGAACAGGGCCACCGACAGCGTCGACGCCAACAGCGCCGGGCCGCGGCCATAGCCAACCGACACGGCGATGATGCCCAGCAGGTAGACCATGATGACTTCGGAGAGCTCGAAGTGGCGGACCAGCGCGGCCCCGATCGCCGTCGCAAGGCCGACAATCGCAAAGACCGGAGCGTAGTTGGCAAGCAGCTTGAACGCAGCGCGCATCGACGGCTTCGTATCCCAGGCGGCGAAGGCGAGCAACCGGCTGGCGTTACAGCTCAATTTGCGCACCCATCTCGACGACGCGGTTGGGGGGGATGCCAAAGAACGACGTCGCGGTCTTGGCGTTGCGCGACAGGAACGAAAACAGCGCCTTGCGCCAGCGCGCCAAGCCCGACGAGCCCGTGGTCAGCAAGGTCTCGCGACCCAGGAAGTAACTGGTGTTCGCATCCAGCGTGTGCAGGCCCGCCTCGCGACAGCAGCGCAGGATGTCCGGCACGTTGGGCGTCTGCATGAAGCCATAGTGGGCGATGACCTGGAAGAAGCCGCGGCCTAGCTCGCGCACGGCAACGCGGCGGCTTGCTGGGACCTCGGGCACGCGGTCGGTGACAACCGCCAGCAGCACCACCTGTTCATGCAAGAGCTTGTTGTGCTTGATGTGATGCAATAAGACCACGGGCGCACCGTCGGGATTGCTGGTCATAAAGACCGCCGTGCCAGGGACCCGCGGCACCTTGCGCTCGTCGAGATCGCAGAGGAACAGATCCATCGGCAGGATGGCGCTTTGCACGAACGATTCCAGCGCGGCGCGGCCCGCTTTCCACGTCGTCATCAGCGCGTAAAGAGCCGCGGCGATGGTCAGCGTAATCCAGCCGCCCGCGGCGATCTTGGCTGAGTTGGCCAAAAGAAACGCCACATCCAGGCTGAGAAACAGCGTCAGAAGCGCGCCGATCTTCCAGCGCGCCCAGCCCCAGCGCTCGTACGCCACGACGGCAAACAAGATGGATGTGATCGACATCGCGCCCGTCACCGCAATGCCATAAGCCGCGGCCAAGCCCGAGCTGCCTTCGTGTCGGAAGGCAAAGACCAAGGCCAGGCAGCCCGCGAGCAGGAACCAGTTGATCTCGGGGATATAGATCTGCCCCTCGGCGTGTCCCGAGGTGTGGATGATCGAGACGCGCGGCCAGTAGCCAAGCTGCACCGCCTGTCGCGTCAGCGAGTACGAGCCCGAGATCAGCGCCTGCGAAGCGATGATCGCGGCGGCCGTGGCGATCCCGATCATCGGTAGCTGCAGCGCCTGCGGCACGACCTGAAAGAACGGGCTGAAGCTCGCTTTGTCGAAGTGCGAAAGCGAAAGCGTGTACGCCCCCTGACCGAAGTAGTTGAGCAACAACGCCGGGAACGCCACCGCGAACCAGGCCAGGCGGATCGGCCGTCGACCAAAGTGCCCCATGTCGGCATACAGCGCCTCGCCGCCTGTGATGCACAACACCACGGCCGACAGTGCAAAGAAGCCATGCATTTTATGTTGAATGAAAAAGTGCAGCGCATAATAGGGGTTTACAGCCCACAGGATACGCGGATATTTGATAATCCACCAAAGACCGATTAGCGCGATACTGGCGAACCAGATCAGCATCACCGGGCCGAACAGCGCGCCGACGCGCTCGGTGCCGCGCTTTTGAAACAGGAACAAAAGCACCAAGATGCCGGCGGTCAGCGGCGTGATGAAGTGCGTCATCGCCGGGAAGCGGACCTTAAGTCCCTCGACGGCGCCAAAGACCGAGATGACCGGTGTGATGGCACCATCGCCATAAAGCAGCGCCGTGCCAAACAAGGCCAAGAGCACCAGCACCATCCGCTTGCTGGCCTTTTTCCCGACGCTGCCGCGCGGTGCCAGCAGCGCCAGCAGCGACAGGATGCCGCCTTCGCCGTTGTTGTCGGCGCGCAAGATGAAGGTCAGGTACTTCAAGACGACGACCAAGAGCAGCGCCCAGAACACCAGCGACAAGATGCCCAAGACGTTTTCCGGGGTCGGCAGCACGCCGTGCTCGCCCGTGAAGCACTCGCGAATGGTGTAAAGCGGCGAGGTTCCGATGTCGCCATAGACGATACCGAGCGCACCCAGCGAGACCTTCAGCAGGTCGCGCGTGTTGCCGGGCTTGGGGGCGTGGGATGGCGATCCGGTGCTGGGGGTGCGGGCGGACGGGGGTTCCGACGAAGAAACGGCGCTCACCGACGGTGTCGAGCCGACGGCCGAGGCATCCGGTGGATTCACAGCGTTCATAAGCGAGGAGAATAGACAAACAAACCCCGATTGCTTATGGCGGGAATCATTTTTTATGCATTTTTGATGTCATCTTTACACTTTCTTGATACGGCGATGATGACATCTTGATAAATGCGCGACTAATTGATTATTAAATTGTCGAGGATTTTTATGCGGTTATCGGATGCCGGCGACGTGGCGCCGGGCTCGACGGCTGAGCGGCAGAGCAGGGAAGGGCGCGCTTGGTTAGTGGCCGCCTTGGCTGCGCAGGCGACGCAGGGGGGGCGCGGGGTGCGGGCTGGAGAGGCCCAGCGCGCGGCTGCTCACGCCGGGAAGCTTCATGCCGTACGTTTCGTTCAGCAGGCGCAGCGACGACTTGAACGCGCCATCGCTCCAGCCCGAGCGGTTGACGTAATAGGCCTCGCCGACCAGCCCGACGTCTTCGCCGCTGAGCGGCTGCACGGCCCAGTTCGCAAGATCGGCGTTGGAAAGCGTCGCGCTCGCGCTCAGCCAGTGCCAGGCATCGGGCCACACATGAACGTGCGTCTTGGTCGGCTTGGGAATGTTCACCGTCGCCGGCACCGTCGCGCCGTTGTGGTTAAACAGCGTGTTTAGCTGCGCCTGAAGCTCGGCTTCAAGCTTGGGCATGCCCTGCTTGGCCAGCTCTTCCCAGAACTGCACGCAGCGGATGTCGTCGTCATAGACCGTGCGCGTGACCTTGCCCGCGGCGGCGTAGGGCTCTTGTGGGATCTCGATGAAGTTCAGACACAGGTCGGTGGTCCAGGCCCGCCACACGTTGTTGTCGCGGGTCTTGCCGGGGTCTTTGATCGTCTGCCACCAGGCTTCCGGCCACCACTGGGTGATGGTGACGACGCGCACGCCCGTGATCTGCTGGAACTCGCTGCGCTTCTGAATGTCGGTGGCGATGTCGCCTTCGATCTGCTTGAGCCAGTAGGGCGAGACCGCGACGACCAAGCGGTTGGCGTTGACCACCATGCTCTTTTGCCCGTCGCCTTGGCCTTGGCTGCGCACGCGATAGCGGAAGCCTTTGCTGCTGCGCTCGATGTGCGTGACCGCTTGCGACTTGAAGATGCGCACGCCGCTTTCGCCGGCCTTTTTTTCCATGCCGCGGATGAACGTCGACATGCCGCCCACCGGGTACGACGCCTGGCAGCAGACATCCCATTCCTCGTCGAGATAATCCATGTAACCGCGGGCATCGAGCGGGTATTCAAAGTCAGCGCGGAAGCGCGACATATCGCGCAGAAAGTCATATCCCGAAAGGCCCGCGTGACTGCGCACGTAGGCGCGCAGATCGACGGCGCTGGCGATGCTGGCGCGGCCCGGCCCCTTGCGCAGGACGTCGTACAGCCAGGTCTCGTAATCGACGCCGGGATCCTGCTGGGCCAGCAGGCCCTGATACTGCGAGCGCAGATCGTCTTTGGCGAACGCGTACTTGCCGCGGGCGCCGATCAGATCGGCAACCAGCGGCGGCTTTTCCAGCGTGATGCCCAGCTCACTGGCCAGCGAAAACAAGACCTCTTGGGTCTCCATCACGCGACGCGCGCCGACGCCCACGCGCGGTGAATTCGCGTCTTTTTCGTCGAGAGCGACATCGTGGATGCGCCCGCCCAGCTCGCTTTCTTTTTCGATCAGGCAGACGTTTTTGCCTTGGCTTGCACCCAGACGAAACGCCGTGTGCAGACCGCCAGGACCGCCGCCCACGATGGCGATTTCACAGTCGACCGTGGTCTCGTTTGTGCCGCAGCCTGCGGCAAGCGGACCGGCCGCCAGCGCGCAGACCCAGGCCATCGTGCTGCAAATCCTGCTCCATCGAGATCGCATGCTTTCCCCCCGTCTCGCAGCCTGTTTTGCGCAGGCTTCTCGACGAGGATATCACGCGATGTGCCGAGCGAGCGGCCATCCAAGGATCGGCCGCGCGTCCGCTTAGATCGGATCGCGCGACAGCACGACAAGGCTGTACGGCCCCAGCGCCACGCCCCCAAAAAATGGCAGGCCATCGCGGGCGGTGTTCGTCGCCACGACATCGCTCGAAGGCGCTCCGCCAAAGTCCAGCGAGTAGCGACGGTCGTCGCTGTTCAGCCGCACTTTCCACGTGCCCGCCGCGGGCAGCCCGATGTCATAGCGGGTGTAGTTCCGATTTGCGAAGTTGGCGATCACGATCACGTCACGCTCGCCATTCGACCGACGATAGGCCAGCACCTTGTCGCCGTCGTTCAGGTGGAAGATCTGGATGTCGCTGCCGGTCAGTCCAGCGCTCGTGCTGCCAAGGTTTCGGCGCAGCGCGATGGCGTCGCGGTAAAAGTCGACGATGCGGCTGTGTGCGCTGGCCCGCGTCCAGTCGAGCGGGGCCGGTGGATCGGCGAAGCGGCCGACCGACAGGAACTCTTGCCCGGCGAACAGCATCGGCACGCCGGGCGCGGTCAGCAGGATGCCAGCGGCCAGGAGTGATCGCTTGCGCGCGGCCCAGCTTCCCGGATCTGCGGGATCGATCTGCGAGGGCAGTCGCGTGCCCATGTTGCCGACGGTGTCGTGGCTTTCGCTGTAGATCACGCGCTGAAAGGGATCGCCGTTGTAGCGGCCACCCAAGGCATCGCGCACCGCATAGAGATTGCGCGCGGCGTCGCTGGCTCCGCTGACGGCTTGCGTCACTGCCCAGTGAAAGCCGCCGTCCCACTGGGTGTCGAAGCCGAGGCCGCCGCTCTCGATCGTGTCGGTGATGCCGGCATAGCCCTTGAGATCCTCGGCGATCAAGAGCGCGCCAGGGATCGCGCGCGACTCGCGGTTGGCGCGCCGCAAAAGAGCCACGCCGCCCGGCACGCTGCCCTTGCCATCGACGGCGCGGATGTTTGACACCGAGTCCCAACGGAAGCCGTCGATGCGGTACTCGCGGCGAAAGAACAGGACGTTGTCGACGATAAAGTCGGCGACTTCCTTGCGCGTGTAATCAAAGCGCGGGCCCCATGGCGTGCTCTTGTACATGGGGTCGGAAAAGAAATACACGCCGCTGTTGTCGCGGCAGGCACCGTCGAAGCAGTAAAGCGGCGCTTTCTTCCAGCCGTCATAGTGGTTGTAAACCATGTCCAGCACCACCGAGATGCCGCGGCGGTGCGCTTGGTCGACCAGGGTGCGAAGCTCGTCGGGACTGCCATACGGTGCGTGCGGCGCGAAGTAGCTGTGCGGGTTGTATCCCCAGCCGCGCGTGCTGCCGTGTGAGTTCGCGGGCATCAGCTCAAGGACGTTGATGCCGAGGTCGCGCAGCGTGTCCAGGCGCTCGCTGATCGAGGCGAAGCCGCAGCGCGCTGGATCTGTTGGGCAGTTGAAGCTGCCCGCGTGAAGCTCATACACGACGAGGCTGTTCTTGCCGGGGCGGACATACGGCGGGCTGGTCCAGCGGTACGACGCCGGATCGACCAGCACCGACTGCCCGTCTTGCACCTGCCGGCCATAGGGGTCGAGACGCTGCAGCACGCTGCCATCTTGCGCCGTGACCAGAAAGCGATAGCGCTGCCCGGCGCGGGCGCTGGCGACGCGGACCGCAAAGGCGCCATCGTGCGGTGGCGGCAGGCGGGTCATGGCAAGCGGCATCGTCGCGAAATCACCGTGCAGCGACACCGCCTTGGCCGACGGAGCCCACAGCCGAAATGTCGCGCCAGCCGAGCCGAGCGTCGCACCCAAGGGAGCCATCGCCAAGGCTGCAAGCTCAGCGGCAGCCGGCGCATCGCTCATCATCGGTGGCCCTTCGTCGCTGGGAAGCGGCGCGGCGGATCCCGCGCAGCCGACGAGCCACAGGGAAAACAGGCTGGCACGCCGCGTCCAAGACTGCGCACACAGGTTGTGCTGGAACATGCGCGCAGCATGCACAAGCCGCAGGCGCATCGTAAAGCGTGCGTTCGCGGGTCGAGGGCACGCGCGCTGAATCGAATCTGCTGCCGGCCTCGGTCGCTGCGTCGTCGGTCCGCACGTACGGTTCTGTGCGGCGCTCTAAACCAGATATCATGGCCTCTCGGACAGCAGCGAGGAGGGCGCATGTCTAGCTTTGAGTACGATCTGCTCGTCATCGGCTCGGGCCCGGCCGGGCAGCGGGCAGCTATCCAGGCCGCCAAGCTGCGCAAGCGCGTCGCGGTCATCGAGCGTCGGGCCTCGCTGGGTGGTGTCTGCATCAACACCGGCACCATCCCCAGCAAGACGCTGCGCGAAGCGGTGCTGTACTTTTCGGGCTATCGCGAGCGCAACCTGTACGGCGTCTCGCACGTGCTCAAGTCCAACGTCACCCTCGATGACCTGTTGTTTCGCACCTCGCATGTCATCCGCCACGAGCTCGACGTCATCCGTCACCAGCTGATGCGCAATCGCGTCGAGCTTCTGTCGGCCGATGCGGCGCTCTTGGATGCGCATACCGTGCGGCTGAAGTCTCTCGACGGAGTCGGCTATCGCGATGTGCGCTTTGCCCATTTGATCATCGCCACCGGCACGCATGCGACGCGCGATGCCAGCATCCCGTTTGACGACCACACGATCTTTACCAGCGACGACATCCTGCGCTTGGATGCCTTGCCGCGGACGCTGGCTGTGGTCGGTGGCGGCGTCATCGGCTGCGAGTACGCGGCGATCTTTGCGGCGCTGGGTGTGCGCGTGACGATCATCGACAAGCGCACGCGGCTTCTGTCGTTTGTCGACGCCGAGATCATGGACTCGCTGGCCTATCACCTGCGGCAGCAGCGCGTTACGCTGCGCCTGGGCGAAGAGGTCAGCGGTCTGCGGCCGATTCATGACGAGCGCGGGCAGCGCGTCAAGATCGAGCTAAAAAGCGGCAAGCAGATCGTCGCTGAAAAGGCCCTGTACAGCATCGGCCGAACCGGCGCCACCGAGTCCCTGAACCTGGCCAGCGTCGGCATCGAGCCCGACAGCCGCGGCCGCATCCCGGTCAACACGCACTTTCAGACCAGCCAGCCGCATATCTATGCCGTCGGCGATGTCATTGGCTTTCCCAGCTTGGCCTCGACGTCGATGGAGCAAGGTCGCCTGGCTGCCTGTCACGCGTTTTCGGTCGAGGCGCGCAGCGTGCCGGGCCTGTTTCCGTACGGCATCTACACCATTCCCGAGATCTCGATGGTCGGTCGCACCGAAGAAGAGCTGACCGATCTCGGCATTCCATATGAAGTCGGCAAAGCCCACTATCGCGAGAGTGCGCGCGGCCAGATTACCGGCGACAACACCGGCCTTTTGAAGCTGATCTTTCACATCGAGACGCGCGAGCTCTTGGGGGTTCACATCCTTGGCGAAGGGGCGACCGAGCTGATTCACATCGGCCAAGCCGTGATGTCGTACGGCGGGCGCATCGATTACTTCATCAACACCGTCTTTAACTATCCAACGCTGGCCGAGTGTTACAAGACCGCGGCCTTCGACGGCATCAACCGTCTGTGACGCGCCAGGGCTGGATCCTCGTGTCCAGCTTGCGGTTTTTGGGGCGGCCCGGCACGCCCTGATCCCGGTCCCCGGTTGCAAGCAGACCGCTTGCTTGCCCAAGACTGCGTGCCGCGGGTCTATGGGCACAGGGGGTCTTTGTGAGCACCGCAAGCGCTGCACATCCGCAAAGGTTGCCGCTGCGCCAGGGGGATTCGGCGCTGACGTTGCAACAGCTCTTGGGCCTGTCGCTCTTTCAGGGGCTGTCGCGTCGAGCAGAGGCGCGGCTGCGCGGGAAACACGCGCAGGGACTGGCCGTCTTGCGTCACTATCGCGCGGGCGAGGTCATCTGCCGACAGGGCGAGCCGGGCTGGACCGCGTACTATCTGCTGCCGATCGCCGACCGGCTGTGGCTGCGGGAATCGCAAGAGGCCGCCGCCGAGATCTCGCAGGCTCGCTTGGCTGTTCGGTTGGGCGAGGTCGATGCCGCCGACGCATCTGAGTATTTGCCACCATCCACGGCAGAGCCCGAGGCTGCCGAGCCGGAAGACCTAGAGTCGCTGCGGCAAGCCGTGGCCTTTCGTCCTTCCGCGGATGAGCTCTCGGCGCTGCGGGCCGAGCGCGACCTGTTGGCGGCGGGCGATCGCAGCGAAGAAGAGCTTGCCGCAAGCCACTCGGACCTGCTGGCGCTGCCCGCTGCGGAAAAGCGCCGTCGGGCCGATGCGCTGGCAGAGCAAGATCGAGCGCTGGCCACCAAGCTTCAGCAGACCGTCGAGTGTGCCGAGCGACGCATGCTGGCCCAGGTCTTCGTGCAAAAGACGACGGCTCCTGAAAAGAAGCCGCCGCCCGCGTCGGCGGGACGTTTGCTGCGGCTGCTGGGGCGACCGGATCGATCACCGCCGCGTTCTGCGCCGACGGGCGAGCCGGCCGCCTGGGATGAGACGCTGGTCGGTACGCTGCACGAAGGCGAGCTGTTCGGCGAGCTAAGCTGCTTGTACCAAACGCGACGCTCGGCGACGGTGCGCGCGCTCCGCGACTGCCATGTGCTGGAGTTCTTGGCCGTCGTGCTGGAGCTGCTTCTGACCAGCGAGCCCGTGCAGGCCGAGCTGAATGAGGTCTATCGCAAGCGCGTGCTGGGTCCGCAGCTTCGTGGCCTGCCGCTGTTCGCGCACGTCGCGGACGAGGCGATCGAGCTTTTGCGTCGGGGGGCAGAGATGATCAGCAAGCAGCCGGGCGAGGTCGTCTATGAAGAAGGGGCGCACGAGAGCTGCCTGTATCTGGTGCGCTCCGGGACGTTGAAGATCTACAGCGGCTCGGGAGAGCGCGTGCTTGGCTATCGCTCGCGCGGGGGCATCGTCGGGGAAAGCGAGCTTCTCAGCGGCGGTCCGCGATCTGCATCGTGTGCAGCGTATCAGCATCCCCGCGCGGACGGCAGCGAACGGGCGAAGGCGCTGCATGCGCTGCGCGTCGAGCTGGTGCGCATCGATCGTCCGCTCTTTGAACGGGTCTGTGCCCGCTTTCCGGCGTTTCGCCGACAGGTCGAACGAAACCTGCAAGACAGCGGCAGCGACTCTTTGAGCCATCCGACGCAGCGCGTACAGGGCACATCGCGCTTCAACGATCTGGGCCTGAGCCAAGGGCGAAAGCTCATGCTGATTGATCTAGAGTCCTGCACGCTGTGCGGCGACTGCATCCGCGGCTGTGCCAGCGTGCAGGACGACGGGCTGCCCCGGCTCGCGTTGGCCGGCCCGCGCTTTGGCAAGTATCTGGTTCCGGTGTCGTGTCGGCAGTGCCACGAGCCGGTCTGTTTGTCCGGCTGCCCCGTCGGTGCGATTCATCACGGCGCGGCTTCCGAGATCGTCATTGAAGACTGGTGCATCGGCTGCGGCCTGTGCGCCGCTCGCTGTCCGTATCAGGCCATCGAGCTGCGTTCAGACGCCGACCAAAAAGCGGTGGTCTGCGATCAGTGCGCGACACGGCCCCACGGTCCCGAGTGCGTTCGCGCCTGTCCGCATGATGCGGCCGGGCGGGTCGATGCCACCGCCTTTTTCGCGCGAGCGCGCGTGGTCTAGGTTCCGATGCAAATCCGAAAAAAACACCGACGGTGGGCACTGCTGGTGGGAGCTGGCTGCGGGCTGGCCGTGCTGGCTGGCTGGTATGCACTGCGCAGCGCACCGACGGCACCGGGTCGCAGCCTGGTGTTGCTTTCGTTGGGAGCAGCGGCCGCGGTGCTGATCGTCTTTTCGTCCGCCTTGGGCCTTCGACGACGCCTGTCGCGCCTTGGCGTGGGCACCGCGGCTGGCTGGCTGCGAGCCCATCTGTGGCTGTCGTGGCTGAGTCTGGTGCTTTCGCTGGCGCACAGCGGTGCTCGCGCGAGTAGCCCACTTGGCACGGCTCTGGTTGCGTGTCTGCTTGTCTGCGTCGGAAGCGGCGCCGTGTTGGCACTTGTGCAGCGCATCGTACCAGGCTTGATGGCCGGCGACGCGACCTGGGAATACGCAGGCGATCCGCTGCAGACGATCACGCAGATCCGCGGCCGCGCATACCAGCTGATCTGGGCCGCCTGCGGGCATCCTCCCGACAGCGATGGCCACGTCGAAGCCAGGGCCGAGCGCGAAGCGATCCACAGCCTGCTCGGGGCGCCGCCCCCCGCCCCCGAGCGCAGTAGCCTGCTCTGCGACTTCACGCCCGGCCAGAAGAAGCTAGAGAGCTTCTACCGGCGCACCATGCTGCCCTTTTTTCGGGCCGAGCCTGCCGCGTTTTCGGTGCTGCACAAGGCCGCTGACGCCAAGCTGGCGTTCGATGCACTCAGCGGTGCAGTGGCCCCCGCGCTGCATCCCACCCTGCACGAACTTTCCGTCTTGTGTCATGGCATGCGAGTGGCGCGGCGGCAGATTCGCTTCCAGGCGTTTCTGCGAGGCTGGTCGCTTTTGCACATCCCGCTGGCCATGGCCACGCTCACCCTTTTGTTCGTCCACGCCGTGACGGTGTTTCGGTACTAGCGCATGTCGCAAGGGACTCGTGGCAGCATCCCTCGCTTTTCGATCTGGCGTGAATCACAGACCGGCTTTGCACGACGTGTTCTGTACATCGTCTCTCCGTTATGCGTCGCGGCGGCGGTGTTGCTGACCTGGCTGTTCGCGGGGGACTGGCTGTGGTCACCGGGACCGCTTTCGTCCGGCCACGCCATGTTGCAGCGCGACTGCGCGCAGTGCCATGCCAGTTCGGGTGCGGGCCTTGTTGCATCTGAGCGAGCGCGCGACGTTTCGCAGGCAAACCGCGCCTGCCTGCGCTGCCACAAGGCAACCATCGGCGCGTCGCCAAAGACCTTTACCGCCACCCACCACGAGCGCGCTGCCAGCGACGGAAGACCCTGCACGCACTGCCACATCGAGCATCGCGGGCAGCGGCTTTCCCTGGTGGCAAGCGAGTCGTGCATCGGCTGCCACCGCGATCTTGGCCCGATGCAGTCGGATGGGAAGGTATCGACCCATATCGCGGCATTTGCGCGCGGCGATCGCGCTGGCGACAGCGCCGCCAGCCTGCATCCCGAATTCCGCATCCTGGCCGAGAAGCGCGCCGATGCGGGCATTCTTGCATTCAACCACCAGCGTCATCTGTTCGGCGGAGCGATCTTGGGGCCGCAAGGGCGTCCCGTCGCGCTGTCCTGTCAGGACTGTCATCGTGCCACCGGGCAGGGCCCGTTTCGCTTTGGCCGCGGACACGATGCACGCGAGCCCTCGCGTGCGGCAGCGGCCCGACGCGGCGATCACATGGCACCCATCGCGTTTTCTGCACACTGCGCGGGCTGCCATCCCCTGATGCTGATCGGGCACGCTGCGACGCTGGTCGGCAACGATGCAGTCGATCGCGGTCACGTCCCGCATGCAACGCCGGCAGCGATTCGCGGGTATCTGCGCGGTCAGCTAGCCGCTTCTTCGCTCTCGTCCGCTGCGGCCGAGGCCGAGCTTTCTGCCATCGAGGGCCAGCTTTACGGCGATGCGAGCCATCCATCCCCGCTGTGCGGTGCCTGCCATACACTCAAGCGCGAGGGCGTTGAACACGGCGAGCTTCCCGTGGTTGTGCCGACGGCACTGCCAACGCGCTTTCTGCCGCGGGCGACGTTCAGCCATGCCAAGCACACGGCCGCCTCGCGGGGCAGCTATGGCTCGCTTTCGCTGCCTGCCGAAAGTGCCGACTGTCTGGGCTGCCACAGTCGCGCTGCCGACAGCCGCCTGACCTCGGATGTCTTGATGCCCAGCATTGAAGAGTGCCGTCGCTGCCACGCTCCGCCCAGCGGAACGGGAGCCGCGGCGCGCGGGGGCGTCTCGGATCGCTGCTCAATGTGCCACACCTATCACGTGCCGCCGCCGCAGGCCCTGGGGCCGACGCCGATTGCCGACGGAGCGGCCGAGGATACGCCCCCGCCGTCTCTGGTCGAGGCGGGCCAGCGCGAGGTCCGTCACGGCCTGCGCACATCGACGCCATTGTGGCCGCTGTCAGCGTTCTTCGAGCTTCCGCAAAAGGTCTGGGGACTGCCCGATGTGACGCCCCAAAGCCCGCGCTTCCAGGCCGAGGTCTTCCGTCGCTATGGCCTGTTTCCCGCCGACCGCGAAAATGACGGGCTGCCGCTCGGCCTGATCAAGACCGAAAGGACGTGGAAGGGCCAGCCGGGCCTGACCGTGACCTGCGAGTATTGTCATTCCTCGTCGCTGTTTGGGCAGATCGTGGTCGGCCAGCCGAACCCGTTTGCCGACATGGAACAGCTGTGGATCGACCTCGATGCGGTCTCAAACGGCCAGGGTAAGGACCCGCTTTACGAAAAGACACCGGCAGGCAACACCGTCGTAAACGGCGCCGATCATCTGGGGCTTCTGGGGCTTTACTATCGCAACTCCGATCTGACTGCGAGCCTGGGCAAGGCAGCGCGCTGGCTTCTGTCGAGTGGCCTGGCCGATCGTCCCGCCCAGATGAAGGCCGAGTTCGACGCGCTGGCCTATATCAAGACACCGCCCTGGTACACGTACGCGACGCGCAAGTCGGGGGCCTGTGGCCTTTACGCCGACGGAGGGCAGCCCAAGTACGGCAACTTCGCCGCCTTCACCTATCTTTTGACGTACCGCGACCTCGACGGGCAGGATCTGGCCACGGCGCTTGCGGCGTGGAAACGCAGCGCGCCGGCCTTTTTGGCCAGCCTGAGCTCGCCGCGCTATCCCTTTTCCGTGCGCTCGTCGCTTTTGCCCCGCGGTCGCGCGCTGTACGACGCCACGTGCGCCCGCTGCCATGGCCGCTATGCCGCGACGGATTCTTCGCCGACGGGCCTGTCTTATCCGGGGCTGGTCTTCCCGCTCGCCGAGATCGGCACCGACCCCAAGCGAGCCCACTTTCCACCGTCGTTTACCGCGCGCATTCAGTCGATTTTGAACGAGCAGTACACCATCACCGGAGGCTATGCCGCACCGCCTTTGACTGCCATCTGGTCGCGTGCGCCGTATCTGCACAACGGGTCGGTTCCGACGCTGGCAGAGCTGCTCGATCCACCCAGCCGGCGAGCCCGCTATGTCCTTGCCGCAAACCCCAACGCGCGGGCCGATTTCGACCACCAGCGCGTCGGCTGGCGCGTCGAGGTTCCACCGCCGGGAGCAACGCCTGCGACCGTCCATCGCCTGTATGACGCGGCGTTTGTTGAAGGTCTTGCCAACACCGGCCACACCTATGGCGCCGAGCTCAGTCCCGACGATCGCGAGGCGCTGCTGGAGTTCCTAAAGACGCTGTAGGTCGCGCCGCCGGTCGCGTCTGCAGCGCACAGAAGGGCTGATCCATGAACCCATCGCATCCTGCCTCTACACCGTCGAGCCAGCCTTCCCTGGACGCAGAGAAGGCCCCAGCCAGCAGCCGGCGCAGCGCTGCCATCGACTGGATGCGCGGCCTGGTGATGATCGTGATGACCTTGGATCATGCCTCGCACGCTTGGAATGCCGGGCGCCTGGTCACCGATGGCGTCACGCTGTATGTCCCCGGCCAGCCGCTGCCGGGCGCGCAGTTTTGGGCGCGCTTTATCACGCACCTGTGCTTGCCGATGTTCATGTTCTTGTCCGGCGTCTCGCTGTGCATCAGCACCGAGTCCCGCGTCGCCCGCGGCGAATCACCGAGGCAGATCGATCGCCACTTGCTGGGCCGCGGCGCTCTGCTCATCGTGCTCGACTGGCTGTGGATGTCGTGGGTGTGGTCCCCGCGCGAGGGCTTGATGCTCGGTGTGCTGTCGGCGATCGGCCTTTCGATCTGGGCCATGACCGCGCTGCGCCGTCTGTCGAGCCGCGCCTTGCTGGTCATCGCCGCTCTGTGGCTGCTCGGCAGCGAGCTTTTGTGCGGCCTGCTTTATTCGATCGAAGGCCCGATCAGCCGCTTCGCCGTCGGCTTTCTGTGTACAGGCCGCCACTTTCACGACGTTCACATCATGGTCACCGAGCCGATGGTGCCGTGGTTTCCGCTGATGCTGTTCGGCTGGCTGTGTCAGCGGCACATCCTGTCGCAGCCGCGGCCCGTGCCACGCCTTTTGGCCCTGGCCGCGCTGTCGCTGTTCGTCTTTGTCGTCGTGCGCGCCGAAAATGGCTACGGCAACATGCGGCTTCTGCGCGTCGATTCGTCGCTTGTGCAGTACCTGCACGTCAGCAAGTACCCCGCCAGCTTGACCTTTGTGACGCTAGAGCTGGGCCTGGGCCTGCTGGTTTTCGCGGCGTTCGTCGCCATCGCGGCGCGGAGCCAGGGCACAAAGACCCGCCTCGATGCGACGCTGCTTCTGGGGCAGACCTCGCTTTTTTATTACCTGGTTCACGTTCACCTGCTGCAGCTTGCCGCCTGGGCGACGGGTCAGCAGCAAGCCAGCACGCTGCTCACGACCGTCGGGGCCACTGGGTTGACGATCGCTGTGCTCTATCCGCTGTGCTGGGGTTTCCGCGCTCTGCGGCGCCGCCACCCCCACAGCATCCTGCGTCATCTGTGACCTCTGCCGCGACGGTTTGTGCGCGCGTTCAGCCGCCATCGAGGCGCGCTGATACGATGAAGACATCCCATGCGTACCCTGAATTCTGCAGCGGGGTCTTTGTCTTCGATCGTGGCGCTTGGCCTGGCCGCCGGGCTGGCTCTTTCGCTGAGTATATGGTCCCGGCCCGTCGACGCCGATGCCGTCCCGCCCGAGCCCGAGCGCTGTCCGACGGGATACATTCCCGTGACCAGTCATGCTGGGCCGCAGTGCGTGCTCAAGCCTCCCACGAACTGTCCGCCCGGCTGGAAGGGCATAAACGGCGGCACCTGCGTCGTGCATGTCTGTCAGACCGACGCCCACTGCACCTGGGACGGCCGCCGCGATCTGCGCTGCAAGCCCGCCAAGGTCTGCGTTCACGAGTCGCTGCAAGAGTGGGGCTCTGCCGCAGAGCCCCCATCGACCCGGCAGGAGCGCTCGCTGTTCGCCGCACCGCCGCGCCGCTTCGACCCACCGCGCAAGGTGCAGACGCCCGTCGATGTCTGCCAAGACGGCCGCGCCTGTCCCAAGGACGCGACCTGCAGCCCGATGCGTCTTTGCCTGCCGGTGGATGTCGATCAGCCCGGCACGTATCGCGAACCCAAGCTTCCGCCCTCGCCGCTTTACATGCCCCCCACGGTGCGTCGCCCCGTCCCGCTGCCCCCGACGTAGTCGCGATGGCTTGGCCCGTGTCTTGGCCGCGGTGCGTTCGCGTGCATGCAAAGGTCGCGTCGCTCTGCTGGATCCTGGCCCTGCTGACGCTTTTCGCCTGCGCTCATGCCCCGCCGCCGCATCTGCCCTGTCCGGCCGGCAGCGTCGAAGATCCGCGGCGTCAGGCCGCCATCGGGAGCGTGCTGGCCGAGCAGCCCGCCTTCGCTGGGTCGCGTCTGCCGCGTCTGTGTTTCGTCAGCGGGCAAGGGCGCGGTGTTCTGGTGGGTGAGGCCGCGCTCGTCGATCCGCAGGCGTCCGATGCCGAGCTTGCCGCGCAGCTTGCCCACCTGACCGTCCACCTGGCCGATCGCCTGGGTGACGGCTGCGCACAGGGGCTTCCGGCTGCCGTGGAATCCGAGCAGCGCGCCCACGTCGTCGAGTCCCGCCTGCGCGTCGCCTTGTCCCTGCCGCCGGCCCCACCCAGCGCCGCGGCCCTCGCCGATTACCGCTCGCGCTGCCCGTCCAAGACGACTCGATAGATGCGGCCATGAATACGTTGATAAATAAATTTATCAACGTATTGGTTAATTTTTAATTAACCTCGCCAATCACGCATTCCTAACGAATTATTCTATGAACCACCCTATCGTCGCCACCCTGGCTGCCGCCGCCGAACATCGCCACGAATCGTAGCCAACGCTTCCGCCCAGCGGATCACTCAGACGGCACCATAGAGTGCGCCGTTGGACGCGTCGCTGCGACGGCTTACCGAATGTCGGGAAGGTTCAGGCCGCTTTGGCTGTAGTCGTTGATGTTCTGGTTGGCCTGCCAAGCCAGGTTCGCCTTGATGTCGTTGTCCACATCACCCAAGGCGAGCGTCTCAAGGCGCAGGTTCACGCGGCCGGCATTTGCGCCGCCGGCATTTGGATCGATGCCCCACAGCACACGCGGATCGGCGATCAGCGTGCGCAGCGCAGCGTCTTCGTTGACCTCGTCGATCAGGTTGCGCATCGCGGTCTTGTACTCGCCTATCGTATGCACCGTGAGCCCCCAGCCACGGTCCAGCGAGTAGGCATAGTTGAAGCCCATCTCGTCGACGTTCATGTTGGACCAGACCTGGACATTGCGAGCGTTGTTGGTGCCGGTGATGCGCTCGAAGACCCAGGCGTGACAGCCCAAGCGGACGTAGCAGTACTTCCAGCCCACCTGGCTGAGCGCATCGAGATGCCCCTTGGCCGCGATCTTCGTAAGCTGCACATTGTCCACGACCTGCACCCACTTGTTGGCGTCGCGCCCATCGGGCAGAAGATCCCGCAGCATGGCCGCGAAGCCGCCGCATGAGTTGGCGTACATGTCGCGAGCGCTGACCCAGGTCTCGTAGTGCTGTCGAGTGATGCCATTAAATCGCGAGGGATTGAGCTCAGCGCCCATGCCGACGTAGGTATGGGTCATGACGCGCTCAAGCTCCCAGTGGTCGCGCACCTTTTTATGCTCGGCTGCAAGCTTCATCATCGCGCAGCCGAACGTGCCGAAGCGATCCTCGGTCACCAGCGCCGCAAGCAGCCGCCGCACGCGCTCTCTTCGTCGAGCCCCCTTGTCGTTTTTGGGCATCGCGCTGCCGATGCTGAGCTGATTCGAAAGCGCGCTCTTGGCGCCGCTGCTAAGTCCCTCATAGACGCCCTTCACGCAATCGGAATACTGCTGCGACGTCATCGCGGTCAGTTCATCGAAGGTATTCGAGACGCGAAAGAACCTGGGCATGTGAGTGATCCCCCGGGCTGAGTCGAGCCTATGCGAGCCCACGCTGCATGTAGCCGGCCGCATGCCGGATGCGAAGACCCCGCCCACGAATCATACACCGCGCCCGGTATCCGCAGCTCAGGGTGTGACAGACCGTGCGACGCGCCAGCGAAGCCAGCAGACTGTTGAATGAATCGGCTGCGGGTTACAAACAAACAGACGTGATTTTATCACGCTGTTTATATTGTTTTATCCTTGCGCAATCGGCCAGTCGCCCACGAAAGCCTTCGTGGGTCATCCCGACAACGATCCGTTACGCGACGATGTGCTTGACGTATTCGAACTCGAAGGGCTGGCCGTTGATGCCTCGGGCCGGAGGCGCCACCCAGCCGGCGATCTTGCCGGGCTCGGTGACGGGCTTCATCAGCGCCTGGACATACAGGCGGTCGCGCTCGGTAGGCAGGAAGTGGTCGCGGCGGCGCGTCCAGTCGGCGCTCGACAGCAGGTGGCCGTCGGGGTCAAAGAAGCTGCCCGATTCCATGCCATAGACGCCGATGTGGCGGTGGAAGCGACGGCTGGGCAGGCGCAGCTTGTGACCCTCGGCGCGCGGGCCCAGGACGCGGTCGAGGGTGCGGTTCCACTTGTCGACGGCGCGCTGGCAGTCAGCGACGTAGCCGTCGCGCAGGACTTCGTTCATGGCGTTGCGCAGCGGCACCTGCTGCGTTTCCAAGTGGCCATCGGCGTGCGGCACCAGCAGCTCGTACGTCCCGGTCAGCGCGACGTGATCTTCATAGTGGTCCTGTTCCTTGTAACGACCCTTGAGGCCCGCGGCGAAGAACTCGGCGGCGTTCGACGACACCTCGCCCCCGAACAGGTCTTCCGACAGGCTGAACCACAGGTTCAGGTGGCGCTGGATCATGTCGAGCGGGATGCCCCCCTGCTTCATCACGGACTCGGGGTCGTCTTTGCCTGACTCGCGCATGAGCTCGGCGGTGCGCTGCACCACGCGATCGACGCCGGTCTCGCCGACGAACATGTGGTGCGCTTCTTCCGTCAGCATGAACTTGCAGGTGCGCGACAAGGGATCGAAGCCCGACTCGGACAGCGCGCACAGCTGAAACTTGCCATCGCGGTCGGTGAACATCGTGAACATGTAGAAGTCGAGCCAGCTCTTGATCGGCTCGTTGAAGGCGCCCAGGATGCGCGGCTTGTCGGGGTTGCCGCTTCGGCGTTCGAGCATCGCCTCGGCCTCTTCGCGCCCGTCTTTGCCGAAGTACGAGTGCAGAAGGTACACCATCGCCCACAGGTGGCGGCCTTCCTCGACGTTGACCTGAAACAGGTTACGCATGTCGTAAAGCGACGGCGCCGACTGACCCAAAAGGCGCTGCTGCTCGACGGAAGCTGGCTCGGTGTCGCCCTGCGTGACGATGATGCGGCGAAGCTGCTGACGGTACTCGCCCGGCACCTCCTGCCACGCTGGATCGCCGTAGTGATCGCCAAAGCCGATGATGCGTCCCGGCTCGGGCGGTTCCAAAAAGATGCCCCAGCGATACTCGGGCATGCGCACGTAGTCGAAGTGCGCCCAGCCGTTCGCCTCGACGGAGATCGCGGTGCGCAGATAGACCTGATCGGCCTGAAAGCCCTCGGGTCCCATCTCTTTCCACCACGCGATGTAGTTGGGCAGCCACTGCTCAAGCGCCCGCTGCAGCCGCTTATCCGACGACAAGTTGACGTTGTTGGGGATCTTCTCAAAGAGCTCTACCGACATCGTGTGCCTCGCTGCTTCGCTGACTGCGTGCGTGTCTCAAGAAAAACATACCCCGAAGTGGGCGGCTCTTACGTCCGCGTCCAGTCAAAGACGGGGCGCTCGGGCTTGCCATAGCTGCTTAGCGCGCCGCGCTCTCCGGTGGCGTTGGGGCGGATGAAGATCCAGTTCTGCCAGGCGGACAGGCGACCGAAGATGCGCTGCTCCATGCCTTCGCCACAGGCGGCGGCGCGCAGGTTCTGTTCCATGCCGGTCAGCGCATCAGGCGACAAGCTCAAGCGCTCTTCAAGGGCCAGGCGCAGGGTGTCAGCAAAGTCGATCTCGTCGGCCAGCACCGTGACCAAGCCCAGCGCATCGGCCGTCTGGGCATCAAATGGCGCGCGGTGTTCCAGCACCGCTTGCACCTTCTCGGACGCGCCATAAAAACGCACATCCAGGCGGCTGCGTCCGTCGAGAAGCGGCAGCGCTCCACCGTTTAGCGGGCTGGTCGCAAACTGCGTCGGCGCCCCCGCGTCGTCGAGTACATAGCTGCGATCGGCAGAAAGAAGGATCTCAAGCAAGCTGCCGGCAAAGCAGGTGCCGGGCTCGGCCACTGCGAACAGCGTCTTGGACGTCTGATCCAGGCGGCGCAGCGTGCGCGCCATCAAAAGCAGGATCTCGCGAGCCAGCCAGTCCTTTTGCAGCGCCCACAGCGCGGCATCGGCGCGGACCACTGCGGCCGGATCTCCCTCGGTGCGCAGCACGATCAGGCCGACGGTTGGTTCGTGAAAACGCAGGCGCAAGATGGCGTCGTCTAGCTCGCGAAAGGCGCGCAGCGCCCAGCTTTGACCGGCTGCTGCCTGCGCGTGCAGCGCCTCGACGGAGTCCGGCGCAGCATAGCCAGCGTCGGGAGCACGCACGGTAAGCGTCGCCATGCGGCGCGCACGCTCAATCTTCAGCTCGACGTGACGATAGCGAATGCTGTCATCGCGGACCTGCGGCGAAAGCGGCTCAAGCTCGATGCCGTTCGTCGTCGGTCCCGCGCCGGTCTTCGAAAGAAGCTTCTGCGCTCGCGCTTGCACCGCCTGTGGAAAGCGGCTGCGCGGAGCGATCTCGTCGACCAGGCGCCAGTCGACGGCGCGCTTGCCACGGATGCCCTCGGCCAGCGTCGAAAAGATGTCGGCGCGATCGCGGCGCACCTGGCGCTTGTCAAGAAGCCGCGTCAGACCGCCAGTTCCCGGCAGCACGCCCAAAAGCGGCACTTCCGGCAAGGCCACCGTGCTGCTGCCGTCGTCGATCAGCAGGATCTCGTCGCAGGCCATGGCCAGCTCATAGCCGCCGCCAGCACAGGGACCGCTGACGGCCGCCAGGTACTTCTGCCCGCTCTTCTGCGAGGCATCTTCGATCGCAAGGCGCGTCTCGTTGGTGTACTTGCAGAAGTTCACTTTGAAGCCGTGCGTCGACGCTGCCAGCATGTGGATGTTGGCTCCGGCGCAGAACACGCGATCGCGGCCACTGCCCAAGATGACGACGCGCACCTGCGGGTGGGCAAAGCGCAGGCGCTGCACGGCGTCGCACAGCTCAATATCAACCCCCAGATCGTATGAGTTGAGCTTCAGCGGATAGCCCGGCACCAGCGGCTCGTCCTCGCGCACCGCCATGTCTAGGCGGGCGATCGCGCCGTCGACGTTCAGCTTCCAGTGTCGGTATCGCGAGGGGTGGGTCTCAAAGCTGGCTGGCACCTTGGCCGCCCCCGAAGACGCGGACCCGTAGCCAGAAGACGAGCCAGAAGACGAGCCAGAAGACGAGCCAGAAGTGGAAGAAGTCGACGCAGCCATGGATGCCCCTTTACCGCATCCGCGCGTCGAAACACAAGCGCCTCTCCCTCGAAACGATCGGCGTGCTGCGGCTTGGCCGGGCGGTTGGGTTTTGTGGCTGGGGCCGCGCCGAAAACTCGGCCCGGTCTGTCCTTGGCAGCCCTGTCCCGCCTTTGTGCTTCCGAGGCCACGTGACCGAGTGATACAATTTCTCGACGGGGATCGGGCCACACTCAGGTCCGCACAGGCCATGCTCAGCGTTGGACAGACGGTTGGAAGTTATCGCGTCACGCGCCTGCTCGGCGAAGGCGCTATGGGTCAGGTGTTCGAGGGTCTGCAGGAAGAGATCGGCAAGCGCGTCGCGCTGAAAGTCCTGCACCCGCATCTCGCCCAGTTTCCCGAGGCAGTGAACCGCTTTTTGAACGAGGCGCGGGCGGTGAACCTGATCGGCCACCCCAGCCTGGTGACGATCTTTGAGTCGGGCCGCCTGCCCGACGGTGCCGCCTACATCGTCATGGAATACCTGGAAGGCGAGACGCTGTCGGCGCGCATCCAGAACGGCGGCCTGACCATCGCCGACACCATGCGCCTCGGCCGCCAGATCGCATCCGCCCTAAAAGCCGCCCACGAAAAGGGCATCGTTCACCGAGACCTGAAGCCCGAGAATGTGTTTGTGGTGCGGGATCCTGAGGCGGCGTCGGGGGAACGGGCGAAGATTCTGGACTTTGGGATCGCCAAGCTCAGCGAGGAACAGCAGGGCAAGGGGGCACTGGTCAAGACGGCGGCCGGCACGATGCTGGGCACGCCGCTTTACATGTCGCCCGAGCAGTGCGACGGCATGACCCACGTCGACGGCAAGAGCGACGTGTACTCGCTCGGCGTGCTGTTGTTCGAGATGCTGACTGGCGAGCCGCCTTTTTCCGGGCTGAGCGTCAACGCTGTGATGCTCAAGCACGTCTCGGCGCCGGTTCCGCATATCCGCGACCGCAACCCGCTGGTCCCCGATGCACTGGGGCATCTTTTGCGACGGATGATGGCCAAAGACGTCGCGGAGCGCCCAAGCATGGCAGAGGCCGCAGGCGAGCTTGAAGGGCTGCTGGCGCAGGTGCCGGGAGGCGGCCTCTCGGGGGCCTCGCTGGATGCGCTGGCTCCGACGCTCATGCAGGCACGCAAGACGGGGTCTGGGATGACGGGCGGAGCCGGGCAAACAGCGCCCGCGAGCGCGCCCGCGGAAAGCGATCCAGTGGCCGTGCGCGGTGCTGTGCCACTGCAGCCGCTGCGTTCATCCGTTGGGCCTGCCGCCCCTGAAAGCGCAGCGGGCAGCATCGGTCAGGCGCCCAGCGAAGCCTCCCAGCCAACGCGCAAGCGTGCCGTCCTGTTCGTCGGGGGGGGACTGGCTGTGCTGGGCCTGCTTGGGGCGGCTGTGGCCGTGCTGGCGCCGCGACTCAAGCCACAAAAAGTGCGGCTGCAGGTCGCAATACAGGGCGAGGTCGACGCCGGTCGCGTGATCTCGGTTCCCGTCGGCATCGACTGTGGCTATGCCTGCAGCGAGCGCTTTGCCAAGGGCACGCGGGTCCATTTGAGCGCAACGCCGGCTCTCGGGTATGAGTTTGCAGGCTGGTCTGGTGACTGCAGCGACAGCGGGCCCTGCAGTCTGCTTCTGCGCTGGGATCAAGAAGTACAGGCCCGCTTTGTCCGCAAGGCCCAGAGCCCGTCGCGAGCCAGCAATGCCCCCGCAGCGCCCGCCGCCGGTCCAAGCAGCCCCACCCCGCGCAAAAGCGGCAAAACCAAGCGCTAAAAGCTGTGGCCTGTGGGCGTCGCTAGCCGCCGCGGCCCCAGTACTCAAAGTGCCAGCGCTCCGATGGGACCGTGCGATAGAAGCCGTAGTCTTCGGCGTGCCGCTTCAGCCACTTGCGGACGCGCGGCGACCGCGTCTCTAGATCCAGGGCGTGGCCGCTCTGATGGTTCGAACGCCCAGGGCGCGAAGCCAAGGGCCCGCGACCGCGACGGTACAGGTCGAAGAGTGCCGCTTGCTCGGGCTGCGAGCGAAAGCCGCTGGTCACCTGAAGCTCGATGCCGTCGCGACGCGCGGCGTCGGCCATGCGCCAGAAGGCCAGCGCAGTGCGCACCTCGGCGCGGACATGGGCGCCAATCGGCACCACCGCCAAGGGCTCGGGGCGCTCGCGGGCCATGCCCAGGACGGGCTCGGCCTCGATGCCGCGCTCGGCACGGATGCGCGCCGCAAGAAAGGTGGCATCGACCCAGCTTAGGTGGCCCCGCGGCTCGTGAGAGGTGGACGCAGCAAGCCCCTGGCTCGCCGGCACTGCGGAGGACTGCAGCGACAATACGGCACACAGAAGTGTAATTGAGCCAACCATTGCTCGAAGAGCATAGCGAGGTCAGCCACACAATAGAATCCAAAAATTTGACAATTTTCGCAGCTTTACCGGCTGTGCCCGGTCCGCTGCGCCCGGCTTAGGTGGCGACGGTGCGTGGCGGACGCAAAAGGACAAACTCCTCGGCGGCGGTGGGGTGCAGGGCGATCGTCGCGTCGAACTGCGCCTTGGTGGCGCCGCAGGTGATGGCGATGGCCAAGGCCTGCATGATCTCGGGCGCGTCGGCGCCGATCATGTGACAGCCCAGGACGCGTCCGCTCGGGCGGTCGACGATCAGCTTGATCAGCGTCTGCGTGTCGCGGCCCGACAGCGTGTGCTTCATCGGCCGGAAGCGCGTGGCATAGACGTCGATGGTGTGGCCGCCCTGCCGCGCTTGCTCTTCGGTCAAGCCGACGCAGGCCAGGGGAGGAGCTCCAAAGACGGCCGTCGCGACGTTGCGATGATCGACGCGGCTGGGCTGGCCGCCAAACAGCGTGGCAGCGACGGCGCGTCCCTCGGCAATCGCCACTGGAGTCAGGTTCAGGCGGTCGGTGCAGTCGCCGATGGCAAAGATGTTGTCGACGGCGGTGCGCGACTCTTCCGAGACGACGATGGCGCCGTGTTCCGACGGGCCGCGCAGTGCGACCCCCGCTTCGGCCAAGCCCAGGCCCAAGGTGTTGGGACGACGCCCGGTGGCGAATAGAACCACGTCGCTGGCGATGCGCTCGCCGCTGCCCAGCACAAGATGCAAATGGCTTGCATCTGCGGATCGCTCGACCGCGGCGACTTGTTCGCCTGTGCGCAGGGTGATGCCGCGCTTGGCAAGCTCGGTCCCGTAGGCCTGACGTAGCTCTTCGTCGAAGCCGCGCAGCACGGCGTCGCAGCGCACGACCTGGGTGACGTGGGCGCCGGCCCGGCTGAAGATGCCGGCGAACTCGACGCCGATGTAGCCACCACCGACGATGATCACGCGCGCGGGCAGCGAGCGAAGCGACAGAGCTTCGTCGGATGTGATGCCTAGCTCGGCGCCTGGGATCTCGGGCTTGTGCGGCGACGATCCGGTCGCGACCAGCAGATAGCGGCCGCGCAGGCGCTGGCTCTTGCCGTCGGCCACGACCTCGACGGTGTGGCGATCGAGCAGGCGGGCCCAGCCGTTAAAAAGCTGCACACCGCTATCGCGCAGCATGGATAGATAGACGCCGTTTAGCCGATTGATCTCGCGATCTTTGGCCGCGATCAGCGTCGGCCAGTCGAGTCGCGCGCCGTCGATCTGCCAGCCAAAGCCTGCGGCATCGTCCAAGTCATCGCGGAAGTGGCTGCCATAGACCAAGAGCTTTTTGGGTACGCAGCCGCGCAAGACGCAGGTGCCACCGACGCGTCCGGCCTCGCACAAGGCAACGCGAGCCCCCAGCGCCGCGGCGCGACGACTGGCCGCCACTCCACCTGAGCCGGCACCAATGACCACCAAGTCAAAGTCGAGAGGTTCCATTCGCTCAGCATACGAGGCAGGGCCGAGAAATTGCCGAGCTCTGTGCGAAGTGCCACCTTGCCGCGTCATGCATCGCGGGTTACTTCTAGAAATGAATCGGATGGATGAACCAATAAGCCTTCCCGATTCCCTTCACCTGCCTTAGGAGTCCGCCATGCGCTCTGCTTCTCTTCCGGTCGTGTCCGCTCACGCTGCAGGTTCTGATTCGCTCTCGTCGCGGGATAGGGGGCCGCGCATCGACATGCCCAGTGCCGTCGTGCCATCGTCGGGCCTGGCCGAGCGAGTCCCGACGCGGGGGGGGGAGTCGCGCGCCGGCTCGCTGGCTGCGTTTACCGAGAGCGAAGCCCGCGCTTTTCTGGCGGTCGCGCGAGCCGTGATTCCCGGCGGAGAGCGCTTGCCTCCCGTCGGTCCACGCTTGGTCGCACGCATGCAGGAGCTGATGGGCGACGGCGGCGCGGCGCTGTGCCTGGGGTATCGCGGCATCCTGCGCAGCCTGGGCGTGCTCAGCCGCATCAAGTACCAAAAGGGCCTCGCGGCCTTGCAGCCCGAGCAGGTAACGGCGCTGCTCGAAGGCCTGTTGCATGGCGGCTTTTCACAGCGGCTGTTCCTGCGCGCCGTGGCGACGCCGATCAAGGCGCTGTACTTCGACGATCCCGCGATCTATTCGCTGCTGGGCCAGAAATACCGCGAGGGAACACCGACGGAACAGGCTGCTCTGCTGCGTGTGACCCCGGATGATCAGCCGCGCTATGTGCGGGAACGGACCCAGCGCGCCTGCGACATCCCCGACGGAGAGACCCTGGAAGCCGACGTCGTCGTCATCGGATCCGGGGCGGGTGGTGCCGTCGCCGCGTATGAGCTTGCCGCCGCTGGCCACGCCGTGCTGCTGCTAGAAGAAGGGCTGTTTTATGGCCGCCAGGACTTCACCGGCAGCACGTTTCGCATGCAGCACCTTCTGTATCGCGACATGGGCGCGACGACTACGCTCGGCAATGGGCAGATCTTCGTGCCGACTGGAAAGACTGTCGGTGGCTCGACGACGGTCAACAGCGGGACCTGCTATCGCATGCCGGATCGGGTCGGCCAGATGTGGGAACAGCAGCTTGGGCTTGTCGGCTATGGCCCGTCGGGTCTTGCGCCGTATTACGAGCGCGTCGAAGCGGTGCTGGGTGTCGACTATGGCGCGCCGCAGTTTCTGGGGGCGGCGGCCGCAGCGGTGGCGCGTGGCGCCGATGCGCTGGGTCTGCGACACAAGCCCTTGCGCCGCAACGCTCCCGGCTGCGATGGACAGGGGGTGTGCTGCTTTGGTTGCCCGACGGATG
Organism: Myxococcales bacterium; assembly: GCA_016794505.1. Taxonomy (GTDB): domain Bacteria; phylum Myxococcota_A; class Polyangia; order Palsa-1104; family JAEUJZ01; genus JAEUJZ01. The sequence continues at coordinate 66,594 of JAEUJZ010000141.1, forward strand.
CCAAGCGCTCGACCAACGTAAGCTATGTGCCGATGGCCCTGCGTGCCGGGGCCGAGCTAGTCGTCGGGGCGCGGGCCGAGCGGCTGCTGATGGAAGGGGGCCGCGCGGTGGGCGTCGAGGTCGTTTCGGCGTATCCGCAGCGCGAAGGACACCGGCTTCATCCGCGCTTCCGTGTGCGAGCCAAGGCGGTGGTGCTGGCCACCGGCACGCTGGCGACGCCGGTCTTTCTGCTGTCCGACCCACAGGCCCGACGGGCGCTGTCACGCTCGCGAGCCCTGGGGCAGCACCTGACCATTCACCCCGCAGCCGGCGTCTTTGCCGTCATGCCTGAGCTCATCAACGCCGGTCCCTCGATTCCCCAGAGCTACGCCATCGAGGAGTATCACGAGCAAGGTCTGCTGTTTGAGGGAGCAGCAACGCCGGCCGATCTGTCGGCGATCACCATGACCTTGGTGGGGCGGGAATTCGTCGAGACCATGGAGCAGTTTCAGCACCTGGCCTGCTTCGGAGTCATGCTCGAAGACTCGACCTGGGGCAGCGTGGCCCCTGGCCCGTTCCGTCGCCCGCTGGTGCGGTATGACCTGACGCCCCACGATGTCACGCGCCTCAAGCGCGCGATCGATGTGCTGAGCCGCGTGTTTTTCAGCGCGGGCGCAAAGCGCGTCCTCACCCCGGTGCATGGCTTCGAGATCCTGCACCATCCCGACGAGCTACAGCGGATGCACGGGCTGGATCTGCGCCCCAACCAGTTCGATCTGACGGCCTATCACCCGCTGGGCACGGCGCGCATGGGCGTCTCGTCTGCGTTGAGCGTCGTCAACCCCGACCTGCAGGCGCACGATCTGCCGGGCCTGTACATCTGCGATGGCAGCGTCATTCCGACCTCGCCCGCGGTGAACCCGCAGCTGACGATCATGGCGGTGGTAAGTCGGGCCGCACAGCGCCTGGCCGAGCGCTTGCACGACCGCGCCTAGGTGTCACCGCCACCTTGCACCGACCGATATGATCGGTCTGCGATGCCAGAGCCGATCGAGCGACTGGACACCCCGGCTGGAAGCCGGAGCCCCACCGAAGAGCCGAGCAACAGCAAGACAGCTGCGCCTGCGCTGGACGCCTCGGCACCGACGCTCGATGTGATCCTCCCTCAATTTCGTGGACACCCTGAGCAGCCTCCGGCTGCGGTATGAGGGTTGTTCATGACAAAGCGTGTAGAGCGCATCCGTCAGCTTATCGAGCGGCACTTCGCCCAAGACCGACAGCTCGTCGATGTGTTTCGACGACTCGGCCACAGTCCCGACGCGCTGGGCCGAAGCGAAGTGTCCGGTTAGGCGTATGCCAAGCTGCAGGTGTTCAACGCTGCCCGCACGCTGATCGCGCAGATCAGCACGCCGCGTCTCAACCTCACGCAGTGCCGCACCGCCTGGGCCCACCTGTTCGACGGCGATATGCCCAACCCCAGCCGCGCCACCGCGACCCCAGTCGCCCCGCGCAGCTCATCGGCGCCCTTGCCGCCAACATCGTCGCGGTCACGCCGCTTGCCTGCCCCTCACTCCCCGGCTTCCCCTTCGCCAACCGCAACACCGATGCCGCCATGCGCTGCCGCATGACCATCGGCGCCCCCGACGCCCCCCCCTCAGTCAAGCCATCCCCACCATTCAGTTCGGCAGCGAAGACCGTGCCCCACCCACCGCCGGGCTCCCCAGTCAGCCCGTCGTCGTCCTCAACACTGCCCTGCGGCGCTTCTACTCCGACAACATCACCGCGAGCTTGTTCACGCGGATGAACGCCTCCGCGCTGCAAGCAGGCATGCGCTGCGACGTGTTCGTGCTGGTCAGCGCATCGTGCTGCGAGAGGCAATGCCCTGGCCGAGAGCGTTGGGCATGGCGCAGCCTCGCAGACACGACGCGATAACATCCGCCTCGTTGGCCATGGCGGGCACGATGGCAATCCCCCTCGGTACGGCTTGGCCTTCCCTGGTAGCGTCTGCGAGCCTTCCGCCATGTCGCTCCGCAAATGGGAGCGCGGCGGCTACTGGCCGAGCTGCTCAAGCTTGGTGATGAGCTCCGGCGCGAAGGTGCCCTGGCCAAGCTTGCTGCGCACCTGCTTGAAGAGCGCGTCCCACGTGGCCCGCTCGTCTGCCGTGCAGTCGATCAGCGTCATCTTGCCCTTCAGGCGACCATAGGCTGCTTCGTCTTCGTTGCGGATGCGCTTGGTCAGCGCATTCGCCGCGACCTTGGCGGTATCGAGGAGAATTTGCCGAAGATCGGCGGGCAGTGCGTCCAGCCGCTTCTGCGAAAACACCAGGGCGCCGATGGCATAGCTCTGGACCCCGCTCTGGATGGTATCGAGCTTCGAGGCCCACTGGAGCTGCTCGGCAGCCAGCGACGGCGCAAGGACGATGTTGATCGCGCCGATGTTGAGCTGCGGCAGCACCTCGGGCACGTTGAGCGGCATCGGCGTGACCCCACCCAGGGTCTGATAGAACACCGGCTGGATGGCATCGTCCCGCCACAGATACGGCTTCTTGCCCTTGATGTCGTCGGGCACCCGCACGGCAACGCCTTTTGACAGGATGCGCACGCTGCCGACATCGCCCCAGCCGGCGATCTGGAAGCCGGCGTCACTGATCCCTTTTTCGAACTCTGCCTTCATCGCATCGCGGGCCCTGTCGAGCTTGGCCCAGCTTGAAAACAGGCCGGGGCTCTGGAGCGCGAGGATCGGCTTGTAGATCTTGCTAAGACCGACGGCGGTGACGACGGCGCCAACGAGCTGAGCAGACTTCATCTTGGCAACCGTCGCCGCCTCGTCGCCCTGCAGGCCATTGTAAAAAATCTGGATCTCAAGCCGGCCACCGCTCTTCTCTTTGACGGCCTTTTCCCAGACCGAGAGGACCTGTCCCCACGGGCTCGCCTTCGGGGCCAGCGTGGCGATCTTCAGTACGTCACCGGCCCGCGCCCTGCCCGGCGCGCCCATACCGGCGAGGAGCGCCAGGGCTCCGGTCATCTGGATCATGCTTCTTCGTCGCATGCGGATCGTTCTCCTTGAACAGTACCTTCTCGCGATTCGCGAGCGCGGCGTAAAAGATTTTTCTGCGCCCTCACGCTGCGCGAGCGCGGCTTTCCCCTCGACACCATCGCCCGCTGGCTCGACTCCGAAGGCTACCTCGCTACCACGGTGCATTTACTCGCAGCCACCGTACACCGTTGCACCGCAGCTGCTGGTGGAGCCCTTGATCAAACGGGACCGATCGTGCATGTGCCGCCTCTTCCCTCGCGCACCCCAGCCCACGGCCTGCGGCGATCGGATAAGCTGAGCCGGGGGCCGCTGTCAGTCCGATGGACGTGGATTTCCCGGGGGACTATCCACCATGGCGCGAGGCAACCCGATTACCGCCGAAAGACTGCGCAACATCCTCGACTGCCGCACTGCGCAAGAATATACGGATTTTGATCTGAAAATTGTTTAATTCTGATGAAAGTGACGCCGATATTGTCGATTAGTCGCATCAAGAACCGGGTCCAATTGGGCAATACAACCTACACTGCCGGTACCGTGCTCTATCGCGACGCTGCCACCGCGCGCATTGCTGACCAAGCGACGATAGCCCGTTTGACGGCCGAGAAAGAAGCAGCCTGGGGACGGCTGAACGTCGAGCAAGCCCCTGACAAAGTGCGTCAGTTCTTATTATCCACGAAGCATGCTTGCAAGCCCAAAGTGCGATTACTGCCCTACAGCGTCCCTCCTTCGATTCTTCACAGGTAATTCTTCTTGTTTATATGGCCGCAAAAATCTGGCGAAAGCTCTGCGCAGTAAGTCGATGGTCATATCTGCCTGTGTTGATTGTGCTTCTGGCTGGCCGGCCAGGCCACCGCGCAGCTACAGGCACTGGATGACGGCGAGTACTTGTGGAGGAACCCGCTATTGCTGCGCTTGGCCTGTGACGCTGTCTGGCATCCGCACGGCGGGGGCGGCGCGCTGCAGCGTCGCACGGACCAATGCAAACACTTCGTCGCTGCGCTTCAGAGCCGCTGGGCTAGCGCCGTATATCCTGACTACACGCTAGGTCCGCGTCCCCGAAGTCCGTGACCCCTGGGCAGCTGATCAAGTAGGTGCAGTGACGGCAGGCTGACGGGGGCGGAAGCGATAGGGGGTGAGCAATGCGGGGGGTGTAGTGGTTGATGAAGGGGTGGACTGCGATTTCTACCTGAGCGCCGTGCCACGAGGTGTATGAGCTTCTGGTGAACCTGCTCGACGAGACCGAAACGGGGAATCCCAGAACACGCTGAGCGCCACCTTCCCGGCGCGGTCAATGAGTACACAGACGGTGTGTTCGCGAGGACGTGCCGGGAAGGTGGCGCAGAGAATCGAAGTTATGGCGCCACCCACTCAGGATCAATGCGCAGGACCGCTCCGGCTCCTCCGACGACCCATGCGGTCTGTGCATCCGGGACCAGCAGGGCGCTGAGCCCGACGTTGGTGAGCTTCGGTACGTGCGCGCATGACTCATTCGCGCAGCGCATCAAAGTACCCGCATAGCCAGCGATGAAATAACGCTCGGGACCGCTGCCGGCAATGGCACCAAGCTCGGTATTAGTGCCCGTCGCGATTGCGGTACACATGGACTCTTTGCAATGCAGCCCCGTTCCCTCCTTGCCGACGGCATATGCGGTATTGGCTGTAGCGGCATAGATGCGCAACAAGTGGGCGGTTGTGCCCGTGGGCAGCTTGCGGCACGTGTTGCTTGTGGCACTGCAGCGGGTGACCAGGCCGTTCTGCCCGGCAACCCACACGTCATCGTTCTGCGAAGCGAAGCCAGTCACCGAGGCGGTGGTGGGCAGATCGGGATCGCTGTCTAGCTTTTCGCAGCCAGCGGTGGTGCAGCGCAGCACAACACCGCGCTGACCCAACGGCCCTGCCACACGTTCGACGGCTGCGACCCAAACAGAATCAGGGACCGCGCTCCACATGGAAAACGCATCTCCGGCGATTTCTGTCGGGACGTCCTGGCAGTTGTCCGCTTTTTTGCAGTGCAGCAGTGTCATGCCGCCTCCGGCGATCCAGGCCGCATCGCGACCCGACGGCCAGGTTGCCCCGAGCATTTGGCCTGGGGGGCTTCTTAGGCTGGTGCAGCCGTCCTTTGTGCATGTGCTGACCGCGCCATTCACGCCTGAGGTCCATACGCGATCGGTCGTCTCCCCGCTGATGCTTAGCTGCCACGTACCGACGGCGGGCGTGGGCGTTATGCAGCCTGAACGGGCATCGCAGCGCACGACCGAGCCCTTCTGCCCAGAGGCCCAGATGATCATGGAGTCCCCCGTGACGCTGGACAGCGTAAGCGTTGCCCCAGAATACCGAGGCAGACAGCCGCGCGATTCGCCGCACTGCACGATCACCCCTGGATAGCCGACACTCCAGATGTTCTCAGCGTCACTGGCGGCAATCGGAAAGAGGCTGCTGGTTTCATCGAGCACGATCGCGGGGCTGCACTGATTCCCATCGCAGTGGATGACAACCCCTTGCGTGGTTTCTATACCGGGGCTGGTGTCTTTGGGGATGTATCCGCTCACCCAAATGCTGCGCGGAGACGCCGCGTAGAGATCGGTGAAGGTCGGATTGCCCTGGCTGATCAGCGTATGGCAGGTCGTTTCATCGCAAGACAGGACTCGCTTGTTCGCCACCAGAAGCAGGATCTGTTGCGGCGACACGGCGACCACCGCGTTGATGAGGTCCGTGGTGCCCGTCGCAAAGGCTGTGCAGCGGTCGTTGACACAGGACAGCATGGTGCCACCCGCCCCGACTGCGTAGAGCGTGCCTTGGTCATCGATGCTGATCGCTGAGAGGTCTTTGGTCGTGTTCGTCACCAGCTTCGTGCATTGTCCCTTTTTGCAGCGCACCAAGGTTCCGTTTGTGCCCGCGAAATAGGCCGTATCCTTGTCGACGACCCGCGCCGCTACATAGGATTCAGCGGGGATTCCGTCGAGCGGAGTGCAGCCCATGCGGTCACAGCGCTGCACACCCGGACCGATGGCATACACGGTCTTCGAGTCAAAGCCAGCCACTTTGTAGATGGTCCCAGCGACGCTTTTTGATACCTGGCGACACGCAAGGTTTGTGCAGTGATAGACCAGCCCCTGCCCGCCACCGACCCAGGCATCATCGTTTTCATCGACCCACACCGAATAGTGATAGTCGCTGTATGGGACGCTCAGTCGCTGCCAGAAGCCGCCGTTGTAGTGCAGGATCGTTCCGGCCGCGCCGACGGCCCAGACGCTGTCGGGATCCTTGGTGGCGACGCTGGTAAGTCCGGCACCTTGGGGAAACGGGTTTTCCCAGCACCATCCGTGGTGATTGCAGACTCGTGCCCGCCGCAGCCGAACCGGGCGCTGTTCATAGACATCCTGTTCTGCTTGCAGGGTCAGGTTGAATTCAGCACCGACCGTCGTGGCATCCACGGCGTCAGTGCTGGTCAAGGTTACGCGTAGCTCGCTTGTTCCGCGCGTTCCCAGTTCTGGATCGACGCACAGCGCAAGATCCCGAACGAACGCCACACCCCGCCTCTGTTCCTCGGTCGTGCGCACCACGCCATTGATCCGCAGCCGGGCATGGAGCCGCATCGGCACCGGGAGCCAGGACGGAGTCTGGATGTCCGAGATCGTAATCAAGTAGTGGCCATAGGGACAGGCGTTCGGCCGACTGCAGGACGCCGCAGCGAGCCAGGCAAGCAAAGGCAGCACGCCCGCTGTGTAGAGCAGTGATCGGAATCGGATTGGGAAGGGACTGCGCATCGTTCGCTCCATGCTTTTTGGCTGGGAACCAAAGCACGCAATATGCCAGACGATGGCCAGCGGTGACGCGCCTGATCCGGGCTGCTTGGATCGTCGCCGCTTCTTCAGTCCGGCCGTTGATCTCTACAGGCGGAAGTACCCGTCGGGAATGATGGGCCCGCGGGCTGTCATGGACTGCAGCCCGATGCCAAGCCCGACAGCACCGCCGGTAATCGTCAGTCCGAGAGCTGTCCAGAACCACCAGCGCTTGTATAGAGGCTGCGGGCCTTGGGCAGGAAGCTCGCGGGCGCTGTGCGAAGCCGCGATATCGCGCGGTGCATGCTGCGTACTCGGGTGGGGCTGCGCGTCCGCCCCCGTCGCTGCAAGGCGGATCTTCTCGGGCTCATCGGCCGGCGCAATCAGCGTGCTGTCCAGGATGGCGTAGTCTTGGTCGTTGGCGCTCGGGCACTGGACCTGCGCCTCTGCGTGCTGTGCTTTGGCCCGCTGCAGGACGTTGTGTTCAGCCCGAGCTACCTCGAAGCAAGGAATCAGTCGCGCGAGCTGCTCGGCGGTTTCACAGGGGGCGCTTCGCAGTCGCAAGAGGGCAAGATGATAGCGGAGAGTCACATGGGGCAGTCGCTGCTGTGTGGCCGTGAGCAGATCGATGGCCTGCCGATGCTGGCCTCGCTGACTCATCGCATACGCCGTCTTGATCGCGTCCCGCACATGTTCTGTTCCTGCAGGCGAGAGCTCCGGCTCACACTGCAAGTCCTGGGGGGCCACGACGGAATCACGCGGCTTGGCGCTGCAGCGCCAAGCGAACAGCAGATACATCCCCAGAAGCACGATACAAGCCAGCTGGTGCCCCTGCATTCCCACGGGCGCCAGCAGAGACACTCTGCACCGGTCTTTAGTAGGGAAGGATCGGACTCTCTGGGTCATCTGGATTAAGGAGCTGAAGTTTTTTGGTACGCGGCTCGGTGGGCTGCGATCCCGTCCGCGCTGGGGCAGGCAGCTTTCGTCGAGGCCTCAGCAGCAGCGATTCCGATGTCTGCAGGGGCCGCGCCATCGCCGCGCGGTTTGCATCGTGAGCAGCCGCATCGGCTCCAGAGTGCCCGCGTGTTTCTGTGGATGACTGCGGCAGTACCGCGTTCCTGGCCGGCGGGTTCCCTGACTGTTCGCGAAATCCAGCGGTCCCCAGCTGCTCGATCCGTGAAGCGTCGTTGCGTGGAAACGGACTCTCACCCACAACGCGATCGTCCTGCGACTTGGGTCGTAGCGTCGGCGAACCCGCTAGAACGGCATACGCGCCCAAAGCGCCCACAAGAAGCATCCCGAGCAACGCAAACCCCCCTGCGCGAAGGACCCATGCGCGGCGCGTGTCTACTCGATCCGCTTGCACGGGCGCTTGCGTCGTGGGGGGACCGACATTCGCAAGCGGGCTCTTTTCCCGCAGCGCAGAAGCCATGCCCATTCCCACCCGCTGGCCGCGCGCTGCCAGTCGATGGTCGGGAAGACCGCCAAGCTCCTCGGCGATGTCGCGCAGCGAATCGACAACATCTTGCAAACCAGGCCGCTTGTCTGGCGATTTGGCAAGCATCGCAGCGACAAGCTGGGAAAGCCGAATGGGTACGTCCTTGCGCAGCGCCGACAGCCAGGGAGGCGTTTCGTACTGATGCATGGCCAAGACACGGCCGGCTGCTTTGTCAACAAAGGGGGGGCGGCCCGCCAGCAGATGAAACAGAACGGCTCCAAAGGAATAGACATCGCTGCGATGATCGACGGTGGTATCGCCCGCACACTGCTCAGGCGACATATAGTCGGGCGTCCCAAGTACCGAGTCCGGTGGGGTCTTGTGACTCGAACCAAGTGCCGGGTTGAGTACCTTGGCGATCCCAAAGTCGATGAGCTTCAGTCGCTCGCCACGCGGCATCTGGGGGTCGCAGACCATCATCAGGTTGCTGGGCTTCAAGTCGCGATGCACAACGCCACGTTGGTGAGCAGCAGATAGGATCTCAGCAAGCTGAATTCCCACGGAGACCGTATCGCCGAGCGGCAGCATTCCCTCGTTGCGGAGGAGGCGAGCGGCAATGGTCTCCCCCCGCAGAAGATCCATGACCAAGTAGAGCTGGCCCGTTGGCAGGCGACCGACCTCTGAGATCTGCACGAGCCCTGGATGGGCAACGCGGTTGGTCACTCGCGCTTCCTGTTGCAGTCGGGCCTGAGCATCCTTTCGCACTGCCAGCTCGGCGTGCAAGACCTTGATTGCGACCCAGCGCTCGATATCCGGCTGCAGGCCTTCGTACACGGTCCCCATTCCGCCATCGCCGAGCACTCCCACAATCTGGTACCGCCCGATCTCAGTCAGCGCCCCGGAACGCTCGGCAGCGTCGGCATGTGTTGCCGCATCGGCTCCTGCCTTTTCGGAATGCGGGCCATTGCTGCTGCCTACTTCGGCAGACATGCACTGCGCTCCAGCTTGTAGTGATCCATCCAGCGTCGGACCTGCCGCGGCGATCGCAGCACTTCCGCGGCAACACGCGCAACCACGCCGGCATGCTTCCGCAGCAGCGACTCCAGGGCCGTGCGCGAAATGGGAGGCTCAGGGCCCGCGTCGCTTCGTTCGTGCAAGGGGCCCGTCGTGCTAGACCACGCTCCGCGTCCTGGCGTCTGAGCGGAAGGCGGCGGCAGGCGCAGCACGGGCTCGACGTGAAACGCATCAAGCAGTGCTTCTTCGCAGCAGTGGGACTGCAAGAAGCGACCGAGCTTCTGCACGTCCCGAATATTGTGCGGCCAAGAGTGCAGAAGCAGTGCCTCGGCCAGCCGACCGCTCAGACGGGAATGACGCGGCAGATAGGGAAATAGGAGCAACAGAACATCGTCCCGCCGCTCGCGCAGTGGGGGCAGGGTCAAACGGAACGAATCGAGTCGAGCCAGCAGATCCGGCCGAAAGGTGCCCGCTCGTTCTTCGGTGTCTACATCGCGGTTGGTCGCTGCGATGATCCGCGCCTGATAGGGTTTCGCCGATGTCGAGCCAACGGGCGTCACGACACGCTCGCTCAGCGCTCTTAGGAGCTTCGCTTGCACAGGCAGCGAGAGCTCGCCGAGCTCGTCGAGAAACAGAGTGCCCTTCCCGGCCGCAGCAAAGAAGCCTTCGTGGGCACGGCTGGCTCCGGTATAGGCGCCCTGGCGATGACCGAACAGCGAGCTGTCGGCCAGCTCGCTGGTGAGCGTCGCGCAGTTGACTGAAACCAAGGGACCGCCGCGACCACTTTGGGAATGGATGTACCGACAGAGGATCTCTTTGCCCGTTCCTGTTTCCCCAAGAAGCAAGATGGGATCCTCACCCCGCGCAATGACATCGGCCAGCGCCAGGACACGGTGCATGGCAGGCGACTCTAGGACCATGCCATCGGGCGACTGGCGCAGTACGTGATCGCGGTCGACGTTTTGACGGAACACAAAAATGGAATCCCCAGTCCGAAGGAGATCGCCATCGTGGAGGCGCTCTTCTTGGATGCGGAGGCCGTTCAGCCACGTCCCATGACGACTGCCTTCATCGCGGACCATGACATCGTCGCCCCGCACAGTCACTGTCGCGTGCGTTCGTGAGGCACAAGGATCATCGCCGAGCCAGATCGCGCCTTGCGAATCGGTCTCGGGTGCTCGCCCGATGTAGCGCGTACCATCCCCAAGCCAATAGGAACGCGTGGGTGTCTGGATCCGCGTTGAGAACACGAGCTTGAGCAGGGCTGCTCCCTTGGATGCAGAGACTGCTTTCTCTAGAGATGCCGTCGTCCTCGCCACTCTGGACAGCAACATACTCCGCTACACAAGAGCCGCGCAATGGCTGACGCGCCGACGGAAAACAGCGGATCGCAGATCGATGCTCGGCCTGATCGGGCGGCCTGATCGGGCCGCCTGCTTGAACGACCACGCTAGACGGGCGGCACGGGCGGCACGGACGGCGGCCCGCTTGGTCCCCTGCCACGGCTGCGAGCGCTCGTGAGCCGCAGCACAACCAGCAGGCTCTGTGCATCGCCCCGGCGCGCTGCAGCGATGGCGCGCACGGGTCAAGAGGACCACCGCTCCACCATCCCCGTCTTTGGCCTTCTGCCGAGCGTGTGAACGCCGCCCAGCCAGCCCCATCCCGTCGACTGCGATTCCGGGTCCGCGGAGCCGATTCGGTGGCGCATCTCGGTGGCACCGAGGTTGCACAGTACCGACCGGGGGGATGGATAGACCCTCGTCTTCTAGGGGCCTTGGGCCCATGCAAAGAGAGATGTAGATGACCCACGATCCAGGCAAGCCATCTGATCCGCAGACTCCGTCTGCAAGCGCTGTACGTCACGATGTTGAGGTGCTTTCCGAGCTGCGCACGCTGCGCAGAAGCCTGCGGGCAGGCCTTGAGCTGAATGCCAAAGAACACGCGAGCACGGGCGCGCGAATCGAGCAGAGCGTCAAGGACAGTGCAGGTGCAGTGGCTCGCCTTGAGCAGAGCATCAAAGAGACGGCCGGCGTCACCGCACGCATCGAGCAGAGCACTCGGGACACAGCCGCTAGCATCGCCCGCGCTGAACAGAGCGCCAAGGAGGCAGCGAGCGCGGTCTCTCGCCTGGCACAGAACGCGGACGAAGCCACAGGCGGCATCGATCGGCTGGAGCAGAGCACGCGGGACATCGGATCCGCACTTCAGCAGACCGTCCTCGCCGTCACCCGCGTCGAGACCAGCGCTCAAGCCCGGCACGAGACGCTCGCTGCCCTGCGCGAGACGCTTGGACACTTCAAAGGAAGCACCGCGGCTTCGCTGTCCAAGATTGAATCGCACGTCACGGATGTGTTACCCGCTCAGCTAGACAAAAACACACAAGAGATTCGCACATTTCGACAAGAGGTCTCTAACACAAGCGATCGGGTAGCAACCAGCATACAAGGCAGCGAAGCGCGGATTCTGCAGAAGCTGCAAGAGCAAGTCGCGGAAGCAACGTCAAAAATCAGCGAAGAGACCAAAAAGCACATTGAGGAGAAAGCCGCAAAGAATGCAGCCTTAAACGAAGAGACAATTCGCAAACTAAAGGAGGAGATTAGGATTCTGCGGCAAAAACTCAGAGATGCACGCCAGAAGCTCGACGAGAAAAATGGAATGGCGGCTCCGATAGTTGATATGAATGATGCCGATAGCCATGCATTGACAATTGAGAATTTATTGGATAGCAAAGTATCGTTCAACTCATCTGGCGTCGAATTTCAAGGCCATCCACGAGCCTTTCGTCACATGATTTCATCTGTTATTATTGCAATATATTGGTTGAGTCCCGTTCTGGCGATTGGAGCATTGGCATATGGTGGATATGCTATTTATGAACGATTAGTGGTGCAGAATATCAATCGTTCTTTAGAGGAACACTCAAAACAAAAATCAGCCATCCAGGCGAAACTTGAAGAATGCCAAGAGGGATTGCTCAACGAAAAGATAAGCACGAATAAAGCCCGAGCAGAGCTGGGGCAGTGTCAGGCCCTGCTGAAAGAGGCGCTGCATCCCAAGCCCATTCCCAAGCCCATTCTCAGGTCGCGGCCGAACCCAGCCCCGCCGGGCGCGTATTCCATCGAGGGGACCGTGCGCGTCGCCCCCCTCCCGACCCCGACAGCAGCGACAAAGTGAAGCGCGCAATGGACGCTCTGAGCGCTCACCGTTGATCCAGCGGTTGTCATCCGACGGCAGCGAGGCGGCGGCGGCGATCTGGCGCAGCTGCCCGTCTTTCGACTCGCAGCCGCTATCCCATCTGCCGCCGACAGCCTGCAAGTGGGCATCGCCGATGACGAACCCGTCCAGCGTTTTTTTCGCTGCGACGGGGGTTTGGTTGATTCCGCGACCCAAGCAAGTGGATGCCTGCTACGCAAATAGGTAGGCCACTAAACTCCAATGGAAGGCAGAGAGGGGGGAATGTCCGGGGGGCGACGGATAGAGTGGCCGGCACAGACGTTCCGGGGCGATCAGCTTGACATTACCGTAGGAGGATGCTGAGTGCGCGGAAGCGAGTCGCTGCTCATTCGCTGGGTGATGGCGGGTGCCCGAGGATCCCGAGCACCTTGTAGTCGCGCACCCAGACCAACAGGACTCCGTCGAGCTGACCAGATGTCCGTTTGCCAGGATCCCTTTGCGGCGCTGCGTGCAAGGCCCCAGAGCGAGCAGCCCTACAAGCTGCTTTCGTGGAGGCCTAAGGGGGCGCTGCTTCGAGCGGTGGCCAGGAATTCGTCGGCGTTCTTCCAATCGGTATGCACAAGCCGGATTCGTTCCCCCATCAGAACCTTGAGCTCCCCGACCAGACGAGCCGCCATGGACAGCGTGAATGCGCGGGCAACGAGCTCACCAGGGCGTACAAGAACGTGCCCGAGTACCTGCCTGCCCTTGCGACCACTCCAGTGCCCCTTGGGGTACTCACGGGTCCAGTCGTAGCTCTCCCCTTCCCCGTCCGTATTCTGAAAACGGAATGCGGGCGCTGCGCTGCGGAGGTGCTCTCCCGCCAAATGCTCTAGGGCGAAGGTCATCGTCGTCGGGAGCATGCGCTCTCGGCCTTCTGGCATGTCCTCCGGCTCGGGATTTTCAAGAAGCGCGTGCAACAGCTCCGGCGGGGTCAACCCTCCGGCTCCGGTCAGTCGCGCCAGCCACTGCGCTCTGCCTCCTTCCGGTCGGGGCATCAGGGCAAGAAATTGTTCGGTTTGCCCCGGCGGCCAGGACGCGCCGCTCTGTTCGGCAAACGCCCAGGCCCCATAGACATACTCTGCGGCCAGCTCGACGGGCCCTTCCTCATACGGGGGAACCAACCCCTGCGCGCCCGTTAGTAGCTTCGTCGCAGCAGTCAGAGAGTCCACGTCCCGCCCGAGCATGGAGCTGATCCCCTGCTGCGACAGGTTGAGCACAAAGAAACTGGCGGCGGCCTGCCCGTTTGGTCCCACGCGGATCACGCCCGCGGTGCCATAGCCGGAGGCCTGCCATGCGTCGCGCAGAGGGACATAGGCTCTAGCCACGGGCCAGCTCGCTCGGTCGGGAGCAAGGCGCTGTCCGGGATCCACACTGCTGAAGAACCCTTGGCGATGCGGCCACTTTCGCGACAGCTTGCGCGCCTCCTTCATTCTTTGTTGTTTTCCCATGTCTGTCATCCTGTCCGTACATAGCGTCCAGACTTATCGGGTGATGGTTTCCTCGTGGAAGATTGCTTCCAGAGTCGGAGATCGCGTCCAGAACAGCTAAGGCAGGAAGCCGAAGTCCTGCGCTTGTAGCCGGTCCAAGTCGGCGAGGAAGCGCGCTCGATCACAAGGTTGCTGCTGCTTCACGGTTTCGAAGAGTGAGCCCGCGACTGCCGAGCCCAGGGCATGCAGCGCCGCATGACGCGAGAGTCCCTGATTCATCAAGCGCCGCAGCGTCCTTTTGACCTCCGCGGGTTCGCCTGCGGCGAGCTGGTTTTCAACGACCAGATGGAGCAGCGCATGGAAGCGGCGATTGGGCATGGCGGGGTGGCCGGCTGCAGCGTGACGGTGAGCCCCCTCGATCGCGGCCAGTCGTTCACTCTCGTCCAGGCTCAGCCAGGTGGCCGGGTCTGGGGCGTGCTCGGCGTCATACCGTCCATCCGCCGCACCGACTAGATCGAGCTGCTCTCGAACGCTTGTGAAGTCCATGGCTTCACCGCCCGGCATGGCTAGCGTGCTCTTCTCGATCTCGTACAGCAGCTGTTCTACGTGCCGCCTGCCGGCCTGGGTCTTTACGGCCTGCCGTGGCGTCTTCCCTGAAAGCGCCGGCAGCGGGGTGTCCGGCCACTTGGCATAGTAGCCGCGCAGGGCTTCAGCCATCACCGCCTCTTCTGCTTGGGTGGGCGGGGTGGGTCTGCGGTGCGCCTCCCCTGAGGTTTCGGCCATGGCCTGGACGGGATCCTTGATCGTGTCCATCAGGTGCAGCACGAGTCCGGGCAAGCGAGTCTTGAGCATCTGCGTGCCGCGCTCCAAACGTTCGCGTGAGAGGGTTTCCAGAAGCAGCCCGCCTGGCTGCAGGGTGATCTGCCCGAGCACCGTTTTCCCGATGGCTGCTTGTCCCGTGCCGCCGAGCCAGACCAGGCCGTCGCCCCTGCTCTCGATATCCTGGTGCGTGCTCAGCTGGCGGCGCACCGACTCTTCCCCTTTGGCGAGGACACGGAAGTGGGCCTTGCAGAGGACGAGCTCCTGGCCATCGGTGGTTGCGAGCTGCGGCGGGGGCGTGGCCGCGACGGCCGCTTGCAGGGCGTGCAGGATGACGCCGGTATGGGGGTTTAGAAGCTGGGTCGCAGGCAGGTCGGGATGCTCCTGTTTGGACTCCTCCCGTACGCGGCGCAGGACCGAGAGCATGTGATCCTGATGCGGCGCCGGCACCTGAAGGGCTGCGCCAGTCATCTCCACGTGATCGTACAGCTCGACGAGCCAGCCGCAGACGACATCGCCGCGTCGCAGCCCGAAGCTGGCCGAGATCTCACGTACCTGGACCCGCCCAGCGTGATCGTCAAGGAGGTCAAGAAGCTCCAGGCCCACTCCTGGATGAACGGCCTCCACGGACCACAGGGACAGCCGTGCCTGCTTCAGGCAGGCCAGCGCTGCGGTCTCGGCGGGCGCAAGGTCACGTCCGTGTCGCAGCAGGAAGTGATCCAGGATGCGCTGGCCCTGCGCATCGCGGTAGCCGTAGCAGACATGGGCCACCGCCATCGGCTCTACCCAGCTCTCTTGGGGAAGCGTTCCGAGGGCACGCACGGCCGTCTCAAGAAGCGGTCGCTGTTGCTCCATATAGCGCACTAGCTTCTGCATGGCTGCCAGAAAGCTGTCGTGGGTAGCGAGCCGCTGCGTGCCGGCGGGATCCGAGAGAGCGGACAGGCCCCCGAGAAAGGCACAGTCACTTGGACAGCGAATCGCCTGGAGGCGATGCTGCCCGCAGCACTGCGAACAGATAGAGCCGCCCAGCGCCGGGCATGCGCGCTTTCCTTTACGTTGTTGGCAGAAGACACAGAGCATCGGCTTCCCTTCCTTCGGTGGTGTCGAACACTTCCCCGTACGGCGTGTCGCCCACAGCGACGTCGCAGAACGCAGCCTCCTGCTGCGTCAGATAGATGAGCTGCTCCTGCTGCTTCGTCCGCAGCGCTGCGGCGTGCTGAAACAGCGTCGGCAGCTTGGTGAGCACCAGCGTGTATGGGCTGCCGCGACGAGTGGTCTCATGCGCCACGGGCAGATCGTGGCCATCAAGAATCTGGTGAAGGTGCTGTCGTCGGTCCTTGGCGAGCGGCCAGGCGAACCGGGTGCGCTGCGAGTCGATAAGAAACCTGGACAGCTCGGCGCACAGCGCGCAGCGACACGACAGCGGCACCGCGATCGACCAGTCTGAGTCGCCCCGCGGCGGCGCCGCAACGCTCTGCTGAAGCGTGTCGACGACACGGCGATACAGCGGGGAGAGGCCCAGCGCTCGCAGCGAAGCCGGCGTGTACTTCAATCGACACACGCGCAGGAATTCCGCTGCTGCGAGGATCGGCAGGGCCGTGGCTGGAGCGAGCAGAAACGAAAGCAGTCGCTCGCGGATCCCGGACGCCGAGAGCACCGCTGCACTGTCGAAGAGGGCGACAAACTCGGCAAGGTACGGCTGCCACCTTCGCAGGTCGAGAGCCCCGTGGGGAATGCCGAGCGCGCCCTTAAGTCGCGTCTCTAGCGCCTGCTCTTCTCGATCGAGCAGCCACACTGCAAGCTCACGGCCAGGCTGGCTAGCTGCCGCGATAAGCGCCGAGCAAACCGCCGGCAGGATCGGCAGAAAGGACGCCGACTCGCCATAGCTTCTTCGCTCCGCCCACATGGAAAGAAGCTGCTTGCTCCACGGCAGGCCATGCTGTTGCGCGAGCTTCACAAACCCTGGGATCGTCCGCGCGCTGAGCCAGCGTGGCCCAAACGGAGCGAGCAGACCCGCAGACAGCTCGGCCTGACCGAGCGTGTCCAGCACCTTGAGCAGCGTGGCGAAGAACGTCACGCTTGGCTCTTGCGGCGCCACCCAGCTCCAGAAGGGCAGCAGGCTGTGCGCCCGCTCGGCTGCGTCGTTCACGGCGCCCTCTTTGATCTGCGCCCAGAGCTCGTCGAGGGCCCAGGCGGGCTCCATCTTCGCGCGAATGACGAAGTTGCGCTCACGCGGCCACATCACGACTGCCGCACGGTGGTACCAGCGATCCACCGTGTTGCCGTAGTTGCCCATCCACCCTTCATGCTCCGACTGGAAGAACTTCAGCTCACGCGAAGCTCGCGTGAAGCAGACCTCGCCTGACGCGGGCGACGCTGCCAACCTGGGGGCTCGCTTCCCTTGTACGTTGATGAAGTGACCGAGAGCGATCTCGCTGCTGATCAAGCTGAGGAGCTCATGCGTATCGGCGGCGTCCTTGGCTGAGTCGCTGTCTTCGGCGGCATCCTTCGGCTCGTACCCCCAGCGACGGCGGCCGTAGCCTCGACGAGAACCATATCGACCTCCCCACTCCTCGCTCTCGCACTCCCAGGTCTCATGCACGTCGGCGAGCGCCAGATAGATCTCGCAGTCGAGCTGCTCCGCCACCTGCCGCAGCGCTTCCGCGCGCGGGCCGTCCGCGCTCTTGAGTCGCTCCCAAGAAAGGCTCCGCTGCGTGTACTGGTGATCCAGGAGATACGTCAGCCGATCCGGCTTCTGCGGCGCCGAGCGAGAGTCCATACCGGGTACCGGCGTGTCGAAGTACGCAGCGATGCTCGCCGACAAGGGACTGATGGCGGTCGAAGGGCGAGCCGGCCGCTTCGAGACCGACTCTCGCTGATAGCGCAGCTCGTACGTGAGCACGACACGCCCGCCCGACTTCACGGGCCGTGCCTCATGCGTGCAGTCGGCATAGAACGCCAGCAGCGTCAGCTCCCTGCCGCGACCCGGCGATCGGCGAAACTCCTTCCTCTGTCCGCCGTGCGCGACGACGATCGCTCCGCCTGTGTACACCGAGGGCAGCTCGACCGTGAGCGTGCCGATCATGTCGTCGCTGCGCTCCGAGTCCTTGTGCGGCGCGAAGAACTGCCCTGGCCCATACACCAAAAGCTTGTCGAACACCGCGTCGAGCCGCCCCTCGGCTGGCAGTCCCAAGTGCCGCTGGATCAGCGCCAGCTGGGCCTGTAGCACTGGCTTCCAGCGCCGGCTATCGATCTTCACCAAGCTCCGCTTGATCTCCCCCGTGTCGCGGATGTTCGGATCGTGCAGCGTCCGCTCGCGCAGCCCAAACGGGGCTGGTCGCGCCACGCTGCTCAACTTGCGCGCCGTTGCCAAAGGCAGGGGCAACCGCAGCGCTCCGACCCCTCGGACCTCGATCGCCAGGTCTTTGGCTGGGCAACGCAGGCGCGTGGCAAAGGTTCCTTCCGTCTGTATGGCATCGAGCGCCGCTTGAACCCGGTCGATCATCCGCGTCCTCTCTTGTGCAGTGTTCTCTGGGACTTCGGGAACGTCCTTCTCAGCGCAGAACGCCCTGGTTGTTACGCGTCTCCCTGCGGGGCCACAAGACGGGAAATCGCTTTTCTCAGACGGACTCAGCCATGGATCACGCTGGGCTCGGGCCAGGATCGCGCGCCTTGCCGAGCCCAGGAAGCGCCACGCAGGGATTGAGCGCGAGTCCGCAACGACGCACCCTGGCACACGTCGCCGCAATGCCGTCAATGGGGGCCGCGTGAATCGCCGCGCACCGCGCTTCCGTAGACCTACGCATCATGATCGTTTCTCAGCTCAGGCCGCTGCGATATGTCGCGGTGCGGATGCTGGCTGTGGTGGAAACCACCATGAGTTTTTCGGATGTGCTGCGCGGGCTGCGCAAGAGTCGCGGGATGTCGCGGGCAGAGCTGGCGACGGCGGTTGGCCTGTCCCAGGCGCATGTGTCGCAGCTAGAGACGGGCAAGCAGGCACCATCGCCCGAGCGGATCGGCAAGATCGCCGCCCTGTTCGGCATTGCGCTCGATTCGTCGAGTCAGGTGACGGACGTGGCGCAAGCCAGCCTGCCGGGCCTGGATGCAGCGCCCGCGGCGTCCAAAGCCAGCCCGACGTGGGCGACCGCCATCGGCGGCGAAAGGATCGGCAGAATCGGTCGAGGCGGGAGTGCCCGTGGACGGCAGCGAGCCCCGCAAGCCGCCCACGGCCAGGCAGGTGGCCTCGACGCTGACGCTGAAACAACTGCAGGGGCTGCTGCACGACCTGCTGACGCACGGCATCGACGACAACGGCGAGCTTCGCGACCCCGAGCGACACCCCGAACAGTTTCAAGACTCGCCGCTGGGAAGGATTCCGAAGGGGTGGGAGGTCGTAACATTGGGGGGAGTCCTCGATGAGATTGCGGCAGGAAAGAGTCCATCGTGCCCGGACCTCCCTGCGGATGGCGATGACTGGGGTGTCCTAAAGGTCAGCGCAGTGCATCCAGACGGTTTCCGAGGGTCGGAGAACAAGCGCGTCACAGTGAAACAGCCCATCAACCCGGTATTCGAGGTTCGTGCAGGGGAAAGACCGTCCCGAAGACGAGCGCGAGGCCATTCGCAAAACGTACGCGACCAAGGGCGCGGTGCTGGGCGAAGCGGAGGAGCTGATCGCGGCCAAGGCCGACGACATGATGCGCCACTATGTCGAGCACATCCTGCCGAATCACCTGAAGGCGCAGGTGGTCGCCTATTCGCGCCTGGCCGCCGTGCGGTATCAAGCGGCGCAGATCGCAGCCCGCGACAAGCTGGTCAAAGAGGCCGAGGCGCTCGACGATACGCGTGAACAAGGGGGGCCTGTGGGCGCCGTCGAGAATGATCGCGATGCCTGGCTTCCCGTCCGCTGTCCCAGCCTCCGTTGGATTGCGCCCGAGCAACCCAACAGGACACCGACATCAGCGCCCTCCTTGAGCCCGCCCGCAATCGACGGCTCTCCGGCCAGCCGTCGCACCAACGCACGCCTTGATGCACGTACGGCACCGCGGTACGGAGGGAATTAGCAACGATCGAGACGATCCTGGCTGTACGCGGCAGGGAGCTTCGTTGCATAGGACAAACAACCCCTGCTAGCGTTTCGCGCATGCGCTCACTCGTCGTTGGTGGAGCCGGTTTCATCGGCAGTCACCTCGTCGACCTGCTGGTCCAGCGGGGGCAGGTCACGGTTTTCGACAATCTCTCCATCGGCAGAGAGGCCTTCATCGCCGAGCCGCTCCGGTCGGGCAAGGCCACGCTGGTTAAGGGCGACGCGCTCGATCTCAACGCCCTCACCAAGACGGCCGTGGGGCACGATGTCGTCTTCCACCTGGCGGCGAACCCGGAGGCGCGCTGGGGCCTCGAGAGGACGCGGATCGACCTCGATCAGGGGACCATCGCGACCTACAACGCCTTGGAGGCGGCTCGCCTCGCCCAGGTGCCCCGCTTCGTCTTCTCGTCGAGCGGCACCGTGTACGGCAACAACCCCGAGCCCTGCGGGGAGATGGACCTCGGACATTTGCCCTTCTCGCTCTACGGCGCCAGCAAGCTCGCGGGGGAGTCGCTCATCGCGTCGTATGTCGAGTGCTTCGGACTCAAAGGGTACATCTGCCGGTTCGGCAACGTCGTAGGCCAGCGGAGTACCCACGGTGCCATCCTAGATTTCTGCAAGAAGCTCCAAGCGCACCCGGAGTATCTCGACGTCCTGGGGGACGGTCGGCAGGCCAAGCCGTATCTGCACGTGACGGACTGCGCGGCCGGAATCCTCTTCGTCCTGGACAACGCCAAGGACGCGCTCAACGTCTACAACCTCGCACCGCCCGACACGACCAGCGTGCGCCGAATCGCTGAGCTCTGCGTGCAGGCGTCGCCTCACAAGAGCGCGTGCGTCGAGTATTCGGGCGGGCCCCAAGGCTGGCCGGGGGACGTGCCGGTCTCGCGCATCAAGCCCGACAAGCTCGAAAACCTCGGCTTTCGAGTGCGGTTCACCTCGGACGCAGCCGTAGAGCTTGCAGTTCGAGAGGTTGCGCGCCAAGTTTTCGGGACCGAGTGAACCCATGCAGGTCGTGATCCTGGCTGGCGGCCTTGCCACGCGCATGCGGCCCCTCACCGACAAGATCCCCAAGGCGCTGATCCCCGTCCTGTCGCGCCCGTTCATCGATTGGCAGCTCGCGGCCCTCGCCTCATCCGGTTACGATGATGTGATTCTCTGCATCGCACATCTGGGCGATCAGATTCGCGCCCACGTGGGGGACGGCGGACGCATTGGAATTCGCGTTCGCTACTCGGAGGAGGGCCCCAGACTCATGGGTACCGGTGGGGCCGCCCGCGCCGCCTTCCCGCACCTCGCCCCGACCTTCCTCGTGACCTACGGGGATAGTTACCTCCCTTTCGACTATGGGAGCCCCCTCCGTGTCCTCAACGCAAACGAGGACTGCGACGGGGTGATGAGCGTCTTTCGAAACGCAGGGAAGTGGGACGCGTCGAACGTGGCCCTGCGCGGTGACTTCGTGTCCCGCTACGAGAAGGGGCACTGCGATCCAGAGCTGGACTGCATCGACTACGGCGCCATCGCGCTTCGCCGCGGCGTGCTCGAGAGGCGCCCGGCGAACGTTGCCTTTGGGCTCGACGAGGTCCTCGGCGATATGGCGCGACGCAGCCGCCTCCGCGCCGTGATCGCCGAAGAGCGCTTCTACGAAATAGGATCCCCCGAGGGGCTTTCCACCTTGGAGCAGAAATTGAAAGGGCCCTCATGATCGTCTCGCGTGCGCCGGTACGCTTCTCCCTCGGCGGGGGAGGCACCGACCTGCCCAGCTACTCTCGCCAACACGGCGGTTTCCTCGTTGCTGCTGCCATCGACCACTACGTCTTCGTTTGCGCGGCCAAGCGTTTCTACGACTCGATTCGTCTCGCCTATTCGAAAACCGAGATCGTTGACCGCGTGGATGCCATCGAGCACCGCATCTTCCGCGAAGCCTTGCGCATGTCGGCGGTCGACAAGGGCATCGAGCTCTTGAGCTACGCCGACGTTCCGTCGAACTCCGGCCTGGGTTCGTCGAGCGCCTTCACCGTCGCTCTGCTCAACGCGCTGCATGCGTTCAAGCGCGAGTACGTCCCCACCACGAAGCTGGCCGAAGAGGCTTGCCGACTCGAGATCGACACTCTGGGCGAGCCGATCGGAAAGCAGGACCAATACATCGCCGCGTTCGGAGGAATCACCGCGCTGACCTTCGAGAAAGACGGGACGGTTCAGGTAGACCGTCTCCCGGTGAAGGACAACGTCATCGACGAGCTCGAGTCGAACCTGATGATCTTCTACTCGGGGATTGAGCGTTCGGCTTCGTCGGTTCTGGCCGACCAAGGGGCGAACATTGCCAAGAACGCCGACCAAGCGGTGGAGCGCATGCACCGCATCAAACAGCTCGGGTACGACACGCGCGATCTTCTTCTTACGGGAGACGTCGACGCCTACGGTGAGCTCCTTCACGAGCACTGGTCCACCAAGCGGAGACTCTCGGCCAAGATGAGCGACTCGGTGATCGACGACCACTATGAGGCGGCCCGCAAAGCCGGCGCCATCGGGGGGAAGTTGATGGGAGCCGGGGGGGGCGGGTTCTTCATGTTTTACGTGCGCCCCATTCACCGTCGTACGGTCTACGACGTCTTGAGCCAACGCGGCCTTCGGCCCATGCGCTTCCGATTTGACTTCGACGGCGCTCGGATCATGGCAGACTTCCACCGCTCTTGACCCAGGCTTTTCGAGGACACCATGTCGTTTTCACGCACGTATCTCGACGAGAGCATCGAAGTCATCCGGCAGCTTGATGACATCACCATCGAAAACCTGGCCCGAGGACTCGCCTCCGTTCGCGACGGGAGGGGGCGCCTATTCATCCTCGGCGTGGGGGGTTCAGCCGGTCACGCCGGGCATGCGGTGAACGACTTTCGCAAGCTGTGCGGCTTCGAAGCGTACGCGCCGACGGACAACGTGTCGGAGCTCACCGCTCGGGTGAATGACGAGGGGTGGGACACCTGCTTTTCGGAGTGGCTCCGCGGCTCACGACTTCGCAAGGGGGACGGCCTGCTCGTGTTCTCGGTAGGGGGCGGGAACCGTGAGAAGAACGTCTCGGTCAACTTGGTGCGATCGCTCGAGCTCGCCAAGGAGGTCGGTGCCAGCGTCTTCGGCATCGTCGGGCGCGACGGGGGCTACACCAAGCAGGTGGCCGATGCCTGCGTCGTCGTCCCCACCATCTCGGGGGAGCGGACGACGCCACACACGGAGGGCTTTTGCGCCGTGATCTGGCACCTTCTCGTGAGTCATCCGCTGCTCCAGCGTGCCCCCACCAAGTGGGCGTCGGTCAAGTAGGATGCCCAAGGGGATCCTGCTCGATCGAGACGGAACGCTGATCGACGTCGTGCGGGACGAGGAGACCGGGGCCTTTCACACGGCTTTCCACCCTTCCCACGTCCGAATGTTGTCGGGCGCGATCGAGGGGCTTCGCCTGCTCCAGGCGGAGGGGTACCTCCTCGCCATCGCTACCAACCAGCCGGGACCGGCCAAAGGGCAATTCTCGGCCGATGCCGTGCTTCGGACGAATCGGGCCCTGGTGGACACCCTGGCCCAGGCAGGGATCTCGATCGCGCAAGTTGCAGTATGCATGCATCATCCCCAAGGGGGAGACGGCGGGGATCCCTCGCTCGTGCGAGAGTGTTCGTGCCGCAAGCCCCGGCCAGGCCTGCTCGACTCGCTCGTCTCGGAGCTCGGCCTCGATCGGGAAGGCTCCTGGATGGTGGGGGACAGTGCGGCGGACGTCGCGGCCGGACACGCCGCCGGCCTTCGGTCGGCGCTGGTCTTCGCCTCGACTCGTTGCGAGCTCTGCCCCCTGCGGCCGCGGATCCCGGGCTCGCTACCCGATTCCCTCTCCCACCTGCCCGAGGTTCACGGACCGGACCTGGTCACAATCGCTCGCGGAATCTTGGCAAGGGTATAAGAAGGGAGGCGCGGCGGACGCGCCCTTTCGCCCGCCCGAGAGAGACCACGGCCATCTTCATCGACAGCTCGGACCCCCAGGAGATTCGAGACCTATTTGCGTGGGGGTGCCTGTCCGGCGTAACGACGAACCCCCTCATCCTCGCCAAAGAGGCACCCGACGCCGACTTGGCGGAGCGCATTCGAGAGGTGCTTGCGGCCAGCTATGCGTAGGAAAAACAAAGGTTCCCCTGTGCAGAGGACCCGCTCCGAACGATTTTCTCACGTTGACTGCGATGCGAGGCAATGACGGCAGATCTGCCAACCATCTGCCCCACTGCGATAAACGCCCCGCTGTGGTCATTCCAGCGCTGGCACCCCACCTGAACGCGGTGTTGTGAAACCGGGGTAGTGCGCCAGTGAAACTGGCACTGCGGGTCTATTCACCGAGCGCGGGGCGTTCGTGACGTAGCCTTCGGAGTCGAGCCAGCGGGCGATGGCATCGAGCGGGAAGCCGCGCTCGCGCAGCGTCAGGGCGCGTCCGCGGGCGACGGTGAGCAATGGTGACGAATCGCAGTCGCGCGATCCGCTCTCTGTGAACGTCCGAGCTCTCGCGAATGGCTGCCTAGCGGGCTCCGGAAGCCGCAGCCCAGTGGGCTACGCAGCCGGCATCGCACGCAGCGCGCTGCTGGCAGAACTGCGGGCACAGGTCGTGGTGGCACAATCGTCCGTGGGGATGCTTGCGATGGACTCAGCGTGCCGATCTTCGGCCATCGCCCCGACGGGGAGCTGCTCGCATCGAAGAGCGAACCGCCCGGCGGTGCGGTGAACAGGTCAGCAATGGCGCGTCCGGCGGCATGGACAGGCGGCATGGTTCGTGCGGAGCGGATGATCTGCGGAAACACGACTGAGGGGCGGTCCCCGCGCTCATGATTTTTGTTGGCGTATCTACTGCGATTGCAGAGATTGCTGCGCACGCTGGCGATACCGCGCTTCAATGACGATTATGAAGACCACGACTGGAAGAGCAAAAAATGAATAGACAGTATAAATCGTCAGATACTCTAAGATGTGAACTAATTCTTTTGTGTAGAAGCCGTGGGCATATAAGACTCCCGGACCAAAGAACAGAACGGGACCCAAGAAGTTGGCCCCTTCGTAGCTGGTTCGTGGCGAGAATGCCAGCCAGATACGCCATATGATCTGAGTCAGGACATATGAACCAAGAAGCATGGTAAAAGAGAGCAGGAAAAATCCATTAATGACAAAATCTAATAGCTGCTTTGTGTTCTTCTCTACGCTTACAATGTTAATGAATAATGGTAAGTTTGTACAAAAAAGTATAATCGCCGGCAGAGCCAGCACCCATGGGCGCCGGTATGGATTAGCCACAAACATTCGAAGCCTGCCGGATTGTTCATAAAGGGCAAGAGACAAGAGCAAAAGGCTAAATGGAGCGACGAAAACGCCGGCGCGGATCACGGCTTGTCCGTCTACGCAGCCGCTGAGGCTGCCTACAAAAAAGAGCAGTGCCAGCAGGCAAGTCTGGCTTGAGGCTTTTCGAGCCTGACCGGCTGGAGGCGACGCGCTGACCCGGCTGGCTTCGCGAATGGGGCGGAGGTCCATGATGGCTCGCGGGCAAGAGGATGGCGTGGTCCCCGAGGTTCGGGACACGCGCTGCACAAGAGTGTCGCACAGCTTGGCCGGGTCCAGCCCGGCAGGATTTGCATCGTCGACCGCGGGGCCGAGCGAGCGGCGGGCGGCTCGCACACAGCGCATCCGCCGGCTGTGCAAAGGGCGCTGCCGAGTCGGGGGCGGCTGCGTTCGTTGCGGCTTGGCGTGTCGGGCTGCCGCATTGCTTCGATTGCTGCAGGGCGCCGACCGGCGCCCGGGTGTTCGAAGCGGTGATGCGTACGGGCACCAGCCGACCGATCCAGGTCCGCAGTCGGGCCACATCGCGTCCGTCGCTGCGAATGCTGACGATGTGGTTGCCGCGGTGCGCCCGCACAGCTGACCGCTGCCCCTGCGCGCGAAGCCTTCGATCAAGATGGGCTTCATGCGGCCGACCATGTGGCACAGGCGCTCGGCGGTGATCGTCTCTTGCAGCGCCAGCATCGCAGACATGCGGCGCGACATTGCTTCGCCGATACATCATCGACCCGATCCAAGTCTGGCGTCTCCCACATGGCTGCCGCATCGCGAGGCTTGGCGGCGCGCCCTTCAGCCGACGGCGTCGCGGCTGGCTGCGCAGCGGCGGCCCGCCTCGCTTCGTCGAGAGCCTGACGCGCAGCGGCGAGTTCCTGCGGCTGCCAACGGCTCCCGACGTCGCGGACCATGCGCTGCTTGCTTCCCAAGTTCGGCCGAGCCGGCAAGAAAAGATCCGGCGCGTCGCACAGCATGCGCATCACAGCATGCGCTGCTTGTCTGCAAGGTGGACGGTTACGGCGTAACACGCCACTTGTCTCTCAGCGCCGATCCGCTGCCGTCTGTTGTCAGACGTGGACGGCACAGGTCTTCGCTAGCCGACGGGCTTAGAGGGCTCCGAGCGAGTCATTCGCCGTCGGTCCCGATCCGGGTGATACCGCACACCGGGACGGCCGCTGTTTTGAAACTCGATCCCCCAGCTTTCGAGGAGCTGTCGCAGGGTGTCCAGCGTCTGCGCAAGCGGGCGGTGCAACCCGGCTTCAAACCGGCGGATGGTTTCGACATGGACAGCGGTTCCTCCGGCGACATCAGCCTGCGTTGGCCGCAAAAGACCACGAGCCGCAAGGAGTTGCTCGGCGGAAATGCGCATTTTTACTGACTTATCTATGGTTATCGTTTGCTGTGTCACCCAACAACTCATTCAGCAGTGAACTCAGGGTGGCCGCACTCAACCCGCGGAACTTCGCGCGCCCGTCCCGGCGCTGCTTACCAGGGGTTGGGGAGGGTCTGCGCGCTGCTCTGGAGGGCCTTGCCATGTCCGCTCACGTCGAATCGATCTCTCACGCCTCTGCCGTCGCTGCACTGCCATCGTCGCCGCTGCGTTGGTCAATGTGCCACCGCGCACCACCACATAGTCGAGCGACGCCTCACGCGCTTTGCCAACACGGATACCACTGGTGCCGACGAGACCTGCCCTACCGCTTGGTGGGAGATGGTCGTGCGCGCGACGAAACCAGTAACAAACCAGGTCGACAACGCCATCCACACCCGTGTCGCGCTGAAGCTTCTGTAGGTAGTCGACGCCAAGCTCCTTTCGAATCTTCTGTCCTCCCAGGAACGGCGGGTTCCCCACGATGGCGTCCACTTCTGGCCAGTCGCAAAACAGCGCGTCATCACGAACGATGTTGTCGTCGAGATTGTCGAGAGGCAGAGACGGGTCGAGGTCCAACTCGACCTGACCAGCGAGCGCGTAGGCCTGTTCCCGGCGCTCTTCAAACGCAATCTTCTTGGCGATGTTCAGCGTGACCTTGGCCAGCTCTACCGCGAACCGGTTGATGTCGATGCCATAGAAGTTGGCCGCCGGGATGCCACCGTTCCACGACAGCTTGCCGTGCGTAGATGGGAACTCGCGCATCCGCGACAGCAGCTCGGTGTCGAGGCGGTACGGCTCGCGGAACGCGACGTACAGAAAGTTGCCGCTACCGCAGGCCGGGTCGAGGACGCGGTAGCGGAACAGCTCCGCGCGCGGCTCGGTCAGTTCCTTTAGCGTGGTGGCAGCCAGGATGCGCTTGCGCCACGGCTCGACGATGGTCGGGCCGACCACGCGCATGATGTCGTCGTGGGCGGTGTAGTGTGCGCCGCTGGCGTGACGCTCGGCATCGTCCATGATGCCCTGGAATACTGAGCCGAAGATGTGCGGGTCCACGTAGGTCCAGTTGGCCTCGGCGGCCTTGGTCAGCGCCACCACCTGCTCGCTGCCCAGCGGCAGCGAAACCGCGTCGGTAAACAGGCCCCCGTTGAAGTACGGCACCACGCGCGGCGTCGGTAGGTCTCGCGTATTCATCTGCACGAACAGCTCATGCAGCCGCGCATCCAGGTTCTTGTGCCGGGCACCATCGTAGAGCAGCGATGTGAAGTAGTTCTTGGGCAGGAGGCCGATGTCCTCGGCGAACATCGCGGTGATGCACTGCAGAGTGAAGCGGATGACGTCGCGCTCGCGGGTCGGGTGCTGGGCCTTTACGCTGCGGTACAGCTTAGCGACCAGGTCAGCGACCTCGGCCGAGACCTTTTCGACGTTGACGATGCGTGGTGTCTGGCCCGGCTGCCAGGCGGTGGTGAAGAACGGGAACGCCTCGCTGTACTTCGGCAGATCTTCGATGTGGATGCTGAGACGGGCCGCCTCGCGGTCCCGGGCCAGGTCATACAGCTGCAGATCGCGCTGATTGGTGAGCACCACATACTGCGGCGGCGGATCGATTTGCAGGCACGCGCGCAGGAGGTCCTTCCAGGCGAAGTCGAGCACTGCGTCGTGGGGCACCACCGCCAGCAGGGCGCGGCGTTCGCGCCACCACAGCGCCACTTCGCGATCGACAAGCTGGCCACCTTCGGCGATGCGCAGCGTGTGGGGGATGCTTGCGCCCTCGGGACGGCCGTCCTGCCAGCCGAAGCATTCAAGCAGGTGGGTCGTGAAATTCACTGCGGCGTCGTGGCCGCGGTAACCACCGGCAGCCGCGAGCGCGAACTGGCGTAGCGCAGCCTTGAGCGAGCCCGAGACTACTGCATCAGACACCGGTACCCCCGCTCGCCGACGCTCGGCCCCCTTGCTCGTCTTGCATTTTCCCTTGGTCTCCGTAGCGACGTCGAGGCCGGGTAAGGTCCCCAGGCTGACCGAAGCGTCGCTAGCAGAGCCACTGTCGGCACTGTCTTCGTCGATAGGAGAAGATTGGCCACCGCCCCCAGCAGCCAAGATCCGCTCGACGAGCGGCTGCTTCTCCTTTCCGGCGTCATCGAGGCCGCAGGCCCTACAGATCTCTTTCGGGGTCGACGCATCAGTGGGTTCTTCTGATCGCGAAGTGCTGGGGACGCTGGCTGGTGAAGGCGGGGCTCGTTGCGCAGAGTCCGTTCTCGGCCGTCGAGCCGATCGGTCGCCGCAGCACCAGCAAGGCGCAGCTGACGCGCGACGAAGCCCAGCGCGTGAGCCGCTTCGCGGTGCAAAGAGCGCAGGCCAGCGACGTCGCTGCGGTGGGTGCGCTGCTGATGCGGCACATGGGACTGCGCCAAGGCGAGGTCGGCTCGCGCA
>JAEUJZ010000142.1 GCA_016794505.1 Myxococcales bacterium
TGCGCGAGCCGACCTCGCCTTGGCGCAGTCCCATGTGCCGCATCAGCAGCGCACCCACCGCAGCGACGTCGCTGGCCTGCGCTCTTTGCACCGCGAAGCGGCTCACGCGCTGGGCTTCGTCGCGCGTCAGCTGCGCCTTGCCGGTGCTGCGGCGACCGATCGGCTCGACGGCCGAGAACGGACTCTGCGCAACGAGCCCCGCCTTCACCAGCCAGCGTCCCCAGCACTTCGCGATCAGAAGAACCCACTGATGCGTTGCGACCGCGATCGGCCTTCCGGTGTAGTGATTCGTCCGCTCGGTGTAATCAAGATAGAGGCGCCCCGCACGCTCCGAGGCCAGCGTCGACAGCGCATCGTCGACGGGCAGCAGCGACCGCAGGTGACGGGGTACTTCGGATCGCTGCGCGAGCTGGGCGGCAGCCGACGCATCGTCGAAGACGAAGTGCGCACGCGGCTGTCTGATTATTACCTGCGCCGCCGTCGCCTGGGCGAAGCTCGCAGCCTGTTCGGCAAGCGCACCCGGTGGAGCGAGCCGCGCGAGCTAACCAGCCGCGTGCCGACCAACGAAGTGGCGCGAACCAAAGACGATCTGAAGCGGCGCTTTTCGGAAAAGGGCCGCGTCGATGTCGCGCTGGCGACGAACATGATCTCGGTCGGTCTGGACATCACGCGCCTGGGTCTGATGGTGGTTCTGGGGCAGCCCAAGACCGCAGCGGAATACATCCAGGCGACCAGCCGCGTCGGGCGCGACGAAAAGCGCCCCGGCTTGGTGGTGACGCTGCTCAACATTCATCGCCCGCGCGACCGTAGTCACTACGAGCGCTTCATCACCTGGCACGACAGCTTCTACCACGCGGTCGAGGCGACCAGCGTCACGCCGTTTTCGCCGCGCGCCATCGATCGCGGAATCGCGGCAGCGACGGTGGCCTTGGCTCGCCTGGGACATCCCGGCCTGACCACACCGCGGGCGGCGCTGGCCATCAACAAGCTGCGGGCCGAGCTGGACTTCGTCGCCGATGTGCTGGCCCGCCGGGCCGAAGGCCATGACACGCAGCTTGGCAGCGACGAATCGGAAGCGCTGCGGGCTCGCCTGCGCGACCGCGTAAATGGCCTGCTGGATGCGTGGCAGCAGATCGCGACGAGGTACGGCGACCTGCAGTACGCGATGGAGACCGGCTCGGCCCCGCCGCTGCTGTTCGACCCGCTGGATCCAGAGCTGGCGAAGAAAAGCAAAGAGGCGCAGCAGTTCAAGGCCCATTGCAGCCTGCGCGACGTCGAGCCGACGGTGAACCTGTGGTTGCGCAACCCCGACGGCACGCTGGTGGAAGGCGAGGCAGAAGAGGACGTGCCATGAAGCCCGGTAAGCGAGTCCCCCCAACCGGAGAGCTACGCCGAAGCCAGGTGCTGACGACGTTTGGCCCAGGCGCCATGCTCGATCTGCCGACGCACTCTGTGCTGATTGGCGGCCTGGAAGGCTGGAAGGGCGACGGGGAACGCGTCTATGAAGACCGCTTGCAGAACTGGCTGTGCGAAAAGCTAAAGGTCAAAGAGTTTCAGCTGTATGCGCCGCCGACGCAGTCCAGCGACCCGCTGGCCCCCAAAAGCGGCATCGATGTGTTCCTGTTTCCGGTGTGGTTTCTGGGCCAAGTGGACGAGACCTGGCAGGCCCCCGACGGACGCATCTATCGCACGCGCCCGCTTTTGCCCTGGGATCGCTTGGTCAAGGGCGGCTGTCTTTCGCGTGACCGCAAGATCAAGCCGGTGGTGCCCGTGCGCTTTGTGCAGGCCTGCGTGCGCGCCACATCAGTGACATCGACTGGTACGGCTTTGTTCGACGCGACTACACGACCGAACGCCCGGGCGACCTGTGGTTCGACGAAGGCGGCGCCGGCAACGACTTTGCCGAGATCTATGTCCGCGATGAAAAGAACGGCAACCAGCGGCGACCTCTGTCGGAAGCGACGATGCGCGATGGCACGGGCTTGGGCTTCTGCAGTGGGCGCAGTCCATGGCTGGGGCCGCATGTGTGGTCGCGCTGCGCGGCAGTGTGGGCCGATGTGCAGCGGCGACTGGCCGGCGCTGCGCCCGCGGAAAAGAGCATCAAGCACATCAAGATTGAGACGCTGCTCTCGCAAAAGGACACGCTCGGCGACGACCAGCCGGAAAGCGACTTCCATGCACGACGCCATCCGCTGGGGCCGCTTTCGCGCCTCGCGCAGGGCACGCTGGACCGCTTGGTGCTGGTGCATCGCCTGCGCGAAGTGTCGGCCCAGCTTGGCTTCACGCGCTTTGAAGCGGTAATGCCCGACACCGAAGGCGAACCAGAGCTGGATCTGGATGTCGAGCGGGCGCCGCTGTCGCGCGATCAGACCTGGCTGCCGGCGACGGAAAACCGCGGCGAGGGGATCTTTCTGTCGTTCTCCGGCGAAGCAATCGCTGCGTGGCAGAGGCGACCCGCGGTGCGTCGCCGTAGCGAACAGCTGATGGCCGGATTTGACGTGTGGAAGGGACGCAAGCGCATCGAAGACGCCAGCTTCCCCGGCCTGCCGAACATCCTGTTGCAGTCGCTTTCGCACCTTCTGATCACGACGCTGTCGCTGGACTGCGGCTATTCCGCCAGCGCCCTGCGAGAGCGCGTGCATGCGTCGAGCAAGTCGGGCTACGGCATCTTGCTGTACACCAGTGCCTTGGGATCAGAAGGCAGTCTGGGCGGCCTGGTCGAGATGGGCAAGAACATCGGCCGCCTGCTCGATCGCGCGCTGGAGCTTGGTCACCTGTGCTCGAACGATCCGGTGTGCGCGCAGCACGATCCCGCCGACCCCCACGAAGAGCGCTTCCTGCCTGGCGCGGCCTGCCATGGCTGCCTGCTGATCGCAGAGACCTCCTGCGAGCGCCGCAACGAGCTATTGGATCGCGCGCTGGTGGTGCCGACCGTCGCTACCCCCGACGCTGCATTCTTCGACGAGCGAGCATGAGCCACGCGCTGCGCACGCTCAGTCGATCGGCGCTGTCGGGCTTGGCAGCCGAGCTTCGCAGTGGCCGCATTCGCGCGCCGATCACGCGGGCTGCGCTGTCTGCGCAGGTGCCGGATGCGCAGCTCGATTCGGTGCTGGCTGCGCTGAGCGCGCTCGAACGCGAAGGCATGACGCCGCGCCACATCGCGCACGTCGTCGAGATCCTGTCGGAAGAGCGCGCCGCCGGTCAGCGCATGTCGGATCGCGTGCAGCTCGTGTGGTCGCCGCCCAAGCTGGATCGCATCGATGCCCGCGATACCGCCGTGGTCGTGCAGGAGCTATTCCGCCAAGCGCGCAGCTCGATCCTGAGCTCGACCTTTGCCCTCGACGAACGCAAACGCGCAAACACGCTGTTTGGCGAGCTGGCCGCGCGCATGGATGCTGAACCGCAGCTCTCTGTGCGCGTCTTCGCCAACCTTCACAGTCAGTTGCCACGACGGGGCCGAGCCACCGATACCACCGCCGACCCGGTGCAGCGCGTCCGCGAATTCGCGCGCCAGATCCGCGACGAGCATTGGCCCGGCACGCGCCTGCCCGAGTTCTACTACGACCCGCGCTCGCTCGACCCCGACCCCAAGCGCCCCGCCGTGCTCCACGCTAAAGCCGTCATCATCGACGCGCGCCACACGCTGCTGACCTCTGCGAACTTCACCGAAGCCGCGCAGCAGCGCAACATCGAAGCCGACGTGCTGCTGGACGATCCCCGCCTGACGCACCAGTTCAACCAGCTACTGGAAGCAGGCCTCTTCGCGCCAGTCGTTGGCCAGTAGCCGCCACCTGACGTCGCCCCAACCTGCGACACGATCTCGGCTCCGGGGACACGATGTCAAAGACCCGGCTGCGAGTGCTGCTGTGCCCGTTATCGTGGGCAAACCGCGCACAGATTTCAGCTCGCGCTGATCGCGCGATCGGCCACTTTCGCTACTATGGCGTGATCTGGAACGAGTCCAAGCTTGCCCACTTCTGCTGGCTCTGCGTCGGGGCGTTGTTTCGCTGGCTGAATCGTCGCTCACAGCGCCGCTCCTACACGTGGGAGCAGTTCGAGCGGCGACTGCACTTCAGCCCGCTGCCACAACCCCCTCGTGCTTCTGATCTGATCGACGTATCCTCCGCGCATGCCGCCACGAGGAACCACAAACCGAAGAGCCGGACGCCTAAATTGGGCACGTCCGGTTCTGTGAGGAACGCCAGCCTTGAGCTGGCGTTTACTTGATTAAACAAAGCCCATGCCGCCTTCCCCGATCTTGCGCAAGACGCGGTAGCTGCTGATTTCTTGATCGATCAGCGGGTCTTGCTGGTTACGTTCCACGGTCATGGTGGCATCTCGACGAGCTTCGATTCCCGCCGAAGCTAACACGAGAGCAGCTGGCTACTATGGCCAAATTCCAGACCGTGTATCGTCGAAATCCACCGACGCTGGAAGGGCCCTAGCAGCCGACGAATGCGCGAGGCCGCAGAGCCACCTGCGGCGCTGTCCGCGCTAGGCGTCCAGCATCAGATGCTCAGAGAGCGACTCGTCCAACGCATCCAGATCCGACAGCAGCATGTTCAGTCGCTTGGCGAAGAGGAGCCGGCTCGCATCCAGGCGACCTCTGCCAATGTTGCCAACCTCGTCGGGGACACTGGTTATGGCCAGCAGCAAGCGCTCGGCCAGCTCGCGCTGCACGTCGATCAGCTCCACGCTCAGCCTCTGCTGCAGGTTGGCCTGCTGCGTCACTCGTTCAATGAGAGCGCTGGGAGCAATGCGGGTCGCATATGCCAGCTCCAGCTCGGCGAGCTCTTGAGCGATGTTGCGACTCGGAGTTCCCACGACCTGCGTCGTAGCGGCTCGGAGCTCGTCGCGCAGCCCATGCAGCTTCCGTCGCAGCGCTTGGCGCTCGGCTGCAATCGTCGCCTTCTCTTGTGCCAGCGTATCCTGCAAGAGCGCCAGCTCCAGCTCGACCTCGCCTTGCTGCGTTCCTAGCTCCGCAGCACGTTGCTGAAGCGGAGTGATATCGGGCGGCAGGTCGTGCCGAAACAGCCGATGCAGGATGCTGCGCGATTCACGCTCCAGCTTGGCCCCCACTTGCTGCCGCTCGGCTTCGATGCGTTCCAAGCTGCGCGTCGCAGTCGAGGGCCGCGCACTCAGAGCAGGAATCGAGACCGACGGCGTCCCCCCCGGCTCTGCGCTGGTCCGCCGCGGCAGCCGCTTGGGCAACACGTACGTGCGCAGGTTGTGCAGCCCTCGCGTCGGCGGTAGCTGAGCGGTCAGTGCCGCCATCGCGTCGGAGATCTCGGCCATGGTCGGACGCTGCTCGGGCTTCTTGGCCAGCATCCGGGCGACGAGCGCATCTAACTCCGTTGGGATCTTCACATCACGGCGGAGCTGGCTGACGTTGGGCGGGGTCTCCTTCAGGTGCGCCAGCAGAAGCCCAACGCCGCTGCCAGAAAAGGGACGCTGCTTGGTAAAGATCTCAAATAGCGTCACCCCCAGCGCGTAGACATCAATGGCCGGACTCAGGTAATCTGAGCGCTCGTACATCTCTGGCGCGGCATAGGCCAAGGTCCGCGGAGGCCCAGCAGCAGCGCCCGTGACGGCTTCCTGGCTTTGGATACGAGCGATCCCAAAGTCGAACAGCTTGGCGACTACGACCTGGTTACGATCCACTTCGATGTGGATGTTATCGGGCTTGACGTCGCGATGGACGACTCCGCGTTCGTGCACGTGTTGCAGAGCCTGCGCCATCTGCAGCCCGATGGTCATCGCCTGATCGACTGGCAAGCCCGTCGCAGGGGCTTCGCTCAAGAAGGCGCGCAGGGTCGAGCCTTCCAAGTACTCCATCGTTATGAACGGCACGCCAGTCGGTGTCTGCCCATAGTCGTACAGCTCCACGATATGGGGGTGATCGATGGCCATGACCGCCTTGGCTTCCCGCTCAAAGCGCCGACGAGCTTCGTCGTTGTGAACCAGCTCTGGATTAAGAACTTTGATCGCGAAGCGTTTGCCGGTGACGATATGCACCCCGGCGTAGACCTTGCCCATGCCCCCCGAGCCCAGCAGCCGAGTGACGCGGTAGCGCTGGTCGAGGTCACGATTCAGTAGCGGGTCAGAGGCGGGGGAGGTACCCGGCAAGCCCGTGGCCGCAAAGAGGTCCTCGGGAATGGCCGCGACATCGGTTGCGTCCTTCTCCCCGTCTGCGCGCCCTCCGGGATGCTCCCGCTGATTCTTGGAAGCGTTCTCCTCACTCACCATATGAAGACCACTATCACTGCCATCCGTCCTTTGTCGAGCCACAGCGCCGTCGAGATTGGCCTCGTAGTACCGCAGAGATCGCTCCCGCCTTTATGATGGAAAGGTGATGTCTTTGAGCCACGTGTAGGCCGGGGTCGCTTGGGCTGCGTGCTGTGCCACGATGGCCTGGCCCAAGGTGCGAATGGTGGTGACGAAGCGGGCGTCGCTGTAGAGATTCGCCTGCTGCAGCGGGTCCCTCAGGCGATCGAACAAGACATGCCCGCCACGACGCTGGAGAACCAGCTCGACTTCCGGGGTAAACACGGCGGCGTAGTCATTGTGCGGATCATGAATGAAGACCTGATTGTTCCACGCTGTGCTTGCTCCCAATAGCAGGCGTGATGCGTCGCGGCCTTGCTCTCTGCCACTCTTGGGGGCGCCCAGCAGACCTAGGAGCGTCGGCATCAGGTCCACGCTCGACACCAGCTCGTTCACGACATGACCAGCCCGCACTTTCCCAGGGAACTTGATCAGGCAGGGAATACGAATTGCGGCCTCGTAGTAGTGGTCCTTGCCCAGACGCCCGTGCTCGCCCATGTAGTCACCATGGTCAGCGATGAAAACAACCATGGTGTTGTTCGTGAGGCCCAGCCGTTCGAGCGCGCTCAGCAAGCGTCCCACGTTGTCGTCGATGCACTTGACCTCGCCGCAGTACTGCGCCTTGAGGCTCCGCAGCTCCGCCGCACTACGAACCCCATTTACCGGGTCCGGCTTGAAGGTGCTGGGGATCAGCATACTGCCTTCGCGGTAGTCGTCTGCGTACGATGACTGCACGGTGTACGGCGGATGTGGGTCGGGAAACGAGACCATGTAGAAAAAGGGGTCATCTTTGTGCGCCGTGACAAACTCGATTGCGCGATCTGTGATCCAGTTCGTCGTGTATGTTGGCCCAGTCCCAATTTCGGAGTATGGGAATGTCTTGGGAGGGCCACTGGAGCGACTCACAATCTTCTTCCAGTGTCCGCGATTAAACATGAAGCGATTGTCGGTGAAGCCCATCTTCGCCGCAGGTGCCCACCCAGGACTCGCTGTGCCAGCTAGGTGCCACTTCCCGGCGTATCCCGTCTGATAGTCCAGTGCAGCCAGGCAGTGAGCGAGTGTGATCTCACCGCTGTTTAAGGGGACGTCGTTGTCATAGGCCCCATGACTGAAGGGATAGCGACCGGTCATCGCGCAGCCCCGAGAGGGAGTACACAACGGACTGTTGGTGAAGTACTGCGTAATCTTCGCTCCGTCCCTCGCTAGGCCGTCGATGTGGGGCGTGCCGATGACGTTCTGTCGCTCACCGTTGATGCTGCCGTAGGCTCCCAACGTCCAGCAGCTCTGTTGATCGGCCATGATGACAAGGAGGTTGGCGGGCCGAGTGAGTGTGGGAACGCGCTCGGCAGACTCTTCCTCTGTGCCCTGCGACTCGGCCGCCTCGTCGCCAGGCGCATTGTCCTCTGGCGGTTCCGCGCGGCCCGTACCAACGCCTGGTACCGTCAGCGTCGCAGCGCCCACAAGCACCTCTTTGACAAAGCTACGGCGAGAAACTCCTGAACGGTTCATGTCATCCCCCAAACATGCCGATGTTAGTCGCTGACGTTGCGATAGATATAGCGTTTGAGATTCTTGGTTCGATAGTACGGGCTGACGCTAACGATTAGATCCGGCTTGTTGTCTCCATCTAGATCGGCGACCCGAAGCGACCAGAACGTCGTCCCCGAACCGAGCGCCAGGATAGGAGTGTCATCGAACTTAAATTCGCCAAGCGCTGACTGACGAATCAGGGCCAGATCGCCATCGATGTCGCAGCCTGCCATCAGATCGGTTCTGCCATCCCCATCGACATCGCCGGCCCCTAGCTCGTACGCCACGCAAGGCGTCTCAATCCTCGCGGGCTGTTTGTCGGATGCGCCCAGACTCGGCAGCCAGTAGAAATCACCGTCATAGTCTGAGAGCACCAGGTCCTGGATCGAGTCACCATCCAAGTCTGTGCGGACATCGACCAGCGAGGCCTCGCGCTCGAAATCCACCCGCTGTGCAAGTTTGTCATCCATCGGCAAGGATGTACCTGGATTGTTGAACACGGTGAGTCCCAGGTAGCCGATCAACAGCACGTCTAGGTGTCCATCGCGATCAAAGTCCGCACTGAGGATGTCGCTACTGTAGTATTCCTGGGTCAGCGTTGTCGCTCGGCGCTTCGCGGTACTGAACACTCCGTTGCCATCGTTTTCAAAGGTGTACAGCGTGGTGTTGTCGTTCAGCAGCAGCAGCTCTGCGGCCCCGTCCATGTTGAGATCGGTCGCGCGAAGTGTGGTCCCTGGCTCCAAGGTCACGCCCGTCCCAACGCTCTGCGGTACGAACGTGCCACTTCCGCGGTTCATAAAGCAGGTGATCTGCTCAGTCGAAGCCTGGATCACGACCAGATCGAGGTCGCCATCGCCATCCAGATCGGCGATATCGAGGCTGTCGTAGTCGCTTGGGCTGAGCAGCGTCTGCACATCGAACTGCCAGGGGGCGCGCTGTAACGCCACTTGGATCTGGTTGCCCGCAGAGTACGGGCCATGGAGCAAGACCAGATCCGGTCGGCCATCGCGATCTAGGTCGGCGACCCGGCTGCTGTCGAGGTCATCCAGCGTCACAGGCATGGTCTGTAACTCAAAGCGGAGCGTGCGAGCCACATAGCGCAGGGAGCCAAACGGCAAACGAGGGCCGCTGGCTAGCTGTACCTGCAGCGGAACCTCCGTGAAGCGCGACGATCGAGGCGTGGTTGCTTCCAGCTGCCCTGCCGACACATAGCGCGTCTCCAGCGCAGCTCCATTGAGGACAATGCGCGAGCCAGGCAAGAATCCCCAGCCAAAGACTCGCAGTTTCTCCCCGCCGGCTGCTGCCAGCTGTGTCGGAGTTACCGTGACAACGCGCGGGCCGGGCAGGCAGCCGGTCTGCTCATTCTCTCCCTGCGGAGACAGAGTGACCTGGACCTGATCATCGAGGATCGTAGTGCGAAAGGAGTGAGAAGCACTCCCCAAGCCGAGCAGGCATCCGCTCGCCCCTGCTTGGCTGAACGCGGCCACTCCCACGAGCAGGGAGGCATCGCTCTGGAACGGCAAGCGCAGCACAAAGTCCGTCTGCTGCTCGCTGGGTCTTGGCAGCTCGTAGGGGGTCAGATCTGTCTGAGGCAGAATGGGGGGCCCAGCGCCCGGCTCTACCGCGATGGAGACAGCGAGCGATGCCGCCGTTGCCGGCAGCCCGCTTACGGTCACCCGCAGCGTAGGGGAGCGCTGGCACCCCCACGCCAGGCAAAGCAACAAGAGCCAATACGCACGAGCCGACCAGGGCACATCGCTCTCCTAAATCCGAGGCAACGTTCCTAAGTGTCGCGTACTCGCCAAACGGTCACAAGAAGCGCAGGAAAGCCCGCGATGCTGTTGGTCTTTTCCCGTGGCTTGTTCGGCACGCCCGGCCCAGCGATAATCTCCTCGGGGGGGTCTTGGCGAATGCGCGCGTGGCCAGTCCGATTGCTCTTTAGCCTCCGCAGCGGCTGGCTGGTATCTGGCTTGCTGCTGCTCTGCCTGTCGACTTGCAGCCGACCTCCCACGCTGCGGGTGCAGGTAGCGGCGCTGCCTGCACTGTCCCGTTCCTTGGCGATCTCTCTGGTCCAGCAGGGCAGCTCGGGCGAGCTGCTCGCAGCCACCATGGAATCGCTGCCGCCGTACGACTTGCCGCAGCCCACCCCGGACCAGACGGATTTCGTGCTCCGGCTGTGGCTTCCGATGGCGACGGAGACCACGCTGCGCTTGGGAGTCGCTGCGTTCAGCCAGGCCGGTGGCAGCGGCTGCGTACTCGGCTTAGCCCAGACGGCTCTCCCTTTTTCTGGGTCGCCCTTGGACGACACAGTAACCGTATCGCTCGCCGAGCAGTCGGATCCCGCACAGCCCGCCTGCGCCAGCGGCCCGCGCATCATCGCCGTTAGCCCCGCGAGCTTGTCCATCCGAGGCGGTGAAACCCTGGTTGTGACGGGCTGGGGGTTTCAGCCTGGGGCGCGCCTCGTGCTAAACGGGGTCGCTCTAGAGACCCGCTATGTGTCGGCAGGTCAGCTTGAAGCCACGTCACCAAGCGCGCCGCGCTTTGCGGAAGCGCTGTTGCAGGTAGATCTGCCCGATGGCACGAGCCTGCGTCACACGGGCCTGCGCTACGTAGCCGGCCAGATTGGCTTTGTGCAGCAGGCCGTCCTGCCGATACCCGATGCCGAGTACGCCCTTGATGTCGCCGATCTCGACGGCGATCAGCGACCTGACCTGATCTTCTATCCCACGCGGTATAGCAACACCACAAAGACCCTGGTCGCCTACCAGCGAAGTCCGCTGACGTTTACCGTTGAGGAGCTGCCGACACTGGCCAGCAGACTCCGTGGCCTTAAGGCAGTCGACCTCGATCTGGACGGGGACATCGATTTGGTCACGCTAGATCGAATGGGCCGTACGATCAGAGTCCTCAAGAACGACGGGCTGGCGAGCTTCAGCGTGCAATCGTACACCCTGGCGGCCGGCCTGGAGGCGAGTAGCTTCGCCTGCGTGGATCTAGATGGTGATCGCGCCCCTGAGCTGATCCTGCTCACCGCAGGAGGTACACCGGCTCAAGCGCTTCACACCCTGCGCAACCCAGGCAGCGGTGGCTTTGATCTCGCCCTGGCGACCATTACCAACTTGGACAGCTTGCCGATGGCCGACACGATCCTGGGCACGGACTACGATCTGAATGGTCAGCCGGACTTGTGGATCGTGACTGCCAGCGAGATTCACGTCCTGCAAAATCCTGGTGCTACGCCGCCCGCGACTCCCCAGAACGTTGCCCTGCTTGAGGTAACGGACTTCGCCTCCCCCAGGCTGGTCAAGGACTTCGATGGCGACAACCATCCCGATCTTCTGGGCGAGGGGTTTGACACGACGGTCCTGCTCAGCGGCTCGAACCCGCGGTGGACGCCACGGATATTCCGCAGGGCCTGCCCGACGAACGCGTATGCATTTGCTGATCTGGATGGAGATGATCTTCCCGATGCCGCCTCTGCTTGCTATTCGACAAGCGAGGTTCGTTTTTCTCTCCAGCGAGCCACTTCCCAGCGCTTCACTTCCGACAAAAAAGCCCCAGCCATGCCTCTGCCGATGGGCATCGACTCGGT
Organism: Myxococcales bacterium; assembly: GCA_016794505.1. GTDB lineage: Bacteria > Myxococcota_A > Polyangia > Palsa-1104 > JAEUJZ01 > JAEUJZ01. Next base: position 11,447 of record JAEUJZ010000142.1, read on the forward strand.
CTATCAGATGCTGTTTCACGATGTGGACGGCGACGGTCGACCAGACCTGATCCTCAGCGCTGATACGTCGTCTGGGCCAAGCCCCGCGAACTACCATGTGTTCCGCAATGTCAGTCAATAGCCACTGGGGCTCACGGCAGCAGGGTCGACGCAGGCGCGAGCCGGCAAGCCTAGGGCATGCGCTCCTGCTGGCCGGTCTGGCCGTGGTGTGCAACATGCCCGCCCCGAGCCGAGCCGAGCTGATTGTTCCGCCCGCCACCTGCGTCGAAGTGGAGCCGCCTCCGGCCCCGCTGGATCCTCGCGCCGTGGACGTCCAGCCAGTGCTGCGCCCCACCATCGTGGTTGATTCCAAGCTGTCTCTGGGCGAGTTGATCGCCATGGCCGGTCGAGCCTTCAGCGAAGAGCAGTACGAGACGGCCTTGGCCTACCTCAACGCTGCGTATAGTCAGTCTTCGCTGCCATCGATCTTGTTCAACATTGCCCAGACACAGCGCAAAGCAGGCTTTACCCGAGACGCTCTCCAGAGCTACCGCCGCTTCATCGAGCAGAGTCCACAGTCGCCACTGGTACCCGAAGCCAGCGCCCACATCGTAGCCATGGAAGCCAGGCTCGTCGCGGAACAAGCGACCCAAGAAAAAGCGGTCGCCACGCAGATTGCTCACGATCGCGCGGCGGAAGCAGAGCGCATGGCGCGCGAGCGAGCCCAGGAACGAGAGCAGGCCCAGCGCGAGCTACGACGAGCACTGGCCCAAAAGGAGCAGCCCGCCTACAAGCGCAAGTGGTTCTGGGGGCTGATGGGTGGACTCGTGGTTTCGACCATCGGGATCGGAGTCGCAGTGGGCTTCGCAACCCAGATCAAGCCGGAGCCGAAAGGCCAACTGCCGACCCAAGAGCCACGGTTCTAGCGCACGTTGCGGCTCAACCGCTCGCGGCTCAGCGAAAAATCGGAACGTGAACCGGCGCGGTGGGAGGAGTGGGCGAGCCTGGCGTCGAGGCAGGCGCTGTAACTGGAGCGCTGGCTTGGCTGTCCACCTTGGGCGAGACCTTGGCGCCAAGTCTGCGCTTGCGGCCCAACGGGGGAGAAGCCGGCTTGCCGTCGCCTGTAGGATGCGCCGGATCCCGCGATGGCTGCGGGCTGGCCGCGAGGCCGCCTAGCGCCGGCAGCCCTGCCGATGGAAGTGCCGCGGCGGGAGGGAGCTGAGGCGGTGTAGTAGGCGAAGAAGCCGGAGCGCTCGGCCCCTGCGGTATCGCCGCGGACGGAGGGAACCGCATCGCTGCGCTCGGCTGCGTCGAAGCCTGCCGCGCCGTTCGCTGCACTCGCCTGTACCTTCCGAGCTGGATCAGCAGCAGGCTGGCCAGCACAATGCCCACGCCCGCTAGCAGCCGATGCCAGCGCTGACGCGACCGCGAACGCCGACGATGCTGCGAACGCCACTGCTGGCTTGCTGCACCGGTCTCGGATTCCAGAAGCTGCTCGATGCGGATCACGACCTGCGCCATGCTGGGTCGCTGCGTCCGTTCCTTCGCCAGCATCTCGTGGACAAGCTGACACAGCGGGACCGGCAGCGACGGATCTATCTCGGAAAGGTCGGGCGGCGGCTCAGTGAGGTGCTTGGTCATGAGCAGCACCGCGTGGGGAGCCTCGAACGGCAGCCGCCCGGCGAGCATCTGGAAGAGAATCACGCCAAGCCCGTAGACATCGATGGAGCCGTCGATATGTTCTGCTCCGCTGCACTGCTCAGGCGACATGTATGCAGGGGTGCCAAGCAATTTCCCCACCGTGGTCAGCTGGTGCGAGGCCCCGCCTGCGGCTCCTTCGTCGTCCTTTCCGCTGTCGTAAAACTTGGCGATTCCGAAGTCGAGGATCTTCGCGCGCTCCCCGCTCGGAGCCTCCTTATCCGGCACAAGAAACAGATTGGCCGGCTTTAGGTCGCGATGCGCGATCCCTTTGGCATGAACGGCTTCCAGGGCGGAGCTGACTTGCCGGGAAATGCGCAGGACTTCGACCAAGTCCATTTTCTGCTTGGCCTTCTGATGGTGGTTGATTCGCTCCTGCAGCGTCTCTCCCTCCAACAGCTCCATTGTGATGTACGCCGTGCCGTCCGGAAGATGCCCGAAGTCGTAGACTTTGATCAGGCCTGCGTGCTGAACGATGTTCACCGCTCTGGCCTCATCGAAGAAGCGCTGAACATGTCGCGTATCCGAGGACAGATCAGGCCGAAGAACCTTGATTGCGATGCGCTGTCCGAGCGCTTGGTGAACCGCTTCGTAGACCGCGCCCATGCCACCACGACCGAGGATGCGCACGACCCGGTACTTGCCCACCGTGGTGCCGACCAGGCTGGTGTCCTTCTCTTCCTTGGGCGGCCCATCGGTCAAAGCCTGTGGTTCAGAGGGTATAGACATGGCAGACGCTGGCTCGGTGCTACCTGTGCTCATCCAGTATGACGAACTAGCCGAGGATTTGGCAGCCCGCTTGACTGGGGTCGTACCGCCGACGGCTTGGCGAAAAAAACGACGCTTGCAGCAGGCGGGATCGCCCCTCTAAGATCTGGGGTTTATGGCTGCCAGCGATCATGGGCAGGATGCTTCGCTCATCGGAACATCCGTAGCGCACTTTCAAATCGTGCGAAGGCTCAGCGCGGGTGGAATGGGGACCGTCTACGAAGGAATCGACAAGACCTCCCAGCACCGAGTGGCGATCAAGGTCCTCCACCAAGACATTGCCCAGCATCGCGACGTGACTCTGCGATTTGTCAACGAAGCCCGAGCACTGAACATCGTGCATCATCAGAACCTCGTGCGGGTGATTCATCTGGGGAAGCTGCATGAATCAACCCCCTACTTGGTCATGGAATACCTGGATGGGGTCTCGTTGGGAACCCGCCTTCGCGAAAATGAGGGGCCCCTCCCAATCCGCAGTGCCATTCAGATTTGTCTACAGGCCGCGAGCGCGCTGACTGCCACCCATGAAAAAGGCATCATTCACCGCGACATCAAGCCAGACAACATCATGGTGATGGCCAACGCCGACGGCACTCCTGCGGTGAAGGTGTTCGATTTCGGAATCGCCAAGCTTCCTCCTGAGCACATGTCCACCGAGCTAACCTTCCTGCGAACACAGAGCGGGCAGCTTCTCGGTACTCCGTTTTACATGGCGCCTGAGCAATGCACAGCGGACGCACAGATCACAGACAAAGTCGATGTCTACGCGCTTGGCACAGTCCTGTTCCGCTGTTTGGCTGGGCGGACACCGTTCATCAGCGCGGCCCGCGGCGATGCAGCCATGATGCATGTATGTGCCCAGCAGATTGCGGACCCTCCCCCGCTGCTGAGTGAGTTTCTACCGACCGCGCCCTCCGCCTTGGTGGCCTTGCTGGATCGAGCCTTGGCTAAAGATCCCAAGCTGCGTCCTTCGATGCGAGAGCTTCAGCAGCAGCTTAAGCGGCTGCTGGAGTCGGATGCGCAGCGGGCCCCTGAGCCGCAGGGGCTACTCGAGCAAGCTGCCTCCCTGGAGCGCAAGAAATCCGGACCGTCAGGCTCTGTCGATCGTCTGCACAAGGCGCCGCGCAGCCGGTTGCGGTGGCCGTACATCTTCTCCGCAGTGCTCGCTCTGTGGTTCGGAGTCCTATTGCTGTGGGCGCTGCTGCAATAGGAATTCCTCAGCTGGCCAGAAGACGCTGAGTCATCTGGATCTCTAGCCCCGCCTGCTGCGCTTCAAAGATCAGCAGCGCCTCGCGCAGATACTGACTTCGCTCCCCCGCGGACAGGAGCGCCACTCCATCGCTGGGTACCTGATCGAGCTGTGCCATCCACAGCTTCAAGAGCGCCTCGTCATGGCGGACGTGATAGCGCTGGGCCAACGGCAATCCCGCCCGCCAGGCAGCCAGCGCAAGGCGACGCTGACCTCGCAGCGCCAGATATCGTCCCAGCCCCCAAAAAAACTGCGCCCAGCCAATTGGGAAGCGCCATGCAAAGCGCAGCCAGTTCGCCAGCGCCCTGCGTATTCGCTGTTCAGCGACAGACGTGGCTGTGGGGCTGTCCTCCAGCTCGGCCAGGCGCAAGCACCCCAGCAGCATGGCTGCGTAGATCGGATGATAGGCTGGCGCGGCGGGCCGAATGCGATCCATGCGGTCGAGGGCAGCGTCCAATTGCGAGCCTGCGGCTGCCCCGTCTCCGCGCAAGGCCGCTGTGCAGCCCAACAGGCTACCGGCGTTTACTTGAGTAGGCGTGTCACGGACCCCCACGACGCGGGCCGCGGCTTCTTGAGCGAACTGAGAGGCCACATCGATCTGGCCTCGACGTAGGGCCAACAAGGCATCCCAGCCGATTCCTGATCCGATGTAGATCGGATTCTGCAAACGATTCCCAAGCTGTAGGCAGGAAGAACGGTCCGCGGCCGCGCTGGCGAGATCGCACCTCAGCAGATGCGTCGCCGCGCGCGAGCTATGACCCAGTGCGGCCTGCTCAGTCACCCCATGCCGTGTTGCTACGTCGATCCAACGCCCGAAGGACTCAAGGGCGGTCTCCCAGTCGCCTTCGGCCGTCGAGATAAAGGCGGTCATGGCGTACAAGCCGCTGTGATGAATCGAAAGTGGAGCTCCGTGTCTGAGCTGGGCGGCCCGCCGAAGATAGAAGTGCCCAAGCGAGTGCAGCGGCGCGACGTAGGCAGCATAAGCCAGCCAGCTTAGGCTATTGATCTGTTGACGCTGATCGTCGACCCGCTCCGCGGCATGCAGCGTGCGCAGCATGATGAGCAGTGCCTCGTCCTGATGCCCCTTGGTGACGAACAGGGTCTCGTTCGAGCCTCGCACCAAGGTCAAGAGCTCGCCAAGCTCGGCCCTGCGACGGGCACTGGTCTCCCGAGGCGACCCCAGGAAGCGCTGCCGGAGCTCAGTGCCTGCTTCGCGCGCTAGCTCAACCCAGCGCGCCGCTTTGTGGGTCGGCAACGGCTGACCGAGCAGACTCATCGCTTCGCGCACTCGCTCCGCGCACTCGTGGGTTCTTCCCAGACCCAACAAGGCACGAGAGAGGCGGCGCAGCGTTGCGGCGCGCTTTAATGCATCAACCCCTGCTTTCTCTTCCAGGATCACCGCGCGCTCCAGCAACGCAAGTGCTTCATGCAGCGTGCCACTGCGCAGAGCTTTCGAGCCGGCTTGCGATGCATAGAAACTCGCTCTGGCTGCGTTGCCTCCCCGTTCAAAATGTTGTGCCAGCGATACTAGGGGCCGCTCGCCCTCTGGATACACCTGCTCAATGGCTTCAGCCAGGCGAAGGTGCAGTGCCGACTCCTCCGCGGCGGCCAAGCTTGCCAGCAAGGCCTCGCGCAGCTTGTCATGGGCAAAGCGCCACTCAGAGTCACTGACCTCTAGAATCGCCGCACCGGTACACGCTTGCAGCCAGACCTCGAGCTGGGGCTCGATAAAGCTGAGCACGCGGCGATCAATGCGCCGACCGGCCACTGCCGCCAACTTGAGCAGCGGATGCGTCCATGCGGGCGCTCGCCGCAGGCGGCGCAGCACCACGGCTTGGATTCCTCCCGCCGAGATTTGTGCCGGCAAGACATGGTTAGCGATCGCTTCCAAACCTCCGGCATCCTCGGCAAGTGCGCGCAGCATCTCGATGATGAACAGGGCATTCCCTTGCGTCTCGCGTACCAAGAACTGAAGCAGCGATGGGCTGATTCCTTCGTCGCCGAGCATGGACTGGCTCATCCGCAAGACTGCCTGAGGATCGAGTCGCGGCAAGGTCATGTGGCGTGCTGAGGGAAACCGCGCCGGCAGGTCTCGCCCTTCGCCCTCTCGAAAGCTGGCGATGATCAGAAATGGGCTAGAGGGCAAGACGGCCGTCAGCGCTTGCAGCAGCTCGCGACTTTCTGCCGGCGCCCAGTGCAAGTCTTCTAACAGCAGTAGACGGGGCGCCGCCGGTCGACAGAACACATCGAGGAGCACACGACGAACGCGCTCCTGGGAGTCTTGCGCGGCCAGGCTCGGAGCATCGGGGATCTCGCGTCCGAGCAGGGTCGGCAGGTCGGGAAGCAGCTCTTTGAGAACTGCCGCTTCGTGATCAGGGATGTCGACCGATAGAGCAAGGGTTCGCAGCGCTTCATGGAACGGTTGGTATGCGGTGCCGCCGCCGCTAATCGCTTGGCCACGGAACACGTCCATGCCGCGCACCAGGGCGATGGTCCGCAGCTCTTCCATGAGCCGCGACTTGCCCACGCCGCTATCGCCGGCAAGAAGCACAAGGCCGCCGCGTTGCTGAAAGGTTTCGCTGAGCGCCGTTTCAAGGGTAGCCAGCTCGCGCTCACGTCCCACCAGGACTGCCGCTTGCAGAATGCTCTCGCTGGTCTCCGCCGTATTGACCGGCAGCGGCGTTCCCACAAGCCCCTGCATGATCGCCGAGATCTCTTGCAACACCTGCTCCGCGTCCTGTCGACGCTGAGCAGGATCGGGCTCCAGTAGGGCGCGCAGCAGGGCCCCCAGCGGACCATCGAGCGGCTGGGGCGAAGCCGGCGTGGCGGGCTGGCTGTTCTCCTGCACGGTCGCAATCACCCGCCTACTGAGGCTGTGATCCTGCAGTGAGAACGAGTCCGAGACCTCCGTCTCCTCCGCAGTCTCCTCGGCGGAGCTAGTTGGCTCGTCATCCGCCGGAACGGCGCTGACCTCCGGCGCAGCGGCGACGCCGACGTCCAGCGCAGGGGCTCGCCCAAAGAGCATTTGATGAAGCAAGACCCCGACGGCATAGAGATCAGACGCTGGACTCGGCGGCTCCCTCGCCAATAGCTCTGGCGCCATGTACATCAGGGTACCGCTGACCTCGACCTCGCTCCCACGATGCGAGGCGATGCCAAAGTCCAGCAACTTGACAACAAGCCCCTGCTTCCCATCTACCAGCAAGACATTGCTCGGCTTGAGGTC
>JAEUJZ010000148.1 GCA_016794505.1 Myxococcales bacterium
GCTCCTTGCCAGGCCGGTTCACCCGATGGTGAACGCGAAACGTCCTGCCAAAAAGCGGATGAGTCCGGTTCTGGATAACGACCTCATCTACGTCGTCATGAACAGTTGCGGGGGGCGTGGCATCAAGTTCTGATGCCTTACGTCATCGCTACTACGCTTCGCCGAGCCTGTTCAGGTGCGAATTTGGCGGCAATCAGCGGTGGTCTGCTCGCGAGTGAGCATGCGATGGAGGTCAGAGCAGCGACGCTGACATTAGACCACGCGCATCGAGCGATCAAAGGGTTGGTTCTAGAAGCGTCGCCGACGGGTCGTCTGACTCAGATCCATTTGGGGGATCTGCTCAAATAGCGGTTGCGTCTTTCGCGACTGGCTCCTGCTGCCTCGGCCCACCAGGGCGGACCACAGCCTGCTCCGCTGCGGCAGGGAGCTGGTCATTCCATCCCGACCAGGCCGCCGTAGTCGAGTCGAGTTCACTCCCAGATTGGGCTAGCTGCGCCGTGGCGGATTGCGCAACCACTCGGCACAGCGCCTACTTCGTGAGCGGGGCGGGCATTAGCAAGACCAGAGCGTTGACACCCTCCACAAAATGGATTGCCAACTCCAGCTCGTCGTTTCCACCATCGAGGCCCATACGCAGTGCAAAGACACTTCGGGGTCGATCGGCACAGCGAACATGGCCACACAGGAGGGCCCAGCGAACCTCCGCGACGGTGTGGTCCTTCGACACAAGAAGGTCGAGCGCGTCTGTGGCTGGGTGCAGCGTGGCACGACTTCGCACGCTTTCGCAGATTCTCTGGCAGATGCCGCAGCAAGGAGGGGTTGTGCTCATGCGACGCGGCAAACACGCCACATGGTCATCATTTTATCAAGTCAATTCTGATCATAATGAATGACAGCGTCATCTAGTCGACGCTTCTGGCGCGGCGAATTTCCTGCACCACCTCGGTCCAGCCAGCGGCGCGGCAGCGTAGCTGGCTGATGGCTCGCCCCCTGGCTGGCAGCACGTGCAGGGCGCGCAGCGGCAGAGGCAGAAACTCGATGCCGCAGGGCCGTGCCCGAATCGGCAGGACGCGAGCGTAGCCCTGTGCTTGCAGTCGCAGCGCTAAGGCGAGTAGCGGGAAGAAGTCAGCAGACGCAAGAAAGTCTGCGCTCAACAACGGCAGGATCAGATCGGCCCGCGACACGTGTATTCGCAGCTCTTGGCCGGCCTGCCGCCCTGGCTGCAACAGGCCAGGGTGCCAGATTCGCACCGGCCCTCCCCACTTCTGCTCAGCCAGGTGCGCCGATAGCTCCTCGGCTAGCGCCCGATCCTGAGTCGTCGGCGCAGCAAGCAGAACCAGGGAGAGCGGCCAAGGAATCCGCCGCGTCCGCTGCGCACTGCCGGTCTGTCGCGAACGAACTCGGTCACGAACAGCGCTGCCAAGAACAGAGGGAGGCTCAGGCTGAAACTCCGGCGGGAGCCTGGCATAGCGCAGATCGCAGCCAGAGAACTTGCTCCCACCAACGTTCGCCTGGCTCAGATCAGACCCTCGCAAGTCGGCCCCCGTGAGGTCGGAGTAGGAGAGATTCGCGCCCCGAAAATCGCTGTAAACAAGGCTCGCGTGGGCAAAGTTGCTGCCCGAGAGATCGCACCCCGCAAAGCAGGCGCTGTGACCATCGCTGTGTGCCAGGTTGACGCCCGCCATCTGGCAGCCCCAGAAATCCGCCCCCCTCAAGTTTGCCCGCTGGAAGCTGCGCCACCCGCGATTCTTGTAAAGATCAAGTAGTTTCTTGGTGTTCATGGGGGACAGAGCCTACGTTTCATCGACGGGACTGTCAAAAAATCTTCAAGAAGTCATCTTTTTGAGAAAAAAATTAAACATCATGTCATGTTCATAATTGACGCCGCGTACAGTGATCTGGTACACCCTAGCCCGTCATGACGCTCTTCCTAGATCCACGCACCCGATCTGATGACGACATCTCATCACCCCAGTGGCGCTTCATTCCCACGAGAATGGATGTTTGGTCATCTGTCTGGATTAGCGATTTAGACGAAATAAAAAAAACGAAGGCAGTCAAACTTCAAATGCCAAGCGCTTGTTGTGCCCCCTATTCCGAATATTTGGTGTCCACGTATCTATATGAGATGGAGCTTTTATTGGCTGGCGGATGTAGGTGCTCTTTCTGTCCATGGAAGTTCGTACGGGATAGGGAGTTATTGTATCTGCTCGAAGGTATGGCGAGATTCGTACAGCGGAATACCATTCAACATGCCGAAACTCTTTCCGGGCTTCTAATTATTGTCGATCTTGCAGATGGCTCTGTATATTACCCTAATTCCTTCCTACTTCAATTCCGTGAAGCTCGCCCACGACCACCGCATCTTTCTACGCGCCAGGACGTGTTCGCGATTGGCAGAATTCTCTATGACGCTCTGCACTATGGAGCGCGGCCCTTCTTCCAGACGGAGGGCGCTAGCTACTCTGGCAATGGGCTGTTCGGTTCGCGATCAGATACGACGCTGAACCTATCGCGGGAAATGCCAAGCTCTCTGGCTGCTCTGCTTCGGCGTGCATTGGAGCCGGAGGCAGAGGGGAAGTTCAGGGATGTCCACGAGCTGCACCAGGCTTTGGTGGGCGTGATTGATAAGCTTCGCTGCTGCATGTCGATGCCGAGCGGTTTGGATCGCCCGAAGGATACGCTTCGTCGCGCAGGCCTAGTCCTGTATACGCAGAGCTCGGCGTACCGTGAGTTTCGGGTCGCGCTGATCTCAAATACGCTCTTGTTCCGGTGTGCAGCAGAAGCAGGAAGCGGTGAGCGTTCTCTTCGCGAACGGACTCTACTTGCGCCATTCGCGGGCGAGCTGCCTCTTGCACGGAAGGCGGTAGAGCGGCTTGTGCAACGAGGCGCTTTGCGTCGTGAGTTTTGGGGGGAGACCTTCCTTCGGGTAGCTGAGATTGTTGAGTTCAATCGTGATTCTTCAACCAGCGATGTGCTCTCAAGCTTGGGGTTCTACCAGCCTCTTTCGCTAGAAGGCCTGACGGCCACGCCGAAGATTTTTCCCCATGGGCTAAGACACACCGTGCTGAAGGGCCGGCTGTGTCTCCACGAATTAGGCCCAGGCTTGGTTCCGGCGGATGGAAAGATCAGGGCATGGAGTCTCCCTTCATTCGCCCGTCGTTTCATAGCCCCTATTACCTGTGAACTTCCCGCTGTCCCAGCGCGGCTTGCTCCACAGGTTTCTTTTCAATGTTCACCGGGCAGTTCAGGGGTCCCCGAATCCTTTGTGGCACACAGTCACCGAGAGCCAGCAGCTCGCACTCCGCTCTCCGCCTACCCTCTTGAATCACGCGAAAGGCCCAGCCCAGCCCCCCCTGGACGCGCATCAAGATGCAGGCTTGGCAGATCAGTTCGACAGAGCCTGGATTCTGGGCCGGCATCCGGGTGGCATCGCGATCGCTTCGGCACGCTGGGACATTCTAGAGTCTGCGAAGCACCTGCAGTCTGTGGAGCCCCAGCAGGAATCCAGAAACCAGGCCCGCTTCTGGCTTCCCGGTCGCCGCACTGCATCGAGCAGCCGGGGTTGCATCGACAGCCTGCTTGTGCCGGCAGTCAGAGCAGGAACCGAGCAGCGAGCGCAAGACGCCAGGATGCGAGGACTCTGACTCCTGAGTTGCTGGCACCTCATTCTCAAGAGATTGCGAGGAAGCTATGAAATTTTGCATACAGTGTGGCCAGGATGTGGCTGCAACAACCCGAGAAATCAAATCGCCACAGATAGGGGAGTATCAATTCACCGCTCTAGCCCGCGCGGTCAAATGCCAGAAGTGTGCTCTTGAAATTGTCGATGGACCCAGCGTTGAGCGTTTTGAGCTTCTCGTCGCACAAAGACTGATTGAATCAGGCATTCGCACAGGTGCGGTGATTCGCTATGTGCGAAAAATTCTCGCGCTGCGTGCCAATGAGCTATCAGAGTTATTGGACGTAAAACCAGAGACCGTCTCGCGCTGGGAAAATGACAAAGTGGCCCCAGATCGCATCCTGTTGACCGTCCTGGGTGGATTAATTGCCGATCAGCTGTCGCATCGCAGCGAGACCCTCGACCGACTGCGTGCCTTGTCGGCTCCACAAAAGCTGGAACCAAGTATCCACCTCGACTGAAGCTCATCCTCGGCCGAGTTCGTTTTCAGAGGTTAAGGAGCACGGCATCCGTTGCGTGGTGGGCAAGTTAGGGTCATAGAGAGCGCCCAGCAGCCTCGATGCCAGACCCCCTATCAGACGAGGGGAGCAACCCCGGTACGCAGCACGCCCTAGTCCTGCTCAACAGCGCGTCGCACAAGCGATGCGATCGGTTCCACGGGTTGCGTGGTCCGAAGTTCTTACCGCGTAGGCTCGGAGGCGGTCAAGCGTGCGTATGTAGCAACGGGCGCAGGCATACGGCCACCTTTCACCGCAGATGAGCGCATCTGGGCACATTAGATCGGCATCGCCAAGCCAGCCGATCGCCTGCTCAACCGCCATGACGGAGGAGCGCATGACCAGTCACCGCGGCGATTTCTCAAGAGGGGAAGTGCCCATGGCAAGTGGACCGCAGCCGTCTACGCAGGCGCATCCGTGGTGATGGTCGGGACCCAAATCGCGCCCTCCCACTCTTTCACGAGCCGCTCCTGCCAGGTCGGGTCAGGCGCGAGGGCTGGGCGACAGCCGTTGTCCGCGTGGAGGATGGCCGTGCAGAGCGCGACGAAGGCGTCGGCCACATCGTAGTCGGGCGTCTTATTGCTGCCTGAACTGTAGCGGCACGCGAGGGCAGCGATCCGAAGATCGACGTCGAGCTTGATGCCCGCGGCGGCACACGCGGCGATGCCGAGACGAACCGCTTCGTCGGGCCTCGACTTGTAGCTTGCGAGCCCCATCGTGCGCAGTGTCGCGCCTGGGTAGACCTCGATGATCTCGCCTGCGCCGCGACCGCCTGGAAACGGCAGCACGCGGTACTGCTGCGACTCCCACAGCTTCGAGAGCAGCGCGTTCCCAAGAAGCGTCATCTGGAACGTCGCCTGGAACTTGTCCTTGAGCGGCGGCTGTCCACCGGCGGCGATGTCCGTCGCGCGCTTCGCCCACAGCCGCGCACGCTCGGCGCGGTTTCGCCATGGAGCGAAGGGCGCAAAATCGAGCGGGTCGGTGAGCGGCAGGCACTGCGCTATCCACGCATTGAACGAGCGCCAGCCAAGAAACGCACCGCCTCTGTATCCGACGTCCGCGGCGAACCTCGGCTCACGCAGGAGTGCGTGGGGAACGCAGAACGGGAAGTCGAAGCCGACGACGCGGGCAGGTCTGGCCACAAGCTCGTCGCCAAGTTCCTTCGCGCTCCAGCCTGGAGGCTCGTTCGCAAGGAGCCGTGTGTTCATCCCGGTCGCGTCGATGCGGTAGGAGCCCCAGCCCGTCGAGTGCGCGGCGATTGCTATGATCTTCCGCCGCTGGTCGCGCGCCCGCTGCGGCGCACCGAAGTCGACGCCGACGATCATCTCGACCTCGATGGCGCGGTGAACGAGACCCACGGGATCATGAGCATCCAATTCTCTTCTCTGCCGCCTGCGTAGTCGAGGGCAATTCGCTCATCGAAAGTCGTCGGGCCTACGCGGAGCCGTCGCTGGGGTAGCGACCCAGCGACCAACAGGCCCGTCAACGCCCGCGACCATCCCGACACTCGAACCTCGCACCCTCGGTTCGCCACGCGCCGCTGTGTTGGTTTAGGAAGCGAGCCTGATGATGTGGACAGCGATTGGATCGAGCACTCTTGTACATAGAGGTCACGGTAGGTCCCATTTCTTCATCCTCTCCGCCGATTGGCGGATGTCCTTGTTCAAGGACTTCGTCGATAGGATGAAGTCATCCGAGACCTCGTCTCGTCCATCATCGGCGTGCGGCTTGTGGCCTTTCCGGTGCGGCCCGCTGGACTATGTTCTGCGGACGACCCAAGGGCCTCCAAGTTCGCATGCAGAACTCGTCCTTGCTGGCCGCCCGAGCACGCCACTCGCTGGCGTCAGCAGAGGCGGATGGCAGGTATGGGGGATTGGGTTGCAGCTACTTCTTGGGGCCGAGCGTGAGCCGATCGATGTCCTCGCGCGGCTCGGCCACAATCAGGCCAAGGACTGTGTGACCTTGGCTGGGTAGTACGTTCACGACGAGCTTCATGGGGGCGTCACGGAGAGCGGGATGTTCGATCCCGACCGCGTATCGCAGGAGATCCCAGAGAGCTTCTTGAGGGTCGTTTGGCCATGGTGCTGTCTCCCGACTACCTGGCAGGGGCGGTTCCGCGTCGAGCCCAGCGCAGCAGCGAATGGCCAAGCAAGAACGGTCCACAGAACAGCAGCGCGAGGCCGCAGACGATCGCGCTGACTCCGCGCACCGGCAGTGGCAGGGCCACGTTCGCGATCAACGATGCTGGCAGCAGGATTGGCAAGGCCACCAGCAGCATGCGAGCCCAACTTGCGGGCAGATCGATGGCAGCGAACGGCAGGGCGACGGGGTCGAGGTCGGGGCTCGCGGTTGGCGTCATGGTCTGTGACTTGTCCTCAGCCTCGGGTTGCGACGCTGAGTCTGCAGCGTGTGCGGTGAGCCAATCCAGGTGGCGGCGGCGCGACAGAAGCGGGGCCGCAGCGGCCAGCGATACCGCCGCCAGCACTGCGAAGTAGCGGTGATGCGGCCAGCGGTCCCAGCACAGACCGAGCACCGCCGCGAGTCCGTTGCCTGTGGCGCTGCCCGCAAACCACAGCCCCACGGCCTGCGCAGTTTTGTGCCGCGGAGCCAGCTGGGTGACGAGCGACACACCGAGAGGCGCCAACAGGATCTCGGCAAGCGAAAGCAGCGCATAGCAACCAACCAGCCATGCGCCACTGACCCTGCCCGCATCCCCACCGCGCAGGCTCGCGGCAGCCATCAGAGCGAAAGCAGAAGCCGTAGCGACATAGCCCCAGACCAGCTTGCCTGCCGTCGAGCCAGCACGCGATTGCGACCGCCCGTGCAGGTACAGAAATATGGGCAGCATCGCGATCACCAACAGGCCATGCAGCGATGCGAACAGGCCAGGGCCGAGCGGCAGCGCGTGTGACAGCAGAGCAATCTGCGGCTCGGTGTTCACCGATGCGAACACGGCGAGCGAGCTACCGGCCTGCTGCGCCGTCAGCCAAAAGACGACGGCGACCGAGCAGAGCAGCCACACTGCGGCCATGTTGCCATGTCGCGATGTGGCTGCCGGCTGATCGGGAGTGGTAACGACATCGGTTCCATCGTTTTCCAACCGCGACGAGCCGAGCATCAGCAGGCCAGCACTCAGCAGCGATGCCACCGCTGCGCCACCGAACAGCGTCGTCCAGCCGCGCGCCGCATGCGCCCACTCGCCGAACAGCGCGCCTGCCGCATAGCCGATGTTCGCGGCCAAGTAGTGCCAGAGGAAACCCCGCTCCCGCGCTTGCTCATCGTGGCCCGTGGCGCGGGCGATCAGCACATGCAGGCCGGGCCTAAACAAGCTGTGACCGATCACCATCAAGCCGAGTGCAGGCCAGAACACCGACGCGCGATTGAGCGCCAGTGCGCCATACGACAGGGCCAACAGCAGCGCTCCCAGCATTGTCGCCATCCGCGCACCAAGCCGGTTATCAGCGACCCAGCCGCCGGGCAGACCGCCCAGATAGGACAGCGCCTGCAAGACGGCGAGCACCATCAGTACGGTGGGCGCTGGCAGCGCGTGCCGCTCCTGCGCGTAGGGCACGAACAGCGGCAGCATCGCCAAGAAGGCGAAGCGCTCGCAGCTCTGCACCGCGCAGAGCAAGGGCAGAGACCATCGACGGAAAACAGAAGGATGAACGGGACTCGATTTCATGGAAGGCTCCAAGCGCAGTTGCGTTTATGAAGCCCCGCGAATACTGTGCGCCGCAGTTCCACGGGGTGCTCGACTCACTACGGGGAACTTGGCCTCCGGCGTCTGAACCACGACGGGGGCCGCTTGCTTTCTGGGCTACAATCAGCGACGTCTACAGTGCAGACGAAGACCGCACGCTGTAGTAGTGGTCGAATCGACCTTCCAGAAGCTGCTGCACTTGCCCCGGCCACCAGTGCCCACGTCCTCGCGGCGTCGCATAGCCCGCTTCGGTCAGCACCTTGGCCAGCCGCGGATAGCCAGGCCGCATGAACGGCCCGTCGTGCCCCGCGGCTTCATGCTCCTGCCGCATGCGTTCGAGCATCGCTTCCAAGAAACGGCGCGGTGTCAGCAGCTTTGTCTCGCTGCAATGAACCAAGAGCTTGCGCACGCTGCTCTCTGTAAAACGACGACCCTTCAGCGGCAGAAAGCCCAGCTCATTTAGAATCGCGGCGATCTGCGCTTGGGTGTGACCGCGCTTGCGCAGATCGACCATGCGCTCTTTCAGTTCGTCGTCGGTGTGGTGCCGTTCGTTTACTGGGCGCGGCTGAATGTGACTCAGCCGCAAGCGCAGGTTGTAGATCAGGCTCTTGGTCCAGCGTTCGCCCTGCGGTGGTGGCATCCCCGCAGCGTTCAGACGATGCGCCATCTCTGTGATGCCAACATCCTGCGCCGCCCATGCCTTGAGCTGAGCGATCACGGCCAGCTCCGCTTCATCATCAACCAGGACCTTCATGCGCGGGTTGTCAGGAGCGGGAATTGTCTTCTTCCCATACGGCGCCTTGCCGAAGTGATAGCCGCTCTGCCGAATGTGGTGGATCGCTTCGCGAGTGCGTTCGCCCGTCGCCTCCCTCTCCATTTGCGCGAAGACCAGCAGGATGTTGATCAGCGCGCGGCCCAGCGCGGAGTCGAGCCGGATCGACTCGCGGATCGCGACCAGCTCCTTCGTTCCGTCTTTGAAATAGGTCTCGTACAGCTCGCAGAAGTGACGAATCGACCTGCTCAAGCGATCAAACTTGAGCACGATGAGCACGTCGCCTGATCTCTGCAGCGTCCGCAGCGCATCCTGAAGCCCAGGTCGCTGATCCTTGCCGCCCGACAGTACGTCTTGGCAAATCGTGACCAGCTTCAGCCCATGCAGCGAGCAGTACTGCTGGATCGCCGCCTGCTGCGCCTCCAGCGAAATCCCCTCCTGCGCTTGCATGTCCGTCGAGACGCGCACATACCCGATTGCTCGCCTAACCGAGACATTACCTTCGTAAGTGGCACCGATCGGCCGCGCGGAACGCTTTGCCATCGTGTTCATGACTTCCCTCCGTGTGTGAATGTGGGTGCTTCACGGAGGGGTTTAATTGGGTCAGGCGTCCAATGGACGTCCACATGTTGACGTCCAAGATGGGCTCTGCGCGGGTGCCTGCGCGGTGTTCTGCGCGTTCTAGCCGCTGTCCGCTGCGGGCGAGGTCACAGGTAGGGGCATGACGGCAGGACGCACAGCAGGGAGCACCAACACGCCAGGTAGTGGGGCCGGCTGGCTGGTTCCGCTTGGCTGTCGCTCGCTGGGCAGGACAAGGGAGGCGTTCAGGCTGCGTGATATCACGGCAATATCACCCCGTCGCCGACGCTGATATCACGGCGATATTACCAGCCGGACCGGTGATATTGCGGCAACATCGCCGCCGCCAAGCCCCGTGATATCGCGGCTCCCGAATGTCCCGGTTGGTGATATCGCCGTGATATCACCCCGTCGGTCACGGTGATATCACGGCAATATCATGACAGCCCTGGATGCCGCGTTCCATGCATGTGGGATGCAGACCGTCGGCCTTTTTGGCAACGCGGTGGAACGGGATACGCCGACCAGG
This sequence comes from Myxococcales bacterium, assembly GCA_016794505.1. Taxonomy (GTDB): domain Bacteria; phylum Myxococcota_A; class Polyangia; order Palsa-1104; family JAEUJZ01; genus JAEUJZ01. The sequence continues at coordinate 9,760 of JAEUJZ010000148.1, forward strand.
CCCTTGACGCACGCGGCACGCGCGGCGGACGAAGCCGCTGCCGGTCACCACTCCAATGGGCCACCTCCCCTGAATGGCGTGGTCAGGAGCTGCGGTCCCGCGTCAGGCTCGCCGATGTCGCCGTGGAGCAGTCAGCTACCGGCAACGCCGACAAAGCGCCGCACATGTGGCGATGGCTTCTGGCGGCAGGGCAATCCATCATCGCGGGCCGGCTTCGCGCAAGCACGCGTCGCAGCGATCCCCCAGCCCTGTGACAAACGCAGAATAGGTCATAGGACACGCTCGACATCTTCATAGACACCGACGCCTTATCTGCATAAGCCGCAGAACGAATGCTTCCCGGCGCGCTGGCTCCCGTGTCGGCCCCCTGACCGCAACGTAGCGAACACGCGGCAAAAGGGAGTCCCAGCCCCCCAGCGAAGCGCCCGCACACGCCCTCCGGCTAAGCTCCCACGACCGGACAGATGTGCTGCTGCGCACATGCTTCCGCCCCCTTTTTAGCCCCCAAAGATTAAGGTTTCTCGACGGAGAAAAAGATTCCCTTGATCTGAACCCCCATTCTGTTTAATAAGCCCGGCATGCGAGCACATGCCCATACACAGACCACTAAAACCGCCATCGGCTACGTTCGGGTCAGCACGGAGGAGCAAGCCACCGAGGGGGTGAGCTTGGACGTACAGCGCGATAAGCTGAGAGCCTATTGTCGGATCAATGGGATCAGGCTTATCGACATAAAGGCGGATGAGGGATATTCGGGGAGCACTCTCAACCGCCCCGCCCTGCAAGCGGCGCTACAGATGCTGCGGCGGGGACGCGCGAACACGCTGCTCGTCGCCAAGCTGGACAGGCTGTCGCGGTCGCTGCGTGATGTCTGCACGCTCGTCGATGAGCTGTTTACCGACGAGCGGTATCACTTGCTGTCGCTGTGCGGCATGGTCAACACACACTCGGCGGCGGGGCGCATGGTGCTGATGAACCTCGCGAACTACAACCAATTCGAGCGGGAGATGATCTCGGAGCGGACGCGCGACGCGCTACAGCACATGAAGGCGCAGGGGATTCGCCTCGGGCCGGCGCCGTATGGCTATCGCTTCAGCCACGACACCGACGAGAACGGGAGGCGCTTGCTGGTGCCGCTGACCGAAGAACAGGATGTGCTGCGGCAGATTCGTGATATGCGCAGCGACGGGCTGAAACTGCACCAGATCGCGCGGTGGCTGAATGACGCGGGTATCCGGGCTCGGCGCAACGGAGTTTGGCGAGTGCAGAGCCTAAGCCGCTTGCTGCGTCGGCAAGGCACTGAACAAATCCGCCCCACGCGCACGCACGGCCCCCTGATTCCGCTGCACCACGAGCCCGAAACCGCGACGGAGCGAGCGAAGGAGCTACGCGCGCAGGGTCTGAGCCTGAACCAAATTGGCCAGCGCCTGCGCAAGGAGAAGCTGACGCCTCTGCGCGGCGGCATCTGGCACCCGGCGCAGGTCGCCAAGCTGCTTCAGGACGCGACACACGGCAACACCGCAGCCGCGACGCGGCGGGCGCTGGATCTTCGCGCCGAGGGGACTTCGCTGCGCGAGATCGGGATTCGGCTGGCGGGAGAAGGCATGCGCCCCAAGGCGGGCGGGCTGTGGCACCCGGCGCAGGTGGCGAAGCTGCTGGCGTCAGCCGAGACGGAGCGAGCCCATAGCAGCTAACCCTGCGGGGCGGGGGCCACCGAAGGACGCTTGGTGCCATGGCGAGAGTCCTGGGATTTCAGGGGGACTCCCTTGGCGGCGCGTTTCAGGTGAATCTTCAGTTGCAGCGAGTCGATCCACATGTTCATCCCCCAGGTGATGCCTTTCCCAAGTGCAGTAATGGAACAAGAGCGGCGATCATCGATCTTGATGGGCGCGTCAAAGTGGCACTGCCAGTACGAACCTGCGTCGAGTGAGGAGCTCATGCTACAGGCGCCAAAGTGTTCTTTGAGATCGACCAATAGCAGTTGCGCTGATGGGTCCAAGCTGCAGTCGATCTCTGGCTCCCACTGGCTCGCTTGCCTGCTAAGTGCCACCATGGCCACGATGTGTTGCTGATAATGGAGCTCGATCCCGTCAGCTCCCGTATCGATCCGCACCGCTGGATGAACGCGTCGGATGGCAGAAATATCGAGTCCAGTAGTTGTTGCGGCTTTGCAGAGCTTGCGCACAAACGAGAATAGCTCCGTTGCGGCACCAGCCCGACGAATCTCCTCGAAAGAGGGCGGCCCAGCGAACACGGCGGCACGTTGGAGCAAGAGCGCGAAGCCGATGAGAAGAGCGACTCTGCTTCTGCTGTCGGAGTTCGACATTGCGACGTCTATCACTGTAACCCCACCCATGGGCAATGCACTAATACCGCGGCTGGCACAGATCCTCTGGCAGCCGTCATGTCAAAAGCTCTATCCCTGCGCCGTGACCATTCCCTTCTCACGGGAACGTACCGACATCCGGCCATCAAGGAACGCCATTCCCAGGACGTTTTCCCGGCGCTCCGGGCAGGACGAGCGCAGGCTCAGCGAGGCTGGGTGGGAGGCTGGGCGGGAGGGCGGCCCCGACGCGGCGATGGCAAGACCTGCGGGCCTTCGCCAAACGCCAGCCAAGCGGGGTTGATGCGCAGCATCAACGCCAAGCCTGCGATGACCTCGACGCCTGTCTGTGCGCCGTTTTCGATGTCGGCCACCGTGCTCGGGCTCAGGCCAACCAAGCGAGCCAGCGCGGCCTTGGTCAGCTCTCGCTCCTCTCGGGCGCTTGCCAGGCGCTTGCCCATGCCCTCGGTCATCGCGGGCCGACTCTCCGCGGCCATGCCGCCGATCCCGAACGCCAGCCAAGCCGGGGACACCGCCAACGCAGCAGCCAGGCGGACGACCGTGGCGATCGTCGGCAGTCGCTTGCCGCTTTCGATATAGAGGATCGCCCCCTTCGTCCCTCCCACCTTCTGCTCAAGCCCCGTCCTGGTCATTTTGGCCAGCCGCCTGGCCTTGCTCAGACGAGACGCGATGCCGACATGCCTGGGGTTTGGTGAGCCGCGAACCATCGGCCCCGCGTAGCACGTAGCGCCTGGGCAAAAAATTTCTATCGTTCCCCAACGAAAACACCCCCTTAACCCTATTGCAAAAGATCCGGACTCCACGTATCTCTGCCACTTGAGCCCGCTAGATCAGGGCTCGAAAACCAAAAAGGCCCCCGGCGCGAACCGGGAGCCCATCGCCCGCGTCAGGCCGCCACCGTGGAAAGTTCCGGCCCGACGCGAACAGGAGGAGTCTATGTGCTTTCGTCCGAACCGTGCAACTGCGTCTCGTCGTCGTCGTCCACCGCGTCTTCGGCAGGCCCCGACCTTGCCGCCGCTGGCGATGCTGGATCTAAGCAAGCCGGGGGAGAGGCAGGCGCATGACTTCTTGGCGCGGGCGACGAGCAAGCACGAGCGAATGTGGAAGCTGCTCACTCTGCATCGGCAGGGTGATGTGCTGCTGTGCGTCGTGCGGTGGGTGCATCCCGATAGCCGGGCCAAGCCGTTCTCGCTGGCCGAGGTGAGCCTGACGCAGCGGGCTGTCTGCTGGCGCGACTACCACAGTGCGCAAGCAGCACGGGCAGCACTCCCACAAAACGAAGGCGCCCTCCGCATGCCCATCCACGTAGCTTGACGGCCGCCGCCCGCCGCCACATCAGCTACGACGCCGAGAGCGTAGGAGGCGACACCAGTGCCCTTTTCACCACGGGCGCCACGGTCTCTTTTGTGATGCCTCGGCGCTTGCAGTAGCCCGACTCCAGCCAATCAGAGAGTAGCTTCGCGCCCTTGCTGGCATTGCAGCAGATGCAGCACCGCGCAATGTTCTCGCGCGTCACGATTCTCTGGTCGTTGACGATGTGTTCCCACGATGGCCGGTGCCTTCGCGATGGGCTGGCTGGGATGAATGCGACCCCGCAGTAGACACATTGGGTGTCTCTAGCGAGCACCTCACGCTCCAGCGCTTCGGGAATCTTCCAGCGGTTCATCTGCGGTCGAAGCCTTCACCGATGTCCGCATCGTCTACCCATGGCCGCGCTGCTGCGCGCAGTGGGGATCGCGGTCAACGCGGGCAGAATTTGGACGTCCATCTGACGTCCAGAAAGAGCAGAAATGGCCAGAGCTGTGCCGTCGCTGCTGCGCGCGGCTTGCAGAACCAGCGACGGGGCCAGCGCGGACGTCTTTTGGACGTCACCGTTGACGTCCATGGGCGAGAGTTATTACGCGCCGCATGCACACACAGCGGAATACAAACAGGATGCGGTCGGCGGTTGGATATGTTCGGACGGCGGTCGGGTACGTGCGAGTGAGCACGCAGGAGCAAGCCTCCGAGGGCGTGAGCCTCGACGTACAACGCGATAGGATTCGCGCCTATTGCAAAGCGCAGTCGCTCAAGCTCATCGACATAAAAGCTGATGAGGGCGTCTCCGGGGCCACACTCGATCGGCCTGCGCTTCGGGATGCACTGGCCCTGCTGCGTCGAGGACGCGCCGACACACTGATCGTCATGAAGCTGGATCGCCTGAGTCGCTCGCTGCGCGATGTCTGCTCGCTGGTCGAGGAGTTCTTCAGCGACGATCGGTATCACCTGCTGTCGCTGTGCGGCATGGTCAACACGCACTCAGCAGCGGGACGGATGGTGCTGATGAACCTCGCCAACTACAACCAGTTTGAAAGAGAGGTGATCTCCGAGAGAACGCGCGACGCGCTACAGCACATGATGAAGCAGGGAGTGCGGCTTGGCCCCGCGCCATATGGCTACGAGTTCAGCCATGACACCGACGATAACGGGCGGCGGTTGTTGGTGCCGCTGGCCGATGAACAGGAAGTGCTTCGCAAGATCCGAGACATGCGCGCAGAGGGTCTGAAGCTGCATCAGATCGCGAGACTCCTAAACGAAAAAGGAATCCCATCGCGACGCAACGGCAAGTGGAGAGCGCAGCGGCTGAGCATCGTTCTGCGACGGCAAGGGACAGAGCAGGTCCACTCCATCCGGCCCACCGGCCCGCGCATCCCACGACGCCATGACCCCGAAGCGGCGACAGCGCGAGCGAAGGAACTACGCGCGGAGGGGCTGAGCCTGAACCAGATTGGTCAGCGCCTGCGCAAAGAGAAGCTGACTCCTCTGCGCGGCGGTATCTGGCACCCGGCACAGGTGGCGAAGCTGCTGCAAGTGGGGTTGCGGGGCGACAAGGAAGCGGCGTCCCGACGGGCGCTGGAGCTTCGTGCCGAAGGAACGTCGCTGCAGGAGATTGGGATTCGGCTGGCGGCGGAGGGGATTCGGCCGAGGGATGGCGGGCTGTGGCATCCGGCGCAGGTGCGGGGGCTGCTGGTGGGGGACGAGTCAGCGAACGTCGGCGGGTGATTGGGCGGGGGGGCGGCCACGGCGCGGCGATGTCACGACATGCAGCCCGGTGCCGAAGGCCAGCCACCCAGGCGACACGCCAAGCGCCTTGGCTAACGATTCGATCACGTCGACGCCGGATTGGCCACCATTCTCAATTTTGGCGTATGCGCTGGGGCTAAGGTCAACCAGCCTAGCTACAGCGGCTTTGCTGTAGCCGGCCAGCGACCGCGCGTCTTGCAGTCGCGCTCCCATGCCGTGGCATGTCGGCGGTTTCTGGCCCGTCGATGGCTCGCCGATTCCATAGGCCAGCCAGGCAGGCATCACGCCCAGCACAGCAGCAAGCCGCGCGATTGTCCCGACGGTGGGCAGGCGCTGCCCATTTTCAATCTCGCGAATGATCGCCTGATCCCCGCCTAACTGCTGCACAACGGCATTCGGCGTTAGCTCTGCCGCCCGCCGTGCCTTGCGAAGCCGAGCGGGCAACCCGAAGTGCAAGGGGTTCTTCCGACCGCGAACCATCTTCACCAAGTAGCACGCAGCCCACACTTAAAAAAACTTGGCAAATGTCACGTCGAATACCCAAGGTTTAGAGTATTGCCAAACACAGGAAGGCCAGATATTCCTTGTACTTGAGCCCGCTCCCTGGGGCTCGAAAAACCAAAAGGCCCCCGGCGTGAACCGGGAGCCCATCGCCCGCGTCAGACCCGAGCCGGTCAAGCAACTGGTCCGACGCGAACCGGAGGAGTGTATGTGCTGTCACGTTCGTAGTGCAAGTGTGTCTCGCCGTCGCCGCCAGCTTCGTCAGTCACCGCTGGTGGCGCTCGCAACACTCGACCTCAGCCAGCCGGCTGAGCGGCAGGCGCATGATTTCTTGAGCCGCGCGACGAGCAAGCGCGACCGGATGTGGACCCTGTTTGATCTGCGCCGACAAGGCGGGGTGCTGCTGTGCGCGGTGCGGTGGGTGCATCCGGATGACCCAGCGAGGCCGTTTGCGCTGGCGGAGGTGAGCTTGACAGAGCCGGCGGTCTACTGGCGCTGCTACGCGACGGCTGAGGAAACGCGGGCTGAGCTTGCTCGACGCTGCGCAGTGCCCCCGACGTCTACCAGCCCCGCATGGGGCTATTAGCCGCGGACCATCGCCGAATTGCGGCATCCCCGACGCCCTACCTGAACGGACAGCCGCAGCAAACCATCTCGATCACCTGCTCACCAAATCGGCTTCGGTCTGCCGGTAGTGCCCTGCCCCCCCCACGGTCTCCGCGTGGCCACTGGCTAAGGCGCCGCCCATCCTCGGCGCCGGGCGACCTCTTGCCGGCAGCGCGCATAACCCTGCTTCGCCTCGGCGGGAGATTCCGCAAGAAGCTCCTGGCGGCGGTGTTCGGGCAGGCAATCGCTGGTGGCGTTCCATAGCGCTTCAACAAGCAGATCACTTCCAACCGTCCAGATCCGCACGGTATTGTCATCGCTACCAGTGACGATCTTCGTTCCGTCGGGGCTGAAGGCGACCGCTACGACGGAGCTCGCGTGCCCCTTGAGGACGAGCGGAGCCTCGGGAGCGCCGGCGTTCCAGACCCGCGCGGTCTTGTCCCAGCTGCCGGTGACGATCTTCTTTCCGTCCGGGCTGAAGGCGACCGACTTGACGGATTCCTCGTGCCCCTGAAGCACGAGAGGATCGCCGGAGCGGTCAGCGTTCCAGACCCGCGCAGTCTTGTCCTTGCCGCCGGTGACGATCTTCGTTCCGTCCGGGCTGAAGGCGACCGCTGCTACGAAGTCCATGTGCCCCTGGAGCACGCGCAGAGCGCCTGAGCCATCGGCGTTCCAGATGCGCGCGGTCTTGTCCCAGCTGCCGGTGACGATCTTCGTTCCGTCCGGGCTGAAGGCGACCGCAGCGACAGAGGCCTCGTGCCCCTTGAGCGGGAGCGGATCGCCGGAGCCGTCGGCGTTCCAGACCCGCGCAGTCTTGTCCCAGCTGCCGGTGACGATCTTCTTTCCGTCGGGGCTGAAGGCGACTGCAGCGACAGAGGCCTCGGGCCCCTGGAGCACGACGGGAGCGCCGGAGCCGTCGGCGTTCCAGACCCGCGCAGTCTTGTCCGCGCTGCCGGTGACGATCTTCCTTCCATCGGGGCTGAAGGCCACCGCAAGTACGGATTCCTCGTGCCCCTGGAGCACGCGCGGATCGCCGGAGCCGTCGGCGTTCCAGACCCGCGCAGTCTTGTCCTCGCTGCCGGTGACGATCTTCGTTCCGTCGGGGCTGAAGGCCACCGCTAGTACGGATGCATTGTGCCCCTTGAGCACGAGCGGAGCGCCGGAGCGGTCGGCCTTCCAGACCCGCGCGGTGTGGTCGAAGCTGCCAGTGACGATCTTCTTTCCATCGGGGCTAAAGGCGACGGAATAGACGTCGTCCTCGTGCCCATCGAACACGAGCGGAGCGCCGGTGCCATCGGCATTCCAGATGCGCGCAGTCTTGTCAGCGCTGCCGGTGACGACCTTCGTTCCATCGGGGCTGAAGGCCACCGCTACTACGGATTCCTTGTGCCCCTGGAGCACGACCGGATCGCCGGATCCGTCGACGTTCCAGATGCGCGCGATCTTGTCAAAGCCGCCGGTGACGATCTTCCTTCCATCGGGGCTGAAGGCCACGGCTAGTACGAAGCGCTCGTGCCCCTGGAGCACGACCGGAGCGCCGGAGCCGTCGGCGTTCCAGATGCGCACGGTCTTGTCAGTGCCGCCGGTGACGATCTTCCTTCCATCGGGGCTAAATGCGACCGCTACTACGGATTCCTCGTGCCCCTTGAGCGGGAGCGGATCGCCGGAGCGTTCGGCGTTCCAGACCCGCGCAGTCTTGTCCTCGCTGCCGGTGACGATCTTCGTTCCGTCGGGGCTGAAGGCCACCGCTATTACGGATTCCTCGTGCCCCTTGAGCGGGAGCGGATCGCCGGAGCCGTCGGCGTTCCAGACCCGCGCGGTGTGGTCGAAGCTGCCAGTGACAATCTTCTTTCCATCGGGGCTGAAGGCGACCGAACGGACGAAGTCCTCGTGCCCTCGCAGGACGACTTCAGCAATCCCAGTCTGGAGCGCGTCCAACGCGGATTGGGTCCACAGCGTAGAAGCCTGATGTCCGGGCTCGCGAAGGAGGGGCGTCACCGCGGTGGGATCTGCCTTGACGTTCTGGGCGAGTGCGACGAGCAGCGTCGCGCGGGACTCGGCGGCCTTTGTCTTGGCCTCCGCTGCGTTTCGAATCGCCAGCACTCCGGCCACGGCCGCGCCCACGAAAAGCACAGCCAGAAGCGCCGCCACAATGCGCGTCTGTCGCAGGCGGGCGGTGGCTTCTTGGTCCTGTTTTCGTTTGAGGGCCTCGCTGGCGTCGAGGAAGCTGCGGTCCACATCCCCCAGTCGGGATTCCCTGGTCTTGCGCCACTCTGTGGCCTGGGCCAGCTGTGCACCGCGAAACAGCAGCGAGTCGTCGCGCCGCTGCGTGTCCCACAGCTGTGCGGCCTGCTTGACCCGGCGCTGCACCAGCAGCCCAGCGCGGTCTTCATCAATCCAGGCGCGCAGTGTGGGCCACTTGCGGATCAGGGCTTCGTGCGCCACTTCCACGGTGGGCGACTGCTTGTTGTCATCGACAACCAGCAGGCGGGCGTCGACCAGCGCTTTGAGCACTCGATCGAACCCGGACGCATCCGCCGCCGCCACGGACTGCCGCAGCTCTGCCACCGCGACCCGCTGCCGGCTATCGAGCGTCGTGTCGTCGGCCACGGCGACCAAGCTAGTCAGCAGACGCTGCACCAACGCCCGGTCGGTTGGCGGTAGCTCATTTACGATCGCGTCGGCGCGGTTTTGCAGCGCGCCGACCACTCCGCCCAGGCTGTCGTACGCGCTCTGGGTTAGCGTGCGGTCGCGGCGCTTTTGCCACAGCACATCGAGCACATCTTCCAGAAGTGGCAGCGCTCCGGGTTCGGCACCGACGGCCTGCACAATCCGGTCGGCAAGTCCTGCTTGTAGCTCCAACCCAGCCTTGCGCGCGGGCTCCTCCACTGTCGTGCGCAGTTCCTCTGGCCCAAGCTGCGCCACGAAGACCCGATGCTGTTCGTCGTAGGCAATTCGATCCAGGCGCCGTCCCGCATCGTCTACGACCAGCTCGCCGCACCGGCCAATAAAGTCCACGCGCAGCGTGATGATGATGCGCAGGCCGGACTCCGCTGAGGAGGCCAGCGACCACAGGCGGCGCACGAACGCCTGGCGGTCCGCAGGCGATGCGGTCTGGGTGAAGAGCTCCTCGAACTGATCGACCACCAGCAAGGCAGGCTGCTGCGCAGACCGCTTCGAAAGCGCGTCGTTGAGCGCTGCTTCGGGGTTGCTGCCGGGGCGCATCTTTAGAAAGGTCAGCTCGGGATTCGCCGCCAGGAGCCTGGGCACTGCGCCCGCGAACACCAGCGAGGATTTGCCGGTTCCGGACGCTCCCGCTACGACGAGAAAGCGCGGCTGCTTGCGGTCAACGAGCGCTTGTAGGTCCCTCAAGACTTCCGCAATCTCTGCATCGCGTCCGAAAAAGAATCTTCGATGTTCCAGCTGGAATGCCAGCAGACCCCGATACGGTCGGAACACAACTGGGCGCGTGTCATCGCCGTCCGCATGACGGGCGTAATGCTGCACGCTGGCCCAGTCGAGCTCGGCCATCGGCAGGAGTCGCTGGCGCGCCGCGCCGATTGCGGACTCCAGCGAGCCAGGCTCGCCAAGAAGCGTCGTGTAAAGCGCGTCGGTGAGGCGCACGGAGCCAGCCACGGACAGTGGAAATCGCGAGGCGACCACCGCCTGAATGTCGGCGCGGTGCAGGGCTTGGGCGACGCTGCCCAAGTGGTTGCCCATCTCTCCTGCGTTGGCGCTGTCGCACGCGCACAGAACCACAAGCCGCAGTCGCGCGGCATGCGGTGACAGCACACGCCCCAACCGGTCGCCGTCTACAACATCGACGTCCCCTGGGTCCGCGCCATCCAAGGCTAGGCCGAAAGTAGAACCCCGCTTCGAGCCGTGACAGAGGATATGCAGAACAGAGAACGACTCATCGTTGGCCGCGGCCTGCAGCTTCTCTAGCAGCCGCTCTACAGAGGCATGAGCGAGCACATCTTTCGACGGATCAAAGGAATCACAGGAGCCCTCCTTGCACGCCTTGGCGATGGCCTCTTCGTGCTCGGCGGCTGGCACGGCACCGCCGGCGGCCGACCAAGCCAGCAGGATGCGGCCGCCCTCGGGGCGCGGCGACGGCTGCTCTGGAGTCGTCCGTGTATCCGGCCACTCATAGTGGAATGTGACCCCTGGCAACGCGCCGATGTGCTGGCCGCTCCCCTTGAACGTCAACAGCTCCCAGGGGAGCGCGTAGAGCTCGGCGGCGTTCAACAGCAGCGTGATCCGCACTGGCTCATGCCGATCGACGGCAGCGGCTAGCTCCGTGGCTTCGCGGGACCAGTTGGTCTGGGCCATGAAGCGCTGGATGCGGTCACCTACTCGTTGGACGATGGCGGGATCGCAGCCAGGGCGCTGCACCAAGGCAAGGTCCTGGAGCAGCGCGTCGTCCCAGTCGAGGATGGCCGTCTCGGCTCCGCCCCCAGCCGTCCGCCTGACATACTGCTGCCGCCCCACACGAAACGGGAACGGATCATCTGCCTGCTCGCTGCGGTGGAATTCCAAGACGAGACGCATGGTTCCTTCACGTTCCGTGTACATCTTAGCGCGGACCCGAGGTCATCCGCGCGGCGGCAGCAAGTCAGGTGGCCTTGACTTTCACGCACTCCATTTCTCCACCGCCGCAAACCCCAACCGCAACAAAGATTCCCACGTCCCCGCCGTCGTGCGCAGGCCCATCTGGCGTTGAAGCTGCTGGAGCTGGGCGCAGGTTCCCGGCAGGACGCGCGCGCAGACGCCTTTGCGTCCGCGTCGGGCGTGTCGTAGGCTGCCCACTCCCACGCACGCCCTTGCCCCGCGACACTCCGCACCCTACGCCCTGCCTGCCTGCGTCACCAGACCGCCCATCCCTTGGCTGCGACCGCGGCTCCTTGCCGAACCGCGCGCCGAAGAGGCCCAGCGCCCAACCAAGCGCCTTGGCGCCCTTTCCTCTGTCCTCAGGCAACAACCCGCCGCGCTCGTAGTTTCGTCCACCTGAGCCGTTGCTGAAGTCCACCACTCCGCGGAGTCCGGTGGTCGGCGGCTGAGCGCCACAAGTCCGGCCTTAATCTCCCGCAGACCTCGATCATCTGCGCCCGGTCAGCAAGGCCCTGAACACGCTGATCCCCCCATGCGTGCCTGCGCTGCTCTCAGGTCTGTACAGCCGTTTGGTACAGGTACTTCTGAAACTTCGCAAACAGCTTGCCGATGTCTTGCGGCTTGCCCAGATCCTGCACCGCATCGGCGATCGAGTCGTGGTACTTGAGCAGCAGAAGGGGCTTCAGCTTTTCGGTGTCCAGCTCTTCGACGCCGACGGTCACGTAGTGCTGCAAGACGAAGTCCAGGAAGGCCTGCTGTTTGGCGCTGAAGTGACTGCGGATCGGGCCGCGCGCTGCCATGGCGCGAGCTTCGCGCGTCACGGGCGGGGTGGCGTACGCGATGTGTGCCAGCACATCAAACAGGTCGCTCGCTTCAGCGTCGATGATCTTCTGTATCTCGGCGAGCTGTTCGGGGCCGAATCCCGCCTCGGTCAGTCCTTCCAGCAGCCGCTTTCGCGTGTCCGGTGCACTCCACAGCGTGCGTAGCTCGGCCTCGTCCTGAAAGAACGCCGGCAGCTTGCCAAACAGAAGCTGCATGAACTGCTGCGCCGACATCGGTGTTCCATCCGGATGCCAAAAGCTGGTGCACATCATGTGCTGGATGTTGCGCTCTTTGCCGTCGGCGAGCTTGATCCTCACCTTCTGTCGCGGGGCGCCGTCTACTTTCTTGGCTTCCAGACTGCTTCCGGGGGAAGGCTCAGGGCCCGGGGGCGGCGGCGGTTGCGTCGGCGGCTCCAGCGGCTCGCCATCCCACTCTGGATCCAAGAAGTGCTGGTGCGCCTTCACGAAGTCATAAATCGTGAAGTAGTACTTCCCGTCGTACAGCCGCGTCCCGCGACCGATGATCTGCTTGAACTCGATCATCGAATTGACGGGCCGCATCAGCACGATGTTGCGGACGTTGCGCGCGTCCACCCCCGTCGACAGCTTCTGCGACGTGGTCAGGATGGTGGGAATAGTCTTCTCGTTGTCTTGAAAGTCGCGCAGGTGCTGGTCACCCAGGGAACCATCGCGGGCCGTCACCCGCTGGCAGTAGTTCGGATCGGGGCTGGTCTTCGCCTGGTTAATCAGGTTGCGCACCGCCAGCGCGTGCGCTTGGTTCGCGCAGAACACCAGCGTCTTTTCGCTCTGGTTGATCTGCTCCATGAACACGGCGACCCGCTTCCGCTCGCGCGCCTCGATCTCGATGATCTGGTTGAAGTCCGCTTCCTGGTATCGCTTGCCCGTCTCGACCTCGCCATCCATCACCTCGTCGTCGGGCGTATAGACATACTCGTCCAGCGTCGTGGCGATCTGCTTGACCCGAAACGGGGTCAGGAAGCCATCGTTGATCCCGTCCTTCAGCGAATAGACGAACACCGGCTTGCCGAAATATTCGTAGGTGTCGATGTTGTCCTTGCGCTTAGGGGTCGCCGTCAGACCCAGCTGCACCGCTGGTGCGAAGTACGAAAGAATGCTGCGCCAGTTGCTCTCGTCGTTGGCCCCGCCGCGATGGCACTCGTCGATGACGATGAAGTCGAAAAAGTCGGGCGGATACTCCCCGAAATAGGGCGTGGGCGTGCCCTCCTTACGCGGGCCGGTCAGGAAGGTCTGAAAGATCGTGAAGAACACGCTGCCGTTCTTCGGAACGTGGCCCTTTTTGCGAATCAGCTCGGGCTCGATACGAACCAGTGCATCGTCGGCAAACGCGGCAAACGCCGAAAAGTCGTTGTACGCCTGACTGGCCAGCGTATTGCGGTCAGCCAGAAACAGGATGCGCGGCCTTCGCGTCGGAGCCTCGGCCCGGTCGCGGTCGGTCAGGTTCCAGCGCGCCTGAAACAGCTTCCAGGCAATCTGAAACGCGATCGAGGTCTTGCCGGTGCCGGTGGCCAGCGTCAACAGGATGCGCGACTGTCCCTCGCTCAGCTTGTCGAGCACGCGGTAGACGGCGATCTCTTGATAGAAGCGAATCAGCCAGCTACCGCTTTTGTCGGGGAAAGGAATCGCGGCAAAGCGGTCGCGCCAGCGATTGGCCTCGGCAAAGGTCTGCGCCCACAGCTCATCGGGCGTCGGATAGCGCGCTAGCTCGCCTTCCTGGCCCGACTCCATGTCGATGCCGTACAGGCCCTGGCCATTGCTGGAGTACGCGAAGCGCACGCGCAGCTTGCCGGCGTAGTTCTTGGCCTGCGCCACGCCCTCGGTCAGCGGCTGGTCCCAGGCCTTGGCCTCGATCACGCCCAGCTTGCGGTTGCGATAGACCAGCACATAGTCGGCGGTAAGCGCCCGCCCGCGTCGCTCGGGCCCCTCGATGCGTCCCCCCGTGATGGCGTGCTCGCGCAGGATCTTGCTGCCTTCGACGACGCCCCAGCCGGCCGCCCGCAGCGCTGGATCAATGTGCTCGGCTCGCGTCTCTGCCTCGTTCATGGCTTCGCTCGCTTGGTGTGTTCAGGCTGCCGCACCAACATTCCCCCCACCCTAAAGCTCCCCCGCAAACGCCTGCCGCAACAGCGCCTTCTTCAACGCATCTAATGCAGCAATCTTCTTCTCGTAGATAGAGGCGAGGCGCTGGGTTTCGGCGCGCATGGAATCGAGCGCAGAGGCCACTTGTACTTGAGTCTTATAGGGCGGCAGCGGGACCAGAAGAGAGGAAAGTTTTTCCTGGTTGATGTTGGTGATGTTCGCACCACCACCACCCGCCGTCAAAATGTCACGCGTTGCCTTGCACTTCATGAAGTGCAATAAGAATTCGGGAAATACGATCTTGGCGTCGAATCGAATTCGAATAATGAAACCGGAATAGGATACCAATTCGTCGACATCGCCTACTAGCATGCAGCGACCAACTAGGTGTTTGCTGCCATTAGATCGGACGGCCAAAATATCATTTCGTTGGATCGCGTAATTGTCAGCAAGGTCGCCGTCAATCGTTGCAGATTGCAAATCAGAAATCGGCACGAAGTCATTATCATGAAAATCAGCGACACCAACTACTGGTAACGTCTGCCCACCGCTACGCTTATTGTAGTTCAATCCATTCTTAAACTGCGATAGTTCGCCGAGCGGTTTCACATCCCACCCCTCCCCACGCTGAGTGAAAACAGAATGGAGGTGGCTCTCGAAGACGGCGCGGGCGTTTTGCAGGTTCTTTTCGGCGTTGGCTTTGGCGGTGGCGATGCCCGCAAACGCTTCGTCGAGGAGGGCGACGATTCGCTTTTGTTCTGCTAGCAATGTCGGAACAAACACCCGTTCGTCATGCACGAAGTTGCGGTTGAGTGTTGGCACTCCAGTACCACTAGAGAATCTCTTCAGATCAAAGTCATTCAATAAATAAAATACAAAGCGAGGATCATTCCCGTGAAAGTCTTTTATGTAGAGCGTTGTATTGAGCGGCCAAAAATCTTCTTCAATGAAGAACACATTTCCGATGCTACCGCTTCGACCGGTGACAACGCCGGGTCCGCGAACCGCGTGCTGGTGATGCGTATCGCTGATGCCGCTAGAACTGACGAGCGGGTATGGTCCGCTGACTCTGTTCTGAGTTGGCAGATCAAATCCTCTCTGTAGCGTCGCTACGTCACCCAGATTCTTCGTCTGCCACCCCTCCTTCACCGCAGCCCCCGGAGGTTGTCCGGCAATCTTATTTGGGGCTGGTTTATTGGCTTTTTGGGGGCTCATGGTTTGCGGCTTTCGAGGCGTTTTTGGGGGCGGGGCGGGGGGAGGTAGTTTTCGCTGGTGACGACGGGTTTGCCGGTCTTTGACTCAAGCTCGCGGCGGGCGCGCTGGGCGATTCGGCCGCCAGCTTGGGCGGCGGTCTTGTTTTCGGGCAGGCCGGTGGCTTCGGTGGTCTCGGCAATCTGGCGCGTCGATAGCTCGGCCAGGGCGGTGAAGATCAGCTCCGCCTCGGTCATGTGGTCGCGCAGGTTCTGCGTCTTTAGGCCCTTTAGGCCCTTATGTTCAGCGACGCTGACGCCGCTCCACTCTTCGTGGATCAGGTTGGTCAGCAGGGCGTATTCGTCGCCCTTTTTGATGTCGTGGCTGGCCCAGTAGTCGGTCAGCTTGTTGCGCGTCTCTTGCCCCATCATCCGCTGCGCGATCCACTTTTCGCTGCGGCCGTGCTTCTGCCAGGTGGCGCGCGCGCGATCCAGGGCCAGCGACGGATCGGACATTTCCTGCATGCGCTGATAGCCGACCTTGGCCAGCCACTGCTTGATCGGCTCGGCCTTCGGGCTGGGCACGCTCTGCACCAGGCGTAGCAGCGTCTCGGCGCTGGCCATGTCCGTCGGGCGCTGCTTCCCATCCGCCGCGGTCAGCTTCAACTGGTAACAGTTTGTTACCACTTGGCTCCCCTCTTTTGCCAAGCGGCCCTTTAGAACCTTCCAGTACTTTCTCGCCACCTGGTAGTCCGGCTGCTGCGTCAGCACCCCGATGATGTCCACGACGGAAAAGAGCCAAGTCTGGCTCCCTTCGTCGTATAGGCGGCGGATGTTCTGGCCTTCAAATTGAACGGGCAACAGCTTCACAGCAGCCCCCGGATGTTCTCCAGCACTTCGGCGCTCTCGGCATCGAGTGCTGCGATCTCTTCCAAGATCTCGGCGGGGCTTCGGTGGGCGACTTCTTCGGTGCGGTGGGGGTTCTTCACCGACAGGTCGAAGGTCCTGCGGTCGATGGTCGCGGCGTCGAGGGTCCAGCTTTTGGGGGAATCGGCGCGGGTCTCCTGTAGCTCGATGAACTCGGCCAGGTCGGCGTCGGAAAGCGGGTTGGTCTTGCCCAGGTTGCGACCGGGGTCGAGCTGATAGAACCAGACGTTCCTCGTCGGGGCGCCCTTTTCGAAGAACAGCACGACGGTCTTTACGCCAGCCCCCTGAAACGTCCCGCCCGGGCAGTCCAGCACGGTGTGCAGGTTGCATTCGGTCAGCAGCTTTTGCCGCAGGCTGACGGATGCGTTGTCGGTGTTCGACAGGAAGGTGTTCTTGATGACGATGCCGGCCCGTCCTCCCGCCCGCAGCATCTTGATGAAGTGCTGCAGAAATAGGAATGCGGTCTCGCCCGTGCGGATGGGGAAGTTCTGCTGCGCCTCTTTGCGCTCTTTGCCGCCAAAGGGAGGATTGGCCAGCACCACGTCGTAGCGGTCGCGCTCCTGCACATCGGCCAGGTTTTCGTTCAGCGTGTTTGTCTTCCGGATGTCCGGCGCTTCGATGCCGTGCAGGATCATGTTCATGATCGCGATCACGTAGGCCAGCGGCTTCTTCTCTTTGCCGTAGAACGTTCGCGTCTGCAGCGTGCTCAGGTCTTTGGTGGTCAGCTTGCCGCCGGCCTTCAGGTACTCGAACGCCTCGCACAAAAAGCCGGCCGAGCCGACGGCGGGGTCATAGATCGTCTCGCCGACGCGGGGATTGACGACGCGGATGATGGCGCGAATCAGCGGGCGGGGCGTGTAGTACTCGCCACCGTTGCGCCCGGCGTTGCCCATGTTGCGGATCTTGGCTTCGTACAGGTGCGATAGCTCGTGCTTTTCGGTCTGCGAACGGAAGCGCAGCCCGTCGATCTGGTCGATGATCTCGCGCAGGTTGTAGCCGCTTGAGATCTTGTTTCGGATCTCGCCGAAGATCTGCCCAATCTTGTATTCGATGGTGTTCGGTCCGCTGGCCCGCGACGTGAATCGCGACAGGTACGGGAACAGCCGGTGGTCGACGAAGTCGCGCAGGTCATCGCCGGTCAGCGCGACGTTGTGGTCCAGCTTGCCGTCCTTGCCCTTGGGCGCGGCCCAGCTTTCCCAGCGATACGGTGCATCCAGAATGTACGCGTAGGACTTGCCGGACAGCGCCGCTTCATCGGCGCGATCCTGTTCCAGCCCATCGAGGTACTTCAGAAACAGCAGCCAGGACGTCTGCTCGGTGTAGTCGAGCTCCGTCGTGCAGCCCGCCTCTTTCCACAGCACGTCGTCGATGTTCCGGAAGGCCTGTTCAAACATGCCGGTATCCTGGCAGATCGCCCCCGGTGTGAGCACGTATTTTTTCGCCATCCAGTCACGGTGTCGCAGAACAGCTCGCAGAAGCATAAGTGCCCAGGGGGAGCCGCTCCGCTTCAGCGCCCCCGCATGGCACGGCAGACCCGCCACGTCTGACGGCCCCGATGAATGCCGGACCTGTGCGACCGCCAAGCCGTGCTGAGTCTTCCTTGTCTTGGTTGCCGGACCCGTGGCAGTGTTGCCGAATGCTCGCCACGGATCGTCTGGCCAAGCTGTCCGCATTCATCGCGTCGCTGGCGCCGCCAAAGCGTCCGCCGATCGTGGTGCCCGATGCGGACTGCGCGGGGGCAGACGCGATCTTTCGCCACGTCGATCCAGCAGCGATTCCCGAAGTGGCGACGGCGCTAGAGTGGCTGATGGAGCATCGGCCCGACGTGATCGCGGCAGTGGCAGACGTCGATCGCACGCTGATCTGGGATGCGATGGAGCGCTCGCCGCTCGACAACCTGCGCCTGGCCGAGAGCCTAGCCTGCGACGAAGACGACCTGCGCGGCGCACTGCGCCACGTCGCGTGAGCGGGGCATGAGTCGCCTGGGAGAGAACTGGACGGAGCTTCTGGCCAAGCTCGCGTCCGCACAGGTCGAGTTCATTGTTGTCGGCGGTGTCGCCGCCATCCTGAACGACGTCGTGTACCGCACTGATGACATCGACGTCGTGCATCGCCGTTCGCCAGAGAACATCGCGCGGCTGATGGCGGTCCTCGACGGGCTCGACGCGCATTTTCGCAACGACCTGATGCACCGCAAGCTGCGTCCGCGCGCGTCGGACCTCGCTGGTCAGGGGCACCTGCTTCTGCGGACGACGCTCGGCAAGCTCGATGTGCTGTGCGAGATCTCGGGCCATCGTGGCTACGAAGAGCTGGCCCCGCACGCGCGCGACATCGTCGAAGGCGAGCTGCGGGTCCGCACGCTGGACCTGCCCATGCTGATCCAGGTCAAGACCGAGGCCGGTCGCGACAAAGACTTCCAGGCGCTGCCCGGCATGCTGGCGACCCTGGAAGAGCGGAAGCGCCGCGCAAGCCAAGCCGGCTGACCGCAGCGAAGCCGGCCACGGCATCGCGGTTGCGATGGCGCTGGTAGCAACGTCAGCGGCAATGGCAACGCTCGCGCCCCCACGCACCCCACCTCTCCGCCCCCACCTGGGCCGCCCCCACGTCCCACCTGCAACCGACCCCATTTCACCCCTGGGCGGAAAAATCCCAATAGATTCGGGGGGCTGTCTCTGGGGCCACGCTGTGTCCCAGCTATTCCCAGTCCTTGCGGTATCTTGAAATTGGGGGTTCGCATGTCCCGGCTAAAACGTGACGCGCGTCGGCGAGTTTATTACTGCCGCGTGTGCGATGTCCGCATTCCAATCATCCTCCGCACC